>CAWKLX010000006.1:0-488653 GCA_963850605.1 uncultured Alphaproteobacteria bacterium | reverse complement strand
CTAGCTTATTGTTTGGCGAGCATCTTCATCCGACCGAACGGTTCCGTTCGGTCGGATGATGCTTTAGGCCGCCTTGGGCCACTCTGGCCGATGGGGCGTTAGGGGCTGTAGTTAAAAGAAAAAGGTTTGTGGGTTTTTCTTTGAGGCCCCCCGAAAAAACAGTCAAACCCTAGTAGTAACCATTACGTGTTGTAAAAGAACACGCAATAAACTTGACGTAGGTTTTTCGCAGGCTGATACGATTTGTTGACGCAACGTTCAGTTGCGGCAAAAGGGGGCAGTCATGACACGTTTAGTATTGTCGGCGGACCATATCCACACATGCTCGTCCGGAGGGCGTCTGCATCATACAGCGCGGCGAAATAATTTGACCGTTCGCCGTACCACTCTTCTCTTGGCTTGCATGCTCGTGAGCGCCGCAACGGGGTCTTCCGCATATGCCGCCCGTACCAAGCCAGTGAAGCTGCGCTCGGCAGGATCATATGTGATCCTCACTGAAACAGGTGTGACGGACGTATCCGCTTCAAGCGTGAGCGGAAATGTCGGCGTGAGCCCGATCACGGGGGCAGCCGACCACCTGAGCTGCACCGAGATTACCGGAAAGGTCTATTCCGTAGATGCGGCCGGGCCGGCCCCCTGCAATATCGCCAACCCAGCCAAACTCGGCGTTGCGATATCTGACATGCAGACTGCTTACACGGACGCCGCAGGCCGGATCTCGACGATCAAGGAACTCAACCATGGAGAGATCGGCGGACTGACCCTCGCCCCGGCCGTCTACAACTGGAGTTCAAGCGTTTCCGTGCCTTCGAGCATCACTCTTCAAGGCGATGCACATTCCATCTGGATTTTCCAGGTGGCCCAGGACCTGAACGTCGCGCCGGCGACGCATATCAACCTGCAGGGAGGCGCAGTGTCGCGGAATGTATTCTGGCAGGTAGCGGGCGCTGTCACGATCGGAACAACAGCGCAGTTCGAGGGGACAATCCTCTCGAAGACATCGGTTTCAATGCAGACCGGCGCGACCATCAATGGCCGGCTGCTGTCGCAGACGGCGGTCAGTCTTCAGATGAACACGGTCGTCAAGCCGAAACTCCACTGAATTCGCGGCATGGTGGGGAGTAAACCTCTCCACCATGTTTGCATCACGTGACCCGAAACAGCTTGCTTCGACCGGAGGACCAGATCGTGTCTCAAAACAATAACGCCTGCGTATCGTGCGACCAGATCGCGAAAGACGAGCGGAACACGTCAATGAAATACATACTGTCGAGCTTTTTCTACGGAGCCGTCGCTCTTGGGACGATCGCCCAGGCAGCTCCCATCAAACCCGTCAAACTCGGTTCGGCTGGCGCTTACGTCATCCTGAGCCAGACGGGCATCACCGATGTGGCGGCCTCGAAGGTCAAGGGCAACGTCGGCACGAGCCCGATTACCGGGGCTGCCGATCTGCTCACCTGCAGCGAAGTCACCGGCCATGTGTTCTCCATTGACGCCAATGGCCCGGCGCCGTGCAGCACGATCGCTCCACAGAAGCTCGGCGTGGCGGTCGCGGACATGCAGAAAGCCTACACGAACGCCGCACACCGGTTGGCGACGGTGAAAGAGTTGGGGGCCGGGAACATCGGCGGGCTGACCATCCCGCCCGGCGTGTACAGCTGGAGTTCAGGGCTCTTGATCCCCACGAACGTGACACTGCAAGGCGGACCAACCGATATCTGGATCTTCCAGGTGGCGCAGGACGTCGATATGGCAGCCGCCCAGAAAGTCATCTTGAGCGGCGGCGCATTGCCGCAGAACATATACTGGCAAGTCGCAGGTTCAGTCACGATCGGGTCGACGGCGGCGTTCGAGGGCGTTGTGCTTTCGAAGACGTCGATTGCGATGAAGACCGGAGCGTCCGTTCACGGCCGGCTATTCGCGCAAACGGCCGTGAGCCTCGAAATGAACGCTGTCACGAAGCCGAAGCTGCACTGAAGCATCATCCGATCGAACGGAGTCGTTCGGTCGGATAACGCTGCTCGCCAAAACCATGAGCCAGCAGGCTGCTAGAGCTTGGTCCGGCGATCAAGCGGCTTCGGCCAGGGCGTATCTGCGGCAGTGCTGCAGATACGCCGCCTCGTGCGTGCCGACGAGTTCGACCACGCTGTTCCACAACCACGATGGCGCATCGAGCGACTTGCTGCGGTTGCGTTTGAGGTCGAGGAGCCAGGCGCGGCGTTCTGCACCGTTCATTTGGCGGGCGTGGGCGCGGCCGACGATTGCGGCGAGGTAGTGGGCGACGGACATCGCCTCGCGCTGGGTGAGGTGTTCGATTTCGAGTTTGAGGTCCTGGGGCAGCAGCTCGCGGACGAAGACCGCGCTGTCCAGCAGGCGGTCGGCGAGCATGCGGCCGCCCAGATGGGGGGAGAGGTGGCGGGCGCCGGTGACGACGCGTTCGGCGTTGTCGCGCGGCATATCGGCGAGCCCGGCGCGCGGGGCGGCGGCGGCCACCGCTTCCTTGACGTCCATCAGGCAGTGGCGTTCGGCGCGGCCCTTGTCCACGCCGAGGAGGACGGCGTAGCGGAGCCGGCCGAGGGAGCTGCAGCCTTTGCGCCAGTAGGCGGCATCAATCATGCGCACCGGGGCATCGTCGTCACGCGCGCGCAACGAGGTGGCCAGCCGCCTGACTGCCTCGCTGGAAAACATTTTCTCCAGTGCCGCGCGCTCTTCCTCGGCGAGTGGCCAGAAACGCTTGCCGAGCGGGATGACCGGTTCGGTGCCCTCGATGCGCTCGTCGGCGAGGTGTTCCCAGGAGCGCCGTGCCGCCTCGCGCATCACCAGCTTGACGGTTTGCGGCACCTGGTCGTCGCAGGCCTCCTGTTCGGGGGTGAAGCTCGCCTCGTAGCCGTCGATCATCTGCTCCAGGATGTGCGCGGTGGTCACACCCGGCAGGTCGGAGCCACGGGCGGCCATGGCGAGCGAGAGGGCGAGGCGCACCAGGTCGTGGGCGGGGTTGCCGATCACCGTCTGGTCCAGGTCACGAATCTGGACGGCCAGCGCGCCGTGGGCACTGGCGACGGGGCCGAGATTGCCGACGTGGCAGTCGCCGCAAATCCAGACCGTAGGCCCCTGCGGCAGGGTGGCATGCGCGCCGCCCAGCCACTCGTAGAATTTGGCCGTGCTGCCGCGCACGTAGGCGTGGGCGGAGGCGGCCATCTTGCGGTTGCGTTCGGCGGTCAGCAGTTTGGCGCGCTGTTGGGGGTCGGGGTATTTCGCCGTCATCCTACATACATTGCAGGAGCGGGTTTCAGCGCAAGCCTCCGTGCGTGGGCCGGGATCTGGGACGTGGGTTGCGCTTCGCCGCAACCACGCTACGCCGGAGTCCAGGGCACCTCCATTTCCAACTGCGCCGCCAATCTCAGCATGACGCCTTCCGAGCCGTGGGCGCCGACGAACTGCACGCCCAGGGGCAGTGCTGGCCCGCCTGGCTCGGCGGGGGCGCGGCCGGCCGGGACGGACATGGCCGGAACATGGGTGAGATTGGCAAGCTGGGTGAAGGGAGTGGGCGACAGGGCTTCGCGGGACATGCGCTCCAGCAGGCCGAGGCGGAGCATGAAGCTGCCGGCGCGCAGTCTGCGAAAACCCTCGAGCAGGCGGAGCTGGCCGGGTGGGGTAGCCGTGGCGCCGATAAATGGGGGTGGCGCGGCAACGGTGGGGGTCAGCAGCAGGTCGTAGTGCTGGTGGAAGCGGGCCAGGGCGCGGGCGAAGGTGTTCCAGTGCAAGTGGCGTTGGACGTAGGCGCCGGCCGGGAGAGCACGGCCGAGTTCGGCGAGGATGGCGGTCTCGGGTTCGAAGTCGGCGGGGTGGGCGCTTGCGGCCGCGATTTCGGCGGCGACCTGGCCGAGATAGAGGGTGATGTAGCAGTCGGCGACGGCCTGGCCGTCGATCTCGGGGGCGGCGGGTTCGACCGCGTGGCCCAGGCGGTCCAGCAGGCTGGCGGCGTTCTCGACCGCTTGCACGCAGGATGGGTGGACCGGGGTGCCGATGGGGGAGGCGGTGGAAAAGCCGATGCGCAGGCGGCCGGGAGGGATTTCCACCTCCGTGGCGTACGGGCGTTCGGGCGGAGAAAGTGTGTAGAAATCGCCGGGTTCGGGGCCGCACAGCACGTCGAGCATTCTTGCCGTGTCGCGGACCGTGCGGGTGAGGACGCCGTTGGAGGAGGCGCCCTCCCAGATCTGGCCGGACTGCGGTCCCCACGAAATACGTCCGGTGGAGGGTTTTAGGCCAAACAATCCGCAGTAGCTGGCGGGGATGCGGATGGAGCCGCCGCCATCGTTGGCGCCGGCCATCGGCACCAGGCCACCGGCGACCGCCGCCGCCGATCCGCCGGAGGAGCCGCCCGGGGTGCGGCTGGTGTCGAGCGGGTTGCGGGTGGGGCCGTGGAGTTTGCTTTCGGTGATGGCGCGCAGGCCGAGTTCGGGGGTGGCGGTGCGGCCGTAGATGACGAGGCCGGCGTCCAGGCAGCGTCTGGTGAAAGCGCTGTGCTCGGTGGCGCGGTGGCCGGCGAAGGCGCGGGCGCCACGCGTGTGGGGCTGGCCTGCGAATTCCTGGCCGATGTCCTTCAGCAGAAAGGGCACGCCGCCGAACGGGCCGGCGGGGCGGCCGCCTGCGGCGGCGATCTGGGCGCGGGCCGCGTCATCGAAGCGGATGGGGACGGCGTTGAGCGTGGCGGCGGTCTCGTCGGTGCGGGCGATGGCCGCGTCCAGCAGCTCGGTGGCGGAGATTTTGCCGCGGGCGACCAGCTCGGCCAGTCCGGTCGCGTCCAGGTCCGATAGTTGAGAATCCACGGCTCCCCCTAGGTCCGCGCCCGCGCGCGGCTTATCTATCGGAAAACACCTAAAGGAGGATCACGTGCAAGTTGTCATCGTTTCGGCGGCCAGGACCCCGGTCGGCAGTTTTTCCGGCGCGTTCGCGACCGTGCCGGCGCATGAGCTGGGGGCGGTGGCCCTGCGCGCGGCGATGGAGCGCGCGGGGGTGGAGCCGGGCGATGTGGACGAGGTGATCCTGGGGCACGTGCTGGCGGCCGCAGGAGGGCAGAACCCGGCCCGCCAGGCGGCGCGGGCGGCCGGCGTGCCGGACGAAAAAACCGCGTTCGGCATCAACCAAGTCTGCGGCTCCGGCCTGCGGGCGGTGGCGCTGGCGGCGCAGCAGATACGCACGGGGGAGAGCGACGTGGTCGCGGCCGGCGGGATGGAGAGCATGAGCCTGGCCCAGCACGCCGCCTATCTGCGGGGCGGGGTGAAGATGGGGGCGATGGAGCTGACCGATACGATGTTGAAGGACGGGCTGTGGGACGCCTTCCACGGCTACCACATGGGCACCACCGCCGAGAACGTGGCGCAAAAATACCAGATCACCCGACAGATGCAGGACGAGTTCGCCGTGGCGTCGCAGAACAAGGCCTCGGCCGCCTCGAAATCGGGGCGTTTCAGGGATGAGATCGCGCCGGTGACCGTGAAGGGTCGCAAGGGCGACACGGTGGTCGATACCGACGAGTACATCCGCCACGAGAGCGACATGGCGGCGATGGGCAAATTGAAGCCGGCGTTCAGCAAAGAAGGCACGGTAACGGCGGGCAATGCCAGCGGCATCAACGATGGGGCGGCGGCCCTTGTGCTGATGAGCGCGGACGAGGCGCAGCGGCGGGGCTTGGTTCCGCTGGCGCGGATCGCGAGTTTTGCGACGGCTGGCGTCGATCCCGCGGTGATGGGCACTGGCCCTATTCCGGCGAGCCGCAAGGCTTTGCAGCGGGCGGGGTGGTCCGTGGGCGATCTGGATCTGATCGAGGCGAACGAGGCGTTCGCGGCGCAGGCCTGCGCGGTGAACAAGGATCTGGGCTGGGATACCTCCAAGGTGAACGTGAATGGCGGGGCGATTGCGCTGGGGCACCCGATCGGGGCGTCCGGCGCGCGGGTGCTGACGACGCTGCTGCACGAAATGGGAAAGCGGGACGCGCATAAGGGGTTGGCCACCCTGTGCATCGGCGGCGGCATGGGGGTGGCCATGTGTGTCGAGCGGTAAGCTCGCCTCCGTAGACTGCGATAAGCTCCGCTTAACAGCTTGGAAGCTAGGCTCGGCTCGTCCGATCCCCGGCGGTCTGGTATAGATTGGCGTATGGTATGGCGGTGATTCGGGGCTGGGCATGAGCGGGGTTTGGGGCGGCTGGATGCGCCGGCTGCGTCGCGGCCAGGGTGAGGCACCACGCCAAGGTGAGGCGCCCGGCCAAGGTGAGGCACCCGGCCAGAGGCAGGGCCAGGATGAGGCCGATACGGGCGCATCCGCGAAGGGCTTGACGGCCGAATCGGCACGGGAATCGCTGCAACCGACCGAACATCACGGTGCGAACCATTCGTTCCCGGCCGTGGTGGGTGACGATCTTGATTCTGACGACGACGAGCTCTGGGAGGAGAACGAAGACCGGTTCGACACTGCGGCCGCCCTGCCCGCCTTGCACTCGCCCAGGATCGAACCGCCCACCCCCTCCGTTCCGGCGCGGCAACTGCTGCTGCGCGGTGAGCTGGCGGCTTGCCGGGCGGCGCTGCGGACGGGCGGCGATGCCGAGCTGGCGCCGCTGGTGGAGGCGCTGGCCGAGGGCGAGGCGGTGCTGCGCAGCCTGGGGACGGGCGGCGAGGACGGCCAGACCAGCGTCATGCTGGCGCCGGTGCGGCGTTCGCAGAGTTTGTTGGTGGTGTTCGGTCACGATGGCGGCACGTTCACCCTGCCGCCCCAGCCGGACACCCAGGTGCACACGCTGTATGTGCGTGACGAGGCGCAGTGTCTGGCGATGATGGGCGTGGCGGGGCTGGGCGAGGATTACGATGCCTGCCTGCTGGGCATGCTGCGCATCGCCCGTACGGTGGGCGCCACGGATCTGTTCTGCCTGGGCGGCGGTGCCGCCTGTTACAGCGCACTGCGCTATGGGCTGGATCTGGGCGCGGCCGGCGTGCTGGCGGCGGGCGCGCTGGACCATGTGCGCCCCGGCGTGCAGGCGCCGGGATTGCGGCCCGGCACGCAGGGGCGGCGGCTGATGCGGCTGGCTGCCGAGCTGGGTGCCAATTTGGCGGCCGCCTATGCCGGTGCCACCACACGGCCGAGCCTGGTGCTGTGCCGGCCCGGTCAGGCCGCGCTTGCCGGATTGGCCGCCCTGCCAGGCACCGTGTCGGTGGATGCACCGCCCGGGGCACTGGCCAAAATTCTTGAATGGGCGGAACAGAGCGGACAGTTGCGCGGCATGATGCGCGAGCTGCTGGCCTGCCGAGCGGTCGAATAGGCCGCCAGGTGGCCCCGTTGGCCTGGGTGGGCCTGGGGACCGCCTTGGTGCTGTACGGCTCGGCCGCGCCGGCACGGCATCTGCCGAGCGACGCCTTTGTGTGGCAGCTTGCCTGGCCGCCGGCGGTGGGCCGCGCGGTGGCCGAGGGGACCGGCGTGTTCGCTACCTGGCACGTGCTGGTTGCCGAGGTTGCGGCGTCGGGGCAGTCGGCGCTGGTGCGTCCGGATTGGACCGCGCTGCTGGCCCGGGGTCATTCCGTCATTCCCGTCGTGCGGATCGAAGGCCGGATCGATGAGCGGCGTCGCGGCCCGCTGGTGGACCAGGTGCGGGGGCTGCTGGCCGGACTTCCCCCGTCCTTGCGGAGTGTGGAGATCGACCACGACGCGGCGACCGCAGGGCTGGCGGTGTACGCGATGTTTCTCCGTGCGCTTCGGGTGGCGCTGCCGCCTGACACCCCGATCGGCATCACCGTTTTGCCGACATGGATCGCCTCGCCCGGTTTCCCGGCACTGGCGGAAGCGGCGGACCGCCTGATTCTGCAGGTGCATGCGGTGGACGATCCACGGCTGGGCCTGTTCGGCGCGGATCGCGCCCTGGGCTTCGTGCGCGCGCTGGCCGGTCGCACGCGCACCCCATTCCAGGTGGCGCTACCCGCCTATGGTGTGCGCGTGGCGAGTACGGGCGCCGGGCTGGCCGTCTCGGCCGAGATGCCGGCCAGCGATGGCGCTCGGGGCCAGGAGATCGCGGCCGATCCGGCGGAGGTGGCCCGCTTCGTGGCCGAGATAGAGCGCGATCCGCCAGACCGGCTTTCCGGCTTGGTGTGGTTTCGCCTGCCCGTGGCGGGCGACGCGCGGGCCTGGGGCATGGCCACGCTGCGCGATGTGGCCGCCGGCAGACAGCCGGATGGGCGGGCCCTGGCGCTGACCCGCCGTGGCCGGGTGGCCGGCGCATCGGACATCCTGGTCGTCAATGCCGGCACGGATGACGTGGTGTTGCCGCGTCATATAACGTTGCCGCAGGACTGTGTGGCGGCGGACGGATTGGGGCAGTATGTGCTGGAGCCCGGCCGGTTGTCGCTGCTTGGTGCCGGGCTGCTGGGTGGCCGCACCTCCGTGCTGGCGGGCTGGATGCGCTGTGCGGGGGATGTTCATGCGGAGAAGTAGGCTGGCCTGGGTGGCGGCCTTCGTGCTGGCCGGGGCGGCGGCGCACGCATGTTTCCTTGGTGCGACGTGGCAGTTGCTGGACCATCGGCACCAGACGCTGACCCAGGCGCCGACCAACAGTTTCGCCTGGGAGGTGGCGCGGCTGGCCCCGGCTTCGCGCTGGTATAAAGCGCCCGCCAGACCGGCGGCGGACGCGCAGGCGGAGCCCGATCCGCGCGGCGCGGCCGAGCGCGCCGGACTATCGCCATCGCAACTGGCCGCCCTGTCGGCGATGCGGGCGGCCCCGGACAGCCGGTGGGCGCTGCAGGCGGCCGGCGGATTGCCGCCGGCGATCCGCCTGTATACCGGCGGCGCCGTGGCGTTCGCGCACGGCAATCTGGCCGATGCGCGCGAGTATTTCCGGTTCGTCCTGGACCTGCCGCCGGCCCAGGCCGCCCCGCGCGCGGTCTGGGCACAGTACATGCTGGGACGGGTGGCCGCGCATACGGGTGCGGCGGCCGAGGCGGAGACGGCGTTTGCGGCGGTGCGCGATCTGGTGGCCAAGGGCGTGCCGGATCCGCTGGGCCTGGGTGTAGCCAGCCTGGGGGAGCAGGCGCGGCTACTGCTGGGCCGGGCGGAGATCGCAGGCGCGGTGGCGCTCTATGCCGAGCAGGCGGCGGACGGGTCGGACGAGGCGGTGCAGTCGCTGCGCATGGTGGCAGAGCGCGCGGAGAACCATCCGGACACGCTGCCGGCCCTGGTGGCGCAGCCCTTGGTGCAGCGCCTGCTGGTGATCCATGCGCTGGGCCTGACGGGCGATTACCTGCACCACCAGTGGATCGGTGCGGCGGAAGATCCCGCGTTCGGCGTGGACGGTTTCTGGTCGCCGGACAATCTGGATACGGGGAAGCTGAAATCGCTGCTGGCCGCGGTGCGCGCGCAGGCGAAGGTGGCCCAGCCCGATCGGCTGGCTGCGCTGGCGTATCGGTTGGGCGACATGGATGCGGCGCGCGACCTGGCGGGGCGGAATGCGACCCCGCTTTCGATGTGGCTGCGCGCCAAGCTGGCGCTGCAATCAGGTGAGGATGCGACCAAGCTGTTTGCCGCCGCCCTGCACGCGGCGCAGACGGCCCCTGCGGAGGCGGCGCTGGAGCCGTCCAGCGCCACGCTGCTGCGGGGTGAGACGTCCGTGGCGGTCTTGAACGCCGGCGATTTCTGGCAGGCGGCCGAGGTGCTGTGGCCCGTGGCCGCCGCGTATTGGGGTGATTTCGCGTATCTGGCCGAGCGCGTGCTGACCACTGACGAGCTGCGCCGCTTCGTCGATGCGCATGCGCCCGCCGATGGCCAACCCGGTCCGACGGTGCAGGGCTCGCGCGGAGGGTTTGCGCCGGCGCGGGGCTTGCGCGACCTGCTGGCGCGCCGGCTGGTGCGGGACGGACGGATTGGCGAGGCGCTGGCCTACTTCGCGCCCGGCGCGGAGCCGAACGCGTACGACCCACGGCCCGACGCCCGTGCGCTGGAGGCGGCGCAACGACAGGCATCGACGGCGTTTTGGGCGATCGACAGGGCACGTGCCGGGTGGATGGCCGCCACGCTGCTGCGCGGGCATGGCATGGAGTTGATGGGGACCGAGGAAGGCCCCGACCAGGCGTTTGTTGGTGGCGAGTTCGAGAGTTGGCTCGGGCCTGGTCCGGCCGGGCCCTTTGCCCCGCCCGATTACGGCGCCACCCATGCCGAGAAAATCCGGTTCGACGCCAGCCGGCCCAGGCCGGATCTGCGCTTCCACTATCGATATCTCGCGGTCGAGCAAGCGGTGGCGGCGGCTCGCGCGCTGCCGCCGCGGAGCCAGGCCTACGCCGCCGTGCTGTGCAGCGCGGCTGGCTGGAGCCTGGGCGTGGGTGATGCGGCCCGGGCTGCCGCGCTCTATCGCCTCTACGTCTCGAACGGCGCCAGGGTGCGCTTCGCCACCCATTTCGGCCATGCTTGCCCCGCCCCCGATTTCGCCGATGCCTGGAAGGCCACCGCGAAAAGCGCGTTGATGGAGGTCCGGGCGCAGGTCCACCGCCGCAAGCCGGAAGCGGCCGGCGTGGCGGCGGCGATACTCGCGATGGTAGTGTTATTGATTATTTTATTACGTAAACGGTTTAGATTACGGCGGGCTGGCGCTGGCCCGCAGGCGGTTGGGGAGCCTGTGTCGGAGCCGGAAACCAAAGGGTAGTGCTCATTCATCCACAGACATATTAACCGTTGACATCGTTTCGCTTACCGTTATAACAGCCGCGTGATGCAACTTTGGGTTGTCAAACGGCGAGGGTGTCGATGAACGTTTCCGACGGCGCGGTCCCAATCCCGGCCCAGGTGATACAGGCGTTCAACCGGTTCGGGTTGGGCGCGCGCCCCGGTGACGCCATCCCCACCGACCCGATCGCCTGGCTGAACGCGCAATTGACCGGCACCGACCCGCTCTCGAACGCGCCGCCCACCACCGTGATGGGCCTGGGTCTGGTCGCCACCCTGAATGCGGCACCCGCCCATTCACCGGCCAAGCAGGCTGCGCAGACCGCGCTCAGCAAGCATTTCAGCAACGAGCAGCAAGCCTCTCTGATCAACTCCGTCGCCACGGCCACGCCGTTTCGTGAACGACTGGTGCGGTTCTGGTCCAACCATTTCGCCATCCTGGGCAAGGCGACCGAGACGACTCTGGCCGCCTCCGGCTCGTTCGTGCGCGAGGCGATCCGGCCCTACGTGACCGACACCTTCGCCAACATGCTGCTGGCGGTCATGCAGCATCCGGCCATGCTGTCCTCGCTGAACAACGACGTCTCGATGGGGCCGCAAAGCCAGCGCGGCCTGGCGACCGGCGGCGGCATCAACGAGAACCTCGCGCGCGAGACGCTGGAGCTGTTCACCATCGGCCTGGCGGGGAACTACACCCAAGCCGACGTTGACGCGCTGGCCTACATGCTGACTGGCTGGACGGTCAGCACAACCGCGCCAACCCAAGGGTTCGTCATCAGCGCCGACCTGCACCAGCCGGGTGCGCAAACGATGCTGGGCCAGACTTATCCTGGCACGGTGTTCGACGCTTACCAGGCACTGATTTATCTGGGCACTCATCCCGCGACTTACGCGCACATTGCGACCAAGCTGGTCGAACATTTCTGCAGCGATACACCTGATCCGAACGATGTGGCTGCCGTGACGGCGGCGTTGTCCAACAATGGCGGCAGCCTGCAGGCGGCTTACACGGCCATTATCGGATTGGACAGCGCCTGGGTGCCGCAGACCAAGTTACGCAATCCGCAGGATTTCGGGCTGGCCGCCTGGCGATCGGTGGCTGCCAACCCGTACACGGCGGCCAACGACGTCGCTGGCCTGGGCCAGCCGGTCTGGCAGCCGACTTTTCCCAACGGCTGGTCGGACCTGGGCGCGGATTGGGCCTCGCCGGCGCAGATGATGTTGCGCACCAACTACGTGAATCTGCTGTGCACGCATTTCGGCAACGTCGATCCGAACGCCACGGCCAATACAGCCCTGGGCGCGCTGATCAGCCAGGCTACCGTGGCGATGCTGGGGCGCGTGACCAAAACGCATGACAAGCTGACGATCCTGTTCTGCTCCCCCGATTTTCAGAGGCGCTGAGATGCACGGACACAGCCACGCACACATGGCTACACATGGCGGCGCATTCCCGGGCGGCCCGATCCTGACCAGGCGTGCCGCGCTGGGCGGCATGGGGGCGGCGCTCAGCCTTGCTCATTTCAAGCCGGCGCGCGCGGGCGTCTCCTTCCCGCAGCGGCTCGTCATCCTGAACGTGCTGGGCGGGCTGGACGGGTTGTCGGCTGTGATTCCGTATGGCGACCCGTATCTCGCGGGGTTACGCGCACCGCTGCTGCCGCCTGCCGTGGGCCAACCGGGCGGAATGCTCGACCTGGGCGGGTTCTACGCCCTGCACCCATCTTTGCCGAACCTGTACAAGATGTATCAGAGCGGCCAGATGCTGGCCGTGCATGCGGTAGGGGGTATCCTGAACTCCCGCAGCCATTTTGCCGATCAGGATGCGCTCCAGGCGGGCGAGCTCGGCACGGCCAGCAGCGGCTGGATGAACCGGCTGGCCAGTCTGTTGCCGACCGTGCAGGGCGGGGTTGAGGCCGGTATGGTGCTGGGCTCGGCCATGCCGACGATCGCGCAGGGGCCGGCCAATGGCGCGGGGCTGCCGCTGATCGGATCCTGGGTGCATAGTGGTGCGGCACCCACGCCCAATACGCTGGCCGCCCTGGTGGAAACGCTGGGCGCGCCCGACCCGCTGATCGGGGGTCCGATCCAGTCCGGCTTCAATGAACGCCAGCAGCTTCAGACCTGGCTGTCCGGCAACAAGATGCCGACGGCCTCGCCGTTGCAGGCGGCGATGCAGGCCGCCGGCGTATTCATCTCGGCGGCCGGCGGCCCGGCGGTGGCGCTGGTGCAGACGACCGACAGCGTCGATACGCATACCAGCCAGGTCTCGCGCCTGCAGCCGCTGCTGTCCGACATCGACGCGTCGATCGGCATCCTGGCCGCCGCTGCCGGCAGCACCTGGGCCAACACGGTCGTCTTGACGATCACGGAGTTCGGCCGGACGGCTGCGATCAACGGGTGTGCCGGAACCGACCACGGCACCGGGTTTGCGATGTTCCTGGCCGGCGGCGCGGTGGCCGGCGGGCGGGTGATCGCGCAATGGACCCCGTTGAACAATCTTTGGCAGAACCGCGATGTGTGGCCGAACACGGATATACGATCGGTGATCATGGGCGTGTTGCAGGATCATCTTCAGCTGACGCCCGATCAGCTGGCGACCGTGTTTCCGAATGCGGGGGTATCGCCGATGGGGGGGCTGGTGACCGCGTGAGGCAAGCGCTTCTTTTTTGCAAAAAAGAAGCAAAAAACCTTTGTCCGGCTGTCGCGAACTCAATTGGCGAAAGCTTTTTAGTCCTTTCTTTCAGGAAGGGACTGCTTAACTCTCCAGCATTTTCCTGAGCAGATCCACATCCTCGGCGAAGCCGCTGTCGGCGCCCATAAGCTCTGTCACGCGCGCGCAGGCGTGCATCACCGTGGTGTGGTCGCGGTTGCCGAACTTCTTGCCGATTTCGGGCAATGAGCGGCTGGTCAGCTGCTTGGCCAGGAACATCGCCACCTGGCGTGGCCGGGCCACCGCGCGGGCGCGGCGCGCGCTGACCATGTCGCCGATGCGCATGTTGTAGTGCTCGGCCACGCGACGCTGGATTTCATCGATCGTCACCCGCTTGTCGTGCGCGCGCAGAACGTCGTGCAGCACCTCCTGAGCCGCCTCCAGAGTCACCGGGCGGTTGAACAGGCTGGCATGCGCGATCAGGCGGTTGAGCGAGCCCTCGAGCTCGCGCACGTTCGAGGTGATCTTGTGCGCCAGGAATTCGAGCACCCGGAACGGCACGGTGGCCCCGGCGCGCACCGCTTTGGCCTCCAGGATCGAAATGCGAAGTTCGTAGGTCGTGGCATGGAGGTCGGCGACCATGCCGTGGTTGAGCCGGGTTTGCAGCCGGCTCTCGATGCCCGACAAATCCGAGGGCGACTTATCGGCGCTGACCACGATCTGCTTGCCCTGGTCGATCAGGGCGTTGAAGGTGTGGAAGAATTCTTCCTGCGTATTGTCCTTGCCGATCAGGAATTGCAGGTCGTCGATCATCAGCACATCGACCGAGCGCAGCTGGTCCTTGAACTCCAGCGTGGACTGCGAGCGCAGCGCGGTAATGAACCGGTACATGAATTTTTCGGCCGACATGTAGGCGACCGTCGTGTGGCTGCGCTGGCCTTCAGGCGCTTGCGCGCGGCGCGCCAGTTCCAGACCGATCGCGTGCATCAAATGGGTTTTGCCGAGCCCGACGCCGCCATACAGGAAGAGCGGGTTGAATTCCTTGCGGCCCGGGTCCTCGGCCACACGCCGGGCGCACGCATAGGCGAACTCGTTCGGCTTGCCCACGACAAAGCTGTCGAAGCTGAAGCGCGTGTCCAACGCCACCGACAGTTCCTCGCGCGCATGGCCGTTGACCGCCGCTTGCGGGCGGGCCGGAGCCGGCGTCGGAGGTGGGGCTGGTGGGGCGGCCAGGCTTTCCGCCAGGCCTGTGGCTTGGCGGCCCCCCACACGGATCTCCACCCGCTGCACCGAGGGGTTCTCCTGCTGCCACAGCTTTGTAACCTTGTCGCCGTAATGGCTGCGCACCCAGTCACGCAGGAACCGCGTCGGCAGGTGGACGGTAACCTCGTCGCCCTCGATACCGGCCAAGGTCATCTGCTTGAGCCAGCTCCGGTATTCGACATCACCCACCTCAGCCTGCAGCCGGCCGCGGATGCGGGCCCATTGCAAAGCGACTTGCGGGGTGTCCGGCCCTGACAGGCTGGTCATGAACTAGCCTCCGGCGCTGGGCACCGGACTGGCATCTGCTTGTCGCCAATCTCAAATGACATTCCCCAGTGTCTCGAGTGGCGTTTAGTCCGGACAAGTTTCCACTTCCGGCGCTAGGCCGTCCCCAAAGCGTGCTGTCCGTTTTCGGCAAAGCCCGGCAGGCGCCGGCAAGAAAAACTTAGGTCGGATCGACCGGCATGGCAAACGTTATTTAACGCCGACTAGCGTCGGAACAGTAACGAATGTCTGAATACTGTAGATGACGTGCGGTTTTAGGCGGTGGCATCTATGCCAACCTCCGTGCCGCTGCACTGCGGCAAACCTGGTCCCAGGCGGGCGCCGTCCGGCGCCGCTGGGCGGGCGCGACCCTGGTCGCGCTAGGGCGTGGCGATATGCTTGATCGCGGCGCTGAGACGGGACAGCTTGCGGGCGACGGTGTTGCGATGGATCACGCCCTTGCCGGCGGCACGCTGCATTTCCGGTTGCGCGTCCCGCAGGGCCACGTTGGCTGCTTCGCGATCGCCGCTTGCAATGGCCGCTTCGACCTTCTTGACGAAGGTGCGCATGCGGGACTTGCGGGCGGCATTGCGGGCCGTGCGCACCGTGTTCTGCCGGATGCGCTTGCGCGCGGAATCAGTGTTCGCCATGGGGCTTGCGTTCGATCTCTACGGTTCGCGGTGGGCAATGGATGGGTGCCGGATCACGCCGGCCACCCGTCGGGAGGCAGGTTTCTAGGGGGCGCACCCGGGCCGAGTCAAGCGGTTTGGGGCGGTTTGGGCCGGCCTGGCGGGGGCTCACGTCCGGATCGCTCGGCGCCACGAAGCAGGATTTTGGCCCGTTTCACGCCGCATGACGCGGGTGAGATGGCTTTGATGCGCAAACCCGCATTCGGCAGCGATCCGCGCCAGCCCGTCACTGGTCCGGGCCATGCGGCGTTGCGCCTCGGCCAGGCGGCGCAGCGTGACATACCGGTGCGGGGCGGTGCCGGTCGCGGCCTTGAACGCGCGGCAGAAATGCCAGGCGCTCAGGCCGGACACAGCCGCCAGGTCGGACTGGCGCAGGCCATCGGCATCGCCTAGCCGGTCGCCGATCAGCGCCAGGACGCGGGCGAGCCGCCAGCCTTGCAGCGGCCGCTCATCGGGCCGTGCCGGCTGGGATGCGAGGCCGTCCACCCGCAAGGCGAGGCGTGCCAGCCGGGCGGCCAGCGCGGTTGCCGCATCCTCGGCCAGCAGGATGCCCATCGGCGATCCCGCTTCGGCCTCGGTCCACAGCCGGCGCATGATGCTCTCCAGGACGTCGTCGCCGCGCACGGCGCCCGCGTGCAAGCGGCCGTGGTCGCGCAGACGGCCGCCGCTCGCCTCGCGCAGCACGGCCAGGCTGGGTGCGGCCGGCAGGGCCACGATCAGCACCTCGTGCGGGCTGTCTATGCTGTAGTCGCACGGGCTGCCGGCAGGTGCGATGGCCAGCGTGCCCGGGCCGCCCGCGCCGCCGAAACGGCCAGCGCCCAGGTCGATGCTGGCGCGCGACCGGCCTTCCAGCACGAGCTGCACGGTCAGGTGATCGCAGGCAGGCTCGACAGCGTGCCCCGCCGGTTCGCGGGCCCGGACCATCTGGGCCGGGGCGCCGGTGGGCAAACGTGCTTCCACCGCCATGGGCGCCAGGGCGCCGCGGCGATACCACTCCGCGAAACTCTCCATCCCCGGCCCTCCCGCGGCCGCATATGGTGGGCGCGGCAAACGGGGCACGCAGCGGATCGCACGAATGTGCAAGTTTTCGCGCCCGTCGCTCTGGCATATCGTCGCGGCCGGGCCGGAGCCTCGCGATGTGCCGGGCGACTGCGCGCGCCGAAAGGACCCGACGATGCACGTGACGCTGATCAACCCGTTCGAGGTCGCCGCCGCGCAGGAGGCGGCGTTTGTCGAGAGCTGGAAGCAGACCGCCGCCGTGTTCGCGGCGCATCCGGGGTATCTGGACACCAGGCTGCACCGCGCGATCGACCCGGCGGCGCGTTTCCGCTTCGTCAATATCGCCCATTGGGCCAGTGCCGAGGCCTGGGCGGAGGCGATGCGCGCGTTTCCGCCGCGCGAGGGCGGCACGGCCGGCGTGCAGGCCAACCCGGCGCTGTACACGCCGGTGTCGGGTGGCGACATCGAGGCGGGCGGCACAGGGCTGGAGACCGTGTTGCGCGGCATGGAGGAGGCGTTGGCCCGCGCCTACCAGGCCAACGATGCGGCGACGCTCGGCCGCCTGCTGGCCGATGACTACCAGGTGACCGACGGCCCAGGCACCATCTCCGACAAGCGCAAGGTGCTGGCGGACCACGAGAGTAAGCGGCTGCATGTGAGCCGCTTCAGCTTCGACGAGGTGCACGTGCAGAGCCTGGGACCGGACGCCGCGCTGGTGACCGGCCAGTATACCTGGGAGGCAAGCTATGACGGCCATCCCATCCCGGGCAGTTTCCGGTATATGCGCGTCTATGTGCGCGGATCGGGCGGCTGGCAGATCAAGGCGGGGCAGGTTACGCCGATCCTGCCGCCGAGAAAGGGTTAGGTTCGGCCCATGAAAATCCTGGTTTTGGGTGCGACTGGCGGCACCGGACGCGAGATCGTGCGTCAGGCGCTCGAAGCCGGCCACGATGTCGTGGCGCTGGTCCGCGGTGGCGAGGGTGCGGCGGCGGCCTTGCCTGGCGCGCAGTTGGTCGTGGGGGACGCGCGTGACCGGGAGGCCCTGGTCCGGGCCCTGGACGGATGCCAGGCGGTGGCCAGCTCGCTCGGCACCGGGATCAGCCCGTTCCGGCGCATGACCCTGCTGTCGGAGAGCACGCGCGCGCTGGTCGCCGCCATGGGCGAACGGCGCGTACGGCGACTGGTGTGCATCACCGGCCTGGGTGCGGGAGACAGCCGTGGGCATGGCGGCCTGCTGTACGACTGGCTGCTGCTGCCGCTGGTATTGCAGAGCGTGTATGCCGACAAGGACCGCCAGGAGCGGATCATTCGCGAGAGCGGCCTGGAATGGGTGATCGTGCGGCCGTCCATTCTGAAGGACGCGCCCGGACGGGGCAGCTACCGCGTGCTGACCGACCTCTCAAACTTTCATGGCGGGCAGATCGCGCGGGCGGACGTGGCGGATTTCGTGGTCAAGCAGCTTGCCGAGCCGAGTTTTGCGGGCGCCACCCCGCTCATCACCTGGTGAGTCCCGTCCAAGCTCAGCGCTGAACCTTGGGGCAGAAGAACGTGCTGCGTCCGGACTGCACGATGCGCGCGATGCCGCCGCAGGCGGGTGGGCCGGGGCAGGCTTCGCAGGGCTCCCCTGCCCGCCCATAGACCTTCCAGGCGTGCTGGAAGTAGCCGAGTTCGCCCGTCGGCTGAACGTAGTCGCGCAGGCTCGATCCGCCGGCGGCGATAGCTTCGGTGAGCGTGGCGCGGATTGCCGGGACCAGTCGGGCGGCGCGGGCGCCGGCAACGCTGGCGGCCAGGCGCCGGGGTGATATGCGGGCGCGGTAGAGGGCCTCGCAGACATAGATGTTGCCCAGGCCGGCGACTACCCGCTGGTCGAGGAGGGCCGCCTTGATCGGGGTGCGTCGTCCGGCCAGGGCGGCCGACAGGGTTTCGGACGTGAACGCGTTGCCCAGCGGTTCGGGGCCTAAGCCGGCGAGCAGGCGGTGGCTGGATTCTTCCGCGGTGGGCAGCAGGTCCAGGCTGCCGAAACGGCGGGGATCGACCAGCGCGATACGCCAGCCGTCCTCGGTGATGAGCACCAGGTGTTCGTGCAATACGGGGAGTGGGTCGGCCAAGCCGAGGCGGGAGATGTTCATGCGGCCGGACATGCCGAGGTGGAGCAGCACGCTGTCGCCGCCGTCGAGCCGGACAAAAATGTATTTGGCGCGGCGGGACAGGCCCAGCACGCGGGCGCCGGTCAGGCGGGCGGCGAGGTTGGGCGGGATGGGCCAGCGCAGGTCGGCGCGGTTCAGCGTGGCCTGCTGGATGACGCGGCCCGCGAGGCGAGCGGCCAGGCCGCGCATCACGGTTTCGACTTCGGGGAGTTCCGGCATGGTGTCTGCCTGAAAATGCTACTATGCCGGCCATCTGACGCGCGTTTCTGCGCTTCCGGTGCTCACGGACCATCAAGGTCCGCTCCGCTCCGGTTCTCGAAACACACGCCATCTGACTCGGCCTAGCGCATTTTGAGCCAGACCCCTCGATTCTCAGAAGGGTAGTAGGGCAGTGACATACGAAGAGAGCGCAGTGGATACCGATTTCGGCTATCGCCGTGTGCCGGCGGCGGCCAAGAAACCCATGGTGCGGGCGGTCTTCGACAGTGTGGCGCCGCGCTACGACGTGATGAACGACCTCATGTCGCTCGGCATCCACCGCGTCTGGAAGCGCATTTTCGTCAATCAGCTGCGGCCCACGCCTGCCAAGACCTTGCTGGATATGGCATCCGGGACCGGCGACATCGCTTCCGGCTGGTCGAAGCTGGGCGGCGGACCGGTCTTTTTGACCGATATCAACGCCGCCATGCTGGGCGCCGGCCGCGACCGGGCCATCGCGCGCGGCCTGCTAGGCGGGTTTCATTACGCGGTGGCCGATGCGGAGCAGCTGCCTTTTCCGGATGGCTGCGCGGACACCGTCAGCATCGCCTTCGGCCTGCGCAACTGCACCGACAAGCTGGCCGTGCTGCGCGAGGCGCGGCGTGTGCTCAAGCCCGGCGGCCGGTTCTTCTGTCTGGAATTTTCAAAACTGCAGATCGCGGTGCTGGATGGGGTGTATGACCGCTGGTCGTTTTCCGTGCTGCCGCGCGTGGGCCGGGTAGTGGCGGGCGATTCCGAGAGTTATCGCTATCTGGCCGAAAGCATCCGCACCTTTCCGGACCAGGAGACGCTGATGTCCATGATGGAGCAGGCGGGGCTGGAGCGCGCGCGGTTCGAGAACCTGTCGGGCGGCATTGCCGCGATCCATTCGGGTTGGCGCCTCTGAGTCAGGAGTGGGGGACCGGTCGTCAGGTGTTAGAGGGTCGGCGGGTGCTGCTGATCGTCTCGGGGGGGATTGCGGCGTATAAGGCGCTGGAGCTGGTGCGGCTGCTGGTGCGGGCCGGGTATGGGGTGACGTCGGTGCTGACGGAGGCGGGGGCGCGGTTCGTGACGCCGCTCAGCCTGCAGGCTTT
Source organism: uncultured Alphaproteobacteria bacterium (assembly GCA_963850605.1). GTDB lineage: Bacteria > Pseudomonadota > Alphaproteobacteria > Acetobacterales > Acetobacteraceae > BOG-908. The sequence continues at coordinate 468,618 of CAWKLX010000006.1, read as the reverse complement.
GACGGGCGCCAAGGTTTTCACCGATCTGTGGTCGCTGACCGACGAGAGCGAGATGGGGCATATCGAGTTGTCGCGGGCAGCGGATTTGATTGTGGTCGCACCTGCCTCGGCCGACATCCTGGCGCGGCACGCGGCTGGCTTGGCGAGCGATCTGGCGGCGACCGTGCTGCTGGCGACCGACACGCCGGTGCTGGCGGCACCCGCGATGAACGTGCGCATGTGGCAACACCCGGCGACGGTGGCCAACGTGGCGCTGTTGCGTGCCCGGGGCGTGCGGTTCGTGGGGCCGGACGAGGGTGAAATGGCGTGCCACGAATACGGGCCGGGACGGCTGGCCGAGCCGCCCGCGATCCTGGCCGCCATAGAGAGGTTTTTCGCGGAAAGCCGCGCGCTGGCCGGGCGACACGTGCTGGTGACGGCCGGGCCGACGCACGAGCCTATCGATGCGGTGCGGGTGCTGGCCAATCGCAGCAGCGGGCGGCAGGGTTTTTCCATTGCCGCCGCCTTGGCCGGGTTTGGGGCGCGCGTCACGTTGGTGCATGGGCCGGTGGGATTGGCCACCCCGCCCGGCGTGGAGGCCCATGCGGTCGAGACGGCTGAGGAGATGTTGGCAGCATGCGAGCGCGCGTTGCCGGCCGACGCCGCCGTGTTTGCCGCCGCCGTGGCCGATTGGCGGATGGCCCGGCCTGTTCCCGGAAAGCTGAAGAAGTCGGCTGGACCGCCTGCGTTCGACCTGGTGCCCACCCCCGATATTCTGACCGCCCTGTCGCGCCCAGGGCCGCGCCGGCCGCGCCTGACGATTGGGTTCGCGGCGGAGACGGACGATGTGGTGGCCCGCGCACGGGAAAAGCGGGTACGCAAGAACTGTGACTGGATCGTTGCCAACGATGTGCGGCCGGAGACGGGCATCATGGGCGGGCGGCGGACCACGGTGCACGTGATCGATGCGGCTGGTGAGACGCTGTGGTCAGACCTGGACAAGACCGAGGTAGCGGCCCGGCTGGCGAAACGTGTCGCGGCTGCGCTAGACGGCGCCGGCACGCCGGAGCACTGAAAAATCGAAGTCGTTATCCTAGACCAACGCATCCATCGGTGGGGGCTTCCGACATACCAGAGCGAGATGGCGGCCGGCATCGACCTGCATGCCTGCCTGGATGCGCCCCTGCATTTGGCGCCGCAATCCCCGGCGGTGCTGGTGGGGGCCGGGATCGCGCTGCACATGGGCGATCCGGGCATGGCGGCGCTGATCGTGCCGCGTTCCGGGGTGGGCCATAAACGCGGCCTGGTGGTCGGCAACCTGGTGGGGGTGATCGATGCCGACTATACCGGCCCCATCATGGTCAGCCTGTGGAACCGCACCGCGCCTGGCACGGAGACGATCGTGATCGAGCCAGGGGATCGGATCGCGCAACTGCTGTTCGTGCCCATCCTGCGACCTTCGTTCACCATCGTCGAGGCGTTCACGCGGCGCACGGCCAGGGGAGCGGGCGGTTTTGGCTCGACCGGCTGATACAGCGCTGACCGCTCCCGGCGCACCGTGGCTGAAAGGGGCGTTTCTCCTGGCCGGCCTGGTGGCGGCTGGATTTACCGCACGCAGCCTGGGCACGGGCGTGCTGTCCGGGGCGGCGCCTACATGGCGCGGGGCGGCCATCCTGGTTTTGGCCGGCGGCCTGCTGACGGCGGCCGGCGTGCCGCGTCAAGTGGTGGCGTTTGCCGGCGGGTATGCGTTCGGGGCCTGGCGCGGGAGTGGGCTGGCATTGCTCGCGCAGCTGCTGGGCTGTGCCGGCGATTTCTTTTGGGCGCGCGCGTTCGCCCGTGACTGGGCGGTGCGGCGCCTGCGCGGGCGGCTCGCCGCGGCCCAACGCCGCCTGGTTGCGCGGCCGTTCATGACGACGCTCACGCTGCGGCTGCTTCCGGTGGGCAACAATCTTCTGCTCAACCTGGCGGCCGGTGCCGCCGGCCTGAAGGCGACCCCGTTTCTTCTGGCGAGCCTGGCCGGTTATCTGCCGCAAACCGCCATTTTCGCGCTGGCTGGCAGCGGCGTTCACCTGGACCACACCGTTCAGCTGGGGGTGGGCGCGGCATTGTTCGCGGCGTCCGCGGTGCTGGGGGTGGTTCTGCTGCGGGCAGCGCCGCGGTAATGGCATTGTTCAGTCCGCCACGGCCGGGTCACACTTCGCGCATGATGTTTTTCGAGGATATGCAGGTCGGCGACCGCAACACGCTGGGCCCGATCGAGGTGACGCGAGAGGCGGCGCTGGATTTTGCAGAAAAATATGATCCGCAACCGTTCCACCTGGACGATGCGGCGGCCGAGGCGCACCCCTTTTTCCAGAAACTGGCGATCAGCGGCTGGCAGACCTGTGCCTACGCGATGCGACTGATGGTTGATGACATGCAGGCGCGGGGGGCGCAGTCGCTCGGTTCTCCCGGGATCGACAACATTCGCTGGCTGAAACCCGTCCATCCCGGTGACCGGCTGACACTGGAGGCGGAAACATTGGAGGTGAAACGCTCCCGAAGCAGGCCTGAGATGGGATCGGTGAAGCGGCGCTGGACGTTCCGCAATCAAGACGGCGAGGCGGTGATGACGATGGAAGGCATCGGCCTGTTCAAGACGCGGGGTCCTGCCGAGGGCTGAGGTCGCCCGCGTTGCCGTTCGTTGCTTGGTGTATGAGCGGGGCTGACACTTCAAGCCGCATTCAGCAGCAGCGTAGCCCGCCACCTTGGCCGTAGCGCGCGGCCTGTCGTGCCTGAAAAAATGCTTCGCGGGTGAGTCTCGGGGCGTCGGGGTGTGTTGCCGTCACGTGCGCCAGATACGCATCGTAATCGGCGACCCCGGCCATGAGGCGCGCGGCACGGCCCGCCTCGGTGAGCAGGGCGGCTGGGTCGAAACTACGTCCGAAGCAGCGGCAGATCATGGTCTTGCTCGCGCGCGGTCACCCGTCCGTCTGCCAGCGCGCGGGCGATGCACACGCATCCGGCGCCCAGCATGGCGACGACGACACCCATGAACAGCGCGGTCAGCGCGCAGTCGATGCGATCGTTGAACAGCACCTGGCGCATGTCGGCGACCGATCTCGCGGGTGCCAGCAATTTGCCGGCGTCGAGCGCTGCGGAGAATTTCGCCGCGTGCGACAGGAAGCCGACAGCCGGTGTTGGCGAAAAGATCTTTTCCCATCCGGCGGTCAGCGTGCACACCGCCAGCCATCCGGCGGGCACGAGAGCCACGGCCGCGTAGCGCTCGCGCTTCATGCGGAACAGCACGGTGGCGGCGAGCGTGAGTGCGATGGCGGCCAGCATTTGATTGCTGATGCCGAACAGGGGCCATAGCGTGTTGATGCCGCCGAGCGGATCGACGCACGCCCTGGTAGAGAAAAAAACCCCAGCCGCCGACAGCCAGCGCGGTGGCGCCCATATTCGCGAAGACGTTTTCGGTGCGGCGCCAGGCAGGCAGCGCCATGCCGGCCAGGTCCTGGATCATGAAGCGGGCGACGCGTGTGCCGGCATCTATCGTGGTCAGGATGAACAGCGCCTCGAACAGGATCGCGAAATGATACCAGAACGCCATCAGCGCGCGGCCGCCCACCGCACCGGAGAGGATGCGCGACATGCCGACCGCCAGCGTCGGCGCGCCGCCCGCGCGCGACAAGATGCTGGTCTCACCGACGTCTTTGGCGAGTTGGGTGAGTGCGTCAGGCGTGATCGCAAAACCCCAGCCGGAGATGGTGCTCGGCTGCCGAGGCCGCCGTGGTGCCGATCAGCGCCGGCGGCGCGTTCATGGCGAAGTAGGCGCCGGGTTCCAGCACGCAGGCGGCGATCAGGGCCATGATCGCCACCGCACTCTCCGCCAGCATGGCGCCGTAGCCGATGGCGCGTGCATCCATCTCGTTCCCCAGCATTTTCGGCGTGGTGCCGCTGCTGACCAGCGCATGAAAACCGCTGACCGAGCCGCAGGCGATGGTGATGAACAGGAACGGGAACAGCGATCCGGCGAAGACGGGGCCGGTGCCGTCGATGAAGCGGCTGACTGCCGGCATGTGCAGTTCGGGCAGGACTACGGCGATGCCGAGCGCCAGCGCGCAGATCGTGCCGATTTTCAGGAACGTGGACAGATAGTCGCGCGGGGCCAGGATCAGCCACACCGGCAATACGCTGGCGACGAAACCGTAGCCCATGAGCATCAGCGCCCAGGCGCGTGCGGAGTAGGTGAAGCGGGCGGCCCAGATCGGGTCGGCAGCCACCGCCCCGCCCAGCCAGAGCGAGGCCATGAGGAGGACAAATCCGATCAGCGACATTTCCAGCACCCGGCCGGGGCGCAGGAAGCGGCCGTATATGCCCATCATCAGCGCGATCGGCAGGGTGGCGAGCACGGTGAACGTGCCCCAGGGCGAGCCGGCCAGCGCCTTGACGACGACCAGGCCAAGCACGGCGAGCAGGATCACCATGATGGCCAGGATGCCGACGCTGGCGACGATGCCGGCGAACGGACCCATTTCGGTGCGGATCATGTCGCCGAGCGATCGGCCGTCGCGGCGCACGGAGAGGAACAGGATCAAGAAATCCTGCACGGCGCCGGCGAACACCACGCCTACCAGTATCCATAGCGTGGCTGGCAGGTAGCCCATCTGGGCCGCCAGCACCGGACCGACCAATGGCCCGGCGCCGGCAATGGCGGCGAAATGGTGGCCAAAGAGGACGACGCGGTTGGTGGGCACGTAGTCCAGCCCGTCCTGCCGTGCGTAGGCGGGGGTGCGGCGGCGAGGAGTCGAGGCCGGTGACGCGGGTGGCGAGGAACAGGCTGTAGTAGCGATAGCCGAGCGCATACACGCACAGGGCGGCGGTCACCAACCACAGCGCGTTGACCGTCTCGCCGCGATGCAGCGCGAGCACGCCCAGGCTGGCGGCTCCTAACGTTGCCACGCCGGCCCAAAACACGCGCATGTCCGCTCCCACCCGATGTTTCCGTGCAGGGTAGAGCGGCTGCGGCGCGAAGTGTAGCCGTCAGCTGTCCAACCGGCTTCGCCTCTTAGGGTCCCGCCACGCGCGCGGCAGCTTCCCGATTGTCGGCCTGTGTCTGCGAGCGGGTATCGACTGAAACGCAGGTGTGGTCTGTTTGGGTGGCCTCGCGCCAGACATAACCCTGGATGCAGGTGTCGGGACCCGAACTGCGGTCCGTGGCGCTCACGCGGGCTGCGGCCGCCGCATTGTCTGCCGCGGCCCGCCTGCGTGTATCGGGGACGACGCACACATGGTCGCCGGCTACCGCCTCCCGCCATACGAAACCGATGCGGCAGGTTCCGGGCGCGGGGTGCGCAGACGTGTCTGGCGCCGTCTTTGCCGGTTGGGTGGGCGCCGGTTGCGAGGGGGCGGGCGGCGTGGCCACGCCCGCCGGAGGAGCGGCGGCGTGAAAGGTCTTGTTATACCCCTCGCCAAAGGTCGAGATCAGGGCGAAGCACGCGCCGATCAAGGCGGTCAGGGCCACTATGATGCCGGTCAAACGACCGATCCTGCCGTCAATCCCCGATTTTTCCGAAGACTGCTCCGCCATCACGCCCCCTTGCGGCCTCCGGTGCCGATCGTGGCGATTGCCATTCGCGCGGCGATCCCTGGCCACATTCTACCGAAAACCGATCGAGCTGACGAGTGAAATGGCTGCTTCAGCAGGCCAATCGTTGCCGTAACGTGCCCTCTCCGTAGCGTGCCGGGTAGGCGCCGCGAAGCTGCAGCTCCGGCACGACACTATCGACGAAATCCGCGAAACACTCCGGCGCCACCGTGCGGGCCAGCACGAACCCGTCCAGGTCGGCTGCCTCCATCCAGCCTTGCATCGCGTCGGCGACCTGGGACGGTGAGCCCACGACTGGTTTTTGACGGCCACCCAAAGCCAGCCGGGCCACGAAATCGCGCTTGGTCAGGGGTGGCCCGGCGGTGAGTGCGGCGAGGTTGGAGGTGATGGCCTGCGTGCTGGCGCCCTCGATCGGGTCGTCGTCGGCCAGGGCGGCGAAATCTATCCCTGTGGAGCCGGCGGATTGCGCCAGCGCACCCTCCGCGCTGGCGTGGCGTTCATACTCGGCGAGTTTTGCGCGCGCCTCTGCCTCGTCAGCGCCCACGACGACCGTCATGCCGGCGAACACCCGCAGCGTGCGGTCCTGGGCCGCGGCCGCCGCGCGCAGATCGGCGACAAGGCGGGCGACCTGGGGTGGGGTCGTGGCGTTCACGAACACGCATTCGGCGTGCTCGGCGGCAAAACGCAGACCTCGGGCGGACGCGCCGGCCTGATAGATCACCGGGGTGCGCTGGGGCGATGGCTCGCACAGATGGATGGCGCGCATGTCGCCGTGCGCTACCTCGTGCACGCGCGCCGGATCGGTGAACACGCCCGCATCGCGGTCGCGCAGGACGGCGCCATCCTCCCAGCTTTGCTCCCACAGCGCACGGACGGCGCGGACAAAATCGTCGGCCGCGTCGTAGCGCGCTTCGTGGTCCGCCTGCCGCGGACGGCCCAGCGCGCGGGCGGCGCTGTCGAGGTAGCCGGTGACCACGTTCCAGCCGATCCGGCCGCCGGTCAGATGGTCCAGGGTAGACATTTTTCGCGCGAAGACGAAGGGGTGCTCGGCCCCGGTATTGGCGGTCACCGCGAACCCGAGGTGCTGGGTCGCGTGCGCCATGGCTGGGACCAGCAGCATGGGGTCCAAGTTGGGGATCTGCACCGCGTGGCGAAGTGCGGCGTCCGCCGAGCCGCCATACACATCGTAGGGGCCGAGCACGTCGGCCAGGAACAGCCCGTCGAAAAGCCCGCGTTCCAGCGTGCGGGCCAGGGACACCCAATAGTCCAGGGTTTTGTACTCCGCCGAGCGGTCGCGCGGATGGCGCCACATGCCCTGCTGGATGTGGCCGACCGTCGCCATCTCGAAGGCGTGCAGGCGAATCTGCCGCGTCACCAGCGTGCGGCCGCCAGACTGTCTTCCGCGCGGGCCGCCACCCAGGCGGAGGTGCCGTCTGAAAAATCCTCGCGCTTCCAGAACGGCGCGGAGGTTTTCAGCCAATCGATCAAGTAGCCGACCGCGTCCAGCGCGGCCTGCCGGTGGCCCGAAGCGGCCAGCACCAACACGATCGGCGCGCCCGGCAGAAGCCGGCCCACACGGTGGATGACGGTGCAGCCGAGCAGCCCAAACTTTTGGCGCCCGTCGGCGACGATGCGCTCGATGGCTGCCTGGGTCATGGCCGGGTAGTGTTCCAAGGTGAGAGCGGCGATAGGGTGGTCTGGCGTGCTGCGCACGACGCCCAGAAAACTGGCCACGGCGCCGGCTTCCGGGCAAGCGGCCAGCAGCGAGGCAATTTCTGCGCCGACATCGAATTCGCTGGGCTGCACGCGGATCTGGGAAAAAGTCATCCGCCGGTGACCGGGGGAAAGAAGGCCACCTCGTCGCCAGCCGCGACCCGCGTGTCCGGCTTGGCAAACACCTGGTTGACGGCGGCGCGCACCAGCGTGGGCTGCGCAAAGGCGGCCGCGTGCCCTGGGCTGCGCGCGGTCAGCCAGGCAACCAGCCCGGCCAAGTCGGCCACCCCGTCCGGCAGCTCGGGAAGAAACTCCTCGCCGGTGCCCACGCGTTCACGCACCCACGCAAAATACAGGATGGTCAGGGGTTTCGCCATGCACCCTATATCAGCCATCGGCACCCTGGTTCCAATCCTGCCACCGCCGCTGCTAGCCTAGCCGTCATGCGCATCGCCCTGCTCACGTGCCTGCTGGCCACGCCCGCTTTCGCCGGGAGCCTGGAAAGCCTGTGCGCGGCCAACCCGGCATTCTCGCCAAAAATCATGCTGGCGATCGTGCAGTCCCAGCTGCAGCACGACCACGACCCGGCGCTGGACGCCGACACGCCCGAAGCCCTGGCGCAAAAAGCCTCCGCCCAGGGGATCTCGGAATGCGCCGGCGAGATGCGCGCCGACCCGTCGATCGCGCCGTCTCTCTCGGGCCTCACCGGCGCGGACGTGCAGGTTGGCTGGGACGCCTATAACACCGCGTGCGCCGACCGGCGCACCGGCCGCGGTGCGTGCATCACCGCCGAGGTGGGAGCGGCGCGCGCGCTCAAGCGCATGATGGCCACCAACACGCCGCCGGGCGCGAAGGCGCTGGTGCAAACGTGCGAACTGGTGATGCAAGGCGACCCGGCGATGGCGGAGTGGCGCGAATGCGTGGACCAGGCGCTGGCGGCGCACCCGACGGAGGCGGCGGCGCGGCAATGCAAGGTTTCCGCGAGTTGGCATGTGGCGAGGACGGGGGTGGAGGCGGCTAGAGTGGTGACGCAGTGTCTTAGGAAGTAGGGATGTTCTTTTCTGAAGAAAAGAACCAAAAGACTTTTGCACGGCTGTCGCGGATTCAAATGGACAAAAGTTTTTTGCTACTTTTTTTCAAAAAAGGTGCGCTTACTCATCCGTATCCAAGAAGAACTGATCCGCCTCCTCATCATAGTTGAACAGCTCGGCAAACCTTCCCCAACCTATTACTGCCCTGAGCGTATCCTCCGCATAATCCGGCGACATGTGATCCTCCAGCTCGTCGCGGAACCTGACCGCGCTCGCCCGGTGATTCCAGCGCTCGTCCAAAACGCCCCTGATCGTACTTGCAAGTTTCACGTGCGCACGCAAAGCCGCCGCGAACATCACCCGACGGTCGTCGGTCTCGGCATTGGCGAACGCGCGGCCGGCATCGGTCAGCTTGATGTCGCCTTCTTCCAGCTCGGCGAAGCGCAGCAGCGCCAGCGTCTCGCCAAGCGGGAGCAGGTCGTCCAGCTCGAGCTGCAGGGCGGCGGCGAGCGGGGGCAGATCGGCGCGGCCGCGATAGGGTTCGCCGGCCAGCGTTTCGATCAGGCCGGCGAGCAGGTTGGTGTTGACCGGGTGCAGCGCGTGCACCGTCTCGGGCGGGGCGGCGCCGGCCACGTCGCCGATTTCGGGCGCCGGCATGCTGGTGGCGCGCCTGGTCATCAGCGCGTAGATGTCGTCGACGAACTTTCGGAACGCCGCGTCGTGCCGGTTGCGTGGATGCGGGAACGGTACGCGCAACTCCTGCGCCACGCGGCCCGGGTTGGAAGAAAACACCAGGATGCGGTCGCACATCAGCACCGCTTCCTCGATATTATGGGTGACCATCAGGATGGAGCGGACGGGCAGCTTGCCGTCCATCCAGAGGTCGATGAGATCGGTGCGCAGGGTTTCGGCCGTCAGTACGTCGAGCGCCGAGAACGGTTCGTCCATCAGGAGTAGATCGGGGTGAACGACCAGCGCGCGCGCCAGGCCCACGCGCTGGCGCATGCCGCCGGACATTTCCTTGGGATAGGAGTCCTCGTAGCCGCCAAGGCCGATCAGGTCGATGGCTTCTTCCGCGCGGCGGCAGCGTTCGACGCGGCCTATGCCTTGCGCTTCCAGCCCCAGCTCCACGTTCTCCTGCACGGTCAGCCAGGGGAACAGCGCGAAACTCTGGAAGACCATGGCGACGCCCTCGGCGGGCCCTGTCAGCCGCGCGCCGCGCCAGATCACGTCCCCCGAGGTGGGTTTCAGCAGGCCGGCCACGATGCGCAGCAGAGTGGATTTGCCGGAGCCGGAGCGGCCGAGCAGCCCCACGATTTCGCTGCTGCGTATGGTGACGTCCACATTGTCGAGGACGACGAAGTCGCTGGCGGAATCCTTGTGGTAGGCCTGCTTGCAGTTGCGGACCTCCAGAAGGTTCTCGGTGAGGGCGTCCATCGCGTGTCCTTCGGCCTCCCTCAGACAGGGCGGTGATCATGTCGGGATGTCAGTCTGTGCTTACAGCCGACATATGTGCGTGGGAAGCGGTCGCTGCGGACGACGGTGGAGACGGGATGCTGGGCGCGCGCCGCGTAGCCGATGCTACAGCCGGTGGCCGGCCGTCACGCTTCGTTCATGAATTCCGCCCGGTGCAGGTTTTCCCAGAGTTACTACATGTTGGGTCTGGTTTCGATCGTCGGCGCCTTGGAGAGAAGACCTCATGATCCAGCTCTCATATATCAGCTCGGTGGCTCACCCGATGACGACCGAGGAGTTGGTCGAATTGCTGCAGAAATGCTTGGCCAACAACCGGCGGGACGGTGTCACGGGCATGCTGCTATACGGTAACGATACGTTCCTGCAGACGCTGGAAGGCGAGGAGGAGGTGGTCGATCGGCTGTACGACACGATCCAGCGCGATCCCCGGCACAGCAACGTCAAGTCGCTGACGCGCAAGGCGGTCGAGGCGCGGCAGTATGCCGAATGGAACATGGGTTTCAGGCGCATGTCGGACGAGGAACTGAGCCATGTCGGCGGGCTGATCGATTTCAGCGAAAAGAAGTTTACGTTCCAGTATCTGGCCGAGAACGCGGACGATGCCGGGCGCCTGATGGACCATTTTTCTTCCTGGGACCCGCTGCTGCGCAAGGTGGAGGAGACGGAGGAGGCGGTCAGGCATTTGAAAACGATGCTGGCCCATGCGCGGGGCTGCGTGGAAATCGCCACCCTGGTTTTGGAGAGCGTGGCGGCGGCGGGCAGGGTCGGGCCGCTGGAGGATGAGCATTTGCGGTTGTGCGACCTGGCGCTGAAGGCAATGCGGCAGGTGCCCGAGATGGAGGCGCAGGCGAGCGCGGGGGCGTTTGGGTAGCGTAACGCGGACTGTATTGCGCTCGTGCAACACAATCCGCGTTAGCGCGCCGCGCGTGCGGCGTCATGTGCCCGGTTAGAGCGGGGCTGCGGTCAGTACTCCCTGAATCTGGATGATGCAGCTTCCGGACGTGAGCGTTACGACCGTCGGATTCGGTTGCAAGAAATTGGTTCCGAATGTGAGTGTGTCAAAACCAGCCGCGGCGGAGAAAGAGATTTTCCCAGTGTAGCTGCCGAACTGCGGATTGGTGGTCTGAAAAAGTTGTGGGTCGACGACGACATAACTTTGTGTCGCGGGGGGCAGATTGATTTCGAGAAACAGGGATTGCAGCGGCAATACGACGGTGCCTGGTGCACCGGCCTTTGGCGTGTTGTTATAGATGCTTAAATTGATCCAGAGCGAGCCCACCGCGCCGGTTTGGTTGTCTTGGAAGTAGGTGACGGAGGCTGGGAATGCGCCGTTAATTTGTGAACAGGCGCCTAGCCCATTTGCTTGAAGATTTCCGAAATAGGTGTAGCTCGCCGGCACAGGAGTTGCGGCAGCGGAGCCGCCAATGGCCGACACTACTGCTGCGGCGATGAGTATACGCATGCAAGAACACTCCAAGGGTTTCGGTTGGTGTCGCAACCCATATTGTTCGGAGTAGCAACTGAATTGCGCGCCTCGGACGTTACATGTTGCATTGCTTAAGCGCAACACTTTTTAAACGGCTTTTTCGCGTTAAACTGTTCCCGCCTAAGGCGAAAACCAGTTTAGCCATATCAACTGCAAAGCTAAGGGCGTTGAGCGATCGGATCCCGCAATCAACGCAAAATGAGTTAAGCGCATTGACGTAGAGTGTGTGAAGCGTAGCGTAACCCACGTCTGTTGGCAGCCGATTGCGAGGCTGCGCGTCTGAGCACTCGTGAGGATGTGGGTTCACCCACGCAGCCGCATGAGGCAAGCGGCCCAAAGCTTGACCAAACTTTGAGCACGTCGCAAACGTTGCACACGCCGCGACGCCTCAAACTCAGGTCAAGACGAGAGCATGAAGCCGTTCAGCGTCAGTCATTCCTACAGCCTCAACCGCTTCGAAGAATACGCATACATCGGTCGCCAGACCACCCGATTGAACGTCAATACAAAACACGCCATCACCACCATGCCGAGCAGCACGCGCGCCGTGTCCCCCTTTGTGGTGGCGTCCTGAATGTAGGCGCCCAGGCCGTGGGCGCGCAAAGTCGTGTTGCCCCAGCTTGCGACCTCGGCGAGTAGCGACGCGTTCCAGCAGCCGCCCGAGGCGGTAATGGCGCCGGTCACGAAATACGGAAAAATGCCTGGCAGGATCACGCGGCGCCACCACAGCAGGCCGCCGACCCGAAAGTTGCGCGCCGCCTCGCGCAGGTCGCCGGGATAGGCGGCCGCACCGGCGATGACGTTGAATGCGATATACCATTGCGTGCCGAGGATGATCAGCGGGGTCAGCCAGATGTCCGGGTTCAGCGCGTGGCCGACGATCACTACGACAAAGATCGGATAAAACAGGTTGGGTGGAAACGCGGCTAAAAACTGGGCCGCCCCGCCCAGCACGCGCGACCAGCGCGGGCTGAGGCCGACGAGCACGCCGATCGGGACCCAGACGAGGGTGGCGAGCGACATCAGGATCACCACGCGGGTCAGGGTGAACAGCCCCAGTTTTACGGCGCTGCCCAGATCGCCCAAGGTCAGGTGGCCGGCCACGCAGAACGAAAAGATGCGCCATACCGCCCAGGCAACGACAGCAGCCAGCACGGCGCCGAAAACGACGTCCGTGGTGCGTGAGGAGGCGCGTTCGGTTCGCGCCGTGGCCGAGCGCCGGGCCCGCAGCCGCAGGCCGCTGACCGCGAAGAAAGCCGTGCCGAGCGCGTCGCCCGCACGGCGCAGCAAGCGGGTGCGGCGGAGCAGCGCCAACATCCACGGATCTTCGCCCGCATCCACCTGCGTCGTCTCGAACCGGAACTTTGAGCTCCACGCGACAAGCGGGCGGAACAGCAGCTGGTCGTACGCCAGGATCACCAGCAGCATCGCGCCGATCGCGTACAGCACGGCCGGGATGTTGCGCGCGGCGGATGCCACAGCGATGTAGCTGCCGATGCCGGGAAGCTGGAACGTGGTGTCGCCAACCGTCACCGCTTCGGAGGCAACCAGGCTGAACCAGCCGCCTGACATGGACATCATCATGTTCCAGACCAATCCCGGTGTCGCGAACGGGACCTCCAAGCGCCAGAACCGCTGCCAGGCAGACAGGCCGAAACCTCGCGTGGCCTCGTCCAGGTCGGAAGGAATGGTGCGCAGCGACTGATACATGCTGAATGCCATGTTCCAGGCCTGCGACGTGAAAATGACAAAGATCACGGCAAGTTCGGCGCCGATCACCCGGCCGGGGAACAGGCCCAGGAAGAATGTGACGGTGAACGTCAGAAAGCCGAAAATCGGCAGGGATTGCAGGATGTCGAGTATCGGCACCAGCACCATGCCGGCGCGCCGGCTTTTGGCGGCGAAAGTGGCGTAGGTAAAGGTGAACAGCAGCGAGCAGGCCAAGGCTGCGAACATGCGCATGACCGTGCGCAGCGCGTAGCCGGGCAGGTTGCGCGGATCCAGCGAGATGGCCGCTGCGTGCACGTGGTCGGCCGGCCCGGCCAGCGGCCCGCCAAGGGGACCGAAGGTGTGGCGGGCGGCGTGGCCGACGGCGATCAGGACGGCCGCGATGAACAACAGCGCGCCGAGGTCGAACACGTTGGGCAGGCGGCGCACGCTGGCGGTGTAGGGGGCGTGGGCGACGGGCAGAGCGGGGTCGGACAAGTCTCTGCTCCCGGCGCGGATGATGGCGCCCCTCTTGGCCAGCCTGGGCGTGCCGCGCAAGGGTGCGCCGTGGTGGCGACGTGCGCGGCCGGCGCACTACATTGCCAGCATGCCGCCACGCGCCCGACCGCTGAGCGACCACGACCGTGCCGCCTGGGCCGAGTATGCGCGGCATGTACGCTCGTTGCCTGGGCGCATGGCGCCGGAACCAGTGCCGCCGCAGGCCGCGCCGCCATCTGCGCCCAGGATGGCCGCGCCACCCCTCCCGACGCCATCGCGTGGGACCCTGCCGGCCGTCGTCACCGGCCTGCCGCCGCCTGGCCTGGATCGCGCGAGCTGGTCACGGTTCAGCGGCGGCAAGCAGCGGGCGGCGCGCACGCTGGACCTGCACGGCAAGACGGCACAGGCGGCCTTTCTCGCCTTGGAGCGGTTCCTGCTCGCCGCCCATGCTGACCGGTTGCGTGTGGTCGAAATCATCACCGGCCGCGGCAGCGGAGAACAGGGCGGCGTCATCCGGCGCGAACTGCCGCACTGGCTCAACCTGCCGCGCTTGCGGCCGCTGGTGCTGGCCGCCGCGCATCCGCATGCGCACAACGCCGGCAGCACCCGCGTGCTGCTGCGCCGGACACGCTGAGCGCAACCCGGCGCCCGGAAAAACGTCACCGCCCCGAACGGAAGGTTCTGACCATGAAGCTCTATTGGGGCCCGCACACCTGCGCCATCGGCATTCACATCCTGCTGGAGGAGATCGGCAAGCCGTACGACACTGAAAAGCTGGACGTGGCTGGCGGAGAGACCCATAAGCCGCCGTTCACCGGCATCAACCCGAAGGGCAAGGTGCCGACGCTGGTGCGCGGCGACGGCTCGGTGCTGACCGAATTCGGCGCCATCGCCACCTGGCTGGCCCGCACCAATCCCGAGGCGAGATTGATGCCCGAGGACGCGGAGGGCGAGGCGCGATCGGCCGAGATCATGGAGTATATCGAGGGCACGGTGCACGGCCAGGGTTTCGCGCGCCTGTTCATGCCGAAACGGTTCGAGCCGCAGGACGTGGTGCATGGCACGTTGGGCGTGGGCCAATCATCCGTGCAGGCCCAAGGTCGCGAGATGGTGGAGAAGGGGTTCGACATCCTGGACCGGCAGATTGCCGGCCACGCATATGCGATCGGCGACCGGTTCGGCATTGCCGATGCGGCGCTGTTTTATGTCGAGCGTTGGGCGCCCCAGCAGAAGATCGAGCTGCCGCCAGAATTTGGCGGCGCATCTTGGAGCGGGTGCGGGCGAGGCCGGCGGTGCGGCGGGTGTTAGACATGTGGGACGAGAAGTAGTCCTTTTTTGCAAAAAAGGACCAAAAAACTCTTGTCCATTTGAGTCCGCGACAGCCGCGCAAAAGTCTTTTGCTTCTTTTCTTCAGAAAAGAAGATTCTACCTTAGCAACACCCGCGGCACACCCTCCCCATTCATCCCCGCGAAACACAACGCCGCCGTCCAGCACACGAGCGACACCAACCCCGCCGCCCGCGCGCTGGCCGGCAGCCGGCCGCTCGCGGCGAGGGAGCGGACGTAGCTGGTGCGGTGGAACGCCGCGGCATTGGCCAGGCCCAGGCCGATGGCGATCATTTTGGGCGACCAGTAGGCGTGCGCGCCCGCGTGCACCGGGTCGTAGAGGAAGAGGGATACGCCGCTCACCAAGGCGACGGCGAACGTCACCCACAGCCAGGGCAGCACGTGTTCGGCGAAGTTGCGCAGAGGGACAGAGCCCTGCCAGCCCATCAGCCGGAAATCCAGCAGGCCGATGCCGCCGAAGAACGCGGCCATGCTGACCAGATGCACCAGCCGGATCAGGTAGTGCACGGGTTGGATGGCGAAATGGTAAGGCCGCCAGTCCAGCGCGGCCAGTGCCGGCACGGGTATGCGGACGGCGTCGAAGATGCTCGGATCGGCCATGTTGTGCTTGAGATACCCTGGCTTGATCGTTTGGCGGGTGCGACCACGTGTGGCCGACCCCAGAGCGGGCTTGTTATTGCGAACGCCTCGCATTAACAACCCCCGACCCGGCAACGAGGAGTCGTCCATGAAGCCCGCGCCCGCGCCGATTTTCCGCCCAGCCATTGCCGCCGTGCTAGCCGCCGCACTGATGGCGCCTGGCCTGGCGCGTGCGGCGGACGCGATCCAGATCACGCTGAAGGACCATCATTTCTCGCCGGCCGCCATCACCGTGCCGTCCGATGCACGGTTCCGGCTGGAGGTGATCAATCTGGACGCCACGCCGGCGGAGTTCGAGAGCCCAGATTTGCGGGCCGAGAAGATCGTGGTGCCGGGCGGCCACGTCATGGTCATGGCCGGGCCGCTCAAGGCAGGCACCTACGGTTTTGTGGATGATTATCACCCGGACGTGGCGCGCGGCACAGCCATCGCCAAGCCGGGCCAGGAGTAGGCGTCATGCTCGCGAGTTTGGTGATCGTTTTTCGTGAGGTGTTCGAGGCCGGGCTGATCGTCGGCATCGTGCTGGCCGCCACACAGGGCGTGGCCGGTCGGGCCGCCTGGCTGGCTGGCGGGATTGGGGCCGGGCTGCTGGGGGCGGGGCTGCTGGCCGCGTTCGCGGGCGTTCTGGAGAACGCGTTTTCCGGCGCGGGCCAGGAGGTTTTCAACGCCACCATCCTGATTGCCGCCGTGCTGATGCTAGGCTGGCACCAGATATGGATGGCCTCGCACGGGCGGCAGATGGCGGGCGAGATGAAGGCGGTGGGCCGCGAAGTGGCGGCCGGAAGCCGCACGCTGTTCGCCATGGCGCTGGTGGTGGGCGTGGCCGTGCTGCGTGAGGGCGCGGAGGTGGTGCTGTTCCTGTATGGCATCGCGGCGTCCGGGCATGAGGGCGCGCGGGCGCTGCTGCTGGGTGGCGCGCTGGGCGTGGCCGGCGGGGCGCTCGTCTCCGTGCTGCTGTATCGCGGGTTGGTGGCCATTCCGGTGCACCGGCTGTTCGCGGTGACCGGTTGGCTGATCGCACTGCTGGCGGCCGGCATGGCGGGCCAGGCGGCGGCGACGCTGGCCGGCGCGGACCTGATTCCCGCCTGGGGCTTCCAGTTGTGGGATACGTCCAAGATCCTGCCGGAGGACAGCATTCCCGGCCGTGCCCTGCACGCTCTGGTCGGCTATTCCGACCGGCCGATGGGCGTGCAACTGGTGGCCTGGGCGGCCGTGCTGGCGACGCTGGTGATCGGCGCGCGACTGGTGCGGGGCGCCGCGGCGAAGGGCCGCGCCCCTGCCCCGCGCCTGGTCACGGCGCAGGCTCGGCCATGAAGCGGCTCGCCGTTGCCCTGGCGTTGGGCGTGCTCGCGTCCGGGCAGGCCCATGGTAAAGAGTTCTTCGTGGGCGGCCCGGTGCACCAGCACGACATGGAGATCGTCGCCAACTACCTGGTGGGCATCGAGATGGCGCCGATGCTGCCCGGGATGGTGATGGGTCCGGATACGATACATCTGGAAGCCGATGTCCACGCCACCGCCGACAACGCGTTCGGCTATCCGGACGGCGCCTGGGTCGCCTATCTCACCATCGGCTACACGCTGAAAAAGGATGGCACGGATTGGCAGACGACCGGCACGTTGCGGCCGATGCAGGCGCGTGACGGCTCGCACTACGCCGACAACGTGAAGATGGACGGGCCGGGCAGGTACACGGTCATCTACCGGTTTTCGCCGCCCGACAGCGCCGGGTTTTTCCGCCATGTCGACAAGGAGACGGGGGTGCCGGCGTGGTGGGCGCCGTTTAGCCAGGATTTTTCCTTCAGCTATCCGCAATCATAACGTCGGCCGGCCGCGTCTCCACCGTGATGTGCGACAGCCCGGAAAACTCGGCCAGGCGCGCCCGGTAGAACGCCGAGTCCCGCTCGCCGGTCGTCGCCACGCAGGCGATCGCGCCCAGATGGCCCGGACCCAGGCGCCATAGGTGAAAATCGGTCAGCCGGTCGCCTTCGGCCTCGATAGTGCCGCGGATGCGGTCGGCCATAGCGTGGTCGGGCGTCATGTCCAGCAGGATGGCACCGGTGTCGCGCACCAGGCCCCAGGCCCAGTTGGCGATCACGGCCGCCCCGATCAGGCCGGCGGCCGGATCCATCCATAGCCAGCCGAATTGCCTGGCGAGCAGCAGCCCCACGATCACCAGCACCGAGACCGCGGCATCGGCCGCCACGTGCACCAGGGCGGCCCGCATATTGTTGTCGCGATGCGTATGGCCGTGCTCGTGCGCTTGGTGGTCGTGGCCGTGCGCGTGGCTATGTCCGTGCGCATGCCCATGATCGTGCCCATGCGCGCCGCCGGACAGCAGCCAGGCCGAGGCCCCGTTGACGCCCAGGCCCAATACCGCGATCGGCAGCGCCTCGGCGAAGCGGATCGGCTGCGGCGCGAGCAGCCGCATGAGCGACTCCCCACCCGATCAGCAGGGAGATCATGGCCAGGACGATGGCACTCGTAAAACCGGCCAGGTCGCCCAACTTGCCGGTGCCGAAACTGAAACGCGGATCGTCGGCGTGGCGGCGCGCGTAGCTGTACGCCAGGGCGGCCAGAAGCAGGGCGCCGGCATGGGTGGTCATGTGCAGCCCGTCGGCGACCAGCGCGATGGAGCCGAACAGCCATCCGCCGGCGATTTCCAGCACCATCATGGCGCCGCACAGCCAGATCACTGCCCAGGTGCGGCGTTCGGCATGGGTGTGGCCGGTGCCGAGAAAGACATGGGTTTGGACGTGGTCGTGGTGCATGCGCCCATCATGGGGCGAGATGGTCAAATTCAGAACCCCAAAAGCTGCCCTCCTTCGGGAGAGGAGGCGCCCTATCGAGCGAGCGCCCGGCGCAGCGGGGAGAGCGGCGTGATGCTATCGGCGGCCGCCTGATACGCCATGCTGAAATGATGGAGCGCCTCGCGCCAGGGCGCCACATCCGTGCCGGCCGGCAGTTCGACCGTGTCCACGCCGCAACGCGTGAGGAAAAGATATTGGTCCGGCAGGATGTGGCCGCGGGCGCGTATCTCGCCAGTGAAACCGTGGCGCTCGCGCAAGGCCCGCGCCAGGGAAAACCCGCGTCCGTCGCGGAAGGCGGGAAACTGGATTGCCGCCAGCGCCAAGCCTGGAAAAAACCGGGCGACCGCGTCCAGCTCGGCCGAGGGCGGCAGGCAGACGCCGATGCGGCCCATGTGGCCCTTCAGAGCGCCCTCGTCCAAGGTCAGCCGCTCCATGCTGACCACGACATCGCCGCAGGGCGGTGGAGCCGCGTCGTCCAGATAAGCCCACCCGTCCTGGACGAGCTCACCGGCCCGGATGAGCAAGGTTTCAGGCGGCGCCATACAGCGCTTCCTTGAACGGGGCGGCGCCGAGCCGCTGGTAGGTGGCCAGGAACACTTCGCCGGGCGTGCGCTGTGCCACGTACACCTCGACGATCTTTGCTACCGCGTCGACCACTTCGGTTTCGGCAAACGAAGGGCCGACGATTTGGCCGATCGCCGCGTCCTCCCCGGCGTCGCCGCCCAGCGTGATCTGATAGTATTCCTCGCCTTTACGGTCGACGCCGAGCAGGCCGATATTGGCCACGTGATGGTGGCCGCATGCGTTGATGCAGCCCGAGATGTTGGAGGTGAGCGGGCCGATGTCGCGCTGCCTATCCATGTCGGCGAAACGCTCGGCAATGCGCTGCGCGATCGGGATGGCGCGCGCATTGGCCAGCGCGCAGTAGTCGAGACCGGGGCAGGCAATGATGTCGCTGAGCAGGCCGCGATTGGCGGTGGCCAGCCCGAGCGGGGCGAGCGCCGACCATAGTTCGAAAACCTGGTCCTGGCGCACATGGGGCAGAACGAGATTTCTGGGTGTGCGAGACGCGCAGCTCACCGAATGAAAAATGGTCGGCCAGATCGGCTAGCGCGTCCATCTGCTCGGCTGTCGCGTCCCCGGGAATGCCGCCCACGGGTTTCAGCGAGACCACGACGCACACATAGCCCGGCTGGCGATGGGCATGTGTATTGGTTGTGTACCAATGCCCGAACTCTTCCGAATTTTCCCGTTGTGTGTGGAGCGTTTCCGGGTCGGGCGTCAGCGCCTCCCAGGGGGGCGCGGCGAAATGCGCGCGGATCTGGGCCACCACATCGGCGTCGAGCGTGAACTTGTCGTGCGGCATGGCTGCGAACTCTGCTTCCACCGCCTCGCGAAATCTGTCGGCGCCCATTTCAGCGACCAGGATTTTGATGCGTGCCTTGTAGATATTATCCCGCCGGCCATGCGCGTTGTAGACGCGCAGGATAGCCTCCATGTAGGCCAGGAAATCGGGCTCGGGCAGCGCATCCCGCATCTTGATGCCGATCGCCGGCGTGCGTCCCAGGCCGCCGCCGGCGTACACCTCGAACACGGGTGCGCCATTCTCTCCCCGCTTGGTGCGCACGCCGATATCGTGGAAGCGCGCGGCCACGCGATCGGATTTGCTGCCCGTGACGGCGAACTTGAATTTGCGCGGCAGGAACGAGAATTCCGGATGCAGCGTGCTCCACTGCCTGAGGATCTCGCAATACACGCGCGGATCGAGGATCTCGTCGGCGGCAGCCCCCGCGAACTCGTCGCTGGTCACGTTGCGGATGCAGTTTCCGCTCGTCTGGATGGCGTGCATGTCCACGTCGGCCAGGGCGTCCAGAATATCGGGCGTATCGCCCAGCGCGGGCCAATTGAACTGGATGTTTTGCCGCGTGGTAAAATGGCCGTAGCCGCGATCCCATTTTCGCGCGATATGCGCCAGTTGGCGCAACTGCGTGGCACTCAGCACACCGTACGGGATGGCCACGCGCAGCATGTAGGCGTGCAGCTGCAGATAAAGGCCGTTCATCAGCCGCAGCGGCTTGAACTCGTCTTCCGACAACGCGCCGGACAAACGCCGCTCGACCTGGCCGCGAAATTGCGCCACGCGGTCGCGCACGAACTGGCGGTCCACCGCGTCGTAGCGGTAGAGACGCGCGTTCGGAGAGGTGTCGTTTCGGGTGGCTTCGGGCATGGCGTCCATCATGGGTGAGTTGCCATCGGCTGACCGTCGATATCGATAGTGGGTCCGAACGCCCTCACCCGCTCGCGGTAGGTGACGGGCGCCAGGTGACCGGATGCACGTTCCGCCACATCGACGACGTGCACCTCCACCACGTCGAGCTCGCGCCGGTCCGATGTCGCCTCGGCCATTGCCACGGCGGTTTCAGCCTCGGTGGGGATAATGCGCGCCTTGTCGAACGTGCCGACCCAGCCGCCACCCTCGTCCAGCCACACCACATGCCCGCTCAGCAGCCGGTTGCCGCTGATGGCGAACGGCCCGGTGCCGCGCCGCACGATCTTCTTTTCGGCCATCCACTTGCTCCGGAGGCGCCCGCTCCGGCGGAGGCGCCATGTTGCCATCTAGGGGTGCCCGGCGTCGCATCCAACCCCGGCACGCGGCCGTGTGTACAGGTCAGCAGCGGTGCGGTCCGGAGCCGCCAGCCAGCCCCTATCGGGTTCATCCATGGCGCAATACGATCGGCTGGTGGAGGGGGTTGGATTCGAACCAACGTAGGCGAAGCCAGCGGATTTACAGTCCGCCCCCTTTAGCCACTCGGGCACCCCTCCAGCGCCGGCCGTTCGGCGGATATGACGGCGCGGACGGGTTGTCAACGAAGCGCGCGGCGCCCGTCCCACGCCTCTCCCTGGCAGCCGTAGGCGGCGTCCGCCGCAGCCTGTATAGGCCGTTGCATGACACAGTCGCGACATTCGGGCCCCCATCGCCCATCCGGTCCGCGCCCGGAGGGTGGCGGCCGGCCGCCGCCCTCCGGCGGGCCTGCACGCCCACATAATGGATTGCGTTCGGGCGCCCCGCCGTCCCGTCCGCAAGGACAGACGCCGTCCGGCGCGGTGTGGATTTATGGCCAGCATCCGGTGGCCGCGGCGCTCGCAAACCCGCAGCGGCGGCTGCGCCGGCTGCTGTTGACGGAGGAAGCGGAAGCGTCACTGGCAGCCGCCCTGCCCCCGCCCTGGCCGCAGGCGCATGAGCGCATGGACCGCGCGCGGCTGGACCAGCTTCTGGGCCGCGACACGGTGCACCAGGGGGCGGCCGTGCTGGCCGATCCGTTGCCGCAGCCGCAGCTTGCCACCGTGCTGGAACGGCCAGGGCCGCTGCTGGTGCTGGACCAGGTGACCGACCCTCGCAACGTGGGCGCCATACTTCGCTCGGCCGCCGCCTTCGGCGTGGCAGGGGTGATCGTGCAGGACCGCCACGCGCCCGAGGAGACGGGCGCGCTGGCCCGCGCTGCCTCCGGCGCGCTGGAGACGGTGCCGATGATACGCGCCGTCAATCTGGCGCGCACGCTGGTGGCGCTGAAGGCGGCGGGGCTGTGGACCGTTGGCCTGGCGGCCGGCCAGAAAGCCCTGCGCGGCACCGAACTGGCGCAGCGCCGCGTGGTGCTGGTGCTGGGCGCCGAGGGCGAGGGCTTGCGCCGCCTCACCCGCGATACCTGCGACGAGCTGGCAGGCCTGGCGATGCCCGGCACCATGGAAAGTCTGAACGTATCCGCAGCCGCCACGGTGGCGCTCTACGAGCTGACCCGCCCCGCCTGACGGGCCTACACGGCCGATTAAGATTTCCAGGCGATGCTGGCCCGCATGGACACACAGACAGGCCGCCCCGAGTGGAAGACGATGCCAGAGGAGTTGCAGGCCGCGCTCGCCCAACAGGCGATGCGGCGCGCGGCCCTCATCATTGCGGAGCAGGCGGACTTGTTCGCCGTCCAGTTCCAGGCCGGCGTCCTGCAAGATCGCGGCGGAGCGGATGCGTTACGACTTTTCGCGACCCTTTTGCGGGAGACAACGGTGGAGGCGCTAGGTCCCGTTGGCCACGCCTGAATGTGCCCCTCTCCTGAAAGAGGGGCACTCATCTCACGACTGACGATTGACTGCTGACGACCGGCTCAACCGTTGCCGTCGTCCTGGCTTTCACCGTCCTGGTCGGGTTGGCCCGGCGAGACGGCCACGAACAGATTCTCGCCCCCGCGCAGGATGCGCAACGCGACGGCCTGGTTGCTCTTCAGCTGGTCGCGTATCGCGCGGCTCGCGTCACTCGTGCCGGTCACCGCATGCTCGCCCACCCCAGTGATCACGTCACCGGGCTGCAGGCCGGCCTGCTCGGCGGCCGAGCCCGGCTTCACCTGGGTGATCACCGCGCCATGCGCGCCTTCCGGCAGATCGAGCTGCTGGCGCAGGTTCGGCGTGATGCCGGACAGCGCCACGCCCAAACCCTGGCTGGACGAGGCAACCGCCACGTCGCCGCCGCGACCGGCGCTCTCACCCGGCAGCGTGCCGACCGCCACGTCCAGCGTCTGGCTATGGCCCTGGCGCACCACGTCGAGGCGCGCGTGATTACCAGGGGCGACCTGGCTGACATTGATCGCCAGCTCGCGCGGGCTGCCGATATGGGCGCCGTTGACCGCCACGATCACGTCGCCGGGCTGCACGCCAGCGCGGTTGGCCGGGCTGTCCGGCTCTACGCTCGCCACCAGCGCGCCACGCTCGTCGGTGCTCGCCTGCGAAAGGTGCAGCGCGTCCGCCATCGCAGACGTCACCGCCTGCGCCTGCACGCCGATATAGCCGCGGGTTACGTGGCCGGTGCGCTCCAACTGACTGACCACGCTCTTCACCGTGTTGGACGGGATGGCGAACCCGATGCCCACGCTGCCGCCACCGTTCGGCGAGATGATGGCGCTGTTGACGCCGACGACGCGGCCGTCCTGGGTGAAGAGCGGTCCGCCGGAGTTGCCCTGATTTATCGGAGCGTCGATCTGGATGAAACTGTCGTAGCTGCCCTCACCGATATCGCGGCCGCGTGCACTGACGATGCCGGCCGTCACGGTTCCGCCGAGGCCGAACGGGTTGCCCACCGCCACCACCCAGGCGCCCGGCTGGGCCGCGTCGCTATCACCCAGGTTGATGAATGGCAGGCGGCGGCTGGAATGGACCTTAAGCACCGCCAGATCCGATGCCTTGTCGTGCCCTACGACCTTGGCCGGCAGGACGGTGCCGTCATCCAGTGTGACGGTCACCGAAGTAGCGCCGCGGATAACATGGTTGTTGGTGACGATCGTGCCGTCAGCGTCGATCAGGAACCCCGATCCGCGGGCTTCGACCAGGCGCTGGCGCTGCTGCATCTGCGGCATGGCGAAGGGGAATGGGAACGGAAAGCCGCCCTGTCCGTGGCCGAAGCCGGGCATGCCGCCTTGCTCCTCGTCCTCCTCCGGGTGCATCTTGCTGGTGATCGACACGACGGCCGGCTTCACACGGTTGACCAGACCCACGAAATCGGGGAGCGGATGGCTGACCTGGCCCGGGTCGATGGCGCCGGATTTGGGGGTGGCGGCGCCCAGATTGCCCTGCGCGTGTGCGCCGATCGTCAGGCCGCCAACCGTGGTGCCGGCCAGCAGGACGGCGGCCAGCGTCAGCCGCCGTGCGTTACGGGACATGGTGGTCATCGCGTGCGTTCTCCGAAAGAGGTTGCAGTCAGCGGAACTCCGCTTGCGTGTGGCAATATAGGCGCAGGCCTGAACGTGGTATCGTCGCGCCGGTGAAACCCGTGTCATGACAACCGGTTCACCGCGTCCTGCAGCAAAGCCGGCGTCAACGGCATCCGGGAGACATAATGGACAGAAATCTTTTCTCGCTCGAGGGGCGGGTGGCGCTGGTGACCGGCGGCTCACGGGGCATCGGGGCGATGATCGCCGAGGGTTTTTTGAACGCCGGCGCGAAGGTCTACATCTCCGCGCGGAAGGCGAGCGCCTGCGAGGAGACGGCGCACCGTCTCTCGGCTTTTGGCACCTGCGTGGCGTTACCCGCCGACACGTCGGGCAAGGTGGGCGCGCAAGCGATGGCCGAGCACTACCTCAAGCACGAACAGAAACTCGACATCCTGGTCAACAATGCCGGCGCCGCCTGGGGCGAAGCGTTCGAGACATTTCCGGAGAGTGGCTGGGACAAGGTCATGGATCTGAACGTGAAAACGCCGTTCTTCCTGACCCAGGCATTGCACGGCGCCCTGAAAGCCGCCGCCAGCCGCGACAAGCCTTCCAAGGTGATCAACATCGCCTCCATCGACGGCGTTTCCGTCACCCATCAGGAGACCTACTCCTACGGCGCCAGCAAGGCCGGGCTAATCCATTTGACCAAGCGCATGGCGCTGCGGCTGATCGAGGATCATATCGTGGTCAACGCGATCGCGCCCGGCGCCTTCCCGTCCAACATGAACAAGGATGCGCGCGACCACGCCGACGAGATCTCGAAAGCGATCCCGTCGGGCCGGATCGGCACACCCGAGGACATGGCCGGCTCGGCCGTCTATCTGGCCTCACGCGCCGGCGACTACGTGGTGGGCGGCACGCTGGTGGTCGATGGCGGTGTGGCCTGGCGTCGGTAGGCGTGCGGGGCAGCATGGCGCATGGTGCTGCCCAGCACGACCTTACGCAGCCCGCGGATAGTCCGTGTAGCCGGCCTCGCCCTGGCTATACCAGGTAGCCATTACATCCGGCGTCAATGCGATGCCCTGGGCGATGCGATGCGGCAGGTCGGGGTTGGCGATGAACGGCCGGCCGAACGCGATCGCGTCAGCCTGGCCGTCGCTTACGGCCTGCGCGGCGCGCTGCGGCGTGTAATCCGAATTCAGCACCAGAACGCCGGAAAAAACCTGGCGGACGAGCGGGGCGATAGGCGGCCGTTCGGCGCGGCCGAACGTGCCCTCCGGCCCAGGCTCGCGCAATTCCAGGAACGCGATTCCAAGTTCGGACAGGGCAGCGGCCGCCGCGGGGAACAGCGCCTCCGGATGGCTGTCGTTGACGCCCTGCGTATCGCCGTTGGGCGACAGGCGTACGCCGGCGCGATTGGCCCCGACGATTTCGACCACGGCGCTTGCCACCTCGCGCAGCAGCCGGATGCGGTTCTCGATTGGCCCGCCATAGACGTCGGCTCGAAAATTGCTGTTGTCGCGCAGGAACTGGTCGATCAGGTAGCCATTGGCCGCGTGCACCTGCACCCCGTCGAACCCGGCCGCGATCGCGTTGCGGGCAGCACGCCGGTAGTCGTCCAGCAACGCCGGGATTTCAGAAACGGCGAGCGGCCGCGCCTCGGTATAGGGCTGCTTGCCGTTATAGGTATGTGCCTTTCCAGGCCCTGTCGTGGCGGACGATGAAACAGGCGGCGCGCCCTCGTTGAACGACGGGTGCACCAGCCGGCCCATATGCCAAAGCTGCGCTACGATGCGCCCGCCGGCACGATGCACAGCCTCGGTGACCGGCTTCCATGCCTCGGTCTGCTCATCGCTCCACAGGCCGGGAGCGTAGGGCCAGCCCAGACCCTGTTGGCTGATGCCTGTGGCTTCCGTGATGATCAGGCCGGCGGTGGCGCGCTGCGCGTAATACTCGGCCATCAGCGGTGTGGGCACATGCGCGCGCGTGCTGCGGCCGCGGGTGAGCGGGGCCATGAGGATGCGGTTTGGCGCATCGATGGCGCCGATGCGGATCGGGTCGAACAGGGTGGGCATAGAAAGATCCTAAGAAAGGAAGAGCTTCTTTTTTGAAAAAAAGAAGCAAAGAACTTTTTTCCGGCTGTCGCGGGCTCAACTGATAGAAGTATTTTGGTCCTTTTCTTCAGAAAAAAACTGCTTGCCTTCCTTCACCGTCCGTAAAAGCTCGTTGATATGCATGGCATACTCCAAAGCCGTATCCGCCTGGAACGATACATCAGGCGCTACCCGCAACCGCATCTCATGCGCCAATTGCGCGCGGAAGAACGGCGCGGCCCGGCGCAGCGCCGGGAGTTTAGCATCGATATCGGTGCGCCCGAGCCGCGTCACGAACGCGGTCGCGTGCTTGAGATCGGGTGACATTCGCACTTCCGTCACCGTTACCAGCACATCATGCAGGTCCGGGTCGCGAAACTCCTGGCGGGCGAAGATGGCCGACAGCACGTGGCGCACTTCCTCGCCCACGCGCAACTGGCGCTGTGAGGGCGGCTTGGGGCCGCTCTTGCGCGCCGCCGGCTTGAACGGGCGGGTAGGCGCCGGCTCCCGCTTGTCTTTGCGGGAAAGCTTCAAGCCGGGACCAGCTCGCTTTCGTAGCACTCCACCATATCGCCCTCGCGCAAATCATTATAGCCGGCGAAGGACAAGCCGCATTCGTAGCCGCGCGCCACTTCGCGCACGTCGTCCTTGAAGCGCTTGAGTTGCGACAACTCGCCCTGGTGAATGACCACGCCGTCGCGCAGAAGGCGTACGCCGCAGCCGCGCTTGACCAAACCTTCGGTCACCATGCAGCCGGCGACCTTTCCGGTCTTGGTGATGTCGAACACCTTCCGGACTTCCGCGTAGCCCAGGAAGTTCTCCCGGTATTTCGGGGCGATCTTGCCGCGCACCAGTTGCTCGATGTCGTCGGCCACCTGGTAGATGATCGAGTAGTAGCGAATATCGACGCCGTCACGATGCGCCATCTCGCGCGCCTGGCTGGAGGCGCGCACGTTGAAGGCGACAATGACCGCCTGGCTTGCCTTGGCGAGTTGCACGTCGCCCTCGGTGATCTGGCCGACGGTCGCGTTCAGCACGCGAACTTTCACCTCCTCATGCTCCAGCTTCAGCACGGTGGCCTGGATGGCCTCGGCGCTGCCCTGCACGTCGGCCTTGATGACAACGGCCACCTCTTTTTGCGCGCCGGCGGCGATGCGCGTCAGCATCTGCTCCAGCGTGCCACGCGCGGCGGTGGCACCGGCGGCAACCTGATCGCGAATCCTGCGTGTGCGGAATTCGCTCACCTCGCGGGCGCGGCTTTCGTTTTCCACCACGACGAAAGGCTCGCCAGCGCTTGGCACGCCGCCAAGGCCCAGGATTTCCACCGGCGCGGACGGCCCGGCCAGCTTGATCTGGCGGCCCTTATCGTCCAGCAGCGCGCGCACGCGGCCCCATTCGGCGCCGCACACCACGATATCGCCCTGGTGCAGCGTGCCGTTTTGCACCAGCAACGTCGCCACCGGGCCGCGGCCACGGTCCAGCCGGCTTTCGATCACCGAACCCTCGGCGGCGCGGTCCGGATTGGCGCGCAACTCGAGCACTTCGGCCTGCAGAAGAATGGCTTCCTCCAGCTTGTCCAGTCCCGTACGCTTCGTGGCGGAAACCTGCACGTCCTGCGTGTCGCCGCCCAGATCCTCGACCACGATCTCGTGGCTCAGCAATTCCTCGCGCACGCGCTGCGGATTTGCGTCCGGCTTGTCCATTTTGTTGATGGCGACGATGATCGGCGCGTGCGCGGCTTTGGCGTGCTTGATGGCCTCGATCGTCTGCGGCATCACGCCGTCATCGCCGGCCACCACCAGAACCACGATATCGGTCACCGAAGCGCCACGGGCGCGCATGGAGGTGAACGCCTCGTGGCCCGGCGTGTCGATGAAGGTGATCTGCGAGCCTGACGGCAGCGTCACCTGGTAGGCGCCGATATGCTGGGTGATGCCGCCCGCCTCGCCGGCGGCCACATCGGTTGCGCGCAGCGCGTCCAGCAGCGACGTCTTGCCGTGGTCGACATGGCCCATGATGGTCACGACCGGCGCGCGCGGGACCAGATCGGTGTCCAGATCCTCCTCGCCCTCGATGCCCTGCTCGACATCGCTTTCCGATACGCGCCGCACGCGGTGGCCGAATTCCTCAACCACGAGCTGGGCGGTGTCGCTGTCCAGCACCTGCGTGATGGTGGCCATGACACCCATGCGCATCAGGGCCTTGACCACATCGACGGCGCGGGCGGCCATGCGGTTGGCCAGTTCCTGCACGGTGATCGCGTCCGGCAACACCACGTCGCGCACCACGCGCACCTGGTCGGCGCGCAGGGCGGCCAATTCGGCGGAGCGGCGTTCGCGCTCGCGCTGGCGGCGGACGCTGGCCAGCGAGCGGGTTTTCTCGTCCTCGCCCTCGATGGCGGCCTGCACGTCGATACGGCCGGCGCGGCGGCCCTCGCCGGGACCTTTCTTGGCGACGACGGGGGTCAGCACGCGTCGTGGGGCCGCGACGCCGCCGGGGCGGCGCACGCCGGCGCGCTCGTCTTCCTCGTCACGGCCGCGCAGGCGCAGGGTCTCGGTCGGCGTGCCGGGGGCCGCGGCCGGGCGAGCGCCGGGCGGGGCCGGGCGTGTGGCCGGCGTCGCGGCCGCCTTGGGCATGGGCGGGGCTTCGGCCGTTGCCTGGCCGTTGGCGGGTGGCTGCTCGGCGGGCGCGGCTTCCCGGGCGCGGGCCTGTTCAGCCGCCGCGCGGCGCGCATCCTCCTCGGCCTGGCGGCGCGCGTCCTCCTCTCGCCGACGCGCTTCCTCGGCGGCGGAGAGGATAGAGATTTTCTCCTGCTCGCGGCGCTCGGCCTCTCGCTTGGCATTCTCGCGCGCCTGCTCCTGCAGCACCTTCTGCTGCTCCAGCAACACCCGCTGGCGAACGGCCAGTTCGGTCGCGGTCAGCGCGCGTCCGCCCATGCCGGGGCGCGCGGCGCCGGCGGGCTTTTGCGCGGCGCCGGACACCGCCGGCTTGGCGGCGACGGTCTCGACCGGCGGGGCAACCGGGCGGGGGGCGCCCAGATTAGTGGGCAGCGCCGGCTGCGGCGTCGCCTGATAGGCGGGCTTCGGCGCGCCCACGCGGGTTTTCCGCACCTCGACCTGCACCGTCTTGGTACGGCCGTGGGAAAAGCTCTGTTTTACGGAGCCCGCATCCACCGTCCGGCCGAGTTCCAGACGGCCAGCCGGGCGCAGCGACAGGCGCCCCTTGGCTTCCTGCGCGTCGTGCTCCGTGCCCACATCGCGATCACTGGTTTCGCTCATTCACCTGCCTGCTTGCACATCACCTGGCCGGACACTCCGGCCAGACGATCGATCTCGTTCTCCAACGCCTCGGCCAACTGGCCGTGCGCCACCGCCACATGCACCACATGGTCGCGGCCGAATACCGCGCCCAGCGCCGCCGCATCCATCGGCCACGCAACCCTTACCTGCGCCCCCGATACCAGGCGCTCCCGTTCGTCCGGGCTGCCATCGCTGGCCTGAACCACCAGCCCGGCCCGCCCGGACTGCACCCACTCGCGCGCCTTGATAAAACCGGCGACCGCCTGACCCGCCCTGCGCGCCAACCCGAGATGGTCGGTCACACGCCGTGCCAAACCGGCCTGCAGCACGGCGGAAAGATCGGCGGGTACGGTGACCGTGCCACGGGCCGCCCTGGCAAAGGCGCCCTTGGCCCGGGCGGCTTCTACCACATCGGCCCGCGCGCTCAACCACAAACCCCGGCCTGGCAGCCGTGCCGCCAAATCCGGTACGATCTGCCGGTTCGGCCCCACGACAAACCGTAACATCCGCGCCCGCTTGCCATGCTGACGGGTGACGATGCAACGACGCTCCGGTCCACGCTCGGGCGGGTCGTCATCCGCCTCCGCATCAGGGAGATGGGGCGTCGGATCAGCCGTGTGAAGCCTCCTCTGCGGCGGGTTCGGCCGGCGCCCCGTCCTCGGCGAACCAGTGGGCGCGGGCGGCCATGATGATTTCGTTGGCCGTCGCCTCATCGATAGCCTCGGCGCCCAACAATTCGACGAGTTCGTCGCCGGCCAGGTCGGCCAGATCATCGAGCGTCTTCACACCCTTTTCGCCAAGGGTCACCAGCATCTGCGGGGTGAAGGTCTCGAAGGCGGCGACCTCGTCGGTCACGCCCAGTTCAACCCGCTTCTCCGTGAGCCCCTCGTCGCGCTGGACCAAAAACTGTTCGGCGCGGCGAATCAGCTCGTCTGCCACGCTCTCGTCGAATCCTTCGATCTCGGCCAGCTCGTCGCGATCCACGAAAGCCAGTTCCTCGATGGAATTGAATCCCTCGGTGACGAGCAGACCGGCGATCACATCGTCCACATCCAGCGCTTCCACGAACAGGCCGGTGCGGCGGCGGAATTCCTCCTGGCGGCGCTCGCTTTCTTCCGCTTCAGTCAGGATATCGATGTCCCAGCGAGTGAGCTGACTGGCGAGCCGGACGTTCTGGCCGCGGCGGCCTATCGCGAGCGACAGCTGCTCGTCGGGGACGACGACCTCGACGCGCCCGGCCTCCTCGTCCATCACCACTTTCGTCACTTCGGCCGGCGCCAGCGCGTTCACGACGAAGGTGGCCGACTGGGGCGACCAAGGGATGATGTCGATCTTCTCGCCCTGCAGTTCCTGGACCACGGCCTGCACGCGGCTGCCCCGCATGCCGACGCAGGCGCCGACGGGATCGATCGAGTTGTCGCGGCTGATCACCGCCATCTTGGCGCGCGATCCAGGGTCGCGAGCCACCGCCTTGATCTCGATGATGCCGTCGTAGATCTCCGGCACTTCCTGCGCGAACAGTTTGGCCAGAAACGCCGGATGCGTGCGGCTGAGGAAAATTTGCGGGCCGCGCAGTTCTTCGCGGACATCGAAGATGTAGGCGCGCACACGATCGCCGTTGCGGAACGATTCGCGGGGAATCAGCTCGTCGCGCCGGAGCAAAGCCTCGGATTTGCCGAGATCGACCATCAGGTTGCCGTACTCGGTACGCTTGACCACGCCGTTGATGATCTCGCCCACGCGGTCCTTGAACTCGTCGAACTGGCGGCGGCGCTCGTATTCGCGCACACGCTGCACGATCACCTGTTTGGCGGTCTGGGCGGCGATACGGCCGAAATCGATCGGCGGCAGCGGATCGACGATAAACTGGCCCAAATCGAGGTCCGGCCGAAATTTCTTGGCGATGTGGACGGGAATCTGCGTCTCCTCGTTCTCGACCGTTTCGACAAGCTCGGTCCAGCGAGAGAGGCGCACGTCGCCGGTACGACGGTCGATGGTCGCGCGGATATCCTTTTCGTGCCCGTATTTTGCACGGCCGGCCTTTTGAATGGCCTGCTCCATCGCCTCCAGCACTTCCTCACGGTCGATCGACTTTTCACGCGCGACCGCGTCGGCAACCAGGAGAAGCTCGGGACGGGAGACGGCGGTATCCATGAGACCAGTTCCAGTTTCTAGTTTGCAGTTTTCATTGGAGCAGAGGCTTCGATCAGGGCATCGGTCAGGACAAGGCGGGCTTTTTTCAGATCGGCCAGGGGAAGGGCGATTTCGGAGCCGTCGTCCAGGCGCAGACGGCCGTGTTCGGCATCCGCGCCAAGCACGATGCCGGAAAAGCGTTTGCGGCCGGCCACCGGCATGTTGGTCTCGGCCTTCGCGAGATGTCCGGAAAACCGGTTCCAGTCTTTGATCCGGGTCAGCGGCCGGTCGATGCCGGCCGAGCTGACCTCCAGCGTCCACTCGCCCGGAATGGGGTCCTCCACATCCAGGACGGCGCCCACCACGTGGCTGATCGACTCGCAATCCTCCACCGTGATCAACGCGCCGTCGGCCCGGTCGGCCATGATCTGCACCGTCGGTTTTTCCCGCCCCAGCACGGCCACGCGCACCAGCTCGTAGCCCATGCTGCCCAGCGTGGGTCCGATAGCGCCGGCGATCCGGCCTTCGAGGCCGGTATGGTTCAGTAGGTCGTGCGATGCGTCCAAAACAAAAAAGGCGGCCCGCGAAGGCCACCCCCCGAGAGCGGAAGATGTTGATGTACGAACGCAGTTAAGCGGAGCCGCGCGAAATAGCAAGGCGGGCCGTGTGCCACGCGCAGCTTGCGGCGGCAGGCAGCAAGCGGTCGTGCCGGGTGCACAGCCCGTCATTCGACCGGTTGGCGCCATGGGCCGAGCCGAGGCTGGCCAGGCCCGGCACCGCCCGCTCGATCGCGCCCGCGCTCGTCACGAACGAAACGCAGGTTGCGCAGGCGGCACTCACCGCCCGAGATGCGCCCAGTAGGCGCCGAACACGCCGGCCGACAAAGCGAGGCCGAGCGCCACGTTGACGACCACGCCGGCGCTGAACGCCAGCATCGGCCGCCCGCCAATGCCGGCCAGGTCGCGCGCGCGGGTGGTCAGGCCGATGCTGAGGAAGCCGAAAGCAAAGGCCCATGTCCGCAAATTCTTGATGGGGGTGACCAGGTTGGCGGTGACACCCTTGCCGAACTGCGCATGGCCTGCCGATTGGGCGACGACGGTGATCAGGATCGAGGCGAGCAGAAAGCCGATGACGAATTTCGGAAACCGCCGCCAGATTTCTCCCGCGCCCGCCCGGTTATCGATTCCCGTTGCCTCCCATCGCGTGGCCGCCACGATGGAGAGCAGGATCGCCCAGATGCCGATCCACACGTCCCGCCCCACCACCTTCATCAACGTGAACGCCGCCACCGACTGGTCGGCGGCGCCCGCGATCGCCCCCGGCATGCGCGACGCGATATCGCCGTAGGCCTGGGCCGCCGCCAGCCCGGCCGCGTCGGCGAATTCCGACGTGCCGATCCACGCCCCGCCCACGCCCGCCGGCAGGCCCAGCGCGCCGGCCGCGAAAGGGAGGGCGAAAATCATCACGATGGCCCACAGCACGACCGTCGAAATGACCACGGCCGCGTCCTGCTTGCGGGCGCCGACGGCGGCGGCGATTGCGATGGCGGCCGAGACGCCGCAGACCGCGCCGCCCACGCCCAGGGTGGCGGCGAACCTGGGCTCGATGCCGAGCGCGCGGGCGCTGAAGAAAATCACCCCGAAGGTGACGAGCGAAACGATGGTGGCCTGGCCGAGCGCCACCGGCCCGGCCCACAGGATCAGCGTGAACGGGATGGTGGCGCCCAGCAGCACCACGCCCAGCTTGATGTAGAATTCGACGCGGAACCCGGCATCCCAGGCGCGCGGCAGCACGCCGAGATTGGCCAGCAGCAATCCCGCGGCGAGCGCCAACAATGGCGGCTCGAGATTGTAGTGGATGGCGGTCGTCCACTGGCCCAAGGCGAAAATCGCGACCGAGGCGGCGTAGAGGAACAGGAAGGCCGGCACCGTCTCGCGCAGGTTGTAGCCCAAGGCCGCGAGTGCTGCCGAGGTGAGCACCAGCCATACGGCACCTTGGGCAAGGTAACGCGGCCAGGTTGCGGCGAAATGCGCGGCCAGTTGTGCGCCGGTGGTCCATTTGGCCGGCGTGACCGCAAGCCAGGCGAGGCTGGTGCCGGAGAGGTACAACGCGCTCGCCACAAGCACGAGCCCCAGACCGAGGGTGACCGCCCACCAATCGTCCTTCGCCCAGATCGGATTCTTTGGAAATGTGGGTGTCTCGATCGCGAGGTCGCTCATGACATGTCAATCCATACTACGCTGCTTCGATTTACACCTGCAGCGATGCCCTGACCAGCGCCAGCTTGTCGGCCCGGCATGGGTGACCTATTCGGGAAGCGTCGGAGACCGAACGTGATCCTCATTCACCTACCCGTTGTCACTCTCGCCGCCACTGGCCTGCTCGGGTTGATTTTCGTTGTGCTCAGCGTGCGCGTGGTGCGGGGCCGGATTGCCGGCCGGGTCATGATCGGCGACGGTAGCGCTTCCGGCGAAGGCGACGGCTTGCTGGTCAACGTCCGCAGCCACGCGAATTTCTCCGAGTATGTGCCGCTCTGCCTTCTGCTGATCGGTGGGCTGGAAATGCGCTCCGGTCCCACGCTGCTCGTCAAATTGCTGGCGGCCGTGCTGGTGCTGGCGCGGCTGGCCCACCCGGTGGGCATGATCATGAAGCCACCCAACCCGTTCCGCGCCGGCGGATTTGTCGGCACGCTGCTGGTGCTGCTGGTCGCCAGCCTGGCCGCTATCGTGAGCGTGCTGCTTTGACCAGGCTGCGACGCGTCTTGCCTGCCTGTTGATCGCCGATTTGCTGGAGCAGATCCCTTCGCATCGGCTCCCGGACCAAGCTCTGGTTTATTGTTTTGGCGAGTATCTTTATCCGACCGAACGATCCCGTTCGATCGGATGATGCTCAAGTGTGATGGTGGTCAACAAGCCCACGCACACACGCCGATGCCTCGTTCGACATCCCCCCGGCTCTGTGCCGGAACAATCCGGCGCCGTGTTGGCGCGGCTGGTGGCCAAGATCCTGCCCGATGTGGTGACGCCGGCCCGCCCGAAAGCCTGCGAGGAGAGGATCAGATATCCTTGGCCTGATCGCGTCCGGCCTCCGGGTGCAGCGGCGCCGCCTCGCTCTGCAGCCGGTCGGTGCCGCCATAGCCACCGGGACTGTCCTCGGTAGCGGCGCCTTTCGGCACGCCATGTTCGGTGGCGGTCGCCTTATCGGCCAGATCCGGGTTGCCGTCGCTCTTTTTGCCGTCTGACATGATGCCCTCCGTTTCCCAGGCGATCAACCTGACAGGAAGGCGGTGGTTGCCTGGCGCACCGCCTCGATCACGCGTTGCACCTGTTCGTCGGTCAGGTCGGGATGGATCGGGAGTGCCAGGATGCGCGTCGAGATGTCCTCGGCGACCGGCAGCGCGCTGCCGCGATGGTGCGGCGCATAGGCCGGCTGGTGGTGCAAAGGGCGCGGATAGTAGATGGCGGTCGGCACGCCCTCGGCGCGCAATTCGGCCTGCACCCGGTCGCGCAAGGCACCGTCCGGGAGCAGGATGGCATAGATCGCCCAGGCACTGGCGCTGTCGGCAACGCGCCTCGGCGTGGTGACGTGGCCGGCCAATCCCTCGTCATAGAGCGATGCGATACGCTCTCTGGTGGCCAATTCTCCATCGAACACGTCCAGTTTGGCCAGCAGCACGGCCGCCTGCAGCGTGTCCAGCCTTCCGTTCATGCCGGTGCGCAACACCTCGTAGCGCGTGGTCCCCTCGCCATGGGTGCGCAGTGAGCGGTAAAGCGCGGCACGCTCAGCGCTTTCCGTCAGCAGCGCGCCGCCATCGCCATAGGCGCCCAAGGGCTTGCTGGGGAAAAAACTGACGGCAGTGTCCGCCTCCCGGCCCAGTCTACGGCCGGCCAGCGAAGCGCCAAAGCTTTGGGCGCAGTCGTCCAGCAGATACATGTTTTTGCGCGCCGCTATATCTCGCAACGCCGGCCACGGCGCGGGCTGGCCGAACAGATCGACCCCCACGATCGCGCGTGGCCGCAGCACGCCCTCGGCCTCGACCGAGGCGATCCGCCGCTCCAGGTCCGCGGGGTCGATCTGGAAGGTGCGGGGATCGACATCAACGAAGATCGGGGTGGCCCCGAGCACCAGCGGAACCTCGGCGGTGGCCGTATAGGTGAAGCCGGGCAGAAACACGGCGTGGCCGCGGCCTATGTCTTCGGCCATCATGGCGATCTGCAAGGCGTCCGTGCCGCTGCTGACCGTCACGCAGTGCGCTGCACCGGCGTAATCGGCGAGGCGCTGCTCCAGTTCGGCTACCTCAGGCCCCAGCACGAACTGGCATTTCGACAGCACGGCATCAAGGCGGGCGCGCAGGCCGGGACCCAGGCGTATTTGCTGTGCCGGCAGGTCGAGAAAGGCGATCGGCTGGGTCATGTGACAGGTTCCAAAGCGGGCGCACGCACCAGTTCAGGAACGAGCGCGAAAACGCGGTCGAGCACGCGCAGGTCGCCGGCGCGGCACAAGGTAGAAATCTCGTCGATCGCGGCGCCCACGGATGCTGCGTCGGCGGTGCGGGGCGCGGCCATCAGCAGCCCTGGATGGCCCGTGGGCACCGGCGGCTCCCGGCCGTGAAACAGCTCTTCAAACAATTTCTCGCCAGGGCGAAGGCCGGTGTACTCGATCGCCACATCCTGCTCGGGCCGCAGTCCGGCCAGCCGGATCATCTGGCGCGCCAGATCGACGATGCGCACCGGTTCGCCCATGTCGAGCACGAAAATGCCGCCCTGGCGGCGGTCGGCCGCTTGCAGGCCCGGAAGCATATCCTGCATCGTACCGACCACGGTGGCCTGCAGCACCAGGCTGACCGCCTCGCGCACCGTCATGAAATAGCGTTGCATGTCGGGGTGGGTGATGGTCAGCGGACCGCCTCGCTCCAACTGGCGGCGGAACAGCGGCACCACGCTGCCGGTGCTGCCCAGCACGTTGCCGAAGCGGACCGTGACGCAGCGCAGCCCCGCGCCGTTGGCACGCGCCTCGATGTCGAGCGCCTGGCAATACATCTCGGCCACCCGCTTGCTGGCGCCCATCAGGCTTGTCGGGTTGACCGCCTTGTCGGTGCTGATCAACACCATCGCGTTGGCCCCGCAGGCCCGCGCCGCGTCGGCCACCACGCGCGTACCGCAGGCATTGGTCAGCAGGCCTTCCAGCGGATTGGCTTCGACCATCGGCACGTGCTTCAGGGCGGCGGCATGGAAAATCAGCTCGGGCGCCTCCGCCTCGAACACCGTCTTGATGCGCCTGGCCTCGCGTATGTCGGCGATCACCGCATGGCGCCTCACGTCGGGCGCAATCTCGGAAATCTCGAGATCGATCTGCCACAACGCATACTCGCTCTGATCGAGCAGGACGAGGCAGGCCGGGCGCCAGCCGGCCAGCTGGCGCGCGAGTTCGGCGCCGATGCTGCCGCCAGCGCCGGTGACCAGCACGCGACGCCCCTCCACCAGCTGCGCCATGCCGGCGCGGTCGAGCGACACCTGCGGCCGGAGCAGAAGATCCTCGATGGCAATCGGCCGCAGCTCGATCCGTTCGGCGGAAGTCAGAACGGTGGGCCGCGGCGCCCGGCGCACCGGAATGCCGGCCGCCTCGGCCTTGGCTATCAGGGCGGCCAGTGGTGCACCCAAGAACTCCGGTTCGGTCACGACCAGCGCGGAGGGCATCCGGCCCTGCTTGGCCAATTTGACAAAAACCTGGTCCGCCTCGGCGGCCGTGCCCAGTATGGGGAGGCTGTGCATGCGCCGCCCGGCCTGGCGATCCGACAAGGCGAGCAGGCCGGCGACGCGCAGCCCAGAGCCGTGGGTGCCGGTCGCCCGGATGAACGCATCGGCCGCGTCCCCTGCGCCCACCAGGATGACGGATTGGACGGCCCCATCCTCGCCGGCGCGGCGCGGCCGCACGCGGTAGAGGCGGTAGAGCAGGCGGGGGGCGCCCAGCAGCACCATCAGCGTCAGCGCGTGCACGATCGGATAGGTGACGGTGGGCAGATGGAACCCGGTGACCACCAGCAGGAGTGCGAACAGTCCAGCCGACACGATGCTGCCGCCCATCACGCCCACCAAGTCGGACAAGCCGGCAAATCGCCAGTATTGCTGCGACAGACGGAACGGCACGCCACCCAGCAGCAGCGTGATGCCGCCACCGGCCAGGAACCAGAGCGGGTGCAGCAGGCCGCCGCGCGGGTCGGCAATCCAGCGCGCCAGCGGAGCGGCGGCCGCGGCCAGCGCACCGTCCAGCATCACATTGACAAGTATCCGGTTGGCGGAACGGCGGAAGGACCTCACCGTTCCGCATATAGCAACCGAACGACCGGCGCGAAATGCGCTGCCTCGGGGATAGGCAGCAGGGCCGGCCCTGGGCCACAAGGCGCGCCATGCATACAGGTCCAGCGATCAGGTGAGGTTGGAGGCGCACCTTCTGCTGGCCGTCGTGCTGGCCCTTGTCTCGGCGGTGATCGTGCGCGCCATGATCCGTGTCGGGACGCTGGACCACCCGGGCGCGCGCAGCTCCCATACCCAGCCTACCCCGAAGGGTGGCGGCGTCGGTATCGCAAGCGCTTTCGTGCTGGGCCTTGCGATCCTTTATGTCGGCGCCGGCCAGGCCCGGTTGCCGCAAACGCCTTTCTTGGGTTTGATTGCGGCCTCGGTCGGGATAGCCGCTATCTCATACGCCGACGACACGAACAATTTTTCGTTCGCCATCAAGCTGGCCGCCCAGCTTGCCGCCGCGCTGATCGCCATCGCCTGCGGTATCCGATTGCGGGTACTGCACCTGCCATCGGTCGGCGCGATCGATTTGGGGATTTGGGGCATACCGCTGACCGCGGCGTGGATTGTGTTCGCGACAAACGCGGTCAATTTTATCGACGGCCTGAACGGGTTAGCGAGCGGGTCGGTGGCAATTGCCTGCGTGATCCTGGCCGCCATTGCCTGGGTTCAGGGTGACTTCTTCACGCATGTGTCGGCAATGCTGCTGGCGGCGGGTATCGCAGGTTTCCTGCCGTTCAATTTCCCCCGCGCACGCATCTTCATGGGCGATGTCGGCAGCCAGTTTTCCGGGTTCGTGCTGGCGATCCTGGGTGTGCTGGCGGCGGGCTTCGGGGCCCAAACACTGTCGGTGCTGCTGGTGCCGATGCTGCTGGCCGGCGTATGGTTCGACGTTGTTTTCACCCTGGCGCGCCGCGCGCTGGCGGGCGAGCGGATCACCCAGGCGCATCGCAGCCATCTCTATCAGATGGCGCAACGGAGTGGCATGGCCGCCTGGGCGGTTACCCTGGTGCACTGGGCGATGGTGGTCTGGGGCGGGGTGTGCTGCTTTGTATTCGCGTTATCGGCCAGTGCGTGGAAACCGGCCCTCGCGGTGGCGGTGCTCGCACCGCAAATTGCGTGGCTCGGTTACGTCGCCACGCGTGCGCGACGCGCGGGAATTGAACATTGGTGAGACCGCCCCCGGAGAACTCGCCCCGGAGGCGGCTGTGATGCGTTACGCGTGAGCGCGGCTGGCGCGACGCTCTTCAGCGGCAGTCGCCTTGCGCTGCGTGCTGGTCGCCTCGTTCATGATGGAGCGCAGGTCGCGCAGGAACGCCGCACCCTTCAGTGTGCGCTGCACGAGCACGCTGCGACGATCCATCGGGTCGACCTTGCGACGCGCGAGGTCGAGCTCGCCCAGACGGTCGAGCGCGCGGGTGATCGCGGGCTTGGACACGTTGAGATCGGCCGCCAGCCCGCGCACGGTGTGCGCGCCTTCCTGAAGGTAGCAGGTCAGGAACACGCCAAGCTGGCGTGCGGAGAGGTCCGGACCATCGCGACGCACCAGCGCCACGATGGTATCCCGCAGAATGCCGACCATCTGATCGGATTGTTGAGCAGCCATCGTCTTTTCCTTTCATACCGCTGGCCAATGATGGCGAAAGCGGATTACCGTTAAGTCTCGAACCCGTGTCGGATCGCGACCGTTTTAACCGCAGAAGACAAAGAAAGTTCTAAAGTC
The DNA here is from genome assembly GCA_963850605.1 of uncultured Alphaproteobacteria bacterium. Taxonomy (GTDB): domain Bacteria; phylum Pseudomonadota; class Alphaproteobacteria; order Acetobacterales; family Acetobacteraceae; genus BOG-908. Next base: position 429,103 of record CAWKLX010000006.1, on the reverse strand, counting down.
GTTCGCGTCGTGCAGCATAATGGTTATGTGTTTGCCAAACGCAACATGAACTATTGTTGAAGCGACGCCGTGCAACGAAATGTTTCCGTCCGACATGGTTTTATCCAAAGCTCCGAGTCTGCTCACACATGCGTATTGCTCGTAGCAACCATCCCGCCGCAACCCTCGGCTCACAAGTCCATGCTCTGTCTGTAACATTTCCATAGCTGAAACGAAGCCACCATGGCAAGTGTAAATTGTATCAAAAATGGCTTAGGTAGAAACACCTACGAATTGAAGCGGCAACTGCGGGACCTGCTGCTCCAGCTGAGCTTCAATGTTACTCGCAGACAACCTGTAAGGTTGTCCGGCAAACTAGCCGCATCCCATAATGTTGCAGGTTTCAACTACATTCCTATCCGATCGCGGCAATAACGTCTGCTTTTTGCAATTTTTTGGCGAGTTAATTGCGGGCGGGGCAACCTGACTGGCGATATTGGCTAGTGAAACCGAGCCCCACTGCCGCCGTGCCGCGGGATCACAAATTCGCTATCACGGCTACGTGTGCCGCCGAGCGGAGGCAGCGCGGTCAGCCCTGGGCCGCGGTCCCCTGTCTTGCAATAACGGGGCACCGGCAAAATCATGTGGGTAATGCCAGGCACGTCTCACCCCGGCCCAGAGATGTTCGCCGCTAGGGTGCGAGCCGTACTTGGACCCACCAACACCGGAAAGACGCATCTGGCGATCACCCGGCTGCTCGGCCATGCCTCGGGCATTATCGGCTTTCCATTGCGCCTGCTCGCCCGCGAGAATTTCGACCGGATGGTCGCGGCCAAGGGCGCCCGGTATGTCGCCCTGATCACCGGCGAGGAAAAAATCGTCCCGCCCGACGCCCGCTGGTTCAGCTGCACCGTCGAAGCCATGCCGCTGGACCGCCGCGTCGAGTTCGTCGCCGTGGACGAAATCCAGCTTTGCGCCGACCCCGACCGTGGCCACGTTTTTACATCCCGTCTGCTGCATGCGCGCGGCTTGGTGGAAACGATGTTCCTGGGCGCTGAGACAATACGCCCCCTCCTGCAGCGACTCGTGCCGCAGGCCGAAGTCGAAACGAGGCCCCGCCTGTCGCAGCTGACCTACGCAGGGCCGGCAAAGCTGATGCGGCTGCCGCAGCGCAGCGCCATCGTCGCCTTCAGCGCCTCCGAGGTTTATGCCATTGCAGAGCTGATCCGCCGGCGGCGCGGCGGGTGCGCGGTAGTCATGGGCAGGCTCTCGCCGCGCACCCGCAATGCGCAGGTCGCGTTATACCAGGACCGCGAGGTCGATTTTCTGGTCGCCACCGACGCGATCGGCATGGGCCTCAACATGGACGTGAACCATGTGGCCTTCGCTGGTTTGCAAAAGTTTGACGGCCATCGCCCGCGCCGGCTGACCGCGCCCGAAATTGCCCAGATTGGTGGGCGAGCCGGTCGCGGCATGCGCGATGGCACATTCGGCACCACAGCCACCTGCCCCGTCATTCCGGACGAGTTGGTGGAGGCGGTTGAGAACCACGTTTTCGAGCCGCTCGAAGAGATTTTCTGGCGCAACGACGATTTGGACTTCACCCATGTCGACGGCCTGCTTGCCAGCCTGACTGCGCCACCGCCCCGCCCGGGCCTAGTGCGTGGCAACGAGGCAGCCGACCTGCAAACCCTGTCGGCCCTGACCGGCGATCCCGACATACGCCGCCTGGCCCGTGGCCGGCGCCAGGTCCGGCTGCTGTGGGAGTCGTGCCAGGTGCCGGACTTCCGAAAGATCACCGATGACAGCCACGTCCGGCTTTGCGCCCGCATCTACGACACCCTGGCCCGGGGAAAGCTCCTCGATTCTTCATGGCTCGACCAGCAGTTCGCCGCGATCGCCAGCACGGAAGGCGACATCGACACCCTGATGGCCCGCCTCTCCGGCGTGCGCGTCTGGTCCTTCATCGCCGCCCGTGGCGACTGGGTGCCGGACGCGACCGCCTGGCAGGCCCGCGCCCGCGAGATCGAGGACCGGCTGTCGGACGTGCTGCACGAGCGGCTGACAGCGCGCTTTGTCGATCGCCGCGCCGCCCACCTGATGCGCCGGCTGGAGGGCGCCTCCGGTTCCGGCGATCTTCTTTCGGCAGTGACCGCGCGCGGCGAAGTAGTGGTCGAGGGGCACTCGGTGGGCCACATCGCCGGCTTCACGTTCGTGCCAGATCCGGACGCGGCCGAAGACACACGCCTTGTGCTGCGGGCGGCCAGGCGCGCGCTGGGGCAGGAGATGCCGCGCCGGATTGGCCTGCTCGAGCGTGCCGGCGACACTGCATTCGCGCTCGCCGGGACGGCGCCGGGCGCGATCGCCTGGGAGGGCGTGGCGATCGCCAGGCTGCGGCCAGGCGCACATCTGACGCGGCCGGCGGTAGAGGTGCAGGACAGTGAGTTTCTGGACGGCCCGCAGCGCGAGCGAGTCCGTATTCGAATACAGGGCTGGGCCGATGCCCTGATTGCCCGCGAGCTTGCGCCGCTGTTCGGGGCGGCCGCGCGGACGGAGCACGATCCGGCCCTGCGCGGACCGCTGCACCGCCTGCTCGAGAGCGGCGGCGTGTGTCCCGGCGACTCGCAGGACATCCAGCCGGAGCTGCGTGGCCGCCTGCGCGCGGCTGGCGTGCGCGCCGGCCGGTTCGCGCTCTACGTGCCCGAGTTGCTGCGGCCGCGCCCGGCGCGGTTGCGTGCCCTGCTCTGGGCCGTGCAGGCGCGGACCCTCCTACCGGACCTGCCAAACCCCAGCCTGGTCTCGATCGCGCCGCCCGACGAAGCGCGTCCTTTTCTGGTGGCACAGGGATGGGTGCCGGCGGGGCCAGTGCTACTCAGGCTCGATGTAGCTGAACGGGTCGCCGCAGAGCTTGCCGCCGCCACCCGCCGCCGTCCGGCGCCGCTGCCGTTCCAGCTCGCCCAACGTCTTGGGCTGCGCGCGGACATGCTGCCCGCGGTGCTGCGCGGCCTGGGTATGCGCGTGCTGCCGGCACCCACATTGCCCCCAGACGCCTATGGCCCGCCGGCGCCACCGATGATCGCGTCCGGGCGACGCCGGACGAGCATCCTTGCCCCGCGTGCGGCCCCGCCAGACCATCCTTTTGCCGCGCTGGCTCATCTGCGGCGTTGAGCGGGTCGAATTCCCAGCGCCTGGACAAGTGGCTGTGGTGCGCCCGGTTCGCCGCCACGCGCACCGCCTGCGCCGAGATGGCAGCCAGCGGGCTGGTGCGCATCAACCGCCAGGCCACCGACAAGCGCCACGCCAAAGTGCGGGTTGGGGACATGCTGACGCTGCCGCTGTATGCCGGCGTGCGTGTCGTGGAAGTGCTGGGCTTGACGGAGCGCCGGGCGGGCGCAGGTGAGGCACGCGCCCTGTATCGCGCCCATCCGGAGGCTGACGCTCCAAAAACCGTGCCGCTGCCCGCTGTCGAAGATCTGCCCTGAGCTGGCGCGGGTTGCGCCTGCCGCCCTCCCGCGCCATATCGCGCGACCTGGGCCGGCCGTCGCAGTTCAAGACCTATGTAATCAACTGGAGAACCCGATGACCTACGTGGTCACCGAAAACTGTATCAAGTGCAAATACATGGACTGCGTGGAGGTGTGTCCGGTGGACTGCTTCTATGTCGGCGAGAACATGCTGGTCATCAGTCCCGACGAATGCATCGACTGCGGCGTGTGCGAGCCGGAATGCCCCGCCGAGGCTATCGTACCCGATAGCGACGACAAGGCAGCCCCCTGGGCCGAACGAAACCGCATCTTTGCCGCCACTTGGCCGAACATCACCCGCAAGGGCACGGCCCCGGCGGATGCCGATGAGTGGAAAGACAAGCCGGGCAAGGAAGCGTTGTTTTCTGCCGCACCCGGATAGGGACCTCTGCCGTCGCGTTCAGACGCGGCATGACGGGGCGCGAAAATTCTGCTATGGCTGTTGACTTGGTTCAATTGGTTCAGGCTCGGCGTCGCCGCTAGCCCATAAATGTGCGTGTCGCCCTGCACGGGCCCCACGCGAGGCCGGAGGGCGCGCGCCCCTGGCAGCATAGGAGTTGCTCAAGCAAGTGCCGACTAAGTCCGCCACCGCAAAGAAGGTATCGTCTCCCGCCCCTTCACCCGCGCTTCTGCCGTCGGAGATTCCCGTCCCACACATTCCTGCGACCGAGCACGCTGCGGTTCCGGCGGGGGCCGACCGCCGAACCGGCCGTCCTGGCGGCCGAGGCCGTGGCACAGCCTGCGCCAGAAACTGCGTCCACCGCCGATGTCGCTGCGGAGATCGCGAACAGCGCGGCCATCGAGACGGATGAAGACGAGGAAGATGAGCCGGAGCCGGCTTCCTTACGGCCGCGTCCCGCCAACGATGCGGCTCCGACCCATGGTCACCACATGATGGGCCGAAGCCAGTCGATTGCGCCTGGCGGCCGCGTTATGCCGCCGCCGCGGGCCATGGCCAAGGCTGAAATATTCGAGGAAGGCGACCACGTCGTCTACCCGACCCACGGCGTAGGCAAAGTTGAGCGGATCGCGACGGAGGAGATCGCCGGCCACAAGCTGGAGCTCATCCACATCACCTTCGAAGAGAACCGTATGACCCTGCGGGTGCCGGTCGCCAAGGCGCGCACGGCCGGATTGCGCAAGCTGGCGACCCGCAAGATGTTCGACGAAGCGCTGGCGGTGCTGAAGGGGCGTGCGCGGATCAAGCGCACCATGTGGTCGCGCCGCGCCCAGGAGTATGAGGCCAAGATCAACTCCGGTGACCCGCTCGCCATTGCCGAGGTGGTGCGCGACCTGCACCGTAACGCCGGCCAACCGGACCAAAGTTTTTCGGAACGCCAGATCTACGAAGTCGGCGATGGACCGATTGGCGGCAGAACTGGCCGCCTTGGACCGGATCGATAAGGCCGCGGCGGCGACCAAGTTGGCTGAGTTTCTCAAGACGGTCGTGTAGAAAGGCAAGAGCTTCTTTTTACTAAAAAGAAGCAAAAAACTTTCATCAGGCTGTCACCGCCTCAACAAACAAAAGTTTTTTGGTCCTTTTTTTCAAAAAAGGACTGCTTTCTTCCTTAATTCTCACAACCTAGTTCAGCCGCAACAACAACAGCCTTGCTCTCGAGCACGGGGTTTTCCTCCCCTTGGGTCGTCACGTTCAGCACGAAGGCGCCCTTCGCCGTAAAGGCGAAATGGCAGGGCGTCCCCTGCCCCAGTCCGCAGGATTTCAGCTCGGTATAGCCACGATCGTGAAACGCGACTTGGTTGCCGTCGATCTCGGAAAACTGCGAGCCGTGACCGGGCAGCCAGCCGGCGGCGAGAAGCGACGCGCGCGCCTCGTCATAGGAAAGCCCCTTGATGACCGGCACGGAGGGCGCCGCCGCCACGTTGCAGGCAGGACCGGCCGCCGCCAGCCACGGCAGGCCGATCGCCATAAGGATTGCACTACCGGCACAATTCATGGCCGGACGGAAGCACGACACTGCCCGCATTGTCGAGCGGTGGAACACTCGGTCATGTGATGCGCAAATGCGTTTCGCTTTCGACCGTGATCCGCAAACCCGCTTCACGCGCCAGCAGGCACACGATCGCCACGCCTACCTCGCGGGGCTCGCCGGTTGCCTCGGCCAGACGCACCGGGTCGGCCAAGCTGCGCGCCAGCGCGACCGGCCAGGCAGCGCGCGGGCCTGCTACTTCCAGCATCAGCCAGCCGGGCTGGCCGGAAAGGTGTATCGTCCCGCCGCGCGGCAATGATTGGGCTCCGAGGAAGAGAAGGTTGGCGACGAGCCGCCCGTCCGCGCCTTCCACCCCGCCCGACAGCCTCGACACATCCACCGCCAGGCGGTCGCCGCCGGGCAGCCCCGCCGCGAGCTGCAGGGCGTCCGTCGGCACGTCGCCGCCGCCGAACGCGGCACGCAGCAGGCAGAGCCGTGCCACCAGCTCGCGGGCACAATCTTGTGCCAGCGGCAGTGCATCCACCTCCTGTCCATCCACCGCCATGTCGAGCGCCGCATTCAGCGCGCCGGCCGTACCGGCCAGGTCGTGGCACAGACGGGTGGCCAGCGTGAGAGCCAGGGACAACTCCGTCCCCCCGGCTGGCAGTTCGGCCGGCATGGTCGCACTTTGCACGTGCCCAACTCCTTTCCGTTCCGCAGGACCCGCCATGCACCATGCCGGCGCCGCCCACGAACCTGGCCAGATCGTCCGTAATTCAGCCAGGCCGGACTGGGGGTTGGGCCAGGTGCAATCCGTGGTTGGCGCCCGCGTAACCGTCAACTTCGAGCACGCGGGTAAAATACTCATCAACACCGAAATCGTGCCGCTCGAGCTCGTCGAGCCGCCGAACATGCCTCAATGAGGACGGCCCCTTGACCCCTGCCACCCCACCCGCGACTTGGTGGGTCGGCATGACCGACCTGATCGACCCGTTCGACCGACCCATCACCTATCTTCGTGTCTCCGTGACCGACCGGTGCGACCTCCGCTGCATATATTGCATGGCGGAGGACATGACGTTCCTGCCCAAGGCCGAAATCCTCAGTTTGGAGGAGATCGAGCGGCTATGTGTCGCCTTCGTCGAGGCCGGGGTGACGAAATTGCGCATCACAGGGGGCGAGCCGCTGGTGCGGCGCGGCGTGACGGGGCTGCTCGACCGGCTCGGTGGCATGCTGGGCCATGGGCTCGACGAGCTGACACTGACCACGAATGGCACGCAGCTCGCCCGCCATGCCGACGCGCTGGCCCAGGCGGGCGTGCGCCGCATCAATGTCAGCCTGGACACGCTCGACCCAGACCGTTTCGCCAGGCTGACCCGCTGGGGCCGTCTGGACCAGGTGCTGGCCGGCATTTTTGCAGCACGCGATGCGGGACTGACGGTGAAGATCAACGCGGTGGCATTGCGGGGCGAAAACGAGGACGAGTTTTCCGAGATGATCGCCTGGTGCGGCCGGCACGGCTTCGATCTGTGTCTTATCGAGACCATGCCGATGGGCGAGATCGGTGCATCCCGTGCGGACCATTATCTGCCGCTCTCCCTGGTGCGCGCCCGCCTGCGTCAGCACTGGACGCTCGACGAGACAGAGTACCGAACAGGTGGCCCGGCCCGTTATGTGACGATTCGCGAGACCGGCGGCCGCTTGGGGTTCATTACGCCGATGACCCATAATTTCTGCGAGGACTGCAACCGGGTTCGCCTGACGGTGACCGGCACGCTTTATATGTGCCTGGGCCAGGACGACGCTGCAGACCTGCGTACGCCGCTTCGCCGCGGCGAAGATCTTCGGGCCGCCATCGGCGCGGCGATCGCGCGCAAACCCAGGGGCCACGACTTCGTCATCGACCGAACCCGGCGTGCACCCGCCGTGAAGCGGCACATGAGCGTCACGGGCGGCTAGAGCACCATCCGATCGAACGGAGTCGTTCGGTCGGATAAAGATGTTCGCCACAACAATAACCTAGAGTTTGGTCCGTGAACCAATACGAACGGGTCATGCTCTGGGAAGTCTTCGGTGCGGTCGGGAGCATCGCAAACAATGGCGCGGCTCACGCCAAAATAGCGGTCGTGACCTGATCGACGGTGATTCCCGCCATGCCCGACCGGGGTCCGGCGGGCGGAATGATAGGCACAAAGAAGGCGCTATGGCGCAGCGGTCCAGACGCGCCGAACAGCGTGTGGGCGGCACGGCCTACGGCCGCTCGCAGATTGGCCGGCCCGCTATCGTTGCCGACGAACAGGGCCGCTTCGGCAAGTAGCGCCACCACTTCGTCCAGCGGCCATCCGATCGCGGCCAGCGTATCCGGCGCGGCGGCCTGCACGGCCCGGACGAGTGACACCTCGCCGGTGCCCGCCAGCAGCAGCACCGCCAATCCCTGCCGCCTCAACGCGTGCGCCAGGGCTGCGAAATTTGCCGCACCCCATTGCCGGTCGATGCCGTGCGCGCCGATGCCTAGAACGGCGCAGGGCTGCTGCACTCCATCCAAGCGGGCATGGAGGCGGGCACGTGCGGCCGGGTCGATCTCCAAATGCGGCTCCGGCAACGCGCCAAACCCCGCCGCCGCCGCCCAGGCCTGCGCCTGCACGAACGCTTCCGTGAACGGCGGCGGCTCGGCCACATAGGGCGGTCGGTTCAGCCAGGCGCGTTGGACGGCCGAATAGCCATAGCCGTAGCGTTCAGGGATGCCGGCCAGCCGCATGGCGACGGCCAGCGACGCGCCGTGGTGCAACAGCACGCACGCCTCCGCCCCACACGCGCGCAGATCGGCCACGAGGCGGGGAAAGCCGAGCACTCCGTCATGCCGGCCGGCCCCGCTGCGCGGGTTGCGCTCGAAGTCGACGATGCGTTCGATCAACGGGTCGCGGCGCAGCAGCGTGTCCGCCTGCGTGCTGGGTTTCGTAATCAGCGTCACCCGCCCAACCTCGCTGGCAGCCGCAATCGCGCGGATGAGCGGCAGATGCCAGACGAGGTCGCCGATGCCTGGGCGGGGCTGAAAGACGGCAACCCGCCCTCGCGGTCGAAAACGGGCTGCCTCAGCGGTCGTCATAACCTCGGGGATGCGCGTTCCGCCACGCCAGGGCGTGCGCCACGATGGTGTCCAGCGACGCATGGCGCGGCTGCCACCCGGTCTCTCGCCGCAGCCGGTCCGATCCCGCCACCAGCACGGCCGGATCGCCCGCCCGGCGGCCGGCCATGCGCACCGGCACGCGCCGCCCGCTCACCCGTTCCACCGAGGAGATCACCTCCATCACCGAGTGGCCCTGGCCGTTGCCGAGGTTGTAGGTGACGGACTCCTGATCGAGCTTTTCGAGCGCGCGCACATGCGCGTCGGCCAGATCGGCAACGTGAATATAGTCGCGTATGCAGGTACCGTCCGGCGTGGGGTAGTCCTGGCCGAACACCGCGATTTCCGGCCGGCGGCCGAGCGCCGCGTCGATGACCAACGGAATGAGGTGAGTTTCGGGCGTATGGTCCTCGCCCAGCCGACCGTCCGGATCGGCGCCGGCGGCGTTGAAGTAGCGCAGACAAGCGCTTTTGAGGTCGTGGATCTGACCGGCCCAGTGGAGCGCGCGCTCCAGAAAAAACTTGCTTTCGCCGTAAGGAGAGCCAGGCTCGATCCGCTCCCCCTCGTCGATCGGAATCCTGGCGGGGGTGCCGAACAGGTTGGCGGTGGACGACAGCACGAATTTTTTGACGCCGTGCCGCACGCAGGCTTCGATCAAACCGATGCCCAGACCCGCATTCTCGGACAAATAGAAAAACGGGCGCTGCATGCTTTCGCCGACCAGCGAGAGTGCGGCGAAGTGGAACACGGCGTCCCAAGGCCCTTCGGCCAGCGCTGCATCCAGTGCGACCATATCGGCGAGGTCTGCGGCAACCAGCCGGGCACCGGGCGGGACGGCGGCACGGTGGCCCTGCCGGAGATTGTCGAAGACGACCACATCGTGGCCGCTATCGAGCAGTGCCAGAACCAGATGGCTGCCGACATAGCCGGCGCCGCCGGTCACAAAATAACGTCCCATCAAGCTGCCTCAAGCCGGAGTCGGCGCCTGCGGCGCAGCTTCTAGGGCAATAACCTTCGTCGCGAAAGAAAACGCGATGGGCGGCAGAAAACTTGCCGCCCATCGCTCAACGACTTAGTTGGCAGCGTGGTAGGCAGCGCCCGGCGCACCAACCGGAACAGCGCCGCACGCCGGAACGGCTTTGCCCTCGACGACGTAGCTGTTCTTCTGCTCGTCCGAGCCAACCGCACGGAGGATACCGTCCGCCTGCGTGCCCTTCTTGTAGCCCGCGAACGCGATCGCGAAGCCGGCCTGTTGTGCGGAGGCGATCGGGCTGACGGCGGTGTAATAGAACTTCGTCACCGACGGCGCGGCCGCATAGGTCAGCATGCCGTAGCCGCCGACCGTCAAGTTGCCGCCCTGGAAGGTGAAGCAATCCTTGAACTTGGTACCGAAATTGGTCTTGACCGTCACGTCGTAGATGTAGACCGGCGCGGCCGCGGAGGCTGCACCGGCGAGACCGGTCAGCATGGCGCCGGCGCAGAATAGCGTGGTGAGTGTGCGCATTCGAGAAACTCCTGATTGAAGAGGAAACGGCGGTCCGCGCCGGCAGGTTGAGACGTCCGGCCCGGGCCAGACACGTCGTCGCGCCGCCGACGTTTAAGGCACGACCATTCCCAGTCAACAAAATTCGCGGATTTTAGCCAATTTCGGCCACGATCTCAGGTTGTGGTCACGGCTCGCCGGTGAACGATTGGGCGGGATATCCTTGGGCAAACAGCAACGCGCGTAGATCGGCATGCTGTACCCGGTTGGTGATCTCGCGCGTGACGACCGGCTTGGCGTGATAGGCCACCCCTAGCCCAGCCGCGCGCAGCATGGCCAAGTCGTTGGCGCCATCGCCCACCGCCAGGCAGTCCAGCTCGGTCAGTCCGGCCCCATGCGCCAGCCGGCGCAGCGCGGAAAGCTTGGCGTCGCGATCGAGAATCGGTTCGGCGACCGCCCCCGTCAGCCGCGTCCCATCGTCCAGCAGAACGTTGGCATGGTGCTGATCGAAACCGCAGAGTGCCGCCACCCTGGACGTAAAGGCCGTAAAACCGCCCGACACCAGCGCCGTCAGTGCGCCGTGCGCCCGCATGGTGGCCACCAGCGTGCGCGCCCCTGGCGACAGCCGGACGCGCTGGAACGTTGCCTCTATGGCGGACACGTCGAGTCCCGCCAGCATCGCCACCCGCTCACGCAAGGCCTCGCGGAAATCGATCTGTCCGTTCATGCTGCGCTGTGTAATGGCCGCCACCTGCGCCCCGACCCCGGCCAACCCTGCCAGTTCGTCCAGCGTCTCGCCGGTGACGATCGTACTGTCCATGTCGGCGACCAGCACGCGCTTGCGGCGGCCATGCTCGAGGCTGAGGAACACGTCCACGGGCGCGCCCTCCAACGCCGAGCGGGCGGCGTCGAGGCTGGCTGGTCGGACTTCCTCCATGTCGGCGGCTTCGCCTGGCGAAAGGATGATGGGGGCGCCGCCGCACACCGCCTGCCGCACGCGGTCGATCATGGCTGAAGTGAGTGTCGTGGCGTCACGGGCGGCAACCAGGGTCAGGACAGGCATGGCCCGGCTTTGCACGCGCAGGCGAGCCCGGTCCAGGAGATGAACCAGCCTCTGGCCGTCGTGGTCGCAGGTCCCACCTGCAGCGGCAAGTCGGCGCTGGCCCTGGATTTGGCCGAGCGCCTGGGCGGCACGGTAATCAACGCAGACGCCATGCAGGTATATCGTGAACTGCGGGTGATGACCGCGCGGCCCACGCCCGACGACGAGGCGCGGGCGCCGCACGCGCTTTACGGCGTGCACCCGGCGGCCGAGGCGGCCAGCGTCGCGTGGTGGCGGGTGCGCGCGCTGCGGGCGATGGCGGAGGCCCGCCAAACGGGCCGGCTGCCAATCCTGTGCGGCGGCACCGGCCTGTATTTCCAGGCACTGACCGGCGGCCTGGCCCCGATCCCCGATCCCGGACCGGCGGCCCGGGAAGAGGCGCGGGCGCTGCTGGCCCAAGCGGGACCTGCAGCGCTGCATGCCCGGTTGGCCGAGCACGATCCTGCGACCGCAGCCACACTGCGCCACACCGACGGGCAGCGGGTCGCTCGGGCCTGGGAGGTGTGGCGCGGCACCGGCCTGGGGCTGGCCGCATGGCATGCGCGCCAAACGCCGGAACCGCTCGGCTGGCGATTGCTGGCGCTGCACCTGGACCCGCCACGTGACGCGTTGCGCCAGGCCATCGCGATGCGCTTGGAGACGATGCTCGAGCATGGCGGCGTGGCGGAGGTCTTGGCCCTGCTGGCCCAGAAACTCGATCCGGCGCTGCCGGCAATGCGGGCGCACGGGGTTCCGGAACTATCAGCCTATTGCCGGAGAGAGTTGACCCTGACCCAGGCGGCCGAGCGTACCCGGCTCGTAACGGGCCAGTACCACCAAGCGGCAGGCGACCTGGTTCCGCCACCATGACATTGCAGCCGGCAATGCGACGCATAGCTTCCTTGCGCGATACAGTGCCGGCGCGCAAGAATCGGAACAAATTTTAAGGGATAGTATCATGTTCATTCGTGATGCGATTGACGCACCCGCCATCGATCCGTAAAACACACCGATGAACGCCATCAGCCAGCCGGTCGGCAGCGCGACGAGCGCGCAGTCCGACGTCCAAACCGGCGCCGAGATCCTGCTTCGTGCGCTGGTCGAGCAAGGCGTGGAGGTGGTGTTCGGCTATCCTGGCGGCGCGGTGCTGCCGATTTACGACGCGCTGTTCCAGCAGACGGCCATTCGCCACATCCTGGTGCGTCACGAGCAGGCGGCTGTGCATGCGGCAGAAGGCTACGCGCGCAGCACCGGCCGGGTCGGCTGCGTGTTGGTCACCAGCGGCCCTGGCGCGACGAACGCGGTCACTGGCCTGCTGGATGCGCTGATGGACAGTGTGCCGCTGGTTTGTCTGACCGGGCAGGTTCCGACGCATTTGATCGGCAATGATGCATTTCAGGAGGCCGACACCACCGGTATCACCCGCCCTGCCACGAAACATAATTACCTCGTCAAGCGCGGTGCCGACCTGGCCCGCACGGTGCACGAGGCGTTTTACGTGGCGCGCAGCGGCCGGCCTGGGCCGGTGGTTGTCGATTTGCCCAAAGACATCCTGATCGCGCCGGCGCCGTACGAGGCCGCATCCGCCATACCCCATCGCAGCTACCGGCCGCGCACGGCGCCCGATATCTCGGCGATACGCGCGGCGGTTCGCGCGCTGAAACAGGCACGGCGGCCGGTCGTCTACGCGGGCGGCGGGGTGATCAATGCCGGGCCGGAAGCCGCGCGCCTGCTCGCCGAGCTGGTGCGTCTGGGTGACTTGCCGTGCACGAACACGCTGATGGGGTTGGGCGCGTTTCCTGCCTCCGACCGGCATTTTCTAGGCATGCTCGGCATGCACGGAACCTACGAGGCAAATCTCGCCATGCATGGCTGCGACGTCATGCTCAACATCGGCGCCCGTTTCGACGACCGTGTGACCGGGCGGCTCGCCGCCTTTTCGCCGGGCAGTTTCAAGATCCACGCCGATATCGATCCATCGAACATCAACAAGAATGTGGCGGTCGATATTCCGATTGTGGGCGATGCGACCTTGGTGCTGCGTGCCATGGTCGAGGCGTGGCACGAGGAACCGACGCGGCAGAATAGTGACGCGCACCGGGCCTGGTGGAACCAGATTGAAAGCTGGCGCGCCATTCGCAGCCTGCGCTTCACCCAGGATCAGGCTGCCGACGCGGTGATTAAACCGCAATACGCGGTGCAGCGCCTGGCCGAACTCTGTGCCGAGACCGGACGCGACACGTTCATCACCACCGAGGTCGGCCAGCACCAGATGTGGGCGGCCCAGTATTTTCCGTTCGACCGCCCGAACCGCTGGATGACGTCCGGCGGCCTGGGCACCATGGGCTACGGCCTGCCTGCGGCGGCCGGCGTGCAGGTGGCCCATCCCGATGCGCTGGTCATCGACATCGCCGGTGAGGCCAGCATCCTGATGAATATCCAGGAAATGGGTACGCTCGCGCAGTATCGGCTGCCGGTGAAAATCTTCATCCTGAACAACGAGTACATGGGCATGGTGCGCCAGTGGCAGGAGCTGCTGCACGGATCGCGGTACTCCGAGAGCTACTCGGCCGCCCTGCCGGATTTTGTGAAATTGGCCGAGAGCTTTCACGCGACTGGCCTGCGCGCCCGCAATTACGGCGAGCTGGACGGGGCCATACGCGCCATGCTGGCCGAGCCGGGACCGGTGATCGCCGACATCTGCGTGGACCGTACGGAAAACTGCTATCCTATGATCCCGTCCGGCGCCGCCCATAACGAGATGATCCTGGGCCCGGAGCACGCTGGCCGGACCGCGAGTATCACCGACGAAGGCATGATGCTGGTCTGATGCCTCCCCAGGATGGCGGCCAGAAAAGCGCCACGATCTCGGTGCTGGTCGATAACGAAAGCGGCGTGCTGGCGCGCGTGATCGGCCTGTTCTCCGGCCGCGGCTACAATATCGACAGTTTGACTGTGGCCGCTGTTGCCGATGGTGGCGGGCTGAGCCGCATCAACGTCGTCACCTCCGGCACCGAGATGGTGATCGACCAGATCAAGGCACAGCTCGACCGGCTGGTCCCGGTCCACCGGGTTGCCGACCTCACGAAGCAAGGGCCGCATGTGGCGCGCGAAATGGCGCTCGTCAAAGTGGTGGCCGGCGGCGAGCACCGCTCGGAATCGCTGCGGATCGCCGAATCCTTCCGTGCCCGTGTTGTGGATACCACGACAGGAAGTTTCGTATTCGAACTGACCGGGGCGGCGGACAAGCTCGATGCGTTCATAGAGCTGATGCGGCCGATCGGACTGGCCGAGGTGTCCCGCACGGGGATCGCCGCCATTGCCCGCGGCATCGCCACCTTATAGGCGGCACGCGACCACACCGCCCGTTCGAGGAAAAAGCAAGCATGCGTGTATATTACGATCGCGACGCCGACGTGAACCTGATCAAATCCCGCCGGGTAGCCGTCGTGGGTTTCGGCAGCCAGGGCCACGCCCATGCGCAGAACCTGCATGATAGCGGCGTCGCTGATCTTGTCGTGGCTTTGCGCCCGGGGTCGGCCGGTATCGCGAAAGCCGAGGCGGCCGGGCTGCGGGTGATGACCCCATCCGAAGCAGCCGCCTGGGCCGATGTCGTCATGGTACTGACGCCGGACGAACTGCAAGGCGAGCTCTACCGCGATCATTTGGGCCCCCACATGCGGGAGGGCACGGCCCTGGCATTCGCCCATGGCCTGAACATTCATTTTCACCTGATCGATCCGCGGGCCGACCTGGACGTGTTCATGATCGCGCCGAAAGGCCCCGGCCACACGGTGCGCAGCGAATATGAGCGCGGCGGCGGCGTGCCCTGCCTGGTGGCCGTGGAGCAGAACCCGTCCGGCAACGCGCTGGAGATCGCGCTCAGCTATGCCAGCGCCATCGGCGGAGGACGCGCCGGAATCATCGAGACCAGCTTCCGCGAAGAATGCGAGACCGACCTTTTCGGCGAACAGGCGGTATTGTGCGGCGGTTTGGTGGAGCTGATCAAGGCGGGGTTCGAGACGCTGACGGAGGCCGGGTATGCGCCCGAGATGGCCTATTTCGAGTGCCTGCACGAGGTCAAGCTGATCGTCGATCTGATCTACGAGGGCGGCATCGCCAACATGAACTACTCGATCAGCAACACGGCCGAGTATGGCGAGTATGTCACCGGGCCGCGGATCATCACCAAGGAGACCAAGGCGGAGATGAAGCGGGTGCTGGACGACATACAGTCCGGCCGCTTCACCCGCGACTGGATGCTGGAGAACCGCGTCAATCAGGCCGGGTTCAGGGCCACCCGGCGACGCAACGCCGAGCACCCCATCGAAAAGGTCGGCGAGCGGCTGCGCGGCATGATGCCCTGGATCACCAAGAACGCGCTGGTTGATCGCGCACGCAACTAAATCACCGTCTCGGCCCCGCCCCGCCTATCATTACCGAAAAAAAAGCTGACAACTCAGCGGTGTTGTGGCCATAGGTGTGCGCGTTTCAGACATGCTGCCACAGCGCCGTGTGTGGCGGACGCGCCCATCCACCCCAGTCACAAGAAGTTTGGAGACCCTATGAAGCTCCCCCTGCTGAGCGCCGCTTTCGCCGCCGCTCTGTTCGCCGCACCGGCTTTTGCCCAGACCGCCGCCCCGGCGCCTGCAACCCCAGCACCCGCCACCCCTGACGCCAGTGCGCCGGCCGCCACCCCGGATGCCGGCACCCCGGCGCCCAAGGCCACCCATCACAGCCATCACCGCTCGCACCACCATCATAGCAGCCACAAGGCGTCGTCCGACGCTTCCGCACCTGCTCCGGACGCCTCGGCCCCGCCGGCCGACGCGCCGAAGAAGTAACCATACTGTCAGTCGTCGGCCGTCGGGTTTCCTGGCGGTCGACGACTGATTTCTTGTCTGTTTACCATACGCCGGTTATTGTCTGCGCATGCCTTCGTTTGCGCACGGTCTTGGCGTCCTGATGCATCGCTGTGCGTGGCGGATTTTTCGCGCGACTTCCCTTCGACTTAGCGCCCCCTGAGCGGGCCTGCGGTCCACGTGACCGCCGCGTTCAGGGGTGTCGGGCAACAGTCATTTGAGGGGCGCGGCCATGACCATCGACCATCCCAGCTTTGGGCGACTGGACCCTGACCGGGTCATCATGTTCGACACGACCTTGCGCGACGGCGAACAGTCGCCCGGGTTTTCGATGAACCTGGCCGAAAAAGTGCGGCTGGCTCATGCACTGGCGGAACTTGGCGCGGACGTGATCGAAGCCGGCTTCCCCATCGCCTCGCCCGGGGATTTCAACTCCGTGCAGGCGATCGCCGCGGCCGTGCGCGGCCCCGTCATCTGCGGTTTGGCGCGCTCTGCCCCGGGCGACATCACGCGTGCGGCCGAGGCGGTGCGCGGGGCCGACCGCCCACGCATCCACACCTTCATCAGCACCTCGCCACTCCACATGAAATACAAGCTGCGAATGGAGCCCGACGCCGTGCTGGAGGCGGTGACGGCCTCGGTCGGGCTGGCGCGGCGGTTCGTGCCGGATGTGGAATGGTCCGCCGAGGATGGCAGCCGCACCGACCCGGATTTCCTGGCGCGGTGCGTGGAAGCCGCCATCGCCGCCGGGGCCACCACCATCAACATTCCCGACACCGTCGGCTATGCTTTGCCGGAGGACATCACCCGCATTTTCTCGGATCTCCGCGCCCGCGTGCCCGGCGCCGAGACGGTCATCTTTTCGGCCCACAACCATAACGATCTGGGGCTTGCGGTGGCCAACACGGTCGCTGCCCTGCGCGCCGGCGCGCGTCAGGTGGAATGCACCATTAACGGCATCGGTGAGCGTGCGGGCAACGCAGCGCTGGAAGAAATCACGATGGCGCTGCGCACCCGGCAGGATGCGGTGCCTTATCGGACCAATATCGTGTCCGAAAAGATCCTGCGCACGTCCCGCCTTCTCTCCACCATCACCGGGTTCGACGTGCAGCCGAACAAGGCGATCGTCGGCCGCAACGCGTTTGCCCATGAGAGCGGCATCCACCAGGATGGCATGCTGAAAAATGCGCAAACGTACGAGATCATGACGCCCGAAAGCGTCGGCTGGACCAAGACCAGCCTTGTCATGGGCAAGCATTCAGGCCGCGCCGCGTTCCGCGACAAGCTGGCCGCCCTGGGCTACGGCGAGTTGGGCGACAACGCGCTGAACGACGCATTCCGCCGCTTCAAGGACATCGCTGACCGCAAGAAGATCGTCTACGACGAAGACATCGTGGCGCTCGTCGACGACGAGGTAGGCCGCGATCACACGCGTATCAAATTCATCGAGCTCGATCTTCGGGCAGGCTCCCGCGGCCCGGCGCGTGCCGATCTGACGCTGGAAGTCGATGGTGTCCAAAACACGGCGACCGAGACGGGCGACGGACCGATCGATGCGACGTTTCGCGCCATACGCGCCCTGTTTCCGCACGAGGCGTCGCTCGTTTTGTTCTCGGTAGGCGCCGTCACCGAGGGCACGGACGCACAGGCCAAGACGACGGTGCGCCTGTCCGAAAACGGGAAAATGGTTGATGGCCAGGGCGCCGACACCGACACCATCGTCGCCAGCGCACGGGCTTACGTGCATGCGCTGAACAAGCTGCTGGTCAAGCGGCTGCGGACCGAGCCGGTGGAGATGTCCCGCTCGGCCTGACTTCCCCGGAGGCCGACATGACGAGGCTGGCTTACATCAGCGTGATGGCCACCGTACCGGCGCTGGCGGTCCCCGCGCCCGGTCAGCCGCGCTGGTTCGTCCCGCCTCCGGCCGCGCAAGGCGCGTTGCTGAGGCCCAACCCGGCATACCGGTGGAGCGCGAGCGGGCGGCATACTGAGGAGATCAGGGTGATCGGTCACCGTGCACCGATCCAGCGCGATCCATACGAGCAGGCCCCGCTCGAACCGCTGCGAACCTATGAGGCCGGGTCTAGCTGGGGGTCCACCCACCCCGGCGAATTCTGCTGTGCCTCGCAATACGAGACGGGCCTGGACGGCCAGCCCGGTCGGTAAATTGCGTCGCGTTGATGACACGGGTTTATTTTTTATTCGGCATCGGACACGGAACGCCCTAACCATTCGCGATCATGCCAGGCGCCCTACTTCGCTCCCCTGAACGCCCGCCTTGGCGCTGGCGGTTCGGCAACGCCTGCTTCGACGAGGCGAGCCTCCGGCTGACGGTCGGTGGCGAGCCGGTCGACCTTGAGCGGCGGCCTTTGGAGATGCTGGCGCTGCTTCTGGCCCATGCGGGCGAGGTGGTGACCAAGGCCGAGGTGGTCACGCAGCTGTGGACCGGGCGCGAGGTTTCGGACGCATCGCTGACCAAATGCATGGCCAGGCTGCGGCGCGCGCTGGGCGATGCGGACCACAGCATCGTCCATACTGTGCACGGCTACGGCTACCGCTTCGCGGCCCCGGTGGTCGCCGAGGAGGTAGCGCCCTTGCCGCTGCCCGCCGCGTTGGAGTTGCAGGTCGGCGGCGAGGTGCCGGGCTGCCCGGACTGGCGGCTGGAGCGGCGGCTGGGGACTGGCGGTTTCGGCGATGTGTGGCTGGTGCGGCACGCGACGCGGGGCGACCGGCGGGTGAAGAAATTCGCGCGCGATGCGGCGGGCGTGGCCGCCCTGCGCAGGGAGATCACGCTCGGCCGCCTGCTGCGCGAGGCGCTTGGCCAGCGGGACGACCTGGTCCGGCTGCTGGATTGGAACCTGGAACAGCCGCCCTTCGCGGTCACCACAGCTTGGGTGGAGCGGGGCAACCTGGCCGATTGGGCGGCCGCCGAGGGTGGGCTGCCCGCCATCGATATCGCGGTGCGGATCGAGCTTGCCGCCCAGATCGCGGACGCACTGGCCGCCGCGCACGGGGTCGGTGTGCTGCATAAGGATCTCAAGCCGGCCAACGTCCTGATCCGCATCGACGGCGGCCGGCCGGCGATCATCCTGGCCGATTTCGGCAGCGGCCGGGCGATGGAGCCGGCGCGGCTGGACGCGCTGGGCATCACGCGCATGGACATCGAGCCGACCGGCCTGCCCGCCGGTACAGGCACGCGCCTGTATCAGGCGCCCGAGTTGCTGGCTGGCAGCGCGCCCACGGTGCAAGCCGATATCTTCGCACTCGGCATCATCCTGTTCCAGTTGGCGGCAGGGGATTTCCGCTGCCCGATGGCTCCTGGCTGGGAGGAGCAGGTGGCCGATCCCCTGCTCCGGGAGGATATTTCTGTGGCGGC
This sequence comes from uncultured Alphaproteobacteria bacterium, assembly GCA_963850605.1. Lineage (GTDB taxonomy): Bacteria > Pseudomonadota > Alphaproteobacteria > Acetobacterales > Acetobacteraceae > BOG-908. The sequence continues at coordinate 409,746 of CAWKLX010000006.1, read as the reverse complement.
AGCCGGAGACCCGGCGCGGCGGCTCGCCAACGCCGCTGAACTTGCCACCCGCCTGCGCAGCCTGCCGGGCCGGCGTGCGGCGGCGGCACGCAAGCTGGCCGAGGCGGCCGAGGCAGCCCGCATCCGCGCGGCCTTGGACCGTGCCCGTGCGCGGCGCGGGCCGATGCGGGCACTGGGGGCGGCGCTGGCACTTGGCCTAGCGGCGGCCACCATCCTGTATGTCAGGGCCGAGCGGGCAGGCGCGCAGGCGGCGCGCGATGCGGCCCGCGCCCGGGTGGTGACGAGTTTCGTCACCGACGATTTGTTTTCCGCCGCCAACCCTGTGCTGGGGGCCAACCCCAACGCGCCGATAAAATCCGTGCTGGCGGTGGCGGCTGCCGATCTGGGCAAGAAATTCGCGCCCGGCACGCTGGATCGCGCCTCGGCCGAGGCGGCCATCGGCGGCGCCTATGCCGGCCTGGCCGACCCCGACCATGCGCTGCCGCTGCTACGCGCGGCGCTGGCCACCATGCGCCGGGATCTGGGCGAAGGCGCGCCGGAGACACAGGCAGTGCGGCTGACCATCGCCGACCTGGCCGAGCGGATGGCCGATTTGGCCGGCATGAAGACAGTCGCCCAGGACGTCATGGCCGCCCACCCGCACGACACCGACACCGAACTGCGTGGCCGCTTTGCGCTGCTCTACGCCGAATGCCTCAACGACGACACCGACACGATCTGCGTCGGCAAGTTGCGGCCGTTCCTGGACGAGGTGCAGCGTCGGACCGGGCCATCCAGCCTGCTGACGCTGCGGGTGCGCGACCTGCTGGCCTATCAGCTTTCCGAGGGACAGCATTTCGGCGAAGCGATTGCCGTGTCGCGTCGGACGGTGGCGCTGTCGCAAGCCGTGCTGGCGCCGGACAATCTGCACCTGCAGGAGCGGCGGTTCCATCTGGCGATGGTGCTGAACGAGGCGGGACAGCAGACCGAAGCCATCGCATTGCTGGAGGATGTGCGGCGCCGCTTGCTGAATTTGTCGGGCGGCGAGACGGAATTGTCCAACCGGATCGCCACGCAATTGGGCCGCGCCTATGCCGCGGCGCACCGTTACGACGACGCGATAAAACTGTTGCGCGGGGCGCTGGCGTTCAACCTGCGCACGCATGGCGAGGGCTTTGAATTCACCCGCTTCGGCATCAATATTCTGGCGCGCGTGCTGTCGGATGCTGGTCACGCACAGGAGGCGGTGCCGATGGGCGAGCATGCGCTGGCCCTGCAGCGAGCGGCGCAGGGGGCGGACAACGAGGACACGTTGTGGGTGCAGGGCAATCTGGCCGAGGAATATCGCGCTTCCGGCGATCTTGCCCGCGCGGAGTTCGGTGTACGCCGATATCGTAGCCCGGGCGCGGCGCGTGTTCACCCATGGCGAGTGGGACACCGGGCATTTCGAGATGCTGCTGGGCCAAGTGCAGGCGCAGGAGAAGAAGATGCGTGAGGCGCGCGCCAGCCTGGGCGACAGCGTGCGGGCATTGTCGGCGACGCTTGGCCCAACCGACGCGCGCACGAAGGCGGCGCAGGCCGTGCTGACGGGCTTGGACCGGCCGGTACCCCCGCCCGCGACCGGCCTTTCGCCGCCGCCGTAATGACCGACCAGCCCGTCTTGCGGCTTGCCGTGATGGGGCCCGATTACGGCTTAACGTGGATTTTGAAGTAGTTGAAGTCGGCAACCGAATAGACTTGGGTATTGTTATCCCAGGGTTGCCGAATGGCGAACAAGCCGACATAGCCGTAGGCAGTTTTGTCTGCCGCGGATGTGCCACAGAACGTCCATGTCTTGCCATCCGGGCTGTAATCGACGTTGTAGGTCCAGCCCTTGGCAGCCGAACCGGTCTTGACGACTTTGTAGAACGTGGTGGGATGATTATAGGCGACGATCACCGTGGTGTTATCGCAACGAACGACGTTTCCACCGCCATCTGGATAAAACGCGGTTTCGGCAACACGGTTGTACTGTGACTGGGCGGTGAAACCGCCGGGCTGCGTCGCCAGCAGGACACCGGCGCTTTGATAATTGTTGGTCGGTGCGAAATTGATCTGGGTCTGGACTGTCCAGTTCGACGTTGCCGACACCGGTTGCAGCAGCACCGGCGCGCTGTAATTGGTCGAGTTGAAGAGATCGGAGCCGCCGTTTAATGGTGACGCCTTGATCTTGAGATAGCCTTTGCCGGTCAAAGCCACCGACGAATCCGCATTGCGTGAGGCAACCGTCCAGCCCTGGTTAAGGTTTTTTCCGCTGAAACCGTCGCTAAACGGCATCCCACCCGAGAGGTCGGCGGTATTGCTTCGGTGCATTTGTGCGCTGGCAGCAAGCGGCACGATCATCGTCGCCAGTCCTACAAGCAGGGTCGCGATTTCCATAATTGTCGTCCTTGCGAAAGGTGACGTGTCGACAGCAAAACGCTCTACGGCTTGAGCGCCGTGAACGACAGGTCGTCAAGTGAAGACTCGTTGCAGGAACCGGACGTGTTCACGTCTGCCGGGGTGATGGTCTCGGTCGTGCACATCATCCGTGATGCAGGCCCGATAGCCACGCGAAGGCGTCAGGCGACCCGTCCGTGTGGCTGGTTGACAGCGCGGCCGGTGCAACCGCGTTCGCCGGCGCGGCCACGATGTCGATGGTCAGGCCGGCGACGTTGGCGAAATCGCTGGCCAAGTGGATCGCCTGGCCGGTCAGCGCGCCGCTGCTGTAGTTGATGGTGTAGATGCTGCTGTTGGCACCGGCCGCGATCGGGCCGTAATCGCTGGCGGTGACACCCGAGCCGCTCAGCCCGGTCGCGGTGATGTGGCCGCCATTGACCGTGGTCTGCAGCGCACCGCGCAGCGCCGCCGCGCCGGCCGCGCCGGTGTTCTCGACCTCGAACTGCGCCGAGCCGCCCGCCTTTATGGCGATGGTGAGCGTGCCGTTGACCGAGGTGATGGTGGTGCCGTTCACGCCGATCACGCCCAGCTGCGTGCCCTTACCGTTGATGGTGCCGGTCACACCCGCGAACGGCATGTAGCCGTTGCCCGTGCCGGCCGCCGTGTTGTTGTAGTCGCCGGTCACTGTCAGCGTGGTGCCGGACGTGTTCAGCGCGCCGCCGGCCGTGGTCAGTGTCGCCAGCGTGCTGTTGCCGGCACCGGCCATGCTGGCGATCACGGCCGAGGTGCCGCTGGCGCCAAGGGTAAGTGATCCGCCGGTGAGCGCGGCCGTATCCGTAAAAGTGCCGCTATCGAGGATCAGTCCTGTATTGGCCAGCCCGCCGGAGAAGGCCAGACTGTCAGTGGCGGCCACTGAGATAGTGCCGGTATTGGCGAACGGGTCCGAGATGGTGCCCACGCCCTTGCCCGTCGCCTCGAACAGGCCGGTATTTGTGAACGTGCCCGCGCCGGCGACACTGGCCGTGCCGACAACGTCGAACGTGCCGGCGAAGCCGACCGAGGCGGCGATGTTCAGCGTTGCCTTGTTCAGCAGGGCGATATGGCCGACATCGAGCACGGTGCCGGTGTTCAGCGTTGTGGTGCCGCCGAAACCGAGCGTGCCGGTGCCGCTGATTGTGCCGGTGATTGAATTGGTCTTGCCAATCAGATCCAGCTCGCCGCCGGTGGCGACGACCGAGCCGGCATCGGTGAATTTCGCGTTCAGCGTGCCGAAGCCGGTCAGCACCGAGCCTGCCTTGTCGTTCAGCCCACCCGCTTTCAGGGTGCCGCCGCCGAGGGCCACCGTGCCGCTGTTGGAAAGCTTGTTCTTGGTCGTGTAGTCGCGCTTGCCGAGGATTTGCAGCTCACCGGTCTTGTCGATTGTCTTGAGGCTGGTCTCGATGAGGTACGCCGCCGAAGGTGATCTCCGACCCTGCGCCAGACAGTAGGAGGTTGGCCGCCAGCGTGTTGACCGCGACGCCGCTGGACACCTGGAGCGTCGCGTCGTTGCTGGTGGCGACAGCACCATAGCTGCCGCCGGTCAGCACGCCCTTGGCGCTATCGTTCGTCAGCACGGCGCCCGCCTGGAAGGTGACGGTACTGCCGTTATCGGCCTGGATCAGGCCCTGGTTGGTGTAGGTGCCGTTCTGGAAGATCAGCCCGCCCGCGCCCTCGCCCAACATCTGACCAGTGGCGGTATTGGTGCCGGTACTGCCGAGATTGACGATCAGCGCGTTGGCGCCGGTGGCCGCGATCGTGCCGGCGTTGGTCAGCGTCAACTGTCCCGCGCCGATCTGGCCAGATCCCTCGATCGTGTTGTTGACGTTGTCGAGAACATTGGCGGCGACGGCACCGTAGATCCGGTTATTGCCGTTGTCAGACAGGGTGATGGTGCCGCCGCCGCTCAACGTCACCGTGCTGCTCTCCACGATCAGGTCGGTGTAGGCGTTCGTGCTTTGCAGGTTGATTGAGCCTGCGTTGACGATCGAACCGGCCAGGGTGAGCGTGCCGTTGTTGTTCACATCGACAACGGCGCGGTTGGTCAGCGCGTGCATCGATCCGTCCAGACTGGCAATGTTGCCATACTGCACGTTGAACGAGGCGCCGCCGCTGCTGGTCAGCAGACCGCCGGCGATGGTTGCCGATTGCAGGAAGACGTTGCCGCCGGCCGCCGCGATGGTGCCATTGGTGTTGCTGATGGTGCTGCTGTTGATGACGAGGCCGCCGGTGTTCGTCGACTCGATAAGCCCGTTGTTGATGACAGCGATGCTGCCGGTCACGATGGTCAATGCGCTGCCACCATTGTTGGCGTTGATGACCGAGTTCGTTGATCAGCGTCAGTTGGCCGGCGCCGATCTGGCCCGAGCCGGCGATCGTGTTGTTCAGGTTCAGCAGCGTGTCGCCAGCGATGGCGCCGTAGATACGATTGTTGCCGTTGTCGGACAGGGCAATGGTGCCACTTCCTGTCAGCGTCACCGTGCTGGCGGTGCTCCCGCCGATGACAAGGTCCGTGTAGGCGTTGGTGCTCAGTAACGAGATCGTGCCGGTGTTGATGATGGTGCCCAGCAGGCTAAGCGTGCCGTTGTTGTTGACGTCGACGCTGCCGGAGGTGGTGAGCGCACTCGCGGAACCGTCGAAGCCTCCGATATTGCCGTACTGCACGACAATCGCCGCCGCGCCGAGGGTGCTGACCAGGCCGCCGGCGATGGTGCCGCTTTGCAGATAGACGTTGCCGCCGGCCGCGGTGACCGTGCCGCTCGCGTTGCTGATAGTCGTCGTATTGATGACCAGGCCGCCGGCGCTGTTGGTGGCCTCGAGCAGGCCGTTGTTGACGATGGGCGTGGCACTGCTTTGCAGCAGCAGTACGTTGCCGCCCGTGGCATTGATTGTGGCGTCGTTGATCAAGGTGAGCTGGTTCAGGCCGATCTGGCCGGCGCCGCTGATGGTGTTGTTCAGGTTGACCAGCGTGTCGCCTGCCATCGCGCCGTAAACGCGGTTATTGCCGTTGTCGGACAATGTAACCGCGCCGCCGCCGGTCAGCGTCACCGTTCCAGGCGTGCCGGTCGGGCCGATGACAAGGTCCGTATTGGCGTTGGTGCTACCGAACGTGATCAGGTTCTTGTTGCTGATCATGCCCAGCAAAGACAGCGTGCCATTGTTCTGCACTGCAACAGTGCCGAGATTGGTGATGGTATGCGCCGAGCCGTCGAGCTCGCCGGTCTGCCCGTACGACGCCACAATGTTGCCGGTGCCGGTGGTCTTGATCGTGCCGCCGGCGAGGACGCTGCCGTTGAGATACACGTTGCTGTTGGCGGCCAGGATGGTGCCGCCACTGCTGCTGTCGATGGCGGTGCTTTGCACCACCAGGCCGTAGGCGCCGGTGGCCTCGATAAGGCCGCTATTCTTGACGACCTCGTTGATCGTGTCGATCACCAAGGCGTTGCCGCCGGTGGCATCGACGATACCACCCGCTTCGTTGATGAAGGTGAGCTGCCCGTCGCCGAGCTGGCCGGCCCCGCTGATCGTGTTGTTGACGTTGTCGAGAGTGTCGGCGGCGGCGGCGCCGAAAATATAGTTGTTGCCGTTGTCGGACAGGGTGATGGCGCCGCCGCCGGTGAGGCTGAGCGTTGGCGTGCCGATGGTGAACTCGGTCGTGGCGTTGGTGCTCAGGAGGTTGACGGTGCCGGTGTTGACCAGCGTGCCCAGCACGCTCAGCGTGGCGTTGTTGTTGATGTCGAACGTGCCGGTATTGGTGACGGCGTGGGCCGTTCCGTCCAGCGTCGCCACATTGCCATACTCGACCACGTTCGCGCCGCCGCCCGAAGTGGCAAGCGTGCCGCCTGCGATGCTGCCGCCATTGTCGAGCGCCACGAACGCCCCGGTACCCGATGCCAGGATGACGCCGGCTGAACCGTCATTGATCGCACTGTTGATCTGCAATCCAGCCGTGCCGGTATCCTCGATCAGCCCGCTATTGGTGGTGACCGCCGATCCGGTATTCAGATAGAGCCGAGCCCCCGTGCCGGTTGCATCGATTAGACCGTGGGCCGCGTTGATCAATGTCAGGGAGCCGTAACCCAACTGACCGCTGCCTTCGATCGTGTTATCGACGTTATCGAGCACATTCGTTCCGGCGGTGCCGAAGATGTAATTGTTGCCATTATCCGTCAGCGCGACCGTGCCGCCGCCGCTGAGCGTCACGGTAGGGCTGGCGATGAACAGCTCGGTCGTTGCATTGGTGCTTTGCAGATCGATCTGGCCCTGATTGACGATGGAGCCGAGGAGCGAGAGTGTGCCGTTGTTCTGGATAGCAAAGGTTCCGGTGTTGGTTACGGCATTGGTGGTGCCGTCGAGCGCGCCAGAGTTGTTGTATTGGACCGCGATCTCGCCGCCACTGCCGGTGCTCAGCGTGCCGCCCTGAAGGGTCGCGCCCTGGAGATAGACGGTCCCGCCATTGGCGGTCACATGACCGGTCGTGCCGTCATTGACGGTGCTCTGGATGGCCAGCGCGCCGCCAGCGGTCGCTTCCAGCAACCCGCTATTAGTGACCGTATTGGTGCCGGTGTTGATAATCAGCGCGGTGGGCAGGTTGGCGTCCACCGTGCCGGAGGCGCCGTTCGTGAATTTCAGCTGACCGGCGCCGAGCTGTCCGCCGCCCGCGATGACGTTGCTGGTGTTGATCAGCTGGTCGCCCGCGGCAGCGCCATAAATCCGGTTATTGCCGTTATTGCCGAGCAGAATCGTGCCAGTGCCGGACAGGGTCAGCTTGGCGCCGCCCACGACGAAGTCGGTGTTGCTGTTAGTGGAGTTCAGCGCGAACGTCCCGCTGTTGGCGAAGGTGGCCGCGCTGGCGCCGCTACCAATAGTGTAGGTGCTGTTATTGCTGAGGTTGAGCGTGACCTTGTTGTTCGTGGTCAGGCCGGCTACTGCGTCCGTGCCGGAAATGCCGATGGCGGTGGCAGCCGCCGTGCTGATGGTGACGGTATCACCCGAACCTGGCACCTGCATCGGCGACCAGTTGGCCGGATTGTTATAATTGTTGTCGCCAGCCGCACCGGTCCACGTGATCGACGCCATTTTTCCACCCGCATGTCATTGGGCCGCCACACCAGGCAGCATGATGAATGGCGTGTGGACTGGGCAGGGCGGAAGCGCCAGCGCTAACTGCGTGAGTTTCCTGACGGAATTCCGAAAACTTCCGACGGAACTCCGCCACGGATTAATTCTGATCCGAAACGGCGAAATTCATTACCAGGCTCGCCCGTCGGTTGTGGGGCGGCAATTCACGCCGCCCCGAAAACCTAGTAGCCGTTATTGTATCCCGGCGGCGGGGGCGGGGGCGGATAGCCCTGCTGATACCCCTGCTGCGGATAGCCTTGCTGTGGATATCCTTGTTGCGGATAGCCCGGCTGCTGATAACCTTGCTGCTGGTATCCAGGCTGATAGCCGGGCGGCGGTGGCGGGGGCTGGTTGCCGTAATAGCCGGGTGGTGGCGGGGTTGGCGTCGTGGCCGCGCCGGTGCCGGCACCAAGCGCGCCGCCGGCCAGCGCGCCGATCGCCGCACCGCGCCCGCCACCCGCCAGACCGCCGATGGCCGCACCCGCCCCGGCGCCCAACAGCCCGCCGCCGACGGCGCGCTGCCCAGGGTCGTACGGATTGGTGCAGCCGGCAACGCCGAGCAGGCCGATCAGGCTAAGTGTTATCGCGGTCCCACGCATAATGAGCGCTCCTGTTGATTGTACGACCCTCGTTGGGATCGGTTCCGGTCTTTGACAATGGTCACGAATGCCCCTCTAGCGAGGTGGCGGCGTGGGTGTCGTGGCAGCACCGGTTCCGGCGCCCAGCGCCGCGCCGGCGAGGCCGCCGATCAGCGCCCCCTTCCCGCCGCCCGCCAGGCCGCCGATCGCCGCACCGCCCGCGCCGCCGATGAGACCGCCACCCACCGCGCGCTGTCCCGGATCGTAGGGGTCGGTGCAGCCGGCCAGGCCGAGCAGGGTGATTAGGCCGAGTGCGACTGCGGTGCTGCGCATGACGAGCGTTTCTCCTGGTCAGAAAATCCGCCCCTGCCAAGCCATGGGCGGTCTATATAAGTACACAGAACCCCGGGGGGTTCCCGGTCGGGCGGCTTGGGGGTAAAGGGCCGCACGTCAGCAGCCTCGGCCGCCTACCGTGTTGTAGGGCGCGCCCCCGATCGTCGCTTTAGGGTTATTGTAAAATATGTTCTCCCGCCTTCTCGGCGTCATGTCCGCCGACATGGCCATCGATCTCGGCACCGCCAACACGCTGGTCTATGTGAAGGGCCGGGGCATCGTGCTGGCCGAACCCTCCGTCGTGGCCATCGCCGATGTGCGAGGCAAGAAGCAGGTGCTGGCGGTTGGCGAAGAGGCCAAGCAGATGCTGGGCCGCACTCCAGGCAACATCTCCGCCATTCGTCCGATGCGCGACGGGGTCATCGCAGATTTCGAAGTGGCCGAGGAGATGATCAAGCATTTCATCCGCAAGGTGCACAACCGGCGGAGTTTTGCCTCGCCCATCATCATCGTCTGCGTGCCGTCCGGCTCCACCGCGGTCGAGCGCCGCGCCATCCAGGAGAGCGCCGAGAGCGCCGGTGCACGGCGCGTGCTGCTGATCGAGGAGCCAATGGCGGCGGCGATTGGCGCCGGTCTGCCGGTGACCGAACCCTCTGGATCCATGATCGTCGATATCGGCGGGGGGACGACCGAGGTTGCCGTCATCTCGCTGGGCGGAATCGTCTATTCCCGCTCGGTCCGGGTGGGTGGCGACAAGATGGACGAGGCCATCACCAGCTACATCCGCCGCAACCACAATCTTCTGATTGGCGAGAGCTCGGCCGAGCGGCTGAAAATTGGGCTGGGGTCGGCGCGGCCCCAGGAGGATGGCGGAGATGGGCCGTGGCAGGAGGTGCGCGGCCGCGACATGATCAACGGGGTGCCGCGCGAGGTCTCGGTCAGCCAGCGCCAAATCGCCGAAAGCCTGGCCGAACCGGTGTTCCAGATCGTCGAAGCCGTGCGCACCGCGCTGGAGATGACACCGCCCGAGCTGGCCGCCGACATTGTTGACAAAGGCATCGTGCTGACGGGCGGCGGCGCGTTGCTGCACCGGCTGGACCAGGTGCTGCGCGAGGCGACCGGGCTGCCGGTGGTGGTGGCAGAAGAACCGCTCTCCTGCGTGGTGCTGGGCACCGGGCGCGCGCTGGAGGAACTGAAACGGCTGCGGAACGTCCTCACGACGATGTATTGACGTGCCATAAAGTAAGTGCCGTCTTCCAGGGTCGGCGAAAGGCAGGCTCGTGCTAAGGCTTTCGATACAGGCGCGCCAGGCGCTGGCCCGCCTGACCCTTCCGGTGCTGATCGTGGCCGCCCTGGCGCTGATGTTGCTGGGCCGGGCCACCCCCCTGGTGCCCGAGACGGCGCGCATCACCCTGTCGGACGCGCTGGCCCCCATCTATTCCGTGGTCGATGCGCCATTGCGCGCCGTGCGGGGGGCCGCCCGCGCCGTGCGCGAGACGGTGGGGTTGCGAAGCGAGGTGGAGCGCTTGCGGCTGGAAAACGAGCGGTTGCGGCACTGGTATGACGTCGCGATGGCGCTGGACGCCGAGAACGCCACCCTGAAAGAAAACCTGCGCTGGGTGCCCGACCCGAAACTGAGTTTCGTGACGGCCCGGGTAGTGGCTGACGCCGGCGGGGTCTATGCCCGCTCCGTGCTGCTGTCGGTAGGACCCCACAGCACGATACGCCGTGGCGAGGTGGCGCTGGATGCGGCCGGGCTGGCCGGGCGGGTGACCGAAGTGGGCGCCCGCAGCGCGCGCGTGCTGCTGATCACCGACATGAACAGCCGTATTCCCGTGCTGCTGGAGCATAGCCGCGCCCGTGCCATCCTGGCCGGCGAGAATGCGCCAAGTCCCCGGCTGCTTTATGTGCAGGATGGCATCCGTCCCGAGGAAGGCGAGCGCGTGGTGACCTCCGCCGAGGCAGGGGCTTTTCCGGCCGGTCTGCTGATCGGCACGGTGCATTACGGGCAAGCGGGACAGATGGAGGTGGCGCCGGCCGCGGATCTGGGGCGCCTGGAAGTGGTGCGGATTTTTGACTACGGCTTGGGCGGCGTCGTGCCGCCTGAGTCGGCGATTGGTCGCCGGTCCCCGGCCGCGGCTGCGCCGCCGGCCGGTAACTGACGGCTGAGGGCCGCAATGGATACCAAGCCTGGCATACGGCCGCGTCTGGGGATGTGGCACGGGATGGACGTCGCGTCGCGTTACGCCCTGCCCGGGGTTCAGACGATTGTCGTGCTTCTGCTGCTGTCCGCGCCGCTGGGCTTGCCGGGCCAGGCACAGCTGCAGCCGGTATGGGCCATGGCGTGCGTGTTCTTCTGGTCGCTGTACCGTCCGAATTCGATGCCCGCGCCATTGGTGTTTGCGATCGGGCTGCTGCTCGACCTTCTGGCTCAGGGCCCGGTCGGCATCCAGGTACTGGTGCTGCTGCTGATCCATGCGACAGCCCTGCGCGCACGGCGCACGCTGACGCGCAGCGGCTTCGCCTTGGTGTGGTTGACGTTCACGGGGCTGGCGGCCCTGGCCGCACTCGCCGAATGGGGGTTGGTGTGCGTGCTTACCTGGCGGGCCGTGCCGCCTTGGCCGGGGGTGTTCGAGCTGGGGGTCGCGGCAGGCTTGTATCCGGTCCTGGCCGTGTATCTGATCACGCTGCACCGCGGCCGGGCCGCGCCCGAGCAGGCCGGATGACCAGTCGTCAGCCCTCGGTCGTCGGTCGTCGGAGTCGCCCTTGAAACAGGAAGGCACCCGCAACGGCGTGTTCACCAGGCGGGCGCTGCTGCTGATGGCGGGGCAGACCGCGGCGCTGGGTGCTTTGGGGGTCAAACTCTACCGGGTGCAGGTTGAGCAGGGCGCGCGCTACAAGACGCTGGCCGAAAGCAACCGCGTCAGCGCCCGGCTGATCGCGGCACCCCGCGGGCGCATCCTGGACCGGTTCGGCCAGGTTCTGGCCGGCAACACACTCAACTGGCGGGCGCTGATTCTGGCCGAGGAGACGTCGGATTTCCAGGCAACGTTGGCGGCTTTCGACAGGCTGGTGCCGCTTGAGGATCACGACCGCGAGCGCATCGCCCGCGACATAAAGCACAACCGCCGTTTCATTCCGGTAACCCTGAAGGAGTTTCTGGACTGGGACCAGATGGCGCGCATCGAGGTGAACGCCCCCGACCTGCCGGGCGTACTGGTCGATGTGGGCACGACGCGCCACTACCCGTTCGGCCCGGACCTGGCGCACATCGTCGGCTATGTGGCCCCCCCCAGCGAGGATGATTTGGGGCTCGACCCGGTGCTGGCCCTGCCCGGCGTACGGGTAGGCCGCGCGGGCGTCGAGCAGTTCCATGAGGACGAACTGCGCGGCCAAGCGGGCGAGGTGCAGATGGAGGTAAACGCCGTCGGCCGGGTGATACGCGAACTGGACCGCACCGACGGCACCCAGGGCGACGAGATAGCCCTATCGATCGACGTCGATCTGCAACGCAGCATCTTGGCACAGCTCGGCGACATGGCGGCCAGTGCCGTGGTGATGGACTGCACCAACGGCGAAGTCTTGGCGATGACGACCACGCCCAGTTTCGATCCGGCCCTGTTCGACAGCGGCATCTCCCAGACGCAGTGGAACGAGTGGACGTCCGACCGCAAGACGCCGCTGATCAACAAGGCGACGGCGGGCGTCTATCCGCCGGGCTCGACTTTCAAGATGGCGGTGGGGCTGGCGGGCCTGAAGGCAGGGGTCATTACGGACACAGACCGCATCAGCTGCCCCGGCTATCTCGACATGGGCGACACGCGTTTCCATTGCTGGAAGAAACACGGGCACGGCCCACTGGACCTGCATGGGGCGTTGAAACACTCCTGCGACGTGTTTTTCTACGAGGTTGCGCGGCGCGCCGGCATCGATGCCGTGGCGCAAACCGCCAACCTGTTCAGTTTCGGCGTCGATCCCGGTGTCGATCTGCCCGGGGCGCGCATGGGTCTGATGCCCACGCAAGCCTGGCGCCGGCGGCATGGGCATAAATGGAGCGTGGGGGACACGATCGGCTGCGGCATCGGCCAGGGTTTCGTGCTGGCAACCCCTTTGCAACTGGCCACCTATGTCAGCCGGATCGCCACCGGCCGCGCCGTGGTGCCGCATGTGACGCGCACGATCGCGGGCGCGGCCGAGCCGGGCGGAAAGCCCGAGGATTTCGCCATGCTCGATGTGCCCGAGGAAGCGTTGGCGGTGGTGCGCGGTGGCATGTTCGCCGTGGTCAACGAGGCGGGGGGGACGGCGCCGCACGCGCGGCTGGGCCTGCCCGGGATGCAGCTCGCGGGCAAGACAGGGTCCAGCCAGGTGCGCCGCGTCAGCCGCTGGGCGCGCGAGCACGGGCATTTCAATTCGGCCAGCCTGCCCTGGGAGTTCCGGCCGCACGCCCTGTTCGTGTGCTTCGCGCCATACGACGCCCCCCGCTATGCCGTGGCGGTGGTGGTCGAGCATGGCAATGCGGGGGCGGACGTGGCCGCTCCCCTGGCGCGCGACATCATGCGCGACACCATTACGCGCGACCCGGCGCGGCGGCAGGTGGCGCCCGGCCAGACGATTGCCTCAGCTAAATGAACGGAAGTTTTGCTTTATTTTCAAGAAAGAAGATTTTTTCTCGTTGAGGGAGAAGCAGGGCTCTATTCAAGCGCTGCATTGGCCGCAACGCCTCGCGTTGGCACTGGCGACGGCGCCGGCCTTGCTGCTGGATGCCTTGGTGCTGCCTGGATTCCGGACCTGTATTGCGCCAGCGAGGCGGGCCATCGGGCGGTCGGAGCCTGGCTGCTGTGGTTTGTGGGCACCAGCCTGGTGCTGGCCTTCTGGCGCATGGCGCGGCAGACAGGCGGTGCGGCCGGATAGCGCCGCTTTGCCGGGAGAGTCGACCGCATGCGCCTGTATCGCCTGCCCAAGCAGACGGGTTTCGATGACCTGACCCTCACCCATGCGGACCTGCCGGCCTGCGGGCGCGGCCAGGTGCTGGTGCGCATGCGGGCCGCCTCGCTCAATTTTCGCGACCTGGCGGTGGCGACGGGCAAATACATGATGAGCGCGCTGCCGCCGAACCTGGTGCCGCTGTCGGACGGCGCGGGCGAGGTGATCGAGGTTGGCGAGGGGGTTACGCGCGTAAAACCGGGTGACCGCGTGTGCCCCATCTTCATGCAGGGATGGATGGGCGGCGAGATGGAACCCGCGCATAGCCAGACTGCGCTGGGTGGGGCGATTGACGGGGTACTGGCCGAATACATGGTGTGCGACGCCGAGGCGCTGGTGCATATCCCCGACCATCTTTCCTACGAGCAGGCGGCCACCCTGCCCTGCGCGGCGGTGACCGCGTGGAACGCGCTGTTCGGGTTGCAGCCGATCCAGCCCGGGCAGACGGTTCTGGTTCTTGGCACGGGGGGCGTGTCGATCTTCGCGCTGCAATTCGCGCGCGCCGCCGGCGCCCGGGTGATCGCCACCTCGTCCAGCGATGACAAGCTCGCGCGGGCCAAGGCGCTGGGCGCGTCCGACGGGGTGAATTACCGGGACGAACCCGAGTGGCAGGGCGCCGTGCGCGCGCTCACGGATGGGCGCGGGGTGGACCACGTGGTCGAGGTAGGCGGACCTGGCACGCTGGCGCGTTCTTTAGCGTCGGCACGTAGTGGTGGGGTCGTGACGCTGATCGGCGTGCTGACGAAGGGCGAGATAAACCCCCTGGCCATCTTCGGCAGCGGTGCGATCGTGCGGCCGATCTATGTCGGTTCGCGTCAGATGTTCGAGGCGATGAACAGGGCGATTGCCGCACACAAGATCGAGCCGGTCATCGACAGGGTGTTCGGGTTCGAGGAGGCGCGCGCGGCATATTCCCACCTCAAGGGGGCGACGCATCTGGGCAAAGTGGTGATCCGGATCGATTGACGGGTTGTCCAGTCACATGAACACTGAAAGCAGAGAACACTGGGAGTAAGACAGGACACGAAGGTTCGTCAGGCTATAATGCTCGATGATCTCCTGTTTTCTCTGTGCTCATATTTTTTTGCTGGGATCCGCGCCGGTGTCCTGTTTTAGGTCTTACCCCGAACGATGATTTCCGAACGCCGTCTTCTGCGCGCCGAGCCTGATTTCGGGCTGCTGACTAAGCTATATCGAATCAATTGGCTGTATGTCGTTCTGCTCTGCGCATTGGCGGGTTGCGGCTATATCGCCCTGTACTCGGCCGGCGGCGGGCCGGAACCGTATGCGTGGCGGCATGGGCTGCGCTTCGGGTTCAGCCTGGTGATGATGCTGAGCCTGGCCATGGTCGATATTCGGCTGATTGCCCGCTTCTCCTGGCCGATTTATGCGTTTGCCCTGGTATTGCTGGTTCTGGTGCTGAAGATGGGCCATGTCGGCAAGGGTGCCGAGCGCTGGCTGGAGCTGGGGCCGGTGCAGTTGCAGCCTTCCGAAATCATGAAGGTGGGCTTGGCCATGGCGCTGGCGCACTGGTTCAGCCGGGCGAGCTGGTCGCTGGTCGGCAACCCGCTGTTTCTCGTACCGCCTGCGTTGGCCGTGCTGGTGCCGGTGGCGTTGATCCTGAAAGAGCCGAATCTGGGCACCGCTTTCATCACCGGTGTCGTGGGCTTCTCCATCTTCGTCGGCGCCGGCATGCGGTTGTGGCAGATGGCGGTGCTGTGCGTGCCGGTGCCGTTCCTGGCCACGTTCGCCTATCACCACCTGCACGACTACCAGCGGGCGCGCATCACCACCTTTCTCAATCCGGAAAGCGATCCGCTGGGCGCGGGCTACAACATCATCCAGTCGAAGATCGCGTTGGGATCGGGCGGGATGTGGGGCAGCGGGTTTATGCAAGGCACGCAGGCGCATCTGAACTTCTTGCCCGAAAAACAAACCGATTTCATTTTTTCCATCGTGGCTGAGGAATGGGGTCTGGTGGGCGCGCTCGCTCTGCTGACACTGCTGCTGGCCATTATCTTGGGGGGCATGCTGGTGGCGTTGCGCTGCCGGCATCAGTATGGCCGGCTGCTGGCCCTCGGTATTTCGGTCAATATGTTCATGTACACGTTTGTGAATGTGGCGATGGTGGTCGGCGCCATACCGGTGGGGGGTGTGCCTTTACCCCTGGTCAGCCATGGCGGATCGGCCATGCTGACGGTGATGTTCGCGATGGGCCTGCTGATGAGCGTGCACGTGCACCGCGACGTGGTGTTCGACGACCGACGGGACCCGCTGGATCGGCTATAGCCATCACATGTGATGGCCGTGGTGCTCGCAGTGGCTGTGTGGTGCGGGCTGGCTGCGTGACACGGTGAACAGCCACGCAGCCATCAGGCCAAACGCGATATTGAGCCAGAATGTGTAGTTGACCGAAAACTGCACCATCTCCGCGCGAACGTCCGGCCTTGCATGCGGTATCCACCCCAGCGCGCCGAACGCCACATCCATCACCAGGGCAGCCAACACCATGGTCGCGTAGAACACGGCGGCGATATAGGCCGCCATGCGCCAGCCGTAGTAGCGGCGATATACGTCCAGCAGCGGCAGCACGATCAAGTCGGCGTAGAGAAAGGCGAGCACCCCGCCGAAACTGACGCCGGAGCCCCACAGCACGGCGGCCATCGGCACGTTCCCGATAGAGCACACGAAGGAGGCCACGGCGACTAAAGGCCCGAGCAGCGCATTGGCCGGCACCTGCAACCACGGGCTGGCACTCTGCACGAAAAGCGCCTGCCATACCCCTTTCGGCACAAAGACGGACAGCGCCCCAGCGATCAGGAACCCGAGGACGATGTCTTTCCACAGCATGGACCAGTCCATGATGAAACTCTGTGCGACGGACACCCAGGTCTGGCGGCGGCCCAGCTTCTGCATAATGGTGCCTGGCTCCTCGGCCACGTCGCCATGCTGGTGCCCGGCCCCCGGCTCTGGGTAGTGGCGGGCGGCTTCCACTAGGCGGGCGGGATAGGTGAGCGACACGAGCGCAGACAGGATGGCGACCAGCATCACGCCGCCGATCCACTCGCCGGCCATGAACTGCCAGCCCATCAGCAGGTAGAGGACGATGCCCAGCTCGGCGACCAGGTTGGTGGAGGCGAACACGAAGGCCAAGCTCGGTATCAAGGCGGCGCCGCGCTTGAACAGCGTGCGGCTGACTGCGGCCGAGGCATAGGAGCAGCTGGAGCTGGCGGCACCCGCGGCGGTGGCCAGCGCCACGCTGCGCAGGGTGGTGCGTCCGAGTGCCCCGGCCATGCTCCGCTTCGAGACGACAGCCTGCAACACAGCCGAGATCGCAAAACCAAGAACCAGGCTCCAGCCGACCTGCCAGGCCATGCCGAGCGACATCAGCAACGCCTGGCCGATACGAGGGAGCAGGTCGGCCATCCAGCATGTTCCTTGGTTTGTCTGGGACGATTGCCGGCGGACAGACTTGGTCGGGCGGCGGCAGGATGTTACCATCGCTTTGCACGTCCCGGCGCGTTATCTGGCTCGCCTTGCTGGCCGTCCTGTTGGTCCTCGCCGACGGCGTCGGGCACAAGCTGGCAGCCCGACCCCTTGCCCGATGACGGCCTGCATTTTTCGTTCGGCCCATGGATGCTGATGGCGCACGGCACCGCCGACGCCACCTACGACAACCAGGGCGGCAATCTCACGGTCGACAAGTTCAGCCTTGGCTACATACGCGACATGCTCGCGGCGGCCCATGTCAAGCTGGGCATGGGTGGACTGGTCAGCCGGTATTCGTATCCGGCCGCCCTGGACAACGCCTACGGCAGTGGCCCGACCTCGTTCATGCTGTTCCTGAGAGTGAAACTGGGCTGATGCTGCACGGCGCGCGTCGCTGTCTCAACTCGCCGCCTGCCGCGCGCCATAGAGGCGGCCCGCCAAAAAGTCTGCCCGGAGCCGCCCCATGCCAGCCATCACCCTGCCCGACGGCTCAATCCGCCGTTTCGAGCACGCGGTAACCGGGGCAGATATTGCTGCGGCGATCGGGCCGGGTCTGGCGCGGGCGGCGCTGGCGATGAAGGTGGATGGGCAGTCCGCCGACCTGTCGCGCACCATCGACCGGGATTCGTCAGTCGTGTTCATTACGCGACGCGACGCGGATGCGCTGCCGATGATCCGCCACGATGCGGCCCACGTTCTGGCCGAAGCGGTGCAGTCGCTGTATCCGGGCACGCAGGTGACAATCGGACCGCCGATCGAAAACGGGTTCTATTACGACTTTTTTCGCAACGAACCGTTTCGCCCGGAAGATTTCCCGCCGATCGAAGCCCGCATGCGGGAGATTATCGCGCGTGATGCGAAATTTGTCCGGGAGGAGTGGGATCGCGACGAGGCCATTGCTTTTTTTGAAGAGCGCGGCGAGCGGTTCAAGGCCGAGCTGATCCGCGATCTGCCGGATTCGGAGACGATCAGCATCTATCGCCAAGGCGCGTGGCTGGATCTGTGCCGCGGCCCGCACATGCGCGGCACCGGCGACGTCGGCAGCGCGTTCAAGCTGATGAAGGTGGCCGGCGCCTATTGGCGCGGCGACCATCGCAACCCGATGCTGACGCGTATCTACGGCACCGCGTGGCGCGACCAGAAGGAGCTGGACGCGCATTTGCACCAGCTCGATGAGGCGGAGCGGCGCGACCACCGGCGTATCGGGCGCGAAATGGATCTGTTCCATATACAGGAAGAGGCGGTCGGCAGCATCTTCTGGCATCCCAAGGGATGGAAGCTGTATCGCACCTGCAAATCCTACATGCGGCGGCGGCTCGACGCGCATGGCTACCAGGAGGTTCGTACGCCGCAGCTCGTTGACCGGGTGTTGTGGGAACGGTCGGGCCATTGGGAGAGCTACCGCGAGCACATGTTTGTCGCGCGCGTTGAGGACGAGGAGAAATCGCTGGCGCTGAAACCGATGAACTGCCCGTGCCATGTGCAGATCTTCAATCACGGCCTTCGGAGTTACCGCGAGCTGCCGCTGCGCATGGCGGAGTTCGGCGCATGCCACCGTTACGAGCCGTCCGGCGCGCTGCACGGCATCATGCGCGTGCGCGGTTTCACCCAGGACGACGCGCATATCTTTTGCACGGAAGAACAAGTGCCGGCGGAGACGGCGGCGTTCGTAGCGCTGCTGCGGTCGGTGTACGAGGATTTCGGGTTTCCGGAATTCCGCATCAAATTCGCCGACCGGCCGACCTCGCGCGCTGGCACGGACGACGTGTGGGACCGCGCCGAAAACGCGCTGCGCGAGGCGTGTCGGCTCGCAGGCGTCGAATACGAGCTCAATTCCGGCGAGGGCGCGTTCTATGGCCCGAAACTGGAATTCGTCTTGCGCGACGCGATCGGCCGCGACTGGCAGTGCGGCACGTTGCAGGTCGATTACATACTACCGGAACGGCTGGATGCGGAATACGTGGGCGAGGACAGCGCGCGGCACCGCCCCGTCATGCTGCATCGCGCGATCCTGGGCAGTTTCGAGCGTTTTTTGGGCATCCTCATCGAACAATATGCCGGCCGTTTTCCGCTTTGGCTGGCGCCGGTGCAGGTCGTCGTGGCCTCGATCGTGTCGGATGCGGGCGAGTATGCCGAGGAGGTGGCGGCGGCCATGCGCGCCGCCGGGCTGGAGGCGCGGGCGGACACGCGTAATGAAAAGATCAACGCCAAGGTGCGCGAGCACAGCCTGGCGCATGTGCCGGTGCTGGCGGTGGTGGGGCGGCGCGAGGCGGAGCAGCGGAGTGTGGCACTGCGTCGGTTGGGAAGCGATGGGCAGGAGGTTCTCGGGCTGGACGAGGCGGTGGGCAGGTTGGGGCGCGAGGCTACCCCGCCCGACATGACGCGTGAGCGGTAGCCCGCCACGCCCTGCCGCGCCGTCGCTGCCGCCGAAAACCGGTGCGAAGTGGGGCGAGTTGGCCGGAAGACGGCTTGGGGCGATGGTGCTGGCGCTGCTGTGTGGCGTGGCCGTGCCGCTCTCCCCGCTTGGCGCCGAATACTTCGTGACCGCCCGGATCGAGGCGGTCTCCTGGTTCGCCGTGGCGGTCACTTACGTCGCCGGCGTGGGACTGGTCTCGAAGAGCCGAACCGTGCTGGTCAGCGCACTGGTGGGTGCGTCCGTGATTGCCTTCATCTACGGTGTTGACATGAAGGGATCATTTGATGCGATCCAGGCGTCCGCGGCGCTCAGGATAAGCCTGGCCTCGCCGGCGCTCGATCCGACGGCCGCGATATGGATGACAGGTGGGGCTACTCTGGTGTATCTTGTCGAGCGGCTTGGGCGTCACCTGATAGACGGCAAGCCATTTCTGGAGGCCTGATCGTGGCGTTGGGGATACTTCCGGTCGCCTTTCTTGTGCCCGCGCTGGCAGTATCGGTCCGTACGTTGATCGACAAATGGCGCGCACGGAACGATTTGTCCAAGGCGATCGCCAGGAGCGGACCCGCGCAGACCAGCAAGCTGCAAGCACTGGTCGAGGCCGACGACCTTCCCGGCGTGGTGGCCATCATTCGCGGCCAGGTTGGCGCTTTGCCGCCCAGGGAACAGGTGCAGGCGGAAGTGGCACTCTCGCAGCCTTCTGAGATCGGCCGTCGTGTCTATGCACAGTCGGTCCTCGCATCGGGGCTGCATCACGCCGCCGAGTAGCGGTCCATTCCTGAGGATTTGCCGTCAGACCTGCGGATCCGGCCATTCCGCACTGGCGATCTTGGTCTGATCGTTTCCCGTCAGGCCATCCTGTATGCCGAAGGCCATGGTTGGGGCGCGGGGCTGGAAGCGGGCGAGTTGGAGGTGGCAGCCCACTTTCTGCGCCACTTCAAGCCGGGGCGGGAGCAGTGCTGG
Source organism: uncultured Alphaproteobacteria bacterium (assembly GCA_963850605.1). Classification (GTDB taxonomy): domain Bacteria; phylum Pseudomonadota; class Alphaproteobacteria; order Acetobacterales; family Acetobacteraceae; genus BOG-908. Next base: position 389,430 of record CAWKLX010000006.1, on the reverse strand, counting down.
GTGGCCGAACAAGATGGCCGCCTCGCCGGGTCTGTGTTCCTGACCGATGAGGGTCAGGGCCTCTCACGGCTGCGCCTGCTGTATGTCGAGCCATTTGCGCGAGGCTGCGGGCTGGGAAACCGGCTGGTCGCCACCTGCGTCGGCTTCGCGCGCGAGGTGGGTTACGGCGCCATGACCTTGTGGACGCATACGGTGCTGGACAGTGCACGACGTATTTATGCGGCGCATGGTTTTCGCCTGGTCGACTCCGCGGTCCACCATGAATTCGGGGTTCCTGTCCAAGGTGAGACGTGGCGCCTTGACCTGGTATGAGGCCCTGCCTCCGCCGATCGAGGGCCTTGTCGGCTCAGGTGAAACACCTGAACCGACAAACGTGCTCGCCCACAAAAACCTCGAAAGGTCAGTTGCGTGCGCTACGGGGTGACATCGACCAGCATGCCGTGAACGTTGCCGGCGGCATCGGTGTAGAAGCCGACCAACTGGTTCATGTTGTTGATCCCGTTGACCACGGTGCCCAACGCGCCGTTCGGGTCGTTAACAGGTAGCCATACGCCCGTGCCGGGGGTGTAGTACAGGCCGTGGGGGACGTTCTGGCCGTCGGTGTAGAAGCCCACCGCCACGCCCTGGTTGTTGATGCCAAGCAGCTGGGTGTTGGTCGAGCCGGGTACCGAGAAGTGCGTCACCACGCCACCGTTGGCGTTCTTGACGAAACCAAACGTCTTGTTGGACTTGGTGTTGAAGGAGCCCGACACTTGGCCGTTGTCGTTGATGCCGGTGGCGGCCACACTTGTCGAGCCGGGCACGTTGACAGGGGTGTAGGCGGCTGTGCTGAGCGAGTAGGTATAGCCGTGCGAAGTCCCCGCCGCGTCGAGGTAGAAGCCGGCGGCAACGTTGCTGTTGTTGATGCCCAGCGCCTGGCCGATGCGCGGGCTGCTCGCCACCAGCGGATCGATCGCGCTGATGTAAGTGAAGTTTTTGCCCGTCGGCAGGCGGACGAAAGCGAAATTGGCGTCCATGTTGTTGCCGATGTTCGTGTCCGACCAGAAGCCGGTGGTCAGGCCGGCATTGTTGATACCGGTTGCCTGGGTCTGAACGGAGCCAGGCTGGTTGTTGGACTTGAAAGCGGTGTAGGGCGGTGAGATTTCGTAGCCGATATTCGGGTGGCCGGCCGTGCCGGCGCCGAAATAGCCGACGATCACGCCGTGGTCGTTGATGCCGAGCAACTGGTTGAAGGTGGGGTCGCCCGGGTTGTCGAGAGTGGAAAAGGTGAAAGTCTGCGCCGAGGCGGTGGCGGAGGCCAGAAGGCCGCAGGCAGTGGCGGCCAGAAGAAGGTGTCGCATGGTCCTATCCTTTTTGGTCAGGCGCCAACCCCATTGGCTGGCGTGACCCCTGGATAGGCGGGTGCCGGCCCTTGACCTGTGAGGCAGATCACAGGCAGCCGTGTTTTTGTGGCGATACCCGCAAACGAAGCGACGGCTTTATCCACCCTTCACCTTTCCCATATAAGTCCTCACGCCCACCGGCTGCGGAGTTCTGCTTGATTGCAGGCGTGCTGCCGGGCAAAAGACCGGGTGGGCCGGCCATTGGCTGGACCAGCACATCAACCGCAATAGGAGAGGTACGATAGCCCGAGGACCCATGCCAGCCGCACCATCGCGTGACGGACCCCGCGTGAACGAGGAAATACGCGTCCCCCAGGTTCGCCTGATTGATCAGGATGGCGAGATGCAGGGGGTGATGTCGGCCAGGGACGCGCTGCTGCGCGCTTACGCCGTGGGGCTGGACCTGCTGGAGATCAGCCCGAACGCCGATCCGCCGGTGTGCAAGATCCTCGATTTTGGCAAGTTCAAATACGAACAGCAGAAGAAGAAAAACGAGGCCAAGAAAAAGCAGCGCGTCATCGAGATCAAGGAGGTCAAGGTTCGTCCGAATATCGACGAGAATGACTATCAGGTGAAACTACGCTCGATGAAAAGCTTCATCGAGGAAGGTGACAAGGTGAAGGTGACGCTGCGCTTCCGCGGGCGCGAAATGGCGCATCAGGATATCGGCGTCAAAGTGCTGGAGCGTATCAGGGGTGACCTGGAGACGGCCACCAAAGTCGAACAGATGCCCCGGATGGAAATGCGGCAGATGGTCATGGTGCTCAGCCCGAAATAGCCGCATGGCTACCCGGCCCGGCTATTCCGCCGCACCCTCCCGAGACTGACTGTCGGCTGGCCGGCGTCGCCGCATCCATATAAGGGCGGCGCCGCCGAGCGGCAAAAGAACGGCGCTGCACGGCTCAGGAACCGGAACGGGCACTACATCCGGACCCGCCACATACGCCACGCGAACGACCCGGGCCTGGGCACCCCTGCCCTCAGCAATCCGCTGCATGAGGTCAGCCGGCGTGATGATCATGGCAGGATCGCCAAAGTATTGCGGCGTGGCCGACGCAGTGCTGGCGGTCGGGATTACCAAGACGAGGAGGAGCAGTGCGAGGTGTTTCATGAGAATGATATTCCCAGAAACACCTGAATGCATCGTTAACCCGCCGACACGGAAACGTTCGCAAAATCTTCTGCTTCATTCGTGGACGAGAGGCATCTGGTCCCAAGCGAAAAACAAATAGCCGTTTCTAATATTGCTCCGTCGTTACCGTTGCGGCTTCGACATCGCCCAGCTTGCGCAGCGCGGGTCGAAGGGTTTTCGCATCGAAGAACGGCAGTTGATCGCCGATGTGCGGGGAGTTGGGGCGGGACGCGTTGCCGTAGTCCAGCAGCACCTGCGCGTTCGGCCCGGTGGGGGTGAACTCCACCAGTTGCACCCAGCCATCGCCGCCGATTGTGATGTATTCGTTGAAGCCGATGATACTGAAGGGATAAGGGTTGGTCACCCGAATTGGGCCGAACGGATCGTCCGCCCCGCTCTGGCGATCGTTGGCCACAAGTCCCGCGATATTCTGTTGGAACCCGTCGCGGGAGACGAGCAGAGAGCGGTGCGCATCTCCCCATTGCACGCTGGCGCCGCCGCGGCCAGCGAACGTGCTCTGCAAGTTGTTGTAGGCCGTATCGAGATAGGAGACGAGGGACGCGGCATTGGCCAGGCCTACCGGCGTGGTCAGCGGGTGATGGCGGTCCCACGGGATCCGAAAGGCGGGGTGGGGACTGTAGAAATTGTCGGTTGTGTCGGCGGGGAGCTTGCCGGCTGCGACATCAGCCACAACCAGGTCCCACCATTCTTCGAATAGCGGGCCGCCTGCGCTGGTGGGAGTGTCGTCGCCGGTCCGATCCCACGCAGCCAGAATAGTGGCGGCAGTCTGTGCGATGGGATCGCCCGAGGATTGGGCGGCCAGCAGCAGGTCCGGCAGCACGCGGTCGGCCAGCAGCATGTGGGTAGACATCTTTCCCGCCAAGACCTGCTCGACGGTGAAGTTGGGTTGGCTCATCAGGAAGGTGGCACCGTGCTGCGGACGGAAATCCATGAAATCCGGCGCGACATAGGTGGGGTAGTTCACATGCTGCAATTCCGGCGGCACCGGAAAGGTGCTGGTCCAGGGCGGGTTGTTGCTGTTGGCAACGAAACCGCCGGACGGGTCGATGGTGCCCGGCAGCTCGTCCCAGGTAAAAGTGCTGGTCCAAAGTTTGGTGGGGTCGGTGCCGTCGAGGATACCCGAGTAATCGACCCATTTGCCGCCACGGCGGACCGGCTGGCGGCCACCGTACTTATACATAATGTGGCCGTCGCGATCGGCGTAGATCACGTTGAAGAAGGGCATCTGCAGCAGCGAGTCCGCGGCGGTGAACTGGGCCAGGTTCTGCGCCTCGATCATGCTCCAGTACTGCGTGATCAGGGAGGGCTGGTCCAGGCCCGCCACCCGCAAGGCCAGCGCGGTCAGTCCGTCGTTGCTGGTGGCGATGACCGGCCCCTGAATACTGGATTTAATGGTGATGGTCTGTCGCGTGAGCGCTCCGGTATCCAGGTTCTTGACCAGAAAGCTGTCGGTGCGGATCGAGAGAGGCAGGCTGGTCCCCCCGAAACTGTAATGTGTGCCGGTGGCGTCGAGCGCGAGCTGATACAGGTTGGACGCCTGGATGGTGTTGTTGGTGTGGGTCCAGCCCAGGTAATCGTTGAAGCCGATGCCCAGGAAAGGGGCCCCGGCGAAGGTGACGCCGGATGCATTCAGCGTCGGTGAATAAGGATTGCCGACCACGAGGTTCGATTCGAACCACTGGTAAATGCCAAGGCCGCTGGCGGGCTGGTTGTTGCCCCAGGGCAGATGCGGGTTGCCCATCAGGATCGGGTTGCCGGTCGCGCTCTTGGTCGGGCCCAGCGCCCAGCCGTTGGAGCCGGTGGGTGACATGTTACGGGCCGCCGCATTGGCCGCCGTGATGCCGCCGGTCTGCCACAGCGATTCGAGCAAGCCAGGCGAGGACAGGTTGCCCCCACCGATATTGTCGGTGTTGGTGATGAAGGTGAACCAGATGGTGGACTGCTCCACGGCCGTGACATCGGTCGGCAGGATTGGCAGGATCGCCTGCAGACGCGGGTCGATGGTGGCGGCGTTGCGCTGAACGTATTCGTTAGCGCCAGCGCAGAACGCGGTAAGAAGCTGCGACTGCGTTAAGCCGTCCGGCGTATGGATTTTGTCGCCCTGGGCCAGCCACTGCGCGGCGCGCGCCGGAATGCCGAGCGTGCGGACATTGGTGTCGTTGATGACGTTGGCGTTGCCGTCCCCAGCACCGAAGAATTCGGCCGCCCGTCCGCGCGCGCGGGCCACCGTGTTCAAAATGGTCTCGGCGTGCGCCTCCATTTGCGCGTAGCCCAGGCCCCGTTCCACGGTCAGCACGTCGGGACCATAGATGTGGGGCACGCCATACGTGTCCCAGCGGATGACGGACGGATAAGTGCCCTGGGCCTGGACGGCGTGGCTGGTGAGCAGCGCGGCGCCGGCTAGCAGGCCGCGAAGCGCGATGTGGGTAGGCATTGTGCGACGTCCCCGTGTTCTCTCTTTTGGGGCATCACACCACCGGGTCAGGCGCGGGGCAACAGCCCTTTTACCAGCGCGCTCAGCCGGTGCCGCCGCAGTTCCGCGCGCGCCCGGCCATCGTTGGTCATGTAATTGAGCTGCACCGAGTGGCGCGGACCGACATGGGTACGATGGCCATGCCAGCTCGTCGGCGTGTTGGGGAACACCAGCAGCGTGCCGCGCGTGGGGGGCACCTCCACGGCATAGTCTTCCAGGTCGGTGGCCGAGCGGAGCAGGCGCAGGCAACCATCCTGCCGATCGAATTTGTCGTTGGGCGGGTTGAGATAGAGCAGCGCGGTGACGCGCTTAGCCGACGAATCGGTGTGGATCTGGCCATCCTTCTCCCGCGTCGCCAGCCGCACGGTGAGCATGGAGGGCGCATCACCCAGGTCTAGGCCGAATTTCGCGGCGATTGCCCGTTTCAACCGAGGGCCTTCCAGCTCGGCCATCAACGCGCGAGCGGCGGCGCCCATCTTCAATGCCTCAGGTGGAAAGGACCCCCCGCGATCCGAGGTCGGTAGTTCGGAATGGATGCGGGCTAAAGCAGCCGGCGGCACAAAATCCGTGACGACGACGTGCGTGAATGGATCGTGCGACACGGTTGCCGCGTCTAGCGCCTCATAGTCCACCAATGAGACAGCCGGTGGCATGACGCTCGGTGAAAGTGGAGCCTGGGTCGCGGACCTCATGCCGCTTCACTTACAAGGTGCGCGCTTCATCGCAAGCCCGAATTGTGACTATCAGGTCTGGCTCCAGCGATGTACTGTCATCAGCGTGTCAGTCGAAAGCGGCCGGCCGCAGTGCAGCGCCGGCGAGCTGGACCCACCTGAGACGTAGGCCGCACGTGAGAGCAGCCGCGCTCCCGTGGCGCACCCCTGATCCTCGCCCTTGGTGGTTTCGAATGCCGGCTGCGAGGGCAGCCGGGGCATGGCGGTCACATCGGCGGGCGTGGCGGCGCGGTGAGCGGTGTGATGCTGCGCCAGGGCGGGACCGCCAAGGCCGATGGACAGAATGGACGCCAAAATCGCGTATCGCATGGTGTGCTCTCACCGCTACAGTCGAGAAACGCTAGCAAGAGGGTAACGTGGTCAAGCTGCGATCGGATTAATCCTCTCGGTTGATTGATAGGGGCTCCCGGATTGTTCGGGCGCGAGGCTCGGGCTAGGCAGCGGCGCAGATGTCGGTAGCCGGCGAAACCCCAGGCCCGCTAGGCGCCTACCGCGAGATGGTCCGGCGCGGCGACCTCGCCGCCGACCCGGCGCAGCGGCTGGCTGTCGAGCGGCTGCAAGATCTATGGGTGAAGCTCCGCGGCTACGATCCGCCGCCGCATGCCGGTCAGGGCGGCCTGTTGTCCCGTCTTTTTCGACGCCGGGCGGCAGAGGGCGCACCGGATGCACGACCTAGCGGCTTGTACCTGGTCGGCGAGGTGGGGCGCGGCAAATCCATGCTGATGGATCTGTTTTTCGAGGCCGCAGAGGTCGCTCGGAAGCGCCGCCTCCATTTCCACCGCTTCATGCAGGAGGCGCATGCCCGCATCCACGCCTGGCGTCAGGCCAACCCGAACGGCGACGATCCGGTCCCGCCGCTGGCGGCCCGCATCGCTGGCGAGGCGGCGCTGCTATGCTTCGACGAGTTCCAGGTCAACGACATCGCAGATGCCATGATCCTCGGACGGCTGTTCAGCGGCCTGTTCGAGCGCGGCGTCATTATCATTGCGACATCGAACACAGCTCCGGCCGACCTGTTTCGCGGACGGCCGGGGCGGGATGCGTTCCTGCCATTCATAGCGTTACTGGAGGAGCGGCTTGAGGTGCTGGTGCTGCAGGGGGAACGCGACTACCGCCGCGCACGGCTGCGCGGCGGCGCGGTATGGCACGTGCCGGCCGATGCGCGCGCCGAGCGTTTGCTGGACGAGGCGTTCCGTCAGCTCACGGGTAGCATGGCCCCCAGCCCGGACCGGCTGCTGGTGATGGGGCGCCGGCTGGACGTGCCGTGCGCCGCCGCCGGGGTAGCGCGTTTCGACTTCTCCACCCTGTGCGGCACCGCGCTCGGTGCTGGCGACTATCTGGCGCTGGCGACCCACTATCATGCGCTGGTGCTGGACGGGGTGCCGCGCCTGTCGCCCGACAATTACGATGAGGCGCGCCGGTTCATCGTGCTGGTCGATGCGCTGTACGACCATCGGGTGAAGCTGGTGGCCTCGGCCGATGCGGCGCCGGACCAGTTATATCGGCACGGCGAGGGAGCGCAGGCGTTCGAGCGCACTGCCTCGCGGCTGGAGGAAATGCAAAGCCAGGCGTATCTGGCGCGGGCGCATCTGACCTGAATCCGGCAAGGGGCAGTGGCTGTCGTGGCAAGCGTTGGTCATGTTGCCACCCCCTACCCCCCATGCTATTCGCCCGGCGCCGGGAAACCCCGGCCGTATTCAATTGGAAGTCTTCACGTGGCCTCAGCCGGCACGACAATTTCACAGGGCGGCGGGCTGGCCGACCGGTATGCGGCGGCACTGTATGACCTCGCCGACGAGCAGGGATCGCTCGACCAGACGGTGGAGCAGGCATCCGAGCTGGGCCGGCTGATCGACGAGAATGCCGATTTCCGCCGTTTGCTGAACAGCCCGCTCATCGACGTCAAGCAGGCGACCGATGCCGCGCGCGCCGTGCTGGAGGCGCAGAATTTCTCCCCGATGATGGTGCGTTTCGTGTGCGTGATTGCCGGCAATCGGCGGCTGAACAGGCTGCGCTCCATCGTGTCCGCCTTCGCGCAGCTGGTGGCTAGCAAGCGTGGCGTGGTGACCGCGCACGTGGCCACCGCCCACGGGCTGAGCCTGCCGCAGCGCGAAGCGGTGCGCGCGCGGCTGATCGAGGCCGGGTATGGCAACGTCAACATCGATGAGCAGGTCGATCCGAGCCTGCTGGGCGGTCTGGTCGTGCGGATCGGCGCCCGCCTCTACGATAGCAGCATAAAATCGCGGCTGCAGCGCCTGCAGTTCGCCATGAAGGGTGCAGCCTGATGGACATTCGTCCCGCCGAAATCTCCGAGATTTTGAAAAAGCAGATCGCTTCGTTCGACACGGAAGCCGACGTTTCGGAGACCGGCCAGGTGCTCTCCGTGGGCGATGGTATCGCGCGCGTATTCGGTCTGCAGAACATCATGGCCGGCGAGATGGTCGAGTTCCCCGGCGCCGGGCTGCGCGGCATGGCGCTGAACCTCGAGACGGACAATGTCGGTATCGTGGTGTTCGGCGATGACCGCTCGATCCGCGAGGGCGACACGGTCACGCGTACTGGCACCATCGTGGACGTGCCGATCGGCATGGAGTTGCTGGGCCGTGTGGTGGACGGGCTGGGTGTGGCGATCGACGGCAAGGGCGCCATCGAGGGCACACAGCGCAGCCGCGTCGAGGTAAAGGCGCCCGGCATCATCCCGCGCAAATCGGTGCACGAGCCGATGCAGACGGGCCTCAAATCGATCGACGCGCTGATCCCGGTCGGCCGTGGCCAGCGCGAACTGATCATCGGCGATCGCCAGACTGGCAAGACGGCCGTCATCATCGACACCATTCTGAACCAGAAAGCGGCCAACGACGCGGCCGGCGACGACCCGAAGAAGAAGCTGTTTTGTATCTACGTCGCGGTGGGTCAGAAGCGGTCCACGGTCGCCCAGATCGTGCGCACTTTGGAAGAGCGCGGCGCGCTCGATTACACGATCATCGTGGCGGCGACAGCCTCCGACCCGGCGCCGATGCAGTTTTTGGCGCCCTATACCGGCTGCACGATGGGCGAGTTCTTCCGCGATAACGGCATGCATGCCGTGATTTTCTACGACGATCTGTCGAAGCAGGCCGTGGCCTACCGCCAGATGTCGCTGCTGCTGCGGCGGCCGCCCGGGCGCGAGGCGTATCCGGGCGACGTGTTCTATCTGCACTCCCGCCTGCTGGAGCGGGCAGCAAAAATGTCTGATGCGCATGGCGCTGGATCGCTGACGGCGTTGCCGGTGATCGAGACGCAGGCGGGCGACGTGTCCGCCTACATACCGACCAACGTGATCTCGATCACCGACGGCCAGATCTTCTTGGAGACCGAGCTGTTCTTCCGCGGCATCCGGCCGGCGGTCAACGTCGGTCTATCGGTATCGCGCGTGGGGTCTTCGGCGCAGATCAAGGCGATGAAGCAGGTGGCTGGCAAGATCAAGCTGGAGCTCGCGCAATATCGCGAGATGGCCGCCTTCGCGCAGTTCAGCTCCGACCTCGACGCCTCCACGCAGCAGCTTCTGGCGCGTGGCGCGCGGCTGACGGAGCTGCTCAAGCAGCCGCAATTCGCGCCCTACCCGGTCGAGGACCAGGTAGTGGTGATTTTCGCCGGCACGCGCGGCTATCTGGATAAGATCGAGGTGGGCCAGGTGGGGCGCTTCGAGCGCGAGCTGCTTCGTGAGCTGAAGTCGGAGGGCACGATCATCGGCTCCATTCGCGACACGCGCGAGATCAAGAAGGATGTCGAGCCGAAACTCGTGTCGTTCATGGATGATTTCACCAAGCGCTTCGCGCAGGCTTGATACGTGGCATCGCTTAAGGACCTTCGGGGACGCATCAACAGCGTCAAATCGACCCGAAAAATCACGTCGGCGATGAAGATGGTGGCCGCCTCCAAACTGCGCCGTGCGCAGGCGGCGGCCGAAGCGGCGCGGCCCTATGCCGAGCGGATGTCGGCCATGCTGTCCCGCCTGGCCGGCAACGTGGCGGGCACACCAGGCGCGCCGAAACTGTTGGTGGGCACCGGCAAAGACCAGGTTCACTTGGTGATCGCGATGACGGCCGATCGCGGGTTGGCGGGCGCGTTCAATTCCGGCGTGGGGCGTCAGGCGCGCACGCTGGTGCGGCGGCTGCTGGCCGAGGGCAAGACGGTCAAGATTTTGGCCGTCGGCCGCAAGGGACGCGACTATCTGCGCCGCGAGTTCGCGAGCAGCATGGAAGCTGACCTGGCGATGGGCGGCAGTAAGCCGATCGAGTTCGGCGCCGCGCGCGCCGTGGCCGACCAGGTTTTCGAATTGTTCGAGCGTGGCGAATTCGACGTCGCCACCATCGTGTATAATCAATTCAAATCCGTCATCGCGCAGGTGCCGACCGAGCTGCAGCTCATCCCCCTGCCGCCCCCGCCCGCCGCGCAGGAAAGCGAGCAGCAGGGCGCGCGCGCGATCTATGAATTCGAGCCGGACGAGGAGACGATCCTGCTCCGCCTGCTGCCGCAAAACCTGGCGATCCAAATCTACCGCGCGATGCTGGAAAGCAATGCGGGTTTTTACGGCGCCCAGATGACCAGCATGGATAACGCGACGCGCAACGCCGGCGATATGATCCAACGGCTGACCCTGAACTACAACCGCACCCGCCAGGCCAACATCACCCGCGAGCTGATCGAGATCATCTCGGGTGCCGAAGCCCTCTAACAGGCAAAACTCGTTTGCTTCTTTTCTTCAGAAAAGAAGATGCTTCTTTCTTGAAAGAAAGAAGCAAAGAACTTTTCTCTATTGAGTAGCTCCGACCCAGACGCGCCAGCCCGCCGCACGCTGGCACGCCACCGGGCATTCGCTACCTTGCTGCTGGTCCTGATGGCGGCACTCACCATCGGCAGCTTCTACCTGTCCCGCACTTACTGGACACAGCTTCTGCAAGCTGCCGCCAAAGCGGGGTTCGTGGGCGGCATCGCCGACTGGTTCGCCGTGACCGCCCTGTTCCGCCACCCGCTGGGCCTGCCGATCCCGCACACTGCCATCATCCCGCACGAGAAAATCCGGCTGGGCCAGGCGCTGGGCCGCTTCTTCGCGCGCCATGTGGTGACCGAGGAGGAGGTGGCCCGCCTGCTCGGCCGGCTGGATGTGGCCGGGCTGCTACGCGACGTTTTGACCAACGACGAGATCGTGCGCCCGCTGGCCCGTACCCTGGCCGGCACCCTGCCCCGCGTGCTGGCCAGCGTGGAGGATGGGCGCGCGCGGCGCATCCTTGGCCGCCTCGTGCCACGCATGGTCAGCGGCCCGGCGGCCGGCCGCGTGATGGCACGCGCCCTGCGCGGCCTGGTGGAAGGCGGTCGCCACCAGGAGGTGCTCGGGTTTTTGCTGGTCAAACTGCGGGAAGGCATGCGCGAGAAAGAGGACCAGTTGCGCCGCCTGATCGAGGACCGCGTGCGCGACCAGGGCGGCCGCCTGGTCGGCTGGGCGCTGGGGGCCACGGTGGCCACCCGTCTTCTGGCCACCGTCAATTCCGAGATGGATAAGATGGACCCGGAGGGATCCGAGGTGCGGGACGCGTTCGACACCTGGGTCCGCCGCGAAATCGACCTGTTCGAGACCGACCCGGAACGTGCGGCCGAACTGGGCCGCGCTATCGGCCGCGTGCTCGGCCACCACACGGTGCAGGCCTGGACGTGGGACATTTGGGCACGGCTGCGCGCGGCACTCGAAGCCGACGCCGCTCGCCCCGGCGGCCACACCGCGACCCTGCTGGAGGACGCGGTCCGCTCGCTTGGCGACATGCTGGCGAACGACCCGGCAGCATCCGCCCGGGTGCAGCGCGCGGCGCAACGCCTGGTGACACGCGCCCTGCCGACCGCCCAGATACAGGTGGCCGGCTTCATCGCCGATGTCATCGCCGGCTGGGACACGGCCACGCTCACCGACCGTATCGAGCTGCGCGTCGGCCGCGACCTGCAGTATGTCCGCATGAACGGCACGTTGGTCGGTTTTCTGGTGGGCGGCCTCGCCTATGCCGTGCTGGTCGCGATCTTCGGCCACGTGGCTTTCTAGAGAGGGCTCACCCCGCCAGCCACACGGCCCATATGCCGGCCGCCAGAAACGGCCCGAACGGCACGCGCACGTTACCATCCGGCACGCCACGGCGCAGCGCCCACGCCAACCCCGCCAGGGAAGAGGCAAGCAGCACCAAGGGCAGCGCGGCCAGCCCGACCCAGGCGCCGGCTGCGGCCAGCAGCTTGGCGTCGCCCTGCCCCAGCCCTTCGCGCCCACGCAGCCGGCGGTAGCCCCAGGCGAGCACCCGAAAAAACAGGTAGCCCGCGGCGGCTGCCATGGCCCGGTCGTTGACCCCCTGCGGCTCCAGCCATGCGGCCTCGGCCAAACCGGCCAGGATCAGCGGCAGCGTCAGCGCATCGGGCAAGCGCAGGCAGGCCGCGTCGATCCAGCCCAGGGCGAGCAGCGTCCAGCCCAGCGCACAACCGGCCCAAAGCAGCCCATCCCGCTCGCCGAAGGCCATCGCGGAGCAGGCCACGCCCAGGGACGCGAATTCGATCCAGAGGTGCATGCGCGCGATCGGCGCTGCGCAGAAGCGGCACCGCCCGCGAAGTGCCAAAAAACTCAGAACGGGCACCAGGTCGCGCGCACCTAATGTGTGACCGCACGCCTCGCACGCCGAGCGCCCGGTCACCACGCTGCGCCAGGCCGTCTCGCCCCGCGGCAGCCGGGCGACCAGCACGCCCAGAAAACTGCCGGCGAACGGGGCGGCCAGCACCGGTCCTAGCCAGCCCCAAACATTGTTTAACTCGACCGCGTCCACGCTAACCTGGGATAGGAAAGCACCTGCCATAGACCGGGCGCGCCAGGAGCGCGACCCGGGTGGCCACGGAGTTTGAAGATGACGGCACTTGGCGCACGCACGCCGGCCCAGGACGCGGGCCAATCCACCATCCAGCCGGAGCTGGAGCGGCAGGTCGATCTGCTGGCCAGCATCTTGCTGCGGCAGGGCCAGTGCGACATTCAAACGGTCGAGCGTGGACGGCGCGTGGCGGTCGAGACCGGGCAACGGCTCGACCTGGTGTTGCTGCAACTTGGCCTCGTCACCGAACGCGGCCTGGCCGAAGCTTATGCCACTCTGACCGGCGCTCCCCTCGCTGGTCCCGCCCGCTTCCCCGAAGCACCGCTGTTTCCCGAACGCCTCTCCCCCCGTTTCTTGCGCACCGCGCGCGCCTGCCCGCTGGCGGTGGAGGATGGGGTGCTGGTGCTGGGCGTGGCCGACGCGCTGGACGATTTTACGCCTGCCGCGGTTCAGGCGGCGACCGGCCTGCCGGTGCGGATCGAAATCGCCGTGCCGATCGAGCTCGAAGCGGCCTATGGGCGGCTGTATCCCGAGGGCGATCCCACCGATACCACGAGCGATGCCGAGGGCGGGCTGGGGCTGGAGGAGGATGCCGAGCGCCTGAAGGATCTGGCGAGCGAGGCGCCGGTCATCCGTCTCGTCAACCAGATCATTGGCCGCGCCGTCGAGACGCACGCCAGCGATATCCATGTGGAGCCGTTCGAGGACCGGCTGCGGGTGCGCTACCGCTATGACGGCGTGCTGCACGAGGCCGACAGCCCCGCGGCCAGACTCGCGCCGGCGATCATCTCGCGCATCAAGATCATGGCCAAGCTGGATATTGCGGAGCGCCGCCTGCCGCAGGACGGGCGCATCAAGATGGCGGTACGCGGCACGGAGATCGATTTCCGCGTGTCCACGATCCCGTCACTCTACGGCGAAAAAGTGGTGTTGCGCGTGCTGGACCGCAGCAGCGTGTCGTTTGATTATGTAAAACTCGGGTTGCCGGCCAACGTGGTGGCGGCCTGGTCGAAAACACTTGAACTGCCCAATGGCATCTTATTGGTTACCGGTCCGACCGGTTCGGGCAAGACCACTACGCTTTATACCGGTCTGACGGCGATCAACGCGATCAGCCGCAACATCGTCACCGTCGAAGATCCCATCGAGTATCAGCTCAACGGCATCAATCAGATCCAGACAAAGCCGCAGATCGGGCTGACCTTCGCCGCCCTGCTGCGCTCGATCCTGCGCCAGGACCCCGACGTCATCATGGTGGGCGAGGTGCGCGACCTTGAAACGGCGCAAATCGCCGTGCAGGCGGCGCTGACCGGACATTTGGTGCTGTCCACGCTGCACACCAATTCGGCAGCGGCCAGCATCACGCGTTTGCGCGACATGGGGTTGGAAGATTATCTGCTGACGGCCGTGTTGCGCGGCGTGCTGGCGCAAAGGCTGGTGCGTCGCCTGTGCGACAGCTGCAAGCGGGAGGCGGACGCGCCGCCCGAGCTGGTGGCGCGTTTCGGCTTGGAGCAGCGCGCGCGCGGTGAGCACTTGCGCCTGTGGCACCCGGTCGGGTGCGCGCAATGCCGCAGCACGGGGTATCGCGGCCGCCAGGCGATCGCGGAGTTCTTGCAGCCCAATCCGGAGATCGAGCATCTGATTTTCTCCAAGGCGGATCAAAGCGAAATCGAACGCGCGGCGGTGGGTGCCGGCATGGTCACCATGTTCAACGCCGGGCTGGATGCGGCACTGGCGGGCACGACGACGATCGAGGAAGTCGTGCGCAGCATAAGGGCGGAAGCGTGATCCGGTCGTCAGTCGTCAGTCGTCGGTCGTCAGAACCGGCGATGGAAACACCACCTCTGACGACTGACGACCGATAGCTGACGACTGAACATGCCCAGCTTCCGCTACACCGCCATTACCGCCAACGGCGAGACCGCGACCGGTTTGATGGACGCGCCTTCGGAACAGGCGCTGATCGACATACTGCGCCGCCAAGGCAGCCTGCCGATGCGGGCGGAGCCGGCGGACCGTGCCCCAGGTGTGCTGCAATCGCTGCTGGGCGCGGAGTTCGGGCGCGGCAAGCGGCTTTCCGGGCAGGAGCTGTCGGAAATCACCCGCGAGCTGGCCGTGATGCTGGGCGCCGGCCAGGATCTGGACCGCGCGTTGCGCTTCCTCGTCGATACCGCGGCGAAGAAGCACGTGCGCGCCATACTGACGCAAGTGCGGGAGGCGGTGCGTGACGGCAGCCCGTTCGCCGCGGCGCTGCAGCAGCACCCCGCCAGTTTCCCCAATTTGTATGTCGGCCTTATCCGCGCCGGAGAGGCGGGCGGCATGCTGGCCAACACGCTGGAACGCCTGGCCGATTTGCTCGAGAAGCAGCGCGCGCTGCGGGCCAGCGTGGTGTCTTCGCTGATCTACCCGATCATCCTGCTGGTCGCCGGCATCGGCTCGATCGTGCTGCTGCTCACCCAGGTGCTGCCGCAATTCGTGCCGATGTTCCAGCAGGCCGGCGCCTCCCTGCCCAGGCCCACGCAGATCGTGATCGCCATGGGCGCGTTCGTGTCCGGCTACGGGCTGTACGTGGCGGCAGCCTTGGCCGTGGTGTTCGTGGCCGTTCGCCAGGCGCTGACGCGGCCCGGTCCGCGGCTATGGTGGGACCGCAATCTGTTGCGTTTGCCGATCATCGGCACGCTCTCGCGCGAAGTGCTGGCCGCTCGCTTCGCGCGTACGCTGGGAACGTTGTTGCAGAACGGCGTTCCGCTGGTACTCGCGCTCGGGATCGTGGCCGACGTCATCGGCAACACCGCGGCAAGCGCGGCTGTGCGCGCCGCCACGGAAAGTGCGAAGGGCGGCGCGGGCCTGGCGCGCCCGATGCAGCAATCCGGCCTGTTCCCGGTGCGCACTGTCTATCTGCTACGGCTGGGTGAAGAGACGGCGCAGTTGGGTGGCATGTCGCTCCGCGCCGCGGAAATTCACGAGGAGCAGTCGCGCATCGGCATACAGCGCCTGACCGCGCTGCTCGTTCCGGTGCTGATCCTGACCATGGGCGTGGCTGTGGCCGGGATCGTTAGTTCGCTCCTGCTTGCTATGTTGAGTTTGAATGATTTGGCGCAGTAGACAACGAAGCTTCTTTCCTGGAAGAATAAGGCAAAGAACTTTTCTGTTTGGGCCTACCAGTTGGATGGGCGTAGCGAAAAGTCTAGCCAGACGGCCAGCTGTAATGGATGGTGCGTCAGTGCTGGCGGTGCGGCGGGGTAGGCGGCGCGCCGCACGGCGTTTAGCGCCGCGCGGTCGAGCATATCCGCGTTGCTGGAGCGGGTCAGGGCCACGTTGGTGACCACGCCGTCGCGATACGAAAAGCTGATTTGGGACCGGCCCTGCATCCGCAGGTGTTGGGCCGCTGGCGGATAGGATTTCGCCGCGTTGACCGCCTCGTCGATCTGTCTTTCGAGTGCGGCGACGGCTTGCGGATTAGGGATGGCGGCTGGCGGCGCCGCTTCGGCCACGGGCGGCGGTGGCACGGCTGACTGCGTGGCTGGCACCGCAGGTATTGCCGGTAACTCCGGAACAGCGACGTGGCCGGGAGCGGCCGCGTGCGGCCGTACCGGCGCTGCCAGCCGGGCACGCGAGCGGGTTGGCGACATTTGGCGGCGCACCTCCATGCCTGGCGGGGGTGGCGCGCTCGCTACAGGCGACGATACGCCGGCGACCTTTGGCGCGGGCAGCGGCGTGACGGGAATAGAAGCGGACGCAGCGGGCCGCGCCTTCGGGGTCGCCGGGAAGACGATGTCGAAGCTCGCCGGGGCCGCCGGCGGCGGCGGCACGAGCGGTATCAGCCGCCATGCAGCCACCCCGATCGCGAGGTGAAGCGCCGCCGAGGCTACCAGGCCTGCACGCGATGTGTGTGGGCCGACGACGACCGCGGCCCTGCCGAGCGGTGACGGCGTGCTCGCGCGCTCGGGCGCAACAGTGAAGGTGAGTGGATGGTGCACGATGCACTCAGACCACACTCCGAAAGGAAATTTAATCCTGACGGGGACCTGACACTGAAAGTTCATCACCCTGTCATCGTCAGCCTCTCGTCAGGCTGTATGAGGCGCGGCGCCCTGCCGAGCGGGGGACTGACCGGGAGCCCTCATGCGACGTATCCGCTTCTCGACCGCCTTGCTGCTGGGCAGCGCCGCCCCTGCGGTGGCCCTGGCCCAGACCATACCGGCCACCACGGCGCTGCCTGACGTGAACGTGGTGGCCAGCACCCCGCTGCTCGGCTCCGGCGTGGACCGCGACCAGGTGCCGCAGGCGACCCAAGTGCTGGGCGCGCACGATATCGACCGCACCAACGTGCCCAGCCTGACCGGCGCCATTCTGGACAACGTCCCGAGTGCCACAATCAATGACACGTCCGGCAACCCGTTCCAGCCGGACATCCTGTTCCGCGGCTTCATTGCTTCGCCGGTGGCCGGCACCGCGCAGGGATTGGCGGTTTACGTGAACGGGGCGAGGTTCAACGATCCGTTCGGCGATACGGTGAACTGGGATTTGATACCGTCAATTGCGATCGACACGGTGAACGTGGAAGCGTCGAACCCCGTATTCGGCCTGAACGCGCTGGGTGGTTCGGTCAACATCCAGATGAAAAACGGATTTAACTTCCAGGGCGGGGATGCCACCGCGTATGGCGGCTCCTACGACCGAAAATCCGGTGTTCTTGAGTATGGCAGGCAGTTCGGCGATTTTGCGATCTACGGCGCGGGCGAGATCACCCATGACGGCGGCTTCCGCCAGACCCAGGCCTCCGACGTATACCGGCTTTATACCGATCTTGGATGGCGGCATGACGGGGCCGAGTTGCATCTATCGGTCGATGCGGCGGACAATTCTCTGGGCAACCCGGGCGCCTCGCCGGTGCAGGAGCTGAATGCTGATCTGTCCGCCATCTTCTCCGGTCCTAACACGGTCTTCAACAAATATGTCAGCGTCAACCTGAACGGCTCGTATGCGCTGAGCGACACCATGTCGGTGCAGGCTCTGGCCTATTTCCAGAACCTGACCCAACGTGTGACCAACGGCGCCACCGGGCAGGGCGGCCCCTGCACCACACCGATTGGCGCGCTGTGCAACGATGATGGCACACCGGTCACCACCTATGGCGGTGCGATCGTGCCGGATTTCCTCAATGGCGGCGTATACTCAAACCTGGTGCTGGAAGGGTTGCAGGCGCATAGCTACGGCGCGTCCGCTCAAGTCTCCGACGACCGCACCGTTTTTGGCATGAAAAACCATTTCGTGGGCGGCGCCAGTTTCGACGGATCGGATTCGGTGTTCAACGCCGAAACACTGATCGGCGGATTCACCAGCGACGGCACGCAGCTTTTCGTGGGACCGCCTGACGTCATTCAGGTACAGCCGGATCAGGGTATACAGCCGGTGAAGGTGGCCACCGTCACGCGCTATTACGGCGCGTTTCTGGCGGACATACTGACAGTGCTGCCGGGGTTGGACCTTTCGCTGAACGGCCGATTCAACAATGCGGAAATCGACCTGCACGATAAGCTCGGCACCGTGCTGAACGGACAGCACACCTACAACCGGTTCAACCCGAGTGCGGGCCTGACCTACGCCATCACGCCGGCACTGCAGGTCTATGGCAGCTACACCGAGGCGAACCGCGCGCCCACGCCGACCGAGCTATCATGCAGCAGTGCCGCCAACCCCTGCTCACTGCTGAATTTCTTTATCGGCGATCCGAACCTGAAGCAGGTGGTGGCACGCACTTTCGAATTCGGCCTGCGCGGCAAGCTGCCCGATCTGGCCGGCGGAAGGCTGCGCTGGGACGCCGATTATTTTCACACCAAGAACCATGATGACCTGATTTTTCAGACTGCGCTGAATAACCCGAACTTGGCATTCTACACCAACGCGGGCAGCACGCTGCGCCAGGGTCTTGAAGCCAATCTGCATTACGATACGGACCGGCTGCACGCCGTGCTGGGCTATGCCTTTACGGACGCGACCTTCCAATCGCCGCTGGTGCTGGGCAGCGCATCGAACCCGTTCTCCGACAGCAACGGCAATATCCACGTGGTGCCCGGCGATCGCATTCCGGGCATTCCCGCTCACCGCGGCACGGCGGTCCTGGAATACAAGGTGACCGATCGCTGGACGGTTGGCGGCAATGCGGTGCTGGCCAGCGACCAGATACGTTTCGGGGACGAGGCGAACCAGGGCAAGCCGGTCGGCGGCTACGTGGTGCTCAACTTCGACACCAGCTATCGCGTGACCGACAACATCACCCTGTTCGGCATCGTGCAAAATCTGACAGCCCAGCGCTATGACACCTATGGCACGTACGGCCCGGTCGACGCCGTGCCGTTCCCCAACGTGCCAGGCGGCGTCACGGACCCGCGGACCGCCAGCCCCGGCGCCCCGATCGCCGGATACGGAGGTGTCCGGATACGGTTCTAAATTCGTGAAACTCTTTCGCGAATTTAGGCGAGCGGCAGCGTCAGGCGTACGCGGCAGCCGGGGCCTGGTGCGAAGGCCGCTTCGCCGCCGTGGCTTCGGGCCACTTCACGCACGATAGCCAGGCCAAGGCCGCTACCTGGCGAGGCGGTCGTCTTCTGAAAACGTTCGAACAACGTATCGTCGATCAAGGCTTCCCCCGCGTCGGTCACCTCAAGCGTGGCCAGCCTGTCCCGCGCCCACGCCCGCAGCGCGATCGCGCCCCGCCCGTGCAGCACCGCATTCTCCAGCAGGTTACGTACCGCATCGCGCAGGTCATCCGCCGCGCCCCGCAGCGGTAGCGCGTCGGGCACATCGACATCCAATGTGCGCCCCGCCGCCTCAGCCAGCGGCAGCACGCCGGCCGCCGCCTCACGCGCCACGCGGGACAGGTTGACATCCGCCCAGTCCGCGGCCGCGCGCCCACCATGCTCCTTGCGCGCCAGGTCGAGCATCTGCTCCACCAGCCGGTTCATCTGGGCCAGATCGTGCTCGATCGCCCGCCAGTCGGGTGCGCTGCCCGCCCCGGCATCGCGCGCGCGCTGCAAACGCAATCCGAGCACCGCCAATGGGGTGCGCAACTCGTGCGCTGCGTTCTCGGTGAAACGCCGCTCGGCGGCGAACGCTGCGGCCATGCGGTCCAGCGCGCCGTTCACCGCGTCGACCAGCGGGGCGATCTCGGCCGGCATCCCAGCACGCGACAATCTGGCGCTGGGGTTGTGGGGGCCGGCACGCCGTGCCTCTTCGGACGCCCGGGTCAGTGGGCGTAGGCCCCAAAAACTGATCAGCCAGATCAGCGCCAGCGCCGGCAGACTGAACAGCGCCAGCACCAGCCCATCCTGATAGGGTTCGCGGT
Source organism: uncultured Alphaproteobacteria bacterium (assembly GCA_963850605.1). GTDB lineage: Bacteria > Pseudomonadota > Alphaproteobacteria > Acetobacterales > Acetobacteraceae > BOG-908. The sequence continues at coordinate 369,474 of CAWKLX010000006.1, read as the reverse complement.
CCAGCACGCGGGCTACCGGCCCGGTCGCCTCGTCCAGCAGCGTGGAGCATGTCAGCGCCAGCAGGAACACGGCAACCATCGCTAGCATGAGGCGGCCGCGCAGGGTGCGCCAGGCGATCATGCCGGGGTCTCGTGGCGCAACCGGTAGCCGATGCCGCGCACGGTCTCGATCCGCACTGTGGAGCCTAGCGCGCCAAGCTTGCGTCGAAGCCGCGAGACGGTCGCCTCCAGCGCGTTGGCTGACACATCCTCGTCCAGCCCGTAAAGCCGGTCGGCCAGCGTGTCGCGCACCACCAGCCGGTCGCCGGCGCGGATCAGCAGCTCCAGCATGGCCGCCTCGCGCCGCGTCAGCTCCATCGCCCGGCCGCTTGCGTGTGCGGTGCGGCCCGCCTCCTCGAAGCGCAGATCGCCAAAGCCGTGGCTGTCGGCCGCGCGCAAGCCAGGCCGCCGCAACACCGCGCGCAGCCTTGCCTCCAGTTCGGCCAAGTCGAACGGCTTGAGAACGTAGTCGTCCGCCCCCGCATCCAGCCCGGCCACCCGATGCTCCACCCGATCACGCGCGGTCAGGATCAGTGTCGGGACGGACAGCGCGCGGCCGCGTATGGCGCGCAGCACGTCCAGCCCGTCCATGTCGCCCAGGCCGAGATCGAGGATGACGGCGTCGTAGGCGTGTTCGGCGACGAATTTGATCGCATCGGCCCCGCAGCCTGCCTGGTCCGTGGAAAAGCCGCGCTCGCGGAAATGCGCGCACACCATCTCCCCAAGCGCTGCATGGTCCTCGACGACGAGCAGTTTCACGGCAATCGCCCTTGAACTTGCGAACCATGTGCCGCAGTTGACCGCGCCGGACAACCGCGCGCAGACGGAGCCTTATGGCAATCGACTGGCCCCACGCGGCCGCCCCCATGCTGGCCGCGTTTCTCGCCTCGCTGGTCGAGGCGGTGGAAGCGCTGACGGTGGTGCTGGCGGTAGGCGCCGTGCGCGGCTGGCGCGGCGCGCTGGGCGGCACGGGTTTGGCTTTGCTGGTGTTGCTGGCGCTGGTCGCCGTGCTGGGGCCGGCGCTGACGCGCATCCCGCTGGCCACGCTGCAGCTTGGCCTCGGCACGCTGTTAGTGTTGTTCGGCATGCGCTGGCTGCGGAAGGCCATCCTGCGCGCGGCCGGTGTGATCGCGCTGCATGATGAGCAGGCGGCCTACGAGAAAAGCGTCGCCACGCTGCGCGCGAGCGGCGCACGCGGACCCGGGATAGACCGGGTTGCCGTATCGACCACGTTCCAAATCACGATGGTCGAAGGTGTGGAGGTCGTTTTCATCGTGATTGCCGTGGGTGCAACCGGCGGGTCGTTGCTGCCTGCCAGCTTTGGCGCGGCTGCTGCTCTCTTGCTGGTAGTGGCCATCGGTTTAGTGCTGCACCGCCCGGTCGCCCGGGTGCCGGAGAATGTGCTGAAATTTGTCGTGGGCGTGCTGCTGTGCGGTTTCGGTGCGTTCTGGGTGGGAGAGGGCGCAGGGCTGCCATGGCCGGGCGGCGACTGGTTCATCCCGGTGACGCTCGGCGTGTTTCTCGGCGCCTCGCTCGCCGCAATCCCGCTATGCCGCCGGGCCGCGTCCCGATGAGGTATCTGCAGGCCATTTGGGCACAGAGCTTCGGGCTGTTCGTGGACGACGTGCCCCTCACTGCCGGTATTTTGGCTTGGCTGGCCATCACCTGCGTCCTGCTGCCCTGGGCCGGCCTGCGGCGCGAAATACTGGCAATCCCCATGCTGCTCGGCCTAGCGGCTATCCTGCTGGCCAGCGCTCTGCAGCGGGCGCGCCGCCAACCACCATCTGCCACAAAACCTTAATACATTTTCGACGCTTTCGTCAGCATCGCGTCAGACAGTGGTCGGGCAGACGTTCTACTACGGCGCGATAATCCTTCAAGGAACCGACCGATGCGATCGCTGCTCTCCGGCGTCAGCCTGCTTGCCCTCATGGGTGCCACCGCGTTCGCGGCACCGCCCGCCGGCATGCGCATCTCCACCGGCCAGATCATCACGCCGACCGCCGCGAACGGGTCCGTCTTCGCGCCGCTGAACCCGCATCTGGCTGCCGAACCCAACTATCTGGTCGGCCAGGCGGAAACGACGCTGGTCAGCCCTGACCGCCGTACGATGCTGGTGCTGACCAGCGGATTTAATCTGAACGCCCTGCCGAGCGGCGCGGTCGATCCGCTGACCTCCACCGAGTTCGTGTTCGTGTTCGACATCTCGGGCGGGACACCAGTGCAGAAACAGGCACTACCTGTGCCGAACGCGTTCAGTGGCATAGTCTGGGCGCCAAACAGCCAAAGCTTCTACGTCGGCGGCGGACAGAATGATAACGTGCATACCTTTACGCTGGGCGCCAACGGATTTGCCGAGAGCGGCACGCCCATCGCCTTGAACGACACGGCTTTCGGCGTGCCGCAACCGGCGGGATTGGGCCTGTTTTCCATTCCCGGCCTGGGTGTCGCGACCACGCCGCTGAATGGCGGCATGGCGATCACGGCCGATGGCAGCACGCTGATCGTGGCGGAACTGGAGAACGACCAGCTCAATTACGTGAACCTTGCGACGGGCGCGGTCACGAAGCAGCAGCTGCGTCCCGGAAAACTCAACGCCGCGCAGTCCGGCGTGCCGGGCGGCGAGTTCCCCTACTGGGTCGCGGTCACGAACAGCAATATCATCTACGTCTCCAGTGAGCGTGATCGCGAGATCGACGTGGTCGACATGGCGGCCGGCACGGTGACAGCGCGTATTCCGGTGGCCGGCAATCCGAACCGCATGGTGCTGAACCGCGCGCAGACCAAACTGTTCGTCACCGCCGACAATTCCGACATGCTGTATGTGATCGACACGGCGACGAACACCGTCACCGGCCAGGTGCGCACGACGGCGCCGCTGGGCTATATCGCGAACGGCCCAACCAACGGCGCGTCGCCCAACAGCGTGACGCTTTCACCCGACGAGAGCACGGCCTATGTGACCAATGCGGCGATGAACGATGTGGCGGTGATCGACGTGACCGGTGTCACACCGGTGGTGACCGGCCTGATCCCGACCGGATGGGAGCCGACTTCGGTGGCCACCAGCGCGGACGGCACCATGCTGTATGTGATCAACGCGGAAAGCATCACCGGGCCGAACCCGCTCTATCCCAATCCGGCCGCCAACCAGTACGACTGGCAGCTTTCCAAAGCCGGATTTTTGACCCTGCCGACCCCGTCAGTCGGCCGATCTGCTGGGGCTGACATCCATCGTGGCCAGCAACAACCATTTCAATCTGGCGCTCAGCCCGACCGACATCGAGACCACGAGTTTTTTACGTAATCACATCCAGCACGTGATCTACATCATCAAGGAAAACCGCACCTACGACCAGATCCTGGGCGATCTGCCGCAGGGCAATGGCGACAAGAAGCTGACGATGTACGGCGCGGCGCTGACGCCGAACTTCCATGCGCTGGCCACGAACTTCGTCGATCTCGACAACTACTATGACCCGTCGCTGTGCAGCATGGATGGCTGGCAATTCAGCACCGCGGGGCGCGTGCAGGATCTCAACAAGAAGGTCAACGCGGTCAATTACGGCAAGGGCGGTGGCAGCTACGATTCCGAGGGCCTGTCGCGCGACATCAACGTGGCCTATCCCACGCCGGCGATCCGCGTGGCGAAGGACCCGTTCTATGGCGTGCAGGCGGCCAGCGATCCGGATCTGCTGCCCGGCACTGCCAATGAGGTGGCACCCGACGGGCCCGAAGGCCAGCAGGGTTCCGGCTTCATCTGGGATGCCGCGATGCGCGCCAAATTGTCGGTGCGCAACTACGGCTTCTTCATCGACCTGGTGCGCTACGAGGCGCCGGTTCAACTGGGCGGCATCCCGGAATTGACCGATCCGGCAAAAACCAAGACGGTCGTGGCCTATCCGACCTCCTTCACCCTGCTGGACAAGACCGACCCGTATTTCCGCGGGTTCGACAACAATTTTCCGGATTTCTTCCGCTATCAGGAGTGGGCGCGCGAATTCGACCATTTCGTGAAGAACGGCAAGCTGCCGTCGTTGGAGCTGGTGCGGCTGATGCATGACCACACCGGCAATTTCGGCACCGCGATCTACGGAGTGAACACGCCGGACACGCAGCAGGCCGATAACGATTATGCGGTGGCACTGCTCGTGGACAAGGTCGCGCACAGCGCCTACGCCGGCAACACGCTGGTGTTCGTCACCGAGGATGACAGCCAGGACGGGCCGGACCACGTCGATACGCATCGCAGCACCGGCTATATCGTGGGCCCATACGTGAAGCACGGCGCCGTGGTGAGCACGCGCTATTCCACCGTCAGCATGCTTCGCACGATGGGCGACATCCTGGGGCTGGAACATCTGGATGTGCAGATCGCCAGCACCAAGCCGATGACCGACGTGTTCGACATCACCCAGTCGAGCTGGACGTTCTCAGCGATCCCGGCGGAAATCCTGCTGACCAATACGAGCCTGCCGATCCTGAACAAGGACACGCTGCTGCGGCATGCGGGGCTGACCGGCGCCCCGGCCGCTACTGCGCATGACGCGAAGTGGTGGGCGGACAAGACGAAATCCTTCGATTTCCGGCGCGAGGATGCCAACGACCCGGCCGTCTACAACCGCGTGTTGTGGGAAGGTGCGAAGGGCGATGCCCCTTATCCGGCGGTGAAGTCGTCGGGGGCGAAGGGCACCAACTGACGCTGATGCACCCACACCAGCGGCGCGGGCCGCCGGTGTGGGTGCAGGTATTCGTCAACAAGCCGCCAATTCAGGCGCGGAACCGCGCAACCGTGCCCTGCCGGCAATGCAAAGCTGGCGCACCTATGTCCGGTGCAGATGTCCGTATGTGCCGCTATCCCGCGGGCATGACTTGCGGGCGTCGTTGGTAGGCGACTTGTCATGCATATCTCTCGACTCGCTCCGGACGCCTGGCCGGATGCGATGCAGCCGTTCGGGTCAGCCCCGATCGGCCGAAACGCCGTGCTGCCGCCCGGCGGTGCGCCGTCATCAACCTCCTGGCTCTCTACCGGGCTGGAATTGATCTTGCTGGTGACCATGTCGGGCGTGGTCAGCCTGTTGCTAAGTATTGTAGCGGCCGGCGCAGTATAGGGAAAAGCAAGCGCTTCTTTTCAGCCGAAAGGACGTAAAAAGCTCCTGCCCAGCTGCCGCGGAGTCAAATGGACAAGAGTTTTTTGGTTCTTTTTGTCAAAAAGGACTGCTTGCTTCCTACTCCGGCAAGGGGATGAATTCACGCTCATCACCGGGCACCAATCCAAACCGCCCCGCGCGCCAGTCCGCCTTGGCGGCCTCGATGCGATCTTTCGAGCTGTGCACAAAATTCCACCAAAGGTGGCGCGGACCATCCATCGGCTCGCCGCCGAGCACGATCAGCCGGCATGGCGACGCGGCACGTAACGTGATCCGGTCGCCGGGGCGGAACACCAGCAGGCGGTGCGCCGCGAACTGTTCACCGGCGATCCCCACCTCGCCGTCTACGATATAGACGGCGCGCTCGGCATGCTCGTCGGGCAGCGGCAGGGCACGGCCCGCGTCCAGCGCCACATCGGCATACACCATGTCCCAGTCCGTCTCGACGGGTGAGCGCTGGCCGTAGGCGTGGCCCACAATCAGGCGCAGCCGCACGCCGCGCTCGTCGAGATGCGGCAGGTCCTGGGCGCTGTGGTGATAGAAGGCGGGCGTGTCTTCCTCATGGGCGCGCGGCAGGGCGATCCAGCTCTGCAGGCCTTGCATGCGCAGGCCGCTCGCCCGCTGCTCCGGCGCGGTCCGCTCGGAATGGGCGATGCCGCGCCCGGCCGTCATCCAGTTCACGTCACCTGGGGCGATGTCAGCCACCGTACCCAGCGTGTCGCGGTGCCGTATGCCGCCTTCCACGAGATAGGTCAGCGTCGCCAGGCCGATATGCGGATGCGGGCGCACATCCATGCCCTGTCCTGGATCGAAATGCGCGGGCCCCATGTGGTCGAGGAAGATGAACGGGCCCACCATGCGGCGCTGCTCGCTGGGCAGAGCGCGGCGCACGCGAAAACTGCCTAAATCCTTCACGCCGGGCTCGACGACCAGCTCCACATGGCCCTGGGTCCCCGAGCCGTCGGGCGAGATATCTGTCAGCCAACTCATGATGCTTGCTCCCGGATCGGCTGAACCGACGCGATCAGGATGCGCCCGTCACCCGTGCGATCTCCGCACGCACCATGCGCTCCACCATCGCCGGCAGATGCTCATCCAGCCAGTTTTTCACCAGCGGGCGGATCTCGTCACGCACCATGTCCTCCAGCGTCGGGCCGCCCCGATAAACCGGGGTCTGCTGCTGTCCCAGCACGCGCACCAGCGCGCCCATCGAGGCGCTTGCGGCGGCCGCCGAGCTGGGGGCCAGCAACGGCTCGTCGGAGAGGACGGCGTTCGATGGTGCAGCCAGGTCGCGGTCGGTTTGCCCATCCTGATTCGGTGAGGCGGCCCTCGAAATCTCGTCTGCCAAGTGCGCCGGCTCCTCAATCAGCATGGATTCCTCCAGCACGAATACGTCTGGCTGCGCAGCCGCCTCGTTGACGCTGGCTTCGGGCGCGCCTGGCTCGTCGTGCAGGATGCGGCGGATGGAGGCCAGTATGTCCTCCATCGACGGGTCCTGGGCGCCTTCCGGCTGGCTCATTCGCCGATCAGCGCCCCGGCTGGTTGACCGCGCGGTCGCCCGATCCCCACAGCAGATCCTTGACCGCGCGGTAATAGGCGGTCTCGTCATACAAGGGCACGCTCAACCCCAGATCGCTGGCGGTCAGGCGGCCTATCGCGGAGGCCACGCCGTAGCTGGCGGTGACAAGGCTGGTCACGTTCTGCACCAACGTGATTTCGGCGGCGAGCAGGTTTTGCTGGCCGATCAGCACTTCCTGTGTGGTGGCGGAACCGACCAGCGCTTCACGCTCCAGCCCCTCCAGCGCGATCTCGCTGGAGCGGACAGCGACATGGCTGCTCTGGATGGACGCGCGGGCGGCCACAAGAGTCTCGTAAGCCTGCACCGCCTGCTGCCGCGCGGCACGCTGCGCGTCCTCGGTCTGTCGGACGGCTTGCAGGTAGTTCTGGCGCGCCTGACGGATGGCGGCGTATTCCGCGCCGCCTTGGTAGAGCGGCCAGGACAGGTTGAAGAGCGCCTGCTCGCCATAAGTGGTGGTGCCGACGAATGACGAGTTCTTGTTGTAGAAGGCGGAGCCCTGAATGCTGATATTCGGGGCGAGAGCGGAAAACGCCACGTCGACTGCGTCACGCAGCTGCGACTGATTGAATTTCGCGGCGATCACGTTCGGGTTGTTGTCCAGCGCAAGCTGCGCCGCTGCCGCTTCGGTCTTGACGGGCAGCTGCAGCGGCTGCGGATCGGCCAGATCGCGCTGGCGGCTGCACGCCCACTTCGCGCACGAAGGTTGCATTCGCCGTTTCCAGCGTGCCTTCCGCAGTCTGGCGTGTGGCGATCGCCTGGGCCAGCGCTGCCTCGGCCTGCGCCACGTCGGTCCGCGTCAGCTCGCCCACGCGGAACCGATCGTTGATGGCGCGCAACTCGTCGCCCAGAACCTGCTCGTTGGCCTGGTCGAGCTTGAGCAGTTGCCGGTCCTCGATCACGCCGACATAGGCGTTGATCGTGTCCGCCGAACACGGTTTCTTCCTCGGCGATCAGCCGTGCGCGCTCGGCATAGACCATGTTGACCGCCTCGTGCGTGGTCGCCGTTGTTCGGCCGCCACGATAGAGGTATTGAGTGACGGTAGCTTGCACTGAGTTGAGGTTGCGGTTGTTCTCGGCAACACTGTATAGATTGTTATTGACTTGGGGTTTGTTGCGCCCGCTGGTTAGACGCCCGGGCGACTTGAACAAGCCTGTATATTGTTCAAATTTGCCGACAAACGCCCCATCGGTCCCTGTAACGGCAACTAGTCGGCCGCCAGCCGGCCAGCGCGCTCGGCACGTTTTCATCCGTCGAGCGCAGATGCGCGCGCTCGCCGGTCAGCTGCGGATTGTTCTCGTAGGCCAGCCCCAACGCCTCAGCCAGCGTATGCGGCACGCTGTCCGGCTGGTCGGTCGCGATGGTGCGCGCCATACCAGCGCCGGCCGGCACGAACGGGTGGGCCGGCGGGCTGTACGGCTGGCCGGGCGGTGCGCGATACTGTGCTGCAGCGGGCGCTGACGCCCAAACCAGGCCGGCGGCCACGACACTGCGCAGGCGCATGCAAAACTACTCCAGTCTTCAACCGGGCCGATTGTGGCACAGCCGCCTTGCCCCGCCAACGACCTGACGGCCACACTGCACAGGTCAGATGAACGGGTTCAGAACGCGAAGCGTGGCGCGGGCTGTAGACCAGGGAGCAAAGGCGCCCCGGCATCGAATGCAGCACGGGCACGCAGTCCGCCTACGCTCGGCTCGGCAATCGCCCCCACGCTGGCCCCGCCCTCAGGCCACAGCACCGCGACCAGCCGTCCGTTGGCCGAAACCTGCCCGCCAATTGCCTCGGGGATCTCGCGAACAGCGCCCTCGATCATCACCAGATCGTAGGGCGCGCCGGCGGGGGCGCCCCTGGCAAGCGGCCCTTCCACGAAACGAACCAGCGGATTGGGGTTCGCGCGGGCAATCGCCGCGAGCGTGGCGGACGGTTCAAGCGCCGTCACCTGAACCCCGCAGGCGGCCAGAAGCGCCGAGCCGTAACCGGTGCCCGCCCCAACCACCAGCGCGGTCTCGCCAACGCGCGGGCGGGCCAGTTGTACCAGCCGGGCCAGCACCAGCGGTTTCAGCATCGCCCGGCCATCGCCCAAGGCGATGTCGTCGTCCATATAAGCAAGGTCGGCCAGAGCCGGCGGCAGATAGGCCTCGCGCGGCAGGGTCCGCATGGCGTCCAGGATGCGCCGGTCGTTCACATTCGTCGGGCGTAGCTGGCCATCGACCATCAGATTACGTGCCAGAACGAAATCGGCGGCCGACATTCGCCCGGCATGGCTGGCCGGTGATGTTACGCGCTGGTCGGACAAGGGGCGGCTCCGCTAGGATGGGCGGGTCTTAGAGCAACGCCGGCCCGACTGGAACAGGCTGCGGGCAAAGTGCTCGTGCAAACACAGCGGCGGGGCGTCCCGATTGCTGCCTGTCTGGACCGGCCAGCTCGGCCGCCCTATAAGTCTGCTCAGCTGCGTGGTCCGATGTCAGAGCGGCTATGTAGTGGACTGCAAATCCACTGAGGGCGGTTCGACTCCGCCTCGGACCTCCAGCTTCCGTGAACCCCCGCCCTGGATCCGGGTTGAAGCCTGGGCGGAGGTGATGTTATGCGGCACATTCTGATTTTGTCGGCGTGTTGGGCGATCGCTGTCCCGGCGAATGCCGCAGGCGGGGCGGCCCATGATTGGGCGATCTACGCTAACGCGAAATATCAGTTCCAGACCTGTTATCCCGCCGACCTGTTGCACCCTCAAGGCGAAAGCCCGGCCAGCGACGGCCAGGTTTTTGCCAATTCGGATGGCGGCAAGCTGACGGCGTCGGCCATCTATAATGTGGACAACCAAACCGTCGCCCAGATAGCCGACGAAACCGGGCAACGCCTGGCCGGCGAGCACGGCCAGGTCACATACCGGCATGTGACCCGGAATGGTTTCACACTGTCCGGCACGTCCAGCAACATGATTTTCTACACCAAAACCATTCTAAGCCATGATGCGCAAAAGCACTTCGAGATAATCTACCCCGCCACCCTCGCTACAACCTACAATCCAATTGCTGCACGATTGCAGGCCTGCTTCAACGACCTGCAAAAATAATTTTACTTCCTTCAAGAAGGAAGCGTTTTACTGGAGCATCATCCGATTGAACGGAGTCGCTCGGTCGGACAAAGATGCTCGCGCAAACACTAAGCTAAAGCATGGTCCGTGAGCCAATGCGAACGGATCGTGCTCTAGTCGTAGGTCATAAGCGAGTGCGACTGCATCTGACGCTTCAGCATCGTCCCGTAATTCGGGTCGGTCGCATACACGCCGGTCAGCGCGTCAGCGAAGCCGAACGGGTCGGGCAGTTTCTGGCGGGCGGGCGCGTAGGGCCGGCCGGTCGCCAGCAGCTTGCCGTGTTCGTCGAATGCCTCTGCCAGGCTGTCGAACTTGCGGAAACGCTGCACCATCATCACCGACTGGCCATGCACCACCTCGCGCGTGCGCGCCTCCACGTACGGTTGGCCGCCCACTGCCTTGATCCCGAAAGGATTGTTGCTGCCGGCAGGCATGTGATGTCCATAGCCGCTCTCCACCATCCACTGCGCGATGGTGATGGAAGCCGGGATGTGCCAGCGCTGGTTGGCGGCTTGCGCGGCCAAGATCACGTCCTGCGGCAGATCGGCGCCAGGATGCCGAGAAGCGGCCGGCGGGCCAGCGTTTGCCGGCGATGTCGCAGACGCGAGCCGCACCGAGGCCCGCGGCGGTGCGACCGGCGCGGGCCTGCCAGGCGTCAGGCGATTGCGGTGGCTGTGCCGCCCCAGATGCCGCTGCAGGAAGGACAGGGTCGGTCCGACCGGGTCTATGCGGCCATCCGGCACGACCCATTCCAGGAGCATGCGCTGCACGGCATCGACGGCCCCGATGGTCGCCGGACCGCACACCCCATCGACCCGCAGCGGCTCCAACGGCGTCGGCAGGCAGGCGTTGAGCAAAATCTGTGCGGTATGCACGTCGTGGTGGTGGTTCACCCCGCCACGCCCGACGGATGCCTGCAACCGATGCTCGGACATGGCGGGTCCGTCTACACCAGGTGCGCCAGGACCAGCTCGTAGCCCATCGCAACGCCGCCCAGCATCGCCAGCGTGCCGCCAAACCCGTGACCGCTTCGATCCGGCATCAGCAGCATGACCGCGAACCCGACGATGGTGTCATACAGCCCGGCGGTGCCGGCATAATGGATCAGGGCCTGTTCCATGGCGTGCCTCGTTCTTCGGGTGTCTGGACAGCAACAAGCTACGCCCCATCCGGTTCGTGCGCGGCGTCATTTTGCACGGGCAAGGCTGCAAGCCGGCCCAGGGCGGCCGCCATCTCCGTAGGAATCAGCACTGTGGTTCCACGCTCCTTGTTCATCTCATACAGCAGGTTCATCTGGCGAAGCTGCAGCGCCACCGGGTTTTTTGCGTAGAGCTCGGCCGCGGCCAGCACCTGGCGCGCAATGTCCTGCTCGGCGCTGGCCAGAGTCACTCGCGCATCCCGCTCCCGCTCGGCCTGCGCCTGACGACTCATCGCGTCTTGCAGGCCCGGCGGAATCGCCACGTCGCGAATTTCCACCGCCCGCACGGCCACGCCCCAGTCGCGGATTTTCGTGGAGATCGTGCGTTGCAGCGCCTCGTCGGCGGTGTGGCGGTCCGACAGCAGGCGCGAAAGGTCAATGCTGCCGATCATCTCCCGCAGCGAGGTCTGCGCCACACGCTCGATCGCCTGGGCGTAATTGACGATGTTGATCGCGGCCGCGCGTGGGTCCTCCACCTGCCAGAAAATGATCGCGTCCACGCCCACCGCCACCGTGTCGCGGGTCAGCGCCTGCTCGGCGGTGATGTTGGCGGTCTGGATGCGCATGTCGATGACGGTGGCCACCGTGTCGATGGGCCACAGCAGATAGAGGCCGGGACCTTTGACGGCGTGGAAGCGGCCGAGGCGCAACACCACGGCCCGGCGCCATTCCTGGGTCAGGCGGATGGAGCGCAGCACGATGAGGAGCAAGATAATAAGGGCAACGCCGGATATGCCGGCGAGTATGGAGTTCATCTGGAAGGTCCTCGATTACCGGGTCAGCATGCGCCGCGCAGGGCGGCCAGCGCCACGGCCAGCCGGTCGCTGGCCTCGCGATGCGGCACGGCCCGGCGCAGGTCGCGGCGCGCGAACACGGCAGGCAGGCCAGCCGCCAGCCAGGGACGGCCAGCCGGATGCGGAACCGCCAGCAGCGCGCGCCCGACGAACGCCATGGCCTGGCGCAGCGCGAGAGTGGCGTGTCCTAGCGGATCGGCAATCACCTGCTCGGGCGAAAGACCGAACTCGGCCAGCATCTGCTCCGGCAGCAGGCACCGACCTTGGCGCGCATATGAAGGCATGTTGCCGATCTGGCCGGCCGCGCCGTAGCCGGCGCCCAGCGCGCGTAGCCGGGGCCACACCTCCTCGGGCGCGCCAAGCGCGCGACCGGCGGCGACCGCCAGCGAACCCGGCCCGGTGAGCAGCCGCGCACGCCAGCCGGCCAGGCCGTCATCGGCCTCCACCTCGCGCTCGCGCGCCTCGATCATGGCGAGCAGGTCGCCGCGCGGCAGGGTGCCGGCGGCGAGCAGCCCAGCCAGCGGCGTGGCCACGTCGTGCGCCCGCGCCGCGCCTTCGACCACCTCACGCCACCATTGCAGGCGGATCAGCGCCAGCCCAGGCTCGCGCGTCACCTCGAGGGCGCGGGCCAGCTCGTGGTTGAAGGCGGTCAGCGTCAGCAGCGCCGCGCGGCCAATCCCCGGCGCGAACAGCGCGCAGAAATACCGGTCGGGGTCGCGCTGCCGGACCATGTTGACGAGGGCTGCATCCATCAGCCCACTTGGCCGTTTGCACCGCCGACCGGCAAGGTGGGAACAATCCCCGCCTACGGCGTTGTGGCCGCACACGCCTGGCGGCGTTGTCGCCGCAAACGCCATGGTGCAAGCCTTGGCGCTCGCCACTCTGAAGGAGAATGCACATGGCCTTCGAACTGCCACCCCTGCCCTACGACACAAGCGCACTGGCCGGCGCCGGCATGTGCCAGGAGACGCTGGAGCTGCATCACGGCAAGCATCACCAGGCCTATGTGACGGCACTTAATGGGTTCGTGGAGAAAGACCCGTCGCTGCAAGGCAAGAGCCTGGACGAGATCGTGCAGGCGACCGCTCAAACGCCGGGGCCGGTTTTCAACAATGCCGGGCAGCATTGGAATCACATTATTTTCTGGCAGAACCTGTCGCCGAAGGGCGGGCAGATGCCGGGGGCGCTGGCCCGCAAGATCGACGAGGATCTTGGCGGCGCGGAAAAGTTCAAGGAGGCGTTCAAGCAGGCGGCAGTGGGTCAGTTCGGCTCCGGCTGGGCCTGGCTGGTGCTGGGCAAAGACGGCAAGCTGGCCATCACCAAAACGCCGAACGGCAGCAACCCGCTGGCCACCGGCGAAGGGAAAGTTCTTCTGGCGCTCGATGTATGGGAGCACAGCTACTACCTGGATTTCCGCAACCGCCGCCCGGACTACACCCAGAACTTTCTCGACAAGCTCGCTAACTACGAATTCGCCGAGGCCCAGCTTCACGCGGCCTGACCGGGGCAGCCACGCCGGATTAGCATGACACGGCTCGAATGCGGGGCGTAACGTCTCCGCATTCATTTTCCAGATCGGACTTCACGTGGCTGATGTATTTTCCGACGCTTTTGCCTTGCCGATCATGTGGACAGAACTAGCCGTCGCGTCGTGGGAGACGGTCTGGCATCGCACGGCGTTGATGGTGACCGGCGCCTGCACCTCGACCGAGTATGAGCGCATGGTGCACGAGAAGATGCGGGCAGTGCAGCTCTCGGGCGCCGCACTGATGGCTGGCGGCCAAGCGGAAGATGTGCTGCGCCCCTTCCACAAACGCGCCACCGCCAACGCCCGGCGGCTGCGCGTTTCGTAAGAAGGCCAGGGGCTCTGCCCCTGGACCCTGCTGGGGGCAGTCGGCCCCAGACCCCATTTTTCGGAAATTGACGAAGGGGGGCACACCCGCTGCGCGGCTTGCGGCGTGCTGGCGCGGGCCTTTAGAACCGGGGCATGGCGCAGCAATCAATACTCGTGGCACCCAGCCTATTGGCCGCGGATTTCTCCCGTCTTGGCGAGGAAGTGGCACGCATCGAGGCAGCCGGCGCCGACTGGCTGCACCTGGACGTCATGGACGGGCATTTTGTACCGAACATCAGCTTTGGGCCTGTGGTGCTCAAATCGCTGCGCAAGCTCACCAAGATGCCGTTCGACGTGCATCTCATGATTGCACCCGCCGATCCCTACCTCGCCGCCTTTGCCGAGGCAGGCGCGGACCACATCATGTTTCACCCCGAAGCCGGCCCGCACCCGCACCGTTCGCTGCAGGCCATCCACGCGCTCGGCAAGAAAGCGGGGCTGGTGCTGAACCCGGGCACCCCGCTGGCGCACGCCGAAACCATGCTCGACCTGGTCGATATTGTGCTGGTCATGTCTGTCAACCCTGGCTTTGGCGGGCAGAAATTCATCGACAGCCAGTTGGAGCGCATCGCAGCGCTGCGCCGCTTGATCGATGCCTCGGGGCGCCCGGTCCGGCTTGAGGTCGATGGCGGCATCGACGCGCGGACCGCGCCGCTCTGCATCGCCGCAGGGGCGGACACATTCGTTGCCGGCACGGCTGTGTTCGGATCGCCCGACTACGCTGCCGCAATATCGGCCATTCGCGGCTCCGCTTCGTGAAGATCGGCCGCGGTTTTCGCTCCGTTCGCCTCAGTCTCGCTCGCCTGCCCAGCCTTCGCATGAGCGTGCCCGACGCGCCGGCCCAGCCGGTACGCGATCCATGGCCCGGGGACCCGGCCCGCGGCGCACGGCTGTTGCGCGGCGAGCTGACCCTGTCCGGCGCGATGCGCACGCTCAAGCCCGGCGCCTGGCCGGATATAGCCGGCCATCCGGTGATGCGCGCCCATGCGCACGGATTCTCCTGGCTGCGGGACTTGCGGGTGATCGGCACGGACGCCGCCCGCATGCGGGCCCGTGCCCTGGTCGGCGACTGGATTGCGTCCGGCCACACCGACCCGCTGGCGCAACGCCCCGACGTGGCCGGCAGCCGTATCGCGGCCTGGCTGGCGCACTACGATTTCTTCGCGGCCAGTGCCGACGATGTGTTCCGGCAAAAGATGATGTGGCGGCTAGTGGCCGACACGCGCGTGCTGTCGGCCGCCCTGCCGGCGGAAGAGCAGGATGGCCGCGCATTGACCGCACTGCGCGGCCTGATTACCGCGTCCATCGCGCTGCCCGACCACTCGCCCTACCTTCCCCGCGCGCTGCGCTTCCTGCCGCAGGAGATCGGGCGCCAGGTGTTGCCGGATGGCGGGCATGTGGAGCGCAGCCCCGCCGCGCACCTTGTGGCGTTGCGCGACCTGATCGAGATGCGCGCGCTGCTGCATCTGGGGGGGTCGAGGCGCCGCCCTCGCTGGGGTCGGCGATCGACCGGCTTTCCCTGGGCTTGCGGGCATTGCGCCATGGAGATGGCGGGTTGGCCCTGTTCAACGGTACCCGCGACGAACCTGCCACATTGATCGAACTTGTGTTGACCCAGGCGGGTCGAGCAGGCCGCGCGCCTGCGGCCCTGCCCGATACCGGATTTTTCCGCATGCAGGCGGGGCGCACCGTGCTGATCGTAGATGCCGGCGCCCCTGCCCCGCCCGGCGAGGACCGCATGGCCCATGCCGGCACGCTCAGTTTCGAACTCTCCTTTGGGCGGGAGCGGCTGGTGGTCAATTGCGGCGCGGCGCCCATTGGTGCAGCCGCCTGGACCGATGCCGCGCGTGCCACCGCCGCCCACTCTACTTTGGTCATTGCCGACACCAGCAGTGCGGAGCTGAAACCCGGCGGGCTGGGGCGCCGGCCGGAGACCGTCAGCGTGGAGCGGCAGGAGGCGAACGGCGCGCACTGGCTGGAGGCGAGCCAGGATGGCTGGCGCCGCCCGTTTGGCGCGGTGCACCGGCGGCGGCTGTATCTGGCGGAGAGCGGCGAGGATATTCGCGGCGAGGACGTGATCGAGTCAGCCAGCCCCCAGCCGTACGTCGTGCGGTTTCATTTGCACCCGTCCGTCATTGCCAGTGTGCAGCAGGATGGCGAGGCGGTGCTGCTGCGCCTGCCCAGCGGTGGCTGGCGGCTGCGGGCCGAGGGCGCGAAGGTCAGCCTGGAAGAAAGCATTTATCTGGGCGGTGCGGAGACACGCAGAAGCGAGCAAGTGGTGCTGACCGGCCCGCAAGATGGCCCGCAACACGTCAAATGGGCAATCACGAAGGTCGGGTAGGCAGGTTCAGTTGCCGGTTTTCAGTTTCCTGGCGTGCAGCTGAATGCTCGTTTTCGAAGTTACCAATGTCGACTTTTCGTTGCGGCATTTTTTGTTGCCATTGATGCGCGGGGTGCGGGCGGCGGGGCATGAGGTCGTGGGCGTCTGCGCGGACGGTCCGTTGCTTGAGGATGTGCGCGCCGAAAAATTTCGTGTGGAGGCGTTGCCTTTGGCGCGCAGCCTGTCGCCGACGGCGCAGATGCGTGCGTTCTTCGCACTCTACCGGTTGTTTCGCGCCGAACGCCCAGACATGGTCCATGCGCACATGCCCATCAGCGGTTTTCTGGCGCGTCTGGCGGCGCGTGCGGCTGGCGTGCCTTGCGTCGGCTATACCTGCCACGGCTTCCTGTTCAACCAGCCTGGTCCATGGCCGCGACGCGCGATCGCGTTCGTCATGGAATGGCTAGCTGGGCGCTTGACGGATGTATTTCTGACCGTCTCGACCGAGGAGGCGGCGGACGCAAAACGATGGCGCATCCATCGCGCGCCGCTTGCGGTCGGCAACGGCCGCGATCCAGGCTGCTTCCATCCCGATTTAGGCGCGCGCGCCGCGCTGCGCGCGTTGCTGGGCGTGCCCGAAGATCGTGTCGTTATCACGGCCTTGTCCCGCCTGGTGCGGCACAAGGGCTATCCCGAACTGCTGGCGGCGATGCGCGACGTGCCGGCCGAGCTGTGGGTGGTCGGCGCGCGCCTGCCCAGCGACCATGGCGAGGATCTGACACCGTATTTTGCCGGATGCGGCTTGGGCAAACGGCTGCGCCTGTTGGGATATCGGACGGATGTCGCTGCCCTATTGGCGGCCTCCGACGTTTTTGTGCTGCCCAGCCATTTCGAGGGGCTGCCGATGTCGGTGATCGAGGCCATGCTGTGCGGGCTGCCGGTCGTGGCGACCGATATACGTGGCCCCCGCGAGCAGGTTGTGGATGGGGAGACCGGGTTGCTTGTGCCCGCCGGGAGCGTGGCGCCGCTGGCCGGTGCTTTGGCACGGCTGGCTACAGACCCCGCGCTGCGGTCGCGCATGGGCGGGGCCGGACTGGCACGGGCGCTGGCGAATTTTCGCGAAGATGCGGTGGTGGAACGCACGTTGACGGCACTTGGGCTTGCATAGCCGGGTTCGCGCCTCTGTGTTGGCGCGAACCCGGCTTGGCAAATGGGAGGAAAGGCTATCTGCGAACCTTTCCTGCGGTATTAACCTGCCAGACCACGCCCGGGGCGGACCCGCTAGCGCCGGCGGCAGTGCCATAGAGCATGCCATGTGGCCCAAGCAGCGCTGTCGAATATGGGTATTGGCCGTCCGCACCGCCTTGGAACGCGTGCAGCACGGTTTGTGTCCATTTGCCGTTACTTTGCGTAAGTTCGAAGATCTCGCCGTAAGGTGTTGGGCCGGCGCCGACCGCGGTTCCATATAGCGCGCCGGTCTTGTTGCTGGAGACTGTCGCCCAGGGACCATTGCCTGTGCCCTGGCCGGTGAAGGCATACAGAGGCGTCTCAGTCCAGTTTCCGCCCGAGACGGGCGCGGTGAGTTGGAACACGGTACCCTGGCTGAGGGCGGAGCCGGCCGTGGTACCGTAGTAGCTGCCGTTCGGACCGGCGATCATGCCGTCGCGCGGCGCCGATCCGTCTGCACCGCCCTGAAAAGAATACAGTGTCTGGAAAGTCCAGTTGAACTCATTGGCCGGCACCAGGCGGTAGATTGTGCCAAAGCCGTATTGACCGTCGGCGGACGCGGTGCCGTAGAGCGCGCCGTCGCTGCCCAGCAGCAAGTTGCCATAGGGTATGCCGCCATCGGCGCCCCCGGTGAAGTTGTAGAGCACTGTTTCGAGCCAGGTGGTGCCGTCGACGGGCGGCGACAGCCTGAACACGACGCCAGCCGCAGCCGCCCCGCCTTGGGTTGCCGTGCCGTATATATTGCCTTGGCGATCGCTGATCAGCGTGGATTGGGGTGTGCCGCCGTCGGCCCCGCCGGTGAACCCGTAGAGAACCGTCTCGATCCAGGCGCCCTTCTTCGGCGGGGACAGGCTGAAGACCACTCCCTGCCCGGCGGGGCCGCCCTGGGTGGTAGTGCCGTACAGCACACCCTTTTGTCCCAGAGTCAGGCGCGTTTGGGGAACCCCGCCATCGGCGCCGCCGGTGAAGGCGTACAGCACCGTCTGTGTCCACTGGGTGGACCCTTGGGCTGGCGGCGAGAGTTTGAAGACGACGCCATACCCGGCCGCACCGCCTGTCGTGGTGCCATACAGATTACCCGCCTTGTCGGCGATAAGCCCGGCCTGCGGGAGCGCGCCGCTGGCGCCGCCCTGGAAGGTGTAGATCGGCTGCTCAGTCGCCGCGAGCGCCTGGCCGGCCCCGTGGGCCAGCAAGGCGAGTGTTGCAAGGTGCAAACGCATAAGTAATCCCCCTCAAATGTGGATCATCCCTGGTTGCAGTTTCGTGGAAAACTCAACCGATCCGCGGCTCACTCAATACGAGGCCGCAATTGTGTCAAGCGAGGGGAGGTGTGTGTATTCGTTATGTTGGCGATTTGTGTCGCCAGTGTAACTCCTGTGCCACCTCTGCGGTGTGCCGATTGGCAGGCGTATGACGGAGAGGGGTCAGATGCGAGACCCGGTCGAAAAAGGTGCCGACGATGCCTCGGCGCTGATGGACACCAAGATCGCCGGGCTGGGCGATTGGCGCGGCGCTGACGCGGATGCGCCACCCAATCCACGCCACCAGCGAGATCCACCGAGACCTTGTGAAGCTGGCGTTGCACAAGGCGTGTCACTCGATGACCCAACGGGCTTGTCCAACGCCAGCCTGGATCGGCATGCGTCGCGCGATTACTATCGGCAAAGCGGTCGAACGTTACCTTGCCCTAAACGTCAGTAACTGTCCGTATATTGCCGGGCGCGACACAACAGCCCTTTGCACAGTCGTAGACTAAAGGCCTGGCCGCCCCAACAAATTGGTGCAGTGACAAACGTTGCCGCAGTGCACAAGAGTTCGGTGACAAAAACTTCTCCGCAGGCCACGTTTTTTTCTTTTCCGCGCATCAGACGCCGTGCCATCATTGCGAAAGTTACGACGGCAAAGAATGCCGCGGCCGAGGAGGCGTTCTATGTGTTCCAATGAAGATATCTACGTCCCGGACGTTGATCCTTACAACATAAGCCGTCGCGAGCTCGTCACCGTTGGTGGAAAGGCCGGCCTTATCACCATGATCGCCGGCGCTGTCGGCCTCAATGTCGGCATGGTCAAGGTCGCGACAGCCGAGCCCGAAACTCAGCGGGTACAGCCTTTCACTTTTGCCATCATCAGCGACTCCCACCTCTATAGCATTCCCGACCATAAGTTCGACGGTATCCTGGCCGATTCGGTTGCTAAGGTGATGAGTATGCAGCCACGCCCTGAGTTCGTGGTCTATTGCGGTGACATCGCGCAGAACGGGCGACAGGACCAGTTGGAGAAAGGCCGAAGGATCCTCGGCAAGCTCTCGATGCCCATTCATTTCATTCCAGGGGAGCACGACTGGTATCTCGACCTCGGCGTCGCCTGGAAGGGACTGTTCGGCAACCAGCATTGGTCGTTCGACCACAAGGGCGTGCATTTCATTGGCCTAACCTCAATCCTGGTGCGCGACTTCTGGACACCGGCACACATGTCGCCAGTGGAGCGCATGTCGGCGATGGAGATGCTGGAAAGCCCGATCGCCGGCCCATGGGGCATCCGCGAGGAAGGGCTTGATTTCCTGCGCAAGGATGTGGCGCCGCTGCGTGGCGACCAGCCAGTGGTGATCTTCACGCATGGGCCGTTATGGGACTACTATCCGCGCTGGAATTTCCAGACCGAGGATGCGCCGGACGTTCGTCAAATCCTTTCGAAATTCCAGCATGTCATGTCGTTCCACGGGCACGTGCATCAGACGATCTTCAACAAGATCGGCAACATGTCGTCAGTGGGCTCGCTCGGCACCGCCTGGCCCTGGCCGTATCCGAATGTGAAACTCGCCTATCCGCAAAGCCGGATGAACCGGGTCGATCCCGCAAACATAAAGGATGGCTTGGGTGTGCAGCACATCGATCTGGACCGGGGATTCAAGGGCATCTGGCACGGGGACCCGTTCGACGAGGAATTGCTACAGCCTGAAGTGCGTCCAGGTTGGAAGGTCTAATGCCGTGAAAATGAATGAAACCTTGCGCCGAATTGCAGCGCCAGTCGCGGCATGTTCGTTGCTGATGTCCGGCATGTTCGCGGCCACGCCGCTGTTTGCGCGCGCGCCTTTCACACCTGCCCAGCTTGCGGACCAGGAGAAGCAGTTGCTCGCCGTGGTCGATCATGGACGCGATCTTTGGCACGGCAGCCGGAAGGACATGAGCACGAACGGCCTGACCTGCGGTAACTGCCATCCCGACGCGGCAGCCTCCAATCCACAGACATTCCCTAAATACCAGAATGATTTGGGGCAGGTGGTGGCGTTGCGCGACATGATCAACTGGTGCATCACCGGCCCGCTCGCCGGCAAGGAGATCGATGCCGATGGGACCGACATGATTGCGATGGAGGCTTACGCCACGTATCTGTATCGCGGCTCGAAAATCACGCCCGGGCTGGCCACGGCGCAGACGGCACCGGTGGTGGTCATCAAATCGGGCACCGGCTACGCGCGCAAGGGATCGGGCATCGGCTTCGACAAGTAAATCTAGCTGCTGGCCCGCTCCGTGCCTTGTGTGAGATCGATGGCAAACATGCGTTTCGTTGCGATGCTGCTCGTTCTGGGCAGCACCGGTGCAGCCGCAAAACAGTCCTGTGACACGAGCCGATATCCGCTCTCGACGCCGACGGCGCGATTTACCGATAATGGCGATGGCACAGTGACCGACACGCGCACCCAGGTGATGTGGATGCGCTGCTCGCTGGGGCAGCATTGGACCGGTTCTACCTGTGAGGGAGCGCCGGCGGCGATGCCGTGGCAGGCCGCGCAGGATGCGGCGGTGGCCCAGAACAAGCGCGGCGGCTACGCCAAGCACGACGACTGGCGCGTACCCCGCATTCCCCAACTCGCGAACATCGCCGAGGTGCAATGCGCCAATCCCCGTACCAATCTGACCGTATTTCCGACGACGCCGGCCGCCGCGTATTGGACGGCCAGCACGCGCCCCGGCAAGGGTAACGAGGATCAAGCTTTTATCCTGAGTTTCGGCCCGGAGGGGACGGGAGGAGACGCAAAGAGCGAGGCGCATTTTGTTCGGCTCATGCGGACACTGCAGGCGGCCTCACATTAGCGGGCGGTCCGTCGCCCAGAGCATCCGAGCCGAGACTGCCCAGCGCCGAGTTCGCGCCACGTCATGGGCAGGTCAGCGTGAGGCGCTTCAGAACACCCTCGGTCCAGCTTGCCCCGTTGGTCGGCAGATGGGTGTAATACACGTAGAACGAACTGCCCAGGATCTGCGGGTCGTCGCCCAGGCCGACGGCGGTGGGGTAGGCAGCGATGGGGCCAAAGCGGCCTATGGGGATGGGGCGTGTCCAGTGGAGGGCGTCGGTGGATTCGGCGTAGGCGAAATCGGTGTCGTTGGAGATCAGCAGAATGTAGCGTTGCAGCGCGCTGCTGTAATGAATATCGAGGTACCCGCCATAGGCCGATCGGGGCGAAAGGTCGGTCGAGGCGCCGCCGATGGCGGGCTGCAGGTTCCAGGCGCCATCGTAGAATTTTGCGAAGGTGGCGGCGTGGCGCGGGGTTGAGGCGAATGCGTCGTGCAGCACGGCGGCGATCGGGGCGCGGGCGACGGAGATGTGGGTCAGGGTGGTGGCGTGCGGGGTGCCGTTTGCGATCCAGTCCGGGAAATAGAGGTAGAAATATCGGCCGTCGGGAGAGGGTACGAGCGGGCCGTCGCCGATCTCGGCGCCGTCCAATCCTGTTGAGTAGGACTGGTTGAAACGGATAATTTCGCCCAGATCCGTCCAATGCAGACCGTCATCGTCGGAGGCGGCCAGGCCGAGGATGGGGTAGAGCGCGTCGTCGGGAAGTTCGGCGTGGTAGGTGGCGAGCAAGTGGCCCTCGCCCGGCTGGCCTGCGGGAACGCGATAGACGGGGCCGCCGCCCATATAGCCGTAGCTGGTGTAGTTCGGGTTCACCGAGCGGTCCGGATTGGGTGAGATGCTGACGTCACGCGGGGCGGCGGTGCCGAGCGGATCGTCCAGCGTGCCGAACGTGGCGGTGATGGACCCGCTTTTATTGTTGCCCGCTTCGTGGCCGTGGAACATTTGGCGCGGATGGGCGCCGCCGTCGCTGGCGAAAAACTGGATGCCGCTCCCTGTGCGCACGACTCCGATCGGTGTGTCCGGCCAGGCGAAAATGTCGGTCAGGGGCGGCTCCGCCCGTCGGGCGGCGGCGTTGCGTTGGGCGGGGCTGGCGACCGTGACCGGGCCGGCTAGTTGGGGGGTGCAGAGGCGCACCGGCTCGGCGGCGCTGGCGGCGTGGGTGAGGAGGAGAACTGCTGCCAGTTCGCGCATTGCCATGGGAGGTATCGTCTATCAGTTTTCCAACACTAGCGCCTGCAAAAACGGCTCGACGGCCGCCATGAAGGCCTCCAGCCGGTCGTGGTGCACCCAGTGGCCGGCGCCCTGGATCAGCTCGACGCGTGCGTTCTGGAAATGCGCGGCGCGGCCGTCCTCCGCGGGGTTGGAGGCCCAGCTTTCCGAGCCGTAAACCAGCAAGGTCGGGCAGGTGATCCGGCCCCACAGCGTGCGTATTTCGTCGCGCGTGAGGTCCACGGGCGGCCAGGAGCGGATGTAGGGGTCGAACTTCCAACTGAACGTGCCGTCCTCGTTCTGGCGCACGCCGTGCCAGGCCAAATGGCGCGCCTGGGCGGGGGAGAGGTGGGCGTTTTCAGCCTGCATGCGGGCCAGTGCGGCGGGAAAGTCTGGGTAGCGGCGGGGGGCGCGGGCGGCGAGCTGGCGTTGTTCCTCGACCCAGCCGCGCAGGCGGGTTTCCAGGGGGCGGGCGGCCATGTCCGCTTCGAGTTTCGGCGACGGTCCCAGGCCCTCGATGGTGACCAGGCCGCGCACGAGCTCGGGGTAGATGCCGGCGGCGCGGGTGGCGATTCCGCCGCCCAGGGAATGGCCGATCAGCACGGCCGGGGCGCCCGCCTGCTGGTGCATGAGCTGCAGCAGGTCGTAGACGAAGCCGGCCATGCCGTAGCCGCCCGAACTCGGCCCATTGGCTGTCCCCGTGGCCGCGCAAATCGGGGGCCATGACGTGCCAGTCGGGTGCGAGGCGTTCGGCCACGTCGTCCCAGGCCCGGCAATGGTCCCGGCCGCCATGGACCAGGATCAGGGGAGGTGCGTCAGGGTTGCCCCAGTCGGCGAAGTGGAGGCGGAGGCGTTGGGAGACGAAACTGCGGGCGGCGGGGGCGTGCATGGGGTGGCGGATTAGCACCGGGCCGCGGCGCTGTCGCGCGCTTGAACGTGCGGGCCCGCACCCGTAGGAACGGGGGATGACCGACACTCCGCCAGATCGCCTCGCGATGAATCCCAAGAGCCCGTACCACGATGCGGCGTTGCTGGAGCGTGGGGTGGGCATACGGTTCAAGGGCGTGGAGCGGACCAATGTGGACGAGTATTGCGTGAGCGAGGGGTGGATACGGGTGACGGTGGGCAAGACGCTGGACCGGACGGGCGCGCCGCTGACGATGAAGCTGCAAGGGACGGTCGAGCCGTATTTCCGGGATGCGGGCGCGGAACAGCCGGGCTGAGCGGACGGCCCGCCATGTTCGTGCGCGTGATCGATCTGGAGACGACGGGCCATTCCTTCACCGATGGCGGGGTGGTGGAGCTGGGGTGGCAGGATGTGGGTTTGCGCGGCGATGGGTGGGCGCTGGACGGTGCGCCCGGCGCCATGCTGGTCAACCCGGGCAACCCTATCTCGCCCTCCACCTCGGCCATCCACCATATCATCGACGAGGACGTGGCGGGGAGCCCGGTATGGCAGGTGGCGGCCCCGCCGGTGCTGCAGCCCGATCCGAGGCCGGCGGCGCTGGCCGCGCATCGGGCCGCGTTCGAGCAGCGCTGGTGCCTGCCGGCGCTGAGTGGCGGGGCGCGCTGGGTGTGCACCTATAAATGCGCGCTGCGGCTGTGGCGGGATGCGCCGACGCATTCCAACCAGGGGCTGCGCTATTGGCGGCGCCCGGCGGGGCTGGACCGGGCGGCGGGGCTGCCGGCGCATCGGGCGGGGCCGGACGCCTATGTGACCGCGCACCATTTGCGCGACATGCTGGAGATGGTGGGGCTGGAGCAGCTTCTGGCCTGGTCGGCGGAGCCCGCGCTGCTGGTGCGTGTGCCGTTCGGGCCGAGCCGTGGGCGCGACTGGCAGGCGCTGGACGAGGCGGCGCTGGACCGCATCCTGGCCGGGGAGAGTGGCGGCAACCAGGATGTGGCGTTCACCGCCCGCATGGAGAAGCAGCGGCGGGCGGGAGCCGGCGGGGGACCGTGCGTGCCGGCCCAGGCCGCCTTGGGCTTGTGAGCGCCGCCTGGCGCGTCACGCCGGGTGGTTCGACCGGAACGGGGTATGGCCGCGCGGACCGGTCCGCGTGAAGGTGCCGGCTGCGCGCTGCTCCGTTGGGCGCGCGTGGTCGCCGGCGCGGATGCGTTCATCCGAACCGGGCGGGATTTTCGCGGGATTGCGCGCGTGCGGGTCCGCATTCGCTGTGCGCATACCGGTTATGGGCGTTGGTTTGCGGGCGCGGTCACCATCGTCGGGGGGCGTGGCGGATGGTTTTCCCGGTTGGGGCGGGGCGCGGCGGTTCGGGGTTTTGGTCGTGTGTGGGGGTGGTGGCGCGGGATGGCGGAGCGGCCTCCGCCCACCGGGCTGGTTCGGGCGTGGTGGCGCGGATTTCGGCGATGGCGGTTTGGAGATTGTTGTCGATGGTGTGCAGGAGCTCATCCGGCTCGCTGCTGTCGTCATCGGCAAACTCGTCTTCGAGGCGTTCGTGGTGGAGGCGCGTTTCGTCGGATGGCTCGCGCGGCCCGGTTGGCGCGGGGCGGGGCGCTTGGTGCCGAGGGAAGGCGCGCTCGGTGAAGGCGGGGATGGTGGGCGCGTTGTCGTAGATGCCGCTGTCCAGCCGGGCTTCCAGCAGGATGGCTTGGCGGGCGCATCTCGAGAACTCCTGGAAGAAGTTCGAGGCGAGGGTGTGGTCGTAGGCGGCTTTCGGGGGCGGCATGTAGGCCGGCCGCGGGCCGGGCATGGGGTGCGGGCGCTCGGGTGGCGGCTGGGCGTCGCGCAGAGCCTGGGTGTAGGCCGTCTCGGTCAGATGCATGGCCATTTCGGCGAGGCGGTCGCACCGGTGCAGGCGGCGGTCGCGGCGCGCTGGGCGGTCTGGCAGAGGGGCGATGGCGTTCAGGGTGTGGCCTGCGGGGTGTGGGTGGTGGGAACGGAGTAGGAACACGGATGGCGGGAGCTGGGCAAGTTTTGGGTGCGGCCGCGTCGCCGCATGCTCAGGGAAGGCATGTTCATTGGTTGGGTTGGATGCCTGTTCGGCCGCCGTGCGAGTGGCGGTCAGGCGTGGAAGCAGGCCACCGCGGAGGGTTCCCATCGCGCGAGCGCGATGGGCTTTGGGTGGCCGAATGCAGCAAAGGTGGCGGTGCGAGGATGAAGCCGTCTTGGTGAATGAAGCACCAGTCGTATCTAAACGTGTCGTTGATGGGTTACGCTGCGCTAGAGCATGATCCGTTCGCATTGGCTCACGGACCAAGCTCTAGCTTATTGTTTGGCGAGCATCTTTATCCGACCGAACGATTCCGTTCGATTGGATGATGCTCTAACCCATCCTACGCGTGCTACGTTGCTACGCTTGCTAACCGATCAACATACCAGACTTACATAGATATCGGCGGCCTGCGGTGTGGCGTTGACGTCCTGCACGTAGACGAGCACGACGTCGTAAAGCTGCGTGGACATGACGCTCGCGGAAATGAAGTATGGCGCCTCGCCGGCGAATTCGACGGCTGACGCGGCGCAGAATGGATGTGCCGAAAGCGGAAAGAAAACGGAATAGTAGCCGGCCTGGCCGTGATACACCTGCTTGGCGTCGCCGCCCGGATACAGCGTTCCGGCAGCGCTGACGGCCGCCACGAGGGTATGGCGCGTTAAGCTGGCCGCATTCGCATTCGAGGGCATGGCCGCGTGCAGCAGCATGCCGGCGGTGACAACTCGCATGATCGTCTTCATGTCTGGCTCTCCTGGTTGGTTGCTTCGGGCCGCCCCTCGGGCGCCTTTTGCACCGTAGGCGGGCGGCAGCGGGACGCATGTGAGCCAGGTCACACGTACGGCCGTTTTGTTCGCCGTGTTTGATGCCACGCGTTGTTGTGCCATCAGTGCCGGAGGCGGTTGCCCGCGCCGAACAGAACGCGTCAGATCACGTCGAATTCTGCCGCTATGGCCGTAAAGTACACGGGGCGACGCCGGGAGATGTATGGGTTAGCGCAGTCTAACTCATCGCTCGCGTTCTGCCGTTCAGTTGCGTGGTCCCGCATTCGCTGCGCGCATATGGGCCACGGTGCGGGCGTATCCAATCGAGCCACGGCAGGCCTCCTACATCGCCCGACACGCGCCCGATGCCGAGGTTTCCGGGTGTCGATCTCGGGTTGTGTGAACATAGCGAGGTTTGCCGCTGGTCGATGCTTGCCGTTTGCTCCCGGATCGAGCTTGCGGTTAGGCTGAGTTGTGCAAGGGTATCGGTTAAACAGTTGCGACGGGTCACCGCAGATGAAGTCAGAGTCCCGATTGGCATCTATCGCGCGAGTTGGCAGCGCGACCATCTTCCGCCGTCTTCCACTTCAGACATGGTCAATGATTTTTGGAGTAGTATGTGCTTTAGGCGTGGCAACGGGGGCCTTTGCCCAGCTTCCCAAAGGTCGATTGATCACTTTCGTCCTTCACGGCCGCGGCCTAGAGAGAACAAAGTACAGGAAGACTTCCCAGATCGGAAAGTCGAAGTTTATCTTCCGCCCATGTATGGTTTATGCCGATGCAAATTTCCGGTCATTTACTTGCTTCACGGTTACAAAGGGAGTGCTGACCAATGGACGAGTGACCCTGATTGGAACATTCAAGGCGAAATGGATAAAGCGATCGCTGGTGGCCTCAAACCTCTAATTATTGTTATGCCGGATGCCAAAACGCGAGCGGGAGGGAGTTTTTACGTCAACTCCAGCGCAGACGGGCAATGGGAAGATTTTATCGTAAAGGAGCTTGTAGGCGCCATTGACCAGCGTTTTGATACATTGGCCATGCCGGAAGCTAGGGCAATTGCTGGCCATTCAATGGGTGGGTATGGAGCACTCTACATAGCGTTTCGCCATCCGGATGTATTCAGCGCTATATATGCTCTCAGTCCTTGCTGCCTCGAGATTGCCGGAGATTTGCTGCCCTCGAATCCTGAGTGGTTCGTAAGCGAAAGATTTCTGAGCTTTGACGTTTTTAAACAAGAAGATCATTACGTTGCACAGGCGTTCGAAGGCATGGCTATAGCGTGGTCGCCGCAGGCGGGTGAAAAGCCATTCGGAGCGAGTCTTCCCGTTCGGTTGCAGGGCACGAAACAGGTGTTTGATCCGAGCATTCGAGCGCTCTGGAATGCTCATATGATTGTCCCTACTGTAAGCGCCGAAATTGCGAACCTTCGTCGTCTGCGCGCGATAGGCTTTGATGCGGGTCGTCAAGACCCTTTCACACACATCCCGCTGGGCGAGTCCGACCTAGACCACATACTACAAATTTGAATGTCGCTCACCAATTTGAGCTTTACGATGGAGATCACAATAGCGGCGTTCCGAAGAGAATTACGACAAAGATGTTGCCGTTTCTCGCCGGAGTACCGACGACCTCTGCCATCCCCTCTCAACCCACTACTACACACTAACCACGACTGCCGCTGCGCCACCGATCGTCGGTCGCACAATCTTGACCATCGGTTCTGTCTGGCAACAGCGAGTTCGGTTGCATGTATTGGTGGTATATTCTCTTAATTCACCTTGTGATCGAATTGTCTGTATCGAGAAGCAAGTAGGTCCTTTGGCAACAGCAACAAGCACGATTTCCCTGGGATCGAACACTTGCCAGATTGAGATTCAGAAAGTTCTGAAATTACCGACCGAGCTAGATCGCCAACTAGGATCAATCGACATTCAGGATACGTCTGGCGCTCACTGGAATGACCTTCCCGAGCGCTATGGAAAATACAAATTGGTCGACAGACGCTTCACATGACGCGCCAAGAGCGGCGTCTGGGAACGCATCTGCGCGGCACTAACCAGCGATCCCGGTAACCGATACCTGATGCTGGACAGCACCGTCGTTCGCGCACATCAGCAGGCTGCCAACCATGGGCAGGGTGGCGAGCAGGCGGCGCATGCGGTCGGGCTCCACGATCGGGCATGGACGACAATGTGGCGCCCCGGATTATCAATCCGGGGCGGTGGACGCGCAGGTCTCGATGGTGGGCAGCGCCTCGGCAAGGCCGGGGTGCCGCCGCTGACGATCCGGCTTGGGTCGATCAGGGGCCGTAGCGGAAGATCGTTCCGGATTCGGTGGGGCCGCCGAACACGGTGGTGCCGTAGAGCGCGCCGGCCGCGTCGAGCACCAAGCCGCCATTCGGCTCATAGACGTTCGGCGGTATGGGCGACGAATCGTAATCGTGCAGCGTCTGCAATGACCAGGCGTGGGAGCCCGCGGGCGGCGGGAGCAGATGGAACAGAGTGCCGCCACCCTTGCTGCCGGCCACATACGTGCTGCCATAGAATCCGCCGTGCCTGTCCGAGGTCAGCAGCCCATACGGCACGGCACCATCCAGGCCGTTGAACTGGAATACCGTTTCCTTGCGCCACCTGGTCTGACCCGCCGCCGGCGGCACCAGCCGGAACACGGTGCCGGCCGTTCCCAGCGCCACCCCGGTGCTGACGCCATACAGCGCGCCGCCTGGCCCGGGGACCAGACCGTTGAACGGGGTGACGTCCGGGAATGTGAACTCCACGATCTCCCGCCTCGTCCACTTCGTCTGCCCGAGGACGGGGGGTGTGAGGGTGAACGCCGTTCCGAAGCCGTTCACGCCGCCGATCGCATCGGTTCCGTACAGGACGCCCTGCGCGTCCCGATAGAGCGTGTCGTTCGGCACCGCGCCGGCGCGGCGCGCACGGCCGAAGAAGCACAGGGTCTGGAATGTCCAGGACTGGCCGGCCGGGGCCAGCTTGAAGACGGTGCCGGAGCCGTTGCCCTGGAAGCCGCCGCCGCCGATATCCGTGGTGCCGTACAACGCGCCCTGCTCATCCATGATCAGCCCGGACAGCGACGCGCCCCCCTGCCCCCGCCCGTTGAACGCCCACAACGTCTGGAACTGCCAGTCGCCAAAACCATCGTGTGGCGGCGATAGTTTGAAGACCGTGCCGAACAGCGTGTTCGGATCGCCGTTCGGCGTGGTGCCGTAGAGCGCGCCCTGCTTGTCGATCAGCAGAACACCGCCGGGAAACGCGCCGTCATGGCCTGTGAAGGCGTGGATCGTCTGCAGCATCCACCTGCTCTGACCCGGGGCGGGCGGCACAAGCTTGAACACCGTGCCGTAGCCACCGGGTCCGCCGAAATTCGTGGTCCCGTACAGGGCACCGCTGGCGTCCGACACGAGACCCGCCACGCTGGTGGCACCGTCCTTGCCATCGAAGCTGTGCAGCGTGGTGTAGCTGTCGGCTCCCCAGGCGAGATGGCCGTGGGCAAGCACGGCGAGCATCGCGATCGTCTGCCGCATGGGGCACCTTTTTCCGGTTGTCCGGCTACATTCTACGGCGGATATGCGCGCTGCACATGAAGGTTGTGGGACATAGGAAGGAAGCGGTCCTTTTTTGAAAAAAAGGACCAAAAAACTTTTATCCATTGAGTCCGCGACAGCCGGATAAACGTTTTTTGCTTCTTTTTTTCAAAAAAGAAGGTCTTCCTGCGATACGTCGTCAGTGGCCGAGGGCGGCGACGATCTCCTCGGTCATTTTCTTGGCGTCGCCGAACAGCATCATCGTGTTCGGGCGGAAAAATAACTCGTTGTCGACGCCGGCGTAGCCTGACGCCATCGAGCGTTTGATGAACAGGACGGTGCGGGCTTTTTCGACGTCGAGGATGGGCATGCCGTAGATGGCCGACGTCGGATCGGTTTTGGCGGCGGGGTTGGTGACGTCGTTGGCGCCGATGACGTAGGCGACGTCGGCGGTGGAGAACTCGTTGTTGATCTGCTCGAGCTCGAAGACGTCGTCGTAGGGGACGTTGGCTTCGGCGAGCAGGACGTTCATGTGGCCGGGCATGCGGCCGGCGACGGGGTGGATGGCGTAGCGGACGTCCACCCCTTCGGCCTTGAGCTGGTCGGCCATTTCGCGGACCGCGTGCTGGGCTTGGGCGACGGCCATGCCGTAGCCGGGGACGATGATGACCTTGGAGGCGTTCTTCATGATGAAGGCCGCGTCCTCGGCATTGCCGCTGCGCACCGTGCGGTCGGCGGCGCCGGCGTGGGTGGCGGCGCCGCCGGATTCGGTGCCGAAGCCGCCCAGCAGCACGTTGAAGATGCTGCGGTTCATGCCCTTGCACATGACGTAGGACAGGATGGCGCCGGATGCGCCGACGAGCGCGCCGGTGATGATCAAAGCGAGGTTCTGGATGGTGAACCCGATGCCGCAGGCGGCCCAGCCGGAGTAGCTGTTCAGCATGGAGACGACGACGGGCATGTCCGCGCCGCCGATCGGGATGATGAGCAGGAAGCCGAGCGCGGTGGCCAGGACGGCGATGATCCAGAACACGCTCTGGTGGCCGCCATGGGTGACGAAATCGATGATCAGGCCGAGGATGACGATGCCGAGCGCCGCGTTGAGCTGGTGTTGCAGGCGGAAGGTGATCGGCGTGCCCTTCATCAGCGCCTGCAGCTTGGCGAAGGCGATCAGCGAGCCGCTGAAGGTGATGGCGCCGATGGCGAGGCCCACCGACATTTCCACCAGGCTTTCCGCGCGGATGTGGTGCGGCACGCCGATGCCGAAGGCTTCGGGTGCGTTCAGCGCGCCGGCGGCGACGAAGACGGCGGCGAGGCCCACCAGCGAGTGGAAGGCGGCGACCAGCTGCGGCAGCGCCGTCATGGCGATGCTGCGGGCCACGTAGGCGCCGATGCCGCCGCCGATGGCGATGCCGGCGAAGATCAGCGCGTAGCCCGGGCCGAGCATGCCGTGGCGGCCCAGCGTGGCGATGACCGCGATGGCCATGCCGATCATGCCGAACTGGTTGCCGCGGCGCGAGGTGACGGGGCTGGAGAGGCCGCGCAACGCCAGGATGAACAGGACGGCCGCGACCAGATACAACAGCGAGGTCATGTTGGGGGACATCTGCGCCGCGCCCTATTTCTTTGCTTTGTTTTTGGACTGGAACATCGACAGCATGCGCTGGGTGACCAGGAAGCCGCCGAAGATGTTCACGCTGGCCAGTGTGACGGCGATGAAGCCGAAGACGTGCGGCGCGGTGCCGTGGCTCAGCCCGGTGGCCAGCATGGCGCCGACGATGATGACGGACGAGATGCCGTTGGTGACGGCCATCAGCGGGCTGTGCAGCGCGGGCGTCACGTTCCAGACGACGTAGTAGCCGACGAAGCAGGCGAGGAGAAAAATCGTCAGCAGGAAGATGAAGGGTTCGGCGGCGGCGGCCACGTTGGCGACCATTGGCGGGGGGGCGGCATGGCTGGCCAGCATGTCGAGGCGGTGGGCGAGATCGGCGGCGCGGTCGGCCAGCGCGTGGGCCTGCTCGGCGAGCGAGGTGGGGTTCATGGTCCTGGGCCTTCCGTTCAGGTCACGTCGGTGGGGCCGGGTGCCGCCTGTGCCTTTGGCGGGCGCGCCTTTTTCGGTTTGGCGGGCGGTGGCAGCTCGGGTGCGGCCCCTGTCCGGTCCAGCACTTCGGCCGGATCGGGCGGCGGCGCACCGGTCTCGGGCAGCGCGGCCTCGGCTTCGGGTGCGGCGTCCAGAGCGGAGGTGGGCAGCGGCGCCAGGCCGGTCGCGTCCACGGTCTCGGCGGGCGGGGGCGCCTGGTGGGGTGCGGGCTCGGGTTTCAGGTCGGCGGCGGGGTCGGCCAGGGATGGGGCCGCGTCCTCTTCGGCCGCGCCCGCCGGCTCGGGCGCGGGCGTCGCGGGCGGTGGGGGGGCCGCGCCGGCGAACTGCTTGTGCACGACCTGGCCGCCGCGGGTCAGCATCACGCCCTGCACGATGGCGTCGTCCTCGGGCAGTTTCGGCGCCTTGGCCTCCTTGTCCCAGAAGGTGGTCAGGAAGGTCAGCAGGTTCTTCGCGTAGAGCGTGCTGGCGGCCACGGGGATGCGGCCGGGCCAGTTGCGGAAACCCAGGATCTTGACGCCATTGGCCGTGGTGGTGGCCTCGCCCGGCCGGGTCGCCTCGCAATTGCCGCCGCCGTCGGAGGCGAGGTCCACGACCACGCTGCCGGGGCGCATGCCGTCGACCATCGCCTGCGTGACCAGGGTCGGCGCCCGGCCGCCCTGCACCAGGGCGGTGCAGATGACCAGGTCGTTCTTGGCCACCGTGGCCGTGACCAGCTCGGCCTGCTTGCGGCGGAAATCGGCGGTCATCTCGCGGGCGTAGGCGCCGGTCTGGCCGGCCGTCTCCTCGTCCTCGACGCCGACGAAGGTGGCGCCCAGGGAGCGGATTTCTTCTTTCGCGGCTGGGCGCACGTCTGTGGCGGACACGATCGCGCCCAGGCGGCGGGCGGTGGCGATGGCCTGCAGGCCGGCGACGCCCGCCCCCAGCACGAACACGCGGGCGGGCGGCACGGTGCCGGCGGCCGTCATCATCATGGCGAAGCCGCGGTCGAAAGCGGCCGCACCCTCGATGACCGCGCGGTAGCCGGCGAGGTTGGCCTGGCTGGACAGAATGTCCATCGATTGGGCGCGGGTGATGCGGGGCAGCAGCTCCATGGCGGCCGTGTCGATGCCGGCTTGCGCCAGGGCGGGGACCAGCGCGGGGTCGGCCAGCGCGCCGGAGGTGCAGACCAGCAGCGCGCCGCGCGGGATCAGCGCCCGCTCGGCCGCCTCCGGCGCGCGGACGGCGAAGACCACGCCGGCGCCGGCCAGGGTGGCCGCCGCATCGGCGCCGATTTCGGCGCCGGCGGCCGAGAACTCGGCGTCGGCGATGGACGTGCCCTGCCCCGCGCCGCTCTCCACGGCCACGTCCAGGCCCAGGGCCACCAGCTTGCGCACCGTTTCCGGCGTGGCGGCCACGCGCGTCTCGTCGGCACGACGCTCCTTCAGCACCGCAAGACGCATGTTGTAAGAATCCTCCGATGGACGGTCTCTTCGGGCCGGGGCCGGCAGGTAACAGCGCGCGCTCCGGTTGCGCAAGCGGCCGGCCGGCCGGGTCAGCCGGTCAGGACGGTCTCCTCGTCGCGGACGAAGACGGCCAGCACCGGGAGTCCGCTCGCCGTCTCCAGCCCCTCCCCGGTCAGGACGACCGGGCGGCGCACGAACCGGATCAGCATGTCGGCGCAGGCGGCCAGCAGACCCAGGACCAGCCCGGCTGCCACGATCATCGGCCGGGTTGCGCGCGGGGATTGCGGCGTGGCGGCGGGCTGGATCACCCGCACCCTGGCCAGGCGGGTGCTCTCCTCCGCCTCGGTCAGGTGCCGGTCGGCCAGCACCCGGCTGGCATCGCGCAGGTCCTGGTCGGCATTGGCGCGGCGGCGCTGCAGGGCGGCCAGATCGGCCTCGTCCGCGTCGAGGCGGGCGAGCGAGGCGCGTATGGCTTGCGCCTGGGTCCGCTCCGCGGCCAGGCGCGCCTGCGAGGCGGAAAGTTCGGCGGCCGCGCGCGCCCGGTCCAGGCGCAGCGGGTCCAGGCTGGGGTTGCGGCCCTGGCGCACCACCGATTTGGCGGGGCTGCCGGTCAGCCGTGCCGCCTCGGTCTGGTGCGAGGCGATCTGCGCCTGCAGCGCGCCGACGATCCGGCTGGTGTCCTTGTATTTGTCGCGCGCGGCGGCGAGCTTGGCGCGCAGGTCCTGCAGGCCGGCGTTGACCGCCTGGAGCCGCGTGTCGCTGTCGTTCTCGTCGAACACGCCGACGGTCGCCGGCTCGGCCCGCAGCGCCCGGTCCAGGGCGGCCAGCCTGGCCTGGTACTCCTGGTTGGCCGCCTGCGCGTCCGACGCCGCCTGTTCGGCGGCGCTGGCCCGGTGCAGCAGGAGGTCGCGCTCGGCCTCATAGTCGGAGATCGCGTGGTCGCGCTTGAACGCCAGCAGCGCCTGGTCGGCGGCCTGCATGGCGGCCGAGGCGAGCGCCACCTCGTGGCGCACCGCGGCGAGCTGTGGGTCGTCGTAGAAGCCGGTGCGGCGGGCGGCGTAGAGCGACAGCAGCGTGTTGACCGTGTCGGCGGCCACGCGGGCACGGCCGTTGTCGAAGGTGAGCGAGATGACGTTGGAGTCCTTGGCCGGCAGGACCTGCAGATCGCCGCGGAAGTGTTTCAGGCCTTGCTCCAGCCGCGCCGCCTCCTGGTTGGATGGCGTCGTGCGCCAGGGCGATAGCAGCGCGGCGGTCAAGCCGTGCAGCGCCCGGTGCAGAAGGCCGGCGGGTGCGGGGGAGAAAATCGCCGGATAGACGGTGGCAGGCCCCAGTTTTTGCAGGGTGGCGGCGTGCAGCTCGTCGCTGCCCAGCAGCTCGGTTTCGGCTTTCATGATCTGGTCCAGGGCGAGGGCGCTGGCGTTGCTGTCATGCGAGCCGGCGGCCTGGCGGACGGTGAATTCGGGCGATGGCAGCACGGCCAGCACCGCGCCCGACCTGTAGCCGGGGGTGACCAGGGCGGCGGTCAGCAGGGCCGCGGCGAGCACGCCCCCACCCACGCACGCGGCCCGCGCGCGCCCGGTCCAGGCGTGCATCGAAAACTCCCGCCAGGACGGCGCGGGCTGGGCGGGCGGGGCGGCCAGTCCGAACGGCGGGTTCATCGGCGGGGAAAGTGGCAGATTCCGCAACGATCGTCGAGCGTGCGGCGGCGCACAAAGATGGCGGCCGTCCGGGTCTTCCCAATCGGCCCGGTTCGCGCCAGATACCGCCTCGACGACCACGATCCTCTTCCCAAAGGGCGTATTTGATGTCCACGACGACGCACGACACCCACCCGCAGGCCGGTCCGGAGCCGACACGCCGCGATTTCCTGACCCTGCTGGCCCTGTCCGGCGCGGCGGTGGGATTTGGCGCGATCGCCTGGCCGTTCATCGACAGCATGCAGCCGGCGGCCGACACGCTGGCGGCCGGCGAGCCGATCGACGTGGATGTCAGCAAGCTGGCGCCTGGGCAGCAGATCGTGGTGGTGTGGCGCGGCAAGCCGATCTTCATCGTGCATCGGACGCCGGAGGGGCTGAAGACCTTGGAAGACCCCAAGGTGGTCCATCTCCTCAGCGACCCGAATTCCAAGGTGCTGCAGCAGCCGACCTATGCCGAGAACTGGCACCGCTCGGTCGATCCGACCTTCGCCGTGATGGTGGGGATTTGCACCCATCTCGGATGCGTGCCGACGTTCTACCCGAACATGAGCGCGACCGATCCGGCGCCGAACTGGCCGGGCGGGTATTTGTGCCCGTGCCATGGCTCGAAATACGATCTGGCGGGGCGGGTGTATTCGGGGGTGCCGGCGCCGTACAACCTGCCGGTGCCGCCGTATCATATGGCGGGCGAGAAGGTGGTTCGGATCGGCGAGAACCCGCCTGGGCAGGCGTTCGACTTGAATACGGTGGTGCAGATCTAAACCCTGGTCGGTTCGGGTGGATTCACCCGGACCGACCGGCGTGTGGTGTTCCGTGACGGGCAGATCAGGTCACGTCAGGCAGACCAGATGGAGAGGCGTTGCGTGCTTCGTCTGTGAAACGCCCGGCGATGGCGAACCGCGCCAGGCGATGGCGGCCAAGTCGAAGGCTTTCCGGGACCATCGCCAAACCCGGATCGCGCTGCGCACAAAGCCACTCCCGGATGACGATCCGATTGGTTCATTGTTCGATAAACAAGCGGCCGACACTACGGACAAGCCCGGTGTGCTTGGAGTTGCGTGTACAGTCGCCACGAACCGGTAGCCGCGGCCTGGCGCGGTAATGATGCAGCCTGCAGCATCCCCGTTGGCCCGCAGCGTTTTGCGCAGCGTGAAGATGGTCTGCCTGAGATTTGCCTCCTCCACGGTTCGGCCGCTCCAGACAGCGGCCAGGAGTTCGTCTTTTTCGACGACGCGGCCGGGATGTTCGACGAGGTAGACGAGCGTATCGAACAAGCGCGGCCGTATTGTGATCGCGACACCCTTACGGCTCAGGCTGCGGCGTGCCGGGTCCAAAAGGAATCCGTCGAAGATGTAGGCGTCGGTTTCTGTCACGGAAACGTCCATGTCGCCGCTGTCCTATCGCGTTGTCTAGAGCATGATCCGTTCGCATTGGCTCACGGACCAAGCTCTAGCTTATTGTTTTGGCGAGCATCTTTATCCGACCGAGCGATTCTGTTCGATCGGATGATGCTCTAGCCGGCGAGCCTCGCTGGCCAGCACGTGAATACAAGCGGGAGAGCGCCGCATCCATGCTGCCGGCTATGACACCGCACCCTGCTGAATAGGGGATATGAAGTGTGACCCCCTCGGCCCATCTTTGTGAGCAGCACAGACGGCATTGCCGCTTTCGAGGATCCGCAACCCCTCATGCTTGTCAGGGGTGGTCCAGGTGAGATGTGAGGCACGCGGCCGGCCGGCGGGGATGGTAGTCATCAACCGGCCCAACGTTGCAGAGTGACCCATTGCGGCAAAATCGATAGTTTCATGAAGACCAACGAGCCGGTCGCGAGAAGTCCCGATTCGGAAGGTGGGGTTCATGCCGCCTCGCCGGCACCGGACGTGCTCGACGCATTTTCGAGGCGATTGCACCGGGTTGCCCGCCTCGTCTTCGCGAGACCGGCGGTCAGGCTGACGACCACTCAGCGTCTGGCCCTCGAACTCGACCTGCTGGATACGCTACGCCGGAGAGCACTTGGCTGGATTGCGACGGTCATCGCGGCCAGCCTGGTTGTGTTATGGTTGGGCAAGCCGGCCCTGCATCGTGGCACTGGCATGATCCCGTCCTGGTTCGGACCGAACGCCGTCACGAAGCCGATATGGGGCGCGGTGCTGTGGCTTCTTCTATGCCCATATCTCGCTTTGGCGCAGCGGATTGCAAAATTATCCGCCGATGCGATGCGCCCGTTGCAGACGATCCATTATATGTGGAGTTTGTGGGTCACGGTCGTCATGCTGTGGTGGCTGATCGGCTACTGGACCTTGATGCCTTCTCCGGAACCGATTCATTCGTTCGAATTCGGCCAGCGACCGTTCGTGTTCTTCACGCTCGTTCTGCAGGCGGCCGCCATAACCATGCTCGCGACGAGCCGGATGAGCGTTTCTGTCGGCATTCTTTGCGGCTATATCGTGCCATTCACATTGCTGGTCGGGCGGCGCTGGAACCTTCCGTTTTCTTACATTCAGGTAGTCGCGTTTTCCACCATCTTCATGGTTCTTGGCTGGCTGATCGGTACCGATCAGCGACGGCTGCGGGCACGAAGCATTCTGATCGCGGCCGAACGGGAACGGGCAAATAAATTCATCGCCAGCATAGGCCATGATTTGCGGCAGCCGATCACGACCTTGCGGATGCGGCTGCGCACCATGGCCAGCAAAGCCCCCAGCGCGATGCTTGTGGACATTCGCGTGCTGGACAGCCAGACCGAAGCAATCATAACCATGGTCGAGGCGACCTTGGACCTTGCGCGCCTTGAAGCGGGCACCTGGCGGCTGGAGCCGCGTGAGACGCCGCTGCCATTCGTGCTGGACCGCATTCAGATCGAGCAGTTCGGCGAGAGTGCGGTGCATGGTGTGCACTTATCCATCGAGGCGAAGCCTCTCATCATTCGCACCGATCCGGCGGCACTCGACCGTATCGTTCGTAACCTGGTGGCCAACGCCATACGCTACTCCAGGAAGCAGCCCGACGGGGAGCCGAGTTTTGTGCGCGTGTCGTGCGAGGTGGATGGCGCGATCGTTCGGATCAAGATTGCCGATAATGGCGTGGGCATACCCGCCTCCAAGCTCGACGATATCTTTCGCGAATACGTCCAGCTCGACAACTCGGAACGCGACCGCAGCAAGGGGTTCGGGCTTGGCCTGTCGATCGTCAAAGGGTTGGCGGACCGGCTTGGCCACAAAGTCACTGTTACCTCGATCCTTGGCCAAGGATCGACCTTCACCATACATGTCCAGAACCTGGGGCGTATTCCGATCGAGCTCATGCCGGCGCAGGAGCGGGGTCGCGAGACGCCCGACCTGACCGGGATGGTTATCGCCGTCGTGGAAGATGACGATGGACCACGACGAGAGCTTTGCAGCCTGCTGATCGCGTGGGGCGCCTATGTTGTAGATGGCGAGTCGTCGGACGAGGTCATCAGGAAGCTACGGGAGGATATGCCAGGGCAACCACATTTCATTATTTGCGACTACAGGCTTCCGCATCATCGCACCGGCATCGAGGCGGTTCGCGATATTCAAGCGGCGATCGGAGCCAAGACGACAGCAGCCATCTGGACGGCGGAGACATCGCCCGATGTGTTGCGCGAGATCGCCGCGCAAGGCTTCAGCCACTTCGCCAAACCGCCCGACGAGTACGAGTTGCTTGCGCTACTGAGCGTATATCGGCCGGACGTCGAGGCCGTGTAGAAGACAAGTCCAGTTCATCCGAGCGCGCCGCTTTCATTCATCTTGATGACCGCCTTGGCGCGGCCCGTGACCTGGAGCTTGCTGTAGATTTGCGCGGTCACCTGGGCGACGTAGCCGGGGGACAGCTTCATCTCGTTGGCGATTTCCTTGTTGCTCAGGCCTCGGGCGAGGCACTGCGCCACCTGCCACTCCCGCGGTGCCAAGCCGAGCGTGTGCCTGGCAGGCCGTTGCGGCATGTGCGTCGCCATGGCCTGAAAAACATTGTCCGGCATCCAGCGTTCGTTGGCGAGTAGACGTCTCAGTCCAACGAATATCTGCGCGAGCGGCGCGCCTTTGGGCAGGATGCCGAGTGCGTTCCAGTTGAAGAGGCACGCGCGCAATGTGTCGATCGTGCTGCACATCGAAAGATCCATGCCTGTGAAGACGACGACGGGAACGCGGCGGAGATTGCTCTCCTGGAAGCGCTGCAGCGTCGAAGCGCCGACGCAATCACCGCCCAAACCCAGATCGAGGAAGACGAAATCGGCCGGTGGATCACCATTGAGGCGCGCGATACCGTCCGCCAGATTATAGGTGGGAATGGCGGTGATCGGTGCGTCGGAAAATCGGACTTGCTCGTTTTCCAGATATCGCGCGAACGCCTCGCACAGGAATTCCTGGTCGTCCACGAGAAGGATGCGCATAACCTGGTCCCCACACTTGCTTGCCTCGGCATTCGCGCGATCGTCACGCCACCCAGCGGCGTCGCTTGCCACCCTGCTGGCATAATCGTCAGCGCAGCCCTCACCAGACTGGAAACCGACTGGCTGGCGCTGCTCGCCAAACCGACGGTCAGAGCGGGTTCGCGGTGACACAATCAGCGCGAACCCGCTCTTGAAGCCGCGGCTGATGTCGCCGACCCCACGTCTCCGCCCGGGTCGAGGTCCCGCACGCCACCGACAACCGATCCCGTCGAACAAAGGCGGTGCCGCGGGGGCGATGGTCTACCACGAATCATCCCGATTGTGGAGAATGTTGATTTACCGAGCCGGCACACCATCGCATGCGGATCGGTTCGGGCAGCCGCTGGACGGATTACGCCATGGCGACGCCCGTGTCGTCCGCGCGCAGGATGGGTGGCTCAAGCGTACTCCATCCGGGGACCGGCCGCGGTCTTACCGGCTCGGCTCGCCGGAAGCCTGCTTGCGCAATATCGTCATATCCTGGGACAGCAGGTCCGCGATAGCGGCAACCGGCACATATCCGGGGTAGAGCGTTTTCACGTTCGGAAACCGAATGCGAAGGGCGTGCAATTGCCCTAGCCAGGCTGCCGGCCGCCCCTCAAGCAGAAAAGCGGTCATGCGGTCCTGCACGGCGTCGGCCGCGAACAAAGCCCATCGCGGCCTCCGTTGCGTTTGGCCTTACCGTGGCTCCTCAGCCAGCCGTGGCAACCATGAGGTTTGTCACGGGCTGCGCTGCTCCAGCACGATCTGATCCTGTTCCACGGACAGCTTGAACCGGTTCAGGAACGATAAGCCAAGCAGACCATCGATGTCCGGCAAAGGCGGCGTTCCCTTGCCTTGGACCACACTCGTCACCCCGTCGGCATGCGCCCCGCCGACCTGCAGTGCCGCGATGCGCGCCGGAAAGCCTTCCGCCTTGCCGTTCGCGGTCTGCGCGATCAGCTTCCGCCCCGTGTCGACCAGCACCTTCGCCCGCGCGGCGAAATCGGCATTCAAGTAGACATAGGTGGCGCCCGTATCCAGAGCCAGCCGCGCCGTGCGGCCGTTGACCTTGGCCTCCACGATCAAAGCGTGCTGGTTGGCAAGCGCCCGTATGACCGACCGGCCGGAACCGGCAATGCTGTTACGGCAGTCGCCACGCCGCTCATCGTCTTGCAGCAGCGTGGTAATCTGCTGGGTCCGCCGGATGACCGGGTCGTACGCCACGAATTGTTGCAGTGGCTCCATGGCCTCGCAATAGCGTCCCTGCCGCTCCAGCGCCTGCGACACCCGGTAGAATTCGCTGCCGGCCACCTTGGACGGGTCGGTGAACAAGGACAGGCTGCGACGGTAGCTGGCGATGGCATCGTCCGGTTCGTTCCGCTGTTCCTGCAGGTTGCCCAGCCACACCCAGTAATCGGGAACCTGCGGGAACTTGCCGACGATGATCTGCGCGGTGGCTTCGGCGCGCGGATAGTCGGACACCGCCATTTCCGCGGCGAGCTTATTCTGCAGGACCTCGTCGACGATGCCGCATCTTGCGAAGAATGCGTTGGTGAGATCAACGACCTTGCGGTTTTCCTGATTGGCCGACAGCGTCGCCACCACTGTCTTGAGCGCATCGTGGTCGCAATTCTCGGTCCGCAATCTGCCCGCCGCATCGTTGACCTGGTCCTGCATTTCCGCCCGTTGCGCCGACCGCAGTTCCGACTGCGCACGTATGAGCGCCAGTTGCTCCCGCGCGGCCTGCGTTGCCGCATCGGGCCGCGTGCGCGCGTTGCTCTCGAGCAGGATGCCGATGACCGCCGCTATCCCGACCAGGAAAACAACGCCGAGAGCTTTGAACAGGAACAATTCGTTCGGCATTCGCCTGCTCCCTGGCTTCGATCCACCATCATAGTATTGTCCGTTTGCCCGTGAAATCAAAGATGATTCTCAAACTCCCCCCAAGCAGCTGGGCCTGCATGGCGCAGCAGATGCGGCAGACGATGCTCGGGCGATCGTCGCACAGGCGAGGACTGCTTTTTTGAAAAGAGACAAAAGAAACTTCCGTCAGTTCTGCTGCGGAGCAAACGGATGAGAGTTTTTTGCCCCTTTTTTCAAAACAGGACCGCTTGCTTGCGGGTGTGTCAGCCCGGCGGCAGATCGGTACGATGTCGGACATTCCCCCCTGGTGGTATTCTCGGAAATTGAGGCCGACACTCTCGACCGCTGAGCTTCACATCTGATCCCGAGCCATCCCGCATGCCCAAGTTAATCCCACGCCGCCTGCTCGTGACCGGCCTGGCCCTGCCCACGTTGCAAGGCTGCGCCCCTGCCCTGCCTGAATTGCATACGGCCGCCAGCACGCCGGACGCGCGCAGCCTGCTCGCCTCCAGCGCCGCGGCGCACGGTGCCGACGCGCTGACGGCGCTGCACGACATCAACGTCAGCTACACCGGGATGTGGCGCCCCCTGGTCAACATCATCCAACCCGATCTGGTCGATGCCGGGTTTCGCGGCAGCTCGCAGGAGCGGCTGCTGCCGTCGGGCGGGGTGAGCGCCCAGTCCCACACCGGCCCGAAAGGCCATAAGCAGGTGCTGCGCCAAGCCGCGCCCGGCTCCCAAGGCAGCGTGCATGTGTGGCTGAACGGCATGCCCACACGCGATGCCGAGAGGCTGGCCGCCGCCGCCCTTGTGGCCGACGGCTATGGCCTGTTCCTGCTGGGGCCCATGCTGCTCGACACCCCCGGGGCCGGCCGCGCGCTGGTGATGGAGCGCGCGCCGTCCGAGCGGATCAGCGTCTTTGGCCAGGCGCACGAGTGCGACGTTTTGCGCGTTCGCCTGACACCCGGGCTTGGCTTGTCGCCGGCGGACGATGCCAATCTCTACCTGTCACGCGCCGACCGTCTGATGCGCCGCGTGCGGTTCACGCTGAACGGCCTCGATGCGACGCAAGGCGCCGTGGCCGAGGTCGATACCGCCGAGCACGTATCCCATCATGGCGTGGCGTGGCCCACGCGCTTCCACGAACGCCTGATCCGCCCGGCGCCCATTCCGGTGCACGACTGGCGGCTGACCGGCCTGGACGTCAATCGCGGCTTTGCCACGGCCGACATCGCGGGCAGCACATTGCTGGGCCGCGCGGCATCCCCGGCCGCGCCAGTCGGCGGGTGACGGCGGGTGCTGCTCACCAGACGAGGGGTTCGAGCCGGGTTCGCGGTGGCACAGTCGGCGCGAACCCGCCCTAGCCTAGCTCCTCATGCCAGGTGCGCCCGTCGCGCTCGATCAACGCGATGGCGGCTGTCGGCCCCCAGCTTCCGGCTGCATACGGTTTCGGGCGTTCGCCGCTGGCCGCCCACGCGTCCAGGATCGGTTCCACCCACAGCCAGGCGGCCTCCACCTCGTCGCGGCGCATGAACAGGGTGGCGTTGCCGCGCACCGTGTCCATCAGCAGGCGCTCATAGGCGTCCGGGTAGCGTATCGAGAATGCCTGTTCGAAGCTGATGTCGAGTTCGGCGGGGCGCAGGCGCAGACCGCCCGGCCCTGGGTCTTTGGTCATCATGCCGAGGCGTATGCCTTCCTCGGGCTGCAGGCGGATGATGAGGCGGTTGGGCTGCATGTCGGCGGCCTGGCGCGGGAAGACGCTGATGGGGATGTCGCGGAATTGTATGACGATCTCGCTGACTTTCTGCGGCAGGCGTTTTCCGGTGCGCAGGTAGAACGGCACGTTGGCCCAGCGCCAGGTTCGCACTTCGGCTTTCAGCGCCACAAAGGTTTCGGTGTCACTGATCGCGTT
This sequence comes from uncultured Alphaproteobacteria bacterium, assembly GCA_963850605.1. Classification (GTDB taxonomy): domain Bacteria; phylum Pseudomonadota; class Alphaproteobacteria; order Acetobacterales; family Acetobacteraceae; genus BOG-908. The sequence continues at coordinate 326,134 of CAWKLX010000006.1, read as the reverse complement.
TTCGCCCAGATCCTTCAGATAGCCGTCGACGGAGCGGCCGGCCACCGCGCCGGCCGCGTACTGGCCGCGCACGGTCAACTGGCCCACCTCATGCGCCGCCATCGGGCGCAGCGCGCGCAGGACTTTCAGTTTTTCGTCGCGCAGGGAGTCGGCCTGCACGTTGATCGGCGGTTCCATCGCCAGCAGGCAGACGAGCTGCAGCAGGTGGTTCTGCACCATGTCGCGCAGCGCGCCCGAGTGATCGTAATAGTCGCCGCGGCTTTCCACGCCGACCGTCTCGCCCACGGTGATCTGCACGTGGTCGATCACGTCGGCATTCCACAGGCGCTCGAAAATGACATTGGCGAAACGGAGTGCGAGCAGGTTCTGCACCGTCTCCTTGCCCAGGAAATGGTCGATGCGATAGGTCTGCTTTTCGGAAAACACCTCGCCCACGTCACTGATGATCTGCCGTGCCGAGCTCAGGTCGTGGCCGATCGGTTTTTCCAGCACCACGCGGCTCTGCTCGGTGACCAGATGCTGCGCCTGCAAATTCTTGCAGACCATGCCGTAGAGATCGGGGGACGTGGCAAGGTAGAACACGCGCACCTGGTCGCGATCGTCGAACATGCCGACCAGATGCTCCCAGCCATCCGGCTTCGACCCGTCCACGCGCGCATAGAAGACGAGGTTCAGAAATGCGTGCAGCTTGTCGTCCGGCAGCGACTTGACGTGTTCCCGCAGCGCCTTTTCCGCGCGGGCCCGGTAGGTGTCGTCGGTCAGGTCGGACCGGGCCGCGCCGATGATGCGGCACGCGTCGGAAAACTGGCCGTCGGCGAACCGGTAGTAGAGCGCGGGCAAGATCTTGCGCATGGTCAGATCGCCGGTGGCGCCGAACACCACCATGTCGAAATCGGCTACCGGGATAATGGCCGTCGGCATATTCGGAAAACTCCTTACTTGACCGTGGTCACGCGCAGCGAATTCGTGGTGCCGGCCTGGCCGAACGGGATGCCGGCGGCGACCACGATGGGGTCGCCGATCTTGGCCAAGCCTTCCTCGCGCGCCAGGCGCGCCGCGCGGGCCACGGCTTCGGTCATGGTGCGCGCGTCCTGCGCGTGGACGGCGTGCACGCCCCAGGCCAAAGCCAGACGGCGCGTGACGCGTTCGTCCGTCACCACGGCCAGCACGGGCTGCGCGGGGCGCTCGCGCGCGACACGCAGCGCTGTCTTGCCCGACGAGGTGAAGGCGGCGATGGCGCGCGCGCCCACGCTGCGCGCGATCTGGCAGGCCGCGGCGGCGATGGCCGACGAGACGGACCCATCCGCGTCCGGCCGGCCGGCATCCATGATCTGGCGCCATCCCGGGTCGGCTTCCACACGGCTGACGATGCGGTCCATCATCGCCACGGCTTCGGCCGGGTAGTGGCCGGCCGCGGTCTCGCCCGACAGCATGACGGCGTCGGCGCCATCGAACACGGCGGCGGCCACGTCGCTGGCTTCGGCCCGGGTGGGGGCTGGGGCGGACATCATGCTTTCCAGCATTTGCGTGGCCACGATCACCGGGCGGCCGGCGGCGCGGGCGGCGCGGACGATGCGCTTTTGCGCGAGCGGCACTTCCTCGGGCGGCAGTTCCACGCCGAGATCGCCGCGCGCGACCATGACCGCGTCGGCCAGGTCGATGATGGCGTCCAACTGTTCCAGGGCCTGGGGTTTTTCGATCTTGGCCACGATCCAGGCGCGGCCGTTGGCGATGGCGCGTGCTTCGGCCACGTCTTCGGGGCGCTGCACGAAACTGAGGCCGATGAAGTCCACGCCTTGGTCGAGCGCGAAATCCAGGTCGCGGCGGTCTTTCTCGGTCAGGGCGGGAATGTGCAGCGCCACGTCGGGCACGTTGACGCCCTTGCGGTCGCTGAGCGGGCCGCCGGTGACCACCTCGCATTCCAGGTGGCCGCCGCGGTTGCGCGCGACGCGCAGGCGCAGCTTGCCGTCATCCAGCAGCAGGGTGGTGCCGCTTGTCGCCGCTGACATGATTTCAGGATGCGGGAGTTGCACGCGGCGTGCGTTGCCTGGGGTGGGGTCCTGGTCGAGCGTGAAACTCTGGCCGGTGGAGAGGTGCACGCGGCCGCCGGAAAACCGCCCGACCCGCAGCTTGGGCCCCTGCACGTCGGCCAGCAGCCCGATCGGGCGGCCGGCGGAGGATTCCAGCGCGCGGACGGCGGCGATGTTGGCGGCGTGGTCGGCGTGCGAGCCGTGGGAGAAATTGAGCCGGAACACGTCGGCGCCGGTGTGGAACAGCCGGGCGATCATATCCGGCGCGGCACTGGCCGGCCCGAGCGTGGCCACGATTTTGGTCTGCCGGTGACGGCGCAGCTTCACCCGGTCGGGCATGGGGCTTCCTCGCAGGGTGGCCGTCGCAGTATGGCGGAGGGACGGTCCGCGCGCCATGTGCGCCGGCCGACGTTCGGCTGCGCTTGTGACCCCTAACGATTGAGGTTAACTCGGCCGATCAGCCGAGAGAGACCAAGCATGAACCAGCAACGCCGTCGCCTGAGCCTGTGCGTGCTGGGCATCGCCGGCCTGCCCGGCCTGGCGCAGGCCGCTTCGTTTGCCGCCTCCGCCGTCCCGGCGATGGTGGCCTCGCATCGGGCGGTGGCGGTGGATGCGGTCGATCCGGGCTTGCCGATGGAGGTATCGGTCTCGCTGCCGATGCGCGATGCGGCGGGGTTGGACCGGCTGCTGCGCGACTTGTCCGATCCGAGCAGCCCACGCTACCGCCACTTCCTTTCGGTGGCCGACTACACCGCGCGCTTCGGGCCGACCGAGGCGGATTACGCCGCGGCCGCCGCGTTTTTCGCAGGCCAGGGGCTGGGCGTGCGGGCGGATGCGGCCAATCGCGCGCTGATCCAGCTGACCGGCACGGCGGCCGACATGCAGCGCGTGTTCCACACCACCCTGGCGCGCTATCGTGACATCGCCACCGGGCGCCTGTTCACCGCGCCGGCGACCGAGCCCTCCGTCGATCTGGCCGTGCCTTTGGCCGAGGTGATCGGCCTGGACGATGCCGTGCTGCCGACCACGCGGCTGGTCCGCCCGACGCGGGGCGAGGCCATGGTGCGCACCACCGGGTCCGGCCCCAATGGCGAGTTCCTGGGAAGCGACATGCGGGCGGCCTATTACGGCGCTGGCAAGCTGGACGGCAGCGGCCAGTCGGTCGGGCTGATGGAGCTGGTCGGCTACAACGTGGCGAGCGTGCAGACCTATTTTTCGATGGTGCATCAACCATTGAACCCCAGCATCGTCACGGTCGCGACCGACCACGTGCCGACGAGCTGCACGGGGTCGTGCGACGATGGGGAGCAGGCGCTCGACATCGAATACACGATCAGCATGGCGCCGGGGCTGGCGCAGGTTGAGGTGTATGTCGGCCATCCGGAGGATGTGCTGAACAGCATGGCCAGCCGCAACACCAGCGCGCAGCTCAGCACGTCGTGGGGCTGGGGCGAGCATTTCGCGACCGACGACGCGCTGTTCCGCGAAATGGCGGCGCAGGGCCAGACCATGCTGACGGCCAGCGGCGACTACTCCAACCTGAAGGCCAGCGGTCCCTGGCCGGAGGAGGATGCCAACATCGTCTCCGTTGGCGGCACCGATCTGGTGACACATGGCCCTGGCGGCGCGTGGAAGTCCGAAACCGGATGGAACAGCAGCGCGGGCGGCCCGTCACTCGATCACTCGATCAAGATCGAGCCGTATCAGGCGCCCTACGTGACGGTGGCCAACAAGGCCTCGTCCACGCTGCGCAACGTGCCGGACATCGCGGCGCAGGCCAACATCAACATGTATTTCTGCTCGAATGGCGGCTGCGGCTACGCGGGCGGTACCGAGCTTTGCCTCGCCTATGTGGGCGGGCTTCGTGGCGCTGGCCAACCAGCAGGCGGTGGCGGCCGGAAAACCGACTGTCGGCTTCATCAACCCGGCGGTGTATGCGGCCGGACACGCGGGGAACGTGAAGGCCCTGTTCCATGACATAGTGCGCGGCAAGAGTGGCTTGTACAGCTGCACGCCGTCATTCGACCTGGTGACGGGTTTGGGATCGATGCGGGCGGGGCTGATCGGCGTACTGGCGGGCGGCTGACTTACCGGACCAGGTAACGCAGCTCCCACAGCCGGTAGTGGGCGTCCACCAGGAGCTGGGCCGACCGGTCCCGCCCGGCATCGGCCGGCAGCCCGTGACGCGCCATGATGAGGCGGGTGGAGTGCAGAATGTCCTGCGCCGCTTCCAGCTCGTGCAGGTCGCAGGCCAGATCGAACGTCTCGAACATCCGGCCGATCAGCTGATCGATGTGGGTGGGGCGCAGATCGATGACCTCGCCGCCTCTCGTGCTGAAGAACTCCATCGCCATCATGTGACCCGCACTCCTCGGTTTCGAACGCCGGCGACAACGCCCCCCGGCTCACACCCCGTTTGTGAAACGGGGGCGGGCAGCCCGTTGGATGCAGGATTAAGTTCACGAAATCGTGATTTCTTTGTCTAGTCACTTTCGCCGCGCATGGCTACAGGGTCTATGGCGGGGCTATCCGGCCCACGCCGCCACGCCCGCCCCTCCACAGAGGATATTCCCATGCGACGCACCCTTCTGCCCATCACCATGGCCGGCGCATTCGCCGTATGCCTGGCCCTGCCCGCTGCGGCCCAGGTCGTTCCCCCGCCGCCACCGGCCGCGGGTGCCGCCACCGATGCGGCGGTTGCCCATCACGACCATGTCGTGGCCAACCGTGCCGCGCGCCATGGCCACTACCGCAAGGCGGCCCGCGCCAATGCGGCCGCGAATGCCGCGGCCACCAACGCGGCGGTCGCCCCGCACCGGTAGGCCTCCTGGGCCTGGCGACCCGGCCCGGTCCCTTGCTCCGTCGGCGGCGTGGTGGTCCAAGGCAGGGCTATGATCACGCGCGCTGACATATTGTGGCTGGGCATCTCCTCCGGCGTGGCTGGGGGGCTGGTGGGCGGGCTGATGCTGGGCATCGGCATGGATCTGGCCGTGCAGGGCCAGCCCTGGGGGTTCCTGCTGATCATTCCCGGGGCGCCGGCATCCGGCCTGATCGGGTGGCTGCTCTCGCGACGCCTGGCCAGCCAGTTGTGATTGACGCGGCGGGGGCGCCCGCCCACCGCACGCTGTGCACGGATTGCGGCGTGTCCCGTACCGCCGCGCCGAAGCGGTGTGCGAGCGCGTGCCAGTTCATCAAGCCCGATTATCCTGGGCTGGAAGCACGGGTGCATGGCCGGGCGCGCGATGCGGCGCGGCCGGACGAGCTGCATTTCGGCCCGTTCCTGCGGATGCTGCGCGCGCGGCTGGACCCGCCCTCGCCCGGCGCGCAATGGACCGGCATCACGTCGCGCATCGCCGAACGGCTGCTGCGCGCCGGCACAGTGAGCGCGGTGCTGACCATGGCGCCCGATCCGGCCGATCGCTGGCGGCCGGTGCCGGTGCTGGTGACCGATCCGGACCGGTTGGCGGCCTGCCGCGGGATGCGCATGGGGTATGCGCCGCTGCTGAGCCTGCTGGAGCCGGCGCGCGACGCGGGGCATAGGCGGCTGGCCGTGGTGGGTATTCCCTGCCAGGTGTATGCGTTGCGCGCGCTGGAGGAGACGCTCGGGTTCGAGCGGCTGTACGTGATCGGCACGCCCTGCAGCGACAACACGTCCACCGAGAATTTCCACGAATTCTTGTCACTGCTGGCGGACGATCCGGCGACGATCACCTATCTCGAATTCCTGCCGGACTATCATGTGGAGTTGCGGTTTTCCGATGGGCGCACGTCGGAAAATCCCGTTCCTGCAACTGCCGTTGTCGAAATTGCGGCCGGATTTCTTTCCGCTGACCTGCCGGACCTGCGTCGATTACACGAACGTTCTGGCTGACATCACCGTCGGCTATATGGGCGGCACGGGCGAGCAATGGTTGCTGGTGCGCAATGCGCGGGGCGAGGAGATGGTGGCGGCTTTGGGCGCTGAGTTGCGCACGAGCCCGCTTGTGTCGGCCGGCAAACGGCACGCGGCCGTTGCGGGTTTTTTGAAGAATGTGGAGCGCGCGGCGGGCGGTTTGCCGGTGCGGAGCATGCCGGATTGGCTGCGCCCGATCGTAGGGTGGCTGATGCCGCGCGTGGGGCCGCGGGGGCTGGAGTTCGCACGGGCGCGGGTGGAGATGAAGGCGGCCGAAACGGTGGTGCATCTGCGGCGCGAGCATCCGGCGCGGGTGAAGAACATGGTGCCGGCGCATGTGTGGGGGCTGGTGGCGGGGTATGGGCTTGCACCGGAAGAGAACGAGCGTGGCGCGGATTGACATGCGTAAGGCTACAGGCTGCGGCATGTGATCAGGCCGTTTCGTCACCGAGGTCTTACAGCGTCTTTTGCGAGCGCGACGAAACGTCCCAAGTCGGGGCCGACATGCTCGACAAGGTGAAGCGCATACTGGCCGTTCTTAATCGGGCGGGCGGACCGGAAGCGATGGATTTGCCGGGCTTCAAGCTACATCCGTTGAGAGGCGACTTGCGTGGCTTCTGGTCTGTGACTGTCAGGGCCAACTGGCGCGTGGTCTGGCGTTTCGACGACGGCGATGCGTGGGACGTCGACCTGACCGATTATCATTAGGAGTTTGCGCGCTGTGGCCATGAAGGACCCACCTCATCCAGGTCGCATTATCAAGCATGACTGCCTTGATGCGTTAAACCTGAGTGTGACGGCCGGCGCCCGGGCGTTGGGCGTATCGCGCAACGCGTTGTCGGAGATCGTGAACGAGAGGCGCGGCGTCTCGCCGGAGATGGCGATACGGCTTGCGAAGGCATTTGGCAGCACGCCGGAAACCTGGGCCGGCCTTCAACTGGATTTCGATATGGCTGAGGCCGGCAAAAAGGCGTCATCGATAAAAGTCGCCCGCGTTGAACGGGCAATCAAAGGCGCGGATAGCTGAACGCGAGAGAGGTTCACCGCATGATACAGACCATCGGCAATATGTGTTGAATTTGCGTGATGGCGGGAGGCGCTGCGCTTTTCCGCCCTACGAGGATGGTTTGGCGTTGGCGTCCTCGATCATGTCCGGCTCAAGCCGGCCGCGCGTGCGGCGGCCTATGGCGAGTTCCGTGACGACGCCGTGCAGGGTGCGCAGCTCCTGCTCCGTGACCTCGCCACGTTGGAAGAAGTGGCGCAGGTTGCGGACCATGCCGGGGCGCTTGGGTGCGTTGCGCAGGAAGCCGCAAGCGTCGAGCTGATCGATGAGGTGGGTGAGGAAATTGTCCACGCTGCGTTTTGTGGCGACGGATGTCTCGTTGGTCATCAGCGTGCGCGGTGGCGTCTCGTCGTCCGTCTGCCACCATTCGTAGGCCATTACCATCACCGCCTGGGCCAGGTTCAGCGAGGTGAAGGCCGGGTTCATGGGGAAGCGCACCAGCGCGTCGGATTGCGCCATGTCGTCATTGTCGAGCCCGGCGCGCTCCGGCCCGAACAGCAGGCCGCAGCGCAAATTGCGCGCGCATATTTCGCGCAGTTCGGCGGCGGCGCCGCGGGCTGTCAGCACGGGTTTTATGATGTGGCGCGGGCGCGGACAGGTGGCGAACACGTGGTGCAGGTCGGCGGTGGCGTCGGCCACGGTGTCGTGCACGGTGGCCGCTTCCAGCAGACGTTGCGCGCCGGAGGCGGTGCGCCAGGCGCGTTCCTGCGGCCAGCCGTCGCGCGGGGCGACCAGGCGCAGGTGGAACAATCCACCGTTCGCCATGGCGCGCGCGACCGCGCCGATATTGTCGGCCAGTTGCGGCCGCACGAGTATGACGACCGGAGAATTGCCGATCGGATGAAGGTCGGCGCCTTCGTCCTTGCCGGTCATGCCCGGCGCCAGGTGGTGCCTGCGGCGGAGTCTTCCAGCAGGACGCCCTGGTCGGCCAATTCGCGCCTGATCGCGTCGGCCTTTGCAAAGTCGCGTGCGCGCCGTGCGGCGAGACGTTCGGCGATGGCCGCATCGATCGCATGCGTCGTCCGCACCGCGGAACCAGGTTTCTGGCGACTGTTGCAACACGCCCAGCAACGCACCCGACGCGCGCAGCCCGCCGGCGGCCGTCGTATCGCCGGCCATGGCCGCGTCGGCCAGGGTGCGCATGGCGGCGATGGCCGACGGCGTGTTCAGGTCGTCGCACATCGCATCGAGCATGGCGGCCGGAATGCAATCGTCGTCGCGCGGCGGCGTACGTTCCAGTGCGCGATAGAATCGGTCCAACTCCTGCTTGGCTTCGGCCAAGGCCGCGTCGGTGAAATCGAGCACGGCGCGGTACTGCGTGCGCAGGATCAGCAGCCGCACCGCTTCGGCCGGCGCGCGCTGCAGCACGTCGCGCAGCGTGAAGAAATTGCCGAGGCTTTTCGACATCTTCGCGCCGTTCACCTGCAGCATGCCGTTATGCAGCCACACGCGCGCGAAGGCGCCATGCGGGAACGCGCACAGGCTTTGCGCGCGTTCGTTCTCGTGGTGCGGGAACAGCAAATCGCTGCCGCCGCCGTGAATGTCGAAGGTTTCGCCGAGATAGCGCCAGGCCATGGCGCTGCATTCGACATGCCAGCCGGGACGTCCGAACCCCCATGGGCTGTCCCAGCCGGGCTGATCGGGCGCGGACGGTTTCCACAGCACGAAATCGCCGGCGTCGCGCTTGTAGGGTGCCACTTCCACGCGCGCCCCGGCCAGCAGCTCGTCGGCGCTGCGGCCGGACAGCGCGCCGTACTGCGGAAAACTGGCGACGGAAAACAGCACGTGGCCGCCGGCCGCGTAGGCATGGCCGGACGCGATCAATCGCTCGATCACCTCGAGCATCTCCGGCACGTGCGCGGTGGCGCGCGGCTCCACGTCGGGCGGCAGGTTGCCGATCGCCTGCATGTCGGCGTGGTAGTCGGCGGTTGTGCGCGCGGTGACGGAGGCGATGCTCTCCCCGCTCTCCTGCGCGCGGAGCAGAATCTTGTCGTCTATGTCGGTGATGTTGCGGACGTAGGTGACGCGCGGGTAGAGGTGACGCAGCAGGCGCGCCGCCACGTCGAACACTATGGTGGACCGCAGATTACCGAGATGCGGCAGGTCGTACACGGTCGGGCCGCAGACATACATGCGCACGTGATCCGGGTTTTGCGGCGCGAAGGCTTCGCGTTGGCGGGTGCGGCTGTTGTGGAAGAACAGGTCGGGCATGGCGGGTTTGTGCGGATTTCGGCAGCGACGCGCAACGGCGAAGAACTTCTTTTTTGAAAAAAAGAAGCAAAAAACTTCTATCCGGCTGTCGCGGACTCAATAGACAAAAGTTTTTTGGTCCTTTTTTTCAAAAAAGGACTGCTTCCTTGCTTTCTACCTAGGCCCCAGCTCCCGAAACTTCCGGTTCAAGTCGAATTCGCGCGTCGTCACGTACCCCTCCATCCGCCCCAGCCTTTGCTCCAGCCGCCCGAGCGTGTCGCAGACGGCCTGCACGCCCGGATGCACCGGTGCGTCAGGGGCGGCGGGCGTGCCGCGCCGGCGCAGGCCGGCCAGCCCGCCGCCCCGCCGCACGATGCGCCAACCGATGAACGCCATCAGGACGAGGAGGGCAAACGTCAGCACATGATGGAACACGTGGCCGCCGCTGACCGAGACGGTATGGCTCGTCCCGCCCGATGGCATCTGGCTGACAAGGCGCGCCACGCGGCCCGTCACATCGGCCACCACCGCCGAGCCGCCCACCGAGATGTCGCTGCCGCCGCTGGAGGATCGATGCACCTCGCCCGTGACGGAGGCGAGCTTCACGTCGGCGCCGCCCACCGCCTCCACATCGCCGCCGCCGACGGTGGCCGCCACGGCCAGGTCGCCCGATCCCACGATATGGGCCTGAAGCGTGCCGATATGGCCGGCGCCGATCAGCATGTCGCCCGAGCCGGCGCTGTCGATGCTGGCGCGCGATGCTTCGATGGCGCCTATCGCCATGTCGCCGGACCCGTGATGCGAGATCGCGAGGTCGCCACCGATATAGCCGATGCGCACGTCGCCGCTGGCGGTCGTTGTCAGCTCGGCGGGACCCTCGACGCGGCCCACGACCGAATCGCCGCTGCTGTTAGACGACAGGGTCAGCCGGCCGACATGGCCCACCTTGATGTCGTAGCTGCTGGTGAGTGTCGCCACGAGCGTGCCGCGCAGGTCGCCGATGCGGGCCGAGCCGCTGCCGCTGCCGGTCAGCGTGACGGCCATCGACGGCGGCACCGTGATGCGCAGGGAGTCCATGTCGTCGCTGCAGCCGGCGGTGCTGATCTGGGCCGGTCCGCCCGACTCCACCTGGACGCAGGAGAGCGAGCTGTCGGCGGAGAGGCGCACCGCACCGTGCAGGCTGGAATCGGTGTCGATCGTGATGTGGGAGGACAGGGTGTCGGTCAGCATCAGCGAGCCGCCCTCGACCGTCCTGGTTTCGGCGGAGGCGTGGCCGGCGGCGAACGTCGCGGCCAAAGCGAGGCCCGCGAGACGCAGGCGGGGCGGGGCCATCATGCCCGCACCCGGGCGCGCCAGCCGGGGGCGTCCTCGTCCAGTACCCGCTCCAGCGACTCCACACGCTGTTCCAGCCGACGCGCGGTGTCCATGGCACGGTCGAGCGCGCCCTGGTCGCCCACGCCCAGGCCGCCCCCGGATGGCGGGGCGTTCCGCTTGTAATGCGATCGTACGATGGTCAGCACGATGACGAAGGTGAAGATGACAACAAGGTCCCAGTCCATACCGACCATCCCGCTCGACACGCGCCGGGTATCCCGGCTGATGCAAGTGTTAGCATCCGTCGTGCCACGGCGTCAGCCTTGGGATTAGGCTATCTATGCTGGCAGCCTTGGCCAGAGTGCGGTGCGCCAGGTAATCGGTTGGCGCGTTTGACCAGACCGGCTGATCAGTTGCGCATCCGAACGCCCAGAACGAAGCCGAATAGGCCCAGCAGGACCGTGCCGATCACCGTCTGCACGCTGGACAGCAAGACGCCGAGCTGGCCGGCTGGCCGCAATTCCACCTCCGAGGTGCCAACCGTCGTCATCGAATCCAGGCTGAACAGCAGATAGTCCACCGCCGTCGAGTGGCGCTGCGCCAGGCCGGCGGTGGACACGCCGGTGCGCGCCTCCAGCGTTCCGGTCGCCCAGTAAAGGATTGCAAAGGCGAGCAGGGTCAGGACCAGCGCGCGCAGCACGCGGGGCACGCTCTCACCGTAGTCGCAGAGCCATTCGGCGGCGGTGTCGGTGAACCAGGCCAGGCCGGCCTGTGTGGCGGCCCAGGGCGCGCGGGCCGTCAATGCGGCGCGCGCGCGCTGGGCGGACAGGCGCTTGCCCATGCGGCGGCGGCGGCGGAAGGCCCAGCTCGCATCCTCCGCGCGGCCGAGCGTGCGGAAATTCTGTTCCAGCACGATGTAGCCGTCCACCGCGGCCTCGAAGCGGCCATCGGTCTCCTCGCCGATGGCGCCGCCGAGCTGGTGGGCGCGCATGCGGGTGCGGTCCAGCCAGGCGCCGGCGAAGCGCGCGCCGACGAGCGTGCAGCTGGCCAGCGACACATGGGGCAGGACCGCGCCGGACAGATCCGCGCCGGCCAGGTCGGCGCCGTCCAGCACCGCGTCGCGCAGCAGGGCGCCGGCCAGACACGCGCCGGACAGATCGGCCCGGCGCAGTGAGGCGTTGGAAAAATCGGCGTGCGAGAAATCGGCCTCCGCGAGCTTGCCCTCGTCCAGCCGCGCGTCGCGAAACACGGCGCGCTCGGCGGCCGCCCCGGCCATCCTGGCGCCCCACAGATCGGCGCTGGTAAAATCGGCGCCGTCCATGACCGCACCGGTAAAATCGGCGAAGCGCAGCCCGGCCTCGCGAAACTCGGCGTCTTCCAGCAGCGCCTCGGCGAAGACCGCCTGGCCGGCATCGACCTGCCCCAGCCTGCCGCCGACCAGGTCCGCGCCGCGGAGCACCGCGCCTTCCAGCGCCGCGCCGGTCAGCACGAGGGCCGGGCATTTCGCCGCCGACAGATCCGCGCCCGACAGGTCGGCACGCGACAGGTCGGCGTTCCGCAGGCTGGCTCCGGCCAGGCTGGCGCCGACGAGGCGCACGCCGCCCCGCGCGGCGTCCCACCAGGGCGCGCCATCGGTCCGGCTGCCCAAGGCGCGCGCGGAGAGGTCGGCCCGGTCATAGGGGCCCGAGAGCTCGGGCGACGTGCCGGCGGGCAACGCGGCCAGACGCAGCAGCGCGTCGGTCGCGGTCAGGGGCAAGGCTTCCGGCATCTAGAGCATCACCCGATCGAACGGGATCGTTCGGTCTGATAAAGCTGCTTGCCACGACAACGAGCTGGAGCCTGGTCCGTGAGCCGATGCGAGCGGATCATGCCCTAGCCCGGTCCGGCGGGACTCGCGCTCTCGGCGTGCGGCGCGTGCGGCGCCAGGGCGCGGAGTTCGCCCGAGAGCTGGCGCAGGTCGGTCTGGCCCTTGCTGAGCACCCGGTCCGCCCCGTCCAGCCGCTTGCGGTCCGCCGCATCCAGGTCGCGCGCCGTCAACACCACCACGGGTATGTCGGCGCAGCCAGGGCGCAGGCGCAGCTCGTGCAGGAAGGAAAAACCGTCCATCAGCGGCATGGTCAGGTCGAGCAGGATGAGCTGGGGCGGAGCGTGCATCACCCGGTCCAGCGCCTGGCGGCCATCCTCCGCCTCGGTGACCGTCCAGCCGTCCCGCTCCAGCACGGACCGCACCCTTGCCCTTGCATCGGCATCGTCATCGACGACGAGAACGTCGCCGGCATCGCCCTGAAACCGCTCCATCACCGTGCGCAGGCGGCTCCATTCCACCGGCTTCAGCACGGTGTCGGCCGCGCCCAGCGAGGCGCCCAGGCCGGGCTCGTTCACAAACGTGACCATGACGACAGGGATGGGGGCCACATCCGGATCGGCCTTGAGTTTCGTCAGCACGGACCAGCCATCCATCTGCGGCATCATCACGTCGAGCAGGATGGCGCGGGGCCGCAGGGTGCGGGCGAGCTCGATGCCGGTGCGGCCATCGGCGGCGGTGCGCACGTCAAAGCCTTCGCGCTCGAGAAAGCGGGTCAGCAGGTCGCGCTGGGCGCTGTCGTCATCGACGACGAGGACCACGTGGCGCGAGGTGGCCGGTTCGGCCGATTCCTCCTGTCCGGCTTCCGCCTCGGGTTCGGGCAGCCGGTCCGGCACGGTTATCGTGAAGACCGATCCCTGGCCGAAGGTGCTGGCCACGGTCACGTCACCGCCGAGCAAGCGGCAGAAGGCGCGGGTAATGGCCAGGCCCAGTCCGGTGCCGCCGAACTGGCGGGTGGTGGAGGCGTCGGCCTGGCTGAAGCGCTGAAACAGTTTGTCGAGCTGCTCGGGCGTCATGCCGATGCCGGTGTCGGATACGCTGAGCACGATCGTGGTGCCCTCGCGCGCCGCGCGCAGGGTGATGCAGCCATTCTTGGTGAATTTGGCCGCGTTGCTGACGAGGTTGAACAGGCATTGGCGCAGCTTGACCTGGTCGCTGTGCATGGCGCCCACGTCGGGCGCTACGTCGAGCACGAGGGAATTTCCCTTTTGCGCCACCAGCGTCTCGACCGTCGTCGATACTTCCCGGACCAGGGTTTCCACCGGGAAATCCTCGGCATAGGTCGTCATCCGGTCCGCCTCGATCTTCGACAGGTCGAGCACGTCGTTGATCAGGCTCAGCAGGTGCCGGGCATTGAACTGGATCTTTTTCACGTCCTCGACCAGCGCGGTCTCGCCGGTGTCGGCCAGCTCCTCCTCCAGCATCTCGCTGTAGCCGATGACGGCGGAGAGCGGGGTGCGCAGCTCGTGGCTCATATTGGCCAGGAACTGGCTTTTCGCGCGGTTGGCGGCTTCGGCGGCTTCCTTGGCGGCGGTCAGCTCCTCCTCGTTGCGGCGGCGGTCGGTTATGTCGGTGTGGGTGCCGACCCATTCGCGCACCTCGCCCTCGTCCAGGATCGGCACGGCGCGGGCCGCCATGACGCGCCAGTCGCCATCGGCGCGGGCCAGGCGGTAATCGTCGGCGTACAGCGCCTGGGTGACGACGGCCTCCTGCCAGCCGGTACGGACGCGGTCGCGGTCTTCGGGGTGCACCGCGTCCAGCCAGCCCAGCCCTTCGCACTGCGCGGCCGTCTGCCCGGTGAAGGCGCACCAGCCGGTCTGCGCGCCCTCGAACATGCCCTCCGGCGGCGTGGTCCAGACGATGGCGGCACTGGTCTCGATCAGCGTGCGGTAGCGTTCCTCGCTGTCGCGGAGGCGGCGTTCGGCGCGGCGGCGGGTGGTGACGTCCTGCACCACCAGCCCTGCCCCGTCGGTGCCGAACCCGGTGGCCGAGGGCAGCGGGAAGAAGCCGAGCTCGTAATCGTGGGTCCTGGGCCGGTCGTCCCGCGTCTGGCCGGAGATTTCGATGCCGGTGACCGCGCGGCCACCCTGCAGCACCGCGCGCAGCCTGGGTTCCAGGGTTTCCCGCTCACCGGGGAGCATGTCCCACAGGCTGCCGCCGATCCGGCCGCCGAAAATCTGGTCGTTGATGGCGGCCAGGGTCTGGTTGACCTGGCGCAGGCGCAGGCCGCCGTCCAAGAAACCCAGGCCGACCGGCGCGTTGTCGAGCACGCTGCCGAGAAGGTCGCGGCTGGCCCGTTCGGCACGCCGGCGGCGGCTGGCGATCAGCGCGATGGCGGAGAACGCGGCCAAGATGGACAGGACGGCGGCACCGATCAGCAGCGGTTCGCGCCGCGCCTCGCTTTGGTCGCTGCGCGCGATGCGGCCCCGCGCCTGCTCCTGCAGGGTCGCGACGGTGGTGCGTACGCTGTCCATCGTCGCCTTGTCCTGGCCGGTGCGGACCAGCGCCATGGCCGCATCCAGCCCCTGGTCGCGGCGGGCGGCGACGACGCGGACGGCGAAATCCTGCTTGGCCGTGACCTCGGATGCCAGGGCGTCGTACGCGGCGTTGTCGCGCCGCAATTCGGCGAGCGAGGCCGGGATGGCCGCGCTCGCCGCCTGGTAGGGTTCGAGGTAGCTGGCATCCCCGGTCAGGGCGTAGCCACGCTCGCCTGTCTCCAGATCCTTCAGCACGGAGAGGAGGTGCTCGGCCGCCACCAGCTCCTGGGTCTGGCCGATGGCGATGGCGCGGGCGCCGGAGATGGCGGCCAGCGTCCATCCGGCCGCGCCGACGCCCAGAACGAGGCCGACGCCGGCGACGACGTTCAGCCAGCCGACATGGCGCGAACCGCCCGCCGGTCGCGCCGGCCCGGCCGGCGGCGTGGGCGGCTGGCTCATGCTCGATCTCCCTGGATTGCAGCCACTACGCGGTCAGGGCGGCCGCGTTGCGCGCGGGCGGGCTGGGCTGGGTCTCGCGCCGTTCGGACAAGGCATGCGCGAGCGCCACCAGCTCGCCCAGCGACAGGACGAGATGCTCCTCGTCGCCGCTCGACCGGAGCGCCGCGAGCAGCGGGCTGCCGCTGCTCGCATGCCACAGGCACACCACGATGACCGCGCCGGGGATGCGCTTCTGGATGCGGCGGACGAAGTAGCGGATGCCGGAGGCGGAGCTCCCCTCCTCCAGCACCGAGAGGCAGCAGAGGCGCGTGCCGGCGAGCGGCGCGGTCTCCTCGGTGCCGCCCAGCACCAGGTTGGGCTCGGTCCGGGCGCCGAAACCGGCGGCGCACAGCACCTGGACGGCCATGGTGGCGGCCAGGTCGTCCAACTGGCCGCGGCCCGGGATGCAGAGGATCGCGCCCTCCCGGTCCCAGCCGGACGGGGGCGCCGCGGAGGCGCCGGGCAGGGCGAACCGGGCGAGCTGGGTGAGCAGCACGCCGATTTGGGCGTGTATCGCCTCCAGCCGTTCGAAGGCCAGCGCGTCTCGCGCCAGGTCGCCTTGGGCCAGCGCCAGGCCGCGCAGGGCGACCGCATCGTAGTAATCGACCAGCGAGCTGGCGGCGATCTGGGCGCGGGCGCCGTGCAGCAGGACCGAGGCGTTGCCCTCCAGCGCGCGCTGGTAAAACGTTTCGGCGGGTTCCAGCGGGGGCGTGTCGCCCAGGATCACGTCGAAGAACGCCAGTTTTTCGACGTGCCGGCCCACCACCACCAGGCACACGGTGAGCGGCGTCGCCATCAGCAGCCCGACCGGTCCCCAGAGCAGGGCCCAGAAGGCCGTGGCGACAATGACGGCGATCGGCGAAAGGCCGGTGCTGTGGCCGTAGATCAGGGGTTCGACGACCTGGCCCATGATCAGCTCGCCGCCCAGGAACACGACGAGGATGATGATGGCCAGCGACCAGCCGGGGACGACGGCGACGGCCAGCAGCAGCGGCGGGATCAGCGCGATGGGCGTGCCGATGAAGGGGACGAAGCGCATGAGGGCGGCCAGGATGCCCCACAGCACGGGGTTGGGCAGGCCGGCGGCGAACAGGCTGGCGCCGATGAACACGCCGAACGCGCTGTTGATGCCGAGCTGGTAGAGGAAGTAGCGCGACAGGCGGCGCGCCGCGTCGTTCATCGCCAGGATGGTGCGGTGCAGGTCGCGCCGCCCCACCAGCCGCACCAGCCGGTCGCGCAGATCCTCGCTGCTGAGCAGGATGAAGATGGTGAAGACCAGCACGATGCCGGCGGTGGCCAGCGGGCTGAGCAGCGGCAGCGCCAGGGTCTTGGCCAAGGCCAGACCCGACGTGTCGCCCAGGCCGAGCGCGGTGGCGGGGCCGGTGGCGGCGTGGCCCGCTTGTGGGTGCGCGGCGCCCTGGGTGAGGCGCGCGACCAAGCCGTTCGAGGTGAGCGTGTGCCACTTGGCCAGCACCTGGGATTGGTATTGCGGCAGGCTGGTGGAGAGCTGGCCGAGCTGGCGGCCGACCACCACGCCGATGCCGCCGATGGCGGCCGTGGCCAGGGCGACGACGAGTATGACAGCCAGCACGCGGGGCAGGCGCGCGCGTTGCAGGAGGGCGCAGGCAGGGGCCAGCACGAAGGCCAGCAGCGAGGCCAGCACGAGGGGGACCAGCAGCTCCTGCCCGAAATACAGACCGGCCACCACGACGGCCCCGGCGTTGAGCGCCATCAGCACCGGGCGGGCGGATGCCTCGCCGGTGATGACGCCGTCGGACGGGGCTGCGGGCAGCAGGTCTGGGACGGTGTGCGGGCTGTGCTGCATGTGCGAGACGCTAGACGGAACGGGGGTGCGCCGCTAGCACACCACGCGACACGAGCGAGGCATCACGGTGACGAAGCTGCTGCTGGTCGAGGATCACGAGGAGCTTTGGGATTTCCTGTCCCGCCGCCTGCGCCGGCGGGGATTCGAGGTGGTGCTGGCGCATGACGGGCAGCAGGCTTTGGACCAGGTGGCGGCCGAGACGCCCGATCTTGTACTGCTCGACATGGACCTGCCGGTGATGGACGGGTGGACCGTGGCCCGCACCTTGCGCGCGCAGAACAACCGCACGCCGCTGATCGCGCTGACCGCGCATGCGATGACGGGGGACCGGGCAAAGGCGCTGGAGGCGGGGTGCGATGACTATCACCCCAAGCCGGTGGATTTGCCGTTGCTGTTGCAGCAGGTGGACGAGGTGCTGTTGAAGCGCGAGGAGGAGGGGTGAGCACTTCTTTTCTGAAGAAAACGGTATTATGTAGCACCCGCCACCACAAGGTAAGCAAAATTCGCCCAGCCCGGCAGTAAAATGCCGGCATGGGCGACACCTACGCAATTCTGAAACTGCTCTGCAAGCGCGCCCGCATAGCCGGCGAGATAGAGAAAGCCGAGCGGGCGATACAGCCGCAACGTGATTTGCTCGCGATCCTGGACGCGACACTCCGTATATTTGAACCGATCAGCAATCCCGAGCTGATTGCTGCGATACAGCCCCGCTTGGGTAATAACCCTATTCTTCCGCAAGGGCGAGCTGGGCCGCCTTTGCACGGGGGCGCTCCACAACGCGGCCAAGCCCCTCCCAGCGGCCTGGATCAGAGACTATGCGGTCGAAGCCAAGGGCCTAGCCTTGGAGCGCCAACTTGTGCGGGCAATTGATAACCAGGTCCGACAGACGTTGAATCGCATGGAGGCAAAAGGCGCGGTGCGAAAGATACTAGCTTGGCCGGAAGTGTGGTGGGAGTTGACGTCAAACCCAACCTTAGAATAAACTCAAAAAAATTCCGGTCTCACGCCATGATTCTGGTCTTGATCCGACGCGGAGTCGATGTGTAGCCATGGTCCTGCAAAGGCTGTGGCGACCGTAGTTCAATGGTAGAACGACAGGTTGGAAGCCAGGCGGTGAGAGTTCGAATTCTCTCCGGTCGCCCACCTTGCCCTCGGCCGCCACTGGTGAACAATACGCCGATTCTTAGCCAATAGGAATCCCCCCTGGCAAACGCCGTTCGCTTTTTTCGCGATTTACGCCGCCGCCCGCTGCCAATACCCGCAGAAATCCACGCTCGGCCTGGCCTTCATCGCCAGCCCGACCATGCCGCGCACCTGGGCGCCGTTGTCCGCCCGGCGGTGATCTTCGCGCCACGCGCTCTCCTGGGCATAGCGGCCCAGATACACGCCGCTGATATGGTGATGGTGGCCCTGTCTCGGCCCGGCGCATACGGCTGAAGAAGCTCTCCGCCCCGTTCGTGCAAGCGCCAGCTTCGCTGTAGGCGAGCTGGTGATTGATCGTCTTCACCACGTAGCGGGCGTGCCAGATCGTTCCAGGCGGTGCTTTCGTCCACCATGATCTCCGTCTCGCGCGGCCACCCGGTTGCGGATGAAGGACAGGGCCGCGCTCTCCGACCGGAAGGCGGCCGGCAGCACATGGCCGTCGCGCTGCGCGGATGACGACCACGCACTGGCGCTTGCCGTTCTGGTTGCGGGCAAGGCGGCGATCCACCCGGTTCTGCCTTGTGGTTGGCGGGCTTCACGTAGCCGCCGAAATAGCCGCCGTCGATCTCCACCACCTTGCCAGGGCCGCCAAGCTGGTGCCCGCGAACCTCAGATGACATCGCCTCACGCAGCTTGTGGGCCAGCACGAAGGCCGTCTTGTATTGCACGTCCAGGTCGCGGCTGAGAGCCAGAGCCGACTTGCCCTTCACCTCGTTGCAGAAGATCACGATGGCGGCGAGATAGGTGCGGAGCGGCATCTTGTGGAACGCGAACAGCGTGCCGCTGGTCAGGCTGAAATCCTTGCGGCACGCCTTGCAGCGGAACCGGAGCGCACCGGTCGGGCGGCGGGCCTCATAGCCGGTCTGGGCAGCCGCAATGCGGGCAACAGCCTTGCCGTCCGTCTCGGCCCAGCGGATCGACGCGAACACCGTCTCGGCCTGCACGTCCGTCATTCGCATCACCTGCCCGATGGAGAGGGTGCGGGCCTTGGCGGAGAGGAGGAAATGCTGGGCCATCTGTCATCGTCCGCGTTATTTATATAACGCATATGATGATACCTGTGCATTGTTGTCGATGACAAAGTAACGTATATGCTGACCTTGTTAGCGGCGGCTGGATGGGCACACGATGGCGACCGAGGATGAATATGGAGATAGGGCGAAACGCCTACTAAGGGCTGAAATGGTGCGCCGAGGGAGTTCAGTTACGATAGTTGTCAGAACGCCTAAGTTTGGCTGGCCTGCATGAAACGCCGGTCAATTTGCGCAACAAGGTTAGCCGGGGGAAGTTCACTGCGGCATTTACCCTGTCAGCGGCTTGCAACGCAATGGGAACGGAAACGATCCGGCTCGTTGAATAGTGTTGGAGTTGATGCTGCGCGCTGTTTTATTGATGCTTTTAGAAAAAGCTGGCAAAAGCTGGCCACCAAACTATCGCTCCATTATCGAAAGTAGCCCTCCGACTATCACTTTATCTCTAAGATCCGAAACACATCCTGGAGAAAAACAGCACCGTAGCCAAGAGCAGGAGTTCTGGAGATGGCAGGTCCAAACCGAAAAACGTAACAATGGCATAGCTTTTGTTACGCTTGTTGTTTCGATCGTTTCCTTGGTCGGTGTCGGTTGGAGTGCTGTAGAAAGCCACAGGCAAGCGCTCGCCACTCAAGGGCAGCTTGATCTTCTCCAAGACAGTCAGCGTCCTTGGTTGAAACCAACTTTCCGTCTCACCAGACTCGTAAAAACCAAGTCCTGGCGGAATTGAGGCCGAGCTCCGCGAGTGCTGTCAACATAGGCAACTCTGTAGCGCAATTCATTTGGTTTTATTTGAGAACTCCAGCCCGCTGGAAGTGCGCGCGAGTTCGACGAATTCCCGCAACGAGAATGCGCCAGTGAAAGAACCGCTTGGCCCAATATAACCAAACATAATATCTTTGGTAGTATTTTCCCAAAAGACAATCCAAAGTTGCTCGGCAGTTACCCCAATAATCATGCTGATTTTCCTATCACACCGAGACAGGCACGGTCCCCCTCGAACTTGCTGGCTGCAGTATCCTACGGCAGCGCCGACCCAACAACAATTCATCAAACGGAACTTAGATTTACTATTACGGATAAGCTGAATTACGACGGAACAACCGATCACTTGGGCTTTCCAACTGGCGGAGCCGACTTCGTCGAGTACCAAGACGTTCTCCAAGACTTGAATTCTGATTGATGGTGGAAGCGTTTCCCATTGAGCGCGGCGCAACTACCATCAAGCTGGCACATAAAAGCAGACCCACCCGCCGCACGACCGCCTACACCTCACCAGCCCTCCCACGTTCGGGGTCGGGCGTGAAGAATGTATGGTCGGGGATGCTTTTCTGGCGGTGGCGAGTGCTACATAATGCCGGAAGAAAAGAAGCAAAAAACTTTTTCAATTGGGCACGCGGCTCACGACCAACGCGCACCCAATTGATCAAAAGTTCTTTGGTTCTTTCTTTCAAGAAAGAACATCCTGGCGCGCCTCGTCCGCGCGCCAGGATGCTCAACCGCTCAGCAGGCGCCGGCGCCGCAGGCCCAGTTGATCAGGTCGCCGAACGTGTATTCGCCGTTCTGGCCGGGCGCGTAGAAGATCGAGGCGCCGTCCTCGTCGTAGTTGGCGGCCAGGTAGGTGAAGGACGTGGACGAGACGACGATGTTGCCGCCCAGGGTCTCGGCCGGGACGCCCGAGGGGGCGACGCCGAAATCCTGCACTTCCGGTCCGCCGCTGGCGCCGCCGAACGATGCCGTGCCGAACTGGAAGTTGTTGGTGGGACCCTGCAGGGCCTGGGTGTAGGTGGCGACGGGATCGCTGCAACCGTCCAGGTTGCACGGATAGCCGATCTGCGTCAGCGCGGTCGGCAGCGGCGTGTTGAACTCGTAGCCGAAATAGCCGGTGATGTCGCCGATGCGGTGCACGGCGCCATGGTATTTCTGCGGCGCCAGGATGATCAGCGCGTCGTCCTGGTCGTTGGGCACCGTGCCGCCGCCGGCCCACCAGCTGCTGGTGGTGTCGGCATTCGACCAGGTCCAGCTGGCGTACGGTTCGACCGACCCGTTCTGGGCCGGAATGAACAGCCAGTTGGAATAGTAGTTGCCCAGGCCGTCGGCGACGCAATGGCCGGCGGTGGCGATGACGCTGGCGCGGATGACCGAGGCGCTGCACTGGAAGTTGCCGTTCGGCGTGGTGAAGAACAGGTGGCCGATCGCGCCGTATGGAAAGGCCTTGTAGATGTCCTTGACCGGATAGAGCTTGTTGGTGGTGAAGGGCGCGCCGCTGCCGCCGACCAGGTTGGGATTGGTCCGCACCGCGCCGGGCTGGGCGGCCATGTCCGGCAGCGTCACCGCCTCGTTCTCGTCATAGGCGACGGTGGGCAGGGCGCCGTGCACGATCTGCGGCTGGGCGTGGGACGGCGCCGGGCGGGCGTGGCGCAGCGTGCCGGTGACGCGCAGGTCCAGGTTGCGGGCGCCGCGCAGGCGCTCCGGCGTCCAGTAGCTGCGGACGGCGGTGTCCGTGTCGGCGGGCGCGGCCACCGGCGGGGCCATGGCGTGTGTCTGCGCCGCCGCGGGGGCGGCCAATGCGAGCAAGCCGGCCGGAATGGCGCTGGCGAGCAGGGTTTTCCTGCCGAGGGTGAGGATGGTCATGAAATCACCTGATGTGTCTGGCGGCCCGTTCGGGCGCCTGGTTGCGGGAGCGGCCATCCGGTGTGGCGGGCCGCGGCGCAGTCCTGTCACGCGGGCCGGTTTACCCTGCAGTGAAACGAGGTGAGGCCAGGTGAAGAGATGTGATGGTCTTGCGAATCAATGCCTTAGGCGGTAGCAGACGCGCGTGGCCTGCTGTTGCGCGCCCGTATTTGCAGTGCCGGGCGACAGAGGCTAACGCGTGGCCGATGATCCTGCTGCGACATGGCCAGAGCGAATTCAACGTCCACTTCACGGCGCACCGGCGCGATCCGGGGATCACCGACGCGCGGCTGACGCCGTTGGGCCACGCACAGGCCGAAGAAGCCGCCGCGGCGCTGCGCGGGCGCGGGCTGACGCGCATCATCGCCTCTCCCTACACGCGGGCGCTGCAGACGGCGGCACCGGTCGCGGTGGCACTCGGGCTGCCGGTGCGGGTGCATGCCGGGGTGCGGGAGCGGGCGCATTTCGCCTGCGACATCGGCTCGCCCCGCGCCGAGCTGGCGGCCGCCTGGCCGGAGCACGATTTTTCCGGGATCGACGAGGTGTGGTGGCCGCACGGCACCGAACCGGCCGAGAGCGTAGAGGCGCGGGCGCAGGAGTTCCGGGCCGAGATGCGGGACGACCCGGCCTGGCGCACCACGTTGGTGGTCAGCCACTGGGCGTTCCTGCTGACCCTGACGGGCGAGAGTTTCGAGAATGGCGAGTGGCGGGATTTCGACCTGCACGCGCCCGTGTCCCAGGTGGCGTTTCCGCCGCTGCCCAGGCGGCCAAGTGCCGCCTGACTTTGCGGGCCATGGCCCCGCGTGCTACCCGCCGCGCCAACCCAGGAGCGCGTAGCCATGTCAGAGACAACCGACCCCACCGCCCAAGCCGGCCAGGCCATGCCGCCGCTGGTGGTCAATGTTCAGTATATCAAGGATTTGTCGTTCGAGGTGCCGAACGCGCCGGAGATCTATGCGACGCTGCGGAGCCAGCCGGCGGTGCAGATCAACCTGGATGTGCAGGCGCGTGCGTTGCAGGACGGACAGAACGTGTTCGAAGTGGTGCTGGCGGTGAAGGCCGAGGCCCGCGAGACGGCGGCACCCGCCGGCGCCCCGAACGGCGCTGCCCAGCCTGGCGAGGGCCGCCCGGTGTTCATCGCCGAGCTGCAATACGCGGGCGTGTTCACCATCAACGGCGTGCCGCCCGAGGCTGTGGAGCCGCTGCTGTTGATCGAGTGCCCAAGGCTGCTGTTTCCGTTCGCGCGTTCGGTGCTGTCGGACGTGACGCGCGAGGGGGGCTTTCCGCCGGTGTTGTTGCAGCCGATCGATTTCGTGGGCCTTTGGCAGAGCCGCCGCCAGGCCGCGGGTCAGGCGCCGCAGGTGACGGCGCCAAACTAGGGTTCAATTGTCGGTCGTCAGTCGCCGGTTGTCAGTCGTCAGACGACGTCTTGTCTGATGACCGACGACGGAAAGCCGACGACCGAGTCAGCAATCGTTGCCGCGCAGGCTCCAGCTTTGGACGATGCCGGCCTTCAGCTCGAAGGTGGTGTCGCAGTCGCGCTGGATGATTTCGGGGCCGAACCCGCCGAAGCCGCCGTAGCCGAAGCCGCCATAGCCGAACCCGCCATAGCCGTAGGGGCCGATGCCGCCGAACCCGTAATCGCCGGGGATGCTTTCGATGCGGCTGATGTTGTAGGACAGGAATTTGGCGCCGCCCGTCTCGTAGGTGCGGGTCGGTACGCCGTGGGCGCGCACGAGGTCGGTCTCGGACTTGCCGACGAGGGTGTTGAGGGCCGCGACATGCTGCGGGCTGGGGTAGGCGCAACCGGCCAGCAACGCCGCGCTGGCAAGGGCTGCGGACAGGGTTGTACGCATGGGTGACTCTTCTCCGATCAGACCGTGAACGTTCGATTGGCCAAGAAGTGGCATTTCGAGGGCCCTTAGCGCCGGCGCGATACGTTTGGTAACCAAAGCACGTCGCCGATCGTGGATGCACCGGATGCGATCATGGCCAGGCGATCGAAGCCCAGGGCGATGCCGGCGCCTTGGGGCATGCCATGGGCCAGGGCGGTCAAGAAATCCTCATCCAATGGCCAGTCCGGGCCGGTCAGGGCGTGGCGCCTGGCCCGATCTTCCACGAAACGGGCACGCTGCTCGGCGGCATCGGTCAGTTCCTCGAACGCGTTGGCGAGTTCCATCGCGCAGACGAACAGCTCGAACCGCAGGGCGGTGCGCGGATCGGCCGGGTTCTTCAGAGCCAGGGCGGCTTGCCGGGCCGGCCAGTGGGTGAGGAAGGTGGGGTGGGCGCGGCCGATGGCCGGTTCGACCCGTTCCAGCAGCAGCCGGAAGAAAAGGTCCTCCCAGGTTTCGTCGGGGCGCAGGCGCGCGTTGGCCGAGGCGGCGAGTGCCTGGGCATCGTCGAGCGTGCCCAGCAGGTCGGCGCCGGCGTGGCGGGCGAAGGCGTCCGCCATGGTGAGGCGTTCGAAGCGGGCAAGGTCCGTGGTGACGCCGCGGCAGGTGACGGTGGGGGGAAGCGTGGCGCGCAGGAAGTGCTCGGTCTCGTCCATGAGCGTGTCGAGGGTGGCGCCGGGGCGATACCATTCCAGCATGGTGAATTCGGGGGAATGTGTGTCGCTGCCCTCGCCGTTGCGCCAGACGCGGGCGAGCTGGAAGATCGGGCCGCTGCCTGCCACGAGCAGGCGTTTCATGGCGAATTCGGGGCTGGTGTGGAGGTGGAGGGGTTCGCGGTCTCCGGTGGGGGATATGCGGACGGTCGAGAACGTTTGGAGGTGGACTTCTTCGCCCGGGGTGGGAACGGCGTAGGGGGTTTCGACCTCGGTATAGCCGCGCTGGTGGAAGAAGGCGCGGGTGGCCTGGGTGAGACGCGCGCGGCGGCGCAGGAAGGGGAGCCGGTCCGCGAGGGAGTGGGGGTGCCAGGTTGGGTGCATGGGTTGATCGATACCAAACAGGCAGCCCGGCGGCTCGCGTAAACCTAAACGCAACAATTGGGCGCCATCGTGATCCGACGAAGGAGGCCTATCGTGTCGGACGCCACGCATCACGCGCGCCTGCTGAGCTGGGGCCAGGTGCTCAACCACTACCAGCCGATCGTCAACCTGCAATCGGGCGCGCTGCTTGGCGTGGAAGTGCTAGGGCGCCTGATCGATGGGCCGAACATCATTTCGCCCGGCGTGTTCCTGCCGAGCCTGGACGTCGAGCAGTTGGCTGATCTGCTCTTCAAATCCTTGGCGGACGGCCTGACGACCTTGGCTGCGTGCGACCGGGCGCACCCTTCGCTGTTCATGTCGTTCAATGTCAGCCCCAGCGTTATGGTTCGCCCGGGCTTTGTGGCCAAGCTGCTGAGACAGTTGCAGGCGAGGGATGTGGCACCCCGCCGCATCACGCTGGAAATTCTCGAGGATGATGAATTCCTGAGCATGCCGGCGGCCTGCCGGGTGATTGGCGAGATCAAGGCGGCAGGTGTCTGTATCGCCATTGATGATCTAGGAACCGGTTACTCGTCGCTCAGCCGGCTGCAGGCACTGGCGGTCGACAAGATCAAGCTGGACCAGGTCTTTGTGCGCGGGTTGCGACAAAAACCCGAGGGGCTGCATTTCGTGGCCGCCATGCAAGCTTTGGCGCGTGGACTGCACGGCACGCTGGTGGTCGAGGGCGTAGAGACCGCCGAGATCATGTCCGCGCTGGGCGTGCTGGGGGTGCAGGCGGTGCAGGGCTACGCCATTGCCCGTCCGATGCCGTCCGCGGCGTTGATCGACTGGGCCGCCAGGTTCCGGCCCGTGCCCATCGACCGGCAACCGCAAAATCTGCTGGGCGCCTATGCCGCCCATATCAGCATCGTGGAAACTTGCCGTGCCTTGGTCAGCCAGCCGTTGCGGTTTGCCTGGGCGCCGGACATCCGCGACCCGCATGCCTGCCCTATCGGCCGCTACTTCGACACGCATGGGTTGCACGAGACGCCGTTCGGCCGCGCGCACCAGCGGTTGCACGAGGTCATAGACCAATACGGCAGTAATCCGGAGGGATGGGAGAGGGCGACGCTCGATCTCTGGACCACCCTGCAGGCGGCGATCAAGGCCGAGGCGGAGGCGGAGGCGGAGGCGGATGCCGGCTGTGGGGTGCCGGATCAACATCCCGTACCGGCGGTGCAAAACGCGCGAGGCCTTCTGGTCTCGTGAACGGCAGGTCGGAGCAGCGTGCCAGCGAGCGCCGCCATTTCCCCCGCGCCACGCCGGTGCTACGCCCCGGCGCGTCTTGCACCGCCAAGACCCACATCACCGGACCATCGCCCACACATGCCGGACGGCACGTTACGCACGCCCGACGCCCTGATCGGCGCCGGCTTTCTCTCCGAAGCGGACCGCGACGCCGCCTCCCGCGTTGCGGCGCGCTATGCAGTGGCCGTGCCGCACAGCTTTGCCGCATTGATCGATCATGCGGACGATCCTATCGGGCGCCAGGTTCTGCCGCATCCCGACGAGCTGGAGACCGCCACTCACGAACAGGCAGACCCGGTGGGGGACGCGGCGCATTCGCCGATGCGGGGCGTGGTGCACCGCTACCCGGACCGGGTGCTGGTGACGCCGCTGTTCGTGTGCGCGCTGTACTGCCGCTTCTGCTTTCGGCGCGAGCAGGTGGGGCCTGGCGGAGGGGCGCTGACCAGCGCCGAGCTGGCGGCAGCAGTAGATTACGTGCGCGCCCGGCCGGCGATACGCGAGGTGATCCTGACCGGGGGGGATCCGCTGTTGCTGTCCGCGCGCAAGCTTGGCGATTTACTGGGCGCGCTGCAGGCAATCCCGCATGTCGAGATCTTGCGCATCCATACGCGTGTGCCGGTGGCCGCGCCGGCGCTGGTGACGGATGGGCTGGTCGGCGCGATGGCGACGGACAAACCGCTGTTTCTGGTGCTGCACGCCAATCATGCGCGCGAGTTCTCGCCGGCGGCTTCTGCTTGCCTGCGCCGTATCCAGGCGGCCGGGGTGTCGCTGCTGGGGCAGTCGGTGCTGCTGCGCGGCGTCAACGACAGCATGGAGGCTTTGGAAGACCTGTTCCGGGCTATGCTGCGGAATCGGATAAAGCCTTACTACCTGCACCAGCTGGACCCGGCCCCTGGCACGGCACGATTCCATGTGCCGATCGCGGAAGGCCAGGCGTTGCTGGCCGGCCTGCGCGGGCGGGTGACGGGGCTGGCGTGGCCGACCTACGTGCTCGACGTGCCGGGCGGCTTTGGAAAAGTGCCGATCGGGCCGGGGTATCTGGAGGGCGACACGGTGCGCGACCCGTGGGGTGGCAGCCATGCGCTTGCCGGGGTGCGGGCGACTGGCTAGACAGCCCGCCACCCCTTTCCGCGCCCAGAGAAGTTTTCCATGAAACAGCAGGCCAACCTTATCCGCGCCGGCCAGGTGCTCGACCATGACGGGCGGCGTTGGACGGTCTTGAAGCAGCAGATCATCACGCCGGGCAAGGGTGGCGCGTTCATCCAGGTCGAGATGCGGGACCTGAAGACCGGCAACAAGACCAACGAGCGGTGGCGCACGGCCGACACGGTCGAGCGGCTGATGACCGACAACAAGGATTTTACGTATTCCTATACCGAGGGGGAGAACATCGTGCTGATGGACCCCGAGACGTTCGAGCAGCTGACCGTGCCGCTCGGGCTGTTGGGCGACCAGGCGCCGTTCCTGCAGGACAACATGACGATCGATGTGGACATGGTGGAGGGCGAACCGGTGGGGGCGCATCTGCCGCCGCAGGTGACGCTGGAGATCGTGGAGGCGGACCCGGTGGTGAAGGGGCAGACGGCGAGTTCCTCGTATAAGCCGGCAAAGCTGTCCAACGGGGTGAAGACGCTGGTGCCGCCGTTCGTGGAGGCGGGCGAGCGTGTGGTGGTGCGGACCGAGGACGGGTCGTATGTGGAGCGGGCGAAAGGGTAGCGCCTGGGTGGGCGTGGGATTATGGTGCGGTCATGGATCAGCATGAACCTATCCTGCCGGCTGAGGTCACTTTCACCGCGGCCGAGCTTGCCGGCATCGACGAGGCGATCGCCGATTTCGAGGCGAATGGCGGCATACCTCTCGAGGAAGTCGATGCGTGGCTGGACAGCCTTGAGACAGACAGTCCCCTTCCGGAACCTCAACCGCGAAAACTCTGATACCCGTTGAAGCGGCGGGTCGTACTCACCAAAGCCGCGCAATTTGACCGGCGTCGAATCCGAGCCTGGTATCGGCAACCTGGATCGGGTGAGTCTGCCCGCTCGCGCCTGGCAGCGCTCGAGGCAGCCGTTCGCAATCTGGCAGAGTTCGCGCTCGTGAACCGCATCGCGTCGGATTCCGGTGCGCGGCTGTTAATCTCACAGGGCCACAGGGTCTTGTACGAAGTCAGGGAGAGTCGAAACCGCGAAGCCGAAGACGGCGACGTGATCGTTCTGCGCATCTACGGCCCCGGCCAGTCCGACGACTGAAAGTTTTACTCCGTATGGCCCTTCGCCTCTCCCCCCACATGACCGTCATGCAGAACGCCGCGCAAAAGGCGTCCAAACGCCTGTTGCGCGATTTCGCCGAGGTCGAGCAGTTGCAGGTCAGCATCAAGGGACCGTCCGACTTCGTCAGCCAGGCCGATCTGCGGGCGGAGGCCACTCTGCGGGAGGAACTGGCCAAGGCGCGGCCTGGCTACGCGTTTCTGATGGAGGAGAGCGGGGCGTCGGGCGGTGAGAACTGGACGTGGCGTTGGGTGGTCGATCCGCTCGATGGGACGACGAACTTCCTCCACGGTATTCCCCACTGGGCGATCAGCATGGCGCTGCAGCGGCGCATGCCGGATGGATCGGTCGAGCTGGCCGCCGGCATGATCTACAGCCCGGCCAATGACGAGATGTTCTGGGCCGAGCGGGGCGGCGGGGCGTTTCTCAACGAGCGGCGGCTGCGCGTTTCAGCCCGGCGCGAGTTGAAGGATGCGCTGTTCGCGACCGGCATTCCGTTCGCGGCCGTCACCGCCCGCAACCGGCTGGCGTTTGCCCGCACGCTGGGTGCGCTGATGCCGGCCACCGCCGGGGTGCGGCGCTTCGGCTCGGCGGCGCTGGATTTGGCCTGGGTCGCGGCCGGGCGCTACGACGGGTATTGGGAGCTGGGGTTGAAACCGTGGGATTGCGCGGCGGGTGTGCTGATCGTGCGCGAGGCCGGCGGCACGGCGACGGACCCGGCTGGCGCCGAGTTTACGGTCAGCGATGGGCCGGACAACGATGTGGTGGCGGGCAACGCACATCTGCATGGCAAATTGCGCGAACTGGTGGCCGATGGGGTTGCCGCTTCGGCCTGATACCCCCCATGTCGAGGGGCGTTTCGGTCGGGGTTGACGGGCCGGCGTGAGGATTGCGCTGAGCCGACATGACCCTGCCCTTCGATTTTCCCGACTGGATGCCCTGGTGGTTGCAGCTGCTGGTTGTGGTGGCGGGCGCGCTGCTGGGGCTGGCCTTGATCATGATGCCGTTCAGCGTGTTCGGCGTGAAAAGCCGGCTGGAGGCGATCGAGGCGCAGCTCGACGAGGTGCAGGCCGAGTTGCGTGCTTTGGTCATGCGCCTGCCCGAGCCCGGGCGCGAGCCGTACGACGCCCCTGCCCTGCTGCGCGCGGCCGCCCCGCGCGAGACGCCACGCCCTCCTGCGCCGGCACCGATCCCGCCTGCGTCCTGGGAGGCCGAGCCGGCGCGGGAGTCGCTCAGCCCCACTCTGCGTGCCGCGGCACGGGTGGGCGAGGCGGCGCGCGAGCGTGCCGAACCGCGGCTCGGCCGGCCGAAATAGGCGCCAACAAACCAGTCATACAACTTTAGGTGGTGTTTCGCGCGCGCCCGTTGCAGCATCCGTTCGGAACCGAGCGGAGGGCCTACGATGGCGTGGTGGAGAGCAGGCGCCCTTGCGGCAGGTGTCTTGACCGGGCTTTCCTCCCTCGCTTGGGCGCAAACGGCCGGTCCGGCGATCAGCATCGATGCGTCGGCCGGCCATCACGCGATCAGCCCGTATATTTACGGCATGGCCGAATACGGCGTGTCGCCCGCATTTCAGTCCGCCGCGCGGCTGCCGGTGTTGCGTTGGGGTGGCGACGGGACGACCCGCTATAACTGGACTGTCGATAGCAGCAACGCCGGCTTCGACTGGTTCTTCATGAGCGGGGACGGCCAGGCGAGCCCGGTGCCGAGCGCCGGGCCAGACGCGCTGGTGGCCGCCGATAAGGCCACGAAGACACAGACGCTGCTGACCGTTCCGATTATCCCATGGATCAACAATGCGAGCCCCTGGTCGTGCAGTTTTCCAGTCTCCGTCTATGGGGCGCAGCAGGCGACGAACCCGTATGTCCATCCCAATGGCGATTCGTGCGGCAACAGCATCGCGGCCGATGGGACGCAACTGACCGACACCAACATCGCGTTCAACAACGTCGCCAACACGCCGTCGCTGCAGGCGCAATGGGTGCAGCATCTGGTAAGCCGGTTTGGGACGGCGAAATCGGGCGGCGTCAAATTCTATCAGCTGGACAACGAGCCCTTGGGATGGGGCAACACGCATCGCGACGTGGAGCCGGGCGGCGTGCCCTACAGCACCATCGTCTCGCTGGGGCAGCAATATGCGGCCGCCGTCAAGCAGGCGGATGCTTCCGCCTTCGTCCTGGGTCCATCGGATTTCACCCTGGGCGGCTGGATCGGCACGCCGGCCCAGCAGAACAATCTTTTCGCCGGCCAATACTATCTGCAACAGATGGCCGCTTATCAGGCGGCACATCACCACCGCGTGCTCGATTATTTCGACGAGCACTACTACTTCAATTTCTCCGATCCCGCCTCGCAGCTCGCCTCCACGCGCACGTTGTGGGATCCGGCCTATAACGGTGGGACATGGGTCGAGCAGTATTTTTTCGACGGCCCGATGCAGCTGATCCCACGCTTCCGGCAATGGATCGCGCAGTATTATCCCGGGACGAAGCTGGCATTTTCCGAGTACTCGATCGATAGCGGCGCCAAGTCCATCGTCGACGCCCTGGCCGAGGCCGACGTGCTGGGTATTTTCGGTTGGCAGGCGGTCGATCTGGCGGCCATGTGGAACCCGCCGCAGCCGACGGATCCGATCGCGTTCAGCTTTTTGCTGTATCGCAACTATGACGGCGCGGGCCACGGGTTCGGCACCACCTCCGTTCAGGCGACCAGCGCCGACCAGGGGTCGGTCGCGTCCTATGCGGCGCTCCGCGGCCAGGGCACGCTGACTTTGGTGCTGATCAACAAGACGGCGGGCGACCTCACCTCGCCGATTACGCTGGCCAACCCGGCGCCGACCTCGTCGGCGCAGATGTTCAGCTACAGCGGCGCGGACCTGACAGCTTTCCATAAGTTGGCGAACATCGCGTTTACCGCGGGTGCGGCCAGTGTCACCGTGCCTGCCTATTCGATGAACATGCTGGTGATCCCGCTCAAATAGCGGGAGATCGCCAGGGTGCCGCCGAACGCTTGCCCCTGGGCGGCGTTCGGCGGACAGGAGGTGTTTCACCATGGCCATGTTTTCGATACTCGGCGCCGCCGTCGCCCTTGCCGGCGGCGACAAGCTGGCGGGCGACCGCGCCTATGACGGGATGTTCGCGCATCTCGGCTGGTCGCGCGGCGACATGCGTGCGGTGGCCGCGGCCGAACTGGTGGGCGGACTGCTGATGGTGCCCCGCCCGACCCGCCCGCTGGGCGCGGCGCTGGTGGCCGGTGCCTCGGCGGCCGTGTTCGCCAGCGAGGTGCGGCACGGCGACAGCAAGCTGGCGACCTCGCGCGGGCTGGTGCTGCTGCTGGCACTGGCGGCCTGGATGGGGCCGCACCGGCGGTGAGGTGCGCGGCGCTGGCGCTGGCCGCGTGCCTGTCTCTTGCGTCAGGCTCGGCCATTGCCAAGGGCCAGGCGCCCACACCGGCGGCGCGGGCGGCGATACGCATGGTGATCGAGGCGCAGATGGACGCCTTCCGGCACGACGATGGCGTCGCGGCACTCGGGTTTGCTACCGCGGCCTTGCAAAAGCAGTTCGGCGACGGGCCGCATTTCCTGGCGATGGTGCGCACCGCCTACCCCGCCGTGTATCATCCCCGCAGTGTCAGTTTCGGCGAGTTGGCGCCGGAGCCGGACGGGCTGCGCCAGACGGTCGAGGTGGTGGGCGAGGATGGCCGCGTCGCCTCCGCCCTCTACGATATGCGCATGCAGCCGGATGGCGCCTGGCGCATCGGCGGCTGCACGCTGGTGCAAAGCGCGCGCACCGACATCTGAGGCCTGCTCATACGGCGGAATTTGCCGTCGCCGCCCTATGATCGGCGGCGCGCCGGGCGCGGCTGGCATGGCCGACCGACTGGCCGCCCAGGGTCATTGCCGCCGCGATCAGCGCCACGTGGGAGAATGCCTGCGGAAAATTGCCGATCTGCCGTTTTGTAACCGGATCGTACTCCTCCGCCAGCAATCCGACATCGTTGGCGTAGCTTAACAATCTCTCGAACAATGCGCGTGCGTCATCGGTGCGGCCCTGCAGCGCATAGACCTCTACCAGCCAGAAGGTGCAGGCCAGGAACGCGCCCTCCCCGCCTGGCAGGCCATCGACCTGGCTGCTGGTGCGGTAGCGGAGCACGAAACCGTCCTGCAGCAGGTCCTCCTCGATCGCCCGCACGGTGCCGACAACGCGCGGATCGTCGGGCGGCAGGAAGCCGGTCATCGGGATCAGCAACAGACTCGCGTCCAGCTCCTTCGAGCCGAAGCTCTGCACGAAGGTGTTCCGGCCGGCATCGTATCCGTCACGCAACACGCACTCGGCGATCTTCGTGCGCAGCGTCCGCCATTCCTCGATGGGGCCGGACAGGTTGTAGCGCACCGCGTCGCGGATCATGCAGTCGACCGCCGTCCACGCCATCACCTTGCTGAGCGTGAAATGCTGGGCGCCGCCGCGTATCTCCCACATGCCCTCGTCGGGCTGGTCCCAGATCTGCGCCAGGTGGGCCACGATGTTGCGTTGCAACGCCCAGCCATGCGGCGCCGCTTTCAGGCCGTTGCGGCGTGCCTGGTGCAGGCATTCCAGGACCTCCCCATAGACGTCGAGCTGCACCTGGCCGCTGGCGGCGTTGCCGACGCGCACCGGGCGGCTGCCTTCGTAACCGGCCAGGAAGGGCAGCTCGCGCTCCTGCAGCGCGCGTTCGCCGTGCAGGCCGTACATGATCTGGATCTGGTCGGCGCTGCCGGCGATGCTGCGGTGCAGCCAGTCGCGCCAGGCGGAAGCCTCCTCGGTGTAGCCGGCGCCCATCAGCGCGAACAGGGTCAGGCTGGCGTCGCGCAGCCAGCAGTAGCGGTAATCCCAGTTGCGCGGACCGCCGAGCTGCTCGGGGAGCGAGGTCGTGGGTGCGGCCACGATGCCGCCGGTGGGCGCGTAGGTCAGCGCCTTGAGCGTCAGCAGCGAGCGGTGGACGTGCTGCCAGTATGGCCCCTTGTAGCGGCAGCGGGCGATGAATTCGGCCCAGTAGGCCCGGGTGCGCTCCAGCGCCGCCTGGGCGTCCACCGGCGGCGGCTGCGGCCGATGCGAGGGGCCGTGCGACATGACGAAGGCGACCGTCTCGCCGGCGTGCACGTCGAACTGGGCGACGCTGTGCATGTCGCGGCCGTGCAGTTTGATGGACGTGCGCAGGACGACCATGTCGGGCCCTGCGATCGCGCACAGGCCCGGCTGCCCGTCCAGCCGCGTGACCCAGGGGACGGAGATGCCGTAATCGAACCGCAAGGCGAGGTCGGTCTGCATGGTCACCCGCCCGGCGCGCCCCTGCACCAGCCGAACCAGGGTCGGGTGCTCGGCTTCGGGTAGCATGAAATCGATGACGGCGGCGCTGCCGCCCGGTGTGGTCCAGAGCGTCTCCAGGATCATTGTCTCGCCCTGGTAGGCGCGGGTGGGCCGACCGCTCGGCGCCTTTGCCGCGAGCAGCCACCGTCCGTTCTCGCTATCGCCCAGCAGGGCGGCGAAGCAGGCGCCGCCATCGAAGCGCGGCAGGCACAGCCAGTCGATCGAGCCGCCTCGCCCGACGAGCGCGGCCGTCACCTGGTCGCCGATCATCGCGTAGTCTTCGATTTTCAGCGGCTTGTCCGGAGTCATGCAGTGCGGTCCCGTTCGTGGCCGTGCGCGAGGTTGCGCTTTGCGGCGCGCCTGAAAGCTTGACTTTGCCGCAATGGTTGCAGATATCCCGCGCTGACGCGCAACGGTGCGACGCGCCCCGTGCGGTTGCCCGGGTGGCCCGCCAAGCGGCCAGCAACCGCCGCCTCATTTTGTCGCATCAGCCCTGCCCCTTTTCCAAGACCGAGATGAATTGTTGAACCAGACCACCGCCTGCGAGGCTGACGAGCCTGTGCACTCCGACGCGCACGCGTCTGCCGAGCCCGGCACACCCGCGCGGTCCGCGCCCGACCAGGAGATTCTGCCGGAGGAGTCCGCGTCGGCCGGATCGACGCAGGATGACGAGCCGGAACCGGAGCATCCCGTCCCGGCCGGCGACGTCGCCGCCGAATTGGCCGGCATCGCCTTCGCGGCTCCCGGTGAGGGTGCCGCCCCGCCACCGGTCGAGGACGGGGCGCCCGAGGCTGAGCTTCCGCTGTTCGCCGATCTGGGCCTGTCCGAGCCGATACTGCGCGCCGTCGAGGAGAAGGGTTACCGCCACCCGACCCCGATACAGGCGCAGGCGATTCCGGCCGTGCTGGCCGGGCGCGACGTGATGGGCGTGGCACAGACAGGGACCGGCAAGACCGCGGGTTTCACCCTGCCGATGCTGGACATCCTGGCCGGCTCCCGCGCCCGCGCGCGGATGCCGCGCAGCCTGATCCTGGAGCCGACGCGCGAGCTGGCGCTGCAGGTCGCCGAAAATTTCGTCGAATACGGCAAATACCTGAAACTGAACCACGCGCTGCTGATCGGTGGCGAGAGCGTGTCCGACCAACGGGAGGCGCTGAACAAGGGCGTCGATGTGCTGATCGCGACACCGGGGCGGCTGCTGGACCTGTTCGAGCGCGGCGGGCTGATGCTGACCGACACGCGTCTGCTGGTGATCGACGAAGCGGACCGCATGCTGGACATGGGGTTCATCCCCGATGTGGAGCGCATCGTCGGCCTGTTGCCGAAGACGCGGCAGACCCTGTTCTTCAGCGCGACCATGGCGCCGGAAATCCGCCGGCTGAGCGACGCCTTCCTCGACAACCCGCGCATGATCACGGTTTCGAAATCGGCTTCCGTGGCAACGACGATCGTGGCCGGCCTGGTGCTGGTGGCCGAGCATGACAAGCGGGAGGCGCTGCGTCGGCTGATCCGGTCGGAGGACGTGGCCAACGCGCTGATTTTCTGCAATCGCAAGCGCGACGTCGATATTCTGTATAAGTCGCTGTCTCGGCACAATTTCTCAGTCGGTTCGCTGCACGGTGACATGAGCCAGCCGGCGCGTTTCGCGACGCTCGAAAAATTCAAGAAGAACGAGTTGCGGCTGCTGGTGTGCAGCGACGTGGCGGCGCGGGGCATCGACATTGGCGGGCTGAGCCACGTGTTCAATTTCGACGTGCCGCACCATGCCGAGGATTACGTGCACCGGATCGGGCGGACAGGGCGCGCGGGGCTGACCGGGCATGCGTTCACGCTTGCCTCGCCGGAGGACCGGCTGGCGGTGGAGGCGATCGAGAAGCTCACCGGGTTCGCCATTCCGCGTATCGCGATCCCTGAGCTGGACGTTGTCGAATGGGCCGAGACGGATGGTCGCCGGCGTCGTGGGCGCGCCCCGGCCGGCGCGCGCAAGCCGGCGCCGGCGAAAGCCCGCGCGCCTGCCCCCGAAGCGCTGCCCGGAGCCCCGTCGGACGAGGAGAAGGCCGGCAGCCCCCGTTCACGCAGCCGCAGCCGGAGCCGTGGCAAGCCGGAACGCCCGGCGGAGCCGGCGCCGCGTGCCCCGGAACCGGTGCGTGCCGAGCGCCGGCCGGAGCCGAGGGCCGACACGCCGCGGCCTGAGCCGCGGCCCGAGCCACGTCAGGAGACACGCTACGAGCGGCCGGCGGGACGCGATTATCGACGGCGGGACGAGGATTTGGGGCCTTCGGTCGAAGGTTTTGGCGAGGACGTGCCGGCCTTCATGATGCTGCCGCGCCGGCCTCGTGCGGCGGAGCCGGAGTTGGCCGAAGCGGTCGAGGCTTAGAGCATGATCCGTTCGGGCTGGTTCACGGACCAGGCTCTAGCGCATTGTTTTGGCGAGCATCTTTGTCCGACCGAACGAGCCCGTTCGATCGGATGATGCTCTGACACCTACGGACCGCGCTTGGCGGCGAGCAGGAATTCGCGGTTGCCTTCGGGGCCGGTGATGGGGCTGGGCTCGATACCGGTGACCGCCCAACCGGGCAGTGCCGCCCACCATTGATGCACCGCGGCGCACACGGCTTCGTGCACCGCCGGGTCGCGCACGACGCCGCGGGCGCCGACCTGGCCTGGGCCTGCCTCGAATTGCGGTTTGATGAGCGCCACCGCCCAGGCGCCGGGGACGCAGAGGGAGAGCGGCGCCGGCAGCACGGTGCGCAGGCCGATGAAGCTGGCGTCGCAGACCAGCGCCTGGACGGGTTCGCCGATCGCCTGGGCTGTGAGGTGACGGGCGTTCAGCCGCTCATGCACCACGACCCTGGGATCGGAGCGCAGGCGCCAGGCGAGCTGGCCGTGGCCGACATCGACGGCGTGCACGCGGGCCGCATTGTGATGCAGCAGCACATCGGTAAAACCGCCGGTGGAGGCGCCGATATCCAGGCAGACCAGGCCCGTGGGCGACAGGCCAAAATGGTCGAGCGCGTGGGCCAGCTTCAGCCCGCCGCGCGAGACCCAGGGGTGATCCTGGCCGCGCACCTCCAGCGGTGCGTCCTGGGCCAGCCCGTCACCCGCCTTGGCCACGCGGCGGTCGCCCGAGAAGACTTTGCCGGCCAGGATCAGCGCCTGCGCCCGCGCACGGCTTTCCACCAGCCCGCGTTCGGTCAGCAACACGTCGGCGCGATGACGCTTCATCCCCGCCCCGAGTTCGCCGGCGGGGGTGGGCATGATTGCACGCAATACGTGTCGCAAAACCGCCACGTCTGCCCTCCTTCCGGCGACCAATGTTGTTCGGACGGCAACGCAATGCCATACGGGACGCTGACCGGGGTGGCATAGGACGCGTCGCGGTCCAATGTTGGCGGCTCACCAAGCCGCGTCGGGCGCCTTTGGGCGCGCCCGGGGCCTTCTGCACCCCATCATGACGGGTGCGGCGTGGACAGGAGTGTATCGAGTGTCGGTTCCGCTAAAACAAGTTCTGCGCGTGGGTGCCTATGTCGTCCGCCAGCACATGGCCGGGCGTAAGCGCTATCCGCTGGTGCTGATGCTGGAGCCGCTGTTCCGGTGCAACCTGGCCTGTGGCGGGTGCGGCAAGATCGACTATCCGGCGCCGATCCTGAACCAGCGGCTTTCGGTCGCCGAATGCCTGGAGGCGGTCGATGAGTGCGGCGCGCCTGTCGTGTCGATTGCCGGCGGCGAGCCGCTGCTGCATCGCGAGATGCCGGAGATCGTGGAAAAGATCCTGGCGCGCGGCAAGTTCATCTATTTGTGCACCAACGCGTTGCTGCTGGAGAAGAAACTCGACAGCTACAAGCCGCATCCCTCCTTTGCCTGGGACATCCACCTGGATGGCGACCGCGACATGCACGACCGCGCCGTCAGCCAGGACGGTACCTATGACCGCGCGATCGCCGCGATCAAGGAAGCCAAGCGGCGGGGTTTCCGGGTGTCGATCAACTGCACGCTGTTCGACGGGGCCGATCCCGAGCGGGTGGCCAATTTCTTCGATGAAGTGACCAAGCTCGACATCGACGGGATCATGACCTCGCCCGGCTATGCCTACGAGCGTGCGCCCGACCAGGCGCATTTCCTGGGCCGCCAGAAGACCAAGCAGCTGTTCCGTGACATCCTCAAGCGCGGACAAGGCAAGAAGTGGAAGTTCGGCCAGAGCCCGCTATTCATCGATTTCCTGGCCGGCAATCAGGAGTATCGCTGCACGCCCTGGGGCAACCCGACGCGCAACGTGTTCGGCTGGCAGCGGCCTTGCTACCTGCTGGGCGAAGGCTACGCGAAAAGTTTCACGGAGCTGATGGAGACCACCGACTGGGACAAGTACGGCACCGGCAATTACGAGAAATGCGCCGACTGCATGGTGCACTCCGGTTATGAAGCCACCTCGGTCGTGAACTCGGTCAAGAACCCGCTGAAGATCGCCAAGGTGCTGCTGCGCGGCCCGAAGCTGGACGGCCCGATGGCGCCGGAAATCCCGCTGGAAGGGCAGCGTCCGGCCGAATACGTGTTCAGCCGGCATGTGGAAGACGCCATGCGCCGCACGGCCCACGCCAAACCGGGCGAAATGGCGGACGCCGCGGATTAAGGGTGCGATAGGCGCGCCCGCTTTCTGGTCGCAGAGTAGGGACAAAATTCACCGCGAAGGCGCGAAGACCACGCAGAGGCCCGCGATCGGCAAAATACCTGCATGCTTCTGAGGCGAGAACGCATGGGCGCCCAGGCTTCTTCGTGTCTTTGTGCCTTCGCGGTGAGGCTTTCTGCTGCTGGAACAGTCAACTTCGTCAGTTCCGATGAACGCCCGTTGGTGCGGGCGTCTCAATGAGATCGCTGACGCGCGTCGTTCTGGCCGCTTCGGCTGGCAATGCGTTGGAGTGGTATGACTTCAGCGTTTTTGGCTATTTCGCGTCGCAGATTGCCGGCGCGTTCTTTCCCAAGGCCGACCCCGCGACCGGGCTGCTGCTGACGTTCGGCACGTATGGGGTTTCGTTCCTCGCCAGGCCGGTGGGGGCGGCGCTGCTGGGGAGTTACGCGGACCGGCGCGGGCGGCGGGCGGCGTTGAGCGCGTCCATCCTGCTGATGACGTTGGGGACGGCGTTGATGGTTGTCATGCCGGGGTATGCCACGATTGGCATTTGGGCGCCGCTCGGGATCTTGGGGGCGCGGCTTATCCAGGGTGTGTCGGCGGGGGGCGAGTTTGGCGGCGCCACCGCGTTCATGGTCGAGCATGCGGGGAGGCGCCCGGGGTTTTTCGGCAGCTTCCAGTTCACCAGCCAGGCGGTGTCGGCGATTCTGGGGTCCGGCGTGGCGTGGGCGCTGTCTGGCGTGTTGCCGCCGGCGGCGTTGGATTCGTGGGGGTTCCGGCTGCCGTTCGTGCTGGGGCTGCTGATCGGGCCGGTGGGGTTTTATGTGCGGCGGCACGTGGCCGAGTCGCCGGCGTTCGAGGCCGGGCGGAGGACGGAAGCGCCGCTTCGGGAGCTGGTGGGCCGGCATGGCGGGCGGGTGGCGCTGGCGGCGGGGGTTGTCGCCGCGGGTACGGCTGGCACCTACCTGAACATCTATCTGCCGACCTATG
Source organism: uncultured Alphaproteobacteria bacterium (assembly GCA_963850605.1). GTDB lineage: Bacteria > Pseudomonadota > Alphaproteobacteria > Acetobacterales > Acetobacteraceae > BOG-908. Next base: position 286,638 of record CAWKLX010000006.1, on the reverse strand, counting down.
CGCACCGGCATCTGCACCTGGCGCAGTCGAGCAGCTTTGGCGTGACCTTTGCGGCTTCGGTGGGCCCTTTGCTGGTCACGCCTGTGGCCGCGCATCTATCCGATCTCTGGGGGCGGTTGCCGATCATGGTGGCGCTGGCGGGATTGCTGTGTGTGGGCGCCTATCCGGCGTTTCGGCTGGTCGAGGCTTATCCGAATGCGGCCGTGCTGACATGTGTTCTGGTGGGGATCAGCGTGTTGCGTGCTGGTTATACGGCCCCGTCGGCGGCGTTGCTGGCCGAGATGTTTCCGGTGCGGGTGCGCGCCGCTGGAATGTCGCTGGGGTATACGCTGGGTGTGGTGGTGTTTGGCGGGTTTGCGCAACTGGCGATGGAGTGGATGATCGGGGTGACCGGCGATCCCACGGTGCCGGGGATCTACATGGCCGGTGCGTCGCTGGTCACGGTGGCTGCCCTGCTGGTTATTGGGCGGCGGGTGCCCTTGCGGCTGTAACATCGGGCCGGTGCAGGGCGGCGCTGGAGATCAGACGGGCGGCTTCCGGGCGAAGTGCCGCCAGACGGGCTTCCACACCCGACAGGCTGTCTTGGTAGCTGGCCAGCGATTGGGCAAGCCCGGCGACGCCCACGCCCAGCTCGGTCATGGCGAAGCGCCAGTCGCTCAGTGCCCGGCTTTGCGCGTGGAGGGCGGTTTGCAGATGTTCCATGGCACGCCGCAGTCGCTCCTTCTCGTCCACCGGGGCCGGTTGAGGGAAGGGGATCACGGTCGCCTCGATCATGGAAACAGCCTTCAAATGCGTGAATACCTACAGCACAGAATTTTCTAATTTTAAAGACAATTTTCACATAAGTACGTGAGCACCGAACAACCGCAACACGAGCACGGTGGTCAGCAGGGCGATGACGATGACCGAGACCACCCAGCGCATGACCATGTAGCCGCCCGGCACCAGGCCACGGCGATGGGCGCGCCATTCGGTCACGACGACCGCGATGAAGCCGGCGATCAGGATGGCGAGGCTGAGCGCCGGGTCGGCGATGACGCTGCCGAAGATCGCCGCCCAGCCGATGAGCGACGGAACGACGCCGAGGCCCAGGCGCTGGCGCAGGGCGCGGCCGTCGCTTTGCTCTTCCAGCGCGAAACCCCAGTGCACCCCACCCAGGAAGGCGAGGATGACAGCGCCGTAGCCGACGAGGCCGCGCGTGGCCGTCAGGGCGCTTTGCGGGTTGCCGCCCAGGGATGCCACACCGAGGATGACGAACGGGATGATGCCGGCTGCGCCGAGAATGACGGCGAGCGGCGGAAGCGAACGCGGCATGATCGAGGTTCTCCTGCGCGGTGGGCGGCGCCGGACGTGCCGGCGTGTTACCTCAAGACGATTTCCACGCGGCGGTTCTGCGGTTCGCGCACGCCCTGGGCGGTCTGGACGAGCGGATTGGCTTCGCCGTAGCCGTGGATGGTGATCTCAGTGCTGGCGACGCCGTCGCGGACCAGCTCGGCCTGCACGCTTTGCGCGCGGCGGACGGAGAGGCGCTGGTTGTAGGCCGCGGTGCCCGACAGGTCGGTGTAGCCGTTCACCTCGATCCGGGTGGTCTGGACGTGGGTGCTGGCCTGCGCCGCCTCGGCGACGATCTGGCGGGCGCGGGCGGTGAGGTCGGCGCGATCCCAGTCGAAGAAGACCAGGTAGGTGCGCGAGGGTTCCACGGCGGGGGCGGCCTGCTGAGGCGAAGCGGGCGCTGGCGGCGGTGGGGGCGCGGGTTGGAACAGGACGTAGCGCAGGCCGAGCAGGCCGGTGTGGTTGTAGCTGGCGCTTGCGCCCACGCGGTTGCCGATCGCTGCGCCGGACGAGCTTGTGCCAGGATAGCTCGTTTTGCTTGGGACGCCGGTGAAGCGGTATTCGGCGGTCAGCGACAAGCCGCTGACGAATGACATCGGCACGGACACGCCGAACAGGCCCTGATAGGCGAAATGCCCGTCTGTCCCGTCGCCGGCCGCGGTATCGGCAAGATTTGTCGAGACGGAGCTCGACGCGCGGACGCGATCCCAGCGCTGCCAACTATAGCCGACGCCCGCGCCGAAATAGGGAAAGATCCAATCCTGGCGGATGTCGAGATCGAAGATCACGTCGGCCATCGCCGCGTAAGCTTCCTGAGTGCCGCCGGCGGAGGCGCCGGGGCCGAAGTTCGACACGCTGTGCAGCCGGTTGCGTCGCCAATCGCCGTCGATCTGGACCCGAAAGCCGTTGCCGAAACCGTAGCCAATGGCGGCCGAGGCCGCCGGGCCGTCATCGAAGCTGAGCTTGCTGCCGAGAATGGAGGCCGCCCCCTGCAGCTTCTCGTCCTGCAGGATGTTGCCGCCGCCGCCCAGGCTGACATAGGGACCGCTGACCGGCTGGGCGTGGGCCGCCGAGACGATCAGGCCGGCAACCGCGATGGGAAGCAGGTTTGGCAGGCGGGTCATGCGGAGTCTCCGTCTTTCAGCGGGGCCTGACGGCCGGCTCGGATGCAGGATAAGGGGCCGGAACGAAAAAGGGGAGAGCCGCAGCCCTCCCCTCCTCCGTCGTATCGTTGGTGTGGCCGTGTTAGCGCAGGATGATTTCCACCCGGCGGTTCTGCGGCTCGCGCACGCCTTTGGCGGTCGGCACCAGCGGGTTGCTCTCGCCATAGCCGTGGATGCTGATCTCGCCGCGGGCCACGCCGTCACGCACCAGCTCGGCTTCCACGCTCTGCGCGCGGCGGACGGAGAGGCGCTGGTTGTAGGCGGCGGTGCCGGACAGGTCGGTGTAGCCGTTGACCTCGATGCGCGTGGTCTGCACGTGGGTGCTGGCCTGCGCGGCTTCGGCCACGATCTGACGGGCGCGGGCGGTGAGGTCCGCGCGATCCCAGTCGAAGAACACCAGGTAGGTACGCGAGGGCTGCACTTCGGGGGCCGCCTGCTGGGCCGGCGGGGGAGCCGGCGGCGGGGGCGGGGCGGGCTGGAACAACGCGTAGCGCAGGCCGACGACACCGGCGTAGTTGATGGTGTTGTCGGTGCGGAAGTTGATCCGGGTGGACACGCCCGGCGCGAAGAACTGGCCGTGATAGTCCTGCGTCTCGGGGATCGCGGAGACGCGGCCTTCCGCGGTCAGCGCCAGGCCCGGCATGAAGGGCAGATTGTAGGCCACACCGAGGATGCCCTGGGCGGCGAAATTGCCCTGGGTGTTGGTCTCGCGGATGAAGATCGGGTTGTCGAAGCCCGCGCCGGCGAAGCCGCGAGCCCGCCCGTTCTGGAACTTCACCTGATCGTAGCCCGCGCCCACGCCGATATAAGGGGAGAGCGGCAGGCCGAACGGCGACAGGTCGAAATCGTACAGGACGTTGACGTAGCCTTCGTACTGCTCCTCGTGTCCGCCACCATCCAGGCCGCTGAAGCTGACGAGCGTGTTGCGGCGATAGTCGCCCTGCAACTCGATCCGCAGGCCATTGCCCAAGCCGTAGCCGATGGCGCCCGAACCGATGACGTTGCCGTCCACGCGGATGTGGCCGTTATTCGCGGTGCCGTAGCTGTAGGCGCCGAGCGCCGGCACGTTGACCACCGTCAGGTTCTGGTCCTGCGTGTAGGTGCCACCGGCCCCCAGGCTGATATACGGGCCGGTCACGGGCTGGGCGAATGCCGCGGCGGGGGCCGCGAACATGGTGGCGGTCAGAAGCGCATTCCTGAGCTTCATGGTGAAGTACTCCTGTAAATAAAAATGTCCTGGACCACGCACCGCGACGCTCCGTGCGGGGCTTCCAGCATCGACAACGCGACATCTATGACGATGGATCATGCGATACGAGGCAGCCCGAGCGCGCAATATGCGGGTTGTGGCGCGATTGACACACCATCTCAGCAGCATCGGCCAAGCTTTTCCAAATACTCACAGAACCGTGATTTCAGGTAGCCACATACGCGCGCGTGAACCGGCGATGTGCGAGTCCTCGCGCACTGCAAATTACCGGCGCTATTCAGGACATTTTGCGAACCGACGCGTCACGCGAGGAGGATTGGGATTACTGCTTAGATCGAGCGGCGCGACGCGTGTAACGGCGCGTGACGAAGGCCGCATCGGCACGCATAGCTGCCTGTCCCGTTTATCGCAGCAGCATCTCGATCGATTCTGCGACGGCAAGCAGCCCGCCATCCGCCATGGCGGGCGCGGCCAGTGTCAAACCGGCGGGCGGCGAGCCCGACTCATGGCACGGCAGGCTGATGGCGCACCCATCGACGAAATTGATCAATGCCGCGTTGCGCAGCAGCTTGTAGTTGAGCTGACCGTAGGCCGCCTCATCCTGGAACGCAGCGATCGGCGGCGGGACGACCGGCACGGTGGGCATCAACATGGCGTCGAACGGCGCCAGGTCGGCGGCGAACCGGGCCATGGCACGGGCGCGGTCGGCGGCGAGCGCCACATAGTCCGAAGCGGCCATATTGGCGCCAGGCGCGATGCGGCTGGCCACACGCGGATCGTAACGTGCCGCATGGCCGGCCAGCAGCGCACGATGCCAGGCATACGACTCCACGACGGCGAAACTGCCGCGCGCGTTTGCCTCGGCGACCAGGTCGAACGCGCCGAGGCGGGCGTGGTGGATGATCACGCCGGCCCGGTCCAGGCGGGCGATCGCCCGGTCCATCGCCCGCTCGGTGGGCGCGTCCATCCCATCCAGCACCAGGTTGGTCGGCGCGAGCAGGCGCAGGCCGGCGGCGGGGCGGGCCTGCCGGGGACCATGCGGCGCACCGGCCAGGATGGCGTCCACGATCGCGCAGCAGGCCACGGTGTTGGCAAGCGGCCCGACCGAATCGAGGGTGGGCGAGAGCGGCAGCACGCCTTCCCGCGGCACGCGGCGCGCGGTCGGCTTGAAGCCCACGACGCCGCACAAGGCGGCGGGGATGCGGCACGATCCGCCGGTATCGGTGCCCAGCGCCGCCAGTGCCATGCCGTCGGCCACCGACACGGCGGCGCCCGAGGAACTGCCGCCGGAAATGCGCCCGACCGACACGTCCGCGTCGCGGCGGTACGGCGAGCGGGGATTGCCGAAATGCGGGTTGAGGCCGACGCCGCTGAAGGCGAACTCGGTCATATTGGTTCGCCCCACCGGCACCAGGCCCGCGGCCAGCACGCGCTGGACGACGGTGGCGTGAACCGTGGCGGGTGGCGCGCCGGCCAGCACGACGGAGGCGGCCCGGGTCGTCTCGCCCGCCACGTCCAGCAGGTCTTTCAGGCTGACGGGCACGCCGGCGAACGGCCCCGGCGCGCGGCCCGCGATCCGCAGCCGGTCCATGGCGTCGGCCATGGTCCTGGCGCTCTGCCCGTAGACGGCAACGAAGGCGCGCGCGCCCTCGCCGGCCGGATCGGCGATGCGCGCCAGGCAGTGCTCGACGAGCGCGCGGCTGGTCGTCCGCCCGGCATCGAGTGCAGCGGCCGCGTCCAGGATGGTCGCCGGCTGGGTCAAGCCTCGTGTTTTCCGACCGGGCGCAGCAGCCGGATGCTGACCACCATGACCAGGATCAGCACCGCCAGCACGCCCAGCTCGATCATGGAGGACTGGAACAAGCGTTGCGCGCTGTCGGACAGGCTATCCTGCTTGGTGGTCTCGGACGATTTCAGCGTGATGACGAGCACGCGCCGGATTGTGGCGATCAGGCCCACGACGAGGAACGGCTCGCTGGTCAGCGCGCCCGTGCGCATGGAGGCGCGCACGGTATGCAGGATTTCGACGACCATCAGCACGAACAGCAGCCGGTCGATGATGTCCAGGATGGCATGCGTGCTGGTCCATTCCGACAGGCCGCCCAGCAGCACGGCGGACGCGCCGGCCAGGCCGAGCAGAGCCGCCAGCGACAGCAGCAGGCCGAGCGCGATATAGGCCGCATGCTCCACCCACAAGAAAGCGCCCGCGACACGGCCAACCAGCCTGCCGGTGTCGGGCATCATCTCGGCCATTCACGCCACCTCTTCGCCCATGCCGGCCAACATGGCAGGCCGGGCTTTTTCTGCAAATTGCCGGCCCGGTTGCAACCGGGTGGCTGGAACGCGGGTTTGGTGTGCCGGGTCAAGGAGAGAAGCCATGGCGAAAGCCTTCAACGCTGGGCGCGGCACATTGCTGGCGGGCGCCGCCGGTTGCGCGATGTTGGCTGCCGCGTCAGGTGCGCGCGCCGCCAATGCCGATCCGGCGCTGATCGAGCACGGCAAGTACTCTGACCATCGCGGGCGACTGCCAGGCCTGCCATACGGCGCCCGACGGCAAGCCGTTTGCGGGCGGGCTGTATATGAACACGCCGTTCGGCCCGATTTCCACGCCGAACATCACGCCTGACGCGGAGACGGGCATCGGCAAGATCACCGACGACCAGTTCGTGCGCGTGTTCCACCAGGGTATCGGCATGCAGGGCGAGCATCTGTATCCGGTGATGCCGTTTCCCTGGTACACCAAGGTGACTCGCGACGATGCGCTGGCGATCAAGGCGTACCTGTTCTCGCTGGCGCCGGAGCATGCGCCGCGCAAACCGCTCAAGATCGCCTTCCCGTTCAATATCCGCGCGGCGCTGATCGGCTGGGACGCGTTTTTCCTCAAGACCGGCGAGTTCAAGCCCGACCCGAACGTGTCGCCGCAGATCAACCGCGGGGCGTATCTGGTTCAGGGGCTGGCGCATTGCGGCGAGTGCCATAACGGCAACAATATGCTGGGCGACACCAGTCTCGCGGCCAGTTTGCGCGGTGGGCCCATCGACAAATGGTATGCGCCCAACATCACGTCGGACAAGTCGCAGGGCATCGGCAAATATTCCGACCAGCAGATTTTTACATACCTCAAGACTGGTCATGAGAAGGATATGGGCGTGGTGGTCGGGCCGATGGCGCAGACCATGCACGAGAGCCTGGGCAAGCTGACCGATGACGATCTGCACGATATCGTTGCGTACCTGAAATCCACGCCGGCGAAGGAGGGTTTCAAGAAGCGCGAGCCCGTGCCGGGAACCGTGCAGGTGGCGGCCAATGCGCAATCCTATCTGAACTATTGCGCGTCCTGCCATCTGGAGAACGGCCAGGGTTTGACGGGCCAGGTGCCGAAGCTGGCGGGCAATGGCGTGGTGGCGGCGCAGGGACCGGAGACGGTGATCCGCGTGATTTTGGGCGGCGTCAACGCGCAGGGCAGCTATTCGGCGATGCCGGCGATCGGTGCCAGCATGACGGATGAGGAGGTGGCAGATGCCACCAACTACGTGCGCCAGGCCTGGGGCAACGGGGCGCCGATGACCGCCGCGCCTGGCCAGGTCGGCAATTTGCGCAAGCAGACGACGACATTGCTGGCGATGAATTTGCCTGGCGGATGCCCGAAGATCGCCGAAGGCGACACTGCGCAGAGTCATCGCAGGTGCGGACGCGCAGAAGATTTTGGCCGACACCAAGCAGGACAATGCGCTCCCGAATGCCGAGGCGTTGATCAAGCTGATGCATGCAGGGGCGCCGAAGGCCACGCAGGCCGACATCATCAATAGTCTGACGATCGGCTACTGCCCTGTGGTGATGGCGGACGCGTCTTTGCCGACGGCGGCGCAGAAGAGCGAGGCGCTGGATGGGTTTGCGGAGCGGGTCTATACCGATCTTGTCTCGAACGGTCAGGATACGGCGGCGGCGGCGCAGTGACGAGGCAGGAAGGTATCTCATTACGAAGACACGAAGGACACGAAGATCGTACGAGAAGCTTCCAGTCATGGCCTGAGGTTGTTGTTTCTGCCTGTCCTGGCTTTGTGATTTCCTCGTGCCTTCGTGGTTTGCTGTTTGCTACGCCGCCGCCCCGGTGACGGGTGCGTTACAGGAACCCCTCTTTCCGCAGACTGGTCCATTTCCCGTTTCCGACGATGATGTGGTCGTGCAACGCCACGCCCAGAGACAGCATGAGCCGCTGTATCTGCGTCGTCATGTCGAGGTCGGCGACGGATGGCGTGGGATCGCCGCTCGGGTGGTTGTGCACCAGGATCAGGCTGGCCGCGTGCAGTTCCAGCGCGCGGCGGGCGACTTCGCGCGGGTAGACGGGGGTATGATTGATGGTGCCGCGGCCTTGCAATTCGTCGGCGATCAGTCGGTTCTTGGTGTCGAGGAACAGGATGCGGAATTGTTCCACTCGTTCCCGCGCCATGGCGGCGTTGAGGTAGGCCATGAGCTGGTCCCAGTTGCCCAGTATTGGTTTTTCCAAGATCTCGGCACGTGCCAACCGCAGCGCACCGGCGTGCATCAGCTTCATCGCCGCGACCGTGTGGCGGCCCACGCCGGGCACGGCGCACAGGTCGGATTGGGTGGCGGCCAGGGTATTGGCGTAGCTGCCGAACTGGTTGATCAGGCGTTTGGCGAGCGGTTTGGTGTCGCCTTTCGGCTGCACCAGGAACAGCAGCATCTCCAGTAGCTCGTAATCGGCCAGCCCGTCCGGCCCGCGGTCCAGCAGGCGGTCGCGCATGCGCTGGCGGTGGCCGTGCGGGCCTTCGCTGGTGAAGACGGGTGAGTTGGCCGGGGGCGGCAACTCTCCCAACCCGTCATCGAAACAGACTTCGTCATAGTCGCCGGGAGGTGCCGGCGGGCGCGCCACGAAGGCCGCGTCCAGGGCGCCCGCGGTTCGGGTGACCGCCTCGGCGAAACCGGGGACGGAGGTCGATGGCAGCAGCTCGGCCGGCCTCCAATCCTCGGAAGACCGCGTCAGCTTGCCTGCCAACCTATCCCATCGCATTTGATACGGACCCGGTTCGTTACGGACGAGGTGATTTATCCATCGATGTGGCCGTGGCGCAAGCCGGATCGCGATCTGCCGCACATCGGCCGGGACGTGCATCGGCGAGCTTCCTCGTGCATAGCATCCGGCTTGCGCGCGGAGGTGGCAGGCGGTGGCGCTGAAGGCATCGGACCAGCACGTGTCGACCGCACCCGTGATCGCGGCGACGGCGGCGCTTGTCGGCGCGATGGTCTCGATCCTGTATGGCGCGACGCTGGCCAGCCGGATGTTTCCGGTTGTGGGCGCGCAAGGCACGACCGCGCTGCGGCTGGTGTTTGGCGCGCTGATCCTGGGGGCGATCCTGCGGCCGTGGCGGGCGAGGCCGTCGCGCGGGGTGCTGCCGGCGCTGATCGGCTACGGCGTGGTGCTGGGGACGATGAACCTGGTGTTCTACATGGCCATTCGGACGATCCCGCTGGGCATCGCCGTCTCGCTGGAGTTCTGCGGCCCGCTGCTCGTCTCGACCCTGTCGTCCCGGCGGGCGAGCGATTTCGGCTGGATTGGGCTGGCCATCGCGGGGCTGCTGCTTCTGTCGCCGCCATGGCATGGCGGGCATTCGCTGGACCCGGCCGGGGTGGCCTATGCGCTGGCGGCGGCGGGATGCTGGGCGTTGTATATCGTGTTCGGCCAGCGAGCGGGCGGGGAGTTGGGATCGCAGACCACGGCCATTGGCACGCTGATCGGCGCGTGCCTGATCCTGCCGATCGGCATCGTGCATGCCGGGAGCGCGCTGCTTCGGCCGGCGGTGCTGTTCAGTGCGATCGGGGTCGGCGTGTTCTCGAGCGCGCTGCCGTTCTCGCTCGAGATGGTGGCGCTGACGCGGCTGCCGGCGCGGGTCTATGGGACGCTGACGAGCATGGAGCCGGCGGTCGGCGCGGTAATGGGGCTGGTGTTTCTGGGGCAGGTGCTGAGCGTGCGGCAATGGGCGGGGATCGGGGTTGTAGTGGCGGCCGCTTTGGGGGCGGCGATGTCAATCAGGACGCCGCCTGTGTCGCCGGAGTAGGCTGGTCGTCAATGCGCAGGCGGGCGACGACACTGTTTATGTCTGGGCGCCCGCAGAGGAGATCGTCCAGGGTAGGAGGGCACTCGTCCGCACACCCATGAACGGCGCCTACCTGGTTCGACGGAGATGTCCTTGTTGCGAATACCGCTTACAGGCGTCGGAGAAGACATCCTGGATGTCGATCCGCTGGCGCATCGACGGCGCGAACCTGTCGCGCGCGTCGGTCAGGAATCCCGCGGCCTCGCTCCGCCGCGGCAAGTACGCAGTTCCGACAAGCCCGGATCCTGCACTGCGTCGGTAAGATGATCCCAGTCCACCGGCTCGTTCAGCCGCTGTCCGGACTGCACCCGCAGCAATAACCCTGCCTGTTGTTCGGCCCAGGCCAGAACATCACGTTCATACAGGGTATCGGGCAACGGACGCCTGCGACGAAGCGGGGACACTGGAGAGTGTCCCCGCTGGTTCGTTATGCGCTCTTGGCCATGATCTCGTCGGCGACGTTGCGCGGTACGGGGTCGTAGTGGTGGAACTGCATGGTGAAGGAGGCGCGCCCCTTGGTCATGCTGCGCAGGTGCGAGATGTAGCCGAACATCTCCTTCAGCGGCACGTGCGCGCGCACGATGACGGTCGAGCCGGAACTCTCCTGGTTCTGGATCATGCCGCGGCGGCGGTTGAGGTCGCCCACCACGTCGCCGACATGGTCGTTCGGCGTGGTGCACTCCACGTCCATGATCGGCTCCAGGATGACCGGGCCGGCTTTCTTCATGCCTTCGCGGAAACACGCCTTGGCCGCGATTTCGAAGGCCAGCGCCGACGAGTTCACGTCGTGGTACTTGCCGTCGATCAGCGAGTAGCGGAAGTCCACGGTCGGGAAACCGGCGAGCACGCCGGTGTCGGCCTGGACCTTGATGCCTTTTTCCACCGCCGGAATGTATTCCTTGGGCACCGAGCCGCCGACGACCTTGTTCTCGAACTCGATGCCGGCGTTGCGCTCCAGCGGCTCGAACACGATCTTGACTTCGGCGTACTGGCCGCTGCCGCCGGACTGTTTCTTGTGCGTGTAGGTCTCGGTGTGGCTCTTGCTGATGGTTTCGCGGTAGGCGACCTGCGGCGCGCCGACGTTGGCGTCCACGCCGTATTCGCGGCGCAGGCGGTCGATGATGATCTCCAGATGCAGCTCGCCCATGCCGGACAGGATGGTCTGGCCGGTTTCCTGGTCGGTCTTCAGGCGCAGGCTCGGGTCCTCGCCGGCGAGCTTCTGCAGGCCGAGCGTCATCTTTTCCACGCCGTCCTTGGTTTTCGGCTCGACGCTGATGTCGATGACCGGCACCGGGAAGGCCATGCGCTCCAGCACCACCGGATCGTCCGACGAGGCCAGCGTGTCGCCGGTGCCGGTGTCCTTCAGGCCCACGAAGGCTGCGATGTCGCCGGCGAACACCTCCTTGATTTCGGCGCGCTTGTCGGCGTGCATCTGGAACATGCGGCCGATGCGCTCGCGATGGTCCTTGGTGGTGTTCTGCACCATGTCGCCCTGCTTGAGCGTGCCGGCATAGACGCGCACGAAGGTCAGCGTGCCGTATTTGTCGTTGATGATCTTGAAGGCCAGCCCGGCGAACGGGGCGTTCGGGTTGGCGGGGATCACGCGGCGATCGTCATCGATGCGCTCCTCCACGCCTTCCTCGGCGGCCACCTTGATGCCGGGTACGTCCACCGGCGAGGGCAGGTAGTCGAGCACCGCGTCGAGCAGCGGCTGCACGCCCTTGTTCTTGAAGGCGGTGCCGCACAGCACGGGGCGGAACTCGCCGGAAATGGCACCCTTCTTGATGCATTTCTTCAAGGTGGCGACGTCGACGTCGCCCTTCTCGAAATACTCCTCCATGGCGACGGTATCGACGGACACGGCCGTATCCAGCAGCAGCTGGCGATATTCTTTCGCCTTGTCCATCAGCTCGGCGGGAATTTCCTCGTCGTGGAATTTCGCGCCCAGCTCGCCGCCTTCCCAGATGATCGCCTTCATCTCGACCAGGTCGACGACGCCGACGAACGTGTCCTCGATGCCGATCGGCAGCTGCAGCGGCAGCGCCACGATGTCGAGCTTCTCCTTCAGCGTATCGAAGGCGCGATAGAAATCGGCGCCGGTGCGGTCGAGCTTGTTGATGAAGATGATGCGCGGCACGTTGTAGCGGTCGGCCAGGCGCCAGTTGGTCTCGCTCTGCGGCTGCACGCCGGCGACGCCCTCGATGATGAAGATGGCGCCGTCCAGCACGCGCAGGGAGCGGTTCACCTCGATGTTGAAATCGATATGGCCTGGCGTGTCGATGATGTTGATGCGGTGGTCCTTCCACTCGCACGTGACGGCCGCGGACGTGATCGTGATGCCACGCTCACGCTCCTGCTCCATGTAGTCGGTGGTGGTGTTGCCGTCATGCACCTCGCCGATGCGGTGGCTCACGCCCGTGTAGTACAAGATACGCTCGGTCGTCGTCGTCTTGCCCGCATCGATGTGGGCGGTGATGCCGATGTTGCGTATCTTGTCGAGTTGGTGCGCGGACACGGGAGGCCTCCATGCCAAGCCGGCCCAAACACAGGATGGCGCAGCCAGGGCCCCTGCCCCGTGCGCCACGACCATGGGTCGGTATGGTGTGGCCAGCACATGCGGGAACCGGCCGCGTTTTGCAAGGTCGCAGCCTACAGGACGGCCCGGAGCACGCGTGGGATCGCCTCGCGCACCTTGAAATAGCCGCGTGTGGCGGCGGGCCAGACCGCCTCGTCCCACCCGCGCCTGATGCGGATGGCATTCGGCGGCAGCGTGTCGGCGGAGGGCCCTGCCGGCGCCCAGGCGGCAACCGCCGGCATGCCGGGCGGGCGCTCACCGGACGAACAGCCGAAATGGGCGGTGGCGCGGGCCACGGCATCCGCCATCGCTTCGCGATCTGCCTGGCGCACGGGATCGGCCGCGTCCGCCGCATGGGCCAGCATAGGGCAGACGAGCACCGGGCGGGCGGGCCCAAGATCGAGGCTTTCAGGATATAGATCGTCCAGGTGCAGCAGCAGCGCCACGTCGCCGGCCGGCGCCGTGCCCCCCGTCGGCAGCTTGGCGGGGGGTGGACCTTCCGGTTCGTCCAGGGCCTCGGGGCTTTCGTTCAGCCCGTCCGGCCGGTAGCGGCCCTCCGTATAGCGAAAGATGTTTTCGGCGCGGGCTGCATAGGCGCGGCCGCGGGTGTGCAGCCCGGCGACCCAGCGCCAGGAGAGCGTGTTGCTGGCCGGGTCGCCGTCCAGCAGATGGCGCATGAAGAAATCGGCGCCCAATGCCCAGGGCAGGCCCAGCGTGAAAATCCAGATGGAGGCGAACCACATGCGGGTGTGGTTGTGCAGCCAGTTGTGGCGCACGAGGTCGCGCGCCCAATCGTCGAACCCGTCTATGCCGGTGGCCCCTGTGGTGGCCTGGTCATAGGCCTGGCGCAGGCCCGATGCGGCCGCCAACCGTGCCTGATCGCTTGTCACCTGGTCGCGATAGCCGGTCCACAGCCAGGGCCGGGTTTCCAGATGGCCCTTGAAGTAGCTGCGCCAGAATACCTCCTGGACGAATTTTTCCGCCGCGGGGCCATGCGCCTCCAGAGCCGCCTGGACCGCTTCCTGCTCGAGCACGAGGCGGCGGCGCAGGTAGGGGGAGAGGACCGAGGTGGTGGCCGAGGCATCCGGGCCACGGTCGGTGTTGCGGCGCTCGGCGTAGCGCCGCCCTAAGGACGGGGTCACGGCGTTCAGGTGAGACAGGCCGGCGGTGCGGGTCAATTCAGGCATCGACGGATGGTGGCGCCGAAAATCGGTTAGGCCAGGGGCTTCGGGCCAGTCTCCCTTTCAGGAGTTCGCGCCGGCTAGAAGCTGGGAGAAATAAGCGATCGTGCGGGACAGGCCTTCATCGAGCGCCACCTGTGGCTCCCAATCCAGCAGCCGGCGCGCCAATGTAATGTCCGGGCAGCGCTGCGTGGGATCGTCCTGCGGCAGCGGCCGATGGACGATTTCGGAACGCGATTTCGTCAGCCGGATAATCCGCGTCGCCAGTTCGTGCACCGGAATCTCGTGCGGATTGCCCAGATTGACCGGACCGGTCACCTCGTCACCCGTCGCCATCAGCCGCAGAAACCCCTCGACCAGATCATCGACGAAACAGAACGCCCGCGTCTGGCTGCCATCGCCGAACAAGGTGATCGGCTCGCCACGCAGCGCCTGCACGATGAAATTGGACACCACGCGGCCATCGTTGGGATGCATGCGTGGGCCATAGGTGTTGAAAATCCGCACGACCTTGATCCGCGTGCGATGTTGGCGGTGATAATCGAAAAACAGGGTTTCGGCCGCGCGCTTTCCCTCGTCGTAACAGGCGCGGGGGCCCAGCGGGTTGACGTTGCCGCGATAGTCTTCGGTCTGTGGATGAACGGTTGGGTCGCCGTAGATCTCGCTGGTGCTGGCTTGGAAAACCTTGGCCTTCACCCGCTTGGCCAGGCCCAGCATGTTGATGGCGCCGATCACCGATGTTTTCGTCGTCTGCACCGGGTCGAACTGGTAGTGCACGGGCGAGGCTGGGCACGCCAGGTTGTAGATTTCATCGACCTCCGTGTAGAGCGGGAAGGTCACGTCGTGGCGCAATGCTTCGAAATTCGTGTTTTGCAGCAGGTGCGCGATGTTGTCCTTGCGGCCGGTGAAATAGTTGTCCACGCAGAGTACGTCGTTGCCTTGGGCGAGCAGGCGTTCGCAGAGGTGAGAGCCTAGAAAACCGGCGCCGCCTGTCACCAGGACGCGCTTGCGGGTCAAACTCATGCGGGTGCGACTCCGTCGTGTGGCCGGGCCGAGACGGCTATCACGTGCTTCGGGTATCCGGCAGCCCCAGCGTCCGCACATAGATCACGCTCGCCGCCTCGATGACGTCGTCCAGCGTGTTCTTCGACCGGTCCGGCGACAGCGCCCAGTGGGTGAGCAGGGCCTCCACCGCACCCACCAGCCCCACACCCAGCAAGGCGTAGCCGGACGGCAGTCTCTCGCCGGCTTCGACGGCCACATCCAGGCCGCGCACCAATTGGTCGACGAACTCGCGGCTGGCTTGCCGCCGCATGTCCTCGAGACGATGACTGACGCCGACCACTTCAAGGCAGCTGATACGCAACCGCCTTGGGTCGTGCGCCAGCGTGGTCAGCACGGCATGCAGGCCCGCCCGTATCTGGGTGGGCAAATCGGGGGCGGCGTGCGCGCGGGCTTGCGCCAGGGCCGCCATGATCTGGGCGTGGACGGACAGGAACACGGCTTCCAGCACGGCCTGCTTGTCGGGGAACAGGCGGCCGACATAGCGGAACGGCACGTCCGCCTCGGCCGCGATTTCGGTCATGGACGTTGGGCCGTAGCCGCGTGTGCCGAACAGATGCAGCCCAGCCTCCAGGATTCGCGTCCGGCGCTGGGCGTCCCGCTCCGCCGTCGATCGGCCGGCATAGATGCGGCCCGCAATGGCGGGATCGGGCGCCGTGTCGGCGGGTCCTGGTGAGGGCTCGGTCAGCATCTGTCAGAACACATTGACAGATGCAGCCGTTCGGCGCAACGTCGGAGGGCGCCGCTGCCGGCGCATCCAGGATGGTCACCCATGGACGCCGCAACCGGTTTCGATTTCGCCAATCCGGCCTTCCGCGCCGATCCCTACCCCGCCTACCGTTTTCTGCGCGAGGCGGCGCCGATGTGGCGGGCGCCGACCGGCCAATGGGTCGTTTCCACCCATGCCGGCTGCACCGCCCTGCTGCGCGACCCCCGGGTTGGGCGTTGCGACCGGCGGCTGCTGGAACCCGAAACGTTTGCCGAACCGGCGGTGGCAAGCCTGACGCGCATGATGCTGTTTCTGGATCCGCCGACCCACACCCGCATACGCGGTCTTGTGTCGCGGGCGTTCAATGCACGGCGGATCGAGGCGTTGCGGCCGCGTATCGAGGCCATTGTGGACGAGCTGATCGACCGGGTGCACGGCCAGGGCGGGATGGACGTGATCGCCGATTTCGCCCACCGCCTGCCGGTCACCGTGATTTGCGACATGCTGGGCGTGCCGGAGGAGGATCGCGCTCCGTTCCTGGACGAGTCCGTCGTGCGTGGCCGCATCCTCGATCCCGTGCCGATGTCTCGGGAGGAGATGGACGCGACCAATGGCGCGTTCGGCGGGTTGGAGGCGTATTTCCGCAAGCTGCTGGCCTATCGCCGCGACAATCCCGGCGAGGATCTGGTCACCGGATTGCTGGCCGCGCGCGAGGCGGACAATTCACTGTCCGAGGATGAGATCGTCTCCAACATCAACCTGCTGTTCGGCGCGGGGCACGAGACCACGACCAATCTGATCGGCAACGGTTTGCTGGCGCTGCACCGTAACCCGGGCGAACTCGCGCGGCTGCGGGACGATCCGTCCTTGCTGCCCAACGCGGTGGAGGAGCTGCTGCGCTACGACAGCCCGGTGCAGCTGACCAGCCGCCTCGTGTCGGAGAGCGTCGAAATTATGGGCGAGACGGTGCAGTCGGGCGAGGAGGTGATCGCTTTGCTGGGTGCGGCCAACCACGACCCGGCCGCCTATGCCGGCGATCCGGACGTGCTGGATGTGGGCCGGCCCGGCGTGCGCGCGATCAGTTTCGGCGGCGGGCTGCATTTCTGCCTGGGCGCGCAACTGGCGCGCATCGAGGGCGAGATCGCGTTCCGGCGATTGATCGAGCGCCTGCCGGGGATGAAGCTTGCCGACGCCGACCACGTTGTATGGAAGCAGACCGTCACCCTGCGCGGGCTGGAGTTGCTGCCCGTTACCTGGTGACAAAGGATCACGCCCGATGAGTGAACATTTTGACGTCCTGATTATCGGCGCCGGCCTGTCCGGCGTGGGTGCCGGTTGCCATTTGAAGATGAGTGCGCCGCGGAAATCCTATGTCGTGCTCGAAGGGCGCGAGACGATGGGCGGCACGTGGGATCTGTTCCGCTATCCCGGCATACGGTCGGATTCGGACATGTACACGCTCGGCTACTCGTTCCGGCCATGGACGGAGGCCAAGGCGATCGCGGATGGCCCGTCGATCCTGAACTACATACGCGAGACAGCCGCCGCGTATGGCGTGGACAAGCATATCCGGTTTCAGCACCGTGTCCGCAGTGCCGCGTGGTCGTCGGACGACGCCGTCTGGACGATCACCGCGGAGCGCGGCGCCGACAGGGACGTCGTTGAGTTCACCTGTCATTTTCTGTTCACCTGCAGCGGGTACTACAACTACGAATCCGGCTACACGCCCGATTTCGCCGGCATCGAACAATTTGCCGGCAGGGTGGTGCACCCGCAGCACTGGCCCGAAAACCTCGATACCAACGGCAAGCGCGTGGTGGTGATCGGCAGCGGTGCGACCGCGGTGACGCTGGTGCCGGCGCTGGCGCGCGCGGGTGCCGATGTGACGATGCTGCAGCGCTCGCCCAGCTACGTCGTGTCGCGCCCGGCGGAAGACGAATTCGCCAACATGCTGCGGCGCCGCCTGCCGGCGAAGCTGGCTTACGAAATCACGCGCTGGCGCAACGTGGCGCTGCAGCTGTTCATGTTCCGCACCGCGCGCCGCCGCCCCGAGCGGTTCAAGAAGGCACTGATCGACATGGTGCGCACCGAGCTCGGTGCCGAATACGACGTGGCCACGCATTTCACACCCAGCTACAACCCGTGGGATCAGCGCCTGTGCCTGGTGCCCGATTCCGACCTGTTCGATTCGATCCGGTCGGGGAAGGCGCATGTGGTGACCGACAAGATCGACCATTTCACCGAGCACGGCATCAAGCTTGCGTCCGGCCGCGAGCTCGAGGCCGATATCGTGGTCACCGCCACTGGGCTGCGCATGCAGGTGATGAGCGGCTTGACGCTGTCGATCGATGGCGAGGTGGTCAAGCCTGGCCAGACGATGAGCTACAAGGGGATGATGTACAGCGGCGTTCCGAACCTGGCCACCGTGTTCGGCTACACCAATGCGTCCTGGACCTTGAAGGCGGATTTGACGTGCGAGTATGTGTGCCGCCTGCTGGGCTACATGGACCAGCGCGGCTACGTGGAAGCGCGGCCGATCAAGGATGCGAGCGTGGCCGAGGCCCCGTTCCTGGATTTTTCGTCCGGCTACGTGCAACGCGCCCTGGCCGAGCTGCCCAGGCAAGGCACCAAAGCCCCGTGGAAGCTGTACCAGAACTACGCGTTGGACCTGGTCACGCTACGCTACGGCAAGCTGGACGATGGCACGCTCGCGTTCCGCCGCCCGCGCCAATCCGCAAAAGCGGCCTAACCCGAAAAGGCCCCGTCCCGTCTCACATGGCGGGCGCGGGATCGTTCAAGGGCGGGAGATCGATATCCCGCCCGCCAGGCCCCGGCAGATCCGTGCCGGGGGGCGGAGGCGGCGGCGGGGATGGCATGGGGGGTGTCACCGGTTCCGGGGCAGTCTGAGCATACATCATCCGTTGACCACTGAGCCTCCGTTGGGGTGAAGCACCTGACCCGTCATATAAGAGGAATCGTCCGACGCCAGGAATACATAGCTGGGTGCGATCTCGTCTGGCTGGCCGGGCCGTTTCATCGGCACCGCCTCACCGTGATGGGCCACTTTCTCGGCCGGGTAGCTCGCCGGGATCAGCGGCGTCCAGACCGGCCCGGGCGCCACCGCGTTTACCCGTATGCCCCGGCCGACCAGCTGCATGGCCAGGCTGCGGGTGAATGCCACGATGGCGCCTTTGGTGGCCGCGTAATCCACCTGCTCCGGGCTGCCTTTGTAGGCAGTCACCGATGTCGTGTTGATGATGGCCGCGCCCTCGCCCATGTGCGGCAGCGCCGCCTTTGTCAGCCAGAAATAGCCGAGGATGTTGGTGCGGAATGTCTTCTCCACGGTCGCTTCGTCGATGTGTTCGAAATCCGCGCATAGATGCTGTTCGGCGGCGTTGTTGACCAGGATGTCGATCCGCCCGAATGCCTCGGCCACCTGGCGCACCAGGTGTGGCGCAAAATCGTGGTTGCCGATATCGCCCGGCACGGAAAGCGCGCGCTGCCCTTCGGCTTCGATCAGGCGCACGGTCTCGGCAGCATCCTCGTGCTCGTTGAGCCAGGTGATGGCGACGTCCGCGCCTTCCTTGGCGAAAGCGACCGCCACTGCGCGACCTATGCCGGAATCACCGCCGCTGATCAGCGCCACGCGCCCCGCCAGCTTTTCCGCGCCGCGATAGCGGGCCATTTCCGCTTGCGGCCGCGGCTCCATGAGGGCTTCGCTGCCAGGCAGCCCGGCTTGTGACTGGGGCGGCGGCAGATCGTCTTGTGTGGTCTGGCTCATGACGGGTGGAACGGCGCATCGGCCACGCGGTTCGCCGTGCCGGAGGCCGCCAGCACCGCTTCGCGCCCGAATGTGCGCTCCAGCCGGCGTATGACGAAATGGCCGCGCGCCAGGTTGATGTAGTGCTCCATGAACGCGGTATTGAGCGCCGCCCCGGCTACGGCGCCGGCCAGCGGCACCGCCTGCAACCCGGCCTTTTCCCCCAGCACAGCGCCGTAGCGGGCGGCAACATCGGCCAGCAGCCGCGCCACCGGGCCGCTTTGCAGAGCCAGACGGGCGGAAAAGTAGCCGACCTCGTCTGCCTCCTGCTCGCCCCCGCCGCCGCGCAGGGCGAACACTTCCAGGCAGGCGCGCCGCCCATCCTCACTGGACAGATCCTCGCCTTCCGCCACCGCGATGCGCGCCACCTCGCGCATGATCGCCAGCGTAGTGAACGTTGCGTCCGGCAAGAAACCCGCCAGCCCCGCAAACCCGCCGAGCACGCCCGAGCCAGCCACCGCCATGCGCCCCATCAGCCGCCCGCGCCCGGCGCCCGACGAGCCCGGGTCGCGATCCAGCTTGAGAATCGCCACATCATAGGCCCGCGACAGTGCCGCTTGTGCCACGCCGGCCGCCATACGGCGTGCCGCCGCAGCCAGCCCAAACCGCTCCAGCCCGAAGCGCCCCGCCAGCATCGCCGCCCCGCCCAGCATGTCCGCCAGCCGCACCACCAGCCCGCGCCCACGCTCGATGCGCGACAATGCGTCCGCCAACTCGGCGCGCGCGGCCGCGTCCAGGCCGTCTGCGACCACCACATCACTGCCGTTCATTGCAAACCGCCCCCAGGTTTCACATCCGTCCACAGGCACCAACGCTGCGCCCGGCGGATGGCTGCGCTAAACCCGGCGCATGACGAACATCGACCCGCCGCTGCTCGGTCTGTCCCAGCGCATGCCGCCCTCGAACCTGGCGGCCGAGCAGGCGCTGCTGGGGGCGCTGCTCTCCAACAACCGCGCCTATGATCGTGTGTCGGAATTTCTGCTGGCCGATCATTTTGCCGATAGCGTGCACGCCCGCATCTATCAGTCGATCTCGCGCCGCATCGAGGCCGGGCAGATTGCCGACCCGGTCACCCTGCGCGCGGAATTCGAGCACACCGGCGTTCTGGAGGAGGTGGGCGGCACCGCGTATCTGGCGCAACTGCTGACCGCCATGGTGGGTATCATCAACGCCGGCGATTACGGCCGCACGATCTACGATGCGTGGGTGCGGCGGCAGCTGATCGACATCGGCGAGACGGTGGTCAACCAGGCTTTTACGCCCGACCATGAGCTGGACGGCACCAAGCAGATAGAGGTCGCCGAGCAGTCGCTGTTCGACCTGGCGACACACGGCACGGCGGACACCAAGATGATGGTGTTTTCGACGGCCCTTGCCCACGCCATCACCAGCGCCGAGCTCGCCTTTCGCCAGCAGGGTCATGTTTCGGGCCTGTCCACCGGGTTGCGCGACCTTGACCGTAAGACCGGGGGCCTGCACCCGTCGGACCTGCTGATACTGGCCGGCCGGCCTGGCATGGGGAAGACGGCGCTGGCGACGAAGATCGCGTTCGGTGCCGCCGAAAGCATCCTGGCCAATGCCCGCACGGAAGACCCGGAGGCGTTACCGAAAAACTCGGTGGTGATCTTCTCGTTGGAAATGAGCGCCGAACAGCTTGCCAACCGCCTGCTTTCCGAGGAGTCGCGGGTCTCGTCCGACAAGATACGGCGCGGCGAGATCGGCGAGCGCGATTTCTCGAAATTTGTGAGCGTGGCGAAGAAGCTTCAGCATTTGCCGCTCTATATCGACGACACGCCTGCCATTACGCTGTCTGCCCTGCGCACACGCTGCCGGCGGTTGCAGCGTACGAAAGGGTTGGGCCTGGTTGTCATCGATTACCTTCAGCTCATGCGCCCATCGGCGGGCACGCGTGCCGAGAGCCGCGTCCTGGAAATCAGCATGATTACGCAAGGATTGAAGGCGCTCGCCAAGGAGTTGCGGATACCCGTGCTTGCCCTGAGCCAGTTGTCGCGTGCCGTGGAGTCGCGGGAGGACAAGCGGCCGCAGCTTTCCGATTTGCGTGAGTCCGGCTCGATCGAGCAGGATGCGGACGCGGTGATGTTTGTCTATCGCGATGAATACTATTTGCAGCAGCGCGCGCCCAAGCAGATGGCGTTCGATAACGAGGAGAAATTTCAGAACGCGTTGGAAAAATGGCAGCGCGACATGGAGCAGGTGCATAACAAGGCCGAGCTTCTGCTGGAGAAGCAGCGCCATGGGCCGACGGGGAAGATCGATCTGTTCTTCGAGGGCGAGTTCACCCGGTTTGCCGACCTGGACGTGGTCCATGACGGCCATGACTGAAACGAGGAGGCACCCTCCCGTCTGAGAGGGTGGCCTGTCGGTCAGGCGAGGGTCGCCCTTACTTCAGATGGGCGGCCAGGAACTTGTTCATCTCGAACATAGTCACCTTCGGCTTGCCAAAAACCTTCTTCAGTTTGTCGTCGGCCAAAATCTCACGCCCGTCGTCGGGGTTCTGGAGCTTGTTCTCCTTGATATAGACCCAGACCTTGCTGACCACCTCGCCGCGCGCCATCTGGCCGTCACCCACGACGGCCGCCAACTCCGGGCTCGGTTGCAGCGGCTGTTGCAGCGCGTTCGGCTTGGCGCCCGCCTTCGGTTTGTCGACTTTGGCGCCTTTTGTCACGGTGCGGCCCTCGCCCGACTTGGCGGCCGTCACCTTTTCCGGCGCGGCGGGTTTGACCTTCTTGGCCGGCATGTCCTTGCTGGCCGGCTTTTTCGGTTCCGCCTTGGCGCTCCCCGCTTTGTCACTCGCCGTTTTTGCTGGCGCCTTTGTCATGTCTCTCTCCCAAAAACCCAACTCGATGGGCGCAAGGATGAAGCACTGCCCGTGTGCCACGCAACTGCAACGGTGCGCCGCCTTCCTGGTTTTGCCGCGTCGTACCCTTGCTCCACGCCCGGCGGGCGCGGAGACTGCCGGCACGGAGCGGAGGGAAGCCTATGAAAATCAACACGGTAACTGGAACGACGACCCCGGACGAGCTCGGCCCCACCCTGATCCATGAGCACGTGCTCGCCGGGTACCCGGGCTGGTTCATGGACACGAGACTGCCGCCGTTTCGCCGGGCGGAGGCGCTGGACCGCACAACGGAAGCCTTTCAGCGCCTCCACGGCTACGGCATCCGCACGGTGGTGGACCCCTGTCCGGCGGACCTGGGACGGGATGTGGAGTTCGTGGCCGAGGTTAGTCAACGGAGTGGCATCACGCTCATCTGCACCACCGGCGTTTACACGGAGGCGTTTGGCATTCCCTACACATTCCGGCACCTGGAGACGGCGGCGATCGAGGACATTTTTTCGAGGGAACTCGAGGACGGCATAGGCCAGACCGGAATCAAAGCCGGTCTGATAAAAATCGCGACGGGGGACGGCGCCGTATCCGACTACGAACGTCGCATGCTGACCGCCGCCACGAGCGTGGCCAAGACGACTGGCGCGCGCCTTATTTCCCACACCGAGAACTGTAGTTGCGGCCACACCCAGATCGACATCGTCACCGAAGGCGGCGTTCCCGCGAGCCAATTGCTGGTCGGCCATTGTGACGGACGCGATGACCATCCGTATCAGGCCGCTCTGGCCCGGCGAGGCGCCTACGTAGGTTTTGATCGTTTTGGGCTGGAAGTATTCAATAGTGACGAAATAAGAATGAAAAACCTCAAGCAGATGATCGATGGCGGATTTCGTGACCAGGTGATGGTGAGTCAGGACAAGGTGAATTGCTGGCTTGGCAACATCCCCGGCGTGGGCAGCCCCGACCACATCGAGAAGATTGCACCGAACTGGACGATGACGCATCTCTTCGAACGGATTTTTCCTGAGCTGCGCCGCATGGGCGTCGCGCAGACTGACCTGGATACCATTTTGCTCGATAATCCGAGGCGATTTTTCGCGGGTGGCGTGTAGAACCCCTGTCCCGAAACGACTGATTTCGGCGGGACGCCTGCACGAGAGACGAGACGTCCGACGATTGCGGTGACGGTGAGTCTCGCGGTGCCATCGGACAGGCATCACCGCGTCCGCCTTCGGCTTCGTGATGTGCCGCACCCTCATGAAGCTTCTGTTGTTGTCAGCGATCGGCGCTGCCGGTTGTCGGTGCAGCTCGCAACCCGCGGTGAATCCGTGAAAGGTTTGCCCGCCAAAGTTGCAAACGCCTGGGTTGTGCGTTTCAATTACTGGTTGCAACGCTTATGTTGCTTAATAAATCAATAGCTTTTCGTGTCGCCCTTATGTTACATGATTAACGTTGCATCGCGCGTGCGACGAAGCGAGCGGGATCCGAAAGGGTTGGACGTGGTGATACTATCTCCAGGGGTCGGCTTTGATGTGACCTACCCAGATTTCCTGAGGCACCTGCATCATATTTAATTTCAGACTTGTCGTATATTTTCTGGGGTATGTCCGCCCACAGTGTCTGCCACAGTGTGAGTCTGGAGTAGAGCATGAACCAAGTCGCCAGGGTGATCGCTTCATCCCTCGTCCGTTTCCAGGATTTTGCAGCAGGCTTGCAAACGCAAAGCGTCATCCTCGTCGATAACGAGCAGACGATCACCTGGGCGAACACCGCTGCCTTACATCTGCATGGCGTCGACCGGCCGGAGGATTTGGGGGCAACTGTCTCGGACTACATGGCCAATTTTCGACTCGACTATCTCGAGCCGACGTCTCCGCTTTTGAATTGCAGTGTTGGGCGGGGTGTGGAGCTGTGTGAGGGCGTTTTGAATATTGCCCGGTCGGGGAGCGGGCAAGCGCCCGTACGGTGCCGGATGCAACTATTCGAAATCACCGACCCGGTGAGGACAACGTGCAGCACGGCGATGATCATTCAGCCGGAAAATCCCTGGTCGGCGACGGCTTCCTACAGCCAGGATGAAGAGCCCGACTTTTCCGACTTTGCCTCCCCTGAGATGCACATTCGAAAGACCGCGCGCATGTTGCCGGCACGCCTACCTGCCTATGCACCAGAACGCAATTCGATTTGGGGTGCGCCGTCGCCCACCGACCCTGCCACGGCATTGCACCGAGAGATGATTGCCAAGGCCCGGACGATATGTGCGGCTGTTCCGATCGCTCTGCATGTCCTGGACGGCGGCATGCGTATTTTGTGTGTGAGCGACGCGTGGTTGAACTGGCTGGGCTATAGCGCCGCATCCGTCATTGGTCGCGACATCGGCCTCTTCATGGATGCCGGTACGCGCGTGCGTTTCGAGCAGCAGGCCTGGGCCCGGTTGCGGGACGTGGGATTTGTGGAAAACATCCATTGTCGTTTCCTGAAACGGTCCGGTGAGATCGTCGATGCCATTGTGGCTGTCTCCCCGAATGTCGACGAGGCCGGCGAATTGGCCTACACGACCTGCGTCCCGGTCGAAGTGGCAAACTATCAGCACGATGACGGCCTGACCCGACTGATCACGAATTCCCCCGTTCCGACCTTGTGCTGGCAGTTGGACAACTCATTGGTGCGGGAGGCGAATCACGCGTTCCATTCCCTGGTTGGCCAGCCGAACGGCAGCCTGGTGGGACAGGCCGTGGACACTCTGGGGTTGTTCGAGACGAAAGTCGCACGGCAGAAACTGGAACACGAACTGAGCTCCTCGGGGGCTTTGCAGCGACAGGACGTTCGGCTACGCGCGTCGAAAGCGGAGAATCTGACTTGCGCTGTATCAGGTAGCCTGATCCGCTTGTCCGGTGAAACCTGTATTGTACTCATGCTGCAGGACGTGACCGATCGCCGCCGCGATGAGGCGCAGCTATTCGAAGCCATCGAAGCTGTCATGAAGGATAGCGCCTGGTTCAGCCGAACGGTGATCGAGAAGCTGGCGATGTTGCGTTCGCCACCCAGAACGTCTGGACGGCACGCGGAGCTTTCCGAACTCACCCGTCGCGAACGCGAAGTGTTGACGCTGATCAGCGTCGGCAAGTGCGATTTGGAAATTGCCCGTCAGCTTGGCCTGACGCGTTCTACCGTACGCAATCATGTGGCAACCCTCTACAGCAAGATCGACGTGCACAGCCGCAGCGCCGCCATCGTGTGGGCGCGTGAGCGTGGTATCAATCTGGCCATGAGCAGACCGACGCTGACGGAGAACGGCCGGGCGGCGTCGCTGTAAGCGGCGGCTTGCGTCCCGCGCTGGGCTGCTCCGTCATGGATGGCAATCTGCTGGACGGAGTCCGGATCGTTGGCGCGCGATGCCCCGTATGGGTTGGCCCGGCGGGGACGTGCGATCGCTTGATCGGTCTGGCGGTCATTGGTCGCGAGCGCGTCGCCTTCCACGGGTCATGGGCAAGGATGGACATCGTGTCCGGCGCCCCCGCCGGGATTTCCCGCGAGCTGGCGCGGCTTCGTGCGTAACATCGTGGTCTCGGGCGGCACGCGTGGGCTTGGCCTGGCAATCGTCCACCGCCTTGCAGGCGCTGGCTACCATGTCATCGCGATAGGGCGCACACGAACCGACGCCATTGCGCAGGCGGAGCAGGCGGAACCTGGCAGCGGAGGGGGCAAGATCGTCTTCCGCGCCTATGACCTGACCGAGGTCGCTGGAATGGCGGATTTCGTCAAAGGCCTTTCGCAAGAGTTCGGGCCGGTGCACGGGTTGGTCAACAATGCTGCGCTCGGCACAAGCGGTGTTCTGGCCAACATGCGGGACAGCCAGATCGAACGCTTGCTGCACCTCAACGTGACATCGCCCATTACGCTGACCAAATACGCCGTGCGGTCCATGATGGTCGGTGGCGGCGGGCGTATCGTCAACATCTCGTCCATCATCGCGACGACCGGCTATACCGGCCTGTCGGTCTATGCGGCATCCAAGGCGGCGATGGTCGGATTTACGCGGTCGCTTGCGCGCGAACTCGGACCGCTCGGCATTACGGTCAACGCGATTGCGCCGGGATTTCTCGATACCGAGATGACCGGCGGCATGCTGCCAGCAGACGTCGCTCGCGTGACGCGCCGTAGCGCCTTGCGCCGGCTCGCCGGTCTCGATGACGTGGCTGCGGCCGCGGCTTATTTGTTCAGCGAGGATGCCCGTAACATCACGGGTACGATCCTGACGGTGGACGCTGGGAGCACGGCCTAACGCAAGCAGTCCTTTGTCGAAGGAACAACTTTTAGTCGTTTGACCCGCGACAGCACTGACCAAAGTTTCTTGCTTCTTCTTTTCAAAGAAGAAGGCCTTACCTGGCTAGAACACGATCCGTTCGCATCGGCTCACGGATCAAGCTCTAGCTCATTGGTTCGGCGAGCATCTTTATCCGACCGAACGATTCCGTTCGATCGGATGATGCTCTAAGCGTTGCCTATCAGGATGCCGCATGCCAACACCAGCGCGCCGCCAAACATCACCTGGATGGCCGCGGTGACCAGCTTACTCTCCATATAACGCCAGCGAATCCAGGAGATCACCGCCAACTCGATAACCACGACAACGCAGGCGACCGACGTGGCGGTCCAGAAATTGGCGATGAGGTAGGGCAGCGTGTGGCCGATGCCGCCCAGCGTTGTCATAGCTCCGGTGATGGCGCCGCGCAGCAGCGGCGCGCCACGGCCGGAGATCTTTCCGTCATCGCTCAGCGCTTCGGCAAATCCCATGGAGATGCCGGCGCCGATGCTGGCGGCGAGGCCGACGAGAAACGCGTTCCAGCTTTGATGCGTGGCGAAGGCGGCGGCGAAGACAGGTGCGAGGGTGGAGACCGAGCCGTCCATGAGACCGACGAGGCCGGGCTGCACCACCTGCAGCACGAACCGGCGGCGCGCGCCTTCGTCCTCGGCCGCGGCGCGGCCGCCCGAGGTGTGCCGCTCCTGCAACTCGCCGGCCTGGCGTTCATGGTTGTCCTCGGCTTCGGCGAGGTCGCCGAGCAATCGGCGGATAGCCACGTCCGTGCTGCGCGCGGCGGCCTGCCGGTAGAAGCGGCTGGCCTGCATTTCCATCTCGGCGGCCGCCTTGCGCACCTCCTCGATTTTCAGGGTATGGCCTAGCCAGCCGGACCGGCTGGTCGCGAAGCCGCGCACGTCCTGGCGGCGGATGAGCGGGATGTGCTGGCCGAACCGTTCGGCATAGAGGTCGATCAGCGAGCGCCGGTGCTCGTTTTCCTCGGCGGACATGTCGTGGAAAATGCGGGCGCTATCGGGGTAATCCTCGCGCAGCCGCTCGGAGAAATCGGCGTAGATGCGGCCATCCTCTTCCTCGGCGCTGATCGCCAGGGCCAGGATTTCCCGCTCGGTCAATGTGGTGAAGTCACGCATTTCCCCGATCTAGGCTACGCTCATCTTCTGTCAAGCGACGGTATTGACGCTGCGAATGCTTCGCATTTGCTAGGAAACGCTTCTTTTCTGAAGAAAAGACACAACCAACTTTTGTTCATTTGTGTGCGCGTCGTGCGGGAGGCCGGGGCGCGCGGAGCGGTTGGCGTTCGGCGGCTTCCGCTTTGGAGCAGGCGTTATCGTTGCCTACGCCGAACTGGATGGTCGGGAGCAACGCGCCCAGCGGGGTCAGAACCACGCCCAACCCGGCCGCGGCGCCTGCGCGCGCCACGATCTCCGCGCCAGGCCTGATCGAGGGGCTGGTGATCGGGCCGGTGACGTTGATCGGTCCTGGCAGGGAGCCCACCGAGAAATGCTTGGCGCGTGTGGTCAGCGTGTAATCCAGCGTCTGCTGGCGCAGATCGATCGTGCCACGCCCTGTCACCCTGCCCTCCTCCGTGTCGAGCAGGAAAGCCTTGGTGTCGATGATGCCGTTCTCGAGCGGCAGGTCGGTGACGAAACAGTCGATCTTGGCGCGGTTGGGAACGCCGAGCGCGGATAGCAGCGCATTGCCGAATTCCAGCCCGGCGATATCGACCAGCAGCGCGGATACATCGCCGGCGCTGACCAGCACCAGCTTCAGCTCGCCGTTACCCTGGCCCATCATGCTGGCGAGCGAATTGCCATTGGTATCCAGCCGCGCCTCGCCACCGATGATGCCCGCGCCTTTGAAACTATGCGTGGCCTGCATAAGTCTTTGCAACTCGAGGTGCTGGAACTTGACGTCCGCCTTGGTGTGGATGATGTCGCGCGCACCGGGGTCGAGCAGGATGCTGCTCGCGATGTTACCGTCGCCCACGACGAAATCGAGTGGATGCAGATCGATGCGGCCATCCACGATATCCATGGCGACGACCAGCTTGTCGAACGGCGTATATTTGTTTTCGATGTGCTCGGCGCGGTATTTCAGGTGGATGTCGGCCGCGCGTATTTTGGGCAGGTTGATCGGCGTGCTGGGGAACAGGGCCTTGCTGGCGCGCGCCTGTGCCTTCTCCACCTTCTGCACGCGCGTCTCGCCCGCTTGCGATTTCACGCCGCCGCCTGGCGCGCCGATGAACCCGCCCAGATCGGCCAGGTCGACGCGACGGGAGTGCAGATCCATGACGACATCCGGCCGTGCGCCGGCGCGTGGGTCGGCGGCGATGTCGCCCTCCAGGTCGGATGCGCCGACACGGCCGGTGAAGTCGGTGAAGCGTATCCGGGGTGGCGCGTAATCCAGGTTGCCGGCGATCGAAAATGGCGGCGTGGGCGGGATGGGGATGCCGGTCAGCGGATAGAGCTGGGCCATGTCGGGGCCGGAAAAGGCCAGTTTCAGCCGGGCGCCGGCGAAGTTCAGCGGATTGGCCACCGTGCCGGTCAGCGACGCCTTGGTGGGACCGTTGGCGACGCGTATGTCGATCGGATAGGGGTGCTGCGCGTCACGCAGGCTTAGCAGGGCGCCGCCGACAAGCTGGCCGGTTACCGGCTGCCCCGCATAGGTGCCGCGGGCGCCCACGGTGATTGCGGCCGGTTCGCCTGCCGTGGCAGGCCGGGTGGCGATGGCGGCGGAAAAGTCTGATTTCAGCCTGGGGTCGATCACGCGGGCGGTGCCGTTGTTGATCTGGAGATCGCCCAATTGCGGCGGCGGCGTGGGCTTGGCGCCCGGCCTGGCGGCCGGCGGCTTGATCGTCCAGTTATTGTGCCCATCGGCCAGGCCGGTCGCGTGGATGTCGGGCCGGTCCACGGTGATGGACGGCAGCACGATCGCGCCGTGCCGGATATAGTCCATCACGTTGGCCACGATCGTCAGCCGCCCCACCCGCGCCAGCGGGTCGGAGGCGGGGAAACCGTCCGGGTTGGCGACAACGACATCGTCCGCCGCCACCGTCGTCTGGCGCCCGAGACGCACATGGAGGTGGGTGATGGTGACCTTTCGGCCGAGTGCGGCAGACGCGCGTGCCTCGACCAGCGGGATGAACCAGTCCCAATTCCACAGCAGGACGAGGGCAATTACTGCGAGCGCGAGAATGCCGAGTGCAAGGGCGGCGATACGGCCTCGCCGGCGCTTGTGTGGCGTGCGGATGGTGGCGGGTACGGTGGTCTGATCCATAGCGCGGCGAACGCGACAGAGAGCGGGGTGGTTGCGGCGTCTAGGTGACACCCCCCTTGGGATAGGGCGTGAAAGACGCCGTGTTTCCAGCGTGTTCGCTCACCTCCACCCGGTCCAGCCACGCGCGCCCGGCTGTCTCGCGGGCGACGAAGGCGGCCGCCCACGTATGGGCATGTTCGGCGAACGCCTCGCATCCGACAGAGGGCAGCACGTGGAGCCGGGCCAGACCGGCCTGTTCCAGCGCTCGCCAAGTGGGCAGCGCCGGATCGTCGGCCGCGACGAGCAGCGTGTGATCGAACACCTCGTGCAGCCAGGCGCGCAGCTTTTTCAGACCGCCGAAATCGACGCACCAATGGCGATCATCGAGCGAGGCGCAGGTGAAATGGAATCGAAAAGCGAGCGCGTAGCCGTGCAGGAACCGGCAGTGCGAGTCGGCCGCCTGCCACTGCCTGAATGCGCAGGACAATCCCTCCTCGGCGCCATACGTCTTGATCATGCGCCAAAGAGGCGGCCGGTCCGACATAGGCCGAGTTACGTGGCGGGGCTTTGCGCGGTCAATGCAGGATGTGCGGTTGCGGCACGTGAAATCCTAGCGCGCAACTCCGCTTTGCAGCGAGTGCATATCAGATATCACGTCGTTTAGGCGTGGAACTAGCCATATGCGCTTTGCACGCCGAAGATTATGGGCTTGTCTGGCCACGGATAGGGATTGCCATGTTCGACTGCCTGACATTCGACGCACCCGCCGACTTCGCCACTGGCGCCGATCGGCGGCGTGCGGATGAGGCACAGACGCCGGCGCATGTGCTGCACAGCCTGCGGCTGCTGCACCGCGCGTTACGGTGCGACTATGCGGGCCGGATTGCGGTCGTGTCGTCGTTCGGCGCGGATTCGGCGGTGTTGCTGGCTTTGGTGGCCGAGATCGATCCCGCGACCCCGGTTCTGTTCGTCGATACGCGGCAGCATTTCGGCGAGACGCTGGCCTATCGTGACGAGTTGGCGCGCCGGCTCGGCCTGACAGGGGTGCGCAGCCTGTCGGCATCCGCCGCCGAGCTGGCCCAGGCGGATCCGGACGCGGAGCTTTGGCGCTACGATCCGGACGCATGCTGCCGCCTTCGCAAAGTCACGCCGCTCGACCGTGCGCTGATTCCGTTCGATGCGTGGATCACCGGCCGCAAGCGCCATCAGACGGTCGGGCGAATCGCCATGCCCGAGAGCGAGATCGTGGACGGGCGCGCCAAGCTGAACCCCTTGGCGGCGTGGACTCCTGCCCAGATCGAGGAGGAGTTCGACCGGCGGGATTTGCCGCGCCATGCGCTCAGCCTGGCCGGGTACCCCTCCATCGGGTGTGCGACCTGCACGCGCGCCGTGGCGGCCGGCGAGGACCCGCGGAGCGGACGGTGGTCCGGCACGGGCAAGACCGAGTGCGGAATACATCGTCCGGCCGCTTGACGTGGCGAGCGCCAGAAACCGTCATGGATCGCTGGCGTTCGCGGATCGTATCGTATCGTCAGGAGATCGGGTCATGCGCGGCGCTCTGCTCTGGTTTTTGGGGATACCCATCCCCGTGATCATTCTTCTGTATCTGTTCCACGTGATCTGACCGCGGAACGCCCCTACTCCGCGGCGGATGCGTTCGCGTTCAGAAGCTGCGACACCGCCGTCACGACCTGCGACGGGGCGAAGGGCTTGGTGAGCAATACGCTTTTGGGCACGCCCTGGGACGACCAGTCGCTCGCACTCGCCCCCGTCATGTAGATGACCGGGAGCTCGGGTGTGATCTCGCGGGCGTGCCGGGCGACATCCCAGCCGGTCAGCATCCCCGAAACCAAATCGATGTCAGTGACAAGGGCACGAAACGCGGCGTCCGGCGCATCCAGCTTGTTGAATGCCTCCTCGCCGGTGCAGGCAGTCTCGACGGCGTAGCCCCCGTCGGTCAGGGCTTCCTGCACCACGTGCCGGATCAGCCCGTCATCTTCGACAATCAAGATTAATACCGAATTAGAAATGACACATGCTCCTGACCTGGTAGGCGGGAGCATGTGGCTGGTGAAGCCGGTACTCTCAGACGCGTGCAACCAGAAAGGCGCGCGATGTGTCAGGACTACCACGCAACGAGGTCGGCCGCGATCTTCCGGTCATCACGTCTCGGTGGTCCTGACGTTCCATCCGCACCACTGGCAGAACATGCGCGAATCACGCTAGGCAGGCCAACTCGTCTGCAAGGCCCTCGATCATGTTACGTTCCATGGCCTTTTTCGCGATGTTGCTCGCCAGCTGGCAAGCGCATGCCGGCGGCCTCGCCTTCGTCATCAACTCCAACAGTGCCAGCGTCAGCCTGCTGGATGTGACCACGCATCAAGAGCGCCAGCGCATTCCGCTGCTGCGCGAACCACACCACATGGCGCTCACCCCGGATCACCGCAGCCTGGTCGTGGGCGATACGGCGGGTAACACCCTGTTCTTCCTCGATCCCCACACCGGCGCCATCCAGCGCCAGGTGGTCATCAGCGACCCCTACCAGTTGCAGTACAGCCCGGATGGCAAATTCCTGACCGTGGCCGGCCTGGCGCGGGCGCAGATCGACATCTATGACGCGGCGACGCTGCACCTGCTGCACCGCGTCCCGGCACGCAGCCTGCCCAGCCACATGAATTACGCACCCGACTCGTCGGTGGTGTTCGTCAGCCTGCAGGGATCCGACCGGCTGATGGCGATCGCCACCCAGACCGGCGCGGTGCTGTGGAACGCCAAGGTAGGCCGCACGCCGGCGGGCGTGCTGTGGAATCGCGGGCGGCTGCTGGTCGGGCTGATGGGGGAGGCGCATTTCGCGGTCGTCGACCCGGCCAGCGGGCGGGTGGAACGGCTGATCCCCACGGGCCGCGGTGCGCACACCATGTTCCTGACCCATGACGGAAAGCAGATCTACGCCACCAACCGGGTGGACGGCACGTTGTCCGTGCTGGATCCCTTGACCCTGAACGTTGTGCGCACGATCAGCGTGCCGGGCGGGCCGGACGACCTGGATTTCGCACCGGATGGAAAAATCTGGGCGGCGCTGCGCTTCGCCCAGTCGGTGGCGGTGCTCGACCCGGCGACCGGCGCGATCGAGCGCATCGCGGTGGGCCGCTCACCGCACGGCATTTGGCTGAACACGCACGACCCTCTGCCCTGACCGCACGCGGGCGCCGCGAAAATGGCGGAAAACTGCGCCAAATCGCAATTCAGCTTTGTGTGTGTGGGGTTATCTGCTACCTGAGGTTGCAGCACCTGGCCTGAGCCGGGTGTGGTTGTTCTCGTGGGGGACCGGATGACATCCTGGTTCGAGAAAAGGGGAGGCCGCGCGCGCGGTGCGGTGCTGGCCGCGTTGCTCGGCACGATATGGCCGGGCGTGTCCCGCGCGGCCGTCTCGTGCGGCGGCGTGAACACGGATGGCGCGATGCTGTGCACCATCGACCCGTCGTTGGACCCCCACGCGCTGTGCAATGACGGCACGCTGCCGTCCTTCTGGGTGCGGCCAGGCAGTGGCGCCGGGGCGACACAATGGGTCATCTGGCTGGAAGGCGGCGGCCAGTGCACCGATCAGACCTCCTGCGCGGCCCGTGCGCAGGGGGCCGATGCCGGTTTCGTCACCGCGAACGGGTTCGGCGCCGGCACGGGCCAGGGCATTCTGGCGTCGGACGCCCGGACCAATCCGATGCTCCACAACGCCAACACGGTGCTGGTGCATTACTGCTCCAGCGATCTGTGGTCCGGCGGCCGGGTTGCGAGCGCACCGTTCAACCCGGGCAACCCCGCGACGTGGTATTTCGAGGGCCGGCCCATCGCCTTGGCCGCGATCGCCTCGCTGAGCGAGCTGGGCCTGGGCTTTGGACAAGGCACGACGCGGATCGTGCTCGGCGGCAGTTCGGCCGGCGGCGTGGGGATCGCTGTGACCGCCCATGACATTGTAGCAGTGCTGCCGGACGCGCCCGACATCAGGCTGATCGACGATGCCGGGTTCGCGCTCAATATCGGGCAGTATGATCCGCAAGCGCCGGCACCTTACGTCTATGCCGGCCATGCGACCGCGTTCCTGGCCTTGATCGAAAGCGGCATTGCCTTGTGGAACGGCAGAGGTGATGCAAGCTGCGCGTTGCAGGCGACGACGCCGGCCGCGCGCGCGGCCTGCTACTCGTCGGCGATCTTCCAGCGTGGTTATATTCAGATGCCGGCCTTCGTGGCGGAATCGCAGCTCGACCTGGCGCAGATCACCGACGAGCTGTGTCCGCAGCAATATGGCGATTGCGGGGTCTCGCACGATCCGCGATCCATGCCCGGCCAATATGCGACCGCGTTCGGCGCCACCATGGCGGCGGCACTGACCGGGACGGGCAATGCAGCTTGGACGGTGTTCTCGCCCGACCTGTATCTGCACGTGCTGATGACCGACCCGGACGTGTTCACCCAGCCCTATGCGTTTCCGGGCGGCAGGATAAGCCCACGTCAGGCCGTCGATGCCTGGCTGGCGGGGAATGGAAGCGGACGCGTGGTTAACATCGGCAACCAGCCCGGGGTGAACGCGATACGCCATGTCAGGGCCAGACGCTGAATTCATGACGAAGGAAGGACTTCTTTTCTGAAGAAAAGAAGCAAAAGACTTTTTGTCGTTCGCTCAGTCTGACGTCGTTCATTGCGACGGTTTTGTTATGTTTTGGCAACCATGGCGTGTTTAGGTGCGGAATAAACTGGATTTCGTTATGAGTCCGGTTCAATCTTACTTCTGGAGTTGCAGTCTTCGTGCTGCGAATTCGAAGGAGATTGACGATGGGCTCATTAAATCCGTGCCGCGCTCTCGCCGTTGGTTTTGTCTTCGCCGGTCGCGCAGCTTGCGCTGCACCGGTTTGCGGTGCCCCCAATGCGGACGGTGCGATGCTGTGCAGCATCAATGCCGGATTGGACACGCAAGCACGGTGCAACGACGGAACGATTCCGGCGTACTGGTTCCGGCCCGGCCATGATAGCGGCGCCTCGCATTGGGTCATCTGGCTGGAGGGCGGCGGACAATGCATCAATCAGCAGAGCTGTGCCGCGCGCGCGGCAGGCGGCGCACGCCACCTGACATCCGATGGGTTCGTGGCGGGCGTCGGCCAAGGCCTGCTGTCGTCGAACCCGGCCATTAATCCGCTCCTGTACAATGCGAACACGGTGCTGGTGCATTATTGTTCCAGCGACATGTGGTCGGGCGGCTATGCATCCGCGGGGGCGTTCGATCCGAACGATACCTCCACCTGGTATTTCGAGGGTCGGCGGATCGCGCTGGCGGCAGTCGAGTCGCTGGGCCTGCTGAATTTCGGTTTCGAGGGCGCTACGCAGATCGTGCTCGGCGGCAGTTCGTCGGGCGGCATCGGCATCGCGGTGACCGCCAACGACCTCCTGCCCATTCTGCCGCCTGCTCCGGATATACGCCTGGTGGAAGATGCGGGGTTTGCGATGGACATAGGCCAGTACGACCCGGCGGCGCCTGCGCCCTACGTTTATCCGGGCAGGCCGGACGCGTTCGACGCGTTGTTCGAGGCGGGCATGGCGTTGTGGAACGGATCGGGCGACAAGGTGTGCGCCGCGGCCGCGCAGACGCCGGAGGAGCAGGTCGCCTGCTACTCCTCGGCTATCTTTCAGAAAGGCTACATTCCGCTGCCGAGCTTCGTGGCCGAGTCGCAGTTGGACGGGCGGCAGCTTTCCGACGAGCTGTGCCCGCAGGCTAACGGCAATTGCGCCCTTCCCCAAGACCCGCAATCGATGCAGGGCCAGTACGCGACGGCGTTCGCGCAGAGCATGGCGGCGGCTCTGACCGGCGGAAGTGGCGCCGCATATGCGGTATTTTCTCCCAACGCCTATCTGCATGTGATGATGAGCAACGCCGCTTTCAGCAGGCCCTTCTCGTTTCCCGAAGGCCAGCTTGCTCCACGCGACGTGCTCGACGCCTGGCTACAAGGCGACGGCGGCCCGCGCGTGATAGAACTGGGCGACGGCCCAGGCGTTCAGGCGCCAACCGGATCGACGACGCCCTGATTTGTCAAAGTCTTTTGCTTCTTTTCTTCAGAAAAGAAGGCCTTCTTCCTTGAAAGAAAGAAGCAAAGAACTTTTTCTATTGGCGGAAGCGGATGGGAATCGAACCCACCGCCCGCTTTGGGCGGGCCACCGGTTTTGAAGACCGGGGGGGCCACCAGACCCCAATCGCCTCCGTGTGCATCGTAGCGCAGTGGGACCGACGACACACTTCTTATTCGTTGACCGGCGCTCCATTCGCGATATCCTTGCACCGACGGGAGCAGGTAAATGTCTGCAAGAAGTCTGTTGGAAGTTCTTGTGGTTAGTGCAGCAACCGCCTTGCCCGCCGTAGCCGCCCGAGCGCAGGTCCCTGCGACAGTGTATGATTTCCAGGGCGGTATCGACGGCAGCCTGCCGTATGGTGAAATGGCTGATCAGGCCGGCATGCTCTACGGCACGACCGCCGCGGGTGGCGGCACCGGGTGCAAGGGCGTAGGGTGCGGGACCGTGTTCTCGTTCGACACAAAAGACGAACACAGAGACTGTGTTGTATAGGTTTGCAGGCGGCCAGGATGGCTACGCCCCTACAACGGGGGTGATCTACGAGCACGGCCGGCTTTACGGAGTTACACTACTTGGTGGCGGCAACGGGTGCAGCGGCCAAGGCTGCGGCACGGTTTTTATGGTCGATCCAGCCACCCACAAAGAAACCGTGCTGTATAGGTTTACTGGAGGAGCCGATGGCTTTAGCCCCTCCGGCGGGCTCGTCTATTCCGGCGCCAAGCTGTACGGAGTGGTTGCGGCCGGTGGAACTGCCGGACTTGGCGCGGTCTTTAGCGTAAATCCCGTCGCGAAGGCCGAGGCAACTGTTTATAGTTTTAAGGATGGCATGGACGCTGCTGAGCCGACCGGGCGGCCGATAGTGCTGGGTAATGTGCTTTATGGCACCGCGTTGGGAGGCAAGTTTGGCGCCGGAGCTGTATTCGCCATCAATCTGAGCAATGGCGGAGAAGTCGTAATCTATAGTTACCAAGCCGGACCTAACGGCTTTGGACCGGTTGGCGGTCTGATCTATCACGCCGGCGATTTCTACGGAACAACAGCATACGGCGGCAGTAACTTATAACATCCCTCCCTGCTCAAACCAGGGCGGGTGCGGCACAGTGTTCAAGCTCAATCCAAAAACCTCCGCCTACACCGTACTCTATAGTTTTGGCGGTGGTTCTGACGCCTGTTTTCCCCAAGTGACACTGGCCTATTCTGGCGGTGCGCTTTTTGGCACGACGGTTGCGGTGGGCGGAATTTGTTCGGATACGCTGTTCGGAGTGAATGCTGTCACTGGGGCGGAGACAACACGTTACCAGTTCACCAACAATACGACCTTGCCAAGTGGCTTGGCGGCAAAGGGTATTACTGCTTATGGCTTGACTGAGCGCGGGGGCAATCCGGGAGCCGGAACGCTCTACAAGCTGACGACGATGCAGGCCCGGCCACAGAAGTAGTGTGGAGGCATCCGAACAACGGACCACGAACGCCCGAGACGCTCATCCAGGATCGCGCAGCACCCGTCGTTCCTCGATCCGTCGCGTGAAGCCCGTGCTGTCGAAATATTCCAGCAAACGGTACGCTGAACTTCCTGGAAATGCCCAGCGCCGCGCCCACCTCGCCCACGCGCAGTCCATCGCCGGACAGCAGCGTGGCGAGGCGCCGCCGAGCCTCTTCGATGACGTCCCGGTGAAACAGCACGTCGCGCTTTTGCACGGTGTCCGGCGCGCGCACCGCCAAGCCTTCGCGCACCATCGCCTGCACCAGCCGGCGGCGCGCCAGGTCTGGGGCGAGCAAGGCCAGGTCCGGCGGCGAGAGCCCGCCCGCGCGCAAGGTTTCCGCGAGCTCGGCCGCGAGGCGCGCCGCCGAATGGGCGGCCGCGCGGTCCTGGTCGGGGCGGGAAACGCGGACGCAAGCGCCTTCACGCGTGAGCACCCCGGCCGACACCAGCCGCGCCACCGCCTCGTCCAGCACGGCGCCCCCCGCGCGAGGGACCAGCGACCGCAAGGTCGCCGGCGCCACACCGGCCGGATAGGCGGACAGGGCGCGGGGCAGAACGCGCGACAGCGCCTCCAACGCCGATACCGACACCACCTCACCGCCGCGCAATATGGAGGCTTCGCCGCCCGGCAGCAGTCGCGCCGCGTGCGCGGCCGACAGGCCAGCAACGCGTGCCAAGCGGGCGAGGCCGGTTCCGGCGACACCGGAGGCCGCGACTTCGCCGGCGACGATCGCCGAGGGATCGCCCTTCGCCAGCATCGCCAGCCGTGCCAGCACCGGCGACGACATGCGGCGGGCGCGGACCGTGTCCGGATCGAGCACTACGCCGCCGCCGACCGTGATCGCCGGCGAGGCCAGGCGCACGATGAAGTGCTCGCCCGCCGGCACGCTGACGGGCGACGCGCAGTGGAGCTGGGCCGGCGCGGTCTCGCCCGGCTCCAGCCGGTCGCGGTCCAGCAGCCGCACGCGCGCACCCACCTCCACCGTGCCGAGCAGCAGCCGCAGCGTTTGGGTGGTGGCCAGCGCCGGTGCGTCCGGCACCGAGGTCAGCCGCACCGACAGCCATGTGGCGGACGGCAGCGTTCCGGGTGCCGCCAGCGCGGTGCCGCGCGCGACCTGGGCCGGTTCCACGTCGCGCAGGTTCACCGCCACGCGCTGTCCTGGCGCCGCGGCCACCACGCGCACGCCGTGCACTTGCAGCCCCCGTATCCGCGCCCGCAGGGTGCCGGGCGACACTCTCGACCGTGTCGCCGGCCGCCAGCCGGCCGCGGCGCAGCGTGCCGGTGACGATCGTTCCATGGCCGGGGCGGGAAAAAGCGCGATCCACCGGCAGCCAGGGCACCCCGTCGTCGCGGCGTGGGCTGGCTTCGCGCGCGAGCGCGCCGATTGCCTGGCCCAGCGACGCCACGCCCTCGCCGGTACGGGCCGAGACCGGCAGGCAGGCCGCCACGTCCAAACCGGCGGCCCGGCTGAACGCCTGGGCGGCCTCGCCCGCGGTCCGTGCCTCGTCAGGGCTCGCCAGGTCGGTGCGGCTGACCGCGATGATGGCGCGCGCCACGCCCAGCAGGCCGGCGATGGACACGTGCTCGCGTGTCTGCGGCATGACGCCCTCGCGCGCATCCACGACCAGCAGCACCGCGTCCATGCCGGTGGCGCCGGCCACGGCCGTGCGCACGAAGCGCTCGTGGCCCGGCATGTCGATCGAGGTCGATGCGGCGCCCATGCGCCGGCAGTGGGCAAAGCCTAGCGCGATCGAGATGCCGCGCGCCTGCTCTTCCGGCAGGCGGTCCGTCTCCATGCCGGTCAGCGCCCGCACCAGCGCGGTCTTGCCGTGATCGACATGGCCCAGCACGCCCACGACGAAACTCATGCGAGCGCCGCCGGACCGCTGCGGCCACCTGCTCCACCTCGTCGTCGGACAGGGTCAGCACGTCCAGCAGCAGCCGGTCGCGCACGATGCGGCCCATCACCGCCGGCCGGCCGCTGCGCAGGCGGGGGCCAGGGCCTCGGCCGACGGCCAGGCGCCGAGGGCGACGGCGCGGCTGGGCATGTCCAGCCCGGGCAGCGCCCCGCCGCCGGCATGGCCGACCGCGGCCTCCGCGTCGCGCCTGGCACACGCCGGCCAGCGCGCGCACAGGCGGTCGGCGCGCTGCTCGAGCAATGTGCGTTTGCGCCAACATGCGCAGCACCGGCACGCGCGCCACGGCATCGGGGCCTGCGTGGAGGCGCAGCGTCGCTTCGAGCGCGGCCAGGCACATCTTGTCGGCCGCAGCGCGCGCACCAGCGGGTGGCGGCGCAGCCGTGCCGATCGGGCCGGCGCGGCCCGACCAGGAGCCCGGCTTGCGGGCCGCCCAGCAGCTTGTCGCCGCTGAACGCCACGATGTCGGCTGCCGGCCGCGACGCTCTCCGCGACCGTCGGCTCGCGCACGGCCAGCCCGGCCGGGCAGGTCGAGCAGCGTGCCGCTGCCCAGATCGTCCACGAGCAGCAGGCCTCGCGCGCGCGCCAGGCCGGCGAGTTCTGCAAGCGCGTCTCCTCGGTGAAGCCGACCATGCCGAAATTGCTCTGGTGCACCTTCAGCAGCATGCGCGTGCGCGGCGTGATGGCGGCCTCGTAGTCGGCCAGCCGCGTCCGGTTGGTCGTGCCGACCTCGACCAGCCTGGCGCCGCCCTGCTGGATGATGTCGGGGATGCGAAAGCCGCCGCCGATCTCCACCAGCTCGCCGCGCGAGACGATCACCTCGCCACCACCGGCAAGCGCGGTCAACGCCAGCAGCAGGGCGGCGGCGTTGTTGTTGACGCACAGGCCGGCTTGCGCCCCGGTCACCTGGCGCAGCAGCGCCTCCAGTCCCGGCGCGCGGGGGCCGCGGCGGCCGGTTTCGAGATCCAGCTCCAGGTCGCAGGCGCCGCGTGCCGCCTCGGCCGCGGCCCAGGCCGCCTCCGGGGCCATGGGGGCGCGGCCCAGATTGGTGTGCACGACGATCCCCGTGGCGTTCAGCACGCGCCGCAGCCCCGGAACATGCGTGCGCGTCCAGCGCCACGCGCGCACGGCTCGACCAGCGATCTCTGACGCTGATAGGCGTAGTTTCGCCCGCCAGGAGGGCGCGGCGTGCGCCGGTCAGCTCGGCCCGCAGCGCGTCCACGACCCCATGTCGAGGCTTGCCCGCGAGCAGCCCCTCCGCCTCCGCCAGCTCCAGCAGCGCGCTGCACCGAGGGCAGGTTGCGCAACCGTGCCGGCGATGACCCGTCGTAGATGTCTGCCATGCCGTCGAAAACTCCGGTGGCAGTCTTGGGGAGAGAGTGATGTGCTGCAAGACGCCGAACCACGCCTGACGACGCTTGCCCATGGCGGCGGCTGCGGCTGCAAGCTGTCGCCCTCCGTGCTGGCCGAGTTGCTGGCGCGGATGCCGGCCGTGCCCTGCGCCAACCTGCTGGTGGGCACCGAGACGGGTGACGACGCGGCGGTCTACCGGCTGAACGGCCGGCAGGCACTGGTGGCAACCACGGATTTTTTCACGCCGATCGTGGACGACCCGTTCGATTTTGGCCGCATCGCCGCGGCCAACGCGCTGTCGGACGTCTATGCCATGGGCGGCACACCGATTTTGGCGCTCGCGCTGCTGGGCATGCCGCTGGGCAAGCTGTCGACGGCCACGGCACGGCGCATCCTGGAAGGCGGCGCGTCGATGTGCGCGCAGGCCGGCATTCCGGTCGCCGGCGGCCACTCGATCGACAGCGCCGAGCCGATCTATGGGCTGGTGGCGCTGGGGTTGGCCGATCCCGATCGTATCCTTCGCAACAGCGGGGGGCGGGAGGGCGACGTGCTGATCCTGACCAAGGGCTTGGGTGTTGGCGTGTTCAGCGCGGCGTTCAAGCGGGGCGCGTTGAGCAGCACGGACTATGCGACCATGCTTGCCTCGACGACGAAGCTGAACCGGGTCGGCCAGGTTTTGCCGTCCATGCCGGCCGTTCATGCCGTGACCGATGTGACCGGGTTCGGGCTGCTCGGGCATCTCTTGGAGATGTGCCGCGGGTCCGGGCTTTCGGCCGAATTGCGCGCATTGGACATGCCGGTTCTGCCAGGGGCCGAGGCGCTGGCACGGCGCGGCATTCTGACAGGGGCGGGCGGGCGCAACCGGGCCAGCCATGGCGATTCGGTACGGCTATCGGGCAGCGTGGCGGACTGGCAGGCGGCGCTGCTGTGCGATCCGCAGACCAGTGGCGGCCTGCTGGTGGCCGCCGATCCCTCCGGCGCGGCGGAGATGCTGCGTGCTTTGGAGCAGGCGGGTTTCCCTCAAGCAGCTATCATCGGTCGATTGGTGGCCAGGGCGGAGGATTTCTCGCACGTCGCGGTTGTGTAGTTCTCGTCGTTAGGACACGCGCAACCTTGGCCAGGCATGATCGCGTGGCTGGACGCCCGCCTTGGTCCAGCCAGGAACGGCGTATCAATGAACTTGCCTCTCCCGGCTGAGGTTTATGGCGTGTTGGCCGAGTTGGGCCGATGAGCGCCGTGTTCAGCGATCTGATGCGGGGCGCGGGGCGCCTCGCCGGCCTGTGGGACGCCGCCTCGGCCGAGTCCGGGCAGCCAGGCATGAGCCACGCCGATGGGCTCGGATGGCTTGGACCGCCATGCTCCGTTTCTTCTCGCGCTGCATGACCGGCTCGATGCGATCGAGGACCCGGCCACGCTGGCCAACGTGGCCTGTGCCACGATTGCGGCGCTTGGCGCCTTGCCCTGGGTCATGCTGGCGCGGGTAGATGGCTCGTTCTGCCGCGGAACGGTGGCAGGGGTCTGGCCGGAAACGGCCGCGGCTGCGCGTGCGGGCGCGCTGGAGTTCGACCTGCTTGCGCCCGAGACGCGGGATCGCCTGGCGGCGGGCCGAACGGTGGTTGTCGGGCCGCCGCATGCGGGCGCTTCGGACGAGGCCGACGCGACATGGGCGTCCCTGGTCTGTGCCGAGGCGACGGCGATGCTGCTTGTGCCCGTGCTTGTCGATGGCCGGCTGAGCGCGATGCTGCTGGCGGGCGATGCGGGGCCGAGGGACTGGTGCGCCGAACGGAGCATGCTAACGCAAGCCGCCCCACGCTGTTGGCGGGCGTTTGCGCGTGCCGAAGCGCACGCCGACCTGCGCCGCAGCGAGCACGAGCATCGTATGGCGGTGGCGCTGTGCCCACAACTATTCTGGACGGCCACGCCGGATGGCGGATTGGACGACATGGGTCCGATCTTCAGTCAGCTGACCAGCCGGCGGCGGGACCAATGCGGCTTCGGCTGGCGGCAGACAACCCATCCCGACGATTTGCCCGAGGTGGAACGGGCGGTGGCGCATTGCATGGCTACCGGCGACACCTACGACATCGAGCACCGCACGATTGGCGATGACGGCCGGCCACGCTGGGTTCACGTCCATGCGCGGCCGGTGCGCGGCCCGGGCGGCACGATCGAGCGCTGGTTCGGCACTATCACGGACATCGACCGGCGCAAGCGGGCGGAGCTGGCGTTGAAAGCCAGCGAGGACCGCTTCCTGCGCGCGATCGCTGGCGCTCGGGTGGGGACCTGGGACTGGGACATGGGAACCGACGAAGTCGTGACCTCGCCGGGATTTGCCACGCAATTCCATGATCTGCCGGAAGGGTCCATCCGATCCTCCCGCGATTTCCTGAACGCCATTCATCCGGAGGACCGGGACCGATTGGCGGCGATACTGGCCGAGGTGTCCGAGCGGGCACGCCGCAATGGCTCGGCGGAATACGAGGCCGAATACCGGGTGGTGCGCGGTGATGGCGAGGTGCGATGGCTCGGCGCGCAGGGCAACGTCACGATCAGCCCGGGCAATGGTTTCGGCGGTCGGCTGTCCGGACTGACGGTCGACATGTCGGAGCGGCGGCGCGCGGAACAGATGCTCACGCAGACCCAGGACACTTTGCGCACGTTGAATGCCGATCTCGAGGCCGAAGTCAGGCGCGAGGTCGCCATGCGCGAGCACACGCAATCGCTGCTGGCGCAGGCAAGGCGCATGGAGGCGCTCGGCCAACTGGCCGGCGGGATCGCGCACGATTTCAACAACGTCTTGCAGGCGGTGATCGGCGGGCTCGACCTGCTGCGGCTTCGCGCCAGCCAGCCGGACGCGGTGCGCACCCTGGCGGCCCGCACGGCGGAGGCGGCCGCGCGCGGCACCGCCATCACCGGCCGGCTGCTCGCCTTTGCCCGGCGCAGCGACCTGCAGACCGTGCCGATCGCGCCGGTGCCGGTGCTGGAGGGCTTGCGTGACATGTTGGCGCCGACCTTGGGCGTTGGCGTGTCGTTGCAGGTGGCCGTTGTCCCCGGCGTGCCGGACATGCTCGCCGACCGCGCCCAGCTTGAAACGGTGCTCGTCAACCTGGCGGTCAATGCGCGCGATGCCATGCCGGAGGGCGGCACGCTGCGCATAACGGCGCGCACGGCGGCCATCAGCGGCGACCCGCCCGCCGAGCCGGACACGGCCGCCGACCTGCGTGAGGGAAATTACGTTGTGCTTGCCTTGGAGGACACCGGCACCGGCATGTCGGCCGAGGTGCTGGCGCGTGCGACCGAACCGTTCTTCACCACCAAACCGCTTGGCCAGGGCACTGGCTTGGGCTTGGCCATGGCGCGCGGCTTTGCCGAACAGTCTGGCGGCGCCCTTTTCCTGTCGAGTCTGGAAGGTCGCGGCACGACGGTCGAGCTATGGTTTCCCGCGCACGGCAAAGCGCCGGGCCCGGCCGACGGTCCCCCGGACGCCGAACCGGACCGCCGG
The DNA here is from genome assembly GCA_963850605.1 of uncultured Alphaproteobacteria bacterium. GTDB lineage: Bacteria > Pseudomonadota > Alphaproteobacteria > Acetobacterales > Acetobacteraceae > BOG-908. Next base: position 242,674 of record CAWKLX010000006.1, on the reverse strand, counting down.
CACATACTGGTCGTCGATGACGACGGGTTGGTTCGCTCCATGTTGGCGGCCGTCATTGCAGAGATGGGGTATGCCGTGACCGAGGCGGCACATGGACGGGAGGCGCTTGAGCAGCTCCACCGATCTGGCAAGATCGACCTGGTCGTCTCGGATTACGCCATGCCGGGCATGAACGGGGCGGCGCTGGCGGCGGCCATACGGGCACAACGGCCTCGCCTGCCGATCGTGATGATCACCGGCCACGTCGATGACACGATGCCGGTGGGCGCGAGCGGCGGCGGCACGGACATCACGCTGCTCCTGCGCAAGCCGCTTTCCTCGGCCGCGCTCTGCGCCGCCATCTCGAGCCTGCTCGATGATCCCTGCCTCGACAGTTGACGGCGGCCGGACGATGAGAGGCGCGTGCACATCCTCTCGATCCAGTCCTCGGTGGCCTACGGTCATGTCGGCAACAGTAGCGCCGTCTTTCCGCTGCAATGCCTGGGTGCCGAAGTCTGGCCGATCGACACCGTCCAGTTCTCCAACCACCCGGGCTACGGATCGCACACAGGCACAGTCACGCCGCCTGCGGTGCTCACGGCTCTGGTCGACGGCATCGCGGCGCGCGGTGCGCTGGCGCGGTGCGACGCCGTGCTATCGGGCTATATCGGCGAGGCCAGCGCGGGTGCTGCCTTGCTGCATGCGGCCGGCCTGCTGCGCGCAGCCAACCCAAGGGGGATTTGGTGCTGCGATCCGGTGATCGGCGATGACGGGCCGGGCATCTATGTGCGGCCCGGCATCGACGCGTTCTTTCGGGACCAGGCTGTACCGCAGGCGGATATTCTGACGCCCAATCAGTTCGAACTGGGCCTGCTCACCGGCCAGGACTGCCGGACCTCCGCCGATCTGAGGCGCGCTGTCACCGCGTTGCAGGAGCGCATGCGCCCCGCCGGCCCGAAAATCCTGCTGGTCACCAGCATTCGCACCGAGCAGACACCGGCGAACGCGCTGGACATCTTAGCCGCCGGACAGGATGAGGCTTGGCTTGTGCGAACCCGCCTTTTGCCGATCCAGGTGAACGGTGCCGGCGACGCAATCGCCGCAGTGTTCCTTTATCATTTCCTCCGCAGCCAGGCGGTCCGCAGCGCGCTGGAACACGCTGCCAGCGCCATACACGGCCTGCTGACACGCACGTGTGAGGCGGGGAGCCGCGAATTGCTGCTGGTGGCCGCCCGCGACCAGTTCACCCGGCCCGATGCGCAGCTCTCCGCGCAGGCTTGTTGATCCCGGCTCACGCTTTGCTGTCCGGCTCGCGCGCACGTGTCACAGTCCGGCAACCGTCTCGCCCCATTCTTGCCGCGTTGCAGCACCAGACAGGGTGGGCCGGATCGCATGGGTCCGGCGCTTCGAAAGTTTCGGACGATGTCGCTGCTCAAACTCTACGGCCGGGCGCTCGGCCTGGTCGCGTCCAACCGCCGCACCATTGCCTTGCTCGCCGCCGGCAATTTGGGCGTCGCTGCCCTGCAATTCCTAGATCCGATGCTGTTCGGCCGCGTGATCGGCCTGTTGGCCCATACCGACACGATGCCGCACGACGCCTTGTTCGGTGCCGGTGTACGGCTTGTCGCCCTCTGGGTTGCCATCGGCGCCTGCGGCATCGGGGTCAACATCGCCGTCGCCATGGGCGCCGAGCGCCTGGCCCATCGCACACGGCTATCCGCCATCAGCCGCTGCTTCAATCATGTGCTCGCCTTGCCGAATTCGTTTCATGCCGGGGCGCAGTCCGGCGGCGTGCTGAAAACGATGGTGTCCGGCTCGGACTCGCTGTTCGCGCTCACGCTGACCTTCTTCAAGGAAAACCTGTCCACCTACGTGGCGGTACTCGTGCTGCTGCCGCTCTCGGCATTCCTGAACTGGCGCCTGTCGCTGATCCTGGTCGCGCTCGTCTGCGTGTTTGCGGGTGTGACGGCGGCCGTCATTCGCCGCACCCAGGCCGGACAGCGCCAGGCCGAAGCGGCCCACTCGGCGCTGGCCGGCCGCGCGCAGGACGCGCTGGGCAACGTGGTGGCCGTGCAATCCTTCGGCCGCCTGCAGGCAGAGGCGCGCGCCTTCGCCGAGATCGTCGAGAACGTTATGCGTCACCAGTTTCCCGTGCTGAACTGGTGGGCCTTGGTCACTGTGATGACGCGCGCCTCGAGCACGCTGGCGGTCATTACGATCGTGGTCAGCGGCGCGCTGCTGCATTTGCATGGCCGCGCCACGATTTCCGACGTCGTGTCCTTCATGGGCTTTGCGACACTGCTGATCGGGCGGCTTGAGGCGGCGGTCAATTTCGCCAGCAACCTGTTCATGCGCGCGCCCGGCATCGCGGATTATTTCCGGCTGATCGATACGCGAAGCTCGGTGCCGGAGCGGGAGGATGCGCACGCGCTGGACGTCACGCATGGCGAAGTGGCCTTCGAGCAGGTGAGTTTTGCGTATCCTGGCGGCCCGGCCATCCTGGCCGATGTCAGCTTCGTTGCACGCCCGGGCACGGTGACGGCGCTGGTGGGGGCGACCGGCGCGGGCAAGAGCACGGCGATGCACATGCTGCAACGCCTGTGGGATCCACAGTCGGGCGGCATCCTGATCGACGGCCAGGATCTACGCGATGTCTCTCTGAGTTCGCTGCGTGAAAACATCGGCGTGGTGTTCCAGGAAAGCCTGCTGTTCAACCGCACCATCCGGGAAAACCTGGCTGTAGGGCGACCGGATGCTACGCAGGACGAGATCGAACATGCCTGCCGTCTGGCCGAGGCGCATGATTTCATCATCCGCCAACCCCAGGGCTACGACACGGTGGTGGGCGAGCGGGGCTCCACGCTCTCGGGCGGACAGCGCCAGCGGCTGGCGATCGCGCGGGCGCTGCTGAAGGACGCGCCGATCCTCATCCTGGACGAGGCGACCAGCGCGCTGGACGCGGCGACCGAGGCGCGCGTGTCGCGGGCGATGGCAAACCTGATGGCGGGGCGCACGACGTTCGTGATCGCCCACCGCCTGTCCACGGTGCGCGACGCCGACGAGATCCTGGTGTTCGAGGGCGGCCGCATTGCCGAGCGCGGCACGTTCGACGGGCTGGTCCGCGCGGATGGACGGTTTGCCGCGCTGGTGGCGAGCCAGTTGGCTGGGGTGGCCTGAAGGAAGGCCTTGGGCGTCGCGCGCAACACGCCGCGCGTGACGCCCCTGGACCAGGCTGGGGCCAGTCGGCCGCACACCCCGTAAGGGCGCCGAACCTCCCGGCCTTCCTTACCCCGGCCCGCCATGCTAACGCCCCGCGCTCCATGGCCCTGCCCCTGATCGCCGTCTTCAACGGCCCAAACCTCAACCTGCTCGGCTCGCGCGAACCCACGCTCTATGGCGCGGCCACGCTCGACGACTTGGAGGCGCTGTGCGCGGAGACGGCGGAGGCGCTGGATCTGTCGATCGATTTTCGTCAGTCCAACCATGAGGGCGAGCTGATTACCTGGGTGCAGGAATGCCGCAAGCGGGCACGCGGCATCGTCATCAACCCGGGCGGTTACAGCCACACTTCCGTCGCCCTGATGGACGCGCTGCTGGCCGTGGAACTTCCCTGCGTCGAGGTGCACCTGACCAATATCCACGCGCGTGAGGAGTTCCGCCGCACATCTTTGATCAGCCGCGCGGTCCAGGGGGTCATTTGCGGCCTCGGCATACGCGGTTACGGCCTGGCGCTGACGGCGCTGGCCGAGATGCTGCTGGATGAAGATCAATGAGCGGCCCGCCCCCGCAACCGGCTGCGCGTCCCGCGGCGGAACAGAAGAGACGGCTTCCGGTCGACGCCGAGGCCATACGCGTGCTGGCCGATATCCTGCTGGAAACAGGCCTGACCGAGATCGAGATCGCCGAGGGCGACAGCCGCATACGGGTCAAGCGCGCGCCGGCCGTGGTGCAGGCGGCCGTCGGTCCCACCGCGGCGCTATCTCCGCCCGGAACGGCCGCCGCGCCGGACGGACCCGGCTCCGACGACGGCGATTTCTCCAAGCACCCCGGCGCGGTCAAAAGCCCCATGGTGGGCATCGCCTATCTCTCGCCCGAGCCTGGCGCCCCCAGTTTCGTGTCCGCCGGCCAGACGGTGACCGCCGGGCAAACATTGCTGCTGATCGAGGCAATGAAGACGTTCAACCAGATCAAGGCGCCCCGCTCTGGCACGTTGACCCGCATCCTGATCGGCGCCGGCGTGCCCGTCGAGTATGGCGAAGTGCTCATGGTCATCGACTGAAAGACCGATCGATAATGCTCCTCCACTGGTCATCCGCCGCGGATTTCCGCGCTTCCGGTGCGCACGGCCATCAAGGCCGCTCCGCTCCGGTTCTTGAAAGCGTTGTGCGACGGCACGCTGGCGCTTGGGCCGGACGGCGCCCTTGGGCGCCTTTGACACAGGGTCGCGCATTCTCGATCGGCTTCTGACGTGGGCGGGCAGCTTTTCCAGAAAGTGCTGATCGCCAACCGGGGGGAGATCGCGCTGCGCGTGCAGCGCGCCTGCCGCGAACTGGGCATACCCACGGTGGCCGTGCATTCCACTGCCGATTCCGAGGCGATGCATGTGCGCCTGTCGGATGAAAGCGTGTGCATCGGCCCGCCTTCGGCGCGCGACAGCTATCTGAACATGGCCTCCATCCTGTCGGCCGCCTCCGTCACCGGTGCGGACGCCATCCACCCCGGCTACGGTTTTCTGTCGGAGAACGCGAATTTCGCTGAAATGGTGGAAGCGCACGGCCTGACGTTCATCGGGCCGTCGCCCGGCCACATCAGCATGATGGGCGACAAGATTACCGCGCGCGCCGCCATGGCCGGGCTGGGCGTGCCTCTGGTTCCCGGCTCGGATGGCGCACTGCCCGATTTCGCGACCGCGCGCGAGGTGGCCGACAGCGTTGGATACCCGGTGCTGATCAAGGCCACCGCCGGCGGCGGCGGCCGCGGCATGAAGGTCGCGCACGACGAAACCGAGCTGGAGGAAGCCTGGCGCGTCGCCCGGACGGAAGCACGCGCCGCGTTCGGCAATGACGAGGTGTATTTGGAAAAATACCTCGACCGGCCGCGCCATATCGAGCTGCAGATACTGGCCGACAACTTTGGCAACGTCGTGCATCTGGGTGAACGCGACTGCAGCCTGCAGCGGCGTCACCAGAAGATGCTTGAGGAGGCAGGCTCACCTGTGCTGTCGGGCGCCGAACGCGACGCGATTGGCGCGACCGCCACGGCTGCACTCGCAAAACTCGGCTATCGCAATGCCGGCACGTTGGAGTTCCTGTATCAGGACGGGCAGTTCGCGTTCATCGAGATGAATACGCGGTTGCAGGTGGAGCATCCTGTCACCGAAATGGTCTGCGACGTCGACCTCGTGCGCGAACAGATACGCATCGCCGCCGGCCAGGCGCTCGGCTACACGCAGGCCGACATCACATTTTCCGGCCACGCCATCGAGTGTCGCGTCAACGCCGAAGATCCCGAGACATTCATGCCCACGCCAGGCCGTGTGCACGCCTTCCACGCCCCGGGCGGCCTGGGCGTACGCGTCGATTCGGCGTTATACGCCGGCTACGTCGTGCCGCCCTATTACGACAGCCTTGTGGCCAAGTTGATCGTGCACGCGCCGACGCGTAGCCAAGCCATCGCACGCTTGCGCCGGGCACTGGACGAGTTCGCGGTTCTCGGCATCAAGACGACATTGCCGTTGCACCAGCGCATCATCGAACAGCCGGAGTTCCAGGCCGGCGACTACACCATACACTGGCTGGAGCAGTTCGTCGGCCGTGGCCAGGCGGGCTGATCACCCGGGTGTTTTCGTCTCGTCACCCAGGTGCTCCAGCTTCTCCTGGACTTGCCTGTCCTGCTCATTGAGGGGGGCGGGCGTGCGCACGGCTACACCAGGCGGCACCGCATCGCCCGGGTCTCGTTCGCGGTTCTGGGCGTAGTCGTCCGTCATTTCGCATCCTCCTTCGCTGCATGTGTTGTTTCGGCATCTTCGTCGAGTTCTTCGACGAGTTCTTCCACCGCGTGACGGTCGGTCTTCACCGCCTGCTCGGCGAGTTTGTCGCCCTTCTTCTCGTTGCCATGCGCGTATTCGCCCAGCGCCGCCTCTGCCAGGTCACGCGCCTTCTCGTAGGTGTCGTCGGTGGTCTCTTCGGCCATGTCACGCTCCTGCTTGGTTGGTGGCGAACGTGGCAAAGGCGGCGCGGGTTGCCCGCCATAGCGTACGTCATGCAACAGGCGCCCCGGCCACTGCCCGAGCCTGTCGGTCGCCGGGCTATTGCGCGACATGTAGAGCACGACCCGTTCGCATCGGCTCCCGGACCAAGCTGTAGCCTATCGTTTTGGCGAGTATCTTCATCCGACCGGGCGATGCCGTTCGATCGGATGATGCTCTACATACTACACTTCGGCTTCAGGTGGTTCTGTCCATCGGGATTGAAAAATAGGCTCTCGTATGCCGTGCTCTTGCGGCTGAGTAGCCTGCACCGAGGAAGGGATGGACGGCACTCTTATCCGGTATGGCGAGGGACAGGGTACACGCGGCGCGATCACGTAGCCTGGCCCCTCCTGCGGCGTGTTTGCCCGGTTTTCGGATACTGGCGCGGACATCCCTGTAACCCTCGTCCCGACTGTCGAAAACTGCGGTTTCCGATGGGATATTTGAGAGCCGGCTGGCAAAGGTTGACCAGCATCGGAAATTACCTACGCCGGACCGAAACTTCTATCCGTTTGCTCCACGACAGCATTGAAAGAAGTTTTTTGCTTCTTTTTACCAAAAAAGAAGGCCTTGCCTTTTGCTGCGTGAGTCAGCCCTCAGGCGGGTGGAGCGGGTGAAGGGAATCGAACCCTCGTATGCAGCTTGGGAAGCTGCCGTTCTACCATTGAACTACACCCGCGCTCGGAACAGTCTAGCCTCTGCGTGCGGGCAGCGAAAGCCCGCTGGCGAGCATCTGCATCCGACCAGACGATCCCGGTCGCTTGATGCCCTAGTCGAGGGTGCGCGCCTCATCGGGCAGCATGATCGGAATGCCGTCCCTGATCGGATACGCCAGGCCGGCTTGGCGACTGATGAGCTCGCCCGCTTCGCGGTCATAGTCCAGCGGTCCCTTGGTTACGGGACAGACCAGGATTTCCAGCAGACGCGGATCGAGCATGGCGGCCAAATCTCCTGTCAGCTGGGCCTTGAGCTTGGGTCGCCCTCATGCACCGCCATGCGAAGCAGCGCCAGCAGGTCGGCGGCGCGGTCGGTGTTGGTGGGGGCCTCCAGCAGTGCCTGCTTTTCCGCGTCCTCGAACGGGCAAAGCATCGCCAGCGTAGTCACCAGATGCGTTTCCGGCATGCGTTCGATCGCGTCCCAGTTCGCGTCGATGTCGTGCAGGGTGAAGAATGGACGAAGCGCGGCCAGCAGCTCGGCGCGTTTGGCCCCCATGCCGTTGCCGGGCGGCGAAAGGTCGGCGGCAAACGGCGCGAACTCTGCGGTGATGCGCCGGTAGCCACGCCGGATCGGCAGCTCGTCGGTCACGCGGAAACGGCTGACGCCGGTGAGCGTGATCAGATACCGGCCGTCATCGGTTTCGGCGAATTGCGACAGCCGGCCGAGACAGCCGATCTGGTAGAGGCTGGGGCCGTTTGGGCTGCGCGGCGCGTGCGCGTTGGGCTGGATCATGCCGAACATGCGGCCCTGCCCCAGCGCGTCATCGACCAGGGCCAGGTAGCGCGGCTCGAAGATATTCAGCGGCAGCCGTCCATGCGGCAGCAGCAACGCCCCCGGCAGCGGGAATATCGCGAATTCCGACGGCAGGTCAGCCTGGGTCGGGTGCAGCAGGCTCATCATGGCTAAGCGAAAAGCAGGGCGGAAAGTTTTCGGCGTGCCGCCACCGTGGCCGGGTCGGCGAAACCCCACGCCTCGAAGAATTTCAGCAATTGCTGGCGGGCTGCGTCCTCGCGCCAGGTTCGGTCGCGCCTGAAGATTTCGAGCAGGGCATCGGCCGCTTCCATGCGCTGGCCCGCGGCGTTGAGTGCCGTGGCCATCTCATAGCGCGCTTCGTGGTCGTTGGGGTCGGCCTCCACGCGGCGTTGGTGGGCGCCGATCTGCCCCGCGGCGCGGCGGCCTTCTGCGGCCAGAGCCAGCGCCGAGCGGGCGCCGGCGATTTCGGCATGGTCGGCCAGCTTCGGCGGCACCTGGGCGAGTGCATCCTGCGCCTGCTCCTCGTCACCCAGTGCCAATAGCGCACGGATCAATCCGCCCCAGGCATCCGGGTTCTGCGGATCCTCGTTCAGCAGAGCGGAGAACCCGTCGGCGGCGGCTTCCGGCTGACCCGCCTCGAGTGCCGCGCGCGCCTCGGCCAGCAGGTCGGCGGACGGCATCGACCCGCCAGCCAGCTTCAGCAGCGCCTCGGCGAACCGCTTGATCTCGCTTTCGGGCAGCGCGCCCTGGAATATGTCGGCGATCTGGCCCTGCCAGAAGGCGGCGACGGTGGGGACGGATTGCAGCGGCAGGCCAAGCTGCGACAGCTGGGCCACCAGCGCCTTGTTCTTGTCGATGTCGATCTTGACCAGTTTCAGCCGCCCGCCGGCCGCCTGGGTCACGCGTTCCAGCGCCGGGGTCAGCTGCTTGCAGGGGCCGCACCAGGTGGCCCAGAAATCGACGAGCACGGGAATGCTGCGCGACGCTTCGATCACGTCGGCCATGAACGTTTTCTGGTCGCCATCGACGATCATGGCGGCGTTTTGCGGACCCGCGCCGTTGGCTGGCTGGCGTGGCGCGGACGTGGCCGGGGCGGTAGCCCGCGCCGTGCGGTCGGGCGCCGGTTTCTGTCCGATGATGTAGTCCATGGCAAAAATCCCTGCGTCTGGGCTGCGGTGCGCCCGTCCATAACATGTTGCGGACCAAGATGGCTGCAACCCGCTTGCACGGGAAGGGCGATCGCGCCACCTGCGCGCGTATGCCGATCGCGTATCTGCCTGACCGCGCTGTTCTGTCCCTGACCGGCGCCGACCGTGTGGGGTTCCTCAATGGCCTGGTATCCAACGACGTGGCCGACGCGGCACCTGGCCGGGCTGTCTGGGCGGCGCTGCTGACCGCGCAAGGCAAGTGGCTGGCCGATTTTTTCATTCATGCCGATGGAGAGCGCCTCCTGCTGGATTGCGAGGCGGGTCAGGCGGCGATGCTGGTCCAGCGCCTGATGCGCTATCGGCTGCGCGCCGACGTGGCCATCGCTCCGGTGGCACTGCACGTCTGGGCCGGATGGGGCGGTGGGGAGCCGCAGCCGGACGGGATGGCCGCGCCGGACCCACGCCTGCCGGCCGCGGGGTGGCGCCTGCTGACGGACGTACCGCCCGGCCCGGATGCCGGGTTCGCCGTCTGGGATGCGCACCGCCTGTCGCTCGGCCTGCCGGACGGCTCACGCGACCTGGAGGCCGAGAAGACGGTACTGCTCGAGGCCGGGTTCGACGAGTTGCATGGCATCTCCTGGACCAAGGGCTGCTACATGGGTCAGGAGCTGACCGCCCGGACACGCTATCGCGGCCTGGTGAAGCGTCGCCTGCTGCCGGTGGACGCGGCAAGGCTGCCCGAACCGGGCACGCCGATCATGGCGGGCGAGCGCGAGGTGGGCACGATGCGGTCCAGCCGGGGCGAGCAAGGGCTGGCGCTGCTGCGGCTGGATGCGCTGCACGGCGCCGCGCTGCTGGCGGATGGCGGTCCGCTCCATCACCGCATACCTGTCTGGGCCAGATTGCCCGAAACAGTCTGACGAGAGGCCTCCATTTCGGTGTTGTCCACTCCCATGTGTGACCCATGAGATCAGCCCTATCGTTCCGGCGTCTGGCACCATTCGCTCTGGCGCTCATGCTGGCTTTCGCGCCCGCCTTGGCCGGGGCGCGGCCGGGCGGTGGCATGTCGTTCGGCAGCCGCGGCAGCCACACGTTCGGCAGCGTGCCGCGGACCAATACCGCGCCGGGCGGGGCGGCGCCGATGCAGAACAGCACCACCCCAAACAGCCCCGGCTATGGCAGCTCGTATGGCGGCGGCTACAGCCAGTCCTCCGGCTTTGGCGGCATGCGGCCGCGATCCGCCTTCGCCAGCGGGTTGATGGGCGGGCTGATCGGGGCCGGGCTGGGCGGGATGCTGTTCGGCCACGGTTTTTTCGGCGGCATCAGCGGGGGCGGAAGCCTGCTCGGGCTGATCCTGCAGCTCGCTATCCTCTATTTTGTCGCGCGCTGGCTTTATCGCCGGTTCGTGGGTGGCCCCGCGCTGGCTGGGGCCGGCATGTTTGCGCGCACCGCGCCGCCGGGTGTGCGCCCGACCGCCCGGCCCAACCTGTTCGGCGGCGGCGGCCGGCCAGTGGTCACTCTGGTTCCTGGCGACTACCAGGCCTTCGACCAATTGCTGCATGGCATACAGGCAGCCTGGTCCGCCCACGATTTGAACGCGTTGCGCGGCATGGCCACCCCCGAGATGGTCGGCTACTTCGCCGAGCAACTGGCCGAGCAGACCAGCCGCGGCGTGCGCAACCAGGTGCTCGATGTGCGGCTCCAGCAGGGCGACCTGGCGGAAGCGTGGTCGGAGGGCAGCCGCGAATATGCGACTGTCGCCATGCGCTTCGCGATGATCGACGTGACCCGCGACACGGCCGGCCGGGTGGTGGATGGGAGCCTGACCGAGCGGGTGACGGTGACCGAGATCTGGACGTTTTTGCGGGCGCCGGGCGGGCGTTGGGTGCTGTCGGCTATTCAGCAGGCAAGGTGAAGGAAGCAGTCCTTTTTGCGAAAAGGACCAAAAAACTCTTGTCAATTCGAGTCCGCGACAGCCTCGCAAAAGTCTTTTGCTTCTTTTCTTCAGAGAAGAAGGCCTTCCTCTCAGTGCAGCTTAACCCCCGGCTCCGGCCGCCGCTGGATATTGCCCACGATCAACTGCCATAGCGCCGAGCGGCTGCCATGCAGTGCCGCCTGGTGCATCGCGTAGAGCGAGCGATACATCATGCGCGCCAGATAGCCTTCGACAAAGAAGCCCCGCCCGATCGAGAACCCCATCAGATTGCCGACCGTGCTGTAGCGCCCCAGCGACACCAGCGAGCCGAAATCCTTGTAGACGAACGGCTTCAGCGGCGCCCCGTCCAGCCGACGATTTATCTGCTCGACCATGTGCGAGGCCATCTGGTGCGCGGCTTGCGCGCGTGGCGGCACGCCTTGCGGAAATCCCTCGCGTGGGGCGGCCGCGCAATCGCCGATCGCGAACACGTTCGGATCGCCTGTTTGCAGATTGGCATCGACCACGAGCTGGTTGATCCGGTTCGTCTCCAGACCAAGATCGCGCAGGAAATCGGGCGCCTTGACCCCGGCGGACCACACGACGAGTTCGCTGGGGATGAATTCGCCATCGGACAGCACCACCCCGTCCGCACGCACTTCGGCCACGCGCGCGTTGGTCCGCACCTCCACGTTCAATCCGCGCAAAAGCTCTTCCGTTGAGGACGAAATGCGTTCGGGCAATGCTGGCAGGATCCTGGGTGCCGCCTCGATCAGAATGATCTTGACGTCACGCTCAGGGTTCAGCCTGGTCATTCCGTAGGCCACCACCTCGCGTACCGTGCGGTGCAGTTCGGCTGCCAGCTCCGTGCCCGTGGCGCCCGCGCCGATGATGGCCACATGCAGCTGCCCCGGCCGTACCGGCTCCTGCTGCGCGTTGGCCCGCAGGCACGCGTTCACCATACGCTTGTTGAAGCGTGTGGCCTGCTCGGGCGTCTCCAGGGGCACGGCGTGTTCGGCTGCGCCGGGCGTGCCGAAATCGTTGGTTACGGACCCCACGGCGATCACCAGTGTGTCGTATGGAAAGCGGCGCATCGGCGTCACCTCCCGCCCCTCGTCGTCGATGGTCGCGGCGATGGAGATCTCGCGCCTCGGTAAATCCAGTCCGCAGAGCGCGCCCAGCCGGCAGGTGAAATGGTGCCAGCGCGCTTGCGCCAGATAGTTCAGCTCGTGCTGCGAGCGGCGCATGCCGCCGGCCGCGATCGCGTGCAGCAGAGGTTTCCAGATATGCGTGCGGCTGCGCTCGACCAGCGTGATGCGCGCCTGCCCACGACGCCCCAGCGTGTCGCCCAGCTTGGTGACCAGCTCCAGCCCGGCCGCGCCGCCACCCACCACGATCACCTCGTGCAGCCGCGTGGCATCTGGTCCGCCGCGCCCGGGAATGGCACGCGCCTCGCCCTCGCTGGTGATCGGTGCGTCGTTCATGCAACCTCCTTTTGGATCGCGAGCAGCGCCTGGAACGCGCCGGCCGACTTCGCCGCGCGCGCGCGCATGGCTTCGACAATATCCTGTGTGTGCCAGATGCCCGCCTGCAGCAGCGCCACGTGCTCCAGCAATTCGGCGACCGTGTGTTCGCGAGAATAATTCAGCGCGCGCTTGGACGCCGAGATGGCGAGCGGCGCGCGCGCGGCGACGGCCCGCGCCGCCTGCATCGCGGCGGCGAGGACGTCGTCGGTTACTGCGTTGACGAAACCCAGCGCGTGGGCGCGCGCCGCATCCAAGGTAGCGCCGCAGAACGCCATCTCCCGCACCACCGCATCCGGCAATAATCGAGGCAGGCGCTGCAAGCTTCCTACATCGGCCATCATGCCGATGTTGATCTCCTCGATGCGGAAATACGCGCCGGGTGCGGCGAACCGCAGATCGCACGCGCTGACCATGTCCAGCCCGGCGCCCACGCAGGCGCCCTGGATAGCCGCGATCACCGGCATTCGCGCCTCCGCCAGCACGGACAGGGCCCCTTGCAATCGCCGAATCTCGTGGGTGAACGCCTCGCGCGACGCTGCCCCGGCGTCGAGCTGGAAGCCTCCGCCCTGGAATACCGAGACATCCATTCCCGCGCAAAAATGGCGCCCTTCCCCGCTGATCACCATCACCCGCGCCGTACCGGCCCGGTCGAGCGCCGTGACCGCCTCGGGAAACGCGGCCCAGAAGTCCAGGGTCAGCGCGTTGGCCGCCTCTGGCCGGTTGAGGCGCAGATGAGCCACCCCCTCCTGTTCGGTCAGCAAAAATTCCGTCATGCACCGCAGTATAGCACGCCGGGAATGCGCCACGCACCCGGCTGCCCCGTGCCTGACACCATGCCGTTTTGCGTATAAGCACCCCCCAGCGTGCTGACCCTCTCCCGCCTCGTGCTGACCGATTTCCGGTCCTATGCCGCGCTCACCTGGCGCCCTGCCGCCCGCATCGCCGTGCTGACGGGACCGAACGGCACCGGCAAGACCAATCTGCTTGAGGCGATCTCGCTGCTTGGCCCGGGCCGTGGTTTTGGCCGCGGGCGCATGGCCGATTTCGCGCGGCAAGACGGCGCAGGCGGCTGGGCAGTCGTCGGCCGCATCGAGCAGGCTGGCCAGACAACCGACATCGGCACCGGCACCCAGCCTGGCGCGGGCGGTCCGGACCGCCGCGTCTTCCGCCTGGACGGCGCCGAGCCACGCAGCCTGGCCGACATCGCCGCGCGGGTCTGCGCCGTCTGGCTGACCCCGCAAATGGACACGCTGTTTCAGGAAAGTGCCACCGGCCGCCGCCGCTTCCTGGACCGCCTGGTGTGGGCGCTGGAGCCGGGCCACGCCCGCGAAGCCAGCGCGCACGACGCGGCACTCGCCGAGCGCCGCCGCGTGCTGGAAGCGGCCCGCGTGCGCGGGCAGGCGCCCGATCCGACCTGGCTGGACGGTTTGGAACAGGAAGCCGCTCGCCACGCCGTCGCCCTCTCGGCGGCCCGCCGCGGCTTTGTCGCGCGCCTCAATGCCGCCGCCTCTGCCGCCGCCGCGTTCCCGCGCGCGTGCGTGGTGCTGGCCGACCCGGTCGCCGACCGGCTGGACGCGGAACCCGCATTGGCCGTGGAAAGCTGGCTGGCCCACGCTTTGGCGCAGCGCCGCACGGCCGATGCGGCCGCCGGCACCAGCACGCTAGGTGCCCACCGCGCCGACATGCGGCTGGTGGATGCGGCCACCGGGCTGGAGGCGGCCCAGGCCAGCACCGGCCAGCAGAAGGCGATGCTTTTGGGCGTCGTTCTGGCCCACGCGGCGCTGATTGCCGAGGCACGGGGCGCGGCCCCGCTGCTGCTGCTGGACGAGCCGGCCGTGCACCTGGATCCCGATCGGCGAGCGGCACTCTGGGCCGAGCTCGCCCGCTTGCCGGCTCAGGTCTTTCTGACCGGCACCGACGCTGATGTCTTTGCCGCCCTGCGCGGCCAAGCCGAGTTTTTGCGCACCGGTGGCGGACATTTGGCGTCCGGGCACTCACCCTAGCCGGCCCTGGCTTCCTGCCCCCGCCGGGCCTATATTCCACGCACCCCTGATTCTTCGGAGCAATACGCCGGCATGTCCGACAACGCGGAACCTGTGCCCACACCGGACTCGACCAACACGGAACCGGGCCAGGATTACGACGCCGCCTCCATCTCCGTCCTGCGCGGCCTGGATGCGGTGCGCAAACGCCCGGGCATGTATATCGGCGATACCGATGACGGTTCGGGGCTGCATCATATGGCGTTTGAAATCATCGACAACGCCGTCGATGAGGCGCAGGCTGGGTATGCGCACAATGTCTCCCTGACCTTGAACGGCGACGGCTCGGTGACGGTGCGCGACGATGGCCGCGGCATTCCGACCGACATGCACGCCGAGGAAGGTGTATCGGCGGCTGAAGTGGTGCTGACCCGCCTGCATGCTGGTGGCAAGTTCAACCAGAATTCTTATAAAGTGTCCGGCGGCCTGCACGGGGTTGGTGCGGCGGTGGTGAACGCATTGTCCGAGTGGATGGAGGTGCGAATCTGGCGCGGCGGCCTGGAGCATTTCATCCGGTTCGAGCACGGCGATGCGGTCGGGCCGCTGGTGATCGTGGGGCCGTCCGACCAGCACCAGGGTACCGAAGTTACTTTCAAGCCGAGCAAAGGGACGTTCACGAAGGTCGAATACGATTTTTCGATTCTTGAACGTCGCTTGCGTGAACTTGCATTTTTGAACTCTGGCCTGCGTATCGTGGTGCGCGACGAGCGGCATGCCCCACCGGTCGAGGTCGATCTGCATTACGAGGGCGGGCTGCGCGCGTTCGTGGAGTATCTTGACCGCGCCAAGGTGCCGGTCTTCACACCTTGCATCAGCTCGATCACCGATGACGCCGCATCCGGCATACGCGTGGAGTTCGCCCTCTCCTGGAACGATTCGTTCCACGAGACGATGCTGTGCTTCACCAACAACATCCCGCAGCGCGACGGCGGCGCGCATCTGGCCGGCTTTCGCCAGGCGCTAACCCGCATCGTCGGCAAGTATGCCGATGGCATGGGCAAGAAGGATACGCTGGCGCTGGTCGGCGACGATATGCGCGAGGGCATGACTTCCGTGCTCTCGGTCAAGGTGCCGGACCCGAAATTTTCCAGCCAGACCAAGGACAAGCTGGTCAGCAGCGAGGTGCAGCCGGTGGTGCAGGCCGCCGTGGCCGACGCCGTTTCGCACTGGTTCGAAACGCACCCCAAGGAAGCGCGCGGCATCATCCAGAAGGTGATGGACGCGGCCAGCGCACGCGAAGCCGCCCGGAAAGCGCGGGAACTGACGCGGCGCAAGGGTGTGCTCGATATTTCCACGCTCCCGGGCAAATTGGCCGATTGCCAGGAACGCGATCCCGCGAAGTCGGAGATATTCCTGGTCGAGGGTGATAGCGCCGGCGGCTCGGCCAAAGGGGGCCGTGATAGAAAGACGCAAGCGATCTTGCCGTTGAAGGGCAAGATCCTCAACGTTGAACGCGCCCGCTTCGACCGCATGCTGGGCAGCGCCGAAATCGGTACCCTGATTACGGCGCTGGGCACCGGCATCGGGCGTGGCGAGCCCGAGCAGGGCGGCTTTGATGTCTCCAAGCTGCGCTATCATCGCATCGTCATCATGACGGACGCCGACGTGGACGGATCGCATATCCGCACGCTGCTGCTGACGTTCTTCTACCGCCAGATGCCGCAACTGATCGAGGGCGGCCACCTGTATATTGCGCAACCGCCGCTGTATCGCGCCAAGCGCGGACAGGAGGAGCGCTATTTGAAAAACGATGCAGCGCTGGACGACTATCTTCTCGACAAGGCGCTGGGCAACGCTGCGTTGATATTGGCCGATGGCACACGGCTGGAAGGCGCGGAGCTTGCCGCCTATGCGCGCTGGCTGCGTGAGGTTCACGCCCATATGAAGCGTCTGGCGGAAAGCCAAATTCCACTGCCACTGCTGGAACAGGCGGCTATCGCCGGCGTGCTGACCTCCGATGGCGAGCGTGCCCAGGCCGGCGCGCAAGCCTTGGCCGCGCGGCTGGACGCGGTTGCCCTGCCCGCCGAACGCGGCTGGAAGGTATCGGCCGATGGGCATGGGCTTCAGATCGCCCGCATGGTGCGCGGCGTCGCCGAACGATACAGCCTCGACTCCGCCGCCCTGCGCAGTGCCGAAGCCCGCTTTCTGGCCGATGCCGCCGGCCGGCTGGAGGCGGGGTTTGCCACGCCGGCTACATTCAAGCTGGAGTCACAAGAAATCGAAATCGCCGGACCCGCGAGCACGTTCGAGCGCATGTTGCAGCAGGGCCGCCGCGGCCTTGCGCTGCAGCGGTTCAAAGGCCTGGGCGAAATGAACGCCGACCAGTTGTGGAAGACGACGCTCGACCCGTCGGCACGCACGCTGCTCCAGGTGCGCGTCGGCGACGTGGAGGATGCCGGCCAGGTTTTCTCGACATTGATGGGCGACGTTGTCGAGCCAAGACGGGACTTCATTGTGGGCAACGCATTGAAGGTCGCCAACCTGGATGTATGATCTCCCATAGATCGGGTTCGGTCTGACGCTTTTGGCTACAAGCGTAGTCACGCCGTAAGGCAGTGCTCACTCGTGTGGACGAGCGGGGGAGACATGCCAGTTCAGAAAGTCGATTGCAGGTCCAGTTGTAGCACTTGGTTGCCATCCGGTGGTCCGGAGACAACCTGGCTGCTGAAGTAGCGCAGCGACAGGAAAGTGTCGCGCGCCACGCCCACACTGCCCGTCAGGATATAGCCTTTTGCGTTTGTGCCGCCGAGGTGAAAATCGGAGTCGGTGATCGAATCGAGCGTGGAGTCGGTTTCGAGGTATTTGTAGGCGGCGGTGACGTTCCAATCCCAGCGATGGTGGATTTCCAGATTGCCGACCGTCGCCTTGATCACATAGGCCGTGTCGCCGCCCTGGTATGGTCCGAACGCCAAACCTTTCGGCGTGCTGCCGAAATTGTTGACCGGGCCCACCGCCGCCGGGGGGCCATGATTGAGGATATTCTCGCGATTATAGGCGAGATTTTTCAAATACTCCCCTTCGATCAGCACGTCGATCGGATGATAGGTCGTGATCTCGACCCGGGGATGCACCTCCAGCACTGCGAAGCGAGATGCGAGGCCGTAATATTCCGGGCTGATCGGCGGGTTCGTGCTTTGGCCCGCAGTCACGATGTCTCGTATCTGATAGACGGTGTTGCCGAATTGCTGGAACGGAAAGCGCGTATTGTCCGTACTGCAGTAGAATTGTGCGCCGACCTGTTCGACGCACGGCTTGGATACGGCACCCTGCACGCCGTTGAAATCGAAGAAGCCGACACCGAATTTGGCTGCCAGATCAGGCTTGACCTGCCATTTGGCGCCGCCCTGGATTGCCAGAAGATAGGCGTTGGCGCTGCCGAATTTCGTGAAGGAGTTCGTTGAGAAGTCGAACGCCGTGTTGAGGATCGGAAACACGCCGGCGTTGAGGAAGCCGCCTACCGTATCGGACAGTTTAGGTGTGTATTGCGCAGCCAGGCCGTCGAAACCGAGTTCACTGTAGAAAAACAGGTCGGTCGTGAAGAACGGATTGTTCTCGCGGCCCGCGAGCAGCGTCACATCGGGACGAGGCTGGTAGGCGAAGAAGGCGCGATCGATAAACACGTTGTATTTCGAGAACTCGCCAGGCACACCTTGCGTCTGGTTCGGCGACACGGGACCGTTATCGGCGCCCGTGGTGATACGAACATCGGCCGTCAGGCCGTCATCGATGAATGCTTCCACACCGACCCGAGCCCTGACGCGGGGACGGTCGCGATCTTCGGTCGTGTTGAGAAGCGGTGGATTCGCCGTGGACAGCCCGGCGCCGAAATTCGACTGATCGAACGGAGATCCATTGTTGATGGCAGCGAAGTTGATGAACTGGTTGTAGTTCCCGCGGTCGAACGTGTCACGCTCATAACGCACGCGCAAATCGCCGTACAACTTGAACCGCCGTGTCCAATCCGGGATCACGCCCGGTGCCGCCCACCCTTCCTGCTGGGATTCGGTCAGCACCTGCGCGCGCACTTCGTCGGCGATCTGCTTGCGCACGAATTGCGGCACATAGGTCACCCGCACCTCACCCTCGCGCGCCGGCGGGGCCGCACTCTCCTCGGCCGGTCGGCTATGACGAGGCGCACGCGGCGCCTCCGTCTGACGCAGCAGCTCGTGGGCCTGGCGCTGCGTGACGATCTTTTTTTGCACCAGAAGATCGAGCAGCCGCGACATCTTGTCGTCCGAATCCGCGTCGGCGCGGGCCGAACGTGGCACCATCACGCTGCAACTCGCCACCAAAAGCGCCGCCACTGCCGTGTGTCGGAGCAGGTTCGGCTTCGCAGAAACACTCATCAAGCTGATCCGATCATACCGACATACTGGCCACAGGTCGGAAGCTTCCTCGAACGCACATATTCTTCGCGCCGGCCCCGAGGGACTCGGCGCCCCGGCGCGGCGGGCTGCCATTAGCACTGCCGCCCCGCCACGTCCCGCCCGCCTTGTGACAAAACGATGAAATCAGGCCTGAGCAGGTGGGCGGCCAGCCGTCACTGCACCCGTGCGAGGCGATATTGCTGCGCAACCCTGTCACCCCAATGCCACGGGCGACCGGAAACAGTAGGCCAAGCCCCTATCCTAGTTGACCACTAGGAATGTAAGATGTTGAGGTTGCTTATGCAATCGTCTCTGAACTCCACCCTCGGCAGACTGTGGCGGCGCGGCAACGCACAGGCCAATGCCTCTTGCGGAGGTCGCGTGGCGCGGCCAGGAATGCATCGAAACAAAGTCATTTTGCCGGTGCACCGCCCGTGCGCCTCGCCAGGAAACGGAGTAAGATCCATGTCAGTCAGCCAGCCTCGCTCGGCCCTGCTCGTGGCGACAGCCCTGTCCGTGACGCTTGGCGCGTCCGCCGCCCATGCGGACCCCGCCGATAGCAGCCGGCTGAGCGCCATCGAGCGTCAGATCGGCGCATTGCAGAGTGAATTGCGTCGCATGAAGTCCGATCTTGCCGAACGCAACCGCGAGGTGCGCGCGGCACGCGAACAGGCGGCCGCCGCGCGGGCTACGCCGCCCGTCACCCAAGTGACCCCCGTGATGCCGCAGATACCCGCCGGCTATGCGCTAGTGCCGGCCTCCCCCGGGTCTGCCCCTGGTTCGGTCGTCTTGGCGCGGGCCGAGCCGCCGCCGCCAAAGCTGCCGATGGGCACGTTCCGCGTCGGCGCCGTCGACGTACAGCTCGGCGGCTACATCGACGTGTCGTCGATTTTCCGGTCTCGAAATGAAGTCACGGATCTTTCTTCCAACTGGAACACCGGGATACCGCTACGCTACAGCCCGCTTTACCACGAGACGGAATTCCGCGAGACGGCGCGTTCCACCCGCTTGTCGGGCACCGTCACGGCGCATCCCGACGAAGACACCGTGCTGAAGGCCTTTGTTGCCACCGACTTCCAAGGCGCCGGCCCGACATCGAACTCCGGCCAGTCGAACGGCTATCTGATGCGGCTCCGCGAAGGCTTCGCGACCTACGATCGCAAGGATCTGGGTTTCGGCATCCTTGGCGGCCAGACCTTCTCGCTGGCGACCATGAACCAGATCGGTGTGGATCCGTTCCGTCCGGACCTGCCCGTCACTATCGACCAGAACTATAATCCCGGCTTCGTCTATACTCGCCAGCCTCAAATCCGGTTCGTGAAATCCTTTGCCAACAACCAGGTCCTGGCTCGCCGCGTCGTTTGAAAACCCGCAAGCCTCCTTCACCAACACGGGGATTCCCAGCACGCTGGGTACGCTGAACACGAGCAACCCTGGCACCGGCGGCCTGTCCAACGGCAGCAACACGCCCAACACGGTGTGTACGGCCGTGACCACAACGACGAAGACGACGACGACGGTCGTGGGAGGAAAGCCCACCTCCACATCGACCTCCACGTCGACATGTACCACGGCGACCGTTGCCGGTACAGGCAATTTCAGCAACGATGTGGCGCCCGACGGCGTCATCAAGGCGGTGGCTGACTACGATTTCGTCCACCTTGAGGCGTTGGCCTTGGGCCGTATCTTCCACGACCGGTTGAGCCAGTTGGGCAAGGGCGAGAGCAACACGCGCATCGCCGGCGGCTTGGGTGGTGGCGCCGTCTTCCATATCGTGCCGAAGAAGTTCGATGCCCAGATCAGCGGCTTGTGGGGTGAAGGTATCGGCCGTTACGGCGCGGCGCAGTTGCCGGATGCCACCATCGATTCGCGTGGGCGGCCCGAGCCGTTGCCGGAATGGACCGCGCTGGTGGGCCTGGTCGCACATCCCACGCCGCAGGTGGACGTATACGGATATCTTGGTACGGAGCAGATCAGCTCGCGCTCTTATAACACCGACATCGCCGGCAAAGTCTCGTCCTACGGGTATGGCAACCCGCTGTACAACAACACGGGCTGCGAGATCGAGCTATCGCCCGCCTCCACCTGCGTGGCCAACACCTCCGGCATCGTCGGCGGCACCGTGGGCGGCTACTGGAAGTTCGCCAAAGGATCGTTCGGCACCATGCAGGTGGGCGCGGAATATGCCTACACGCACCGCTCGATCTTCCAGGGTGTTGGCCGCACGCCGCAAACGGACGAGAACACGGTGATACTCAGCTTCCGCTACTACCCTTTCCAATAGCTGGAGCGCCGGTAACGCCATCATCATCCGGTCGAACGGAACCGTTCGGTCGGATGATGATGCTTGCCAACCAATGAGCGAGAGCCTGGTCCGTGACCCAATGCGAACGGATCATGCCCTAAGAGGCTGGAGAGTATTGTTTTGCGGTGCGCTCAGGTGGACCGCTGCCTATTCCGACATCAGGGCGGCAAAGCGGGCTGTGTTAACCAGACGCGCCTGTTCCGCGACACGCGCCGCATCGGAGAGGGGCAGGCGGCTTTGTGCGACCGATAGCCAAAGCCGGTGGTCAAGGCGGGAGCACTCGGCCAGCCGCGTCATTGCGCTCGGCGATAGCTGCGTATGCAGGGGACTACGCAGGTCTGCCGGAACGGATTGTGTTTCGTTTCGACGCTCGAGCGTGAACGGGCGCCCCAGCCATGCCTGCAGCCGCTCAGTCAAGCCCTGCTCGGCGACATCGACATAGTCGAAGCGTTCGAGCCGGTCCATTGCTTCGGCCAGCAGCACGCCGTCATGTGCGGGGTCGATGAAGCCGCCGGCCGGAACCAGGGCGTGCGGCCAAAGCAGCATGCGCACCGCCTGGTTATCTGTCTGGCATGCTACACGGGGATCGCCCAGGAACGTTGCCAGGTCGAGGCGTGACAGCCGTACGACGTCACCCCACGCTCCCCATTCCGTCAACTGCGTGTCCAGGTGAGCGCGCCAAAACAGCCAAAGCGACAGCAGACGAGATACCGGCTCGCGCAACACTGTCACAACCTGGGCACACGGATAGCGCGCGCGCAGCGTGGAGCAGCCGAAATGTCCCGCTATGAAATCGACGTCCGGAAGCGTGTCAGGCGATAGGTGGATGGCGGCGCGCGCGGCTGTGTCCAGTGTGTGAAAGGCGTCGAACTGGCCGAAGAGCACGCCGTCAAACCCGCTCACCGCACGCCCCGGTTTTATCGCGCGCGACAATCCTTCCGTCAGGCTGGTCCCGAAACTCTTGGGTATATGCATCAGCGCCAGCTTGCGCGACGGATCGTAGCCTCCGTCCATCGAATGTACCAACCCTACCAGATCCGACCCTCCCGCCTGCCATGCTCGATGTAGTGCACCCATGGATCCGCCCGCGCCGCCAGCACGTCCTGGTTGCGCGCCAGATATCGGCGCGCGTCGAAGGCGGCCGGCACCGCGGCCTGCGCCTCCGCCGTCATCGCGATGGTGGCGAGAAACGCATCGACCTCGGCCAGCACGGCATCGTCGATCACGTATTGGTGCGGCTTGCGCAGAACCCAGCGATCCGGCCCCAGCTCGATGCGCTGCTCGGGTGCTGGAAAATCGACTTCGGTCCAGTAATGCGTCACGATCGAGCGGCGCGTTTGCGTCGGGTCGGCGATCGGACTGCCGCCATGCAGCAGCTGCGCATGCCAGATCAGCACATCACCCGGCTTGCCGGTGAAATACATTTTTTGCAGGCCGTGTTCGGCCACGATCGCGTCGATATGCGCGGCCGCTCCTGTCTCCAGCTCGGAGAATATCGCGTTGATCTTGCCGTGCGAAAAACGATAGGGCGGGATCACGTGCGATTTCGGGTAGTAGTATACCGGCCCGTTGGCTTCCGTGACCGGATCGAGCGCGATCCAGGACGCCGCCATCATGTTCGGCGTCTCGGACGGCATGAAGAACGTGTCGAAATGGGGGTATTGCTGACTGCCCCACTCAAAGAACAGCGAGTTGCACACAAGCGGCGTGGCACCCAGCAATTGCTTGACCGCACCGGCCAGCGCCGGCGCCGTGCACGCGTCGCGCACAAGATCGTCCACCAGATGCAGGTCCAGCAACTTGTAAGGTCTTTTGCGCGCCGTCTCGTCCACCTTGGCGAAGAACAGCCGCGCAGCATCGGGCAATCCGAAATTGACGTCGATCGCCACGTCGGCCACCTGCGCCCGCGCGGCCCAGAGCCGGTCCAGCCGCGCCCGAAGCGCCTCTACCGTCTCTTGCGAAAACAGGCCTGGTAACACCAGGAAACCGTTCTCCTGGAACGATCGCTTTTGTTCCGGTGTCAGTGCCCCCAGTGGCGGCGCGATCTTCGGGAGAAACCTTTCCCGCAAGCGGGCAAACGATACATCCAGCATGGTCCGTCCTCAACAAAAACTCACCCCAGCAGCCGGCCGATCACCCCTGCCGTGTAATCCACCACTGGAATGATCCGGCCGTAATTGATCCGCGTGGGCCCGATCACGCCGATCGCACCCACGATCCGGTCCGCCTCGTTGCGCGCCGGTGCCACGATCATCGATACGCCGGAGCTGCCGAACATCGCACTTTCCGCGCCGATGAAGATACGCACCCCGTCGGACTGCTCGGCAAGCTCCAGCAGCCGCAACATCGTCTCTTGCGTTTCAAGTCGGTCGAACAGCACCTGGATGGCGGCCAGGTTTTCGATTTGCGTCACATCGGCCAGCAGCCTTGCCTGCCCGCGCACGATCAGCGAACCCCCGCGCCCCTGCTCCGTCCACGTCGCCAGCCCTGCCTCCACCACGCCGGCGGCCAAGGTGTCCAACTGACCGCGGTCGGCCGCCATCTCCTCGGCCACGCGGCGGCGCAACTCCACCAGCGTTCGCCCGGCCGCCCGCGCGTTCAGGTAGTTGGCGGCCTCGGTCAGGGCGGATGGCGGCAGCCCGGCCGGTATCTCGATCACCCGGTTCTCGACCTGCCCGTCTGCGGCGACCAAAATCACCAGGGCCCGCCCCGATCCCAGGGAGGCGAACTCGATGTGCTTGATGGCGCCGTCCGATTTGGGCGCCAGCACCATCCCTGCCGCCTGGCTCAATCCGGACAGCATGGCCGACGCGTCCGCCAGCGTATCCTGCAGGCTGCGCCCATGCCCGGCGAGCTGTCGGCTGATGGACGCCCGCTCCTCCACGGACAAATCGCCGAATTGCAGCAGCCCATCGACGAACAGCCGCAACCCCCGCTCTGTCGGCAGCCGCCCGGCGCTGGTATGCGGTGCGAACAGCAGCCCCGCCTCTGTCAGGTCGGACATCACGTTGCGTATGGTCGCCGGCGACAGCGCGATCGGCAGCCGGCGAGCCAGCGTGCGGCTGCCCACGGGCTCTCCGGTGCCTACGTATTGTTCGACGATCTCGCGCAAGACTGCGGCCGCGCGGGGATCCAGGCCAGGGGGGAGCGGTTTGGACTCCATTTGCATACCATAGCGACAAAGGGAGAGAGAAGAAAGGAAGGTCTTCTTTTCTGAAGAAAAGAAGCAAAAGACTTTTGTCAATTTACGCGCAGCAAATAGACCACGGTTTTTTGGTTCTTTTTTTCAAAAAAGGACCGCTTGCTTAATTCGACGTCGGATATCGGGCGATCAAGCGCTGCTGCCGAACCCAAGCCCGCGCCAGGCCCCAAGCCCCCACTGGCCGATATGCCCGTGCGCGCATCGCCGCCCCGTGGCGGAACAGCATCGCCTGTTTGGCGAACACCCCGGCATAGGCGTTCCACATCGACAGCGATGTATCCCAGAACTGTATCGCCTCCGACCCCGCCCCGTTCACCTCGATGATCGTCAGCTCGCCTGCCTGCAGATCGGCCAGCCTGCCGAACCGCACATCGAACCGGCCTACATGGAAGTGCGGCATGGAGCGCGCGATCGCGTCGACCTGGGCCTCCAGTGCGGGCGTCAGCATGGATGTGGCGTCGGTATAGCGGCTGCCCACGCGGATGGAGGCCACGGTGGCCAATTGTATCTGCTCCCCCTTGGGCGGCACACGCGCCCGTTCGCCCTCGCTCAACCCTCGGTCGGCGGGTGCGACACCAGCGCGCCGCAACAGCTCTTCCACGCTGCCGATGCCGTCGGCGCTCACAGATGGCGCGGCGCGCAGCGTGATGGCGGTCACGTGCCCACGATCGGCGCCCGGGGCGCGCACATAGAAGAGGCCGGCCTCCCCCGGGCCGAGCGCCAGACATTGCACCAGGAAGGCCGCCCCTTGCGGAAACCCCGCGGCATAGGCGGCCAGGCCCGCATCGTCGGCCACGCGCCGCACGCCGAAGCCGCACCAGCCGATGTCGGGCTTGGCCACCAGGGGATAGTCCAGCCCCGCCGCGCGCCGGACCGCCACCGGGTCGGCGCCGGCGGCCACCAGCGCCCAGGGTGCCACGAAGCTGGCATGCTCGGCGCCGATCTGGGCCAGGCAGGCGGCCTTGGATTCGCCGGCCAGCCCGCCTGTCTCGATGCACGGGTCCAGCGTGGAGGGCAGCGTCAGGCTGCGGTAGCGCGCCGCCAGCCAGAACCAGTGCGCCACCAGGGGCACGCACATGATGGGCTTGGGCAAGTCGCCGATCTGCGGCCAGCGGCGCTTCGGCCTGGCCTCGGCCGTCGGCGCCCACGCCAGCCCATCCATCATCGCGCCATGCACCTACGGTCCTGCGGTTCGCGCCATGTCAGGTAGGGTGTAAGCACTTGGCGCACACCCCGAAAGATTTCGCCATGCGCCTGAACGACCGAGCGCCCGATGCGCTCCGCCTTGTTTCCATTGAGCCCGGCTTCTCCCACCACGCCGAGGGTAGCTGTCTGATCCGCATGGGTGGGACCGAGGTGCTGTGCACTGCCAGCGTGGAGCCGAAGGTGCCTCCCTTCCTGCGCGGCAAGGGCCTGGGCTGGGTCACCGCCGAATACGGGATGCTGCCGCGCGCGACCCACACGCGCGGCGACCGGGAGGCGGCGCGCGGCAAGCAGTCCGGCCGCACGCAGGAGATACAGCGCCTGATCGGCCGCTCGCTGCGCGCCATCACCGACCGCGCGGCCATGGGCGAGATGTCGGTGGCGCTCGATTGCGACGTGCTGAACGCCGATGGCGGCACACGCTGCGCCAGCATCACCGGCGCCTACGTGGCTTTGGCGCTGGCGTTCCGCAAATTGGTGGCCAACAAGGTGCTGGCCACCGTGCCGCTGCACAGCCAGGTGGCGGCCGTCAGTTGCGGCCTTGTTGCGGGCGACGCGCTGCTTGATCTCGACTATAGCGAGGATAGCGGCGCGGAGGCGGACGCCAATTTCGTGCTGACCGAGACAGGCATCGTCGAAATCCAGGGTACGGCTGAGCAATCGCCGTTCAGCGAAGCGCAATTTTCCGAATTGATGCGCTTGGCGCGGGTGGGCACCGAACGACTGTTCGAGGCACAGCGTGCCGCCCTCGCTTGACGCGCCCCGCCGCATCGGGCGCGGAGAACAGCTGGTGCTGGCGACCCACAATGCAGGCAAGCTGCGCGAGATGGCCGAGCTGGTGCAGCCATACGGCATCGAGCTGGTTAGCGCCGCCGCGCTCGGCCTGCCTGAGCCGGAGGAGACGGCGGACGATTTCGCGGGCAATGCGCGGCTGAAGGCGTGGGCCGCGGCGCTTGGCGCGGGATTGCCGGCGCTGTCCGACGATTCCGGTTTTTGCGTCACCGCCCTGGGCGGCGCGCCAGGCGTGCACTCCGCCCGCTGGGCCGGCCCGGACCGCGATTTTTCGAGTGCCATGGCGCGGGTGCAGCGGGAGCGCCAGGGTAATCCGAACACGCATGCCTGGTTCGTGTGCGTGCTGTGCCTTGCCTGGCCGGACGGGCACACCGCCAGTTTTTACGGCCGCGTCGAGGGAGCCGTCACCTGGCCTCCGCGTGGCACGCTCGGTTTCGGCTACGATCCTATTTTCGTGCCGCGCGGCGACACGCGCACCTATGGCGAGATGCCGCCGGCCGAGAAACACGCGGGAAGCCATCGGGCGCGGGCGATGGCACAACTCACCGCTGCGTGCTTTTGACACCAACTGTCAATCAGCAGAATGCTTCCATCCTCGATGAGACATTGAATGCTGAACGGCGAATGCAATGAGCTGTAAGATGTTGGCGCGAGCACTTGCGCTAGGATTGTCAGCACTGACGAGCGCGGGCGATGCAACCGCTGGTCACGCGGGCGAGACCCCCAATCCTATAATGGCGTCAAAGAAGGTTTTGCGAACACCCGTTTGGAATCCGGGGCCAGGGGGTAGCCAGATGCCCTTATGGCCTCAAGATCTTGCTATTCAGAAACCCGAGTCTGATAAACCCGAAGAGGTCGGAAGCGTATCCAAGCTTATCGCAGGACGCCCCTGGAATTACGCGGCATTTGTAGCCCGTCCAACAATGACAATTTACCCGCCGAAAATGCGAAACAGTCGTGCTGCTATCCTGGTTTTGCCGGGGGGCGGGTATGAAGTCCTCGCCATGGATCTCGAAGGAACCGAGATTTGCGATTGGGTCACCAGACTGGCCATGACGTGCATTCTGCTAAAATACCGGGTTCCACAGGCGTGGCGCCACGGCCCAGACCGCGTTGAGGGATCGCCGAAAACACAGCTTCCGCTGCAAGACGCACAACGTGCGATCGGCCTCCTGCGATATCACGCATCGTCTTATGATATCAATCCTAAAAAGATCGGCGTCATTGGTTTTTCTGCCGGTGGTCACCTGGCCGCCGCGATCAGCAACGCGGAGAAACACATTTACGAGCCGGTAGACGAAGCCGATGGCGCAACGTCACGTCCCGACTTTGCCATTCTGCTTTATCCAGGACATTTATGGGATGAGACCAGCGCGAAACCGAATCTCAAACTTTCCCCGTGGGTCACGATAAGCCCGAACGCGCCGCCAACCTTAGTCTTTCACGCGGGAAACGACTCTGTCGACGATGTCCGGCATTCATTGGCTTATGGGCTAGCGCTGAACGACGTGGGTGTTTCGGTCGAAATGCATGTCTATGCGCATGGCGGTCATGCGTTCGGAATACGCCCAACATCCGCTCCGATTACAACCGAGTGGCCGCAACTCGCCGAGAAATGGCTTCGGACCATCAAAATGTTGGAAGAGCCGCATTAGCACACAGAGCATTTGGAGCGCAGCGAAGTGCGGGTCGGCGGGACGAGTGCAGCTTGCATCGTTTTGTAATCGTCGATGACTTTATCCTATTGCGTTCGATGGCGCGGCCCCGCATTGCGCAGCGCTTTTACCGACTATCGAATCAACCCTCATCCGCATACGGGTTGACCGTCCCTCGCCCATCGATCCGGATCGGCGTCCCAGGCAGCGGGAAATTCTCCCGCAGACTATTCACCAAATACCGCCGGTACTCCTCCGGCATCTGTTCCGCGCGCGTACCAAAAATCAGGAACGTCGGCGGCCGCGCCTTGGCCTGCGTCACATATCGCAATTTGAGGCGGCGCCCCTCCACCATCGGCGGGGGATGGCGTTCGAGCGCATGTTCAAACCAGCGGTTCAGCGCGCCCGTCGCCACGCGGGTGTTCCACACGGTGGCCGCCGCCCGCACCGCCGGCAGGAATTTTTGCACTCCCGCGCCGGTCTCGGCCGACAAGGTCACCACCGGCATGCCGCGCATCTGCGTCATGCTGAATTCCAGGCGGTCGCTGATCGCCTTGCGTGTCTTGTCGCGATCCTCCACCGCATCCCATTTGTTCAGCACCAGCACGCAAGCCCGCCCCTCGCGCTCCACCAGCCGTGCGATCTGCAAATCCTGCTCGTGCAGGCCGAGCTGCGCATCGACGACAAGCGCCACCACCTCGGCCATCTTCAACGCCTCGATGCTGGCGCTGACCGACATCTTTTCCAGCTCTTCTTCGATCCGGGCTCGCCGGCGCAGCCCGGCCGTATCGACCAGCTCGATATCGCCCTCCGGATCGCGCAGGATGGTGGCCACCGCGTCGCGAGTCAGCCCGGGCTCGGGGCCGGTGATCATCCGTTCCTCGCCCACCAAACGGTTCAGCAGGGTGGATTTGCCCGCGTTCGGACGCCCCACGATGGCAAGCTTCAGAGGCCGCGTCCCCTCGCCGTCGGGTGCGTCCTCCACCTCGGGCGGCAGCGCCTCGGCGATTTCGCGCATCAGGTCGGCGATGCCCTCGTTGTGCTCGGCGGAAATGGCCAACGGATCGCCCAGGCCCAGCGAATACGCCTCCATCGCCTGCGCCATGCCCAGCCGTCCCTCGGTCTTGTTGGCGACCAGCAGCACGCGCCGGTTCTGCCGCCGCAGCCAATTGGCAAAATGCTCGTCGGCCGGCGTAACCCCCACCCGCGCATCGATCACGAACACGATCAGATCCGCCTGGCCCACCGCCGCTTCGCTGCTGGCGCGCATGCGGCCGTAGATCGCCTCTGGGTCGCTCTCCTCCAGCCCGGCCGTATCGACCAACCGCACCAGCCGGCCGCGCAGCATGGCCTCCGCATCCTTACGGTCCCGCGTGACCCCGGGCGTATCCGACACGATGGCGGACCTTCGGCCGGACAGGCGGTTGAATAGTGTGGACTTGCCGACGTTTGGCCGTCCGGCGATGACGACCGTCGGTAACATGTTAAACACCCTAAGAAAGACGTTCTTTCTTGGAAGAAAGAACCAAAGAACTTTGGTCTATTTGTATGCCGTCAGCTTGCCGTCATCCGTGAGGATCAGCACTGTGCCCTGTGCGATGGTTGGGGGGGTGGAGGCCGTGTCGCTCAGATTCGAGCTGGTGACCAAGGCCCCGCCGATCGGGTCCACCACCGCCATCTTACCGCGATCGCTCAACAGCACCAGCTTGCCGCCCACCATGGCCGGCCCCGTCCAGGTGATCAGCCCTTTGCTCTTCTTGGGGTTGTTGAAGCGGGGCAGGTCGGTCACCCAATGCACCGCGCCATCGTCGCGACCCACCGCCGCCAGCTTCTGTTCCGTGCTGACCACATACATGAACTCGCCGGCAATCCAAGGCGTACTGGTGCCGGCCACGTCGCGCTGCCACACCCGGCGGCCGGAACGTATGTCCAGCGCCGCCATCAGCCCGCCCAGGCCGATGGCGAAAGCCAGCCCGTTATCGATCAGCGGCGCCGCCCGAACGGAGCCGAAATCGGACAGGGTGGCCTGGCCTTTCAGCCCGCCCATGTTGTCGGTCCACACCAGCGTGCCGCTATCGGCGCGCAGCGCGGTCAGGTCGCCGGATTCGAAGCCGGCCACCAGAACGCCGTCCGCGTAGGCGGGGGAGGCCTGCCCGATAGTGCCGGTGTTGGCCTGCACACCCTGGTGCGACCACTGGAACTTGCCGTCGTCCAGCGCAAACACCTGCAACTGCTGGTCCATGCAGACCACGTACAGCCGACCGCCGCCGATCGCCGGCGCACTGCGCGCGGGCGCCGTCAGCGTGCTGCGCCAGATGATGTGGCCGTCGGACAGATCCAGGCACAACGCCTCCGCCCGCCCGGTCACCGCGTAGAGCCGGTTGCCTTCGATGGCGATGCCACCGCCCAGATTGCCGCTGCGCGCCTTTTTCGGCTTGGTTACCGAGCGCCACGCCAGCCGGCCGGTCGCCAGGTCGAAGGCGGCCACCACGCCCTCGGTGTCCATGGTGAACACCCGGCTGCCGGACACCAGCGGCTGGGCGGTGATGCGCGTGCGATAGGCGCCGCCTTGGCCGATCTCCACCGACCAGCTTTTTGTCAGCCCGCCGGCCAGGTTGCCGTCCACATGGGTGGCCGTGCCGCCATATTGCAGCCAGTCCGCGTTGGTCGTGACCGGCGGCAGGGTGACCGGGTCGATCGAATCGATTTGCAAACCACGTACGCTGGCAAGCACCGGCTCGCGGTCGCCCGGCACCGGCTTCTTGGCTTCGTCGGTCAGGAAATCGAACCAGCTGCACGCGGACAAGGCCGGCAGCAGCAGCGGCAGCAGAAGCGCCGCGCGGCGCGACATGCCGGGCGCGGTCGCGGAATCGTCGTGGGCGGGGGGGGGCAAGGTCACTCCTGAGAAAACTTACTTGTGCGGCGTGGCCGCGGTGCCGGACGCGGGCTCGGCCGTATCGGTCGCCGGCAGGGTCGTCAGCAGGTCGGCCGCCATGCCGCGCACCCCTTCCGGCACGTCCCGCTCGGTCGAAAGCCGGCGCATGATGCCCGCCGCCTCCCGCGTATGGCCGGTGCGCAAATCGATCAGCGCGATGACCTGATCGGCCATAGAGCGCCAGGGATTGTCCGGTGCCGTGAGGCTCTGCAGGCGTTGCTTCAGCACGGCCGGGTTGCCGGTGTCGGCCTGGTGCTGCGCGCTGGTCAGGGTCGCGAGATCGCGCAGCAGCGCGGGTGCCCGGCTGTCGTCGGAGACCACCTGCCAGCTCGCCACCGCCTGCGCCTGCTGCCCGGTCTGCCATTGCAGGGCCGCCAGCCGCAGCCGGGCGAGCACGCGATAGCCGTCCGGCCCGGTCGCGGCGATGTCGGCCAGGCTGGACCCGGCCTGCGCCGCCTCGGCATCCGGTTTGTCCATCGGCGGTCCGGCCAGCACGTGGTCGGCCTGCTTGGCCGCCGCGATGAATTTCTCTGCCACCGCATCGGCCCGCGCCTGGGCGTGCTGCTGCCATGTGACGTAGGCGCCGGTGCCGACCAGGATGAGCACCAGCAGGGCGATCACCGTGCCGGCATAGCGCCGCCCGAGCGCGCGCGCGCGCTCGGCCCGCAGATCCTCCTCAACCTCGTCGAAAATATCAGGCATGGTCCCTCGGCACGGCGCGGCGGACCATAGCGGCGGGCGGGGTGACGGGAAACCCCTGGCTCGGTCGTCAGGAGTCGGTCGTCAGTGATCGGAGGGAAACGCTTTGGTCATGCGGGTGGCGCATGTTCGGGCGGATGAGGTGGGTTCTGGTGTTGGCTACGGGACTGGCGGGGTGCGTGGCATCGCCCGCGCGCGCCGGTGGTGGCGCGGCCGGCGTTCGACATGCCGTTCTGCACGCGCACCCTGGGCCAGGCCCAATGTTTCGCCAGCCCCTCTACATTGCCCGATCACCCGGCCGATCAAGGCGACATCCCCGTCCGCCTGGTTCCCGCGCCCAAACCCTGGTGGCAAATCATCGAGTAATCTCATCCAGGTAAACGTTATGCTGTCTGTCACTCGCGCGAGGAACGGCGTAGTCCAAAGCGGGACCCTTTACCGTTCCCACCGATGCCGGGAAACTAACATTCCCCTTGATCTTACAGATTGACCTGTGCTTCGTATTTTGCGGAGGGCTTGCCCAATGAAACGCGTTGGCTTCAGCTTTGCAGCTTGGATCAGCGTTTTCATGTTGGCGGCGTTGACTGCACCGCCTGCTGCGGATGCCGCGACGATCAGCACGGTTGGCGCGATACCGGGCTTCGTCGATGGAACAAATCCCTCCGATGGGCTGATCGAGCTAGGCGGCAAGTATTACGGTTCCACAACTCACGGCGGCCCCGCCGGAGCTGGAACGGTCTTCAGCATGAACCTTAGGACTGGTGTTGAGACCGTCGTCTATGCGCTTACCGCCGCCGACGGACAGTATGCGTTGGGGCTGACCGCAGTGGCGGGGAAGCTCTATGGCGAGACCTTGTATGGCGGGCCCCAGAACTCGGGCACCGTGTTCCAAGTCGATCCTGCAACCGGGGCTGAGCAGGTCATCTTCAACAAGCCGTATGAGACCTACCTGGGCCTGGCGGCCGGTCCAAACGGCTCGCTTTACGGTTATGGCCAGTGCGGAGGCACAGGTATCAGTTGCATCTATCAATTCGATACGGGCGCGGCCACAGGTAAAATCATTTATACATTCAACAATTCATCCGACGGTAGCGGCCCGGAGGGGCTGCTTCTTGTGGGCCAGTACCTTGTACGGCGTCACCAATAGCGGAGGTGCGGCCAATAATGGAACGCTGTTTCGCTTCGACCCTGCGACGGCAACCCTTCAGGTCCAGCATGTCTTTGGACAGGGCACCGATGGCAGCCAGCCGGGCGCGCCCCTCATCAATGTTGGCGGTGTCCTGTATGGCGCCACCAATTTTGGCGGCCTGAATGGTGACGGTACGGTCTTCTCATTCAATCCGGGAACGGAGAAGGAGGCGGTTGTCCATGCTTTTACCGATGCTGAGGACGTCGGCGAGATTGGCGGCCTATTGGGCGCGAACGGCGTGCTTTACGGGGTCGCCTACTTCTACAGCCAGACACGCGGCGGTGCTCTGTTCTCGGTCGATATCGCTTCAGGCCAGGCGAAAACAATATACCCGTTTCAATATCCTCACGAGGATCAGAACCTCTCCGTCATCGATGTGGGTGGAGTGCTTTATGGCACCACATACGACACGGGTGTGGACGAAGATGGCGAGGTGTATGCTGTTGATCCCGCCACCGGTGCCTATACCACTGTGCACAATTTTGCCTCATATGCGACATCGGTCACCTCCGGCGTCGTCAAGGTCAACGGGTCGCTATTCGGCACCGCCTCGACGGGTGGGTTGAACGGTTTGGGATCGATCTACAAATTCGATCCTTCCACGGGCGCCGTGGAAAACCTGTATTCCTTCAACGGCAACGACGGTGCGCATCCAAAAGGCGGCTTGATCAACGTCGGAGGCGTTTTCTACGGGACAACCTTCACCGGCGGTCCGTCAAATGAAGGACCGGTGGAAAGTCTCGGCACCGTATTCAGCTTTGATCCGGCCAAGCACAAGCTGACCACCCTATATCAGTTCGATTACGACAGTGGAGGCAATCCCGACTGTGCCCTGACGCTGAACAACGGTTCGCTGTATGGAACTGTCGGCGGCGGTGGCGCCTATTACGGGAAGTTGTTCAAGTTGGACCTCGCTCAGGGATCTCTCTCGACCGTCTTCAGCGGCACCATAGACAACCGCATTTTCGGCTCAGGTGTCGTTTCGGCCAGTGGGAAACTATACGGTGTAGGCATCGGCGACGCAAACCCGGACGGTTTGATTTATCAGTTTGATCCGACAAGCGACGTTCAGAGCATTTTATACGCATTTCAGGGCGGGGCGGACGGCGAACTCCCGCTTGGCGTGACCTATGGCAACGGCATCCTGTTCGGTTCCACCCAGACCGGGCGGAGATTGCCGGCAACAACAACATTCAGCTTCGACCTGGCCACGAACACCAAAACCACACTGCACATCTTTCAAAAAGGTATCAATCTCGATAGCCCGCTGATCGTGTCGGGCGATTACCTGTTTGGCGTCGCCTACTCCCACAACGCGCCCTACGGAGAGGTCGTACGGCTGAACGTGAGCAGCGGGGCACCACACCTATACCCCTTCGTGGGTGCCTCGGGCGGATATCCGGAGGCGCCCTTGCTACATGTAGGCCAGGCTTACTACGGCACGACCCGAGCCAGCGACACAAGCAATGCGGGTACAATCTTCAAGTTCGTGCCGTAGAGCTTCATCAGCCGATCCCTTCACGCGCCAGCGTCGTCGCCAGCAGCTCGATCTGTCGCGCCAGCCGCTCCAGTCGCTCGCCCCCGCCGACACCACAGGCCGGGCTGGTGGCGCCACGCCCCCTCGGCCAGCGCGGCCAGCGCCTCCACCGCCCACCCGCACACCGCATCCCCTGCCGGCCGATGGGCTGGCGGCGAGAGCGAAAGGGCGGCCAGTCGCCCCGCGATCCGGCGCAGGGTCGCGTCCGCCACCAGGACCGCCTGCAGCCGGTCTCGCTGGCCCCGCCGCGGCTCGTGCATGGCGCGTTGCAACGATGCCTCCAGATTGTTGCTGGCCAGGCCCGCCGCCCGACGCTCCCGCCCCGCATCGGCCCGCCCCGCGTCGCCGCCCAGCAGCACCGCGCGCGCATAGGCAGCGTGCGCGGCCACCGCGCCCAGCAAATCCCGCCGCACCTGCTCCGGCTGCCAGGCGGGCCATAGCAGGGCGTTGGCCAGCACCGCGATCAACCCGCCCAGCACGGTGTAGCCGGCCCGCGCCAGCGCGATCGCCACCTGGCTCTCATGCGGCCGCATCTGCTCGACCAGCAGGATCACCACCGGCGTATAGACCGCGATATAGACCCCGTAGCTCACCTGGCGCACCGCCAGCGCCAGCGCCCCCATCACCGGCAGCAGCCCCGCCAGATGCAGGCGGGAGTGCAGCACCGCGGAAAAACCCGCCGCCACCACGCCGCCCAGCAGCGTACCGCCCACCCGCTCCAGCGTGCGCTGCCATGTCGTCGCGAAAAACGGCTGCATCACCAGCACCAGCGTGATCGTCAGCCAGTGCGTGTAGGGCCCATGATGAAGCAGCGTGCCGCCCAGCGCCGCCGTCACCACGCACGCCACACGTACGGCATGGCGCAGCGAGGCGCTCGCAAACGTCCAGTTGGCGGCGGCCGGGTTCAGAAGACGCTGGCGCCAGGGCACGCCGGCGTCGCCCTGTACGCCGCTGCCTGGCAGATACTGCGCCGGATCGACCATTTTGGTCGCCATCAGCAATCGCTCGGCCGCGGCCCTGGCCAGCGGCTCGACCTCGGGACAGGCCATCGCGTCCTGCCTGAGTTTGGCGATGGCGCGCTCGAACCTGGGTGGGTCGCGCAACTGCTCCCGCTCGGTCGCCCTGCCGATCACCAGGAGCAGCGGCCGCAAGCGGCGCAGCATGGGCACGGCGGCCGCCCGTGCCGTGGCGGACTCGCCCTCCAACTGATCGGCCAGCGCAATCAGCACCGCGAACAATTGGTCGGCGGCTTCCAAGCGCAAGAAATTCTGCGCGGCCGGCCCGCTGGCCGGACCGCGCGCATCCGCCGTGCCCATCAGCGTGGCCCTCGCCCGCTCGATCGCCGCACGCACCGCGCCGCGCCCCGCCCGCGCGTGCCCCTCCCATTCCGCCTGTGCCGGCGCCACGCCGCGCACCTCCGCCTCCAGCAGGCGTTGCAGACTTCGCGTGTAGCCGGACAAGGCGTCCCACACATCTGCTACCGCCCGCCGCGCCGGCCCGAACGGATGGATGCGCCAGACGCCGAAGCCGAGCAGCAATGCCCAGGCCCCGCCACAGGCAAACAACCCGGCCACGCGCAGCGCTCCGGGCACGTCCAGCGCCTCGTCCGTCCCCAGCAGCAGCACCACCGCGAGCAGGTTGCCCAGCGCCTGCGCCGGCGCGCCCCAGACGCGCAAATAGCCGGTGCAAAACAGCGCCGGCAGGGTCACGGCCAGCGTGGCCGGAATGCCAAAACC
This sequence comes from uncultured Alphaproteobacteria bacterium, assembly GCA_963850605.1. Taxonomy (GTDB): domain Bacteria; phylum Pseudomonadota; class Alphaproteobacteria; order Acetobacterales; family Acetobacteraceae; genus BOG-908. The sequence goes on along the minus strand of CAWKLX010000006.1, from coordinate 206,724 downwards.
GCGCACCAGCCCCATCCCCCCGAGGATGGCCGCACCGGCCAGGATGAATGCCAGCAGCAAAGGCAGGCGCCGGCGCCAGGGCCCGCCCGGATCGCAGATGCAGGTCAGCAGCGCGCCCAGCGCCGCCAAGGACAGATCCGGCCGCGCCAGCCAAACCGAGAGCGCCACCGGCAGCGCCGCCGCCAGCCCCGCGCGCACGCCTTCGGCGATGCTGATCGCGCGCAAATCCAAACCCAGCGGCAACCGCGTCGGGTCAGCGCCAGGCGCGCGCGTGGTGCCGCGGGGAATCATGGGCGCGAAAAAATCCTGAACGGCTCAGTCATAAAGAAAAAATTGCTTGTCACACAAAGCCGGCGGCACACTGCACCCATGCTTCGCCGCAGACCCAGACGACGCCGCGCCGCACCCATACTTGGCGCGATCCTCGTCGTCATCCTTCTGCTCGCCGGCGGGACAGCCGCCACACTCTGGTCCACCCTTCCACCCAGAGCGCAAACCTTGGCCATCCCCGGCCTGTCCGGTCAGGTGGATGTGTCGATCGACAGCCACGGTGTCCCGCGCATCCGCGCCGCCACCGAGGCCGACGCGGCGGCCGCGCTGGGCTACCTGCACGCGCGCGACCGCATGTTCCAGATGGAGCTGATGCGCCGCCAGGCCGCCGGCCGCCTGGCCGAGATCGCCGGCCCGCGCGCGGTCCGCATCGACCGCATGAACCGCATCCTCGGTCTCGCCCGCCACGCGGAGGCGACCTACGCCGCCCTGCCGGACAATCTGAAAACCCTGCTCACCGCCTACACAGCCGGCGTGAACGCCTGGATTCGCGCACGCGGCCGCTGGTCGGCTCCCGAATTCCTGGTGCTCGGCCCGCCCGAGCCATGGCGCCCGACCGACTGCCTGCTCTGGGGCGAAACCGTGTCGCTCTGGCTGTCGGACAATTATCGGACCGAACTCGCTCGCGCCTCTCTCATTTCGAAGGTGAAGCTGGAAAAGCTTCTGCAGCTCTGGCCCCCGACCGACACCACCGCCCGCCCGGACGCCTTCGCCCCCGCCCCGCCGCCCGCACCGTTGAGCCACGCGCTCCTGGATCGCCTGCCTGCTTTCCCCAAATCCTTCACCCTGCCCCAGCAAGCCTCCAACGCCTGGGCCGCCGACGCACGCCACACATCGACCGGCGCCCCCCTGCTTGCCGGCGACCCCCACCTGGCGCTCGGCTTTCCGGCCCTCTGGTATCTCGCCCGTATCGATACTCCAGGGCACATCCTCGCCGGCGCGACCGCCCCTGGCGTGCCGCTCCTGATCATCGGCCGCACCGCGAACATCGCCTGGAGTTTCACCACCACCGGCATCGACACCCAGGACGTGTTCATCGAAACCGCATTGCCGGGCGACCAGTATGCGACGCCGAACGGCCCGCGCCCCTACGAGACACGCGACGAACTGATCCATGTCCGCGGCGCGCCGGACGTGCACCTCACGGTGCGCGCGACCCGGCACGGCCCGGTCATCTCCGGCCCGTTCCCCGACGATGGCGGACATCCCGGCGACCCGGTGCTGGCCATCGCCGCCGCCCAGTTCCAGCTCGGAAGCCCGGCCACCGGCCTCTACGCGCTGAACCGCGCGCGAACCGTCGCCGAAGCTGGCCAGGCGGCTGCCCTGATGACTGCGCCGATGCAGAACCTGACGGTCGCCGACCACGACACGATTGCCCTGTTCACCACCGGCCGTGTTCCGCTGCGGCGCGGCGGCGACAGCCCGGTCCCGGTGCAAGGGGCCGACGGCGCGCACGACTGGACCGGGTTCGCGTCCGGCGACGCGCTCCCGCATGTCGTCTCGCCCGCGAGCGGGTTGGTGGAAAACGCCAACGAGCGCACCGCACCCGCACGTTTCACGCCTGATCTCGGCCGCGATTTTCCCGGTCCGATCCGCGCCCGCCGCATCCACGCGCTGCTCTCCACGAAACAGCGTTTTTCGGTGGCCGACTTCACCGCCATGCAGGCGGACGCCACCAGCGTGCTGGCCCAGGACCTGCTGCCCGTTTTCAAAACCCTGCCGCGACAGCCGGGCCTGACCGGCCGCGTGCAGGCCCTGCTCGCCGGGTGGGACGGGCTGATGGCTGCCGACCGGCCGGAGCCACTCATCTTCAACGCGGCGCTACAACTGTTCGTCGCCCGCACGCTGGAAGATAATCACGTGCCGGAGGGCGATTCCGGCCCTTGGAGCAGCTTTTCCGAATGGCTGCTGCTGGACCCGGCGGGTGCGGCCTGGTGCGGCGGCGACTGCCACGCAAAGCTGGCGACTGCCCTGCACGATTCGGCCGAATCGCTGGCCGGCACCTCCGGCCAGAACCCGGACGATTGGCGCTGGGGCGACGCCCACCGGGCGGTCTTTGCCCACCCGCTGCTGGGGGCCTTCCCGGTGCTCGGCCGTTTGGCGACCGCCCGCGTGCCCGTGGATGGCGACGACACCACACTGTTCCGAGGAGGTAACGGCGTCTTGCAGAAATTCGAAGTCGCTGCACGGCGCCGCCTATCGTGGCGTCTATGATCTGGCCGATCTGGACCGCAGCCGCTTCGTCGTTACCCCCGGCCAGTCCGGTAATTTGGCGAGCCCTCACGCCTGGGACCTGCTGCCGCTCTGGGCCCGGGGCGATACGATCACCCTCCCCAGAATGCCCGACCGCACGACCGCGACGATCACGCTTCAGCCGGCACCCGACCGATGACTGGCGACTGACAACTGGCGCCGTTTGCCGAACCATGCACAATGCCGAACCCGACGCCGGAGCACCCTTGGCCCAACGGATGACCTACAAGCCGCCCCGCAGGCCGAACATGTTCTACACCACCGCGCCGCTGCCCTGCCCCTATGTGGCCGGCCGGGTGGAGCGCAAGGTGGTGACCGAAATCACCGGCCCGGACAGCGACACGCTGCACGACCGACTCTCCCGCGCCGGCTTCCGCCGCAGCCACAACATCGCCTACGCGCCCGTCTGTCCCAATTGCAACGCGTGCGTGCCGATCCGAATCAACACGCGGATGTTCGAGCCCGACAAAAGCCTGAAACGCGTGGCCCGCGCCAACGACGGCGCCGAGGGTTTCGAAGTTCCGGCGCGGGCCACCGCCGAACAATTCTCCCTCTTCCAACGCTACCAGCAGGCCCGCCACGGCGAGGGCGACATGGCCACGATGAGTTTTTACGATTACCGCGCCATGGTCGAGGACACGCCGATCGAGACCGCCATGATCGAGTTCCGCGACCAGGACGACACTCTGGTCGGCGCCTGCCTGGCCGACCGACTGGGCGACGGGCTGTCCGCCGTGTACAGTTTTTTCGCGCCCGAACTGCAGAAACGTTCCTTGGGAACATACGCCATTCTCTGGCTGATCGAACGCGCCCGCTTGCAGAACTTGCCTTACGTGTATCTCGGCTACTGGGTGCCGGAGAGCCAGAAGATGGCTTACAAGGCGCGTTTCCGGCCGAGTGAGATTCTGTCCGGTGGGAGCTGGCGCATTTTGACCGACGCCGACCTGGGCGTGCACAGCCGCACGGGCACGCTGCTGGTGCCGGAAATGGCACCGTAGGGTGGACGGCTCGCAGCCCGCCTTACGTGCCAAAAATCACGTGTTCGTCAGGCGGGTTTATGATGACCGCCTCGTGCTCGGCACCGTGCCACGTGTAGGTGGCAGCCACGCGGACATGGCTCCGCACGTCCACCGACGGCAGAAGCACGCCTGACGGGTCGGTGATGTCGGTGCCGCCATGGCCGTCCGCGCCGAGCGCGAAATTGGCGGCCGAAAGCGATCCCTGGAAGCCGAGCGTGTCCACGACGGCATGGTTTGCACCGTAGAGCGTCAACGTGCCGGCGGCATAGGCGAGCGTGGTGGCGTGCACGGTGCGCAGATCGACCGTGTCGCCGGCCGCCCAGCCGCCGATGGCGCCGTTCAGGATGGCTGCGTGTTCCAGGATCAGCGTGCCGCCGCCTGTGCCGAAGCGGACCGCCTCGCCGGCCGCACCCTTGCCGGTCGTGCCGAACCCGCCGGCGCCACCTGAAATTGTGCCCCCATCGTCGAGCGTTCCGTTGCTGATATAGACGCCAACCCCGCCCGTGCCACCAGCGTGCGCGTCCGAGGTGTACCCGCCGGCACCGCCGGTAATGGTGCCCGCGTTGTTGGCCACGCCGCCGCCGGTCAACGAGACGCCCACACCGCCTGTGCCGCCACGCTGCAACTGTCCGCTGCCGCCTGTGCCGCCTGCGACCACACCCTCGTTCGTCAGCAGCCCGCTTCCGGACAGCACGTTTGCACCAGTGCCCCCCGTGCCACCCACCTGCGTGTACCGTGACCCGTATGTGGTGCCGCCGCCCGTGCCACCTGCGATGGTGCCGTGGTTGACGAGGTCCGCGGCGGAAGCGAGGTTGATGCCCGCGCCGCCGGCTCCGCCGTGACTGGATGGGGCGAGCGAGTAGCCGCTGACACCGCCCGTGCCGCCGGCGATGACCCCGGAATTGGTGACGGTTCCGATACCGGTGAAGTTGATCCCCACGCCGCCCGCAAACCCGCCGGCGCCGTCTTCCGAGAAATAATAGCTGCCTGCACCGCCAGTGATCGTGCCGGCATTGGTGATCGTGCCGCTGCCGGCGAAATTGACGCCATTGGCGCCGGTCAGCGTACCGAACCCGATGCTGCCCGCGGTGATCAATCCGTCGTTGAGCAGAATTCCGCCAGCGGCGAAAATGACACCCGCGCCGGCGTGACCGTTCCCGTAGGTGGGGCCGCCCGCCTGGCCGCCGCGATACCCGACGCCGCCCGAACCGCCCGCGATCGTTCCGGTATTGCTGACCGCTGAGGTGACGGCTGCGAACACGCCGGCGCCGCCACTGCCGCCCATGCCGTACACGTTGCTGAACAAGGCGCCCTGGCCGCCCATACCCCCGCTGACCAGGCCCGCCGTGCTGAGCGTGCCGCCATCCAACAAGACGCCGGTCCCACCCGTGCCGCCGAGTGTCACGCCGTAGCCGCCGGTGCCGCCGGAGATGACGCCGTCACTGAAGATCCTGGCGTGCGCAGACAGGGTCACGCCTGCCCCGCCATGGCCGCCCGTGCCGGTGCTGCTGCCGCCCACGCCGCCACTCACGAAGCCTTCGTTGTCGGCCTGACCGGACCCTGAGAAAGCGAGTCCAGTCCCGCCCCTGAGATTGGTTCCGCTGGAGGCGCCGACGCCGCCAACCAACCGGCCCACATTGTTAAGGTAGGCCTGCGTAAGCGCCCCAGGCACGATGACCGCGGCCGCGCCATAGGCGGAGGGCGCGACCGAGCCGGTTTCGAGAACCCTGACCTGGCTGCCGTATTGTGCGGACCCGAGTGTCACACTGTGCGTGATCTTGCCCGTAATGTCGTGAATGGCCATGGACGTGCCCCTTATTGGCGGCACTCGGCCGCAGATTCTGCGGCGCTGATATCGGGTGCGTCGCCCGAGGCCGCTCCGTTTGGTCACTGTGCATGGGAACCATTGGCGAAACCAGAGTCATTTGCATGACACGGAGGAAGATGCTGGACGCCAATCCTGACGACGAAAGGAAACCGTGCAGGCGAGGAACAATGCCGTGGGCGACTGGCGAGAGTCATCACGCGTGACATGGCCTGCCGCGAATACAGCAGCGTGCACATGGCCGCGCGATGGTGCATAGAGCGGCCATGGATGACCTCATCTTTCTCAGCCACCGCGTGCTCTACCCGCCCAACAAGGGCGAAAAAATCCGCGGCTGGCACATCATCCGCCACCTGGCACGGCGATATCGCATTCATTTTGGTTGCGTTATCGACGACCCGGCCGACATGGCGAATACCGCGCCGATGCGCGAATTCTGCGCCACAATCGGCGCCTTTCCGATCAATCGCCACGTGCAGAAACTAAGCGCCCTGCTACGCGCTCGGCCGAACCGGCCGCTGATGCCCGACTTCTATTTTTCCCGCCACCTGCAACGCTGGTTCGACAGGACGCGTGCACAAACCGGCGCGCAGACGACGTATATCTACTCCGTCGCGATGGCGCCCTATGCGCTGGCCGCGCCAGGCCGAAAGATCCTCGATGCGATCGACATCGATTCTGGAAAAATGGGCCGAATACGCGACCACATCACACTATCCGATGCGCGCCATCTGGGCCCGCGAAGCCCGCAACCTCCTGCGCTACGAACGCCACGCCACGGCCGCCTGCGATCACACGCTGTTCGTCTCCGAACCTGAAGCCGCCCGCTTCCGCACGCTCGCCCCCGAAGTCGCCGGCCGCGTCAGCGCGGTGGAAAACGGTGTCGATCTGGACCGGTTCTCGCCTGCCCAGACTCACCCCTGGCCATTCGGTGACCACACCGGCCCGAACCTGGTCTTTACGGGCACCATGGATTACTGGCCGAATGCAGATGCCGTCACCTGGTTTGCCCGCGAGACCATGCCGGCCATCCGCGGGACATTCGAGAAAGCCCGCTTTTGGATCGTGGGCGCCAACCCGGGCCCGGATGTGCGCGCGCTGGCCGCCCTGCCGGGCGTGCACGTGACCGGCCGGGTGGACGACGTGCGGCCCTACGTCACCCATGCCGATGTTGTGGTGTGCCCGTTGCGCATCGCCCGCGGCATCCAGAACAAGGTGCTGGAGGCAGCCGCCATGGGCCGCCCGATCGTGGCCACCCCGGCGGCTTTCGAAGGCGTCCGCGCCGCTGCTGGGACGGACCTGCTGGTTGCCGACACCCCGGCCGCCTTCGCCAAAGCCATCACCCAAATCGTGGGTGGCCAGGAACCCGCGCTCGGCAGCGCGGCCCGCGCCGCCATGGAACGCGGTTACGCCTGGGACAGGGTGCTCAAACCCCTGGATGCCCTGATTTAGCGCATGATCCGTTCGCATCGGCTCACCGACGAAGCTCTGGTTCATTGTCGTGGCGAACATCTTTATTCGACCGAACGATTCCGTTCGATCGGATGATGCTCTGCAATATTTGTCGAGCACAGGACCTGCCTCAATACTTGGCCTGCGAAAATGTCAAGACACGAATACGAACCGTAGAACCTCCTCGGGCCAATCAATTACAAGGTGGCCCGCGAATATATATCTGGAAATATTTGTATTGCTGGATCGGCTCTCCGTCCCACCTTCCGCCATGCCGCCAGGTTCGGCAGCGCGGGGCACCACGCCCCAGAAGGATTTCCCAATGTCCGAGACACATGACATCGTCGACACCGCGGTCGCGGCCGGCTCGTTCAAGACGCTCGTCGCCGCCGTGACTGCGGCCGGCCTTGGCGCCACGCTGAAGGGCGCCGGCCCGTTCACCGTATTCGCGCCATCCGACGACGCCTTCGCGAAACTGCCGGCCGGCACAGTGGATGAACTCGTCAAGCCCGCCAGCAAGGACAAGCTCACCAAGATCCTGATGCTGCACGTCATGCCCGGCAAGGTGATGGCCGCCGATGTGACGGGCAAGACGCTGACCCCGCATTCGGCGGGCGGCGAGGCGCTGCACGTGGACGGCACGCACGGTGTGACCGTCAACGGTGCCCACGTCACCAAGGCCGATATCGGTTGCTCGAACGGCGTCATCCACGTCATCGACACCGTCCTGATGCCAAAGGCGGCGTAAAGCCACGACCGGGGAGAGGTCTTTGCCCTCTCCCCGGCAGTCTCATGCGTGATGGCCGGCTCTTCGAAACTTATGTCGCAGACGTCCCGAACCATGCCTCGCGATTGCCAAGAGCCCCCGCGCGCGCCAGGGGGCGGCCAGCACCACGCCGATGCGCTGGCGCCGTAGCTTGGCCCAGTCGTGCTTGTAGGCGTCGTCGCCCCGCCCGAAATCGATCTCGTGCACGTGCTCGCGGTCCAGCAAGTGGCGCAGCATCAGCCCGGTCAACACGGTGCCAGGGGCCAGCGCCTTGAAGGCCTCGTCATGGGCCAATTTCTGGACCCCCGCCCAGCCGCCATGGACCAGCCAGAACTGCGCGGCCACTGGCGCGCCATCCAGGCGCAGAACGCCCAGGCGTAGGCTGCCATCCTGCGCTGCCCCCCGCATCAAAGCCGCGTTGAACGCCGGATATGGCTCGGGCTGCTTCCAGCTTGCCGCATATACGCGCGCATAGGCGGCCAGCGCCGCGTCCAGCCCTTCACGCCCCGTCACCAGCAAGAAGGCGCCCGGAGCCGCAAACATCTTGCTGCGCCGGCGAAACGTGCTGCGCAAGGCTCCCGGCCGTGTTGCCAGATAATGTTCCCAATCCAGTCCCGACACGTCGCCATGCCAGTTGCCGAAATGGTCGAAACGCAAGGCCACCAGCCCGGCACGCCGCGCCCCGGCCAGGAACGGCGGCAGCCACGCCGCTTCGGCCGCGATTGCATCGAGGCGGGTCAACGGCCAGTGCCGCCAAAGCCGCCCGCATGCCTGGCCGACCATACCGACCTCCTCGGCCGCTAGGCCGGGGCGGAACAGCGGTCCCCAGCGCACCGTATATGGCGTGGTCAAGGCGGAAAGCCCGCCTGCATCCTGGCAAACCGGCACGACGCCCAGGACGTCGCCGGCTCGCCAGACGACGATCGCGCAGGCTCGCGCGCAGGCCGGCAACGCGGTGCGCGCGACGCTGTCGTACCAGGCTGGGGTGGAGAACGCATCCCCACCGAACAGCGCCCTCGCCGCATCGGGCAGCGCGTCCAAGGCGACGAGTTCGGCGCGCACCGCCGCTTCAGACATGCAGCCCGTACCAGGCGCAGCCAATCCATTCGTGCAGCGCGTAAAAACTCTCCTGCCAGGCCGAGACGCGCGGCACCAGCTCGGACAGGCGCAGTCGCGGCGCGGGCGAGGCCGGCACGGGCGCCGCCACGGCGTGCAGCCCTGCGGCGCGGAACGCGATCAGCGACCGCCGCATATGCCAGGCGTGGGTGACGACATACACACTCCGTACCCCATCCCGGCGCAGCACATCCGCCGAGTAGGCGGCGTTCTGCCACGTGTCCTGCGCCCGCTGCTCCAGCCAGCGTGGCGCGATCGCGAAATCGCGGCGAAGACTGCGGTCCATCAGCGCGGCGAGGCTCGGCGCCCCGGGTTTCAGGATGCCGCCGGTCACCAGAACCGGCAGACCGGTTGCCCGCGCCAGCGCCGCCCCTTGCCGCTCGCGCTCCAGCGTCAGGTGGCCCACATCATAGCCGCCGATCCCCGCATCCAACACCTCGCGCGCGTCGCCGCTCAGCACCACGATGGCGCCGGGTGGGTCGCCGCGATCCACGGCGGTCGGAAGCCCGCGTTCCAGCCCGACCCGTAACGTGCCAGACACCAACGGCATGGACAGCACGGCCAGGCCGAGTCAGGCCCACGGCCAGCAACACGCGCCCGGCCCGCCTTTGCTTCAGCACCGCGCCAGCACAGGCGGCCACCAGGCAATTCAGCGGCGGCACCACGAACAGGGTCGGCAAATCGGCCAGCGACATGGGTCCGGCAATCCAGGGTGGTTCGCCGCCGTCATACAGACACGGGGCGGTGCAGGCGTTACACACCGGGCCGTGCTGCGCATCAAACTCGAGCCGGTCGGCGGCCTGGACATGCTCGGGACGCGATGGCGGGCGCTGGAGGCGCAGGCCGACGGCGGCTTTTTCCGAAGCTGGACATTTTTGGGCTGCCTAGCCGAGGAACGATTTGCAGGCGCGCACCTGCTGAGCGTGACCCAGGACGGATGCGACGTCGCTCTGGGCTTGCTCGGGAAAGCCGCCGGCAAATTCTGGCTCAATCAGACCGGCATGCCCGCGCTGGATGCGCCGTTCATCGAGCATAACGGCCTGCTGGTCCGGCGCGGCGCCACCGACCCCACGGAGGCGGCGCTGGCGCAGATCGCCCGCACCTCCCCGATCCGGCTGGCAGGGGTTGGCGACGCGGTGCGGGACGCTGCATCCGGCGCCGGCTGGCTGCTCGTCGAACAGACACGCTGGGCACCCAGCGTCCAGCTTGAACCCCGCCCTTACCTGGACACGCTCAGCCCCGGCACGCGCGCGCAGATCAAGCGGTCGCAGCGCGCCTACGGACCCGACCTCGTCCTGGCGCCGGCGCGCTCGCTGGACCAGGCGCTGGGATGGTTTGCTGAACTCTGCGCGCTGCACCAGGCGAGCTGGACCGCGCGTGGCCAGCCGGGCGCGTTCGCAACGGTCGAGATGCGACGCTTCCACCAGACGCTGATCGCGCGCGGCTGGGCGGAGGGACAGGTCGATGTGCTGCGCGTCTCCGCCGGCGATCGTGTGGTAGGGCTGCTCTACGTGTTCGTTCGGGACGGAGATGTGCTCAGCTACCAGAGCGGCTTTTCGTACGACCCGTCCCGCCCGCGTGAAAAGCCGGGTCTCGTGTCGCATGCGCTGGCCATCGCGCACTACGCGGCATCCGGCGCGCACCGCTACGACCTGCTGGCCGGGGCGGACCGCTACAAGCTGGCGCTGGCGCGCGGCGGCGAGAACCTGCATTGGGCCACGTTGTATCGCCCTTGGTCCGGCAGCGGTCTTGCCGCGCGCGCGCGCCGGGGGGCCGGGCTGGTCAGGGCAGCGATCCTGCGTGATGACCGGACAACTGCGCCAACACATCGTGGAGCAACGGGTCGGCGGCCTGACCCCCCGGCGTGATCCGGACCGCCCAGGCAAGCGATATGTCGCCTGTCCGATCCAGCACGGCCCGCAGCAGCCGCAGCCGGTCCCCGAGGGTGCCCACCCCCTGCTGACCGCCTTCCTGGAAGGCGTAGGCAGCGACTGCCCCGGTGTCATGCGCCCTGGCCACAACCCATGGTGCGCCGCGCCGCGCCATCGGGTCGGGCACCTCCCAAACCTCGCTGTCGATATCGGTCCCCAGGCCAGCCATGGCCGGCTCGCGGGCGGCAGCCAGCACACGCGCCGGGCCGGCGGTGTGGGACAGGATCGTGCCGGTAATCTGCACATTTTGATCGCCGCATGTGAAGGCGGCGTGGGACATGCCGCCCGAGGCGGTGCGTGGACCAGCTTTGCAACCGCCCAGGCTGCCCGGCATGGACGGCGCGCGCGTGGCCACGCTGGCCGCGCTCCGCGACGCCAGCAGCGGGCCGGCGGCGGCGATCAGCAGCACCGGCACGCAGGCGGCAGCCCGCAGACCGCGATATGGGGCAGCTTCCGCCGGCTCCGTCGACAGCCGAGGCCGTTCGGCGGCCTGACGAAATGGCAGGCCCGCCAGCGCGAGCACGACGATGACCGTGGAAAAGAACACCCAGCCATAGATCAGGTGGTCCGCCGCCCCCGCCTGCGCGCTGCCCAGCACATGTCCCAGCACCACGATCCCCAATCCCCGCACGCCGTTGGCCAGCACCGGCACGACGCAGGCCACCGCAATGAACGCCGCGCGCCGCCCCGGCGAGTGGAACATGGTGACCGCGTACAGCACGCCGAACGCGATCGACGCGATCAGGAAACGCAATCCGGCGCAGGCTTCGGCCACGTAGAACACACCTTCGGGGATGGTGATCTGCATCGCATTGGCGTCGTAAGGAATGTCGAGCAGGCCCAGACCGGCGGTGATGAACCAGGCTGTGTACCGCTGCAGCACAGGCGTGACGAAGGCGCCGAACGGCACCAGAAACAGCAGATACAGAAAACCGGCCGACAATGCCCACCACAGCGCGGGGCCGAGCACCGCCAGCAGCAGCACCAACAGCAGCAGAACGGCCGCGACCTGCCGCCCCTCCATGATGCCCAGCAGGTCGGACGCCGCCCACAGCAGCAGCGCCGGGATCGCCGCCAGCGCCGCCCAGGGGGCTGGCCGCGCCGGGTGTTGGAAAACCGCCACACGGCGGTCCCAGAGCAGCCATAGCGCGATCGGCAGCACCAGCCAGCAATGCCCGTACGCCGTGGAGCCGTTCCAGACCGCAACGGCCGCTGCAATCTCCGGCCGGAACAGCAGGCCCAGCACCGCGGCCCCCACACCGGCCGCTACCCAGGCCCGCGCATCCCGGTGCAGAGCCGCCTTGACGTTCATCCAACGCCGCGCACGAGGTGCGGACCCAGTGCATTGGCCACCGGCAAAGGCAGGCGCTTCCAAGCTGCGATCAAAGCTGCGTATTTCGGATTGGCCGGGTTGACCTCCGGCACGCTTTCGCCGGGCGGCAGCAGATAGCGGTAGTCCAGGTTCGTTGGGGTAAAACCCCAGTTCTTCTTGAACGCGAATGCCCCGGTGCCCTGCTTGCTGCGGCCGAAATCGAACAGCCGGCATCCGCGCGCGGCGGCACGCCGCATCACCTCCCAATACATCACATCGTTGCCGGCACAGGCACGGGCGGCCGGCGTGCCGCCGCCGTAATAGGGGATCACCTCGTCGCGCCAGTAAAAATTCAGGACGGAGGCGACCGGTGTCGCACCATCGCTGACGGTGACGACATCCATGTCGTGCAGAAAAGTTTCGGCAAGGATACGGAAATACCGGCGGGAAAAAACCGGCGTGCCCAGGTTGCGCACGCTTTGCGCGTAGATGTTGTGCAAGACATCGACGTTCCGATCCGCGGTGACGCGCAACCCGCGCTCGATACCCTTGCGGATGACCGCGCGCTGTTTGCGCGGCACCGCTTTCAGATTCGCCTCGTCGTCAGCCGCGATCGCGCGCCGGAACGTGACGTACAATGCGTCCCGAGCCTGCCACCGCTCGTCCAGCCAGCCCTCCGGCGGCGCGTCGCGGCACCGGAACTCGCAGGATTGCGCGCCCAACTCGGCGCGCAACGCGGCCGCGCCGTCGGCCAACGCACAGGCCGCCTCGGCACTCGCGGCCACCGGCCCGCCATAGACGCAGAACGGGTTCGAGATCAGTCGGTGGCCGAACAACCTGGTGCGCAAGGCGACAAGCGGCAGCGCGCCCACGATATCCCCATCCTGCTCGGCGACCAGGTAATGCGCGCGATGCGAGAACGCCGCTTCGATCACCCCGCGCCAGGCGGACAGGTGGAAAAACGTGCTCTCCGGCCGTGCGCGCACGAACGCATCCCAGGCTTCCGTATCCGCCCCAAGCGCGCGAACCCGGATCATGCTCCGGCCAGTTCGGCCGCAAAAACGCGGTCCATGCGGTCCCAACGGAAATCGCGCAGCAGGTGCCGTATGCGTCCGGCTGTCCGGTGCAGATTCACGGTGTGACGAAACCTGGATAGCCGGGAAGCGGCCGCCACGCGCGGCTGGCCAGGATCGATCTCCCATGGATGGGTGTAGAACAGGCCGCGCCCGCCCTCCCGCTCCACACGGCGCAGACCCGCCCGGAAGAGGGCGTAGGGCAGTAGCCGGAAATAGCCGCCGCCGGCGCAGGGCAGCACACGGCCCGCCAGCCGGACGGTGGTCATCGGGATTTCGAGCAGGCCGCCACCGGCCACGCGATGCGGCGCGCGCGGGGCGCCCGGCATGCCGTAGAGGTCGTGCCGTATCGGATACACGCTGGAACTGTAGGCGTATCCCGCGGCCGCCAGCACATCGAATGCCCAAGGGTTGCGGCCATTGATCGAGAAGGTGGGCGCGCGGTAGCCGCGCACGGCGACCCCGCTCACATCTTCCAGCACGCGCCGTGCACGCCCCACATCCTCGGCGAAATCGGCGGGCGCCTGCTCGTGCACCAGGCGATGGGCATAGCCATGGCTGGCCAGCTCGTGGCCGCCCGCCACGATGCGACGCACCAGCGCCGGGTGCCGGTCCGCGACCCAGCCCAGCGTGAAGAATGTCGCCTGCACGCCGGCTTCCGCGAACATCGCCAGGAACCGGTCGGTATTCTGTTCGACCCGGCGCGGCAGGCTCTCCCACTCCTCGCGGGCGATTGCCCTGGCGAAAGCCTGGACCTGGAACCAGTCCTCCACATCGACAGTCATCGCGTGGACGGGCGGCATATCACTCGAGGCGGACGTGGCCATGCGATCAGAACCGTTTCACCGCGCCCAGGGTGACGGTCGTCTCCCCACCGCCCAATCCCTGCGCGCCAGAGGATGCGAAAGCCGAGCCACCCGCCAGGTATGTTCCGCCGAACCGCAGGTAGCCGCTCAATGTCTGCGTGAACACGCAGTTCAGCCCGGCGGCCACGCTGACCGTCTGGCCGCTGCTCGCCGTGCCGACGCGGGCGAGGCCGGTATGGTTGCTGCCGTATTCGACGAAGCCGGTCACGCTCAGGATAGGGCTCAGTTCGTGGCTGAGCGAGACGCTGCCGAACGCGCCGCGCGTGGAAACCTGGGCGAACTGCCCGACCTGGCGCCCCACAGGGTCGGTGGTTTGTTGCGACACCGACAGGGTCGCGGTGTCGCGGTCGCCGAGATAGGTGGCCGTCGCGTCCAGCCGGTGCGTGCGGGTCAGATTCTGGTTGGCGCCGAACGAATTATCCCCCTGCAGCAGCGGCGCTGCCTGCAGCACCGAGGCGGCGGCCCCCGTCGCGCTATCCGACAAGCCGCCATCGAGCAGGTTGGTCTGCACATCCTGCTGATAGGTGGAGATGCCGGCCGAATAGCCGCCGAACACCCGGATACGGGCGGTGGCCTGCACCGACCCTTGCACATAGGCGGAGCCGAACCCGTCCAGGTAGCGATACTCGACCGTCACATAGCTGCCCGGCTTGGGCGTCAGCTTCACGCCGCCCGCCGCGACCGGGCCGGAATAGGCGAAATCGCTGCGGGGATAGCTCAGATCCTCGTAACCCACCTGGCCCAGCAGCGTGACAAGCCGCGTCGCCGCGTAGCTGGCGTCGTCTGTCAGAAGCAGCCGGCGCCCGCCAGCCAGCGCGCCGCTGCCATCGTAAAAACTATCGTCGGTGCCGATCTTGTTACGCACACGCCCCAGATCCTCGCCCGTCTCGTAGCTGGCGAAGCCGCGCTTGGTGGCCAGATACGAGCTGCCATAGGCACCCGCGCCATCGAACGCATTCGCGGTGCCGGCGGCGATCCCGGGCGCGTCGGTCGCGCTGTAGACATAGCCGGCCCCAAATTCGACCGTGCCATGCGTGCCGAACTGGCGGCTCAGATACGGCGAGAACGACACGCTGCTATCGGTTTGCCGGTCATTCGGCGCCAGGTTGATCGTGCTGGATGGCCCTAGGCCGCCAAACACTGCTTGCTGGCTGACATTGCCCCGTAGATCGACATACAGCCAGCCGGGCAGTGCCGTGGCCAGCACATCGCCGGTGAATTGTTGGGCGAATTGCGAGTAGCCGCTATGGACGGCGTAGATTTGCCCGGTAGGCGCGTAGTCGAGGCTGACACGCAGACGTTGCGACGTGTCAACGATAGTGATCCCTGGCTGCAGCTGCGTAATCGCATCGCTGCCACGCCCGCCGCCGCCGCTTCCGGACGCGCCCACATCGCTCGTATATTCTTCGGCCAGGCCCAACTGGCCGGTGAACTGCAAATCCGGCCCGCCCGCCCGCACATTCGGTTCGGCATCGCCGTAGGATTGCAGCAGGTGCTCGCGCAAATCCGAAACGGTGGGATCGATCCCGGTGCGCGGCAGAACAGTTTCCGCGGCCGGCGGCGGCAACGGTGCGACCGGGCCGGCATCGTCCTGCGCGTGCGCGGCCTGGAGCGACAGCGTCAGCACGCCGCCCGCCATGGCTAGCCGTGTTGCATACCTTCTCCTGAACCGGCCCACTGCCACCCGCATCAGATCAAGCCCGGGGTGGCGGTGGTGCGTTGGGTTTCGCGTAATAGTCGCCGGTGTAGCTGTAGGCGCCGAATGTCGAGCGGTTGCGGCCGGCCTGCTTGTTAAGCAGCAGCACGATCTTCGGGCACGCCTTGATCATGTCCAGCGCCGCGTCCAGCTCGCTGCGCTGGGTGCGCGCGGCCTCGACCACCATGACGATCTGCGAGGCAACCGGGGCAAGCACGCTGGGATCGCTGGTGGCGAGCAGCGGACCGGTATCGATGACCAGGGTGGAACCGGCAAAATGCCGCGACAGAGCCTCGGCCACGGCCGGGAGAGGCTGGCTGCGCGCGCCCTGCTCGCGCGCCAGATGCGGGTCGCCCAGCGGCAGCACCGTCAGGCCGGCCACCGGCGTCGAGACCACCATGCGCTCCGGCTCGCGGACGCCATCCTCCGCCAGGTCGAGCAACCCCCGGCTGCCGGCCAGGCCGAGCAGCTCGCTCAGGCAGCGCACCTTGGCGTCGGCGTCGATCAGCAGCACCGGCCGGGACCCGGTGCGCGAGAGGGAGGCGGCAAGATTGAGGGCGGAGAAGCTCTTGCCCTCCGCCGGACGCGTGCTGGTGACGAGCACGAGATTGCCGCACGGCTCGCCGGCGGCGATCGATTTGCGCACCACGGCATCAAGCCGGCTGGCTGCAATGCGGAACTCGTCGCCGAGGCGTGTCCGCCCCTCAGGCTCCAGCACGAGTCCCGCCCGCATCATGTCGGCCTGCGTGCGGGGCAGGGGCGGCGTGGGCTGCGCGTCCACGTGCATGAGTGCGTGCGTATCCATCAGATGCGTTGCGCGTAGTGCAGCAGCACGCCGCCAAGCGCCACCAGCAGCAGAGCCGCGGCCGATCCGAACGTTGCCGCCTGGCGAAGGCGCGCGCGCGCGGTCAGTGGAATGGCCGCCAGCGAGATGGCGCCGATCACCGGCAGCCCCACCGCCCGCAGATCGAGAATGCTGTGGAAAGACTGGTCGAGCATCAGCCAGGCCGCGATCACGCCGGCCCCGGCGGCCAAGCCCGCCACCAGCACGCCCATCGACAGCAGGATGCGCGCCGGGGCCACCGGCACGCGCGGTACCAGGGGCGGATCGATGATCACCATTTTGACGTTGCTCGCGCGTACCTGGGCCGCGGTAGCGATCCGCATGCCCTCCCGCCGCGCCAGCAGCTCGTCGTAGTTCTTGCGCAGCACATCGTAATCGCGATTGAGGTTGATGTAGCGCGCCTCCAGGTTCGGGGCGCCGTGGGCCACCACATCCAGCCGGTCGCGTTCGTGCGTCGCGTCCTCGATCTGCCGCTGCAGGCTGTCGATCAGCGCGTCGGTCTCGACCAGCCGCAGTTTCAGCTGCTCATAGACCGGGTTCGGCGCCGACCTGCCGCCGGAGGATGCGGCTGGCGCATGTTCGGTCCGCCGCAAGTCGGCCACCGCGCGCTGCTGCGAGATCACCTCGGGATAGCTGTCGGTATAAACCCGGCGCAATTCGCGCAGCCTGTCCTCGGCCGCACGCAATGAACTGTGCGTGTCCGCACCGCCACCGGCCGCCTCGGTCACCACCAGCGCCTGCGTGCCACCCAACTCCCGCGCCAGCAGCACGCGCCGCGATCGCGCGTCGGCAAGCTGGCCCGACAAGGTCGTCACCTGTATCCGGGCCTGTTCCAGCCGGTTCACCCCGCCATCGCCGGGCAGCAGATCGACATATTTGGTGCGGAACTCGGCGCGCTTCGCCTCGGCCTCGCGCAACTGCTTCTCGTAACTGCCGATCTGCTCGTCGAGGAACTGGGAGGCCTTCTCCATATCGTCCCGATTGTCGCCGGCGCGGTTTTCGATGAAGCTGGCCAGCACGGCCTGCACGACGTCGAAGGAGAGTTGCCGGTCGGGGCTGCGGAAGGTGATCGCGAAGATATTGCGCGCCTGTGGCACCACCTTGATCGTCTGCCCCAGCCGCGCCACCATCCGTTCCATGTCGGCCGGGGTTCGCGTGTCCAGCGCCAGATCCGTCTTGGCCACGATCTTTTCGAGATTCGGACGTGACAGCAGCATGTGCTGCAGCAAGTCGATCTGATCGGTCATCGAGCTGTCCGCCGCCAGGCCGCGCAGCAGCGGCGTCAGCACCGCATCGGCATCGATATAGACTTGCGCGCTCGCCTCGAACTGGTTCGGCATCATGGCCACACCGAACCATCCGGCCAGGCAGACGAGCCAGGCCGCCGCCAGCGCCCACCACCGGCGGCGCCAGGCCAGGCCCGCATAGCGGCCGACGAGATCCTGCAACGATTCCAAGGTCAGCCCCTTGCCGGAATGATCTGCGCACCAGCTTTGCGACGGCGTCGACATGCTGCTCAGAAATAGCTTTGCGGGATGATCAGCGTGTCACCCGGCCGCATCGCCATGTTCTGCGTAATGTCACCGTCCTTGATCAGGTCAGAGAGATGCACGCGGATGCGCTGCTCCCCGTGGCCCGCCTCGCGGCGCACGATGACCGCACGGTTGCCGGCGGCGAACTTGGTCAGCCCCTTGGTCGCGATCATCACATCCAGCAACGTCATGTTTTCGGTGTAGGCGATCGCCTGCGGGTCGGTCGCTTCGCCGATCACGCGTATGCGCCGGTCGGAGGGCCCGGTGAACGACCGGACCATCACGGTCACATTCGGATCGTTGACGAACTTCTTCAGGCTGGACGCGATCACGGCGCCGAGCTCCGACGGCGTTTTGCCCGCCGCCAGAACGTCGGGCACGAGCGGCACCGAGATGCGCCCGTCGGGCCTGACCGGAAGCTCCGTGACCGAGAGCGGCGGCGCCTCGTAGACGAAAATGGACAACACATCGCCTGGCCCGATCACATACTGGCCGGCCTCGGAGGCAGCCGGCGACGACTCCTCGGCACCACTCTGCGCGCTATCCGCCCCGGACCGGCCACAGCCACCGACACATAGCAGTCCGGAAGTTGCTATGCCCAACAGCCAGAAGCTGATCCGGCCTGGTGCCCCACTCATCCAACTCACCCGATTTTCTAACGAGAAGCAGTACATAAAAGGGTGATTTTCTAAGCGCAATCGTTTATTTTCAACGTAACATGCAACCTCAGAGTGTTTTTTGCCATCATCCGGCGATTTTGAGGCGCTTGCCCCATCGTCATTGGGGAGAACGAGCCGTTCACGTTGCAAGCGCAATCAGTTAGAGCGGTAACGCAGTCTCCCCTCACACTGGATGCAAGCATGCGCAAGGCGCTGGCGATCGGCCTGGCTGTCCTCCTCGTCGCCGGTGCGGCCGGCTTCGCGGTGCTGCGCCCGCGCGACCCGATCGCCAACGCTCGCCGTCTCATGGCCCATGGCGACATGCGGGGCGCCGAACTGTATCTCCGTCAGGCGGTCCGCGCGCATCCGCAGAACAAGGTGGCCGCCTTCCTGCTGGGGGAGGTCGATCTTGCGACCGGCAACGCCGCTGCTGCCGAGTTGCAGTTCAGGCGCGCGGCCGACCGTGGCTATGATCATGCCGCCATGGTGCTTTCGTTGGGCCAGGCCTACCTTCAGCAAGGCCATTTCGAAGCGGCGCTGAAGGATTTCGACCCCGCTTCCGGCCCGCCGGCGGAACGGGTGGACCGGCTGACGATCCGCGCCGCGGCCCAGCTCGCACTCGGCCAGACCGATGCGGCCCAGACAACCATCGCGCAGGCACTGGCAGCTTCACCCGAGGCAAGGGACGTCCTGTTGACGGCGGCCCGTGTTGCCCTGGTGCGCGGCGACCTGGGTGGCGCTGAAGCTGCGTCCCGCCGCATCCTGGCCCATGCGCCGGCCGACACGGATGCGCAGATGATGCTGGCCGAGATCGCCCTGCGCCGCCAGGATCCGAAAACGGCGCTGACCCTGGCCGCGCCGATCCTGGCGGCCAGTCCCGGCAGGCTGGACGCGTTGATGATCAAGGCGCGGGCCCTGGCCGCGCAGGGACACCTCGACCAAGCGCGAGATGCACTGGGCTTGGTGGTGCAAGCTACGCCCAGAAATGTGGGATCGAACTATCTGTGTGCCATCCTGGCCGTCCAGGATCGTGACTACCCGGCCGCCGATTCGTGCCTGACCCGGATCGGGCCCGCCATCGATCAGCTGCCGCGCGGGGACTTCCTGCTCGGCTTGGTGAAGCTGGGCGTGGATCAGCCGGCCCTGGCCGAGGAGGCCGCAGCCAAGTTCCTGGCCCATGCCCCGAACGACGTTGGGGGGTTGAAGCTGGCCGCGGTGGTAGCACTCGTCCGGCACCAGCCCGCGCAGGCACTCGACCTGTTGCGCAATCCGTCCCTTGCCGCCCACCCGGACGCCGACACGCTGGATCTGCAAGGTCAAGCCCAGGCCATGTCCGGCCAGAAGCTGGCCGCCCGCGCCAGCTTCGCCGAGGCGTCGCGCCTCGCCCCGCAAAACGCCCAGATCCTCAACCGGCTGGCCGCCTCCGCGCTCAACCTGGGCGACGGCGCCTCCGCGGAAGCAGCGCTCACCCGTTCGCTGCAGATCGCACCCAACCAGCGAGCCCCGGCCGAGGCGCTGGTGCAGGCGGCACTGGCCCGTGGCGACCTGGACGCCGCCACACGCGGCGTGGCCCGCGTGCGCGCGCTGGCCGGCGATGACGAGGCGGCCGGTGTCCTCGCGGCGCAGGTCAAGCTTGCAGCCCTCGATATCGACGGCGCACAGGCGCAGCTGCAGGACGTGCTGCGCCGATATCCCGATAGCCGTGCGGCTACGCTGAACCTGGTTCGGATCGATGGACTGCGCGGCGACCGGGCCGGGGCGGAAGCTCTGCTCCGGAATTTTTTGGCCAAGCACCCGGGCGACCAGGGCGCGCTGAACCTGTTGCTGCCCGCGCTGTTCGCCGACCAGCACACCGACCAGGCGTTAGCCCTCGCCGAGGCGGCCCATGGCGCCGCGCCAAACTCGCCCGGCGTCACCGCCACCCTGGCTGAGACCTACGTGCGGGCACGCCAGCCGGAGCGCGCGGCCGCCCTGCTCGACCGGGCCAGCGAGCAGACCCCGCAACTCGATGAGTTGCGGGCGCGCATTCTGGCCGCCAACGGACATTCCGACCGGGCCGAGCACGTCTACCAAGACATACTGGCGCGCAGCCCCGGCGACGCGCGCGTGCGCGCCGACCTCGCGTCCCTCCTGACGCGTGCCAAACGCTTCGACGACGCCCGGGCCATTCTGCGCGCTGGGCTGGAGCAAGCTCCCGGCAGTCCCATTCTGTTGAGCGCCCTGGTCAGCGTCGGACTGACCCAGGGCGGCATCCACCAAGCGCTGGCGGATGCGGCGGCATTGCGCGCAAATCCCGCCAATCTGCCCGCCGCACGCTTGCTGGACGGCGAAGCCTGGCTGGCCGCGGGCGATCGCGCGCAGGCGGCTGCCGCATTCCTGGCCGCATACCGCATCGCGCCTTCGGGTGAGCTCGCAGCCCGCGCGGCGTCTGCCATGTCGGCCAGCTTGCGGGTCGGCGAGGCGATTACTCTGCTGTCAGGATGGGTCGTGGCTCATCCGAAGGACCTGGCCGCCCAAGCCGTCCTGAGTTCGCTCTATATCGGGGCCAACCGGTTGGACGAAGCCGCCGCCCATCTCGGGGCCGTGCTGGCGGATCGGCCGACCGACCCGGCCGCGCTGAACAACCTGGCCTGGATCAAGCAGCAGCAAGGTGATCTGGCCACGGCGCGCGCCCTGGCGCAGCGCGCCTACTTTGCGGCCCCGTCGCCGCAAGTGGCCGACACGCTGGGATGGATCCTGGCCCGCCAGAATGACACAGCACGCGCCCTTCCGCTGCTGGCCCAGGCCGCCACCGGCGATACCGCCAGCTTGGCCGAAGCGCAGTACCACTATGGCGCGGCACTCAAGGCGGCGGGGCACACCGATGAGGCACGCGTGCAGTTGCAGCGCGCCGTAGATGCTCCAGGCAGCTTTATCGGGAAGGATGATGCCAGGCAGCTGCTGGGTGCGTTAAAGTAAAGAAGAAGTCCTCTTTTGAAAAAAGGAACTAGAAAACTACTCTGATTATTGAGTCCGCGACAGCCAAGGAAAAGTTTTTGCTTCTTTTTTCAAAAAGAAGTTCTTTCAAACCTCGCACAGAAAAACCCATCCATCCCCCCCAACGCGGACCACAACGCGGGCGTCGTACGCACCGCACCCGCGCCGGTCAGCGCCTCCGGCAGGTCCGCCAGTTCCGCCGCACTGAACGGCAACGGCCGCAAGCCGGCCCGCAACGCCGTCTCCACCCGCCCCTCGCCTTCCTCAGGCTGCAGCGAGCACACCGCGTAGACCAGGCGCCCGCCCGGCCGCAGCATCCGGGCCGCCGACGTGATCAATCGATCCTGGCCCGCGGTCAGGGCCGCCATATCCTGTGCGCGCTTGATGTGGGGCAGGTCCGGGTGGCGACGTATGGTGCCGGTGGCCGAACACGGCGCGTCCAGCAGCACCGCGTCCAGCGCCTCCGGCGGGCGCCATTCGGTTGCATCAGCATGCACCAGCTCGGCCGTCAACCCGAGCCTTGCAAGGTTGTCGCGCAGCCGCGGCAGGCGCCGCTCGTTCGCCTCCACGGCCACCACGCGCGCGCCGGTGGACGCAAGCTGCGCGGTCTTGCCGCCTGGCGCCGCGCATAGATCGGCGACGCTTTCCCCAGGCCGGGCGGCCAGCAGCCGGGCCGGCATCGCGGCCGCCGCATCCTGAACCCAGAAATCGCCTTGCGCGAAGCCGGGCAGGTCGGCCACCCGCGTTCCCGCCGCCATCCGCACCGATCCAGTCGGCAGCACCAGCCCGCCCTCCGGCACGGCGGCGCCCGGCTTCAACGTCAGGTCCAGCGGCGCCTCGACCTGATGCGCCATGGCGATCGCCCGCGCCGCGCTGCCCCAGGACGCCCACAACCAGGCCGGCGTATCCAGCCTCGGCGAGTTCGAGCTCGCCCAGCACAGCCCGCCCGCCCTCGGCTACGCGCCGCAGCACGGCATTCACCAGGCCCGCGAACGGCGTAAGCTTCTCCGCGCGCGCCAGCGCGACCGACGTCGCCACCGCCGCATGGGCCGGCGTATCCAAAAGCAGCAGCTGGCACGCGCCGAGACGCAGGATCAGCCGCACCGCATCCGGCGGCGCGCGTTTCAAGTGCGGCTCCAACACCGCGTCCAGCGTGCCGGCGCGGCGCAGCACGGCGGCGGCCAGCCTGTGCGCGGCAGCCCGGTCGCGCGCGTCGCCGGGCGGCAATTGGTCCAGCGCTTCCTCCAACGGGCGGCGCCGCTCGGTCACGGCGCGCAGCAGCAGCAAGGCAAACAGGCGGGTATTGTCCATATGGGCGCTGAAATGGCGCAGTTTCGGCACGCGTGATAGGGCCGGCCCATGCGCGCGCTCGCCCACGCCCATCCCCGGCTCCTGCTCGTTTTCTTCTGCCTGGCGCTCTGGCTTCCGGGCTTTTTCGTCCTGCCCCCCGGCGATCGCGACGAAAGCCGCTTTGCGCAGGCGACCAAGCAGATGAACGAGACCGGCGACTATGTGGACATCCTGAATGGCGCGGTGCCCAGGAACAAGAAGCCGATCGGCATCTACTGGCTGCAGGCGCCCTTTGCGGCCATGGCCGGGCCAGGCCTTGATAACCCTGATCTGGCCCTATCGAACTCCCTTCCCTGCTGGGCGGCATACTGGCCGTGCTGGCCACCTACCAGGCCGGGCTATGGCTGGCGCTTTCGCCCCGCCGCGCGCTGCTCGCCGGCGCGATGCTCGCCGGCTGCGTGGCGCTCACCGCCGAAGCGCACATCGCCAAGACCGACGCGGCCTTGCTGGCTGCGACGACCTGGGCCGCCGCCATCCTGGCTCGCGCCTGGCTCGGGCCGCGCCTGCCGGCCTGGATGGCGGCCGCGTTCTGGCTGGCGATAGCCGGTGGCATCCTGCTCAAGGGTCCGATCACGCCGATGGTGCTTGGCCTGGCCGTGGTCACGCTCTGCCTGTGGGAGCGGCGGGCCGCCTGGCTGGCCGTGCTGCGCCCGGCCTGGGGCGCGCCGTTGATGCTGGCAGCCGTCGCCCCCTGGTTCGTCGCGATCGGCCTGGCCACGCATGGCCGCTTCTTCGCCGACGCGGTCGGCGGCGATCTGGGCCAGAAACTCGCTGGGGGCAGCGAGGCGCATGGCGCGCCCCCAGGACTGCATCTGCTGCTGCTGCCGCTCCTGGCGTTCCCCGCCACTCTGCCGGTGCTCGCCGGCCTGCCAGCGGCCTGGGGCAGCCGACACGATCCGGTCACCCGCGTCCTGATTGCCTGGGCACTGCCCGCCTGGATCGTCTTTGAGGCGGTGCCGACAAAACTGCCCCACTATACTTTGCCGCTCTACCCTGCCCTGTTCCTCTTGGCCGCGCGCCACCTGGGGCAGCCCAGTCCGCGCTGGAGCCGGCTTGCCGGGTATGGGGGACTTCTTGTCAGTGCCGGGCTGCTCGCCGGAGTGGCTGCCGCGTTGCCGGAGGTTCTGCACGCACCCTGGTGGCTTGGGGTGCCCGGCCTTGTCGGCACATGGCTGGTCGCACAACTCGCGTTACGGCGCCGGCTCGCCTGGGCCCTGGCCGCATGCGTGCCGCTCTACGCGGCCCTCCTGCAATGGGAACTGCCACGCCTGGGTGCGCTCTGGATCGCGCCGCGGGTGACGGCCGCCCTCCGCCACGACTGGCCGCAGATGAACGCGCAAGGGAAAGGCTTAGTGGTCGCCGGCTACGCCGAACCCAGCCTGGTGTTCTTGACTGGCACGCAGACCCGCCTGCTGCCGAACGGGGTTCAAGCCGCCCAAGCGCTGCAGACCGGGGCTGCCACGCTGGCCATCGTCAGCGACCGCGAAACCGAGCGCTTCGATGCCGAGATGTCCCGCCTGCAAGTCGCGCCGCACGCCTTGGATACTGTGCGCGGCTTCAACACCTCTCGCGGGCGATGGGTGGCGCTGACCTTGTTCGCGAAATAGCCTACACCTTGTCTGCGGCCTCATGAACCTCGTGAATGGCCCTCAACAGCGCCAGCGTCGTGAACGGCTTCGGCAGAAAACGTTCGACCGGCAACATGCCTCTGAGCTCGGCATATCGTCCGCTGATAAATACCACGGGGAGATTAGGGCAAACCTCGCGCGCGGCGCGCGCAAACGCCAAGCCGTCCATGCCCGGCCCCAGATTGATGTCGGTCACCAAGACGGCCGGCGGATGGGCTGCATCCAGCCGGCTGAGCGCGGCCTCTGCCGAGCCGATCCCTTCGATCGCGTGGCCCGCCTCATGCAGGGCTTCGAAAAGGCAGTCCCGAACGAGGTCGTCATCCTCGACCAGAAGTATCTCCAAATCGTGCCCTCGGCTTCTCATCCTTGCGTTGTGCGGCAAGCACGGCCGGACTGAACTACACGAAGCAGCGACCGCTCCATTGAGAGGCGGTCTGTAGCCGCCGCGCAACAAGGCATCCGGTGTTTCTCGTGGCCCGCCGCCTTGCGGTCCTGCGCATCGAGGCCGACTTTGCCCTGTGCGCACGGCGCCAGGATCAAGGAGATGTCATTCATGGAGACACGCAGCGTCGCCACAATCCTCGGCGGATCGGGCTTCCTGGGCCGCTACGTCACGAAGCGCCTCGCAGCCGCCGGCCATGTGGTACGTGTGGCCGTGCGCGATCCGGAGCGGGCGGCAGCGCTGAAACCCATGGGGCGTGTCGGCCAGATCGTGCCGCTCTACGCCAACATAACTTCGGACGGCACGCTGGCCCGTGCGATCGACGGCGCAGATGTGGTCGTGAACCTGGTCGGCATCCTGGCCGAGCGGGCCGCCGGCGATTTCTCCCGTATCCAGGCCGAGGGCGCAGGCCGCGTTGCACGGCTGGCGGCCGCCGCCGGCGTCACGCGTCTGGTGCAGGTATCTGCCATCGGCGCGATCGCGGCCAGCCCGGCGCAGTACGCACGCAACAAGGCGGAGGGCGAGGCGCTGGTGCGCCGGCATTTCCCAGCGCGACCGTGCTGCGGCCATCGCTGGTGTTCGGGCCGGAGGACCAGTTCTTCAACCGCTTCGCGTGCGTTGGCCATGATGTCCCCGATCATGCCGGTCATTGCGGGCGCCAGCCGGTTCCAGCCGGTCTATGTGGGCGACGTGGCAGATGCGGTGATGGCGGTGCTGACCCTGCCGGCGAGCGTCCGGCAGCCATCTACGAACTGGGCGGCCCGAAGATCATGACGCTTCCGGGAGATCCTGGGCTGGATCCTGGCACAGATCGGCCGGCACGGCCGCTTCTGACCGCTGCCCGATGCAGCGGCCAGGCTGATGGCCAACATGCCGTTCAGCGGCCTGACGCTGGACCAGCTGACTCCTGCTGCAGCGCGACAATGTGGCCGACCCAGCGCTGCCCGGCCTGGCGGAGCTGGGCATCACGCCCACCCCGATCGAGCTGATCGTGCCCGCCTATCTGGCGCGGTACCGGAAAGGCGGCCTTCGCACCAACCTGCCGAATACGGACCGGACCGGCCCTAATCGGCCCTTGCGCCGGAGACACTTGCACGGCAAGCATGACAGGCAGCTACGGCAATGCGTCAGCCCTGCTGCTAACAGTGCAGAATATGTGCTCGCGATAGCGTGGGATCACTGGCTCTAAAGCTGCGCCGCGGCCGGCGGATCGGACGCTCCGGGAGCTTGCCAGATGGCCGACCGTATGCTGCAGCTTTCCGCGCTTGCCCCAGCACCAGCCGGATAAGCGGGACGCCGCCGCGCGCAGCGCGGATTTTGCCGAAATCTATCAGGATTTCGCCGTGCCCCAGGCGCAGGCGCAATCCAGCCGGTGCAGCCAATGCGGCGTGCCGTTCTGCCAGATCCATTGCCCGCTGAACAACAACATTCCCGACTGGCTGAAGCTGACCGCCGAGGGACGGCTGGACGAAGCCTATGAGGTGAGCGCCGCCACGAACAATTTTCCAGAGATCTGCGGCCGCATCTGCCCGCAGGACCGGCTGTGCGAAGGCAATTGCGTCATCGAGCGCGGTTTCGAGAGCGTCACCATCGGCGCGGTCGAGCGCTTCATCACCGACCATGCGTTTGAGCAAGGGCTGGGTGAAGCCGGTGCGGCCGCGCACAGGAGTTGCAGCAATCCGATCGGCATCGTCGGCGCCGGCCCTGGCGGCCTGGCCGCGGCCGAGGAGCTGCGCCGGCGCGGCTATCAGGTGCATGTCTATGACCGCCACGACCGGGTGGGCGGCCTGATGATGTATGGCATCCCCGGCTTCAAGCTGGAGAAGGAGATCGTGCTGCGGCGCTGGGAGCTGCTGGAGCAGGGCGGCATCATGTTCCACCTCAACACCGAGATCGGGCGCGACGTCCCGTTTGCCGAACTGCGGGCGCGGCATGATGCGGTGCTGCTGGCGACCGGCGTGTATCAGGCGCGCGAGCTGGGTGGGCCGGGTTCGGGTCTGCCGGGGATCGTCAAGGCGCTGGATTTCCTGATCGCATCCAACCGCAAGGGCCTGGGCGACGAGGTGCCGGATTTCGACTGCGGGCTGCTGGATGCTGCGGGCAAGAACGTGGTGGTGATCGGCGGCGGCGACACGGCGATGGATTGCGTGCGCACCTCCGTGCGGCAGGGCGCGGCTTCGGTCACGTGCCTGTATCGCCGCGACCGCGCGAACATGCCTGGGCAGCCTGCGCGAGGTGAAGAATGCCGAGGAGGAGGGCGTGCGCTTCAGCTGGCTGTCTGCGCCCGAGGCGTTTCCTGGCGACAACCATGTGAGCGGCGTGCGCGCGGTGCGGATGCGGCTGGGCCTGCCGGATGCCTCGGGCCGGCAATCGGTGGAGGTAGTGGAGGGCATCGGCGTTCATCGGACCGGCGGATCTGGTGATCAAGGCGTTGGGTTTCGATCCGGAGCCTTTGCCCGCTTTGTGGGGGTATGAGGCGCTGGAGGTGAGCAAGCTGGGGGACGGTCATGGTCAACCGGCGCTCGTTTCAGACTTCGCTGCCGGGGGTTTTCGCGGCCGGCGACATCGTGCGTGGGGCGAGTTTGGTGGTGTGGGCGATCCGCGACGGACGGGACGCCGCGGCGCAGATGCACGCATATTTGCAGCCGAGCGCGCGCAATCCCGTTCTTCTAGCAGCGGAGTAAACCAGAAATGCGCAAATCAGTTGCGGTGTCGATCCTGTCTGTCGCCCTGATCGCCGGGGCCGGGGCCTCGAAAGCGGAAGGCGCGCCGGATGCCGAGCACCTGCAAGCGGCCGCGTCCGTCGAGCGGGCAATGGGCGGCGAGGCGCAGGTCATGAAGGGGCTGGCCGCGATGCGCCCAGGCATGATCAACATGATGGCCCAGACCAGTCACATGCCGATCGGCCAAGCGGCCGATGAGTGGGATAAAGCGATTTTGCCGGGTATGCAGGCCCATATCGGCGACATCGAATCCGCCAAGGCGCGCATACTGGCCGAGCATTTTACGGTCAGCGAGTTGATCGACCTGAAGAACTTCTATCTGTCGCCGACCGGACAGAAGCTGATCGCGAACCAATCCGTGATCGCGACCGAGTTCCATGCGGTCGATGATGCCGTTCCTGCAGGATGTGATGAAGCGATCGGCCCAATTGGCGCAGCAGAAACCCGGCGGGGCCGCGGCGCCGCAGGCTGGAGCGGGACCTTGACGGACCGCCACACAGCCGACTGGCACGCCAACATCGCCCAACTCGAGCATACCTACTCCCCCGCCCAGGAACACGATGCGTGCGGCGTCGGACTGATCGCATCGCTCGACGGCAAGCCACGCCGCGCCGTGGTGCAGGCGGGCATCGACGCGCTCAGCGCGCTTTGGCATCGCGGCGCCGTGGATGCGGACGGCAAAACCGGTGACGGCGCCGGCATCCATATCGAAATCCCGCAGGATTTCTTTGCCGAAGCGATAGAACGCGGCGGCGAACGCGCCCAGGACGGGCAGATAGCCGTCGGCCAGGTTTTTCTACCGAAAACGGATTTCTCGGCCCAGGAACGCTGCCGCCAGATCGTGGAAACCGAAATTCTGCGGTTCGGCTACCAGATCTATGGCTGGCGTCAGGTGCCGATCGACGTGGCCGTCATCGGCGAAAAAGCCAACGCCACGCGCCCGGAAATCGAACAGATCATGGTGCGCAACACGCCACGCAGCGCACCCGCCATTTTCGAGCGCGACCTCTACGTCATCCGCCGCCGCATTGAGAAAGCCGCGATCAACGCGCAGATCCCGGAACTCTATATCTGCTCGCTGTCCTGCCGCTCGATAATTTATAAAGGCATGTTTCTGGCCGAGCATCTTGCCAAATTCTACCCGGACCTCACGGACGAACGGTTCATCAGCCGGTTCGCCATCTACCACCAGCGCTATTCCACCAACACGTTCCCGACCTGGAAATTGGCGCAACCCTTCCGCACGCTGGCCCATAATGGCGAGATCAACACGGTATCGGGCAATACCAACTGGATGAAAAGCCACGAGACGCGCCTGGCGGCCGGCGAACTCGACAGCTTCATCGATGACATCAAACCCGTCATCCAGGCCAGCGGCAGTGACACGGCCGTTCTCGACAACGTTTTCGAATTGCTGATCCACGCCGGCCGTGACGCGCCCATGGTCAAGGCGCTGATGATTCCCGCCAGCGTCGGCAACGATGCGACCATGAAGCCAGCCCACGCCGACATGTTTTCCTACTGCAACGCGGTCATGGAACCGTGGGACGGCCCGGCGGCACTCTGTGCCACCGACGGGCGCTGGGCGATCGCCGGGCTGGACCGCAACGGCCTGCGCCCGCTGCGCTACTCCGTCACTACCGACGGCATGCTGATCCTGGGATCGGAAACCGGGATGGTGCCGCTTGAAGAAAGCCAAGTCGTCGCGAAAGGCCGGCTCGGCCCTGGCGAAATGGTCGGCGTTGACCTCGACACAGGCGAATTCTGGCGCGACGAAGCCCTGTGCGACATGCTGGCCGCTCGTCACCCCTATAGCGAGTGGACGGCGAACGTCAAAAAGATCGACCACATCGTCAAGACGGACGCGCCCGAGCCCGCCACCTATCACGGGGAGGTCTTGCGCCGCCGCCAGCTTGCCGTAGGCGTCACCCTCGAAGAGTTGGAAATGATCC
The DNA here is from genome assembly GCA_963850605.1 of uncultured Alphaproteobacteria bacterium. Taxonomy (GTDB): domain Bacteria; phylum Pseudomonadota; class Alphaproteobacteria; order Acetobacterales; family Acetobacteraceae; genus BOG-908. The sequence goes on along the minus strand of CAWKLX010000006.1, from coordinate 176,979 downwards.
TGCACCCGATGGTGGAGGATGCGGTGGAAGCGACAGGCAGCATGGGTGACGACACACCCATCGCCGTGCTGTCCGAACAATATCGCGGCTTGCACCATTACTTCCGCCAAAACTTCGCGCAAGTCACCAACCCGCCGATCGACTCCCTGCGCGAAACCCGGGTGATGAGCCTGAAGACGCGCCTGGGCAATCTCGGCAACGTGCTCGACCAGGATTCGAGCCAGTGCGACCTGCTGCAGCTCGAATCCCCCGTGCTCAGCAACGCCGAATTCGAGGCGATGCTGCGCACCATGGGCAGTTCCGCCATCGTCGTGGACTGCACGTTTCCAGCCGAGGACGGCGAACCCGGCCTGCGCCGCGCCATCCAGGCCATACGCCAGCGCGCCGAAGACGGCGTACGCGAGGGCTGCACCCATGTCGTGCTGACCGACGAACATCAGAGCGCCACGCGCGTTCCGGTGCCGATGATCCTGGCAACGGGTGCCGTGCACACGCATCTGGTCAGTTGCAGCCTGCGTACCTTCACGAGCCTCAACGTGCGCTCGGCCGAGTGCATGGACGTGCATAATTTTGCCGTGCTCATTGGCGTGGGTGCCACCACCGTCAACGCCTACCTTGCCCAGGAAAGCATTGCCGATCGCCATCGCCGTGGCCTGTTCGGCGCGCTGTCGCTGAAAGAAGCCGTCGGGCGCTACAAGAAGGCGGTCGACAAGGGGCTGCTCAAGACGATATCCAAAATGGGCATATCCGTCATCTCCTCCTATCGTGGGGGCTACAACTTCGAGGCCATCGGCCTGTCGCGCGCGCTGGTTGGTGAATTCTTCCCCGGCATGCAGTCCCGCATTTCCGGCATCGGCCTGTCCGGCATCGCGCGCCGTCTGCTGGCCCTGCATCGCGCCGCCTGGAACGCGGAATTCGTGACACTCCCTGTCGGCGGCCAATACAAGCTGCGGCGGCGCGGCGAAACGCACGCCTTTGACGGCGGCCTGATACACATGCTGCAGGCGGCCGTCGCCACCGACAGCTACCAGCTCTACCAGCGCTATGCCAAGGGCGTGCGCGCGATGCCGCTGGTCGCTTTGCGTGACCTGCTGGATTTCCGGCGCGAACGCGTAACACCCATCAGCGTGGATCAGGTCGAAAGCATCACCGAAATCCGCAAGCGCCTGCTCGCCCCGGGCATCTCGCTTGGCGCGCTCAGCCCCGAAGCCCACGAGACCCTGTCCATCGCCATGAACCGCATCGGCGCCAGGTCCGATTCCGGCGAGGGCGGCGAAGATCCCGCACGAGCCACACCACGCGCCAATGGGGACAACGCGTCCTCCGCCATCAAGCAAATTGCATCGGGTCGCTTCGGCGTCACCGCCGAATATCTGAACTCCTGCCGCGAAATCGAAATCAAGATGGCGCAAGGCGCCAAGCCGGGCGAAGGCGGCCAGCTTCCAGGCTTCAAGGTGACCGAGCTGATCGCGAAACTTCGCCATTCCACGCCGGGCGTGACACTCATCAGCCCGCCGCCGCACCACGACATCTATTCGATCGAGGACCTCGCGCAGCTCATCTACGACCTGAAGCAAATCAACCCGGACGCCACCGTCTGCGTCAAACTCGTCGCGCGATCCGGCATCGGCACAATCGCCGCCGGCGTCGCCAAAGCGCAGGCCGACAGCATCCTCATCAGCGGCCATGTGGGCGGCACCGGCGCCTCACCGCAAACATCCGTGAAATATGCGGGCCTGCCCTGGGAAATGGGCGTCTCGGAAGCCCACCAGGTGCTGATGCTGAACCGCTTGCGCCACCGCGTCACCTTGCGCGCCGATGGCGGCATCAAGACGGGCCGTGATGTGGTGATCGCGGCCATGCTGGGGGCGGAGGAATTCGGCATCGGCACCGCGTCGCTGGTCGCCATGGGCTGCATCATGGTCCGCCAATGCCACAGCAATACCTGCCCGGTCGGCGTCTGCACGCAGGACGAAGCGCTGCGGCAAAAGTTTGAGGGCACGCCGGAGAAGGTGATAAACCTGTTCAGCTTCATCGCCGAAGATGTGCGAGGCATCCTGGCCGAACTGGGCTTTCGCAAACTCGAAGACATCATCGGCCGCAGCGACCTGCTGGCACAGGTCAGCCGCGGCTCCGACCTGCTCGACGACCTCGACCTCAACCCCATCCTGGCGCAAGCCGATGCTGGCCCGCACGCGAAATTCTGCACACGCCAAGGCCGCAACGAAGTGCCGGACACGCTGGACGCACAGATGATCGCCGACGCACGCCCGCTGTTCGAGCGCGGCGAAAAGATGCAGCTGCAATACGGCATACGCAACACGCACCGCGCCATCGGCACCCGGCTATCCTCGCGCATCGTGCGGCAATTCGGCATGACGGGCCTGGCACCCGGCCACATCACCGCCCGCCTGCGCGGCAGCGCCGGCCAATCGCTCGGCGCTTTCGCCGTGCAGGGCCTGCGCCTCGAGCTGATGGGCGACGCGAACGACTACGTCGGCAAGGGCCTGTCAGGTGCGACCATCGTCATCCGCACCTCGCCCTCTTCTGAACTGCTCAGCCAGAACAACACTATCCTCGGCAATACCGTGCTCTACGGGGCCACCTCCGGAAAACTGTTCGCGGCTGGCCAGGCGGGCGAGCGTTTCGCGGTCCGAAACTCGGGCGCGCTCGGCATTGTCGAGGGCTGCGGTAGCAACGCCTGCGAGTACATGACGGGCGGCACAATCGTCATCCTGGGCGAGGTCGGCGACAATTTCGGTGCGGGCTTCACCGGCGGCATGGCCTTCATCTACGATCCGGCCGGCGATTTCGAGTCCCGCATCAACCCGGAAACGCTCACCTGGCAGCGCCTAGGCTCCGCGCATTGGGAAAACCTCCTTCGCACCCTGATCGAAGAACACGCGCGCGAGACCAGCAGCCGCTACGCGGCCATGCTGCTGCACGATTGGGAGCAGGAGCGGGAACGCTTTTGGCAAATCGTGCCGAAAGAATACGTGAAATATCTGGCCGAACCAGTGGCTGATACACAACGGGCAATGCGCGCCTGAGTACGCGGAAAGCGCTAGACGAGGGCGGATCCGCGGTGGCGCGGTCAGCGTGAACCGGCTCTAGCCGGGTTCTCGCGGTAACGCCGGTGTGGGCCCGCCCATGGTCAGGCCGCCATCGTAGCCGCGATGCAGCAATGCCGTATATTTTCTAGCGAACGCGGCCATTGCGCGCGGCGGGGGAAGCGGCCCGTCGGCCCGCACAGGCAGATAAAGCTCGGCTAAAAACCAGCCGAACTCGGTGGAGCGGATATAGCGCATGAGCAGCATGCGATCCGGCATCGGCACACCCATCAATGCGAGATTCGCAAAACCACGCCGCAGCAAGCCTGCTTTCGGGTCCGCGACGACAGCGGCCTTCATCTGCACCGGGTCCCACGTCCAGCACTCGTGCAGGAAGGGGTTCTGGCCCGGAAGAGCCGGTACCGCCTCCGCCGCCAGCGAACCTTGCACGGACGAACACGATGTCGGCGTCTCCAGAAGCCCGCTGGCCTGGCTCAGCGCATCCGGCCCCAGCACCACCAGCAGCCCGCCCAACTGCGCCCCGCGCACCCGCGCCAGAACCGAGACTTGCTTGGACTCCGCGCCCTCCACACGACCGATTGCCACGAGCTGCCACTGCCCCGATGGCAGCGGCAATTGCCGTCCGGCATACGGGATCACACCCTCTCGCGCGGCCCCGGGTGGCGGCGACGCAATCGTGCCCATTGGCGCCGGCACACGATCCGGCGGCATCGCGAAACTTGCCGGCTGCTGCACCGAGGCCGCGCGACGCCCGGGCGGCGGAAACATGACAGCCAGCGCGGTAAAGGCGGCGCCGGCGATCAGGCAGAGGCGCCAGGCGGGGGCGCGGCGCCATAGGGTTAGAAGCAAGAATGTTCTTTCTTGAAAGAAAGAACCAAAGAACTTTTCGTCATGGCTGTACGCGCAGATCGGCAATGCGCGTGACCACGCCGGACTCGGATTTTTCCAGGCGCACACAATGCGCACCCTTCTGCCTTGCCTCGATCAGGCCGTCGCTCACCATCTCCTCGATGGAGCGCACCAGGTCCGCGCGCGCTGGCCCCCTGCCCCAGCCTGTCCTGCTTCTGCATGATCTCCAGCAGAAGCAACGGATCGATGCCGCCGGCCGCGATCTCCAGCCCATAGCTGCCGATCATCGCCTCGATCTCCAGCGCCGCCACGCGGGCGACGTCCAGCCCCGTCAGCGCGCGAAATACAAAGATGCGGTCGATGCGGTTCAGCACCTCCGGCGCGAACCCCGCCAGCTTCAACGCCTCCACCGACGCTGCGCGCATGCCATCCGGATCGTCGGCAAAACGGTCGGCGATCTCACCGAGCGCCTCGGTCGCGATGTTGGAGGTCAGCATGAAGATTGCCCGCGTGGTCGAAACCTGTGCGCCGGTCGAGGCTTCCGTCACGTGCCCATCGTTCCACGCGGTCAGGAATTTTTTGAACACATCCGGATGCGCCTTCTCTATCTCGTCGAGCAGCACCAGCGCGTCCGGCACCTCCTTCAATCCACCCGTCAACTTCCCGAACGTGTCGGACCCGACATAGCCTTTCGGCGATCCGAACAGCTGCGTGGCGGCATGCGGGCTGCTCATCTGCGTCATATCGAAATGCAGCAATTTTCGATCCAGCGCCGCCGCCAGCCGCTTGGCCAGATATGTCTTGCCGGTGCCCGGAGGTCCTGCCAGCAGAAAGATACCAACCGGCTTGCCGCGCACCTGCAGCGCCAGCCGCCGGCGCAACTGGCCGGCGATGTCGTCGCATACCTGGTCCTGCCCGATCACCTGGCTTTTCAGCGTGGCCGCCAGCGCGCCCGCATCGATCACGGTTACCCGGTCCTGCCGCGCCAGCAGATCCTCGAGCTCCGCGCGATTGGTCAGCCGGGCCAGAACATCCATGACAAACCCCCGTGTCCTGCGCCGTTTGCGCCCGCCGGCCAGCACCATCCGGGCGGCGCGGACGGCACGCCACTCGTAAGCCACGCCGGCCGCGGCCAGCGACCAGCAGAGCGCGGCCGCCACCACATAGGCTGGCCCCGCCAGCGTCAGCCAGCGCAGCATGACAGACAGCATGTGCCCTGGCGACAGGTGCAACTGCAGCACCATCTGCACCACCGCCAGCGTCAGGAACGCCAGCATCATCACCGGCATCCAGCGCGTGGCCGCCGGCACCAACCCTTTCATTGCGCGATCACGCCCACCGCCAGCGTCTGCCCGGCCGCCACGTCCGGGAAGCGCACCGGCCCGTTCAGCGTCAGCGCGCCGACGGCCACAGCGCCTGCCCCGGTGGCCGAAAACAACACCGTGGCGGCCGGACCGACCGGCAACGTCACCGGCACAGGCCGCGCGCTCAGCATCACCGTCGTGGCGTACCCACCCGCGCTCACCCGCACGGCCCGCATGGCGGACGGGTCAGGCTGAGCGTCGAACACCGGCATGCGCACCAGCCGCAGCCGGCCGCGCCGCAACGCCTCGGTCAGCACCGCCGCCTCGGACGCAGGCAGGCCCATCCCGGCCACCGCCGCCGCGCCCTCCGCCTGCGGCAGCAACGCCAGCTCCACCAGGCCCGATGGCTGCACCCCCGCCGCACCGCCAGGCGCCGCCAGAAACGGAACCGCCGCAGAAATCCGGTCGTTGAACCGCATCCACACGCCCGCCAGAAGCAATGCCGCGACAGCGCCCAGCGCGATCCGGCCGGACAGGCCAGACGGGCTGGCTTGTGCCGGAGCCAAGGATGGGGCGAGCATGGGGCGAGGCGCTTGCACGGGCCATCATGTGCAGTGCGGTGCGCCGCACGCAATGCAACACGGGTGTCAATGTGTTGCGGCGCGTGTCAGCCGGCGCCCAGCCGCTCGCGCAGATCCGCGGGCATGGCTGCATCCCTGGCCGCACGCAGCATCGCCGTGGTCTGCGCATGGCGGCCGAGCCGGTCGGACGCGACGCATTGACCGCGCAGGGCCGACCACCCCAGCGGTGTCGGTGCGCCGGTCGGCAACGACGCCCGCACCGCGCCGAAGCGGCGCAGTGCTGCTTCCTCCTGGCCCGGCGTCTGCAACGCCATCATCCCCAGGCAAAACAGGGCGTCCCGCGCCGCCGCGTCCCGCGCGCCGGGCGGAGCGTCCTCAAGCGCGCCCACACCGACATCCCACCGCGCGCATACTCTATCAGCCAGCGCGAACGCCCCCGCATTGACCAGCCCGATCAGGCACCGCCTGGCCAGGGTCTGGCGGGCCTCGGGATCGAGCGCGGCCGTGCGCGCCAGCATCTCGAGGCAGCCTGGCGACCCCGCATCGGCTGCCACGCCCATCAACGCCGCCATGGCCGACCGCTCCACGGACAGGGCGGCCAGGTCGGTGGCACCCGCACGCAGCAACGCGGCATTCAGCGCCGCGGCCGCTTTCGCCGCCCCCTCGAGCAAGGGCGCTACCTCGGAGACGAGCGACCCGCCATGCAGGCGCTCCAGCGCCCGGGCATACAGCAGTCCGGGCAGCGCCTTGGGCATCCGCTCGGCCAATCGGCGCAGGCTACTTCCGGCAAGGCTGGGCAGCGTCTCCGGGCGGTCCAGATCAAATCCGTACTGGTCGGCGCAGGCGACGCGCAGGCCGGCCCACACTGTCGCGGCCGCGCCGTCGTCGTCATCGGCCACCGCGTCCTGATAGGCACGCCCGGCAAAGCCCCACCAGAGCGGGCTGCCGGGCTGCGTGTCGGGCGCACGCCCCGCCAGATAGGCGCGGTACTCGCGCCGTATCGCCGCCTGGTCATCACGCAGGTCCAGCGCTGCCCGCGATGCGTAGGCGACCAGCTGGTCGCCATTGGAGTGGATCTCCACATGGCCGAAACCGGCCCGCGCCAGCAGCCCGCCCAGGCTGGCCTCGGTTTGCAAGGTCAGGTGCGCGCCGATTGACAGGATGGGGATGAGCGTTGCCAGGCTCGCCTCGCGCCTCAGGGCGGCGCGGTCGGGTGTGGTCAGCACCAGCAGCCCGTCCGGCCGCAACGCCCCGCCCACGAGGCCCAGGAAGGCGGCAGGGTCGGCCACATGCTCCAGCACCTCGCTGGCCAGTATGATGTCGGCCTGCAAGGAGCCGTCGGTGTCGCCTGGATGCGTGCCGAAATACCGCCCCTCGATCGTGACCCCGAGCATGGCCCGCCCCGCTTCCGCCAAGGGCGAGGGATCGATGCCGCGCGCGCGCCAAAAGCGGGCACGGGCGCCGAAATCCAGGCCGAAGCCGAAGCCGCAGCCGATCTCCAGGAACGTCGCGCCAGGCGGCGCCGCGGCGCGGGCCAGCGTGCGCACGATCGGCCACACGCCGGCGCCGGCCTCGGCATAGAGCGCCACGCTGAGCGGATCGGCGCGGCCCTCGTACTCGTAGCGCGGCGGCGTTTCGACAAAGGCGCAACCGCAAGCGGGGCAATCCAGGAACCGCACGCGCAGCACGCCTCTTTGCGGCAGCCGCACGCGCGCGGCCAGCAGCACGGGTTTTGCGCCCATCGCCCCGCATGTCCGGCAAGCCGCGTTCAGGGGTATGGTTCCCGGAGGTGCCCAGTCCACGCGCGGGCCGGTGGCGAACAGCATGTCCGGGGTATGCCACGAGCGCCCGGCGCTGGCGATGGACATTGGCCGGACCAGTCTGTATCGCGCCGCCCATGCACGCCGCCCCGCCCGGCCAATGGTTCCGCCGCCTCGGACCGCGCCGGACCGCGCGCACCGCCTGGGCTTACGCCGCCTCTGCCGCGTTGGCCGCCGTGCCACGCATACGCAACGCGGTGGCCGGCGCCGACCCGAACAGGGACAGCGCGCGTGCCGCCATCTACGTCACCCACGACCGATACAGCCTGGTGGCCGATTACGTGGTCGCGCAGGTGGCAGCGTTGGCGGCCCTGGGGTGCCGCGTCACCGTCATCAGCAACGCCCCGAAGCTGCGGCCCGAGGCGGTGGAGCGGTTAGGCCCGCACGTGCGGGAGATCGTCCACCGCCACAATTTCGGCCACGATTTCGGCGCGTTCAAGGACGGCATCGCGCGGCTGGGCGATTTGGGCGCGCTGCACAGCCTGATCCTGATGAACGATTCCTGTTACGGCCCCTTCCTCCCCCTCTCCGACGTCGAGACCCGCGCGGAGGCGAGCGGCTGCGACCTGTTCGGCATTACCGATAGCTGGACCTACCGCTACCATTTGCAGACCTATTTCCTCATCATCGGCGCTCGCGTGCTGGGATCGCCGGCGTTTGCCGCTTTCTGGCGCACGCTGCTCATCTGGCAGCCGCGCAGCATGGTCATCACCCGCGGCGAGGTACGTTTCACGCACGAGATGCTGAAGGCTGGATTCCGCGCCGGCGCGTTGTGCCCCTATGCGAGAGCCGCGCAATTGGCGCTGGCCCGCGCGCGTGGGCGTCTGGCCGAAACGGACCGCCTGCTGCCTGGCGAGCGGCGCTACTACGAGCAGCTGGCCGAGGACGTGAGCACGGGCAAGCCGCTGAACCCCACCCACTCGTTCTGGGATGTGCTGATCACGGAATGCGGGGCGCCCTTCGTCAAGCGCGAGCTGCTGCGCCGCAACCCGGTGCGCGTACCCGGCCTGCTCGGATGGGAGACGCTGCTGGCGGGCCACAACGCCGACCTGGACGCGGTGTGCAGGCACCTCCAGCTGGGCTGAACGAAGTATCGGTCCGCCCAAGCGTGACTCACGTTGGGGAAGGCAAGACTTTCTTTTTTAAAAAAAAGAAGCAAAAAACTTTTGTCAGTGCTGTCGCGGAGCAAACAGATGGAAGTTTTTTGGTCCTTTTTTTTCAAAAAAGGACTGCTTTCTTTCAGATCTCTCCAGTCTCGCGGCCGACTAGTAGTGAACGGTCCTTCACAAAGGAAAGTATTTCGTCTCTGAACGCAAAGGACTTCTCTCTATTTTCGGCTTGCCGACGACATGTGTGCCGGCTACGGTCGACCGCATAAATCTGGGTGCGGTCATGACGATTTCAGGCGGTTTATTGAACGTCCTCAATTCGGCGTTGCGCGAACGAACCCAGTCGGCAACCCACCCTGACATCGCCGCCGATGTCGGGACGCCGGTCGATCCGCAGACCCCGCCCTATGACGGCGTCGTCACCGTCTATGACAAGATCGGCAACGACTATTTTCAGGGCACCGGCATCCTGCTGACGCCGACCGAGGTGCTGACTGCAAGCCATGTGGTCTGGACCGCCGGCGTGGGCGTGGCGACCGACGTTTATGTGACCGCCGAAAACGAAGTTCCCTACGGCGGCTCGTTCGGCGGCTTCACCAGCTACGCCCAGAATATCCATTACAATCCCATCGACAATTCCGGCGGCAAGCTGTCGCTGGACCAGTCGCAGAACGACTATGCGGTCATCCACCTGTCCACACCGATCTATCGCGGCACGAATTTCGGCGTGCTCTCGGATTTTCAGGCAGGCACGGCCACCCTAGCCGGCTACCCCGGCAGCGCCAACGGCCAGTTGCTCACCGATACCGGCCTCGTCGCCATTTACCCCGGCATCAGCGTGCTCTCCGGCGACGCCCTTGGCCCGGGCTCGAGCGGCGGCCCGGTGCTGGTGACGGGTCCGGACGGCCAGCAATACTCGGCCGGCGTGATCTCAAGCTACAATCTCGACAACCCCAACACCGGCAACGACGCGCAGATCACCCAGGCCGCGTTCACCCAGATCGAAGGCTGGCTCGCATCCGACGGCGTGCATCAGCCGGTCGTGGCACAGGACACCAGCACCGGTCAGGACTCCTCACCGCAACCCACTCCCTATTCCGGGCCGGTGGCGGGGCTGGCCGACCAATACATCAATCTGACGACGGACAACCTCAACCTGACCGGCTATGGACCCAACCAGTTCCTCCATAGCGGTTCGGGCGAGGACGCGATTCAGGTGACAGCGGGCAACAACGTGCTGGACGGCGGCACGGGCTCCAACTTCCTCGTCGGCGGCACAGGCCACGACACGTTCTTTACCGACGACCGTGCCGCAACCAGCGCCATCTGGGATACGCTGGTCAACTTCCACGCCGGTGATGCCGCTACCCTGTTTGGCGTGACACAGGCCGGGTTCTCGTTCGATTGGGAGAACGGACAGGGTGCGTCCGGCTATACGGGTCTCACGTTGCATGCCACCGCGCCTGGCCGCGCCGAAGCCTCGGTGACGCTGTCGGGCTATACGACGGCGGCTTTGACGAATGGGCAGCTTACCATAAGTTTTGGCACGGTCGGCGGGTCGCCCTACATGTATATTCACGGGAACAGGTAGGCGCTCGTATAAAGACAAACGTCCTCTGCCTCTATCAAGAAAGAAGCCCTTCTTTTCTGAAGAGAAGACGCAAAGGGGTGCTCTTTAAGCTTCGTCGATGCCGAGCATTTGGAATGATTTGGTTTTAACGTTCCGGGGCAACGGCGCCCGGCTGAGCGGTTACCGAGAGTTTTTGGTGTTAGGGAACGACGACTTCTATGGGCACCGACGCATCGCTGATGCTGACCGGGAGGGTGCCGGCCGGGTCGCCATCGGCCTGGGCCAGCGTCGCCCCAGCCATGATGTCGACGCGGGAAGCGCGCACCAAGCGCAGGCCGGGCATGTTCGGCAGGAGGTTCAGCGGCAGGGCGGCGCCATACATCAGCGCCGACCACGGCCCTCTGCCATCGAACAATGCCACTGAAAAGCCGGGTTGGCTTGGCTGGGCTGCCGGCGCCAGCAGGTATTGGCCTGCATACAGCCTTCCCTTCGTCACGATCACGCTGCCTGCCTCCGACGCCACGCCATCGATACTTAGGCGAATTGGCGCGTAATCGTATCGGCACATTTCGCGCAACGTCTGCAGGACGTAGGCGCCCCTGCCCAGCGCGCGCTTCAGCGCCCATGGCAGGCGATGGACGACCTGCGCATCCAACCCCACCCCAAGCATCTGCACGAACAGGCGCGTGTCGGTGAGGCCGGTGGCGATACCGGGCCATAGCGGGCGTGTGCGGCCGAAGGCCAGCGCGCGCGCCACCGCGTCGGGCGCCATGGGCAGCGCCAGTTCGCGCGCCAAAACGTTCGCCGTACCCAAGGGGATGATCCCGAGCCTGGCCTGGCCGCCACTCAGCCCGGCGGCCACCTCCGCGATCGTGCCGTCCCCACCAGCCGCCACCACGACGCGCCCGGACTGCTCGGCCACCCCGCGCGCCAGTGCGGTCGCATGCCCCGGCCGCTCGGTTCGCAGCAGTTGCACGTTCACGCCGCTGCCGGACAATATGTCCAGCACCCGCCACAGCGCATGGGCACGCCGGTGGCCGGCAGCAGGATTGTAGATGACGATCAAGGGGCGGGGGGACCAGCCTTCGCTGAGCAAAAGCAAAGTATCCGGCAGCACTGTTGCGATTCGGTTGCAGCAGCAAGTCAGATATGTGATATCAGTCCGGACGCGTTGACTGTCCCGGACCATGTTTCCAGGTGACAGCGTCACGTAATCTTCACTCGCACGACGCGGCGCGCGTTCTATTTGCTCGCCTTGTTCCGGCAGTTGCTGCTACCGGGCATCAGCGAACGATGGTGAAGTCCATGGACGCCTACAGCATACCGGCCGGCGCCGCGCCCACCACCTACCGTGCCGTGTTCATCTCGGACACGCACATGGGGACGCGCGGCTGCCGCAGCGACTTCCTCGCGCATTTCCTGGGGTCGTTTACAACACAGAACCTTTATCTGGTGGGCGACATCGTCGATGGCTGGCGGCTGCGGAAATCCTGGTATTGGGACGAGATGCATGACGAGGTGGTCAAGCTGATCCTGCGCCACGCCAGCAGCGGGGCGCGCACGCTCTATATCCCCGGCAACCACGACGAGATGTTCCGCGCATGGCTGCCGCTGGGGCTGGAACTGGGCGGCGTGAAGCTGGTGGGCGAGGCCGAGCACACGACCGCCGACGGCCGGCGATTGCTGATCATGCACGGCGACCAATTCGACAGCGTGGTGCGCTATGCCAAGTTCCTGGCGTTCCTCGGCGACTGGGCCTATACCACCGCGCTCAACATCAACCGCTGGTTCAACGCGGTGCGCCGCCCCCTGGGCTACCCGTACTGGTCGCTGAGCCAATGGGCCAAGCGGCAGGTGAAGGAAGCGGTGAAGGCGATCGACCGGTTCGAGGACGCGCTGGCCGGCGAGGCACGGCGCCGGCATTTCGACGGCGTGGTGTGCGGCCACATCCACCATGCCGAGATGCGCATGACCGGCGGCGTGCTATATCTGAACACCGGCGACTGGGTGGAGAGCTGCACCGCATTGGTAGAACATCACGACGGCCGGCTGGAGCTGATCGACTGGGTGGCGCTGAACCGCCTCTCCTTCTTCTCCCCTCGCGCATCCGCACCTCCTCGTGGCGAGAGGGTGGCCGAACCTGCCTGATCAAGACGGCGAGACAGTCGGCTCCGTCCCTGTCCCTGACAGCATGGCCAATCTTCCGCCCAACTCGCGCGTGCTGATCGTGTCGGACGCCTGGCGCCCGCAGGTGAACGGCGTGGTGCGCACGCTGGCCACCCTGGTGGAGGAGCTTGAGACGCTGGGTATCGTGGCCGAGGTGATCGGGCCGGACCGGTTTCGCACCCTGCCCTGCCCCACCTACCCGGACATTCGCTTGTCCGTGCTGCCGCAGCGCAAATTGGGCCGGCTGATGGCCGCCTTTCGGCCGGACGCGCTGCATATCGCCACCGAAGGCCCGCTGGGCATCGCCGCCCGCCGCCTGGCCCGCCAGCACGGCTGGACATTCACCACCGCCTTCCACACGCGTTTTCCCGAGTATCTGCGCGCCCGAACACGGGTTCCGACACGCCTGTCCTACGCCTGGCTGCGCCGCTTTCACGCCGCCGGCCACGGGCTGATGGTGGCCACCGAAAGCCTGCGCCAGGAATTGGCCGATCGCGGTTTCACGGACCTGCGCGCCTGGTCGCGCGGCGTCGACCTGACGCTGTTCCAGCCTGAGCCGCGAGAGGAATGGGCCGGCTTGCCGCGCCCGATCTCGCTCTATGTCGGCCGCGTCGCCGTTGAAAAAAACATCGCCGCGTTCCTCGACCTGGACCTGCCCGGCTCGAAGGTGGTGGTCGGCGATGGCCCACAGCTCGCGTCACTCAAACGCGACTACCCGAACGTGCACTTCGCCGGCGTCAAGCACGGCGAGGATCTTGTCAAGGGCCTATGCCGGCGCGGACGTCATGGTCTTCCCGTCGCTGACCGACACGTTCGGACTGGTGATGCTGGAAAGCCTGGCCTGCGGCACGCCGGTCGCCGCCTTTCCGGTGACCGGGCCGAAGGACGTGCTGGTGGGCGGCGGCGATGCGATCGGCGCCGTTGATTCCGATCTGCGCACCGCCGTGCTGCGCGCGCTCGACTGCGGCGACCGGATCGCCTGCCGCGCTTTCGCCGAGACGTTTTCCTGGCGTGCCTGCGCCGAGCGGTTCGTCACCAACCTGGTGCCGATCCGACAAGGCCTGGAGGTGTCCATCAACTACGCCGCTGCCGCTGCCTGAGGCGGGCGATCATCCCCGGCTTGGCATGTCCAGGTCATCACCTGCTGACGCCGGGCGGAGGCCGGCGCCAGCGTCGGATCGGCGCGCTTACGGATGTTTGGCCGGCGACGGCGGTCCTGTCGGTGGCTTGGGCGGTTTGGGCGGCGCGTAGCGGGCGTCTGGAATGGTCTCGTTCAGTGCCACATGGCCGATATCGTTCACCTGATCGAGTTTCGGATTATCGGCCGTTCGGGTGATCGACCTGGCGGGCACCTTGATATCGCCGATTGAGATGTAGTTGCTCAGCAGGAATGTCTGCGGCTGCGCGCCGGTCAGTTGCACCTCGCGATCCAGCAAGTGCGTCGTGCGATCGAACCATAACTCGACGGGGTCTGCGCCGGCCGGCTCCACCCGCACGGCGTCGAAACTGCGGCCGTCGGCCTGGCGCATTCCGGCCAGGCTGCGCTTGGCGCGCATGCGGTCCGGAAAATAGAAGGCGTAGGTGAACAGATAGAGCTGCTGGAGGGCACCGGCCATCGCCTCGCCCCCGGTTTCCACCTGCGTCGGGGTGCTGCTGTCGGTGGTCCAGGTGACGTGGCCGTCATAGCCCTCCGCGCCGCTGGTCGGCCCGAGCTTGTACGTTGCGGCCTCGCGCGGGTGACGGAAGTCGATCCAGCTTTCATAGGTGCCGGACAGGCCGCCCGCGGTGATGTGGCCGGTTTCGTGCCAGGTGGCGATGCGGTCCCAAGCCGCGCCCCCGCTGGCCGCCTTGGCTGCGGCGATCAGCGAGTCGGCGGTCGGCATCTCGGCGGCGGCCGCGCCGGACACTCCGCAGAGTGCAATCATAGCCGCCAAAAAGCGTTGGTGCATTGAATACCTTCTCATACTGAGATCGGCCGCGTGGCCAGCCGGGGTTGCACCCTTGCGCACCCCGCGGGCAATACATTTGACCAATTCACGACGCCTTGCCCCATGAAACGTCCGCCAGCACCCCCGCACGGTCCGCGTCCAGCGCGGGGGACGCGCCCGCCGCCATGACGGGCTGCCCATCGACCAGCACAGGCGCGCGCACCGCGGGCACCGAGCCACCCTCCGCGCCCGGCTCCGGCACCCGCACCGCCATGCCGCGGGCCAGCACCTGGGGATTGGCGAATACCCCGGCCACATCCTGAATCGGGCCGGACGGCACGCCCAGCCGCTCGAGCGCGGTCAGCAGCCTGGCTGCTGGATGCCTGAGCGTCAGCGACGTCAGCAACGGCACGAGCACCGCCCGGTGCGTGACCCGTCCGGGGTTGGTGCGGAACCGCGCATCCTGCGCCAGCTCCGGCGCGCCCAGGGCCGCTACGAATTTCATGAACTGCCCATCATTGCCGGCAGCCACGACGATGTGGCCGTCCGATACCGGAAACACCTGGTAGGGCACGATCGTGGCATGCGCGTTGCCCATGCGCGGCGGGTTCCGTCCCGTCGCCAGATACGCGATCGCCTGGTTGGACAGCATGGCGGTCTGCACATCGAGCAGCGAAAGATCGAGATGCGCGCCTTGCCCCGTCGCGTCCCGCCTGCGCAGCGCGGCCAGAATCGCGGTGGCGGCATACAGGCCGGTGAACAGGTCGGCCGTCGCCACCCCTGCCTTCTGCGGCTCGCCGTCCGGATCGCCCGTCAGATACATGAAGCCCCCCATGCCCTGCACGACGAAATCGTAGCCGGCCCGGGCGGCATATGGCCCGGTCTGTCCGAACCCGGTGATCGAGCAGGTGACCAGGCGCGGGTTGACCGCCGACAACGACGCGTGATCCAGCCCGTAGCGGGCCAGGCCACCCACCTTGAAATTCTCGATGACGACATCGGCGTGTGCGGCCAGTCGGCGCACGACCGCCTGCCCGTCCGGCGTGTCGATATCGACGGCGATGGAGCGCTTGCCGCGGTTGGCGCTGTGAAAATACGTGGCCGACAGATGGCCGCCATCCGCCGCCGGCATGAAAGGCGGCCCCCAGCCCCGCGTGTCGTCGCCCACCCCGGGCCGCTCGACCTTGACCACGTCGGCGCCGAAATCGGCCAGCAACTGACCCGCCCACGGCCCAGCCAGGATCCGCGCCAGCTCCAGCACGCGCACGCCTTCCAGCAGCTTGGGCGTTTCTGACTGGGCTTGGTCGGTCGGATCGGGTAGCGGCAACGATCGGGTCCTAGGAATCTGGCGCTCGTCTGTAGCCGCGCGCTCGGCCGATCGCCACATAGTGGTCGGCCGCATCGGCCGCGTCGCCCTGCCCCAGCTCGACCGCCGCGATCGGGTAGGTTCGGCAATACCAGGCACGGTCCAGCGCAAATCCCTGACGGCCCTCGGCAAACCCGTGATGCTCGTAGTGATGGTGTCCGCTCGGCATGTGCCCGTCTCGCACGGCGCCGGCGATGTCGGGGTGGGCGCCGAGATAAAAACCTTCGTCGAACACGGCCAGGTAGTCCGCCAGGCTCTGTCTCGGCGGCACGCCGCCCAGCATGGCCGCCAGCTTATGGGCCGGGACCTCGCGCCACAGCCCGCGCAACGCCGCGTGCGCGGCGGCCACACGATCGACCGGCTCCGCATAGTGGTGCGGAAACACATGGAAGCTGTAACGCGCATCGTCCATTGGCAGCAAATGGGTCGCCGGCGACTGCAGCGGGTGCAGCAGGCCCAGCACCGGCAAGTGCACGTGCTCGGCGTCCGACAGCCAGGCGGCCAGCCAACTGAACGTGCTGACCGCCGGCACGATATGCCGCGCCGCCCGCAGGGTGGCGAAATCGGCGATCGCCCCCTGGCTGGGCACGAAGCGCGCTTTCGGGAACCGCTCCCGCAATGCCGAGAGATAGGGCGAGTCCTCGATCTGGCCCAGAAAAACCGGGGACAGGCCGGTGCGCAGGGCCAGCCAGGCGTAGAACTCGGGCGGGACCAGCACGTAGTCCGGATGGTGGCCGTCCAGTATGTCGCCCTGGCGGATGTTGATCAGCAGCTCGTCGGGCGCGGTCCGGAACGCCGGCGGCCCGCCGAACAGGTCGGCATAGGCGTCGCGGCTCGAAAAATTCTCCATGCGCTGCGCGTAGGAGCGTATGTCCACACGCCCAATCCGCCCGGTGTTCAGCAGCAGCGCCAGCCGGTCCAGATTCAGATGCGGCTCCGTGACCACGAGCACTTCCTGGCCGTCGGGCGGGACGGGTGCCACCTGCACGCCCCATTCGGGCAGGTGTATCTGCACCACGCGGCTGTCCGGCACGCGCGCGGCCAGCGCGCGCGCGGCCATATACTGGATCATGCGGTTGCCCAGGCCGCCCATGGGCGAGACCTGGATGACCGGCTGTGATCGTTTCACCTCCCGCGCCTTAACCATTACTTAGTTTCGCTCCCCTACCTTCAGCCCGGCGCGAGCGCGCCCGAGATGCGTTGCCCGAAATCGGAGGAAGCCGCCAGAAGATGAAGTCCGCTGTCTGTCTGATCGTGCGCAACGAGGTTCGCGACATCGCCGAGTGGATCGCCTTCCACGCGCTGGTTGGGTTCGACACCCAGATCATCTTCGATAATCGTTCCGATGACGGAACCGGCGCAGTGATCAAGTCGGCCGCCGCCCTCCACGATATACGCTACCATTATTGGGCCGACAGTTCGCAACGTAGCCAGATCGCCGCCTATGAGGCGGCGTGCGAGGCCTACAAGCTGGAGTTCGACTGGATTGCCTTCATCGATTCGGACGAATTCTTCGTGCCGGCCGCGCGCGAGCCGGTCAACAAGTTCCTGGCCCGTTACGAGGGCTGGAGCGGCGTGGCCGTGCACTGGGCGATCTTCGGCTCAAACGGCCACGACGAACGTCCCGGCATGCTGGTGGTGGATGCATTCACGCGGCGGTCCGATGAGCGGTTTTTCGCCGCCAGGCATGTGAAATCCATCATTCGCCCGGGTTTCGCGGCGCGCTGCCTGAACCCGCATTGTTTCGATCTGCGCGGCGACACGCGGGGCAGCTACTGCGACACGCGCGCGCGGCCGATGGCGTGGTGGCCCGCACCCGAGCAGGGCGGCATATTGCCCGGCGTCAGCCTGGAGCCGCCCGACTACGGCGCCGGCCGCATTAACCATTACTTCACGCGATCACGCGCACATTGGGCGGCGAAATTGCAGCGAGGGTACCCGAGCGACGTAGCCATCCGCCGCATGGCCGAATTCGAGGAGTATGATCGAAACGAAATCGAGGACAGGCTGGCACGCCGTTACCTGCCCTCCCTTCGCCGCGGGGTGGCGAAGATCACGGCGCTGGTGCCCACGGTATCGTGAACGCTACCCGAGCATGAAGACTGGATTGTTATTGACGTTTCGTATCATTCCGTCTATTTATCTATCCGTTTACGGCGGGGCGTTTGGCGCACGGCGTGGGCAAGTCCAGCTTTGCCGGGAGTTCACATGCTAAAGACCTTTTGTCGCGTATCGGCCCTGTGGACCGACCGGCGCGCCGTCACCGCCCTGGAATACGGCATCATCGCCAGCATACTGGGCCTTGTGCTCGTCAGCATTTTCACCTCGCTCGGCTCAACGCTGAAGACCCTGTTCAACCACGTCGGATCGTCGATTTAGAGCATCATCCGGTCGAACAGACCTGTTCGGTCGGATAAAGATGCCTGTCAAAGCAAGCTTGAGCTTGGTCCGTAAGCCAATGCGAACGGACATGCTCTGGCGGTCGGTTCGGGTGGAAACAGCTGGGCCGGCAAACAAATGGACCGGACGAGTTCAACCGAACGGACTTGGGCTGATACTCGTATCCAGGAAGGCGCGCACTACGCCGATCGTGGATGCGTCCATCAGCGCCGGCGCGTGACCCGCACCGGCCACCGTGTGAACGGCGGATTTCTCCGCCATCCTGGCAAGCGTTTCGGGCAGCAACAGGTCGCTCGTCTCGCCTCGCAGAGTCAGCATGGGCACGCCGATCGCATCCCACACCGGCCACATCTCGGTGTCGGCCGGCGGCGTTGCGCGCAGCGGGATGGTCAGCGCCGGGTCGTAGTGCAATGTCAGCCGCCCATCCGGCCGCGCCCGTGACGAATGCTGGGCCATGGCCGCCCACTGCGGGTCCGACAGAGCGCCGAATGTCGCGTGAACCTTGCGCAAAAAAGCCTCCAGCGCCGTCATGTCCGCGAAATCGGGCACTGTGCCGACATAGCTGACGATGCGCTCCAGGGCTGCGCGCGGCAGGAACGGCCCGATATCGTTCAGCACCATGCGCCGGATCGGCGTCGCATGCGCCGCCGCCAGCGCCATGCCGCACAGGCCGCCCAGCGAGGTCCCGACCCAGGCCACCGGCCGGTCGATCAGCGCCAGCAGATGCGACAGCGCGACCAGATAGCTGGGCACCGCGTAAAGCTCGGGCGCGGGCAGCCAACCCGACCGGCCACGCCCGGGCAAATCCGGACACACAACGCAATGCCTGTCCGCCAGCGACTCCGCCAACACGTCGAAATCGCGCCCCTGCCGGCTCAGCCCATGCACGCACACAACGACAGGGTTGTCTCGCGCCCCCCACTGCGTGAACGCTAGACGATGAAAGGCACCGCCCAGCAGGTAGAAGGTTTCGCGTTCAATCGGCTGCATGCGCCCCCTCCTGCACCGGCACCGGATGGATGGAAAGCGGAGCATGGCTGCCAAACCGGCGCCGCAGACGCAGCATCGGCCGCTCCACGCCCCAGTATGACAGCGCGGCACCGATCGCTGCCAGCGGCAACCCTATGGCCAGCCATAGTAGCCGGTTCCCCCGCGCCATGCCGTCGGCCAGGGCGAACGCGCCCCAATGCCAGAGATACAGCGAGTAGCTCAGCCGACCGACCAGGATCGCGGGCGGGGCGCACAGCAGGCGTTGGGCCGGATTGTCCCGGCCGAGCAGCGCGGGCATCAGGCAGAGCAGGGCCGCCCCCTGCAGCGTGGTCCGGATCACGTGTCGCGCAAACGGGCCAGGCAGCACGAAGCCAGTCGCCAGCACCACCAGCGCACAGATGGGCACCCAGTGCGAGTGACGGGCCACGGCCACCCAGCGCTGCCCACGCTGCTCGCCCAGCGCCAGCAGCGCGCCCCAGGCGATCGAATCCAGCCGCGTATCGGTGCCCAGGTACAGCCGGTTGTACTGCCAGGGCGGCGCCTGCACTCGCCCGCACACGCCCGGCCAGTGCGCGGCCGTGCAGTGCCCGAACAGATACACCCGCCACGCCAGCACGCCCAGGCACAGGCCCAGAACCGCCCACCACGCCCAGCGCGCGCGCCAGACCGCTGCCAGCACCAGCGGCCAGAGCGCATAAAAATGCTCCTCGATCGCCAGCGACCAAAGAATGTTGAAAGGGTGGCGCACCCCGGCCAGGCTCGAGCGGTAACCCGACCAAAGATCGTAGATGTTCGCGCCGTAGAACACGGCCGAGAGCCAGCCGGACGCGCCGATCGCTCCGCCGGCCGACACGAATGCCAGCCCGGCGAGGCAGGTGTACGCCAGTCCGGCGGGCGCCAGCCTGAGTACGCGGCGAGCGTAGAAACCGGGCAGATCGACCCGCCCCTGCCGCGCCAGGCCGCCCAAGAGCTGGCGGGTAATCAGGTAGCCGCTGACGAAGAAGAACAGGGTGACGCCGAACGCCCCCGGCACCACATGGTCGAGTCCGGCATGGGACGCCACGACCAGGAGGATCGCCACCGCCCGCAATCCGTCCAGTGCAGGAATATACTCGGCCGCCACTGCCGACGGACGACCGACAACCGACTGGCCAGGAGACATTGGACGGTCCATGCGAACCGGCAGATACTCCCCCATCCCCACGCCATCACCAAGAAGACGCCATGGCCAAGACCGACCGCGACATCCCCGCCAACCTGCAGCCGCGCCCCGCCGACTATAATTTCGATCTCGAAGCCGCACTCCGCTCGGTTGTCGGGCTGCGCGCCGACATCCCCGGTGACGCGTTCACCGCCGGCACACTGGGCACCGAGCGGGCCGGCAACGGCGTGGTCATCAAGGGCGGCCCTGCCGGCGGCTTGGTGCTGACCATGGGCTACCTGATCATGGAGGCCGACAGTATCTGGCTGACCACGGCGGAAGGCTGGGCGGTGCCGGGCCACGCGCTGGCGGTCGATTTCGAGACCGGGTTCGGCCTGGTGCAACCCTTCGGCAAGCTGGCCGTGCCGGAAATGGCCATCGGCGACAGCAACGCGGTCGAACCGGGTCAGGCCTGCCTGCTGGCCGCCGCCGGCGGACGGCATCGCAGCATCGAGACCCAGGTGGTCGGCCGCCAGGAATTCGCCGGCTACTGGGAGTATCTGATCGATGACGCGCTCTTCACCGCCCCGGCCCACCCGTTCTGGGGCGGCGCCGGCCTCATCGGCGTGGACGGGCGCCTCCTGGGCATCGCCTCTCTCAGCCTGCAGCAGGGCGATGACAAAGGGCGTCGCGTGGACATGAACATGATCGTGCCCACCGCCCACCTGACGCCGATCCTGGGTGAGTTGGTGCAGCACGGCCGGGTAAACCGTCCCGCGCGCCCCTGGCTGGGGCTGTTCGCGATGGAGAGCGAGGATTCGGTGGTGGTGGGCGGGCTGGCCGATGGCGGGCCGGCCGACAAGGCAGGGCTACGTCCCGGTGACCGGATCGTGGCGGTGGATGGCGACGAGGTGACCGATTTGGGTGGCCTGTGGCGCCGGGTGTGGAGTGCCGGCACCGCCGGAGCACGGGTCAGAATGAGCGTGGCGCGTGATGACGAGCTGCTGCACGTGACGGTGCATTCGGCGGACCGAGGGAGTTTCCTGCGGACGCCATTGCTGCACTGAATTGGCTAGCAGCCGGAGTGCCGGTCAGCGAAGACCGGCCAGGTTGAACGTCAGGCCGAACGGGTCGCGCAGGTAGCAGCGAGGTATCAACTCGTCCTCGTCCATCACCGTGCATCCCGCTTCAACAAGCCTGGCTTTTGCGTCTATGGCATCAGCATCGTGGAATTCGAAGACCGGCCCAGGTGCCGCGCCGCGCTCGATGAAGAGGCGGAAACTGCCGGTGTCGAAGCCCAAGATATCCGCCGAACGCTCGAATACCGAAAACCCCATGACGTTCTCATAGAACTTCGCCGCCGCGTCGAGATCCGGCACCTGGAGAATGACGTCACGCGATGACTGCATGATGCGGATCCCCGTGAGAGCGCCTCGTTTTGGCGAGCAGCTATACCCTCCACACTGATTCCAGTCTGAATGATGCTGCCTGGTTTTGGCGAGCAGCTTTACCCTCCAGACTGATTCCAGTCTGGATGATGCTGCTCTAACGGCGTCAGTACAATGTAGCCGATCGGGGCACGCGCGTCAGCATCTCGTTGCGCAGAACGTCCGCTGGCGACGCGCCAGCACGACGAAGATCGCGCACGGTCGCCGCACCCGCGCGCTTAGACAGGCGCCCGCCCGACGCGTCGGTGACCAGCGCGTGATGCGCGTAGCGCGGCGTTGTCCAGCCGCACAGATGCTGCAACAGCCGGTGCAGATGCGTGGCGGGCAACAAGTCCTCGCCGCGAGTCACCAGGGTCACACCCTGGGCAGCATCGTCGTAGGTGACGCACAGATGATAGCTGGCGGGCGCGTCCCGGCGGGCCAGCACCACGTCACCGAACGCCTCCGGTACGGCGCGCACCCGTCCCGCACCCTCATCCTCGAAGAACAATGCCGGCACCCCCGTCAGCGCGCGCGCCATATGCAGCCGCCAGGCATGCGGGTGACCCTCAATCCGCCGCGTCTCTCGCATGCCGGCTGGCACGTTGCGGCAGGTGCCCGGATAGACTGGCGCGCCGTCCGGACCCTGAGGGGCGGTGGCTGAAGCGGCAACCTCCGCCCGGCTGCAGAAACACGGGTAAAGCAGGCCGCGTGCAGCCAGCCGATCCAGGCAGGCGCGATAGAGTGGCAGACGCTGAGACTGGACCAGCACGTCCCCAGCCCAGTCGAGGCCCAGCCAGCGCAGGTCTTCGAAAATGGCATCCGCATACTCCGGCCGGCACCTCGTAGGGTCGATGTCCTCCAGCCGCACCAAGAACCGGCCGCCCGCCTCCCGCGCCCGCTGCCACGCAATGCGGGCGGCCAAGGCGTGGCCCGCGTGCAGATAGCCGGTCGGGCTGGGGGCGAACCGTGTGACCACCTCCCCGCCCCCTGCCTGTGACAACCCCATGAAACCTGGCCCCCTGCCTTGCGACACCTCCGACCGTTTGCCATAACCAGCCCGTTCTTTGGCGGCGCACCACTCCCTGCGGCTCGTCTCACGGGCCGGCCAGGCGGTGCACCTCCCAGCGAGGAGCGCGTTTTGCCTGACGGCGGCCTGCACTACCCGGCGCTTGTGTTGAACGCGGATTTCCGCCCGCTCTCCTACTTTCCGCTCTCCGTCTGGTCTTGGCAGGACACGATCAAGGCGGTGTTCCTCGATCGGGTGAGCGTACCTGTCGGAATACGAGTTCGAGGTGCATTCGCCCAGCCAGGCGGTCCGGCTTCCGAGCGTGATTGCGCTGAAGGACTACATTCCGAGCGCGCGAAAGCCGGCCTTCACCCGCTTCAACGTGTTCCTGCGGGATGCCTTTAGCTGCCAATATTGCGGCGACCGCTTCCCCACGCACGAGCTGACCTTCGACCACGTCATCCCGCGCAGCCGCGGCGGGCGCACGACGTGGGAGAACGTGGTCACCGCCTGCGGCTGCTGCAACCTGCGCAAGGGCAGCAAGCTGCCGCGCGAGTGCCACATGCATCCGCGTCAGCGCCCGTGCCAGCCCTCCACCTGGGAGCTGCAGGATAACGGGCGCGCCTTCCCGCCCAACTATCTGCATGCCAGCTGGCGCGATTACCTGTACTGGGACTCCGAACTGGAAAACTGATTTTTTCCGGCATGGAGACACACTGATGGAAGCTCTTATCATCGACGCCGTGCGCACGCCCCGCGGCGTTGGCAAAATCGGCAAGGGTGCCTTGGCCGACATGCATCCGCAGCAATTGGGTGCCACGGTGCTGAAGGCGATCGCCGAACGCAATCAGCTCGACACGTCGGACGTGGACGACGTGATCTGGAGCACCAGCACGCAGGTCGGCAAGCAGGGCGGCGATATCGGCCGCATGTCGGCGCTCGACGCCGGCTACAATGTCCGGTCGAGCGGGGTGACGCTGGACCGGTTCTGCGGTGGCGGCATCAGCGCGGTCAATCTGGCCGCGGCCTCGATCATGTCGGGCATGGAGGACCTGGTCGTAGCCGGCGGCTCTGAAATGATGTCGTTCACCGGCTCATTGCCCTTCACGGGCCCTCCTTTGCTGGACCAGGGCAACACCCGCCTGCGCGCGTTGCACCCGCAATCCAACCAGGGCGTCTGCGCAGACGCGATCGCGGCGCTGGAGGGGATCACGCGCGCCGATGTGGACGCGCTGGCACTGGAAAGCCAGCGCCGGGCGGACCACGCCATCAGGAACGGCCATTTCGCGAAAAGTGTCGTGCCGGTCCACAAGGAAGACGGCACGCTCGCGCTCGACCGGGAGGAGTTCCCGCGCCCGTCCACGACGGCCGAGGGTTTGGCGTCGCTGAAGCCGTCCTTCGCCGCACTTGCCGACATGCCACTGGACGACAGCGGTTTGACGTTTCGAAAATTGATCCAGCAGCGCCATCCGGACCTGCACATCGAGGCCATTCACCACGCCGGCAATTCCTCGGGCGTGGTGGACGGTTCGGCCGCGGTGCTGCTCGCCTCGCGCGGCTACGCCGACGCGCATGGAATGAAACCCCGCGCGCGCGTGGTGGCGTTCGCTAATGTCGGCGACTCGCCCACGCTGATGCTGAACGCTCCGGTGCCGGCCGCGCGCAAGGTGCTGGAGAAGGCAGGCCTGACCACCGATGACATTGATTTGTGGGAGATCAACGAGGCGTTCGCGGTGGTGGCAGAAAAATTCATCCGCGACCTGAAGCTGGACCGCGCGAAGGTCAACGTGAACGGCGGCGCCATCGCGCTGGGCCACCCGATCGGGGCCACGGGTGCCATGCTGATCGGCACCATGCTGGACGAGCTGGAGCGGCGCGACCTTAAGCGCGGCCTGGTCACGATGTGCGCGGGCGGCGGCATGGCCCCGGCGATCATCATCGAGCGGATGTAGGCAGGCCTTTCCACCCGCCACTATTCGTCCACGCTGTCATCCAATCGCCACTGGCGCCCGCGGGCTGGCTGGCGCAGGCTTTCCCACGGAGGCGCCCAGGGCGATCCACCCGGGCACACGGGGGAGCACGTCGATGGCCAAGGACAAGATATCCGGCAAGGTGACGCACACCGTCACGCTTGGCCGAAACGGCTACGCCGACCGCGTGCAGGTCACCGGGACGGGCCAGGTGATCCCGTCCGTGTACGGCGGTAATGCGGTGATCATCCCGAGCGGGCTGAGCAATGCATACCTGTCTAATGACGGCCTGCTGCGGGGCGGTGTCGGCCAGTCCAACAGCGACTCGCACGGCGCGGGCGGGATCGGGCTGGTAATCAGCGGATCGAATGGCGCCTTTAACGACGGGCTCCTGATAGGCGGTGCGGGCGGCACCAGCAGCACGACGGGCGGGCACGGCGGCGCGGGCGTAAGCCTCGGCGCCGGCGCCGACCTGTTCAACCAGGCGACGGTCACTGGCGGTGCCGGTGGATATAGTCCGGCCACCGGCGGCGTCGGCGGCAACGGCGTGCTGCTGAATGGCGGCACCCTGGGCAATGCGGGCGATATTTCAGGCGGCACGGGCGGCGCTGGCTATCTGGGCGGCGCCGGAGGTGCCGGCGTTCTCGTCGGCACGGCCTCCATCGTCACCAATTCCGGCACGGTGGCCGGCGGCGTGGGCGGCGTCGGCTATCATAGCGGCAATGCGGGCACGGTGGATGGGGATGGCCGCGCCGGCGCGGGTGTCAGCTTCCTGGCCGGCGGCAGCCTGGTCAACCATGGCTCGATCACCGCCGGCAGCGGCCAGTTCGGCACGTTCACGGCGGCCAATGGCGTCAACATGGCGGGCGCGGGCAGCATCCTGAATGCCGGCACAATCGTCGGGGGCGTCGGCGCATACTACGTCGGCGAGGATGGCGGCGGCGGCTCTCCCGGCGGCACTGGCATTGATTTCTCCGGGACTGGCACCGTGACCAATGACGGCGTCGTCGCGGGCGGGACGGGCGGGATCAGCTCATACTCGGAAGTCGGCAGCCTGTATCCGGGCGGCGCGGGTGGTGTCGGCGTCAGCCTGGCCGCCGCGTCCACCCTGATCAATAACGCCACCGTTCAGGGCGGCGCGGGTGGCGGTTCATATATCGGAGCCTACTATGCGCTGCTCGGCGGCGCGGGTGGCGTGGGCGTCAAGGTCGAGTCGTCCACAGGAACGCTGCAGAATTTCGGGGTGGTGGCCGGCGGCACAGGCGGTGGCGAATATGTACAGCTCGGGGGTAGAGGCGGCAGCGGCGTGGTGCTGACCGGCGGCGGTTTTGCCGACAATGCCGGCACGATCACAGGCGGCACGGGCGGCATCAGCAACGCCACTTACGTGGGTGGCGCGGGCGGAGCGGGCGGTACGGGCGTCTATATCAACCGCGGAACGCTCGATAACGCCGGCACCATCTCCGGCGGCATTGGCGGGCTTGGCACCGCCGGACGCGGCGCTGCCGGGGAGGCTGTCAAGTTCGGCAGCGCCGGCGGCACGCTGATCCTGGAACACGGCGCCATCCTCAGCGGCGCCGTCGGCGGCTGGACGGGCGCCGACACGATCGACCTGCGCGCCATCTCTGCCACTGCGATCGCCTATGCCAATGGCACGTTGACGGTCTATGGCACGGGCCATGTCGTGGCCGAGACGCTGGTCTTCCACGGAACGTTGACGGGGGCGGATTTCGCGTTCGGCACGGACGGCCATGGCGGCACGGACCTGACCGATCCGGCGCACCAATTCGCGCCCTCCACCGCGCCGCACGACGATGTCGCACGTGACGGGCTGGCACGCGAGCCGGATGCCTTCACTGTCCTGCTCGGCCACGGGCTGCACGCCGGTTAGACGATGCCGACGAGGCAGCGTAGAAGCAGCCAGCCACAGCAGCGAGCCATCTATGCCCTTCTCCATCTATCAGGCGTCCATCCCCGTGTTCACCCATGCCATGCGCGCGCTCTCCGGCGTGCTGGCCAAGGGGCTGGCCGATGCGGAGGCGCGCCATATCGATCCGGCGGTGCTGATCGACGCGCGGCTGGCGCCCGACATGCACAAGCTGTCGCGCCAAATTCAGATCGCCTCCGACATGGTCAAGAATGGCGCAGCGCGGCTGGCCGGGGTCGAGCCGCCCAGCTTCCCCGACACCGAAGCCACATTCGAAGAATTGCAGGCACGTATCACGAAGACGATCGATTTTCTCGCCACGATCACGCCCGAGCAGTTGGCGGGCAGCGAGGACCGTCAGATCAGCTTGAAGATGCCAAGCCGCGAGTGGAATTTCGACGGCGCGACCTATCTCACCGGTTTCGTTCTGCCGAACCTGTATTTCCACGCAACCGCGGCCTACGCCATTCTACGCCATAACGGCGTGCCGCTCGGCAAGGGCGACTTCATGGGCATGACGGCGTAACCCACGCGCACACCCCGCCGTAGTCCAGGACAGGAGCGGGAGGACGGGCATGCGAGGCGCCTTGGCGGCAATCGGTCTGTTTCTGTCCGCCGCACCTGCCCACGCGGCCGATGCAGCACATCCGGCCGTCATAGAACTGTTCCAAAGCCAGGGCTGTTCATCCTGCCCGCCCGCCAACGCGCACGTTCTGGCACTGGCAAACCGGCCGGACGTGCTGGCGCTGAGCTGGCAGGTCACCTACTGGGACTACCTCGGCTGGCGCGACAGCTTCGGCGACCAAGCCTTCACCGCGCGCCAATACGACTACGCGCGCGGACTGGGCCATGACGGTGTTTTCACGCCGCAGGTAGTGGTGAATGGGCGCGCCGATGGAGTGGGCACGCGGGACGGCGAGATCGAGGCGTTGCTGCAACGCGCCGACCGCGGCAGCAGCGGCCCATCCGTCACGCTCTCGGCCGATCGCGTCAGTATCGGACCGGGCGCGGGGGCGGCCGACGTGGTGCTTGTGCGCTACGACCCGCGGACCATCCAGGTGGCCGTGCTTCGCGGCGAGAATGGCGGCGTCACGCTGCCGCACCGCAACGTGGTGCGCGAGGTGCGCGTGCTAGGACGCTGGACGGGCCAGACGTTGGCGTTTCCGTTGCCGGCAGCCTCCCGCGCAGGATTGAAGGCGGCCATCTTGGTGCAGGCCGGCGCCGGCGGCGCTATCCTGGCCGCAGCCTCGCAATAGCCCGACTTGCACACCCCCGGCCGCTTTGTAGGGTGCCGGCCGTTTAAGTCCCGCCCTTCCGGGAGTTCGTCATGCGCCTGTTCTCGTCCGGCACGTCGCCTTCCGCGCGCAAGGTGCGCATCGTCACGGCCGAGCACGAATTGGCAGACCGGATGATCGACCGGTTCGGTCTATTTGGCGCGGCGATGCGGCCCGTGGGGGTGTCTCGTGTGATCGGGCTGGCGCTTGTGATTGCAGGTGTTGTTGCAAGAAGCAGGTAGCTCTTCCTTGATAAAAAGAACCAAAACACTTCTACTCATCGCCCGACGGTCACACACGCATGAAATAGGAGCAGGCCATGAATTCGGCAGCTTGTGTCGCCGGTATTGTATTGATCGGGATCACGACTGTATTCGATTGCGCCTTCGCGGCGGGCCATGTGCTCGACAATGGACGCGTGCACGTGGTGTTCGCCGATCCCGCAACCGGCTTCAGCACCGCCGACAACGACCGTGTGGACAGCATCGCCTGGATTACCAGCACGGGCGCGTCCACGGGCAATCTCGCGTCCAATGGCGGCCCGCTGCACTGCAACGACCCGCTTGAATTCTTTGGCCAGTCCTACGGCGATGGTGGCGACTCGCACCCGTTCCTCGTCGTCTCCAGCGTGACCTCGAGGTGGAAAAGCCCGGCCGGCAATACGCTCACCGGAAAGACGAAGGTCAATACCGGCGTGGTGTGCGACTTCGCCCCCGACGGCGGAACCAGCACGACCTACACGCTCGAAAAATCGGACGGCCGTATCAACCAAATGACCGTACAGCGCAGTTTCAGCTTCAAGACGGTCAGCAATACCAGCGACCTTCGAGCCTACGTGCCGCGCCTGCCCATCGGCGCGTATGGGGCCGTATCCTGGCCGAACGCGGCCGGCGTGGTCCAGACCGGGAATGCGGGCAGCTGCAGCGGCGGATGTATCGTCACCGATTGGAACGGCACCTGGTTCGCCGAACAGACCAGCGCCGGGCAAGGCCTGGTGGTGATACGCAACCCGAAGGCAGGGCCGCCGGCACTGCTGGTGTTCGACAACGACTCATTCTCGAATTCAAACAACTCCGCCGTGGCACTGCGCCTGCCCGCTGGCGGATGGCTGGGCACATACCGCGAGACGGAGAATCTCTGTTTCTTCGACGCAACCACCTGGCCGGCGTCCCGCCAGGCCAAGGGCCTGCTGCCAACAGGCTGCACCACGCCCTGACACCTCCAAGCTGGCGGCGCGTGGCCGACTTATTTGGCCTCCATCACCGCGCGGGCCTGGTCCAGCCGGTCGCTGTACGCGCCCAGGGCCTCTGCGGTCAGCTTGGCATAGCGGTCGGCGTCGCCCCAACGCCGTTCCTCGATCGCCTCGCGCACCCCCGGCAATGTCTTTGCGCGATACCCGGTGAACCGCCCCGGCGCGTAGATCAGGTTCTTGTACCAGGGCCGCCCGGGTAGCCCAATGTCGGGCGCCAGCGTCTGGTCGATGGTCAGCATCAGCGACTGCACCCGCGCCAGGCGGTCGGGCGGCAGCGAACCGGCATGGGCGAGCGCGGCATCGTAGGCGTGCGCGCTCGTGGTCAGGCGAGCGACGGCGTTGTCCAGCGGGGCGAGTTCGACGAACGGCACTGGGCCGAGCGGCGCGGGGGGCCGGGCGTGCTGGGTAGGATCGGCGTCGAGGGTGTACACATGGTCGCGCAACAATGCCGTGCGGGCGGTCGCTTTCTCCCGTTCGCTGTCGTTCAACTTCGTAACTTCAGCCACGTAAACGGTGATGGCGTCGGCAAACGCGGTTGCGTTTTGCAGGGGTAGTGTCGCATCGGCGGCGCGCAGGACGGCGCGGCCGATCGTGCGGGCCAGCAGCGCGTCATAGACGAAGCCGGGATCTACGAAACGGCTGTGATGTTCGTATGTGTCGTAGACGGAGTGGTAGACGCCGCCCGCCTCGCCCTCGCCACCGTAGCCGAAGTCGAGCGCGGCCAGGCCAAGATGCTGGAGAAAACTCGAAAAATCCGAACCGGAACCCAGCGCATTGATCGGGAAATCACGTGCCGGGATGGCGGCGAGTTTCGCGTCGGCCACCTCCTGCGGGGTGGCGTCCGGTGCGGCGCCCTGCACGCGCAGATGCGCGCGCAATCGTTCACCCACTGAGACGTGCGTTTCGGGATCGGTGACCTCGGCCGCGACCTCGTTGACCAGATGCGCCCAGTCCGGGCTGCCGCCGGCCGACAGGATGCCGCGCGCGTTGCCATCCGAATTGATGTAGAGCACGGCATGCTGTTTCAGTTCGGCCGCATGCGTCTCCGCCCATTCGGTGGAACCCACCAGCATCGGCTCCTCCGCATCCCAGCTGGTGTAGACCAGCGTGCGTTTCGGATGATATCCCTGCTTGACCATGCCGCCGATGGCCTGCGCCTCGGCCAGCAGCGCCACTTGGCCGGAGAGCGGGTCGCTGGCCCCGAACACCCAGCCATCGTGGTGGTTGCCGCGCACGATCCACTGATCGGGTAATTCGGAGCCGCGGATCGTGGCGATCACGTCGTAGATGGTTTTCATGCCCCATTCGGAGCGCACGGCCAGATGCACCGGCTGAGCACCAGGCCCCGCGTGATACGTGATCGGCAGTGCGCCGCGCCAGTCCTCCGGCACGACGGGGCCGTCCATCGCGGCGAGGAAATGCTGCGCGTCCGCGTACGAAATCGGCAGCACCGGAATTTTCAGAATTGTCTTCGCGTCCGCGCGCGACAGGCGTTTTGCGTCGTGCGTCGCACCGATGCCGGGGGTCAGCGGGTCGCCGGGATAGAGCGGCATATCGGCCACCGAGCCGCGCTGAATGCCTTGCGGCGGGCGGGCGGGACCGTCCGGATATGTCTTTTCCTGGCCATAACCATCGTCGGCGGGATCGGAATAGATGATGCAGCCGATCGCGCCGTGGTCCTGAGCCAGCTTCGGCTTTAATCCGCGCCAGCCATGGCCGTAGCGTGCAATGGCGATCTTGCCGCGGACATCGACCCCCATGCGGTCGAGCGCCTCGTAATCGTCCTGCATGCCGTAATTCACGTAAACCAGCGGTGCGGTGACGTCGCCGTCGCCCTGGTAGGCGACGTAGGCTGGCAGCGCGCCGGCGGTGCGCGCGGAGCTGTCGTCGCCGGAGACCGCGCGCTCCTGCAATGTCGCGCGGAACGGGTCCTTGCCGGTAGTTTCGAGAACTTCGCTGATCGGTGTCGGGTAGAGAACTTCGAACGTTTCGATGCGCGCGTCCCAGCCCCAGCTCTGGAACAGCTTTTGTTCATACTCGGCGTTTGCCTTGTCGTGCGGCGAGCCGACCTGGTTGGGCAGCGACGCCATTTCCTTCATCCAGCCGCGCAGATCGTCCGGGTGGATGGCGGCGTCGAGCTGGGCGCCGATCGGGGCGGCCTGCGCTGCGGTCGAGGCGAGCGCCAGGGCCAGGGCCAGCATGGGGAGTTGCATGGTAGGGAAGCTCCGGTGTCATCCGGGGCAGGTTGGGTGGCGCCTTCCGGGAAGACAAGTCCAGGGTTGGCGCGCAGCCCCGGACTCGCCCTCTTGCCGCGCTACTTCTTCGGTGTGCCGATCAGGCCCTCGGCTACGCCGCCCTGGGGGGTGGCCGAACCGGAGACGACGCCTTTCGTGTTGATGCCGAGAAGGCCCGTGGCGGCGACCTTCGGCGCGTCGATCGGTGGGGAGTAGGTGCCGGTGGCGCTGTCATACGTGTAGCCGTGGCGGACGCCCTTCGCGTCGGTATAGGCGCCCACCACCACGCCGGCATCGTTGATGACGTGGGTCGTGGTCAACGTGCCGCCTGGGTAGGCGATGGTGGTCACAGTCCCACCGCTGATCAGGAGCGAGCCGACCAGATTGTTGTTGGCGTCGAAACTTTGCGCGGTCAGCACGCCCTTGTCGTTGACGCCGGTGGCGACGAGGTAGTTGGCGTTGGCGACTGTGATGTCCGTCTGCTTGCCAGCCTTGAGCGTGAAGATGCGGCTGAAACCGCTGGCATCGGAATAGGTGCCGGCGATGATTTTTCCGGACTTGCTGATGGCATTCAGCTGGGTGCCACCATTGGCCGCCACGCTGCCGGTGGCGATGTAGTCGGCATAGGTGCCGCCCTTGTAGGTGAAGCCCACCGCCGTGTTCGGGTTGCCGGTGGGCAGGTAGTAGCCCACGACTTCGCCCGCGTCGCTGTCGCCATAGCATTGCGTGGTGCTGCCGGATGGGTCGGCGATGGCAATGGAAGTATTTTTGTCCACGAGGGCGCAGGTGGCGGCACCGGCGGCTGTCACGGTTTCGGCCACGATCTGCAGCTTGGCGTTAACGTCGTAGTAGCGCAGTGAGGCGCCCCCGGCGCCCGGGGTAAGCTTGAAAGTGTAGGCGCTCTTGGCAAGAGCTGGCGAGGCAACGGTCAAAGCAAGGGCAGCAAGGAGGGCAGTTCGGGTCATGTGCAAGGTTCCTTATGTTGTTGTTACGCACAATCTTTACACGACAGTCACCTTGCCGACCTAACAATATATCGCAAGCGTATTTCACCTCTGCTTTGCAGCCCCAGGTTGCCGGATACCTCCGGCGCACAAGGGTTATGGAGCAAGGCAGCCATGCGCATCCGTTCGAACAGGCGATAACGAATTGTCTGGCACTCATCTGGGACGAGTGCTAACACGCTGTCAGAACGAGGCAGGGCGCTGGACCCGGCGAGAGCCGAGGCGGTGCTGGCCCGTTCATAAACCGTTCAGGATAGGGTCAAACACATGAAATTCCGTCCTCTGCACGACCGCGTGGTCGTCCGGCGCATCACCGCCGAGGAGAAGACCAAGGGTGGGATCATCATCCCCGACACCGCCCAGGAGAAGCCGATGGAGGGTGAGATCATCGCCGTCGGTGCCGGTGCCCGCAACGAGCAGGGCCAGATCGTGGCGCTGGATGTGAAGGCCGGTGATCGGGTGCTGTTCGGCAAGTGGAGCGGCACCGAGGTGAAGCTCGATGGGCAGGAGCTGCTCATCATGAAGGAGAGCGACATCATGGGCGTCGTCGAGGGTCACGCCTCCAGCGCCCAAAAGGCCGCCTAAGCATTTTAAGGAGAAATTCACATGGCTAGCAAAGATGTACGTTTCGGCGCCGATGCCCGCAGCCGCATGCTCAAGGGCGTGGACGTGTTGGCCGATGCCGTCAAAGTGACGCTGGGTCCCAAGGGCCGCAACGTGGTGCTCGACAAGAGCTATGGCGCGCCCCGGATCACCAAGGATGGTGTGACGGTCGCCAAGGAAATCGAGCTGTCCGACAAGTTCGAGAACATGGGCGCGCAGATGGTGCGCGAAGTCGCCAGCAAGACCAACGACATTGCCGGTGACGGCACGACGACGGCCATTGTTCTGGCCCAGGCGATCATCCGCGAGGGCGGCAAGGCCGTCTCCGCCGGCATGAACCCGATGGACCTCAAGCGCGGCATCGACAAGGCGGTCACCGCGGTTGTCGAGGAACTGGCCAAGCGCACCAAGAAGATCACGTCCGAGAGCGAGACGGCGCAGGTCGGCACCATCTCGGCCAACGGCGAGAGCGAGATCGGCCGCATGATCGCCGAGGCGATGCAGAAGGTCGGCAACGAGGGTGTCATCACCGTCGAGGAGGCCAAGGGCATCCAGACCGAGCTCGATGTCGTGGAAGGCATGCAGTTCGATCGCGGCTACATGAGCCCGTACTTCATCACGAACGCCGAGAAGATGACGGCGCAGCTGGATGACCCATACATCCTGATCCACGAGAAGAAGCTGTCCAGCCTGCAGACGCTGCTGCCGCTGCTCGAGGCCGTCGTGCAGTCCGCACGTCCGCTGCTGATCATCGCCGAGGACGTCGAGGGTGAGGCGCTGGCCACGCTGGTGGTCAACAAGCTGCGTGGCGGCCTGAAGATTGCGGCCGTGAAGGCCCCGGGTTTCGGCGATCGTCGCAAGGCGATGCTGGAGGACCTGGCCATCCTGACGGGCGGCACGGTCATCAGCGAAGACCTGGGCATCAAGCTGGAGAGCGTCACGCTCGACATGCTCGGCCGGGCCAAGAAGGTGCTGATCGAAAAGGAAAACACCACGATCGTCGAGGGCGTGGGCAAGTCCGAGGACATCAAGGGCCGCTGCGCGCAGATCCGCGCCCAGGTCGAGGAGACCACCAGCGACTATGACCGCGAGAAGCTGCAGGAACGTCTGGCCAAGCTGGCCGGCGGTGTTGCCGTGATCCGCGTTGGCGGGGCGACCGAAG
This sequence comes from uncultured Alphaproteobacteria bacterium, assembly GCA_963850605.1. GTDB lineage: Bacteria > Pseudomonadota > Alphaproteobacteria > Acetobacterales > Acetobacteraceae > BOG-908. The sequence goes on along the minus strand of CAWKLX010000006.1, from coordinate 142,822 downwards.
TCGAGGTGAAGGAGCGCAAGGATCGCGTTGACGATGCGCTCCACGCCACGCGTGCGGCGGTCGAGGAAGGCATCGTCCCAGGCGGCGGCGTCGCCCTGGCCCGTGCTTCGCTGGTGCTGAAGGATATGAACGGTGACAATGCCGACCAAAAGTTCGGCATCGACGTGATCCGTAAGGCGCTGATGGCGCCGATGCGCCAGATCAGCGAGAACGCCGGCGAAGACGGTGCCGTGATCTCCGGCAAGGTGCTGGAGAACAACGAGTATAATTTCGGCTTCGACGCGCAGACCGGCGCTTACAAGGAACTGGTCTCGGCCGGCATCATCGACCCGACCAAGGTGGTCCGTACTGCCCTGCAGCACGCGGCTTCCATCGCCTCGCTGATGATCACGACCGAAGCGATGGTCGCCGACCGTCCTGAGAAGCCGTCCGCCCCGATGGGTGGCGGCGGCGGCGGGATGGGCGGCATGGGTGGCATGGGCGGCATGGATTTCTAAAAAAATCCGGCCAGGGCTCGGAGCTGTGTGCTCCGGGTCCGACCCTATGCTAAGGCATGTGGATATGAGCCACATGCGCCTTCACAGGCCAGGGATCATACCCCTGGCCTTTTTTCTGTCCCTGACCGGGCCGGCTTTCGCCCAGGGTCCGACGGGTACCATCCCGTATGCGAAGCTGCACAGCATGCAGACCGCTTTTGCCGGCATCCCGCCCGCCAGTCGCGACAAGCTGCGATTTGCCGTGGTGCTCAAGCATGATGACCCGGCCAATCGAGCGCCGATTGGCTTGTATGTCGAGCAGGGTGGCAAGCGGACCCCCATTCCCGTGTCCCCCGGCGGGGCGCTGGATTTGCCGTCGCGTGACGATTGGGCGCAGCAGGGGCTGCTGGTCCACACGGACCAGCCAAAAGGCAGCCTGACGGTCACGATCAGCCTGGCGATCCTGCCGCCTGCTCCGCAATCGGTTCCCGTCAGCTATCTGATCGCCGGCATTCGGCAGGCGCAAGGCGCGCTGCGTGCCGGCTATCGCCAGGTTGGCGGACTGGCCGGGCTGCTGGCCGTACCGACGCTGAAGGTGGTGCGTGCCAAATTGGAGAGATGCTGTACCGAGACTGCCCGCCTCCAGGGCAAGTCTGACGTGCTTCCGCGCCAGGATAGCTCGGGTGTCATTGTCATACCGATGGCGTTCCTGCAGGACCATACAGCCGACACGCTGTTGTTTTCGGCGCGAATACAGTCGCTGGACGCGGACGAAAAGTAGTGCGGGGTCTGTGCGCTTGCCGGGTCTTGTGCAACCTGGCATCGTCGGCGCCGTTCACCAACGCGCACCAAAGAATGCGCATGTCACACGAGAGGATTCCCGATGCCTAAAGCTGAACATCACGAAGCGGCCGCCCATCACGAGGCCGCCGCCAAGTCGCACAAGTCGGCTGCCGAGCACCACGAGAAGGGCGACCACGCCACGGGCCACAAGCACTCGACCGAGGCGCATGGCCACTCGACCAAGGCGCACGAGTTGGCGACCAAGGCCCATAGCAAGAGCGCCGAGCACGCGAAGAAGTAGATCTAGCGTCTGAGTTGACGAACGGTGGGCCTGGTGCCCGCCGTTTTCGTTTCATGCGGGTTATCCGGCACGTGCTAGGCCCACTCCATCAGACGATGGAGTTCCTTCGATGACCGCCTGGACGACAGACAACATCCCCGACCTGACCGGCCGAACCGCCGTGGTGACCGGCGCCAGCAGCGGCATTGGCGAGGAAGCGGCACGTGTGCTGGCGGGCCATGGCGCCCACGTGGTGCTTGCCGTGCGCGACGAAGCAAGGGGCCAGGCCACCGCCGGCCGCATACGCGCGCAGCACGACGCCGCCAAGCTGGATGTCCGCATCGTCGATATGGCCAGCCTGGCATCCGTCGCCGCCTTTGCCCGGCGCGCCGTGGCCGAGTATCCCCATATCGACATTCTGCTCAACAATGCCGGACTGGGCCTGCAAAGCCAGCGCGCCGTCACCGTGGACGGGTTCGAGCGGCAGTTCGCCACCAACCATCTGGGCCATTTCGCGCTGACCGGCCATCTCATTCCCGCCCTGCTGGCCGCCCCCGCGCCCCGCGTTGTCGCCATCGCCAGCATCGCGCATCGCCGGGGGAAGATCGATTTCGACGACCTGCAGACCGAGCGGCCCTATAACGGCCGCAAGGCATACGGACAGTCCAAGCTGGCTAACCTGATATTCGCGATGGAGCTGGACCGCCGCGCCCGCGCGGCCTCGTCCAGGCTGGTGGCGGTCGCGGCTCACCCAGGCGTCTCGACCACCGGTTTCATCGCCGCCACCGGCATGCCCGGCCCCCTCGTGCCGCTGATCAATTTCGGCATCAGCGTGCTGGGCCAGGATGCGGCGCACGGCGCCTTGCCGGGCCTGTATGCGGCCACCATGCCGGATGTGGTCGGCGGCCAGTATTGGGGGCCGGACGGGTTCTTGGAGGTGCGCGGCAGCCCGGCGCTGGCCCAGTTGGCGCCTCAGGCACAGGACCACGCGACCTGGTCACGCCTGTGGCAGGTGTCCGAGCAACTGACCGGGGTGACCTACCCGCTACTCGGCTGACCGCCTACAAACATCTAGTCAAACGTAGTCGGACGCTGCATTATCGAAACAACGCAGCGGGACGCGGTTTTATGGCCGAGATCGAGGACAGGCTTTTTCCAAAGGATGGCCTGAACAACTATCATGTGGTGCTGTCCCGCATGGACCTGCCGGCGCAGGGAGGCGGGCAGTTCACCTTCGCGGTTACCAGCTCCATGCTGCCGGTCGCCGAGCTGCAGGTGAACGTGCCGGCCTCGGGCCAAAGCCTGGACCGCATGACGGTCGAGGCGCACGACATGCTGATCGACATATTGCGCCAACTGATCGCCCGTGCCGACCGCGCCCGAACCAACCACGAGCGTAACGCGCCCCGCCCCCCTGCCCCGCCCCCGTTCCGGGTGGATACGTCTGACGATCTGGAATTCGTGGTGGACCGCCGCGGGCTAGACCGCCGCAGCAGCGGGCTGGAGCAATTGGAGAACGGGCACCTGGCCTGACTGTCACCAGGCGATGGGGACACCGTGCTGGTCCAGGAACACGCCCGACTCAGTCGCCCCATCCATCACCGCCAGAAGGTTTGTCGCAGCCGTCGCGGGGGATACGCCTCGATCGGGCGCGGTGAACGGGGCCGACAGGCCGGTCCGAACGGTGCCGGGGTGCAGAACCAGAAGCAGCGCGTCCGGCCGGCGCCGTGCGACCTCCACCGAGGCGGTGCGCCAAAGCTGGTTCAGCGCTGCCTTGGACGCGCGGTAGGAATACCAGCCACCGAGCCGGTTGTCGCCGATGCTTCCCACCCGGGCGGACAAGGTCGCGAAAACCGAGCGGCCGTCGCGGGGCAGCATCTCCCAAAAATACTTCAGCAACAGCGCGGGCCCCACCGCATTGATGGCAAACGCCCGTGCCATCTGCGCCGGATCGAGCTCGGATAACCGCTTTTCCGGGCCGCGCCCGTCCAGGCTCAACGCACCGGTCGCGTCGATGATGCGGCCGTAAGGAGCATGCTGGCGGAGCGAAGCGGCGGCGTCCGCGATACTCGCCTCGCTGGCCAGGTCGAACCCGGTGTGGCTCGCCCGCGACAAGCCGACCGCCTGCCCGGCGGGCAGGGCGGCCATGAGCGCCCGCCCGATACCCCCGCCTGCACCGATGACCAGCGTGCGGGCGGAGCAAAGATCAGAAATCGGTGCAGCGCCCTTTCACCTCCCAATCCCCATACCGCGTGGGTTCTGGGCCTTTCGGGCCGCCGATCTCCTTCGGGCGGGGTGGCGCGACTGCCGGCGCGGCGTCGGTGATGGCGGGGTTTGGCGGCTTGGCATCGGGCTCGGTCATGGCCCGGCATGTCGGTGCGGGTGGCAGCCTGCGCAAGCGCCTGTCCGGCTGGTACGGGGCCAGAACATTCTGCTGGCGTTAGGCTAAGGTTAATGGCAGCAATACGTTAACCTTTGCGGGCCGACCCGAATGCGCACTGCCATCGTCATCGCCTGCGTGCTGTTTCCGGCCTCCGCCGAAGCCGCCAGCCTGGCCGTATTCGATGCGCCAGGTGCCGCCACCACCTGCGGCACGGCCCTGGCCAGCGACGGGCTGGTGGCCGGCCAAGCCACCGCAGGCGGGATAGGCACCGCCACGCCCTTCCTCTGGCATGGCGGACATTTTTCGGCGCCAAAACTGAATCTGCCCCCGGGCCTCGTGTACCTTGGCGGAGTCAACAGCGCGCATGCCGTGGTCGGCACCGACCTGACGCAGAACCTGCAGATTCTTGCATTCAGCGCCCATGGCAGCATGACCAGCACGCCGGCGCTGGGCCGCCACCCGGTGCTCAGCCTGGACGGCATCACCGAAACCGGCACCATACTGGGCCAGGTGCAGCTCCCCGTCATGTTCCCCAAAAAGCTGTTCAATGCGCCCGCGTTCCTGCGCGACGCGTTCGGTGACGTCACCCTGCTCGACGACGGAACAGGCAACACAAGGCCCGCCGGCATGAACGGATTGGCTACCGCCATCGCCGGCACATCGCTGTCCCAGGCCGGGCTGCGGGGCTGGGTCTACCGGGCGGGACAGTTCGCGCCGGTTAATGTGCCAGGTGCGATGCTCACCTTTCCACAGGGCGTGGACGGCTCCGGACTCTGTGGCGGGCTATTATTTCGCAGGCAGCGCGACCGAACCCGTGCTGCACGGGTTCACCTACGCCGGCGGCACCTACAGCACGTGGGACATACCGGGCGCGATCAACACGGAGATATTGGCGGTCAACGACCGCGGCCAGCGGACCGGCTGTTTCACCGATGCCACGGGCGCCGTGCACGGCTATCTGTTCACACCCTAAACGCAGGCCGCACATCGCGAGGGGCGATGCCCCCCATTCAGTAGGCGAGTTCGCGCGGGTGGCCGATCTCCCACCGGCGTTCTGGCGCAGAACGTGCCCGGCTGGCCGGCGCCCGTGCCGATGTTGTTCCTGGCCGCGGCGCTGAAACTGGGCCATCTGGTGTCACCACGGCTGGAGTGCGGCGCCATCACCGTTTATCGGTTTTTCGCAACTTTGGTGATCTACCCGCTGCTGTTTGCCATCGGCGTGTCGCTCACCCCGTGGGACAAGCTGATCGCCGCCGTGGCCCTGCCCAACAACGCCACCGTGCTGGCCACGGTCGCCATTCTGATCGGCACCGGTTTCGCCGCCGTTCGCCTGGTGAAGCTGTATCCGATCGAGGCGGCGTTCGTGAACACGTGCCATAGCGGGCAGGGCGGCACCGGCGACGTGGCGATCCTCGCCGCGGCCGACCGCACGCGGTTGGTGCCGTTCGCCCAGATCGCCACCCAAATCGGCGGCGCGATCACGGTGACGCTGGCGCTCATCCTGCTGACCCGCCTGAGCTGATGCCGCATTGCCCAACCCGGCGCGGCTGCGCCTTTCTCCTGCTGCTCGCTCTGCCGGCAGCCTGCGCGCGCGATGTGCCGATGCCGTTGCCCGACCGGCCGGCCCTCCGCCGCTCGCTGGCCGCGCTGAACCTGGGCGGGATCGATCCGTCCCGTCCCTTGCACGTGGCCGATGTGGCCGCGCTCGCTGCGCTCAACAGCCCGGACCTCACGGCCGTGCGCGCCCAACGCGGCGTGGCGCAAGCGCAAATGCTGCAGGCGGGTGTGCTGATGAATCCCTCCGTCACCGGCGCCATTCTGCCGCTGCTGGCGGGCCCGGCCGCCGCCGTGCCGTTCGGCAGCGCCACCAACGCCTTCAATCTCGGCATCAGCTACGATATCCGCTCGCTGATCACCCGCGGGACACGCCGGCGGGAAGCGGCAAGCAGCGCGCGCTCGGTGGACGCCAACCTGCTGTGGCAGGAATGGCAAACCATGGCGCAGGCCCGGCTGCTGACGGTGGACATCATCGACGGCGACCGGCTGCTTTCCGTGCTGCGCCGCAATCAGGCGCTTTTGCAGGGCCGCGCCGACACTTCCCGCACCGCGCTCGCCAGGGGCGACGTCACCCTGGCCACCGCCGCGCCCGACATCACCGCCTTGCAGGCCGCGCGCAGCGCCGCTTTGGACCAGGAAAGAATTCAGCTCGGCCGGCGCCACCAGCTCAATGCGCTCCTCGGCCTGTCACCCGATGCGGTGCTGGCGTTCACCCCCATGCCGGACATCCCCGCGATCGACCCGGACGCGATTCGGCGCGCGCTGCCCACGCTGGCCGATCGCCGTCCGGATCTGGCCGCCCTTCGTTTTGGCTACGCGGCGCAGAACGCCAAACTGCGCAGTGCCATCCTGTCGCAGTTCCCCAATCTCAGCTTCGGCGTCACCGGCGGCAGCGACAATTCCAATGTCCGGAATATCGGTCCGCAGATCACGATGGAGCTGCCCATCTTCGACCGCAACCAAGGCAACATCGCCATCGAACAGGCCACCCGCGCACAGCTCTACGCGGAATACGCCGCCCGCCTCGCCTCCGCCGAAGGGCAGGTGGGCGCCTTGCTCTCCGAAATGGCGCTGCTCCATCGCCAGCTCGGCGATCTACGCCACTCCCTGCCGCCATTGACCAACGACGCCGCCCTGGCCCGGTCGGCACAGGCCGCCGGCGACCTCGATGAGCGCACGGCGTTGGACCTGATCCTGGCACCCGTCCTGCGCGAACAGGAAATTGTCACCCTCGAACAATCGCTGGCCGAACAGCAGGTGGCGATCGCCACGCTGGTAGGCGCCGAACTCCCCCCCCTTCACATCGAGGAGACCAGCCAGTGAGGCGGCTTCCCCGTTGCCGGCAGCCAGGCTGGCTGGCCATCGCCCTGATGGCAGCAAGCTTGGCCGCGGCCGGTCACGCCCAGGCGGAGCGATGCAGGGGTGGCGCAAGTCACCACCGTGAGCGTGCACCAAGGCAGCCTGCCGGAGATCGTCACCGCCTATGGCACCGCCTCGCCGGCGCTGGAGGGCGGCAACGCCGTCAGCCTGCCGCAGGATGGCCGGGTCGCGGCCATTCTGGTCACACCGGGCGACCGGGTGCATGCGGGCGACCGCCTGATGGAATTCGACCTCGCCGCCGCCGGCGTCAGCACCTATCAGCAGGCGCTTTCCGCCCTCAACCTGACGCAGGCCGAACGCGCCCACACCGCGCAATTGCTGGCGCAGAAGCTAGCAACCCGCGACCAGTTGGCGCAGGCCGAGAAAGCTTATCTGGATGCCAAGGCATCCTTGGATGCCCTGCGCCGCCAGGGCGCCGACAGGCCGCGCACGGAGGTGACCGCCCCGTACGACGGCGTGATCAACACCATCCCGGTGGCACAAGGCGACCGGGTGGCCGCGGGCGCCGCGCTGATGACGCTGACCCGTCTCGACGGGAGGGGCGTGGACGGCCTGGTCGTCACTGTCGGCGTGGAGCCTGCGTTGCACGCCCGCGTGCAGTCCGGCCAGAACGTCGTGCTGCACCGGCCCGGCGGCGGACCCGATGTCACTGGCCACGTCGTCCGGGTGGACGGGGTTGTGAACGTGAAGACAAGGTTGGTGGACGTCGATATCGGCGTGCCACCTAATGCTGTCCTCTCGGGCGAGGTGTTCGCGGCCGATATCACCCTGGGCGACCTGCACGGCTGGATCGTGCCTCACGACGCAGTGCTGTCCGACGACCACGGCGATTATCTGTTCCAGGTCAAAGCCGGCAAGGCAGTCCGGGTAGACGTGCATACGCTCGGCGGCCAGGCCGATCAGGATGCCGTCAACGGTCACCTAGACGCCGCCCTACCGGTTGTGACGAAGGGCGCCACGCAGCTTGCTGATGGCGACCCGGTCGGCGCCGATGCCGCCGGCGGCCAGGCACACGCCGCCAATCCCGCGCCATGAGTTTCGCCGGCGGTCTCGAGGCGCACGCGCGCTCCATCGTGTTCGTGGCCGCGGCGCTTGCCATTGCAGGCCTGGTCAGCGCGCTTTCCTTGCCAGTAGGCCTGTTCCCTCAGGTCTCCTTCCCCCGCGTGGTGATCGATCTGGATGCCGGCAGCCGCCCGGCCGACCAGATGGCGCTGTTAGTGACACGCGCCGTGGAACAGGCGGTTCGCGGCGTGCCTGGCGTTCAGAACGTGCGCTCCTCCACCACACGTGGCACCGCCCAGGTGTCGGTGGATTTCGGCTGGGGCCGCGACATGGTGGCCAGCACCCTGCTGATCGACGCAGCCCTTCAGCAGGTGCTGCCGAACGTGCCGGCCGGCACCACCTACGTCGTTCGCCGCATGGACCCGACGGTATTCCCGATCATTTCCTACGCGCTCACGTCGACTACCCTCAGCCCGGTGGCGCTGCGCGATTTCGCGCAGTTCCAGATCGTCCCGCTCCTATCGGCCGTGCCCGGGCTCGCGCGGGTAGACGTGCAGGGCGGCGAGATGGCCGAGATCCAGGTGGAAGCCGATCCGCGCCGCCTGGCCGCCTACGGCATCGGCCTGGGCGAGCTCGGTACGGCGATTGCCGCGGGGAACGTCCTGCAGTCGGTAGGACAGTTGCAGGACCGCAAGAAGCTGTTCCTTCTCCTGGTGGATCACAGCCTGCATACGGTCGCCGATATCGAGCAGATCGTGATCCGCGGCGATGCGGCCGGCGTGGTGCGCGTGCGCGATGTGGCGACCGGTACGGCCCGGCCTGGTGCCGCTGTATATCGGCGTACAGGAGGACGGCGCGCCGGCCGTCCTGTTCAACGTGTATGAACAGCCGGATGGCAACGCCGTGCAGGTGGCGTCCGGCGTGCGGCAGCGGCTAGCGTCGCTGAAGCTGCCGCCGGGTGTCGCCATGGCCAACTGGTACGATCAGAGCGTGCTGGTGACACAATCGGCCGGCAGCGTGCGCGACGCTGTGCTGATCGGACTAGGGCTGGCGGCGCTGGTGCTTTTCGCCTTCCTGCGCAACCTGCGCGTGACGCTGATTGCCATTATCGTGGTGCCGGCAACGCTGGCTGCGACCGTGCTCGTGCTCTCCGTGTTGGGCCTCAGCTTCAACATCATGACCCTCGGCGGGATAGCCGCGGCGGTGGGGCTGCTGATCGACGACGTGATCGTGATGGTGGAGCACATCGCCCGGCGCGCCGGTGCGACGGTGGACGACAAGGTAGCCGGGTCCAGCGCCGTGTTGCCTGCCGCGCTCGAATTCATGCGGCCGCTGACCGGGTCGAGCCTTGCCACACTTATCGTGTTCCTGCCGCTTAGTTTTCTGGCGGGCGTGACGGGGGCATTTTCACGCGCGCTGTCGATCACGATGGGCGCGGCGCTGGTTATCTCCTACCTGATGGCGGCCTTCGTTGTGCCGGTGCTGGCGCGGCATTTGATCAATTTCGACACGTGGCGCGACGCGGGGCAAGACCGGCCGAATTGGCTGGCGCGCCGCCATGCGGGCGCATTCGACGGACTATTCCGGCGCCCTTGGCTCTTGGGCGCATTGCTGATCCCGTTGTTGGCGCTGGGGTATATCAGTTCACGGCAAGTGCAGACCGGCTTTATGCCGCGTGTGGACGAAGGCGGCTTCGTCATGGACTTCTACACCCCCCCCGGCACATCGCTGCCGGAGACCGAGCGCGTGATGGCCCGAGTTAACGCCATCGTACGAGGCCAGCCTGAAGTTCAGACCTTTTCCCGCCGGCTTGGCACGGGGCTCGGCGGCGATCTCGGTGAAAGCTATCACGGCGACTATTTCGTCCGCCTGAAGGCCGGCCATGCCCGCCCGACGGAAGATGTCATGGCGGCCGTGCTGGCCGACATCCAGGCTCATGTGCCCGGCGTGCAGATCGAACTGGCGCAATTGATGGAGGACCTGATTGGCGATCTGACCGCCGTGCCGCAGCCGATCGAAATCAAGCTTTATGCCAACGACTTTCAGGCGCTGATCGGCACGGCCAAGAAAGTTGCTGCCGCCATCAGCAAGATCGACGGCGTCGTCGAGGTTAAGGATGGTGTTCGTCTCGCGGGGGACGCGCTGGATATCCACGTGGATCCGGCGGCGGCAGCCATGGAAGGCATGACGGCCGACGACATCAACCAGGCCGTCAGCAGCGCTGTGCAGGGCAATGTAGTCACCCAATTACCCCAGCCGACGAAATCGGTCGGCGTCCGCGTTCATCTGCCTGACAATCTCGCCCTTCAGGTTCACGCGCTCGCCGATGTAACGATGCGTGCGCCGGATGGCCATGTTCTGGCCCTCCACCGAGTGGCGACCGTCGTGCCGGTCACTGGGCAGCCGGAAATTACGCGCGACAATCTGCAGCAGATGGTTGCCGTCACAGGGCGCATCGAAGGCCGCGGTTTGGGAGCCGCCATCGCGGATGTATCAAAGGTGCTTGCCCAGCCCGGCATGTTGTCCGCGGGCACACGCTATGAGTTTGGCGGCACCTACCAGCAGCAACGGATTGCTTTCGCCAGTCAGGAACGCGCATTTGCCGCTGCCCTGATAGCCGAATTCATCCTGCTGCTGATACTCTACGAACGTATTTGGCTGCCGGTGATCATCATTGGATCATCCCTTCTGTCGACCACCGCCGTTTTTACAGCTTTGTGGTCGACTGGGGTGGAGCTCAACATCACTGCCCTGATGGGCATGACGATGATCATCGGCATCGGGACTGAAATGTCGATCTTCTTCGTATCCGAATACACCGAGCTTTTGCATAGCATGCCGCCCGTCCGGGCCTTGCGCGAAGCCAGCCGTAACCGTCTTCGCCCGATCACCATGACGACACTGGCAGCCATCCTAACCCTCATGCCGCTGGCACTCGCGATCGGCCAAGGATCCGGCATTCAACAACCGCTAGCGATTGCGGTGATTGCAGGCCTGCTGCTGCAGTATCCGCTCGTGCTTCTGGCTATGCCCGTGCTTATCGGGCTTACGCTTACGCGTCAGGAGCGCTCGAGGGATGCCTAGAGCACGATCCGTTCGCATTGGCTCACGGACCACGCTCTAATTCATTGTCTTGGCGAGCATCTTCATCCGATCGAGCAATTCCGTTCGATCGGATGATGCTCTATATCGTGTCGACTCGGCTGAATGCACATTCTAATATCGGCGGGTTGCCCGGCATTCACGCCAACGTTCCGTTCCGCATCGTGACACCGGGGGTACCCACCGCACTTGGAACATATCGGCCGCGGTCAACACGGACATCGTGGCGGTCAACGACCGCGGACAGCGTACCGGCTGTTTCACCGGTGCGGCGGGCGCCGTGCACGGCCATCTGTTCACACCGTAAGCGCAGGTCGCACGTCGCGGGGCGTGATGCCGCCCATCCAGTAGGCGAGCTCGCGCGGGTGGCCGATGTCCCACACACAGAACTCCGCCCGCCGCCCCGGCTCCAGCATGCCGATGTCGTCCGACAGACCCAGCGCCCGCGCCGCTTCGCGCGTGATCCCGGCCAGCGCCTCCTCCGGCGTCAGGCGGAACAGGGCGCAGGCCAGATTGGCCGCCATCAGCAAGGAGCAGAGCGGCGATGAACCGGGGTTGCAGTCGGTGGCCACCGCCATCGGCACGCCTTGCGCGCGGAAGGCGGACACAGGCGGCGGCTGGCGGGCGCCGACGGTCGCGTAGGCGCCGGGCAGCAGCACGGCCACCGTGCCGGCCTGCGCCATGGCGCGCACCCCGGCTTCCGACGTGTATTCCAGGTGGTCGGCCGACAGCGCCCCGAACCGCGCCGCCAGCGCCGCCCCGCCGCCATCGCTCAACTGGTCGGCGTGCAGCTTCACCGGCAGGCCCAGCGCCTGGGCCGCCTCGAACACGCGTGCCACCTGGGCCGGGCTGAACGCGATGTCCTCCGCGAAGGCATCCACCGCGTCCGCCAATCCCTCGCGCGCGGCCGCGGGCAGGATGTCGCGCGTGATGTGGTCCACGTAGGCATCAGCCATCCCGGTGTATTCGGGCGGCACGGCGTGCGCGGCCAGCAAGGTGGTGCGCACGCGTATGCCGTGGGCCGCACCCAGTGCGCGGGCGGCGCGCAACATGGCCAGCTCCGGCTCCAGTGCCAGGCCGTAGCCGGACTTTATCTCGACCGTGCGGACCCCGTCGGCCATCAGCCGGGCCAGCCTGGGCGTGGCTTGCTGGACCAGCTCCTCCTGCGTTGCTTTCCGCGTGCCGGCCACCGTGGACAGTATGCCGCCGCCGCGCCGCGCCGCGCCCTCGTAGCTGTCTCCGGCCAGCCGCGCCTCGAACTCTTCCGCCCGATCGCCCGCGAAGATAAGATGGGTGTGGCAGTCGATCAGCGCGGGGGTGATCCAGCACCCATCGCGCGCATACTGGGTGGTGGCGGGGCCGATCAGGGTTTTGGGCAGTGTGTCGCGCCGCCCGGCCCAAACGATCCGGCCCCCAGCAATGGCCAGGGCTCCGCGCTCGACCGCGCCATACGGCGTGCCCCGGCGCATGGTGGCCAGATGCGCGAACCAGATTTCGTCAGCCGTCTTGGTCATGTCGCCAGGTTAGCGCGCTCGGACCAAGGGCCGCACGAGAGTGCGGCCCTTGGGGGATCAGAAGCGGGCGCTGACGGTGAAGAACACGCTGAAGGGCTGGCCGGGAATGCCGTCGGCGAACTGCGGTGAGCAATTGTATTGGCTGCCGACCGGGTTCGCTTTGGTCGCCGAGCAGGCAGAGGGCGACACCTGCCTGTAGTAATACTGGAAGAAGTGCTGGTCGAACAGGTTTTGGATATTCAGGTCGAACTTTACCCGTTTCAACGCGGGAAGGAACGGGGTCGGAAGCGTGTAGTTGACATCGAGGTTGAAGACCGCGAAGGGCGAGATGCCGCCATTCGGGTCGTAGACGGTAGCACCCGACAATTGGCTGAAGCGTGTGCAGGCAGGGGCGGGATTCGTTCCCTGGCATCCCGTGTAGGGGCTTCCCGGGATGGCGGCTGTTCCGGGCAAGGCTGTGCCGATGTTGGGTGTGAGGCCGGTAAAGGTCGGGACGGTTGCGCTGCCGGAGATATCATAGGTGGTGAATTGGTGGCCGGTATAGGTGGCGCTCAACCGGGCGTCGAACGCGTCGCCGTCGCGCACAAGGCTCTTGTGGCCGTAATCCACGCCGAAGGTGGATAGCCAGTCCGGAATGCCGGTGACCGGCGCGCCGCGCAGGGCGATACCGTATTGATCCTCGGCCACCGTCGCAAAGGCGAAGTTGCTGCGCAGGTATTTCGCCAGCAGGTGGGAAAAATTCCCGAACAGTTGAAGGTCGGGCAACACCTGGTACTCGGCCGAACCTTCGACACCCTTGAATTCACGCTGGCCGTTGTCGTTATAGATACTCTGGCCCAGGGTCGGTCCGGATTCCGACGTGTAGAACCCGAAGTCGCGATCCACCTTCTGGTAGAAGTAGTCGAACGAGAGAAGCAAGTTCGACGTGTCGTATTTCACGCCGCCCTCGTAAAGGTGCACGATTGACGCGTTTGGGGGTGCACCAGCCGCGTTCGGCCCGAAATCGGTGACGGGGGCGAACAAGGCGGATTGCCCTGTGCTGCCATAAACGCTGAGGCCCTTCAGCGGGGGGAGTATCTTGTCGAAATCGTAGGAGACGTTGAAGAAGGGCAGCCATTCGCGATTGAATTTCTTGGATTTGAAATTCACGTATGCGCCCGCGGCAAAGTCGAAAATCTCGCTTTCCTTCAGGCTGGAATATGTCGTTTGCAGCGTGCCGCCCGGGGTGATGTGCAGTGTGTTGTCGAGCAGGTCGATCTTGTCCTGGATATAGCCCTGCGCGATCGTGCGCTGCACGCCGCCGTCGAAGCCACCGCCGAAGATGTTGTCGAGATTGCCCGGTGTTTGCTGGACATTGAACGTTGCGCCGAAGTAGCTGCGGTCTGACGGCGATGTCTCCTTCGCGAACAGGCCGCCAATCTTGATCGTGTTGCCGATGCCGAAGAATTCCGGCGGAATGATGGTCACTCGTGGCTGTATGCCATAGGTTTGCGACTGGTGAATGACGAGCTCACTGTTCAAACCGCAAGGTGCCACACCGCCTGCCGCGGCGTACTCGGCGACATAGGCGGCAGGACAGTTCGGCGATCCCGGCGGATAGACCGCCATCGGGTTATAGGGATAGATGCCGGCCTTGTAGTTCGGCGATCCGGGGCCGTAAAACGCGCCGTAGTTGAAGCCCGCCGGTGTGTTCAGAAACGGTGCGGCCCCGCCTACCTCATATGGGTTGAAGTCGCCGAATGGCGGGCTAGCCGCCAAAGCCCCGAACGTTGTGGAGGCGGCATCGTTGTGCAGGTAGAAAGCGGTCACGCCGACATTGAGATTGTCGTTGACGTAGGTGTCGTCCTTCAGGATGACCGTCAAATAGTCGTTGCGCTCAAAGGCGGCCGACGCATTGGTCGGGTAGTTGCTGAACAATCCGTTCTGGTTGAGGTAGGGGAGTGGCACCGGCTCGGTCTGAATGTAGCCGTTGCCGGTATTGTAGAGCACGGTCGTCTGGAATTTCGACAGACCGTCGTCGTAGGGCTTGTCGAACGCGAACTCCATTTCGTTCTCACGGTTGCCCGTGTAGTCGATGAAGCCAGCGGTTTGCAGGTTCTTGTAGTTCAGCAGGATTTTCGGTGCGTTGTCGCCGGTGCCCAGCGGGCCGTCGAGCGAGCCGGAATTGACCTCGAAACCTTCCGTATAGGTCTGGAAGGAACCTACGCCACCGAAGACGTCGACGTAGAAATCGTTGGTCGGGCGCTTCGAGGCGTAGGCGATGGTGCCGCCGATCGTGCCGAACGTGTTCTTGTCGGGGTAGGCGATGCCGGGATAGATCGACACGCCGCTGATCTGCCCAAGCGTGAAGATGCCGCCGATGTTGTTTTCGATCGCGGACGAGCCTGGCGCCAAAAGATCCTGCGTGGGCACGTCGTCGTATGTGGAAGCGGTTTCTAAGCCGCGCGCGCCACGAATTGTCAGTTCTGGCGCCGAATTGCCGATGCCCTGCTGATACACGTTGATCGAAGGCGCCTGCCTGAGCAACGTCGCCGGGCTGCCGGATATGCCAACCTGCTGTATTTGGCGTTCGCCGAGTTCCGTGACCGCGGAAGGCGAGTTCTTTTCCTTCAGCAGGCGGCGTTGCGCTTTGACGATGATATTCTCAGTAGCTCCACGGCTGACATCCGGCGGAATGGCCTGTGCCGGAGTTTGCCCGCGCGGAGGTACGCCGCTGGAACTCGGCGAGGTCGTCGGCAACGCCTCCTGAGCACGGGCCACATGCGCCCCGACGACCATCAGGGGTGCGAAACCGCATGCCAAAACGCAGGTCGTCAATAGCCCAGTCTTGAACTTCGTACCCTGTCCCATGTCGCTCCCGCGCGCTCTGATGTCAGCGCTAAAGATTGCGACTTTGTGGCAATATAGCACAACGACCAAAATCCGGTCTGCTGCACGCGATCGCGGTCCAGTTGTATGTATGCCACAGTTGCGAATGCCCCGATCATACAGGAAGCAGTTCGCATCTGACGCTTTTCAGCTACGCCTTGCTGATCTGCAGCAACCAGAGGCGCGCTATTTCCGCCGCGCCCTCCTTGCCGCCAACCGTCTTGAGCATCTGCACAGCGCGCGCTTTCTGGCCGGCGTTCATATATGCCAAACCAAGATGCAGCCGCGTATCGTCCGGATGGCGCAGGCCGCCTTTGCGAATGCCGGCTTCCATCATGGCAATGCCCTTCGGATACTGGCCATACGTTGCGTATTCCTCGCCGAGCGAGGCCAGCAGGTTGCCATCGTGCGAGGCTTGCGCTTCGGCTTCGCGGCCCGGCAGTGCCGCCAGCTCGCTGGCGTAGGTCTTGTTCACCAGGTCGCGCAGGCGCTGCTGGCGTGCTGCCTGCGGGCCGGTGCCGAAGGTGCCGCTGGCGAATGCCTTGTCGGTGATCGCCTTGGCCTCGCCCGGTAGCGGAACTTGCAAGGACAGCTCGATCATTTCCATCAGATCGTCGGATTTGGTCAGCAGTCCGGTCGCCAGCTCGAAACGATCGATGTCCAGCGTCAGCCGGCTTGCAAAACCTGGTCGTGTCTCGGCGCTGTGTATCAGGTTTTCCCAGTAATCGGGTTTTGGATAGTAGGTAACGAGCTGCACCATGGTGTTGCCGAAGCCCAGCGTATCGCCGCCCTCGCGCTGGCAGGCGGCGAGCAACTGCAACTGTTCCTCCGTCGGGCGCTGTCCGGCACGCACCGTGGCCGCGACCTGGGCCAATTGGAGTTTGCCCGCGTTGGCAAAGTCCTTGTTGAGATAATAGGCCGTAATCAACTGCGTCTTCATCGTCGCGTCGGTCGGCGCCGCCTTCAGGTAACGCTGTATCCAGATAATCGCCGACGGGTAATCCTTTGCATTGAACGCAAGGCTCGCTTCCGCCTTCAGCAGCACAAGCTGCTGCGCCGGCGAGACACGGCCGGATCCGAGCAGGTCGGAATAGACCTTCGCCGCCGTCGCGTTATCGCCCATGCGCCCGGCGATGGCGCCGCGCACCTGCTGGATGGTGAAACTCTCATCCGGCGTCAGCCCGCGTGCGCTGGCGGCCACGCGCACTTGCGCCATGGCGGCCGTATAATTGCGCGCGTTCATCAACGCTTCCGCCTTGGCCAACGGCTTTCCCACCTCTGGACGCAAAGCGGCAGCGTACGCCCCGCCCACCGTCAGACACGCAACAAGTCCTGCACGCAGTATCGTCGAACGCATCTTTGATCAGGGCCCCATGAACTGTTCGTTGCCGACCAGGCCGAGTTTTTGCACGCCCAGCCTTTGCGCGTCGGCCATCACGTGGGCGACGTATTTGTAGGTGGCCAGCTTGTTGGGTTTCAGATGCACTTCCGGCTGCGGATCGGCCTTGGCCGCATCCACCAGATGCGACCGCAGCGATGCCTCATCCGGCAGCGCCTCGCCATTCCAGCTGATCGTCCCATCGAAGTCCACGTCGATCGTCACCACGGTCGGCGGTACCGGCGGCGGCGGCGGATTACCCGCCGGCAGATCCAGCTTTACCGCATGGGTCTGGATCGGGATCGTCACGATCAGCATGATCAGCAGCACCAGCATCACGTCGATCAGCGGCGTGGTGTTCATCTCGACCACGACGTCCATTTCGTCGCTGTCGCCGCCCGTCGGCATGCTCATGGCCATGGCTCAAACGACTCCTATTGGCTCACGTTGTTCGGTGGCGGCTCGGTGATGAAGGCAATCTTATAGATGCCCGCCCGCTGCAAATCGACGACCACCTTGCCCACGAACTCGTAGCGCCCGTTCTCGTCGGCGCGTATGTGCACCTCCGGCTGCGGCACCTTCACGGCGATCTGTTTCAGCCGTTCCAGCAGCGCCGCCGAATCCGCCACCGGCTTCTCGTTCCAGAAATAATCGCCGTCCTTGTTGACGGCGATGATGATGTTTTCCGGCTTGGTCTGCGTCGGCTGGTTGCGATCCTTGGGCAGCGACACCGGCACTGTGTGGGTGACGACGGGGATGGTGATCAGGAAGATGATCAGCAGCACCAGCATCACATCCACGAGCGGCGTCGTATTGATCGCGGAAACGACCTCGTCATCGCCCTCGGAGGGGCCGACCGACATGGCCATGGTTCAGGCAACCCGTGCGGCGACGGGGGCCACGACCGAGGACGCGCCCTGCGCCACGCTCACGCGGCTGCCGGACAGCAGGATGCTGTGCAGGTCGCTGGAGAAGTTGCGCACCTTCTCGTTGGCACTCTTGTTGCGGCGGACAAGGAAGTTGTAGCCGAGCACCGCCGGCACAGCGGTCGCCAGGCCGAGTGCGGTCATGATCAGCGCCTCACCCACCGGCCCCGCCACCTTGTCGATGCTGGCCTGGCCGGCCGCACCGATGGCGGTCAGCGCGTGATAGATACCCCACACCGTGCCGAACAGCCCGACGAAGGGAGAGACGGAGCCGACAGTCGCCAGGAACGCCAGGCCGCCGGCCAGACGCGAGCTGATGGTTTCCTGGGCACGCTGGATGGCCATCGTCACCCAGGTGTGCAGGTCGATCGCGTCGGTGAGTGCTCCGCTATGGTGCTCGGTCGCGTTCACGCCATTCTCGGCGATGTAGCGGAACGGGCTGGTCGGCTTCAGCCGCTGTATGCCGTCGCGCACCGACGTGGTCTTCCAGAAATCGTTGTTGGCGGTCCGCGCCGCCGCGAAAATGCGCGCCTGCTCCCAGAACTTGGTGATCATGATGTACCAGGTGCCGAACGACATGATCGCCAGCATGATCAGCACGGTGCGGCTCACGGCGTCGCCGGATTTCCACAGCGCG
This sequence comes from uncultured Alphaproteobacteria bacterium, assembly GCA_963850605.1. Lineage (GTDB taxonomy): Bacteria > Pseudomonadota > Alphaproteobacteria > Acetobacterales > Acetobacteraceae > BOG-908. The sequence goes on along the minus strand of CAWKLX010000006.1, from coordinate 124,536 downwards.
TTCAGGCCATAGGGGTTTTCCACGGTCTGCGTGCCGTTGCCGTTATCGACGGGTGCGTTGGCGTCAGGTGAAGCTGCCGGTGCAGCACCCGGCGCGGCACCGGTGGTACCAGCCGCGTCAGGTGCCGCGGGTGCACCAGCGGCGGGCGGCGTGCCGGGCGCGGCCGCGGCGGGTGGGGTTGCGTCCGGGGTTGCGCCCGCGGGCGCGGGGGCAGCCGGCGCGGGCGCGGCCGGTGCGGCCGCCGGGGCCGGTGCGGCCGCCTGTGCAAAGGCCAGCGTCGGCAGCAGTGGCGCAGCCGAGAGGGCCAGCGACAGGGCAAAGGCGGTGCGGTTCTTGATCATGGTCACTCCTGGATCGCAGGCCGGTCGGCGGCCGCTGTATCGATGATATTCGCGGGCCGGCCTACTCGCCGCCGCCAAGATTGAACTTGATGTTCCACTCGTGCGAGGCCGCAACTGCAACCCCGTTATGGGTGCGGGGGCGGTAGCGCGCGCGTTTGACATAGGACAGGGCCGCCGCACCGAAGGCCGAACCGCCCGTCACTGAGTTGATCTTGCAGTTGCTGGTCGAACCGTCAGTGCCGACGTCGCATGAGACACGCGCCGACCCTTCGCGCTGCTCCTCCTCCATCTGCGGCGGATATTGCAGCGGCGCGCCGGCAATCGGCCGCTCGCCCACGTCATGGTCGGGCTGCGCCTGAACCACCGGCGCCGGCTTGGTCGGGACATAGGGCGCGGGCGCCGCGTGCTGCACGGCCGTAATCGCATTCGGCGGCGGCGTGGGCGGCGGCTGCACCTGTATCTCGGGCGGCGGAATGAAGGGCGGTGGTGCCGTAACCGGCACTTCGGGCGGCGGAGGGGGGGGCGGCGGTGGCGGCGGCTTGGTCTGGTCCTGCACGATCTTGGTTTCGAGCGGGTTCTTCAGCTTGTCGATGATGGTCGAACCCAGGCCGTTGATCAGGCCGATGATCAGAAACACGTGCAGCAATAAGACCACCCCGAGGCCCACGACGTGCCGCATCGGGCTCCTAGTCTGCTCGGCGTAATTCATGCCGTGCACTCCTTCATACGCTCACTCTCCCCGGAAGCTCACGCACCGTGTGCCTGACGCTTAATAAGCAAGATGCGTTCCCAGTCCCGACGCAACGGCCGAAAAAAACCATCCGCGTCCTATACCGGCTTTGCAGCGCAGAGCAACGCCTGCCACATGCCTTGCCGCGAGGGTCCCGGCAATCAGGTCTTGCCGCACAGGAAGTCGAGCTTGTCGGCCAGGCGGCCGGACGGGTCCTCGAACTTGTCCTCGATCTGCGACAGCGTCACGCGCCCATCGTCCAGCAGCGCGTAGAACCGATGATAGCCGACGTATTTGTGCAGGGACGTCTGATAGTCGACCGTACCGCAGACCAGCTTGGTGCTGCCCAGGTAGGGCTTCTTGGGGGTGAAACGCCACAAGGCGGTCTCCGGCATGACGAGGTATTTGGCCAGCGAGTTCCTCGATCAGGTCACGCTCGTGCAGGCTCACTTCCGTATCGGACTGATCGGTCGCGGCCGCCGGCCGCGGTGAGTCGGCCAAAGCAAGCGCGATCAAAGCGGCAAGGCCGAGGGCGGAAAGTCGGTGAACTGGCATCGTGTATCCCGTGCCCGGATAGTCGGGCGTGCCGCGTTTCTAAACCGAGCGATTCCCCTTGTCTGCGGGGTCCAGTCGCGCCACGTTCCACTCATGCGCGATCGCCTGCCCCAGGTGCTGGACATGACGCCACAGGGTGAGTTTGCGGCCGCCCCGCGCCGCTCCGCCTGGCCGCTGCGCCTCGGTATCGGCGCCGCCCTGGTGGCTGTCGTGACCAGCGGGCTGATATTGGCGGCGCTGTTCTTGTGGGTTGCCTCGATCCTTCTCCCCGTCGCTTTGATGGCCGGTGCTGTCGCCTATGTGGCTTTCCGCTATCAGCGTTGGCGCGCCCGTCGGTAACCTCCCGCATTTCATCGAATCGCATCCTCGTGCCAGCGTGGCTGCGTGGACACCCCCGCCCCGGCATCAGCATCGGCAACGCTCCCAACGGCGAGCGACCCGCACGGGCGGTATTTTTCCCTGCTGGAGGTGATGTCGCAGCGGCATACGGCGCGCGGTTTTGCGCCCGGCGCCATCGATGCCGACACATACCGCATGATCATGGAGGCGGCACGCCTGTCCCCCTCCGGCGCCAACACCCAGCCCTGGCATTTCATCGCCGTCACCTCGTCCTGGACCAGGCGGGTCATTGCCGAATACGTGGCCGCATCCGCGGCTCGGCGCGCTGGGCGCGTGCAAGCGCAGGAGGCGGAGATCCAGGCCATGGCGCAGGCGCCGGGCTGGCTGGTGGTCGCCACCGATTTTCGGCTGAGCTGGGCCTATCCCGGTATAATGGACGGCACCGAGCTCGACCAGCGCTACCATGCCAATGCCGAGCGGGTGATCCTGCAAAGTGTCGCCTGCGCCACCGGCGCCGCCCAATTGGCCGCCGCCGCGCTCGGCTATCACAGCTGGTGGGTATCGGTGCTGGGGCAGGACGACGTTCAGGCGGCAATGCACCCGCTGCTGGGCGTGCCTGACGATCTGACCATTACCGATATTTTGCTGTTCGGGCCGCCCGCTTCACCCGCGCGACCACGGTGGAAGAAGACTGTGGCGGAGGTTCTCAGCTTCGACAGGTTCGATATGGGGAATTTTCGGAGTTTGGAGCAGATCGACGCTTGGATGAAAGATTTAAGCGCTACTTTTTTGAAAAAAAGTAGCAAAAAACTTTTGTCTATTTGGCGGGTCTAAACTGATAGAAGTTCTTTGGTTCTTTCTTTCAAGAAAGAACATTCTTCTGCGATGTACTGAAACGAGCGACGCCGCGCCCCGGCATCATGCACCGCCGTCACCAGCGCAATCTCATCCACGCCATGCATCCGGGCGATGCCTTCCAGGCGCGCGCGCACCACGTCCGGCGTGCCGTAGGCCGAGCGCTCCCGGATCGCCGCGTTGCGGGCGCGTTCGGCATCGGTGAATGGATATCCCGCCGCCTCCTCGGGCGAGGGCAGCGGCACGAAGCGGCCGCGTTCGCGTTCGGCGCGCCACACCTCACGCGAGGCGAACAGCCGGTCCGCCTCGGCCTGCGTCCCGGCCGCTAGCGCGAACACCGCGATAGCGCTGTATGGGTGCGGGTTGGCGGGGCTGGGCCGATACGTGTCGCGATAGAGGGACAGCGCTTCGGCCGCCCCCTGCCCCTCGGTGAAGAAGTAGGCATAGCAGTATGGCAGGCCGAACCAGGCTGCGACCTGCGCGCCGTAATCCGAACTGCCCAGCACCCAGACTTGCGGCGAACCGGGCCCGGCCGGCTGGGCGCGCACGGCGCGGAACGGGTGGTTATCCGGCAGCGCCTGACCGGAAACCCAGGCCATGAGATCGCGCAGCTGCGCCGGAAATTGCGCCGCGGATTCCGCCGCATTCGGGTTCAGCGCGAAGGCGGTGCGGCCGTCCGAGCCTGGGGCGCGGCCCAGGCCCAGATCGATGCGCCCTGGGGCGAGCGCTTCCAGCACACGAAACTGCTCGGCAACCTTCAGCGCACTGTAATGCGGCAGCATGATGCCAGCGCTGCCCAGCCGGATGCGCTGTGTCACCATCGCCAGTGCTGCCAGCAATACCTCCGGCGCCGACCCGGCGATGCTGTCGCTGCTGTGGTGCTCGGACAGCCAATAGCGGTGATATCCCAGCCGGTCGCATAATTTGGCCAGTTCGACCGTCTCGCGGATGGAGGCATCCGGACCGCGTCCGGTGGCGATCATGGATTGGTCGAGAATTGACAGGCGCATGGTGCGAAGTTGGGGTGGACTGGGCGCCGCGCCAAGCTGGCCAACAGGCCTGGATGAATCATATGGATGGCATAGGAAATTGCTGATACCCTGCCCAACGCCATGGTTGTGGAGTGGCCCGATGCATCATCGAGATAACGTGTTGGCCGCCAGCGCCGATTGGTGCCTTGGCCTGTTCACGAGCCATCCGGAGTCGGTGGGCGAGACCTATCTCGGCCATCTTCACTTCGCCCTGCGGTTCGGGGCATCAATGGTGGTGGGGGGGCTTGCCTGCATGCTGCACGGCCTGCTGCCGTTCTGCCTGACCACCAGCGGCAGCCGCCGCGTGCGAGCGCTACATACGATGCTATCCGCCCATCCGGTGCGCCGCGCCGGCATCCCGTGCCAGTCCCACGATGCCGACGTCGCCTTCAATTGGACAATTTAGGCCGGCTTCAGACAGTCACGTCCCGCGCTGTATCGCCCTCGGCCTTGGCTACGACCACCATGGCCGGGCGCAGCAGACGGCCATTCAGTGTCCAACCGCGGCTCCAGGCCTGGACGACCGTCCCAGGCGCCTGCTCCGACGTCGCTTGTTCGGCCATCGCCTGGTGCAAGTTGGCATCGAACGGTTTCCCTGCCGGGTCTTCGGCAACGATCCCGTTGCGTTCCAGCAGGGCGACGAAACTGCGCTCCACTCCCTCGAACCCGTCGCGCAGCTTGCTGACGATTTCCGGCTCGTCAGGCGTCGCGGCCGGCAAGCTGGCCAGGCCGCGGCGCAGGTTTTCGGCGGCTTCGACCACGTCCTTGGCAAATTTCTGCACGGCATACTGACGCGTCTCGTCCACCTCGCGGCGGCTGCGGGCGCGCACGTTCTGGGTTTCGGCCTCGGCGCGCATCCAGCGATCGCGAAAATCGTCGCGCTCGGCCTCCAGCTCGGCAATGCGCTTGGCTGCTTCCGCCATCAGCGCGTCCGGCTGTTCCGTTTCGCCTACGGTATCGGGGGTTTCAAACGTGTCGCTCATGCAGCCGCAGGTAGGCGATCCGCCGGGAACGAACAAGGGGCGCGGCTTTGGTCGCGATACGCCGATTGCCCAGGTGGGGCGTTGCGTGGAAGGACCGTAGCTTAACCGGAGGATGGCCGAATGGACAGGCGGGATGACGTGCGGAATGCTGATCGGAATGCCGAAGAACTGGCTGTGCCATTCATCTTTGTCCCCCACGGCGAGGAGCCACCCGCCGCATGGCTTGCCGAGCACCCCGGCGCGGTGCGTTTCCCGGCTACGCTGAAGCCGCGAGGGTCCGGGGGCCAGACCTAATCTACCACAGCGCGCGTGGCGCCTTGAACGGGAGCATCGCCTGCACCCAGGGGGCGACGAAGCGGTCCAGCGACAGGCTTTCGTGCACCGCCGTCACCTCCTGCCCGCATACGCGGCTGGCGATCACCGAGCGCGCATAGAAGGGCGCATCCTCCAGCCGCTGCACCACGCGGGGCGCGGCGCCCGCATCGGCCAGCGTGCGCATCCGCATGCCCCAAAAATTGCGGCCGAGTTCGGCCTCCGGCGGCGCCTCGATGTCGCGTGCGCGCCCGGATGCATCGTAGCGCAACGCGTGGCAGAAGGCGCGCCCGTCCCGCCCGGTGCCGTGATAGAGCACGGCCACCCCGTCGCGCAGCGGCGCCCGGCACCAGTCCCACTGCGCAAAATCCTGTTCCAGCGGGGCGTCGCCGTCGTTGGTGTCGAAATAGGCGTGGCCTTGCCAGCGCAGCACCGGATTTTCCAGCACCACATCGACGCGGGCAGCCGGCGCGATCGGCGACCAGCGGTGGCGTCCCGTGCCGTCCAGCGCCACCTCGTGCGTGGCCACCGCATCCGGTGTGAGACGGATGGTGCCGCGCAGGCGTGTGGAAAAGGGGCGGTCACCTCGTTGATGTGTGCGGTCAGCGTTTCCCCATCCCAGTCCAGCGACGAGTTATTGATCGCGAGCTGGTCGGGCGTGCGCGCGAGGTGTTTGGCCCCATACTCGGTCATCGCCCACCGGCTTGGGCGGCCGTAAAGTGAAACATTCATGCAGCAATGGTTCGCCGCCGGCACCTCCGCGCCACCGCGGCGCGCGGCGCGATACCACGGCGAGAAAACACTGCCGACGAAGGCGATCAGGGTGATGCCGTGCGCGCCGTCATCGCTCAGCGCATCCAGGTACCACCAGCGGTAGCCGCGTGGCGCTACCGGCGCATCGAAGCGCCATCTTCGAGCACCGCCGCCGCTGCCAGCCGGCCCGACAGCGCCGCCATTGGCACACCCGCTCCCGGATGAGTGCTCCCCCCCGCCAGGTAGAGACCCGGGATGCGAGTTCCGGCTGGCCGGCCGCTGGAACGTCGCCCAGGGGCCGTGCACCGCCGGGCCGTACAGCGCTCCCCCTGTCCCCGGAAACATGTCTTCGAACTGTTCCGGACCCGTCTGCACGCTGTCCGCCGTCCTCAGGTCCACGTGCAATCCGCATGTTGCCAGATGGGCAAAGCTGCGCTCCGTGCATGAGTTGATCTCGCTTTGTGATGATGGATGTGTATCGCCAGTGGCCGGCGCGTTCACCAGGCAGAGCAGTCGCTCAGGCCCCTCCGGCGCCTTGCCCTCGTCACCGCGATCCTGGGCGCACACGTATATGGTAGGCGCGCGTGGCAAGCGATGCTGGCCGAACAGGTCGTCGAACTCGGCCGCGTAGTCGCGCGAGAAAAACACGTTGTGACGCGTCAGAGGAAAGCCGGAGCTGCGCGCGCGCATCGCCCAGGTAAGCGCCGAGAGCGAGCGGCGTGCCTGGCGTTGCGGCTTGACCGCCCGAGCCACGTCCGGCCCGAAGAAATTCTGCGGTAGCGCGGCCGGGTCGCCGTTCAGCACAATGCGATCGGCCGCAATGTGCTCGCCATCCCGCAGCATGACACCGCTAGGCCGGCCGCCGGTCGTCTGGATGCTCGCAACCTCGGCGCCGTACCGGATCGCTGCACCACGGGATACGGCCAAGTTCGCCAGGGCGGTCGCCAGCCGGTGCATGCCGCCTTCGACCAGCCACACGCCGTCGCGCTCCACATGCGCCACCAGCATCAACGTGGCGGGTGCCGCGTAGGGCGAGGAGCCGCAATAGGTCGAATAGCGGCCGAACAGCTGGCGCAGCCGGGGATCGGCAAAGGTCTTCGCCAAAGCCCCCATCAATGTCTCGAATGGATTGATCCGCAGCATCGGGCCGATACCGGCTGCGCGCACCAGCCCTAGCGGTGTGGGCCGCGCTGCTTGCAAGAAGGGAGTTTTCAAAATGCTGTAGATGTCTCGCGAACGCCGCGTGAAGGCCTTGAACCCGGAAGCTTCGCGTGTGCCGGCGAAGACGCCGATCGCGTCGGCTGTGCGGTCCACATCGGCGAAGAGGTCGAGCCGCTCGTCGGCGCCCCAGGCATGTCGCGCCAGCAATTCGGCGGAACGAAGGCTCACATGCTCCGCCAGCGATGCGCCAGCCCCGGCAAAGATGGCGTCGAACACCCAGCGCATGGTGAACACGGTCGGGCCGGCATCGATGGCCACCCCGCCGGCGCGCACCTGACGCATTTTTCCGCCCGGGGTAGCGGCCCGTTCCAGCACGGTGACCGCGCACCCCGCCACCGCCAGATCGACGGCGGCCACAAGGCCGCCGATTCCGGCACCGATCACCGTCACCCGCGGCGGGCGCATGGCCATGATTCCCTGCTTGACATGTGTGTCAGTAAAGTCTGACAGTTTCGGTGACAAGCCGGGTTGACAGTTGTCGCGGAGACCGAACGATGGATGCGATGTCGCGGATCGAGCTTACGCTGACCGGCGCCGTGGCCCAAGCCGATGCTGCCGGCGCGCCCCCGGGCCTAGCGGCCGCGATGCATGACAGTGTTTTCCCCCGAGGTGCCCGCATTCGCCCACGCCTGTGTCTGGCGGTGGCCGCCGCCTGCGGCGAGGATGCGCCGGCACTGACCGATGCGGCCGCTTCCGCGATCGAGCTGCTGCACTGCGCCTCGTTGGTGCATGACGACCTGCCCTGTTTCGACGACGCCGACACGCGACGCGGCCGCCCCACCGTGCACCGCGCGCACGGCGAGATGCTGGCGGTCTTGGCCGGCGATGCGCTGATCGTGCTGGCTTTCCAGGTGCTGGCGGAAGCCGCTTCGGTTGCTCCGGCGCGTCTGGCACGGCTGGTCACCATTGTAGGACGTGGCGTTGGGGTGCCGCGCGGCATCGTCGCGGGCCAGGCCTGGGAATGCGAACCGGCCTGCGACCTGGCCCAGTATCAGCGGGAAAAGACGGGCGCGCTGTTCGCGGCCGCGACCATGTGCGGCGCTGCATCCGCGGGGGAAGAGGCCGAGCCCTGGCGCGCTCTTGGGCTGCGTCTGGGTGAGGCTTTTCAAGTCGCCGACGATTTGCGCGATGCGGTGGGCGACGCCGGCGAACTCGGCAAGCCGGTGGGCCAGGACGCGGCGCATGCACGGCCGAACGCGGTCGCTGAACTGGGGCTGGATGGCGCGGTCGCATGGCTGCGGGAACTGGCGGGGCATGCAATGGCGGCGGTGCCCGCCTGCCCCGGCCAGTATGAGCTACGACGCCACATCCTGACCGAAACGTCGCGCTTGCTGCCGGCGAGACTGTCACAGCAGGCCGCCTAAAACGCGGGCTTTGGCTTATGAGAATATTTTAGGCCTGCGGGACCGGCTTGTCGGCTCGGCCAGGTTCCGGGCCTGGGCGGCGCAATTTCCGCTGACCAGGCCTGTGGCGCGGCGGCGGACTGCCGCCTTGTTCGATCTGTGCGCCGGGTTCGTGTATGCGCAAATCCTGCGCGCCTGCCTCGATTTGCGGCTGTTCGATATGCTGGCGAAAGGTCCGCTCGCCTTGCCGGAGCTGGCCGAGCGGCTCGGCCTGACGCCGGACACGGCGCGGCGTTTGCTGGATGGGGCGGTGGCGCTGGACCTCGTTTCCCGCCGGTCGGGAGACACATTCGGCCTGGGCGCGCTGGGTGCGGCGTTGATCGACAATCCCGGCGTGGCATCGATGGTCGCTCACCACGCGATGTTCTATGCGGACATGGCTGATCCCGTTGCCCTTCTGCGCGGGTCTCGGCGGGCCGACACGGCTGTCGGCGTACTGGGCCTATGCGAAGGGGGCGCCAGCCGACCCGGCGGCGGTGGCCGGCTACTCGGCGCTGATGGCGCAGTCCCAGCCGCTGGTGGCACGCGAGATACTGGATGCCTACGACGTGCGCCGGCACGCGCGGTTGATGGATGTGGGCGGCGGCGCGGGCGTTTTCTTGCAGACTGCGGCCGCGAGGGCGCCCGGGCTGCTCATGACCTTGTTCGACCTGCCGAGCGTGGCCGATCTGGCGCGCGCCCGATTCGCCGCCGCCGGCGTGTCCGAGCGGGCCGAGGCGGTGGGGGGCGATTTTCTGACCGATCCCCTGCCCCGGGGAGCCGACCTGATCAGCCTGGTGCGTGTGGTGCACGATCACGACGACGGGGCAGCACTGCATCTTATGCGCGCCGTGCATGCGGCATTGCCGCGCGGCGGCCGCCTGCTGCTCGCCGAGCCGATGGCCGGCACACCAGGCGCCGAGCGTATGGGCGACGCCTATTTCGGTTTTTATCTGCTGGCCATGGGATCGGGCCGGCCGCGGACGCGCGGGGCGCTGACAAGCATGCTGCGGGATGCCGGATTTGCGCGGGTTCGGGCACTGCCGACGGCCACGCCGCTCCTCACCAGTGTGCTGCTGGCGACGGCGTGACACACGGAATGTAAATCTTAGTTGACACCGCCCGCTGTAAGGCTAGGCTTACAGGATGATCATCGCGCAATGTCGCCAACGAGGGAGGAACGCATGCTGACGAACGCCATCGTATTATCCGCCCCAGGGCAGCTCGCGGTCGACGAACTCGAGCTGACACCGCCCTTGCCGGGCGACGTGGTCATCGACATGGCGTGGAGTGGCATCAGCACCGGTACCGAACGGTTGTTGTATGAAGGCCGTATGCCGCCGTTTCCCGGCATGGGGTATCCGCTGGTGCCCGGATACGAGGGCGTTGGCCGTGTGGCGAAGGCCGGTGCGGACGCTGGCACGCCGGAGGGCACGCTGGTGTTCGTGCCGGGTGCCAATTGCTACGGCGCCGTGCGCGGCCTGTTCGGCGGGACCGCCAGCCGCGTGGTAACTGCGGCCAGCCGGGTTGTTGCCGTACCGGAGTTGCTCGGCGAACGGGCGACATTGTTGGCGCTGGCGGCCACGGCACAGCATGCGCTTGCGTTGCCGGGTGCGGGGTTGCCGGATCTGATCGTGGGTCACGGCACGCTCGGCCGGCTGCTGGCGCGACTGACGGTGCAGGCGGGTGGCGCGCCGACCGTGTGGGAGCACGCGGCGGCACGCGCGGCCGGCGCGGATGGATATGCCGTGATTGATCCCGCCGCCGATGCGCGGCGTGACTATCGCAACATCGTCGATGCGAGCGGCGATGCGGCACTTCTGGACACGTTGATCGCGCGCCTGGCCCCGGGCGGCGCGGTGGTGCTCGCCGGATTCTATAGCGCGCCGCTCAGCTTTTCCTTTCCGCCCGCCTTTATGCGCGAGGCGCGCGTGCTGGTGGCGGCGCAGTGGCAGAAGGCGGATCTGGCGCATGTGGCGGGGCTGGCGGCGAGCGGCGCGCTGTCGCTCGATGGGCTGATTACGCATCGCGCATCGGCGAGCAACGCGCCGGCCGCCTACCGCACCGCCTTCAACGATATCGAATGCCTCAAAATGGTTCTCGACTGGAGCACAGCATGAACGCACATGTCGGCATGACACCCGGGCCCACCCAGGCCAGCATGGCGGACGCATTGCGGGCGGAAGCGGCCATCGAGCCGGATGCGGTGTCCACCGCACCCGCCAAGAAAGAAACGCAGATCATCGCGATCTATGGCAAAGGCGGCATCGGCAAGAGCTTCACGCTCGCCAACCTCAGCTACATGATGGCACAGCAGGGCAAGCGCGTGTTGCTGATTGGTTGCGACCCGAAGAGCGACACGACATCGCTGCTGTTCGGCGGACGCTCCTGCCCCACGATCATCGAAACGTCATCGAAGAAGAAACTGGCCGGCGAGGCCGTGGCCATCGGCGACGTTTGCTTCAAGCGCGATGGCGTCTACGCGATGGAGCTGGGCGGCCCGGAAGTCGGGCGCGGCTGCGGTGGCCGGGGCATCATCCACGGATTCGAGCTGCTCGAAAAACTTGGTTTCCATGAATGGGGTTTTGACTACGTCCTGCTCGACTTCCTGGGTGACGTGGTGTGCGGCGGATTCGGCCTGCCGATCGCGCGCGACATGTGTCAGAAAGTGATCGTCGTGGCCTCCAACGATTTGCAATCGCTGTATGTCGCCAACAACGTGTGTTCGGCCGTCGATTATTTTCGCAAATTGGGTGGCAATGTCGGTGTTGCCGGCATGGTCATCAACAAGGACGATGGCACGGGCGAAGCGCAGGCTTTCGCGGAGAAAGTCGGCATTCCCGTGCTGTCGGCGATACCCGCAGATGACGATATCCGGCGCAAGAGTGCGAATTACGAGATCATCGGCACGCCTGGCGGGCGCTGGGCGCCGATGTTCGAGCAGTTGGCAGAACAGGTGGCGAGCGCGCCGCCGGTGCGGCCGAACCCGCTGACGCACGAAAATCTGCTGAACCTGTTCAAGGGTGATGCTGTCGGCCGCAGCGTGGTTCTGGTGCCGGCCACCGAGCAGGACATGTGCCCCGCCACCATCAGCAACAAGGCGTCGCTCGAAGTCATCTATGAGGGTGCCTGAGAGCATGGACGGGTCGATTCCCCCTGTCACCGGCGGCGGCTGCCATGGCGGCCGCGCGCGCCTGACCGAGGCCGCGCGCGCAGCCGGCAAGTCGGTGGCGATGGACCAGCTGATGGCAGACTACCCGCGCGGTCCGCACGACCAGCCGCAATCGATGTGCCCCGCCTTCGGTTCGCTGCGCGTGGGGCTGCGCATGCGCCGTGTGGCGACGATCCTGTCCGGCTCTGCATGTTGCGTGTATGGGTTGACGTTCACCTCGCATTTTTATGGCGCGCGGCGGACCGTCGGCTACGTCCCGTTCAACTCCGAGTCGCTGGTTCGCGGCCAATTGTTCGAGGATATCCGTAACGCGGTGTTCGAGACGGCCAAGCCCGCCGATTACGATGCTGTTGTGATCATCAATCTATGCGTGCCGACCGCGTCGGGCGTGCCGTTGGATTTGCTCCCGAAGCAGATCGACGGCGTGCGCATCATCGGCATCGATGTGCCTGGTTTTGGCGTGCCGACCCATGCCGAGGCCAAGGACGTGCTGACTGGCGCGATGCTGAAATATGCGCGCACCGAGGCCGAAGCCGGGCCCGTGGCGCGTCCGCGTGTGCTGCAGGACCTGCCTACCGTGGCCATGCTGGGCGAATTTTTCCCCGCCGACCCGCCCGGCGTGGGCGCGCTGCTCGCGCCGATGGGCATGGCGCTGGCGCCGACGCTGCCGTGCCGCGAATGGCGCGACCTGTATGCGGCGCTCGATTGCCGGGTGGCCGCCGCCGCACACCCATTCTACACCGCGTCGGTGCGCGAGCTGCGCGCGGCGGGGCGGCCTGTCGTCGGGTCCGCGCCGGTCGGACTTGACGGTACGGCGGCGTGGCTGGATGCGGTGGGTGCGGCTGCCGGCATCGATGCCTCCAAGATCGATGCGGCCAAGGCGGCTGCGCTCCCGGCGATCCGCGCGGCGCTCGACGCGAACCCCATCGACGCACGAATCACCGTGTCCGGCTATGAAGGCTCCGAATTGCTGGTCGCACGCCTGCTGATAGAAGCGGGTGCCGACGTGCCCTATGTCGGCACCGCCTGCCCGCGCACGGAATGGAGTGCGGCCGATCGCGAGTGGCTGGAAGCGCGCGGGACACACGTGCAGTATCGCGCCTCGCTGGAACACGATGTTTCCGCCATGCAGGACGTGCGGCCCGATCTCGCCATCGGCACGACGCCCCTGGTGCAGAAGGCGAAAGAGCTTGGCATCCCCGCGCTGTACTACACCAACATGGTGTCGGCGCGTCCGCTGATGGGTGCGGCGGGCGCCGGATCGCTCGCCGCCATCGTGGCCGCGCAGACCAAGGGTGCGCCGCGCTTCGCACGCATGGTGTCGTTCTTTGAAGGTGTCGGCACGGGCGATGCCTCGGGCTATGGCTGGCGCGAGAAGCCGGTCGAGCCGCCCGGCGCCCGCGAGCGCACACGCAAGGCGCGTCTGGCACGCGCGAAATCCCTCGAAGCGGTGGGGACCTGAGAAGAATGCTGGTCCAGGACCACGATCGCGCTGGCGGCTACTGGGGTGCGGTGTACGCGTTCTGCGCGGTGCGCGGCCTGCGCGTGATCGTCGATGGTCCCGTCGGGTGCGAGAACCTGCCAGTGACCGCCGTGCTGCACTACACCGACGCGCTGCCGCCGCACGAACTGCCGGTGATGGTCACGGGCTTGTCGGAAGACAATCTGTCGAGCGAAGGCACCGAGGGCGCGATGCGCCGCGCGGCCGCTGTCGGCGACCAGGATCTGCCGGCTGTCGTGGTGACGGGCAGCATCGCCGAAATGATCGGGGGCGGAGTGACGCCTGAAGGCAGTAACGTGCTGCGCTTCATACCGCGCACCATCGATGAGGATCAGTGGCAGACCGCCGACCGCGCGCTGTACTGGCTGTGGACCGAGTTTGGCGGCAAGAAAAAGATCAAGCCACGGCCGGTGCGGGCTGAAGGTGTGAAGCCACGGGTGAACATCATCGGGCCGATGTACGGGACGTTCAACATGCCGTCCGATCTGGCCGAGATACGGCGCCTGGTCGAAGGCATCGGCTGCGAGATCAACCTAACGTTCCCGCTGGGCGCGCATCTGGAGGACGTGGCCAAACTGCCGAACGCGGATGTCAATGTCTGCATGTATCGCGAGTTCGGCCGCAAACTGTGCGAGGCGCTGGACCGGCCGTACCTGCAAGCGCCGATCGGCATCTTTGCCACCACCAATTTCCTGCGCGCGCTGGGCGAGTTGGCCGGCGTCGATCCGGAGCCGTTCATCGAGAGCGAGAAACACACGACGATCAAGCCGATCTGGGATTTGTGGCGCAGCGTCACTCAGGATTTTTTCGCGACAGCCTCTTTCGCAATCGTGGCAACGGACACCTACACACGGGGCGTGCGCCAATTCCTGGAGGGTGAGATGGGTGTGCCCTGCACCTTCTCGTTCAGCCGCACCGCTGGAACCAAGCCGGACAACAACGCCGTGCGCGCGGCGCTGAAGAAAACGCCGCCGCTCGTGCTGTACGGCTCCTTCAACGAGCGCATGTATGCCGCCGAACAGGGCGCGCGCTGCATGTTCATTCCCGCGTCGTTCCCTGGCGCCGTCATCCGCCGCGCGACCGGCACGCCGTTCATGGGCTTTGCGGGTGCGACCTGGATCATCCAGGAATACTGCAACGCGCTGTTCGATGCGCTGTTCCACATTCTGCCGTTGGCCAGCGAAATGGACCGCATCGATCCCACGCCGGCGCGCGACGCGGCCGACATGCTGTGGGACGACGATGCGGTCGAAGCACTGGACGAGGCGGTGGCCGCCGAACCGTTCATTGTGCGCATCTCGGCTGCGCGCCGCTTGCGCGACCGCGTGGAGCAGGATGCGCGCGGCGCACGCGAGGGCCGTGTTGGCCTGGCGCGTGTGCAGCGGTCGCTCGAGCTCGTGCCCGCATGATGCGGATACAAGGAATCGGAGCGGGTGACGGTTTGTCCTCCCCAGCTCCCACAAGACCGACCGGCGATGCCGGGCGGAGTACACCCGGCGGGCAGTCTGTCGTCGGGTTCCCGGCCGCGCGGGGTCCAGCGCGGCAATGACAGGAGGTGATCACATGTCGGACGTTACAAGACGGCCCGTCGCAGCGTCAGGGCTGACCGAAAGCGAAGCCAAAGAGTTCCACAGCATCTTTCTCACCAGCTTCATCGGCTTCGTGGTGGTTGCCATCATCGCGCACTTCCTGGTGTGGCAGTGGAGGCCGTGGCTGCCTGGGCCGAATGGCTACACGACATCGATGCTGGATCATGCCCAGCACGCGATGTTCGTCGTGAAATCCCTGGTCGCATAGGAGGACACGCGCATGTTCCGTGTATGGCTGCTGTTCGACCCCCGCCGCGTGCTCGTGGCGCTGTCGATTTTCCTGTTCGTGCTCGCATTGCTGATTCATTTCATCCTGCTCAGCACGGACCGTTTCAACTGGCTTGAAGGCCCGCATCACGGCATGGTGGCGCAGCAACTCGCCCCGCTTCCGTCGGGTACCAAGTAGTTTCTTGTCCAGGGCGGCGGCGGTCTTTCCGGATCGTCCGCCGCCGACACCTGCAGTTGCGCAGGTCACGATACCAACGGGCCAGACTGGGAGGGTCACGCGATGGCGATGCTGAGTTTTGAGGGAAAGTACCGCGTGCGCGGCGGCACCCTGGTCGGTGGCGACCTGTTCGATTTCTGGTGGGGGCCGTTCTATGTCGGCTTCTTCGGTGTCACGACCATCTTTTTCGCGACGATGGGCACTTTGCTCATTCTGTACGGCGTGTCGCTCGGTCACGTCTGGAACATCTGGCGCATCAATATTGCGCCGCCCGATATCAGCTACGGCCTGGCCTTCGCCCCGATCAAGGAGGGCGGGTTGTGGCAGGCGATCACCATCTGTGCCATCGGCGCTTTCAGCAGCTGGGCGCTGCGGCAAGTCGAGATCGCGCGCAAGCTGGGCATGGGCTATCACGTCCCGTTCGCCTTCAGCGTCGCAATCTTCGCTTACGTCTCGCTGGTGGTCATTCGTCCTTTGCTGATGGGCGCTTGGGGATACGGTTTTCCCTACGGCATTCTCAGCCATCTGGATTGGGTGTCCAACACCGGCTACCAGTACCTGCATTTCCATTACAACCCGGCACACATGCTGGCGGTGAGCTTCTTCTTCACCACCACGTTGGCGCTCTCGCTGCATGGCTCGCTGGTGCTGTCGGCGGCCAATCCGCCGAAGGGCGAGGCGATGAAGACGGCCGAGCATGAAAACACGTTCTTTCGCGACGTCATCGGCTACTCCATCGGCACCCTCGGCATCCACCGTCTTGGACTTTTCCTGGCGCTGTCGGCCGGGTTCTGGAGTGCGGTGTGCATCATCATCAGCGGCCCGTTCTGGACCGCCGGCTGGCCGTCCTGGTGGGGTTGGTGGCTGAACCTGCCGATCTGGAAGTAATCGAAGCCCAAAAAGAGGACGCGCCATCATGGCACAATACCAAAACATCTTCACCCGTATCCAGGTTCGCGGGCCGCTTTACGCCGGAACCCCGTTGGAAGCGCACGGTGCCTTTTCGCGAAGCAGCAAGCCCGGCTTCAACCACCTGTTCGGGCGTTTGGGCGACGCGCAGGTAGGGCCGATCTACCTGGGCGTCTCCGGTCTGGCGGCGCTCATCTGCGGCTTCATCGCCTTCGAGATCATCGGTCTGAACATGTGGGCCTCCGTCGGCTGGGATCCGGTGCAGTTCATCCGGCAACTGCCCTGGCTGGCGCTGGAACCGCCGGCACCGTCATACGGGCTGCACTTCCCGCCGCTGGCACAGGGCGGGTGGTGGCTGATGGCGGGGTTCTTCCTGACGCTGTCGGTTCTGTTGTGGTGGACCCGCATCTATTTGCGGGCGCGGGCCCTGGGCTTGGGCAGCCACACCGCCTGGGCGTTCGCCGCCGCCATCTGGCTGTATCTGGTGCTGGGCTTCATCCGCCCGCTGCTGATGGGGTCCTGGGCCGAGGCCGTACCGTTCGGCATCTTCCCGCATTTGGACTGGACCGCATCGTTCTCGCTACGTTACGGCAATCTGTTCTACAACCCGTTCCACATGCTGAGCATCGTGTTCCTTTACGGCTCCACGCTGCTGTTCGCCATGCACGGCGCCACCATCCTGGCCACTAGCCGCTACGGCGCCGAGCGTGAGCTGGATCAGATCGTCGACCGTGGCACCGCCTTCGAGCGTGGCGGCCTGTTCTGGCGCTGGACGATGGGCTATTGCGCGACCGCTGAAAGCATCCATCGCTGGGCCTGGTGGTTCGCGGTACTGTGCCCACTTACGGGCGGCATCGGCATCTTGTTGACCGGCACGGTCGTGGATAATTGGTACCTGTGGGGTCAGCATCATGGGCTGGTGCCCAGCTACCCAGCCACCTGGGGCCCGGTCATCGATCCGGCCACCCTTCCGGGAGCACCGAAGTGAGCGACCCAATCAAGTCGGGCATTCTCTACGGCACGATCCTCATCGGCGTCACCGCGGGCACGCTGTTCACGGTGACTCAGCTGAAGAGCATGACACACCCGCCTATCGTCAGCGTGCAGCGGGGCTTCCGCGGCACGGGCATGGACCAGCTCTACACCCCCGCCACGCTGACCGCGTTGGCGGCGGGTGCGAAGGTTCCGCACAGCCTGCCGCCAGCCAGCCCGAACGGCATCAAGGCGGGCGTGGCCTACAAGAACGTGCAGGTGCTGCGCAATCTCAGCGTCGGCCAGTTCACCCGGTTGATGGTCAGCATCACCAACTGGGTGGCGCCGAAGCAGGGCTGCTCCTACTGCCACAACGTCGCCAACATGGCGTGGGACGGGCTGTACACGAAGGTGGTCGCCCGCCGCATGATCCAGATGACGCAGAACATCAACGGCAACTGGCAAAGCCACGTGCAGAACGTGGGCGTCGTCTGCTACACCTGCCACGGCGGCAACCCGGTGCCGAAGAACATCTGGTTCAACGATCCCGGCACTGTGGCGGCGATGGGTGTGGCCGAAACGCAGACCGGCATGGCGCACCCGACGCAAGCGATCAACATGAGCTCGCTGCCGTACGATCCGTTCACGCCCTATCTCGAGCACGCCGTCAACATACGCGTGCAAGGTGACACGGCGCTGCCGACCGGCAATCTCAGCACCATCAAGCAGACGGAGTGGACCTACAGCCTGATGGTCCATTTCGCCCAGTCACTGGGCGTCAATTGCACCTATTGTCACAATACCGAGTCGTTCGGTAACTGGGCCACGAGCTCGCCGGCGCGGGTGACCGCCTGGTACGGCATACGCATGGTGCGCGACGTCAATAACAACTATCTCGACTCGCTGCACGACGTCTTCCCCGCCTATCGGAAGGGACCGCTGGGCGACAACGCAAAGGTCAACTGCGCCACCTGCCACCAGGGCTTGTACAAGCCGCTCTACGGCGTCAGCATGCTGAAGACGTTCCCCGAGCTGGCCGCGCCCGGTACGCAGACTATCGCGGCGACCGCGCCCACACCGGCCGCACCCCCGGCACAGAATGCCGTACCGCCCGTCGCACCCGGTTCTCCGGCGCCGCCCGCCGGGCCGGACAAGGCGCAAACACCACCGACGTAATCAAAAAAATGGCCCCCCACCATCGGTGGAGGGCCATTTTCGTTATGCAATAACCGGCCTGGTTCGTCCGGACCGTTTCCAGTTTGAACGTTGCTGCTCTTCCAGAAATCAGGGCGCCTTGGGCGCGTAGGCGACGCACCAGCCTTCAGGATTGATGTTGCCCAGGACGACCTTGCAGGCATTCGGTGCCACGAAGTTCACGCAACCGCTGCACTTCGCCCCGTCCTTCGGCGAATTCTGATACTGCACCGCACTCTGCTCGACCTTGTCGGCGTCGTCCGCCTTGGCAGAAGTGGCGACCAGTGCGCCGCCGGCCAGGATGGCCAACCCGGCGCGCAGAACAGTGCGGCGCGAGGTGTCGATATCGGTGTCACGCATGATCTCAGCTCTCCCTAAGTGTCCAACCCGGCATGGTGGCGTGCGGCCGCCACTGTCCCACCGGGCTAACATTTTACCCGCGCCGCGGTTTTGACAAGGCCAGACCAATACGGCGGAATAAGGGCTGCGACCCGCTAGGTCCGGTTTGGCATGATCAACAGCCACGGGACCGCCGGTATCAGCGCGTCCGGCACATCCTCGCCAAGGCTCAGGGAAAGGAGCGCCGACACGCTACGCGGCGCGGGCGAGGCTCAGCTGCGACCAGATGGCCGACAGGGCGCCGACCAGGTGCTCCACATCGACATCGTTGTGCTTCGGACTGGGGGTGATGCGCAGCCGCTCCGTCCCTCGGGGCACGGTGGGGTAGTTGATCGGCTGCACATAGACGCCGTGCTGCTCCAGCAATGTGTCGCTGATCTGTTTGCAGAGCGCGGCGTCGCCCACCATGACGGGCACGATGTGGCTCGGGATTGGCCTGGTGCGGCACCCCGGCCGCATCCAGTTGTTTCCGGAGCAGGGCCACCAGCCGCTGCTGCTCCCGCCGCTCGGTGTCGCTGGCCTTCAGGTGCCGTATGCTCGCCAAAGCACCCGCGGCGACCGCAGGCGGCAGGGCGGTGGTGAAGATGAAGCCGCTGGCAAAGCTGCGGACATAGTCGATCAGCGCGGCCGAGCCGGTGATGTAGCCGCCGATCACGCCGTATCCCTTGGCCAGCGTGCCTTCGATCACGTCCAGCCGGTCCATGATCCCCTCGCGCTCGGCGATGCCGCCACCGCGCGGGCCATACAGGCCCACGGCGTGCACCTCGTCCAGATAGGTGAGCGCGTTATGCCTTTCGGCCACGTCGCAGATCTCGGCAATGGGGGCGATGTCGCCGTCCATGGAATAGATGCTTTCGAACATGACCAGCTTGGGCAGCTCGGGGTCCAGGGCGGCCAGCTTGCGGTCCAAATCGGCCGGGTCGTTATGCGCGAACACCTCGATGCGGGCGCGGCTATGGCGCGCGCCCTCGATCATGGAGGCATGGTTCTTGGCGTCCGACAACACCACGCAGCCGGCCAGCCGTGACGCGAGCGTGCCGATGGCGGCCCAGTTGGACATGTAGCCGGAGTTGAACAGCAGCGCCCCGCCCTTGCCGTGCAGGTCGGCCAGCTCTTCCTCCAGCAGCACGTGATAGTGGTTGGTGCCAGCGATGTTGCGCGTGCCGCCTGCGCCCGCCCCACAACTATCCAGCGCCTCGTGCATCGCTTCCAGCACAGTCGGGTGCTGGCCCATGCCGAGATAGTCGTTGCTGCACCAGACGGTCACCTGGTCGCGCCCGCTCTCCGTGCCGCCTGCCCGCTTGTGCATGACACGCGGAAAGCTGCCGGGCTGGCGTTGCAGGTTGGCGAAGACGCGGTAGTTGCCCTGGGTGCGTAGGGTGTCCAGTTCTTTTGTGAAGAAGGATTCGTAGTTCATGGTGAACGTCCCCAAAGGCAAGTTACGCGGTTCTTTTCTGAAGAAAAGAACCAAAAGACTTTTCCTCGTCGGTGTGCGTGGCGGGGCAGGCGGGCGCTGACATAAGCAAAAGTTTTTTGCTCCTTTTTTTCAAAAAAGGAGTGCTCAACCACCATCCCCAAAGCGCCTCGAACGGCACCGGCGCCACCAGCATCGCATGTTCCAGCACCGCCAGAGCCAGCATCGTCACAACGAACACCAGGCCAGGCGTTGCGTGCGCGCCGCGCCCCAGCTCCGCCACCAGCAGGCCACCACCCACCAGCGAGACGGGCATCAGCGCATTCATCCGCCGCCGCCGCATGTAGCTGAGCAGATAGGTCAGATGGGCGGGAAGGAACGCCTCGCCCAAATTGAGCACACCCAGGAACACGTTCAGCTTGGCGCTGAGCCGCATCCCCCAGAGGGCAAGGAATGTCCACAGGCCGACCTGGTTGGGTGCGCCCCAAGTGGCCCATAGTACGGCAACGCCAGTCGCCAGAATTGCCAGCTCGTGGTCGATGCACGCCTGGACGGCCAAGCCAAAGCGGCGCCAGCCGACAGCGCCGGCCGGGCATGCCGTGCGCCTGGGACCGGTGATGAAACCCATGAAGAACGCCATCTCGTGCCAGCCCCACACGAAGACGGCGTAGGTGAAGGCGGCATAGACGCCGGCGGTGCTGATGTCGTGGCTGCCGGCCGCCAGTCGATAGAACGAGATCGCGGCCAAGATGGTGGCCGCGCCAAAGCTCCAGCGGAAGGTCCGCTGCGGCAGGTTGTTGAGCAGAACGATCAGCCCGGTGCTGAACCACCACACAAACAGGCAGTAGAGCGTCGGCCAGGCGACGGACATGTTGACCAGCGCGCCTAGGCTACCAGGTGGGCGCCAGACGCACCTGGCCCGGCAACTCCGCATTGTGCGCCGGCAACAGGAACATGCGGACGAACGTGACGCCGGCCGCGGCGGTCAGTGCCAGACGCTTGATGCCGCCCAGCACGCCACCCTGCGCCCGTGCACGTGCCTGGCCTTCAGTAATGTGGCGCATCCGCTCCAGCCCGCGCAGGAACGCCGGGTTATCGAGATCCAGCGTCACCGGAAACACCTGTTTGGCGATCTCGGTGGTCACGCGGAAGACCTGCATGTCGTACTCGGTCGGGTCCACGCCCAATGCCTCGTGGAACACCGGGCGGGCATGGTCGCGCACGTACATGGTGGCGAAAACGGCGAGCTGGAAAAACCGTATCCACAGGCGGTTCACGCCGGTGAGCAGTTTCGGGTCCGACCGCATCAGCAGCGCAAATGCCTCACCGTGCCGATACTCGTCGCCGCACCATTGCTCGAACCAGTTGAAGATCGGGTGGATCACGCGATCAGGGTTGCGCTGCAGGTGGCGGAAGATGGTGATGTAGCGGGCGTAGCCGATCTTTTCCGAGAGATACGTGGCGTAGAATACGAATTTCGGGCGGAAATACGTGTATTTCTTCGTCTTGGTCAGGAAACTCAGATCGACGCCGATACCGAAATCCTTCAGCGATTCGTTGATGAAGGCGGCATGCCGCGCTTCGTCGCGCGCCATGAAGGCGAACAGATCGTGGATGTCGCCTTCGGGAATGCGTTTCTTTATTTCTGCATAGAGCACGCAGCCAGAAAATTCGGCGGTCACCGAACTGACCAGGAATTCCAGGAACTCCTTCCGCAATGCAGGCGGCATCGAGGAAAAATCCTGCTTGAAGACTTCGGTCTGCACGAAATGGTTCTTGTTGTGGTCGGCGCGCAGCTCGGCGATCAGCCCGTCCCACTCGGCGCGCACGCCGCTGACATCGACGCGGCTCATCGCCTCGTAATCGGTGGTGTAAAAGCGCGGGCTCAGCACCGTGTCCTGCTGGGCGTAGAGCGTGCTCTCGTTAGGGGCGGCCGCGCGTTTGTCCGAAGCGGTGACGCCATCCGGGCGGGTGATCGCGTTCATGCAGAAAGTGTCCTTTGCCGCAACACCAGCTCCTCGTGGGGCTGGAACCCTACCTCATACAGGCTGGTCAGCTCGAAGATCGAGACCGCCTCAGTCCACAGCCGCCGGAACCACCCGGCGCGACGCACAGTCGCCTGGGCACGAAATTGGCGACGTTCGCCATACTGCAAGCGGTCCGGCAAGCCCTGGACCAGGACCGTATCACCGGGGCGCATGTCGATGCCATCCGGAATGACATAGGCATGAAAGCTGTCATCGGTGCGTTCCAGATCCACGTCGCAAACGAACGCGACGGTGCGGGGCGCCAGCAATCCCATCATGCGCCGCCACCGGCGGGTGCGGCGGGTTTCATCGTCAGCAGCCGCACGAACACCGCCTCGTTCTCGCTGCCGAACGCCTCCAGCTCCACCATGCGGTGCGTCGAGGGATCGAACAGGGTCAGCCGCCCGTCGGCGTAGCCGGTCAGGCGCAGCGGCGGGAGCGACCCCACGCCATCCATGCGGCGGGTACGGGCGAAGCCGCGCAGCGTGCCGCGCAGAAACCCGTTTTGGCCGGTCATCACGTCCAGCACCTGCCCGCTATCGGCCAGACTGACCACGACGGCGCCATCGCCGCGGTCGGCGAAGCGCAGGCTGCGCTCGGCGGTCACCGGCGCCTTCGGCGGCTCCACACCGGAGCCGGTCAGGCGGCCGACGACCGCCGCCAGCAGCACGAACCCAAGCAGCGCCGCCGCACCGAACAGTGGCACATGCGGAAAACTCGGGCGTCGTGCTGGTGTGGCCGTCATATACCCTCCCTCACGCCGCGGCGGGCTGCCCCTGCAGCCCGGCCGTGCCGCGCACCGGCTGCACGCGCACCGCCTGAACCGCGACCGGCGAGCGAACATTGGCATGCTCGGCCAGGGCGCGGGCCAGGATGTCCGAGACCGCCTCCGCATCCGGCACGCAACGCAGCATGGGCTGGGTTGCGGCCATGCGCCAGGGGCGAGCATGCGGCCACATCACGAAATACGACAATTTTTCCCCGCTAGAAGACGCAACGGAATATCGCCGGCGCCATCCGGATACAGCCGCAATTCGGCCCCCGCAATCCGGGAGAACGGAACGTTGAACGTGACCGGCAGAGCGATGCCGAAGCTGAACACGACCCGTCGGCTGGTGATGCTGTAGGTCGTCGAACGCTGGATGGCCCAGGCGTAGAGCGCCATCAGCGCGAACGGCACGGCGGCGAGCAAGGCCCGGTGCAGCAGCGCCATGCCAACCGCATGGGATGTGGCGCCGTGGCTGGCGGCGCTGAGCGCGGACAGTGCCAGGATGGTGCCGAAATAGGCCGCGATCAGCCGCAGGTGGAAGGTGCGGCGCAACAGCACCCCGGTGCTGGGGCGGCCCTCCCACAGGAGGTGCTCCCCAGCCGGCAGCTGTGCCGCCAGCCCGCGCGGGGCCGGGGGCATGGCGCGCAGATGACGCGCGCTCACAGCAGCGGCGCCATGCGGGCCGGCGTCGCATACAGCAAACCGCCACCATAATATCCCACGATCTTGTCCTCCTCGAGTGCGGTGACGCTATCCGGGCTCTTCAGTCCGGGGACGTTGGCGAATTGCCCGGCCAGCAATGCCCACGTACGAACGGTGCGCTTCTTGGCCTTCATCGTCATGAAATGGGTGGGTAGCAGCACGCGCCGGGCGCCCAGGGTCGGCATCGGTTTCCACCTCGAAATAGCGTGCGATATATTCGGACCGGTCGATCCACACATCGACGACCGTCCCGGCAACGATCCCATCGTTGCCTAGCACGACGAAGCCGCGCGGATCGGGGTCCTCGCTGGACAGGAAGAAGTCGGTCGCCGTGCGCAGCGGCACGATCTTAGGCAGCCCGTCATCATAGGCGACCTCGGGCGAGTCGTGGCGGTTCGCGTAGGAGGCGGGACCGACGCCATCGATCATCGGGTTGCCGGTCGGCTCGAACGGCGCACCCGGCCAGGGCAGCACACGCTCGGCGGCGAACACTTCGGGGCGCTCGCCACGCGGAGCGGCGACCATGTGGCCGCCTCCCACGTTGAAATGCTTGGCCGGCGGCATCAACGGGAACTCGCGCGCGTCCTGGCCGGGGTAGTCGGCCACCAGCGGATAGCCCTCACGGTGGTCCTCGCGGCGCAGCCACCAGATGAGGCCGGCGAAAAACAGCCAGAAAGCATAGATGGCGAGTTGCGCCACGTCGAAATTGCCAAGTAGCGAGCCGGTTCCCGGGGTCATGGTGTTCTCCTGCAATCAGGCGGTCAAAGGGTGGGGGCCGCGCGCCAGGACCGACGCGTCAAGTCGGGGCGCGGGAAGCGGACTGCGGACCAGGGGGCCAGCCGCAACCAGCGTGGCAAACAGCAGCACGATCTCGATCACATAGACCGCGCCGTAGCCGGTGGCGGGATCGGCCAGCGTGGTGCCGAACCGGCCCTGGCTGGCCAGCACGGCGATCCCGTCCCGGATCAGCCCGCCACCAGCGACAGCAAGGCCGGCCGCGGACGCCTGCACCGCGCCCCAGATGCCGAGCGCCAGGCCGATCTGGCCCTGGCCGGCCATCGCCATGGCCGCGGTCAGCGTGCAATGGGCGAACAGGCCGGCGCCGAACCCGATGAGCGAGACGCCGAGGGCGAAGAGCGGCGTCGATTGCAGCGGGGCCGCAAACAACAGCGCGGAAAAGGCGAACAGCCCCGCCACCGCGCCCAGGCATGCCAGCCGGTACGGGTCCATGCCGCGGCCGAGCAGTTTGGCCGCGAGCCCGAAGCCGACCAGGCCGCCCACTGCCAGCAGCGCGGTAAACGCCGTGGTGGCGCCGACCGGCAGGTGCAGCACCTGGCCACCATACGGCTCCAGCAAAATATCCTGCATGCTGAAGGCGACGGTGCCGAACCCGAGCGCTACCAGGCGGCGGCGCGCGCCGCCCGCGCGGTCGAACTCCGACCAGGATTCGGCGAATGTGGGCCGCACGCGGTCACGCGCGGTTTCTGCCGGGCGGCGCGGCTCCTGCTTCCACAGCGCCACCGCGTTGAGCACGATGGTGGTGACCGACGCGCCCTGGATCACCTGGATCAGCCGCAACTCTGAAAAATGGGCGAGCAGGGCGCCGAACAGCAGCGCACTGACTACCATGCCGAGCAGCAGCATCATGCATAGCAGGGCCACCACTTTCGGGTGCTTTTCGGTGGGCGACAGGTCGGTGGCCAAGGCGAGTCCCACCGTTTGCGTGGTGTGCAGGCCGGCTCCCACCAGCAGAAAGGCGAGTGCCGCCGCCGCCTGCCCGATGATCATCGGGCCATTGCTGTCACCCGATAGGATGATCAGCGCGAAGGGCATGATGGCCAGGCCGGCGAATTGCAGCATGGTCCCGAACCACAGATAGGGCACGCGCTTCCAGCCCAGCACGGAACGGTGGTTGTCCGACCGGAAGCCCACCACGGCGCGGAACGGCGCAAACACCAGAGGCAGCGAGACCATGACGGCCACCAGCCAGGCCGGCACGCCCAATTCCACGATCATCACCCGGTTCAGCGTGCCGATCAGCAGCACGGCCGCCATGCCGACGGTCACCTGGAACAGCGACAGGCGCAACAGGCGGGACAGCGGCATGTCGGCGGTCGCCGCATCGGCGAACGGCAGGAAGTTGGTGCCGATGGTGCTCCATTTGGACGCGAGTTTCGCGTTCAGGCGGCGCAACCTTGGCGGGGCGAGGCTGGCGCTCATGCGTGCACCAGTTCCAGCGCGTGGCTCATGTAGAAGCCGCCGGCGATGCGCTCGTCGCGGCCGATCCGCCAATCCGCCAGGCTGGCATCGGCGGCCAGGCGCCGCGTGATATCGCGCGGGGAGATCGGCTCGATCGCGGGTGCCCGGTCCGCCCGTGGGAACAGGCGGCCGGCGGCGTGCATCACGCTCAGCAACGGCGTGCGCGGCGCGAAGGTGAACAGGGTGGAGCAGCGGCTGCGTGCGGCGAGTTTTGCCGCGGCGCGTGCCATGTCGGGCGCGCGGTAATGGATCAGCGAATCCATGGCGACGACGTGGTCGAACAGGCCGAGCGATGCGTCGGTCATGTCGCCGACGCGGAAATCGATGCTGCCGCCACCAAGATCACGTGGCGTGCGCTCGCGCGCGAGTTCGACGAGCGTGGCCGACAGGTCGATGGCGGTGACCTGGGCGCCGCGACGCGCCGCTTCCACCGAGAGAGCCCCGGTGCCGCAACCCGCATCCAGCAATCGCAGCCCGGTCATGTCGGCCGGCAGCCAGCCGAGCAGTGTGTTGCGCATACGGTCGCGCCCCGCGCGCACGGTGGCCCGTATGCCGCTGACCGGCGCGTCCGACGTCAGCCGCGCCCAGGCGGCCGCAGCCGTACGGTCGAAATAGGTTTCCAGTTCCGCGCGGCGTGCGAGATAGGTGCTCATCACTCGTAGCCCAGCAGGTCGAAGATCTCGCGATCCTTGAGTGGTGTGCCTTCGAGCGGCGTGGCGCCCGCCCAGAGTTGTGCCGCCAGCCTTAGATATTCGAGTTTGACGGCTTCGAGCTCGGGTGAGCTTTCCATCTCGAAGAGGGTCGATTTCTTCAGGCGAGAGCGGCGGATCACGTCCAGATCGGGGAAGTGGGCGAGCGTGGAAAGCCCGGTTGCCGCATTGTAGCGGTCCACCTGGTCGGTTGCGGCCGAACGGTTGCAGATGACGCCACCGAGACGGACATTGTAGTTGCGCGCCTTGGCGCCGATGGCGGCGACAATGCGGTTCATGGCAAAGATGCTGTCGAAATCGTTGGCGGCGACAATCAACGCGCGGTCGGCGTGTTGGAGCGGCGCGGCAAACCCGCCACAGACCACGTCACCCAACACGTCGAAGATGACCACGTCCGTCTCTTCGAGCAAATGATGCTCTTTCAGCAGCTTCACGGTTTGCCCAACCACGTAGCCGCCGCAACCGGTGCCCGCCGGCGGACCGCCCGCTTCGACGCACATCACGCCGTTATAACCCTGGAAGACGAAATCCTCGACGCGAAGTTCTTCCGAGTGGAAATTCACCGTCTCCAGCACGTCGATCACGGTTGGTTGCAAATGCTTCGTCAGCGTGAAGGTCGAGTCGTGCTTGGGGTCGCAGCCGATCTGCAGCACGCGCTTGCCGAGCTTGCTGAACGCGACAGACAGGTTGGAGGACGTGGTGCTCTTGCCGATGCCGCCTTTCCCATACACGGCGAAGACTTTGGCGGTACCGATTTTCAGGTTCGGGTCGAGCTGGACCTGAACGCTGCCCTCGCCATCACCCCGCTTCGGCAGCAGGTTGGTTTTCGGACGAACCAATGTTTCGCTCATGCTGCCATCTCCACACCCACGCCTTCGAGCCGGTCTTCAAGATCCTCGCCGGCACGCCGCAGCGCGTCGAGCGTTTCCGGATCGGGCGACCAGTATTTCCGATCGCTCGCCTCGATCAACCGGTTCGCAATTTTCAACGATGCCTTCGGGTTCAGCGCGGCCAGCCGCTCCCGCATATCCTCATCCAGCACGTAGGTCTCCGCAAGCTTCTGATACACCCACGGGGAAACCTCGCCGGTCGTGGCCGACCAGCCGAGCGTGTTGGTGACATGCGCATCGATCTCGCGCACGCCTTCATAGCCGTGTTTCAGCAGCGCCTCATACCATTTCGGGTTCAAGGCGCGCGTCCTCGTCTCGAGTGAAACCTGTTCGGACAGCGTGCGCACCGTGCCGTCGCCACGGGTCTGGTCGCCGATATAGACGGATGCCGCCTCGCCGCCCCGCGCGCGGCGCACGGCCCGCGTGATGCCGCCCAGCGTATCGAAATAATGATCGACGGTCGTGACACCCAGCTCGATGCTGTCGAGATTCTGGTAGGTGATATCGACGCTGGCCAGCACGTGGCCCAACACAGCCGTTTGCTTCTCCGGCCGGCCGTTCACCCCATATGCAAACCCCTTCCGGGATACGTAGGCGTCGGCGAGTTCGTCCTCATCGTTCCACACGCCGCTGCCGACCATCTGGTTGACGTTGGAGCCGTAGGCGCCGTCCGCATTGCCGAATACACGCAACGCCGCCTGCTCCATGGTGCCGCCATGAGCAGCCAAAAATGCAAGTGCATGGCGGCGGATATGGTTTTGGGCCAGCGGCTCGTCGGCCGAGGCGGCGAGCAACGCGGCCTCTGCGAGAAGCTTTGTCTGCAATGGCAACAGATCGCGAAAGATACCTGACAGGGTCAGCACGACGTCCACGCGCGGCCGCCCCAGCTCTTCCAGGGGCAGCAGACGCGCACCGGCCAGACGGCCGTAGCTATCGAAGCGCGGTGCGGCGCCCATCAGCCACAACGCCTGCGCGATCGGGCCGCCTTCCGTCTTCAGATTGTCGGTACCCCACAGCACCATCGCGACTGTTTCAGGGCAGGGGTGGCCATCCTCTTCGTGGCGCGCGAGCAGGCGGGCGGCCTGTCGCGCACCATCCTGACACGCAAACAGGCTGGGCAGACGGAACGGATCAAAACCGTGCAGATTGCGCCCGGTCGGCAACACGGCCGTCGTGCGCAACAGATCGCCGCCAGGCGCCGGGCGCACATAGCCGCCGTCGAGCGCGTGAATGATGGCGGGCAATTCGTGATCGAAGGCGAGCAGAGCGTCCAGCCGGTCACGCTCCGGCCCGGCCACGATGTTGGCTGCATCCAGCATGCCGGCACGCTCATCGGCGTCGGGCGGCACTCCAATCACATGCAGCCCGTGCGGAATCAGCGTGTATTCCAATTCCAGCAGTGCATTACCCAGGCGGTCGATTTGCGTCACCGTGTCGCCGGCCCAGGCCGGTTCCGCCGGTGACAGATCGACCGCGGCCGCTTGCGCCTGGATCAGTTCCGCCAGCATCGCCTGCTGGTCGGGATCGGCATCCGGCCCCTGCCCGCGCCAGCGGTCCAGCGAGGATTTCAGTTCCAGCAGCCCACGATACAGACCTGCGTTGGCGACAGGCGGCGTCAAATAGCTGATCAGCGTAGCGCAGGCACGGCGCTTGGCGATCATGCCCTCGGACGGATTGTTCGAAGCATATAGATTGAAGTTGGGCAGGTCGGCCACCAGCCGGTCCGGCCAGCACTTTTCTGACAAACCCGCCTGCTTGCCGGGCATGAATTCCAGCGCGCCATGCGTGCCGAAATGCAGCACGGCATGGGCGCCAAAATCCTCGCGTATCCAACGATAGAACGCGGCAAACGCGTGAGTGGGTGCAAAGCTGCCTTCGAAGAGCAGGCGCATCGGATCGCCCTCATAGCCGAAAGCGGGCTGTATGCCGACGAACACATTGCCGAATTGCGCGCCCAGCACGAAGATGCCGCGCCCGTCACTCTGCTGGCGGCCGGGCGACGGTCCCCATTGCCGCTCGATCTCGCCGAGCCAGTTTTGCGCGCGCACATGATCGTCGGTACGGATGTGCGCGGCCACGTTGGCGTCCGTCCCGTGCAGCGTCGCGTTGCCGTCGAGGATGGCCGAACGCAACGCATCCACGTCGTCCGGAACATCGACCGTGTAGCCGGCATCGCGCAAAGCGCTGAGCGTGTTGTAGACGGAGGCGAACACGGAAAGGTAGGCGGCGGTGCCGATGGCACCCGCGTTCGGCGGGAAGTTAAACAGCACGGCCGCGATCTTGCGCTCCGCCCGTTGCGAACGGCGAAGGCGCACAAGCCTTTCGACGCGACCGGCCAGCGTCGCCGCGCGCTCGGGGTGCGAGATCATGTTTTTTTGGCAGCGTATGCCGTCGCAGCCCTCGCAAGGGGTCGTCTGTGCCCGGCCGCACCGCCCGCCGAACATCATCGGCATGATGCCGCCATCGAGTTCAGGGATGGCGACCATGATAGTCGTCTCGACCGGCAGCAGGCCGCGCGTGTCGGCCGACCAGGAGTTCGAGCGTCTGGAACTCGACGGGATGGGCAGTGATGTAGGGCACGTCCAGCTGCACCAGCTGCGCTTCGGCTGCGTCGCGGTCGTTATAGGCCGGGCCGCCCACAAGTGAGAATCCAGTCAATGAAACCACAGCATCGACCGTCGGCACGCCGTCTTTCAAGAAATAGGCGGAGACGGCTGGTCTCTGATCCAACCCGCTTGCGAAAGCGGGGATCACGCGCAGGCCGCGCTGCTCCAGCGCGGTGATCACCCCGTCGTAATGCGCGGCGTTGCCGGCCAGCAGATAGGAGCGCAGCAGCAGCACGCCGACCGTGCCGCGGGCGCCCCAGGCGGGAAGCTGGTCGATGCGGGTAACGATCCGGCCCGGTGCGCGCGGATGGTACAGCCCGACATCAGGATACTCGACCGGCGCCTCGATCTTTCGCAGGCCGTGCGTTGGCGCGTGTCCGCCCGCCGCGTAGCGATCAACCAGCATGCGCACCAGGTTGGTCAGGTTTTCTTCTGACCCGGCCAGCCAGTATTGCAGCGCCAGGAAATAGGCGCGCACGTCCTGGGCAGTGCCGGGAATGAAGCGCATCAGTTTCGGCAGCCGCTTCAGCATGCGCATCTGCGCCTGGCCACTGGACGCTTCCGCCCCGCTCTTGCCGGCCGGCTTGCCACGCAGTTTCTTCAGCATCGCCAGCGCGCCGGTCGCCTCCTGCGACATGTCGAACCGGCCCAGCCGTGTCAGCTTGGTGATCTCGGCGGCCGACATGCAGCACAGCATGGCGTCGCATGCATCCCGCCGCTCGGCCAGAGCTGGCTGGACAGCGCGAACGTGCTCCTCCAAAAACAGCATTGTCGCGATAACGATGTCGCCTTGGGCGATGTCGGCGCGACATTCGGCCAGCGCCGCGTCGTCGGTACCCCACTCATCGGCTGCGTGCACAACCAGGCTCAGGCCCGGCACTTCGGCACGCAGCACCTGCTCGGCCCGCGTGGCCGCAGCGGACAAATGACTGTCCATCGTTACGATCACCACACGCAAGCTGGTCTCAGCGGGCATAATGCGCCTTTGCGTCATAGAGAGTGTCGAGCGTGATGGTGGCCAGGCCGCGCTCACTAGCAAACTTTTCCGTGTTGCGGCGCGCCTTGCCACGCACGAAGAACGGGATTTTGCCCAGCTCCTTCTCGGCCTCGGCCGCCCACTGCGCCGTGCCGGATGCAGGTGGTATGGCGGCCTGCAGAAGTTCGGCGGGCAGCTTCGCCGTGCGTCGCACCGCCCAGATGCGAAGGGGCAGCGTCGGCGGAGAACTCGAAATCCTCGCGGAACATCGTGATCAGATGCTCCTCCAGCCCCATCATCAGCGGATGCACCCAACTGTCGAACAGCACGTTGGCGCCTTCGAAACCCATTTGTGGGGAGTGGCGCGCGGGGAAATCCTGCACGTGCACCGGCGCCGAAATCACCGCGCAGCCGATGCCCAGGCGCTTGGCAATGTGGCGTTCCATCTGTGTGCCGAGAACCAGCTCCGGCCGCAACTCGGCAATTCGGGCTTCGATCTCAAGGTAGTCGTCGCTGACAAGGGCATCCACGCCGTAGCGTTTGGCGGCGTCACGCACGTCGCGCGCGAATTCCCGGCTGTAGGTGCCGAGGCCGACAACGGAAAAACCCATCTCTTCGGAAGCCACACGGGCGGCAGCCACGACGTGCGTCGCGTCACCGAAGATGAAGACGCGTTTGTTGGTCAGATACGTCGAGTCAACCGAGCGGGAATACCACGGCAGGTTGGATGTTGCCGCCGCCAGCAGTGGCGCCGGATCGATCCCGGCCAGCCCGGCGACTTCGGCGATGAAATCGCGCGTGGCGCCCACACCGATCGGCACGGTCTTCGTCGCGGCCTGGCCAAAGCTGCGCTGCAGCCATGACGCCGCCTGGCCCGCGATTTCCGGATACAGCACAACGTTGAAATCCGCATCGCCCAGCCGGGCCAGGTCTGCGGGCCGCGCGCCCTCGGGCGCGGTCACGTTGATGTCGATGCCAAGCTGGCCGAGCAACGTGGTGATCTCGCGCAAATCGTCACGATGCCGAAAACCCAGTGCACATGGCCCCAGAATATTGCAGCACGGACGCGCATCTTGCGCGCGCGCGGCTTTCGGCGTGCCTGGGGGCAGCACATGCGGGCCGGCACACGCGCGCACGAGCTGATAAAAGGTCTCGGCCGCACCCCAATTTTCTTTCTTTTGGTAGGCCGGCAATTCCACGGCGACCACAGGCACCGGCAGGTTCAGCGCGCGCGCCAGGCCGCCGGGATCATCCTGAATCAGCTCGGCGGTGCAGGACGCGCCGACCAGCAACGCCTCCGGCTGAAACCGCTCGTATGCTTCGCGCGCCGCGTTCTTGAACAGCTCGGCGGTGTCACCGCCCAGGTCGCGGGCTTGGAATGTCGTGTAGGTGACGGGTGGCCGTGTCGCGCGGCGTTCGATCATGGTGAACAGCAGGTCGGCGTAGGTGTCGCCCTGCGGGGCGTGCAGCACGTAATGCACGCCCCGCATGGCGGTAACCACGCGCATCGCCCCCACATGCGGCGGCCCCTCGTACGTCCACAGCGTCAATTGCATCGGATCAGACCGCCAGCTTCATACGGCGCACCAGCGGACGCGCGAACAATTCGGCCAAATCGGGTGCCTGATTATACCCCTGGATCGGCGTGAAAAGCAGTTCGATCGACCACTTTGTCGAGATACCTTCCGCTTCGAGCGGATTGGCCAAGCCAAGGCCGCATACCACCAAATCGGGCTTTTCGGCGCGACATCTGTCAAGCTGCCGCTCCACGTCCTGACCTTCACTGAGCATCGTGCCTTCCGGCAGCAGCGCCAGTTCGGGGGCGAGATGTGCGCGATGGAGATACGGTGTGCCGACTTCGACCAGCTTCATCCCCAATTCCTCGGCGCAGAAGCGGGCGAGCGGCAATTCCATTTGGCTGTCCGGGAAAAAGAAAATTCGCTTGCCGGCGAGTTCACCGCGAAATTTCGCCAATGCCCGTTCGGCGCGTTCGCGCGAGGATGCAGTGGCTGCCTGAAAGCGGGTCTCCGGCACACCGAACGCATCGGCCGCGGCGCGCAGCCACGCCGTGGTGCCCGCTGCACCGAGGGGAAAGGGCGCCGCCAGGAGCGAAGCCCCACGTGCCTCCAGCGCGCGCGCCGTGTCCGCTAAAAACGGTTGCGCTAGCAGCAGCTTCGTATTCGGGCCGACGGCGGGCAGGTCGATCGAGCGACGCGGCGGCAGGAACGCAACGTGCTCGATGCCCATCGACTCGAAGAGGCGCCGCATTTGGTCCTCGACGACTTCGGCAAGCGCACCGACGACCAGCAGCGAGGCGGGCGCAGCGGCCGCCGGACGCGGCATGATCGGCACCAGCGAGGCCAGGCAGGCGTCCTCGCCCTGAGTGAAGGTCGTCTCGATGCCGCTGCCGGAAAAATTCAGCACCCGCACTTGCGGCATGTGCGTTTGCGACAGCCGCTCCGCCGCGCGCGACAGATCGAGTTTTATCACCTCGGACGGGCAGGACCCGACCAGGAACAGCAGTTTTATTTCCGGGCGGCGCGCCAGAAGCTGGGTGACCACGCGGTCCAGCTCGTCATTGGCGTCGGCCAGGCCGGCCAGGTCGCGCTCGTCGATGATCGCGGTGGCGAAGCGCGGTTCGGCGAAGATCATGACGCCAGCGGCGGACTGGATCAGATGCGCACAGGTGCGGCTGCCGACGACGAGGAAAAACGCGTCCTGAATCTTGCGGTGCAGCCAGATGATGCCTGTCAAACCGCAGAACACTTCGCGCTGTCCGCGTT
The DNA here is from genome assembly GCA_963850605.1 of uncultured Alphaproteobacteria bacterium. Lineage (GTDB taxonomy): Bacteria > Pseudomonadota > Alphaproteobacteria > Acetobacterales > Acetobacteraceae > BOG-908. The sequence continues at coordinate 90,717 of CAWKLX010000006.1, read as the reverse complement.
CGCGCAGCACCGGGGCATCAGTGCATCCAGCTGACAGCGAAGCGCTCATCCGGCGCGTCTCATGCCGTGGGCGGCCTGGTGCCAGGGGTCCTGTTCGGCGCGGCGCGCCGCCCGCAGTTTCAGCACGAACTGTGCCGCGTTCAGCAGGTAGGTGGCGTAGGCCGCCAGGGCCAGGAGCATGAGCGCGCGGCTGTCGAGCGCGCCCGACAACAACGCGGCCAGGTAGGCAGTGTGCAGGCCGATGACCACCATGCTGACCGCGTCCTCCCAGAAGAAGGCCGGCGCGAACAGGTATCGGCCAAATACCGCGTTCTCCCAGACGGCACCCGTCACCATGATGGTGTAAAGCACCAGCGTCTTGATCACCACCGATACGGTGGCTGCCTGCACGCCCGCCCCGGTTGTCAAATAATGCAGCACCAGCGCCAAGCTGACGGCGAAGACCGCGAACTGAACGGGCGCCAGCACGCCCTGCACTACCGTCCAGGGGGAGGCGTCCCTGCGCCGCTTCTCCTCCGGCGTATACAGCGGTTTTCTGCCCGCGCCGGCTGCAGAGGTGCCGCGCTGCAGCAGGGCAAACGAAGCGAAGGTCGACATGCGCACGTGTCGCCCGGTCGCCGCACCCCAGGGCGAGCCGTCGACCGAGTCCATGAGGCGATCCAGGACGGTGTTTGCGAACATGTGACTCGCCTCCCTCAGCAGATGCACAGGGCGTCCGGAGAACTCCGGCGGCATTCGCCCCTCGCGGTCTATCCGCATGCCGGGTGCCAACTGTCCTGCACCCACGGACCGCTGCCCGGGTCCGTTGCCCTAGAGGCTAGAGCGCGTGCAGACGGACTGTCAAGCAAGCCTTACGTAAATCTAGCTTGACACTTTCGGGGAAAGCCGGCCTTAGAATGGGGGAGACGCAGGCGATGGAGCCGATGAGACAGCAGGCCATCACGGACGAGCGCTGGAGCGAGGTCGATACCGGCCTGCTGGTTCGCCGGCTGTCGGAGTCGCGGCACTCCCAGGCGCCGGCGGCGGCGCAGCAGGCCGTCCTGGCACGCACGGTGCGGGAGGAGGTGGTCCCTCGCCTGCTGATGGCGCATTGGCCCGAGCGCCAAGCGCGGGGTGTGGTGCCGCAGCAGCCTGGCGCCGAACAGGTTGGCCAACTCGTCAACATAGTTCTTCAGGGCAGCCAGGCGGAGGTGGCGGCTTATGTCGACGCGATATCGGACGGCGGCGTGCCGACCGAGTCGCTGTTGCTGGACCTGCTGACGCCCACCGCACGCCTGCTGGGTGAGATGTGGGAGAACGATACCTGCACCTTCTCGGACGTAACCCTTGGGCTGATGCGGCTGGCCAATGTCATGCGCCAGCTCGACCGTGCCTCGAGCGGCGATAGCAAGCCCAGCAGCACCGGGCCGAGCGCTCTGCTGGTGCAGATGCCCGGCGAGCAGCACGGTTTCGGGCTCGCCATGGTGGTGCACTTTTTCAGGCGTGCCGGCTGGACCGTGCGGCAGGCGCCGGTGGTGACCAGCGCCGATCTGATCGGCCTAGTGCAGAACACCTGGTTCGGCATCGTCGGCGTCTCCGTCGCATGCAGCGACCGGATCGAGGCGCTGGCGACCGACATCCGGGCAATCCGCCGCCATTCCCGCAACAGGGCGATCGGGGTGATGGTGGGTGGGCCGCCGTTCATTGCCCACCCACAACTGGCAGCCATGGTCGGCGCAGATGCGACGGCCGCGGACGGAAGACAGGCCGTGCAGCAGGCGCAAAGCCTGATCGGCCTGCTGGCGCGTAAGCGGTGAGGCGCCGCGACGTGACATCTCGGCGGTGTGACAGGCGGGCACCGGTCCGCGCGTCAGCGCCCCCCCTGCATGGGATCGGTGTCGCGGGCGCCCAGCCCGAGCTGCATCCGGCGGGATCGCCCAGGTCATTGTCGAGGACAATCAACAAGAACAGCACGCGGCGTTAGGCGGGAAGCGGGTCATGCAATGGAGGATCTCGTCTCTCGTGAAAACGTTCGTCTCCCCCGACAGCTCGCTCGGCGACCTCGATGCCCAATCGGTGGCGACGCTGATTGCTACCGCCTCCGACATCGCGCTCATTCTCGACTCCGACGGCGTCATTCGTGACATCGCCTTTCAGAGCGAGGAGCTGGCCGGCGATCTCGATACCAGCGGCGAGTGGCTTGGGCGCAATCTGATGACGACCGTGGTGCTCGATAGCCGGCCCAAGGTCACGCATCTTCTGGCCGATGCGGCCATGCACAACACCAAGCCGAAATGGCGGCATTTGAACCACGCGACGTCGGACGGGCGCTCCATCCCGGTGCTGTACTGTGCCGTGCAGGTGGGCGAAGACGGACGGATGGTGGCGTTCGGGCGTGATCTGCGCGCGATGTCGTCGCTGCAGCAGAAACTGATGACCGCGCAGGAGACGTTGGAACGCGATTATTCGCGCATGCGCGAGGTGGAGGCGCGCTACCGGCTGCTGTTCCAGATGTCGTCCGAGGCGGTGCTGATCCTCGATACCGTGCGCCATCGCGTGGTGGAGGCCAATCCGGCCGCGCGCGTGCTGTTCGGCACGCGCGCAGAGCAGGCATCCGGCCAGTCGCTCTCGGATATCTTCTCCAGTGACACGCTGGACAGCATCGCCGCTCATCTTGGCGCCATTCGCGCCGACGGCCGTGCCGAGGAGTTCCTGGCCCGCCTCGCGAGCGACAATACCGAAGTGACGGTGGCGGCCTCGCTGTTCCGGCAGGAAAACGCGACCCTGTTCCTGGTGCGCATTTCGCCGGCGCCCAGCGAGGCGGCGCGCGTGCCGGACGTCAAGCGCAAGCTGTTGAAGCTGGTGGAAAGCGCACCGGACGGGTTCGTCGTCACCGACAACACAGGCAACGTATTGACCGCCAATACCGCGTTTCTCGACATGGCGGGCCTGGCGGACGAGGACATGGCGCGCGGCGAATCGCTCGATCGCTGGGTCGGCAATTCCGGCGTGGAGCTGGATGTGCTGATCACCAATTTGCGCCAGCGCGGATCGGTGCGGTTCTTCACGACCGTCGTGCGCAGCGAAGACACCAGCACGGCGCAGGTCGAGATCTCGGCCGTGGCCATCGGCAATGGCGGCCAGCCCTCCTTCGGTTTTGCGATACGCAATATCGGGCCGCGCCTGCAGGTGGAGCCGGCCGCCGCTCGTGCCTTGCCGAAGTCGATCGAGCAACTGACCGATCTGATCGGCCGCGTGTCACTGAAGGATCTGGTGCGCGAGTCGACCGACGTGATCGAGAAGCTGTGCATCGAAGCGGCGCTGGAGCTGACCGGCGACAACCGGGCGTCGGCCGCCGAAATGCTCGGCCTGTCGCGCCAGAGCCTGTATGTCAAATTGCGTCGCTATGGCTTGGGAGATTTGGCGGCCCATGAGCAGAATTAGCACGCTCGCGCCCTCCGATGCGCCCGCGTCGGCAGCGCCGGCGGCCCCGCGTACGGGTTTTGGCGCTTATGGCGAGCTGCTGAAGCCGATCACCTGGTTCGCGCCCATGTGGGCGTTCGGGTGCGGCATCGTGTCCGCCGGCCAGCCAATGCATGGGCGCTGGCTGTTGACGGCGGCCGGTGTGGCGCTGTGCGGCCCGCTGGTGACCGGCACCAGCCAGGCGGTGAACGACTGGTACGACCGGCACGTGGACGCGATCAACGAGCCGGGGCGCGCCATCCCGTCCGGCCGCGTGCCGGGCCATGGCGGCTTGGTTCTCGCAGGTGTGTGGACGGTGCTCTCGCTCGCTTTGGCCGCAGCACTTGGCGGCTGGGCCTTTGGCGCAACTGCGCTGGGGTTGGCGCTGGCCTGGGCCTACAGCGCGCCGCCCTGGCGCCTGAAAATGAACGGCTGGCTGGGCAACGCGGCATGCGGCGCGTGCTACGAGGGACTGCCGTGGTTCACCGCGGCTGCCATCGTCGGCGGCGGCATTGCCGCATGGCGCAATCATCGTGGTGGCCGCGCTGTACAGCGCCGGCGCGCACGGCATCATGACGCTGAACGATTTCAAATCCATCGACGGCGACCGCCAGCTGGGTGTGCGCTCGCTGCCGGTGATGCTGGGCGCGAACCGTGCGGCGCAGCTGGCGTGCGCTGTGATGGCGCTGCCGCAAGCGGTTGTGATCGTTCTACTGATGGCTTGGCACTTTCCAATCCATGCGGCGAGTGTTGCTGCGCTGCTAGCGGCACAAGTCGCGCTGATGCCAAAGTTTCTGGCGCAGCCGCGTGAAAAAGCGCCCTGGTACAACGCGACGGGTACCAGCCTGTATGTGCTTGGCATGCTGGTGGCGGCGTTTGCGCTGCGGGCGATGCACGCATGAGCTGGTTCGCCATCCTGCGCCTTGGCATGGTTAACGCGGCACTGGGCGCAGTCGTGGCGCTGGTCACCTTTACGCTGAACCGGGTGATGACGGTGGAGCTGGCGTTGCCGGCGCTGCTGCCGGGCGCGCTGGTGGCGCTGCATTACGCGGTGCAGTTGCTGCGCCCGCGCCTGGGCTTTGCCGGCGACGAGAGCGGGCGGCGCACGCCGTGGATCCTGGGCGGGCTGGCCGTGCTCTGCGCCGGTGGTGCGCTGGCATCAGTGGCGGTGGCCGTCATGGCCGGACACGCCTGGTTCGGCGTGTTACTCGCTGTGGTGGCTTACGCCATGGTTGGCGCGGGCGCAGGGGCTGTGGGCACATCGTCGCTGGCGCTGATGGCAACGCAGGTGTCGTCGGCACGCCGCCCGGCTGCGGCCACCGTATTTTGGCTGTTGATGATCGTGGGCGCCGTGTTCTCCGCCGCCCTGTGTTCGCAGCTGCTCCATCCGTTTTCCCTCCGGCTACTGGTGCGCGTCTCGGTATGGCTGACAGCTGGCGGTTTCCTGGTCGGCACGCTGGCGATCTCGGGCGTAGAAGCCAGCGTAAGCCACACACCGCAGGCAGCACGCCCATCGTTTCGGCTCGCACTCGCGGAAACCTGGCGCGAGCCGGAGTCGCGGCGTTTCGCCATGTTCGTATTCGTGGCCATGCTCGCCTACAGCGCGCAGGAATTGATCCTGGAGCCATTTGCGGGTGCGGTGCTGCAGCTTTCGCCCGCGCAGACGGCATCCCTGACCGGGCAGCACCAATCCGGCGTTCTGCTGGGAATGGTGCTGGTGGCGGTCGCCGGCAGCCTGGCCGGGCACGGGCGGGCGCGCGTCATGCGCCTATTCACCGGCGGCGGTTGCGTGGCATCGTCCGCCTGCCTGCTATCGCTCGCCTGGGCGGGCATTGTGGGACATGCCTGGCCGATTGGCGCTCTCGTCCTGGCGCTGGGCGTCGGCAACGGCGCGTTCGCCGTCTCGGCCATCGGCGCCATGCTCGGCCTCGCCGGCCAGGGCCGCGCGGGCACGCGCATGGGACTGTGGGGCGCAGCGCAGGCGTTGGCCATGGGGCTGGGCGGGCTGCTGGCCACCGGCGCCAGTGACGCGGCCCACGCAATGCTGGGCACACCGGCGGCAGCCTACGCCGCGGTGTTCATGGGCCAGGCCGGGCTGTTCCTGATTGCGGCGCGGCTGGCCAGCCGCGTTTTCGCCGGCGGCGCGGGGCGCCGTGCGGCACCAGACACGCAACTTTCACTCGGAGTGGCAGCATGAGCATGACATACGACGCGATTGTCGTGGGTGGCGGCCCCGCCGGTGCCACGGCAGCGGCCGATCTTGCGCGCGCCGGACGCAGCGTGGTGCTGCTGGACCGTGGCGGCCGCATCAAACCTTGCGGCGGCGCCATCCCGCCGCGGCTGGTGCGCGATTTCGATATTCCGGATAGCCAGATCGTGGCCCGGATCAAGGCCGCGCGCATGGTCTCGCCGAAGGACACGCAGGTCGATATGCCGATCGAGGGCGGGTACGTCGGCATGGTCGATCGCGAGCATTTCGATGAGTGGCTGCGCGACCGCGCGGCGCATTTCGGGGCCGAGCGGCGCACCGGGTTTTTCGATCGCGTCGACCATGATGCCGATGGCGTGGCGGTGGTCGAGTATCACGCCAAGGATGGCGAGGCATACCGCGTGCGTGGGCGCGTCGTGGTCGGCGCTGACGGGGCGAAATCGGCGGTGGCGAAGCAATGCGTGAAAGGGGCCGATCGCGTTCCCTACGTGTTTGCCTACCACGAAATCCTGCGCGCGCCGGACCATGCCAAGGATGCCCTGGGGCGGCTGTTCGAGCCCGGCCGCTGCGACATTTTCTATCAAGGCAAACTATCGCCGGATTTCTACGGCTGGGTGTTCCCGCATGGCGATACGGTGAGCGTGGGTTCCGGCTCGGCGAAAAAGGGGTTTTCGATCCGTGGATCGGTCACCGCGCTGCGCGCGGCATCGGGTCTGAGCGATGCGCAGACGCTACGCCGCGAAGGCGCGCCGATCCCGATGAAGCCGATGCGCCGCTGGGATAACGGCCGCGACGTGGTGCTGGCCGGCGACGCGGCCGGTGTGGTGGCACCCGCCTCGGGCGAGGGCATCTACTATGCCATGGAAGGCGGCCGCCTGGCCGCGCAGGCCGTCGAAAAACTCTGTGCGACCGGCGACGCGCGCGCGCTGCGTGAACCACGCAAACGGTTCATGAAGTCGCATGGCCAGGTGTTCCTGGTGCTCGGCATCATGCAGTGGTTTTGGTACAGCACCGATAAACGCCGCGAGAGCTTTGTGGCGCTCTGCCGTGACCCGGACATTCAGAAGATGACCTGGGACTCTTACATGAACAAGAAGATCACGCGGAAGAAGCCGGCCGCCCAGGTCAAGATCTTCTTCAAGGATCTCGCTCATCTGTGCGGCTTTGCCACACCGTAAAAAATAATCAGGGAGCCTACGCCGTGCTGCTCGATACAACGCTGCTCGCCGACGACGATGTCTATGTCCCTGCCGCGCCGAAGCGCCGCACGAAACGCCACTCGCGTACACTGCCGCTGCGCGTCGGCACGCGCCGGTCGCCGCTGGCGTTGGTGCAGACACGCACGTTCCTGGAATTGCTGCGTGGCGTGTGCCCCGTGCTGCGGGGCATGGATGTTTTCGAAGAGCACGCGATCCAGACCACGGGCGATGCGGTACAGGATCGGCGCCTCGCCGATATCGGTGGCAAGGGGCTTTTTGCGAAAGAGATCGACGAGGCGCAGATCGCCGGCCGCATCGATTTCGCCGTGCACAGCCTGAAGGATCTTGAAACACGACTGCCCGACGGCATCGTGCTCGCCTGCACGCTGAAGCGGGAGGATGCGCGCGATACGCTGATTTTCGGTCATCCGGTCGAGCCGTCGGAAAACCCGTACGACGCCTTGCCGCATGGGGCACTGGTTGGCACCTCCTCGGTTCGCCGTCAGGCGCAGCTGCTGCACGCAAGGCCCGACCTGCGCATGGGCCTGATCCGCGGCAACGTCCAGTCGCGCCTGGCCAAGGTGCGCGCCGGCGACTGCACCGCCAGCCTGCTGGCCCTGGCCGGGCTGAAACGCCTGGGCATGGAGCACGAAGCCTCCGTCATCCTCGACACCGACACGATGGTCCCGGCCGCCTGCCAGGGCATTGTCGGCGTGACCGTGCACGAGGACGATGTGGAGCTGCTGGAGATGCTGTCCGCGATTGAGGATCCTCAGGCCCGCGCCGTGTCCACCGCCGAGCGCGCGCTGCTGGGCGTGCTGGACGGCACCTGCCACACGCCGATCGGCGGCCATGCCCGCATCCTGCCCAACGGCAGGCTGCGTCTGACCGGGCTGGTGGCGCGTCCTGACGGCTCCTTCCTGCTGCGGCGCACGCTGGAAGGGCTGCCCAAGGATGCCGAGCGGATCGGGCTGGAACTCGGTTCCTCGCTGAAGGCGGACGCGCCAGCCGACGTATTCGCCTGACGGCCGTTGCGTGGTCGTATGGCTGTCGATCCAGCACGCGCCCGGGAGATCGCACTGGCTTTGCCGGGGGCAAGCGAAGCGCCACATTTCAACCGGACGGCCTTTCGCACGCCGCGAAAGATGTTCGCCACGATCGATCCCGCGGCCGGCGATCTGAACCTGATGTTCGATCCCAATTTGCGCGACTTCTTCTGCGAACAGGCACCGCACGCCCTGTCACCGGTTCCGGGTGGCTGGGGCCGCATGGGCGCCACGCGTTGTGATTTGCGGATGATCGACGAGGCTACGCTGACCTCTGCCCTGATGGCCGCGCACGCGCTGGCCGCACCGAGGACGCGGCGCAAATAACGCACACGGTCCTGGCGAGGTGGCGAGATCCCCGACATCGTGCGGAGTCTCGAAGGCTCCAGATGACATCGGCAGCTCGCACTGCCTGCTTGTGCGATACGCCCGCGAGGCGGTGAACCGATATCGAGCGTTCTGCGCCTGGTTGACCATCCTTTCCGCTCGACACGACCCCCGACCAGCACAGCTGCTAAGGTGCTCGTTACTTGTTGCGCTGCAGCAAGTGTCGGCCTTGTTTACGTCAGCCGTATCGATCCAGCGTGTGGGCTCTGCAAGCAATCAAATTCCTGTTGACAGCGCTGTCTGGGACTGTCTAGCTTGGCGAGCAGTGTTTCGCGATCAGGAATCCTGTCGGCTGCATAGGTGAAGATGGTGTCCGAACGCTTCCGGAGCAGTCGTACGATGATGCCGAGACAACACACTACTTGAGCACGCTCTGTTAGCCGAACGCAGTTCTTCGCGGATGAGCTGCCAATACTATCGCGCGCAACGACGCCGATAAAAAAACACTAGGGGAAAGTCCATGGGAGTAGGCTCGAAGACGAACCGGTCGGCGTGGCTGGCCGGGGTATCCCTTCTCGCGTTTGTCGGCACCGCACCGGTCTGCCGGCCCGGTTTCGCCCAGACCGCACCGCAGGGCGGGAGCCCTGTGCAAAATGTCGCCGACAAGCCCACGCGCATCGCCAGGCACAGGCATGCCAAAATCAAGCACATCGCGGCAGCCGCCGGGGTTGCCGGCAAGCCTGCCATTCGTCTCGCCGATGCGCAGCAGCCGACCGCCGCCGGATCACCACGCCCGGCCGCCTCGCCCGGGGAGGCCGAGGCCAAGCCCGAGGAAGTGGTCGTGACGGGCTATCGCAAGGCGCTGGAAAGTGCGTTGAACCGCAAGCGGAATTCCGACCTGCTGATCGAGTCAGTAGCGCCCGAAGACATCGGTAAGCTGCCCGACACGAACGTCGCCGAAGCGCTGCAGCGCCTGCCGGGTGTGCAGATCGACCGTTCGGCGAATGGTGAAGGCACGTCCGTGCTGATCGACGGGTTGCGCTATAACCTGACGACGCTGAACGGAGACATCTTCGCCACAGGCCGGGAGTTCTACTCGTCCGGCGAGTCGTCCGGCAACGGAGCTGGCGCCAACGTTCAATACAATTCGCTGCAGGGCATCCCCAGCGAGGAGATCGGCGGCATCGACGTATACAAGTCTCCCAAGGCGTCCATCACGGAAGGTGGGCTGGGCGGCACCATCGATCTGCGTACACGCGATCCGCTGGCGCAGAACATGGGTTGGAACCTCGCCGGCAATTTTCGCGAATCCACGACCGACAAGACCAGCAACTGGACACCGAACGGAACGCTGGTGGGCGGCTACAAATTCAACAACAATCTCGCGGTCACCGCCAGCTTCTCCTACGACGACCTGCACACGCATACCGATGAGGTGCAGGACTATAACCGCTCCGGCTGGAATGTGACCAACTCCGCCAACCTGCTCACGGGCGGCCCGTTGACGTCGGGGCAATACACCACGATCCGCCAATCCTACCTTGAGCCGCAGCTGCAATACTTTACCGACATCGACGACAGCCGCAAAGATATCGGCGCCTCCTTCGGGGTGGCGGGACGGGTGAACGACGCGATCAAGATGTATTTCAACTGGTTCTACTCGCACGAGGACGATGTCAATACCCAGTATGCTAACAAGTTGTACTTTAATGGCGGCGCGAATTCGCCGCCGACCGGTATCGACCCGTCAAAGCCATATTCCATCGACCCGAACGGCGTTGTCGAGAACGGTACGTTCACCGCGACGGGAGCGGAGACGGCGTCACTGTATCAGCATTTCGATACGGAGGCGAACAACTTTCAATACAAGACATTCTTCAACAACGATGGGCCTCTCCGCGCCAGTCTTCAGGGTGCTTACGCCTATGCCACATACGATTCGCAATCCGCGCAAGCCGATATCGAGCACGGTCTCTACCTCACCAACAACAACACGATCGCCACCCAGCCGAGCGCGCCAGGTTGCAATAATGGCGGCGGCACGTGCGGCACGGGGCTGGGAAATGCACCCTATCAGTTCAATTGGTCCAATGGCGGCACAAGCGGCCTTCCGAGCTACAGCTACTTGGCACCTTTCCAGAACATCCTGAGCAACCCGAATTACGCGACCTTCAAATCCAATTGGGCGTGGGCGGACCACAATACCGCCCGCAACTACGCCATCCGTGCGGACGGCGAATACGATCTGAAATTTCTCAGGGACATAGACAGCACCGTCTCGTTCGGGTTTCGCTACGCCAATCGGACCGAGGAGGTCGCTCACGGCAAATACCTGATCAATGGACTGGAATCGAACGGACTGCAGGCAGGTGGCGTCAATGGCGGCACGGCGGCAGGCACGTATTTGTACTATCAGGATCCCGGCTACTGCGCCGGTGGCGGGCCTAATGGCGGCTGCGGCCATGGGACAACCTACATTCCGTTCTCGACGGCCAAGAGCAACCCGGGCCTCGTCTCCGGCGTGAAAAGCTTCTCCGGCCCGACACTGATCGTGAAGAATATCGCGACACTGAGTGATCCCGCGAATTACCTCAATTCGGTATGGAACGATGCCGGCGTGTCCAACAACAGCGAACGCCTGTTCGAGGATACGCTCAGCTCATTCTCGGTCACCGAGAAGACCACAGCGGGCTACGTTATGGGAGATTTCGGTAGTCCGTACAACCGCTTTCACCTCAACTTCGGCGTGCGCTTCGTCAACACGCAATTGACCATCGGCGGCGCCTCCTCGGCCGTGATTCCGACCTATTACGGGACTGCGCCGTGGAATGGCGTGAACGCCAACAACATCCCCTTTGTAAAGGAGCGCAATTATCAGGATCTCCTGCCGTCGCTGAACTTCGTGCTGGATGTTACCGATAACCAGAAAATCCGGTTTTCTGCGGCGCGCGTTGTCTCGCCGGCGGATTTGGCGGCACTCGGCCTGGGCAATTCGTTCAACTTCACGCGTGGCACGGCGCAGCCGACTTCGGTTCACAAGACAACCGCGTCCGGGGCGGCAACCGGCTTCTACTTCGATGGGGGATCGGCAGGCAATCCCAACCTGGACCCTTACCGCGCCACCCAAACCGCGCTCTCCTATGAATATTATTTTGCGAAGGGCGCCATTGCCAGCGTCGAAGGTTTTTACAAACAGGTAGATAGCTTTGAGGTATACGAGAACATTCCCACCCTGGTTGCCGACGATTTTGGCGGAACGACCGCCAACGTGACGACCCCCGAGAATGCCGGGCACGGGCAGATCGCCGGTATCGAGTTGGGCGCGCAATACGTGTTCGACGGCAGCATCCAACCCTGGCTGCAGGGGTTTGGCTTTGCCGGCAACTACACGTTGGCTGACTCCATCTCCGACCAGAAAACGTCGTTTTCCGACAACGCGCCTATTCCGGGCGTCTCTCGCAACGCGGTGACTGCAAACCTGTTCTACCAGCGCGGACCCTTTTCGGCCCGCGCGTCTTATACCTGGCGCAGCAAGGCGCTGAACGACGGAATCGGCGGTTCGACCTTCACGTTCGGCGGCAAGACTTACGAAGTGTTCCAGGCACCGTACGGGCAGCTGGACATGCAGGTGGCTTACGATATCAGCAACCAGCTGGGAATGGTCTTTTCTGCGCAGAATGTTTCCGGCTCGGCCCAGCACACCTACCTGCAATATAGCAACGAGCCCTACACCTATGACGATGCGGGCAGGCGGTTCTTTCTGGGCGTGAAGTTCAAGCTCTGATTGCGCCAGACCGAGATCGCGCGTGCCCACGGGCCGTCGCTGTTGCGTTTCGCCTACGCTGGAGAGGGAATTTGGTGTGACGCAGGCTGCCGCGATACGTAGTGTCATCATACTGGGCGGCGGCACTGCCGGTTGGATTGCCGCATCCGCGCTGGCCCGAGTCTTCCAGCGCAGGATTCTGATCACGCTGGTGGAATCGCCTGACCTGCCGATTGTGGGGGTTGGTGAAGCCACCATTCCGCCCATTCTGGACTTCATAAGTTTTCTGGGTATCGACGAACAGGATTTCGTTCGCGCCACCCATGGGACTTACAAGGTCGGCATAGCGTTTCAGGATTGGTCGCAACCTGGCAGCCGCTACTGGCACCCGTTCGGCACTTTCGGCGGCACCATCAACGGCCGACCGTTTCAGCATTACTGGCACCGCGCGCGGCGCGCGGGACGCCACTGCTCGGTGCAGGACTATAGTCTGGCGGCATCTCTGGGCGAGCAGGGGCGCTTTCTGCACCCTCACCATGATCTCGACCCGTTACACGCCGGCTTTCGATACGCGCTGCATTTCGACGCCATGCTGGTTGGCCAATATCTTCGCCGATCGGCCGAGAGCTTGGGTGTTCGCCGCGTGACCGCGACCGTCGTCGGCAGCACGGTGGCGGCCAATGGGCACATACGCGATGTGGTGCTGGCGGACGGAACGCGGATGGCGGCCGATTTTTTCATCGACTGTTCAGGGGTTCGCGGTGCGTTGATCGGTGGGGCCCTCGCGGTCCCCTACCAGGACTGGCGTCACTGGCTGCCGTGCGACCGCGCCGTGGCGGTGCCCGGCCCGGTGCTTCAGCGCCGCCCACCCTACACCCTCGCTGTCGCCCATACTGCGGGCTGGCGATGGCAGATTCCACTGCAGCACCGGACGGGAAATGGCGTGATCTACAGCAGCCGCTGGATGGCGGACGAGACGGCCGAGCACCTCTTGCTGGACAGCATTGACGGGGCGGCCCTGGACCAGCCGCGGCGGCTGCGCTTCACCACAGGCAGGCGGGAGGTATTCTGGAGCGCAAATTGCGTGGCCTTTGGGTTGGCTTCGGGATTTCTAGAGCCGCTCGAATCCACCAGCATCCAGCTTGTCATTAACGGCATCTACAAGCTGCTGGACCACTTCCCCGACATGGCGTTCGGGCAATACAACATCGCCGCGTACAACCGTGCCATGACCAGCGAGTTTGATGCCGTGCGCGACTTCATCATCCTGCATTACTGCCTCAGTCACCGGCGAGATTCCGGGTTTTGGCGGTATTGCGCCGAGATGGAGTTGCCGTCCTCCTTGGCGGAGCGCATCGCCCTGTATCGTGAAACCGGGCGCGTCGTGCCACGGCCGTTCGAGATGTTCACCGACCTGAGCTGGTTCTATGTGCTGGACGGCATGGGCGTAGAGCCCGTGGCAAGTGACCCGATCGCCTCTCTGCCGTCGACACAGGATTTGTTCGACGTGATGGAGCAGGTCAGGCGGAGCGTCGCGCGCATCGTGCGTGACGCGCCCGAGCACGACAGCTTCTTCGCCCCGACCGAGGCAAAAGTGGGCTGAGCACATCCAAAGAGTATCGCAGCGCGTTGGGGGAGCCATCCAGCCGTTTACGCCAGCAGCGTCGTTGCCGGACATGCTGGCCAAACTGCATCGCACCGGAATGCAGGCACGACAGCCTGCCCACCGCAGCACAAATCCTACATGTCAGCGCACAGCGTTGCGCAAGTACGACGTTGGCCAGGAGTATCGTTCAGTGACGTTCGTCTCGATGTTGACAGGAATGCGTTCACCGCGCCGATCTGCACCGCCCCTTCAAATGGCGGTTCTAGCTTCAGCCCTTCTTGGCTGGCCAATGATTGTACACGCCGCTGGGGGCGCGCTCGCCCTTGTCCACCCGGCAGATTGGCCCGCAGCGCCACCTGCAAGCCCGCTAATACAGCCACGGATCGAAGGCATTGTGGACCAGCTTATCCGGACCATGACGCTCGAGGATAAAGTCGGACAGATGGTTCAGGCCGACATAGGCTCCATCCAGCCCGACGATCTTCTGCATTACAAACTTGGCTCCATACTCGCCGGCGGCTTCGCGGCACCAGGGGGCGATGTGCACGCAACGCCGCAGGCCTGGCTGGATATGGTTCGCGCCTACAAAAAGGCTGCGGCGCAGGGCGGCACGCTCGCCCATGCTGCCATCCCGCTCCTGTTCGGCATCGATGCGGTGCATGGCGATGCCAAGATCCGGGGCGCCACGATTTTCCCGCATAATGTCGGCCTTGGTGCAGCGCATGATCCGGACCTGCTGCGCCGAATCGGCGAGGCCACAGCGCAGGAAGTGGCAGCCACCGGCATGGACTGGGCGTTCGCGCCCACACTCGCGGTCGCGCGCGACGTGCGCTGGGGCCGTTCGTACGAGAGCTATTCGGACGATCCGGATCTTGTCGCGTCCTATGCGTCAGCCTTGGTGACGGGGCTGCAAGGGGCGGTCGGCACGCCGCAATTCCTGTCGGACGGGCACGTGGTGGGTTCGGCTAAACATTTCGTGGGCGATGGCGGCACGGATTCCGGACGTGACCAGGGCGAAAACCTGTCGCCGGAAACAGTGCTGCGCGATGTGCATGCGGCTGGCTACGTGACTGCGCTGCAGGCCGGCGTCGCGACGGTCATGGGATCTTACAATAGCTGGCAAGGCGAAAAGATGCACGCCAATCGCGGCCTGCTGACGGACGTGCTGAAGCAGCGGCTTGGATTTGCCGGCTATGTCGTCGGTGACTGGAACGCGCAGGAGGAGATACCCGGCTGCACGAAAACGTCGTGCCCCGAGGCGGTGAAGGCCGGCATCGACATGATCATGGCCCCCGATGGTTGGAGGCAGATGTATGACAACCTGCTTCGGCAGGTGCGCACGGGTGCCATCCCGCAGGCTCGCATCGACGATGCCGTACGCCGCATCTTGCGCGTGAAGGCGCTGTACGGGTTGATCGGGGGAAGACGCACGAGATGTCCGGCACCGCCGGGGACTTCAGCGTGCTGGGCAGCGCAGCACATCGTGACCTGGCGCGCAGGGCCGTGCGCGAATCACTCGTGTTGCTCAAGAACGATGGCGATCTACTGCCGCTCGCGCGCAGGCAGCGTGTGCTGGTTGTGGGACACGCAGCCGACGATATTGGGCAGCAATGCGGCGGCTGGACCGTGGACTGGCAGGGCGCACATAACAGCAACCGGGATTTGCCAGGCGCCACTTCGATTTTTGCCGGCATCAGGCAGGCCGTGCAGGCGGCCGGCGGCACCGCGACATTGAGTGAGAATGGGAGCTTCACGGAAAAGCCCGATGTCGCGATCGTGGTGTATGGCGAGCGGCCCTACGCCGAATTCGAGGGCGATCGCGAGAACCTCGCCCTTGATGAGGCCGAGACTACACGCGGCGTCCTCCGGGCGCTCGGTAGGGCCGGCATTCCGGTCGTATCGGGTACCGCTCTCCGGGCGCCCACTCTGGATCAATCCCGAACTGAACCTGTCTCGGGCCTATATCGCGGCGTGGCTGCCCGGCAGCGAGGGCGAGGGCGTGGCCGACATGCTGTTCCGCACTGCAAATGGCGGGTCACCCGATTTCACCGGCCGGCTCGGCTTTCCCTGGCCGCAGACAGCCATGCCGGTCACCTACGACGGCGCCGGCCATGTGCAACACGCGGTGTTTGCGCGCGGCTACGGACTCGATACGCGGCATGCCGCGCCGGTTACGGCAAAAGTATCGGAAGACCCGCAGATCCCCGCACGCTGGAACACACGAGACACGTTCTTCGGCGCGGGCCATGTCATCGCGCCGTGGTCGATCTACGTGGCGGACGCGGCCGGCGATGTGCGGCAGACGACGGCACGGCAGGTTTCGCCGGGCGGGGCCGTCGAAAGCCTGCGCCAGGGCCCAGCGGTGCAGGCAAGCTGGACCGGCAAGGGAGAGGGAAGTTGGCGGATTGGTGACCGCACGGTCGATCTGTCGGCGGCGGCCGCCGCTGGCTGGGGTTTGAGCCTAAGTTTCACTGTCAGGCAGGCGTTCAGCGCACCGGTGCAACTCGGCCTGTTGTGCGGGGTGAGGTGCGGGGGCTGGCTGGATATGACCGGAGTATTGCGCGCAGCCATCCCTGACACCGCATCCAGGCTGACGATCCCGCTGGCCTGCTTCGCAGCGCGCGGCGCAAACCTGCACGGCATCGACGTGCCACTCGTGCTGAAGACCGCCGGCCAGGGCGCCCTCACCCTGGACGAAGTGGCGCTCACGCCCGGCCGTGTAGCCGCACCCTGCCCCGGTCGCTAGGTCGCGGCTGATAGCGAAGAGCTTGTTGTTCCCTTCTTTTCGGAAGAAGGCATCCGTCATTCATCCGGCGCGGGCGGGGCCGTGGATGCGCGCAGCATCAACGTAAAGCCGGGCTGCTCGGGCCAGATCTCCTCGTCGCAGGCCCGTGCAACCGACTGGCCGACGAGGCGCTGCGCGGCCAGGGCGGCGCATTCGACGATTGGTTGGCGCAGCGTAGTCAGTTGCGGCCGGCTGAAGCGCGATCCGGTGCTGTCGTCGAACCCCGCGATCGAGACGTCCGAGGGTATATGCAACCCGAGTTCGGCCGCTGCTGCCATGCAACCAAGTGCCATGTCGTCATTGCTGGCGAACACGGCGCTGGGCCGCGGCGCGGCGCCGAGCATGGCGAACCCGGCGCGCATGCCCGCAGAATATGTGTAGTCGCCCGACATGACCCACGGCGAGTGCAACCCCGCCTGCGCCATGGCCTGGGTGAACCCCGCCCGGCGCGCGCCGCTGGAGGCGTAGCGCCGATCGCCTTCGATGAAACCGATGCGGCGATGGCCCAGTGCCAGAAGGTGTTCGGTCATGCCGTGGGCAGCCGCCCTGTCGTCCATCGGCAGCCGCAGGCCGCCGCCCTGCCTTTGTTCCGGCCCTAGCCTGACATAAGGCGTGTCCGAACGGCGCAGCATGTCCAATATGATGTCGTTGTCGGCGCTGGGCGGGGTCAGGATCACGCCGTCCGGCTTGAGCCCGCCGAGCAGGCTGTCCACGTCCTGCTGCACGGAGGGGCTTTCGTGATCGATCAGCTCGACGAGGAAATGATAACCCGCCTTGCGGCATGGCAGGGTGGCGCCGAGCTGGATACGGGCCAGGTAATCGGTTCCGTGCTCGCTGCTCCAGTGATCCAGGGTCAGCTTCGCGTCGACGAACGCGGCGATCAGGAAAGAGCGTGATCCGGCCAAGCTTCGCGCGGAGAGGTTCGGCTGATAGCGCAACGCGGTCGCGGACGCCTGTACACGCTGCCGCATTTCGGGCCGCACATTGGGCTCCCCGTTCATCACGCGCGACACTGTCTTGATGGACACGCCGGCGTGGTCGGCAACATCATAGATCGTGGCCAAGTCGTCTCCCCCGACAGCGCGCAGCACGCTCACTGCTTGTGCATTCACCGTATCATGCCAACCCTGCGCGCGTGGTAACAGCCGCGGCGCCGTCCTGCACCCTCCCATCTCCCGACGCGGGTGGAGGACATATCGATGATGCCAGACGATAGCCCGGCGGACGTTTCCGCCGGCGGCCGATCGGGCCGGGAGCGGAGCTTCATCGGCCTTTACGCGGTCGCCAATGTCGGGGCGTTCATCGCGTTCATTCCGCTGTTGCAGGTGCTGGTGCCGCTACGAGCCGCCGCCATCCAGACCGACGGCCGCGCATCGTTGCTGAGCGCGGTGTCGCTGTGCGGCGCGGTGGCGGCAAGTCTGGCCAACATCCTGTTCGGCGCGCTGAGCGACCGCGCCCAGGGCAGTGCCGGCGGCCGCGGGCGCTGGCTGGTAGGCGGGCTGTTCGCGGTGTTGCTGTCCTACGCGCTGATCCGCGGGGCCGGCAGCCCGCTGGCCTTGTTGCTGGGCGTGGTGGCATTTCAATGCGCCTTCAATGCCATGTTCGCCCCGCTCGGGGCGGTGCTGGCCGACTATGTTTCCCCTGCCCGCCGCGGCATCACCGCGGCCCTGCTCGGCATGGGCTATCCGCTGGGCAACCTCGTCGGCACCCAGGCCGTGGGCGCCATTCCGCTCTCGGAGACACAGCAATTCGTGCTCGTGGCGGGGATCGTTGTATTGTTCGTGGCGCCATTCGCGGTGACGCTGCGCCGTATGCCCGGGCGGCCACGGAGGCCGGCGCCGCTGGACCGCTGGTGGACGGCGCTGCGGGTGAACCCCCTGGTGCACGGCGACTTCGCATTTGCCTTGCTGGGCCGGTTGTTGGTGGTGACCGCCTTCAGCCTCGTGCAACTCTATCTGCTGGTCTATTTGCGGCGCCTCTGCGTCATACCGGGGCTGGTCGCCGGCCGCCCCGAGGCGGCTTTGGCCGTGCTGGCGGCGAATGTCACTGGCGCCAGCATCGTTTTTGCCCTGATCGGCGGGGCGGTGTCCGATCGTTTGGACCGACCGCGTCTGCTGGTGTCCCTGGCCTGCGCCAGCACTGCGCTGGGTATCGGCCTGCTTGGCCTGGCGGATAGCTGGTGGGCGTTGCGCGCCGGCAGCCTGGTGTATGGCTGCGGCACCGGCCAGTTTTATGCCGTGGACCTGGCGTTGATCGTGCGCGTGCTGCCCTCGATGCGCAGCGCCGGCAAGGATTTGGGGATCGTCAACCTGTCCAACACCATGGGCCAGGTGATTGCCCCAATGATGGCCCTGGCGATGCTGAGTGGGTCCGTATTGTCCTTCAGATTACTGTTCGTGGCAGGAGCCTGCCTGGCCGTGCTGGGCGGCTCCTGCATGCTGGGGATCAAGTTGCGCCCGCCGTGAATAAAACGGGTAAAAGTTTTTTGGTCCTTTTTTTCAAAAAAGGACTGCTTGCTTTCACGTCTGCCATCCTCAACGCCAATTATTACAAGACCAGATCAATGGACAAACGCCGCCGCGCGCCGCCAATAAGCCTGCAACCCGAAATACACGATCCATCCGTAGCAAAGCGCCGGAACCGCAAAGGCAGCCCCCAACCCGGCCCGGTCAGCGACCATGCCGGTCAGCAAGGGCACCACTGCGCCGCCGACGATGGCCAGGCAGAGCACACCGGAGCCCTCCGCGGCACCTTCCCGCAATGTTTCGAGGGCCAGAGTGAAGATCGTCGGGAACATGACGGCGTTGAACAATCCGATGGCCAGAACGGCGACCGCGGCGAGCACGCCCCCGCTACTGCCGGAGATGAGGGCAAGGGCGCCGGCGCAAGTGGCCGAAATGGCCAGCACGAGCCCGGGTTGTGCCAGGCGCAGGATGACCGATCCACCGAAGCGCCCTACCATGGCGAGACCCCAGTAGATGCTGACCAGCCGTCCGGCGGTGGCGGCGGCCGCGCCCAGCACCTGTGGCTGCATGAGGAAATTGGCGATGCTGCTGCCGATGGCGACCTCGGCGCCGACATAGGCAAAGATGGCGAGCGCGCCGAGCCTGAGCCGCGGGTTGGCCAGAACCACGCGGTATGACCCGCGAACGCCGGTGGCCTGCACCGGTGCCCAGCTTCGGGCCCACCAGCACAGCACGGCCAGCGCCACCAAGACGAGTGCGATCGCCAGGAAGAGCGGTTCCACGACCGCCGCCTCGTGTCGCCGCAAGGTGGATAGCAAAGCAGGTGGCGTGCGGGCGATGTCGGGCATTGCCGTGACGTGGGAGAGGATGAACGTGGCGCCCACGAATGGGCCGACCATGGTCGCCAGCGAGTTGAAGGCTTGCGCCAACGTCAGCCGGCTTGGCGCCCTGGCGGGGTCGCCCAGCGAGGCGGTGAGCGGGTTGGCGGCTGCCTGTACGATCGTGACACCGCTGGCCAAAACGAACAGGGCGGCCAGGAACCCGCCATACAGGCCCAGGCGCGCCGCGGGGGCGAACATCACCGCGCCCGCCGACATGATTACGAGACCGACGGTCATGCCGCGCAGGTAGCCGATCCGGTTGTGCAGCCATCCGGCCGGGATGGAGACTATGAAATATGCGCCAAAGAAGCAGAACTGCGTCAGCATGACTTCGGTGTAGTTGAGCGCGAACACCGCTTTCAGCTTGGGAATCAGGGTGTCGACGAGAACCGTGCAGAAGCCGAACGCGAAGAACATGGCCATCATGAGCCCGAGCAGGCGGCGTTCGACCACCGACCTCCCGGCCGGGATGAGTTCACCGCGCGCTGTAGGTGTCGATTGCGTTTTCGTTTTCGCCTCCCGGTAGTGCAAGGGTAGCTTAGAAACACTGATAGCGCTGTCAACCGAGGTTTAACGAACGGCGAATATGCCGAAGCAACGTTATCTTGGCCAATCTCCAAAGAGGATTGTCTAGCGTGAGACTTAAGCCAGCTTAAATCGCGTTTGGTCCACCCTGATCGGCACGCCAACAAACTCGTCCTGTTCCATACGCGCCACCAGCGCGGAATCGTCGGTCGTGGCCACGATGCGCCGGCCGCTGTCCACATCGGCCACGACGATGCCGGCAGGCGGTCGAGCGGCGTCGTGCAGCACCGAATACCCGGCGATCACGCCGGCGCCCGCATAGTCCATGGCGACTGGCATTACCGGGCAGGCGCGGGCAACGACATCGGACACATCGGCATAGCGAAAGCCACCCGGCGGCGGGCGGGTGGACCACAGACCGAAACCCTGCTTGGTCAATACGCCGGAGACGGACGACACCAGGCCAAGTCCGGGCGTGCCGCCGGCGTGGCGCTGCCGCAGCAGGTCGGCCATCCTGGCGGTCGATTGGAGAACGTAGTTGTTGAAAGGGCCGCCGGCGAAGCTCATGCCGCCGGTGACCGTCAGGTCACGGTCCAGGCCGATGCCGAGTTCCGCCGCGTATGCCTGCACCGCGATCGGAAAGCAGCTGTATAGTTCGATCAGTTCGATGTCCGCCGCGGACAGGTCGAACGGTTCCAGTGCCGCCCTGCCGGCGATGCCGGCGCCCGGGCAGGCGCCCAGTTCGGCGCGCGCGCAAACCGGCGCCATGTGATTTGATTCGGTGCTGGCCCAGGGAAATACGAGCCGGTCAGCCGATATGCCGGCGTCGTGTGCGGCGCCCGCCGAGCAGAACAGCAAGGCGGCCGCCTGATCCACGTTCCAGGAGGTGCACAGCAATTTCGTGTACGGAAAGGCCTGCATCGCGTTCCCGTCCGATACACGGCGTATCGTTTCGGCATCCAGCGCGCGACGGTTCCAGGCCGCAGGGTTGCCCGCGGCGATCGTGCTGAACCGGCTGTAGAGGGCTGCCAGATGGTCGCGGTGCGCCGATACCGACATACCGCGACGCGCGCGGAAGGCGCTTTCGATGATTGCGTAGAGGCCCACGGGCATCTGTATGCCGGCCCTGGCTTCGGCGGCATGAATCAGTTCCTCTTTGGCCTCCAGCATCGTATCCGGCTCGCCCTGCGGCGGCCAAAGCGAGGCTGGCTCATGCCCGGTGATGCGCGAGCGTAATATCCGATGACCGGTATCCCCGCCCACCACCAGCACGATGTCGGCCTCGCCGTGGGCGATTGCCCGGCACGCATCGGCAATCAGCGTTTGCTGCAGCACACCGACCTTGGCCAAAACGGTGCGCGCGGCTGGCGAGCCGAGTGCTTCGGCAATGGCGCGCGCCGGGTCGGTGTAGGACCAGCGCCCGCGCGGCACGGCCACACGCTGGATGCGACGCAGAAGATCGGGCGCCGAATCCTGCCCCGCGCGCCGGGAAGCCTGGAGCATCAGGCCGACCGGGTCCAGCGCTCGCGCGGGATCATCCTCGCGCTGGGTGGCCACGCCGATGCCGGCCAGGACGGGCGTTCGTTCGGAATTTGCGTTCATGCGCGACACAGTCTGCATAGGGCGATGACGCTGCGCGCCTGAAACGCCCCGAACTCATGCGGCAACATGGGCGGCACTCCTTGATTGACCCGCGCCATGTGCTCGCCCGTAAGCGGCCCGGCACGCGGCCGTTCGTAGCCTCGTGACGATAGTGTCCAACAATCCGAACTAAGCGGGCTTCCTATCGGAATGTCGTTGTACCCCGTAACCGCCGCCGCCCGGTGTCGCGATGCCCAGCACGTCCCCAGGCAACATGTCGATACGTGTGGTGCCGGGCAGGACATGCGTGCCCCCGGCCGCACGCTCCACCCATTGACGGCCGAGCCTGCCATCCGCGCCACCCTCCAGCCCACGCGGGGCAATTATCCGGCTGGATGCCACGATGACTGCGGTCATCGGCTCCAGAAAACGCAGGCGGCGCACTACGCCGTCGCCACCATGGTGCCGGCCTTTTCCGCCCGATCCGCGATCGATCGAAAACTGTTCCACGCGTATCGGGTAACGCAGCTCCAGCACCTCCGGATCGGTCATTCGCGTGTTGGTCATATGGGTCTGCACGGCAGATTGGCCGTCGAAGCCGGGACCTGCGCCGGCGCCGCCGCAAATCGTCTCATAATATTGGCGGGTAGCGTCGCCGAACAGCAGGTTGTTCATCGTGCCTTGGCTGCCGGCCAGTAGCCCGAGTGCGGCGAACAGGGCGTTGCACACTGCCTGGCTGATTTCGGTGTTGCCGGCCACGACCGGGGCGCCGGGCGCCGGCGACAGGAAGGTTCCCGGCGGAATGACAATGGTGAGCGGCTTGAGGCAGCCCTCGTTGAGCGGGATGTCCGTGCCAACCAGGCAGCGCATCACGTACAGCACGACGGCCCGCGTCACCGCGGGCGGCGCATTGAAATTGTCGGGCGATTGCGGCCCGGTGCCGGAGAAGTCGATCGTGGCGCTGCGTGCTTCATGGTCGACGGTGATCGCGACGCACAGCCTGGCACCACTGTCGAGCGTGGTCTCGACGCGGCCATCGCCGACCCGCGCCAGGGCACGCCGCACGCTCTCCTCGGCATGGTCCATGACATGCCGCATGTAGGCCCGCACCATACCCCAGCCGTGTTCGGCGACGATGCGGGAGAGTTCGCGCACGCAAGCCGCGTTGGACGCCACCTGCGCCTGGATGTCGGCAACGTTCATATCGGGCGAACGGGCCGGATAGCGCGCAGCGGCAAGCAGGTCGCGGAATGCGGCTTCGCGGAACCTGCCTTGATCAACCAGCAGGAAATCGCGAATGACCACGCCCTCGTCCTCGAGCGTGCGCGAATTGGGTGGAGTGGAGCCGGGCGTGGTGCCGCCGATATCGGCGTGATGGCCGCGCGCGCCCACGAAAAAACGGATGTCGGCGCCGTCGGGGCTGAACACTGGGGTGATCACGGTAATGTCCGGCAAGTGTGTACCGCCGGCATAGGGATCGTTCAACGCCACCACGTCGCCTTGTCGCAAGGTGCCGGCGCGGTCGCGCAGCACGGTGCGCACACTCTCGCCCATCGCGCCGAGATGCACCGGGACGTGCGGCGCGTTGGCGACCAGACCGCCTTCGGCATCGAAGATTGCGCAGGAGAAATCGAGCCGTTCCTTGATGTTGACGCTCTGCGCGATGTTTTGCAGCACGTGTCCGGCTTGTTCGGCCGCGTGCATGAAGCGCGCGTTGAACAGTTCGAGCAGCACCGGGTCAGGCCGGTCTGTGCGGACCGTGGCCGGAACGATTGCCGCGCGAGCGCGGTGCAGCAGGATGTGGTTTTGCGGCGTGACCTCGAGTTGCCAGCCGGGCTCGACGACGATAGTGCCAATCGGCTCGCAGATGAGAGCCGGGCCGTGGAGATCATGGCCGGGATACAGCGCGGCGCGGTCGAAGAGGCCGGCCTGGTGGGCGCAGCCGCCGCTCCACATCTCGACGGTTTCGATTGGGCATGGCGCGGCGTGCACGGCTGCCGCGGCGGGCGGTTCGCGCACCGCCTCGCCGGGCAGTGTGGCTTCGACGGCGATTGCCTCAACGACCAGCGGACGATCCGGGGCGGCAAACCCGTAACGCCGAAGATGCAGGGTGGCGAAAGCGGCGCGCAGTTCGTCGACCCTCCCGAACGGCACCTCCAGCGCGGTATCGGTGCCAGCCAGGCGGAGATGCAGGGTGCGGATCGTGGCGACCGCGCCTTGATCGGCGCCCTGGTCGCGCAGCGCATGCACGGCATCGGCGACGAGGCGGTCCGCACGCTCGGACAGTTCTGGGAGGATCGCGTCGTCAAGCGGCATTTCGACCGCCTGCTGCCTGAGGACCGTCCGGTCGGCCAACCCCATGCCGTAGGCGGACAGCACGCCCGCCAAAGGATGCAGGAACACGCGGCTCATGCCAAGCGCGTCTGCCACCAGGCAAGCGTGCTGGCCGCCCGCGCCGCCAAAACATTGCAGGGTGAAGTCCGATGGATCATGGCCTTTGCGTGTGGACACCTGCGCGATCGCGTTGGCCATGTTGGCCACCGCAATGCGCAAGAAACCTTCGGCGATGTCACGCGGGTCATGTTGATCGCCTGTCGTTTGGGCCAGTGCTTCGGCGAGCGCGGCAAAGCCGGCGCGCACGACCGCGAGATCGGGCGGCTGGTCTCCGCCTGGGCCGAAAATCGCCGGGAAGTGCGCCGGCTGGATTTTGCCCACGCACATATTGGCGTCGGTCACGGTCAGCGGTCCGCCATTGCGGTAGCAGGCCGGACCCGGATTGGCGCCGGCGCTGTCCGGGCCGACACGGAAGCGGCCGTCCCCAGCATGCAGGACCGAGCCGCCCCCGGCCGCGATGGTGTTGATCGCCAGCATCGGCACGCGCAGGCGAATGCCGGCGATCTCCGTTTCGAGACTACGCTCGAGTGTGCCGGCGTAGAGCGCCACGTCGGTGGAGGTGCCCCCCATGTCAAAGCCGATGACATGGTCGATGCCGGCCATCGCCGCCGTGCGCGCCGCGCCCACGATGCCGCCGGCGGGTCCGGAGAGGATGGCGTCCTTGCCGGAAAAAGCTTGCGCATCTGTCAGGCCGCCATGCGACTGCATCATGAACAGCCGCGTGTCACCGAGCGACGTGGCGAGGTCGTCCACGTGGCGGCGCAGCACCGGTGAGAGATAGGCGTCCACCACGGCGGTATCGGCGCGCGGCACCAGACGCAGCAGCGGGCTGACGGCATGGCTGGCAGAGACCTGGGTGAAGCCGGCCTCACCCGCCAGTTCGGCGATGCGCGCCTCCTGGGCGGGGTAGGCCCAGGCGTGGATCAGGGCGATGGCGCATGACTGCAGACCGTCGGCCAGTGCGTTGGCGAGGACGGTGCGCAGCGCGGGCTCATCGAGCGGTTCGAGCACGGCGCCGTCGGCTGCGACACGACCGGCCACCTCGACCACCCGTTCGTGCAACGGCTGGGGTAGGACGATGTCGAGCGCGAACAGGTCCGGCCGGGCCTGGTGGCCGATGCGTGGAAGGTCCGCGAAGCCGCGGTTGACCAGCAGCAGGGTGCGCGCCCCCCGACGCTCCAGCAGGGCGTTGGTGGCGATCGTGGTGCCCATCTTGACCGCGTCGATCGTGCCGCCCGCGATCGGCGGATCCGGGCCAAGGCCCAGCACCTGCCGAATTCCGGCCAGCGCGGCATCGCGGTAGCGGGCCGGATTGTGGCTGAGCAGTTTTGCGGTGGCCAGAGAACCGTCCGGCGCGCGTGCAACGATGTCGGTGAACGTGCCGCCGCGATCGATCCAGAACTGCCAGCCTGCCATGCCGGCAGCTTGGAATGACCGGGTGCCGAGCGCCAGGGCCACCACATCGGTCACCTTGGCTGACCATGTTCTTAGGCGGAGCATGCGGGGCGACACACCCGCATGCTCATGTGCGGGGACGCCCTGTGAAAAGACTGACCATCGGTGCAGGCCGCCCGTGGACGCTGCCCGTGCGTAGTTTCCGAGGCTGCCCGCGGTCGCACGGCCCGTGTCTTATGTGGCATCTCGCCAGTTGAGTTAGCCGGACGCGGTTATCGCCTGTCGAGGCAGGAGGTCCGGCGATGACTTATGCGACTGTGATGGTGAATCTGGACCCAGGGCAGGCAAATGCGGCGGCTCTGCAGGTCGCCGGCGATTTGTCCGAACGGCATCATGCGCGCGTCATCGGCATCGCGGCAGGGCAATTGGTGACAAGCATCTATACGGACGGCTACGTCGCCGGCTCGCTGATCAACCAGAGCCGGGAAGACATCCAGAACCTGTTGACGGCAGCAGAAGCGGAGTTCCGCCACGCGCTGCATAACCGGGCCCATGCCATCGAATGGCGCTCCATCATAACCTTTGGGTCGCCAGCCGCCTATGTCGCCGGCGAGTTGCGAAGTGCGGATCTGCTGGTCACCAGTGCTGGGACGCGAGCCACGCGCAGCGTCGATACGGGCGATCTGGTGATGCAGGCCGGACGGCCGGTGTTGGCCGTGCCGGCCGCGATCGCGGCGTTGGATGCCCGGCGCATCGTGATCGCCTGGAAGGATACGCGCGAGGCGCGCCGCGCGGGTACTCGACGCGCTGCCGCTGCTGAAGCTTGCCGAGACGGTGATCGTCGTCGAGATTGCGACGCAGGACGACATGGCGGATGCCTGCCTGCGCACGCGTGATGTCGTGGACTGGCTCGGACGCCACGGGATCGCGGCCGAGGCGATTGCCTCGGCCTTCTCTGGCAGCGATCATCGCCGACTGCACGAGATCGCCCACGAATACGAGGCAGGCCTGATCGTGGCGGGCGCGTATGGCCATAGCCGCATGCGCGAATGGATCATCGGGGGCGTCACGCGCGCGCTTCTTAATGACACGGAGTGCTGCTCCCTGCTGTCGCACTGACGCCGGACCGCACGATGTACGCGATGGTGCTGAAGCGTCCGGGCGGGGCGTTGGAATGGACTGAGTTGCCGGATCGCAGCCCGGGGCCCGGACAGATACGCGTGAAAGTGGCCGCATGCGGCGTGTGCCGCACCGATCTGCATGTGCTGGACGGTGAATTGCCTCACCCGGTGACGCCAATCATCCCCGGCCATGAAATCGTCGGTCGCGTCGACGCAGTCGGTCCGCATGCGATGGGCTTGAGCGTCGGCGAACGGGTGGGGATACCGTGGCTCGGCCACACTTGCGGCGTGTGTTCCTTCTGCGTCGGCGGCCGGGAGAACCTGTGTGACAACCCGCTCTTCACCGGCTACACGCGCGATGGTGGTTTTGCGACATCGGTGATTGCCGATGCGCGATTTGCGTTTCCGCTCGGCGAAAGCGGCGACGATGTGGCACTTGCCCCATTGTTGTGCGCGGGCCTGATCGGCTGGCGCTCGCTCGGTATTGCCGGCGAAGGCCATAGGCTGGGCTTATATGGTTTCGGTGCTGCCGCGCACATCCTGGCACAGGTGGCACGCTGGCAAGGGCGCAAAGTTTTCGCCTTCACGCGGCCCGGCGACCGTGCAGCGCAGGATTTCGCATGCCATCTCGGCGCAGCATGGGCCGGCGGTTCTGACGAATTGCCGCCGGAGCCGCTGGATGTCGCCATCATCTTCGCCACTGTGGGCGACTTGGTGCCACTGGCGCTGAAAGCCGTGCGCAAAGGCGGCCGCGTGGTCTGCGCCGGCATCCACATGAGCGATATTCCCGGCTTCCCCTACAGCCTTCTGTGGGAAGAGCGTCAGCTCGTCTCGGTCGCCAACCTGACGCGCCAGGACGGGCTGGATTTTCTGAAACTGGCGCCGGAGATCGGCATCGTGACGCAAACGACCCGCTTCAAGCTGTCGCAGGCCAACGAGGCCCTGGCGGATTTGCGGGCGGGCCGGTTCGAAGGCGCAGCGGTGCTTGTGCCAAGCCATACTGCCTGAATACCGGGGAAGGTGTTCGCTCCTCTGCACACACGCGTGGACGCCGGAAGCTCGCTCTGCCGCTACCTTTCGCATCGTTGGCGATAGCTTGGCGACTTGGTCCGGCGCTGTCAGGATGCGTGGTGAGCCGTATGGGCTGGCCCACAATCATCGGCGCGGAGGTATCTAGGCGTGAGCTCCGTCGGCCAGACCGAAGACCTGCTGTTCGGCATCCTTGTCCAGCTCGTCATCATGATCGGGGCGGCGCGGGTGATGAACACGGTGTTCCGCGCGCTCGGACAGCCCGGTGTCATCGGCGAGATCGTGGCCGGGCTGCTGCTTGGCCCCTCGCTGTTCGGGCATTTCTTTCCCGGCATATCCATGGCCGTGTTCGGGGCCAAAGCGTCTGCACCGATCAGCGTCATCAGCCAGATTGGGCTGGTTCTGCTGATGTTTCAAATAGGCACCGATTTCGAATTCGGCCATCTCGCGGCGCCGCGCAACCGGCGTGGCGTTCTGGCGATTGCGGCCGCGTCGGTGGCGGTTCCGTTCGGGCTGGGGCTGGCTGTCGGCGCGCTATCGCAGCCGGTGCTGGCCCCGCACATCGACCGTACGATCTACAGCCTGTTCATGGGGGTGGGTCTGGCCATCACAGCGGTGCCGATCCTGGGGCGGATTTTGCGGCAATTCGACCTGAACCGGACCGAATTGGGCACGGTCGCAATCTCGGCGGCGGCACTCAACGACGTGGCGGGCTGGGTGCTGCTGGCAACCATTTCAGCGCTGGCCGCGTCGCGCTTTTCGCCGGCCGGGCTGGGCCGACAACTGGCCGAGATCGCGGGTTTCGGTGCGCTGCTGTGGTTCGCGGGGCGGCCGCTCGCCAACCGTCTGGTTGACCGGCTGGCGCCGGCGCGCGGCGACTTGCCACCGAATTTGATCGCGGTCGTGCTGTGCCTCGTGTTCCTGTGCGGGCTGGCCACCAAGCGGATCGGCATTTTCACCATCTTCGGCGGTTTCGCGGCGGGGTTGCTGTTTCATCGGCATCGCGCTTTCGTCGTCGCCTGGGCGCGTCAGGTGGGCGGCTTCGTGATCGTGTTCTTTCTCCCGGTGTTTTTCACCTCGACGGGGCTGCGCACCAACGTCCTGGGTCTGGCGAGTGCGACGGATTGGACCTGGCTGGCGGTCATCCTTGTGGCCGCAATCGCGGGCAAGATAGTGCCCGTCTATGTCGCGGCGCGCCTATCCGGATTCGACCATGGCCATGCCAGCATCCTTGGCGCCCTGATGAACACGCGGGCGCTGATGGAGCTGATTGTGCTCAACATCGGTTTCGATCTGGGCTTTATTCCGCAGAGCGTTTTCACGATGCTCGTCATCATGGCCGTGGCGACTACGGTGATGACAGGGCCGCTGCTGACGGTGCTGCTGCCGCGCGTCGGCCATCGTGTGCCGGTTGGGGTCGAAGCCTAACGTCGTGCCACGATCAGCACATTGGACAGCGGCGTGCCGGCCCAGCACGGGACCAACGAACAGCAGAAACCGAAATCCGTCAGCAGTCGTACGGTGTCGTCTGTCGGCCGTGCGTTCACATGCGCGCCGGCATGTGGCCAGACCCGCCTGAAACCCACTTCCAGGCCGCGCGTGACACGGCTTCGCCAGCCGCGTGACGGATCGGCCGTGCGAATGATCACGCGCTCTCGCGCGGCATCGGCGACACGCCGCAGCAATGCGGCCTGCGCTGCCGTGTCGAGCTGGTACAGAACATCGATCAGCATCACCGTATCGGCTGCCGGCAGCTTCGTTACTTCCGAAAGATCCTGTTTTTCAGGCACAAAATTCAAATCGTGCATCGCTCGCTGGGCTTGCGTCAAATGCGCCACATGACATTCCACGCCGGTCACCGAACGTGCCAGATCCATCTCCAGCAGGCACGCAGCGAACTGGCCACGACCACAGCCAAGATCGGCCACGGTGCCGAACGGTTCGGCGGACGCAAGCTCCAGCAACGCACGCGCGACCGGGTCACGGCGCAACTTGCCGAGCACGTAGTGATAGGCGAAACGGCCGGACGGGCGGTAGCGCGCGGCCACGCGGCGCCACAGCGCGTCCTGCGCCGCGGCGTCGGCGTTCACGGCACGGGTGCAGCCGGCCGGACGCCCAGGCGCGCCAGAGCCGATAGCATGTAGTAGGCGCCCTTGAACGCCAGCACCGGCAAACGCAGTGCCGGGTCCTGGCGCAGATTGCCAGACAGCAGCGCGATCAGCCCATCCCGCATGCGGAGTTTGTTGCTGGGCGAGAGAAACATGGAGCGGAGCACGGGCGAGTTGATCCGGTAGATCAACCATCCGATCCGGCGCATCCCGCCGCGCAACGTGCGTTCACAGCGCCTGGCCAACGCGCGCCCGCGTGCCGGATCGTCGATCCACGCATTGGCGACGCCGGCCGCCATCTCGCCGGATGTCATCGCCAGCAGCACGCCGCTCGAGAAAACCGGGTCGATGAAGGCGAAGGCGTCACCGATCATCATCTAGTTCCCGCCCCAGGACTGGCGCGCCTCATAAGAGTAATTGCCGGCGCCGGTCACCGGCAGAGATGCGTTCGGCGTCGTCATGCGCCCGCTCACGGTCGGGCTGCATGCAGCCGTTGTTCGAGGAAAGCCTCCGTGCTGCCCGTGCCGCTCCTTGAACGCGCGCTGGGTGCCGACGAAGCCGACGCTCATCACCTCGCCGGGCAGCGGGATCATCCAGAACCAGCCATCCTCGGCCAAGTGCACGCTGATATAGCCCTCGCGGCCGTCGCTGAGCGCATCTCCGGTGTAATGCGCGAAGACGGCGGCGGTGTTGTTCTTCTTGCTGGCGATCCTTGCTGCCCTAGCGGCTGGCCAGGAACGTGTCGCGGCCGGAAGCGTCCAGCACGAAGCGTGGCGCGAACAAATGCGTGCTGTCCGGTCGCCTCGTCGATGGCGGTGACGCGCAGCGCGGCCGCCTGCCTCGGCCGGGCGCACCTCGGTGACGCGGATGCGCTCCAGCGTGCGCGCGCCCCGCCGGCGCGCTTCGTGAACAGCAGCTCATCGAAATCGGCGCGCACGGCACCTGGAGATAGGCGGCGCCGTGTCGAGGCTGCCGAGCGCAAGTCGAAAAATCGAAGGCGATCGTCCCGCCGTGTCGTCGCTGACGAACTCCGCCGCCCGGCTTGAAGACGCCGATGCGCGGCCACCTCCTCGCGCAGGCCGAGCCGGTCGATGATCTCCATGTTGCGCGGCAGCAGCGACTCGCCGATGTGGAAGCGCGGGTGGGCGTCCTTCTCCAGCAGCACCGTGTCGCGCCCGGCGCTCGGCCAGCAGCGCGGCCGCGGTGGAGCCCGCCGGGCCGCCGCCGATGATCAGCACGTCGCATTCGGTCATCGACGCGTCGGCCGCTCGGCGCGGCGACGAAGCGCTCTGGCTGGTCGATCTAGGCGTCATGGGCGGCAATCCCGTTTCGGTGCTGTGCGAAGGATATGGAGCGCCATGCCCGCTGGCAGCCTCATGCCATGCCGCCGTTGATGGAGATGACCTGGCCGGTGATGTAGCCGGCGCGGTCGGAGGCGAGGAAGGCGACGAGGTCGGCCACCTCCTCGGGCGTGCCGGCGCGCTTGACCGGCACCATCTCCGCGATGCGCGCGCGGTCCAGTGACCGCGTCGACGGCGGGCGAGGCGATGATCCCCGGCGCCACCGCGTTCACGGTGATGCCGCGGCTGGCCACCTCGCGCGCCAGCGAGCGCACGGCGCCGATCAGCCCGGCCTTGGCCGCGGCATAATTCGACCTGGCCGCGATTGCCCATGATGAGCCGAGACCGACGAGATGGCCACGATGCGGCCCCAGCGCGTCGCCATCATCGGCAGCAGCAGCGGCTGGGTGATCGGCGAAAAAGCCGTCGAGGGAGACCGCCAGGACCACGCCATTGCGGCCTCGGACATGCCGGCCATCGGCACGTCGTCAGTGCAGCCCGGCATTGTGGACCAGGATTTGCGGCACGGCGGCGGCGAGCAGCGGGCGGCGAGCGCGCCATCCGGT
Source organism: uncultured Alphaproteobacteria bacterium (assembly GCA_963850605.1). GTDB lineage: Bacteria > Pseudomonadota > Alphaproteobacteria > Acetobacterales > Acetobacteraceae > BOG-908. The sequence goes on along the minus strand of CAWKLX010000006.1, from coordinate 58,936 downwards.
GCCGGCGATGTCGGCCAGGTCGCAGCAGCAGCACCCCGGCCGAGCCGCCCCGACGCGCGATGTCGGCCGCACGAGTCTCTGCGGCCGCCGTCGATGGCCGCGATGGGCGTGGACGATCACGTGCAGCCCGGAGGCGGCCAGGCCGTGGCTGATGGCGGCGCCGATCGGGCTCGCGCCGCCCGTCACCAGCGCGCGTCTTCATACGCGGGCGCCTTCCGACCGATTCGCGATGGTCGCTTCGGTCCGCCGCCACCCGCATAACGTCCGGCGCCCGCTACCGGTAAGCAAAGGGCTGCACCGGTGTCATCGATCAGCCCGGTCAGCGCATCGTGACCGCGCCCTTGCAACAGATCCGCCTGATCGGCACCAGCGGAACCCCTAGCACCAGGCCGCCGGCTAGCCGGCCTCCAGCAATGCCTCGACGCGCAGCCGCCATCGCGGGATGTCCAGATCGGCGGAGAGCACAAGTCCCGCGCCGAGCGAGATAGCCGGGCGGCTGTGCGATGCCGCCGGCAGCAGCGCGCCATGCAGGGCCGCGGCCTGCAACGCCGTATTCGCATCCGCAGAGCGTGCTCGAGCCGGCCCACGCGGCGCAGCGGGTTGTCCGCGCGTCGAGATGGCTGACGGCCGGCAGACGTATCGCGTCCGCCGTCCCATGCCTCCGACGCTGTCGAGCAGGCACATCGCGCCGGTGGGGAATCAGCGCGGCAATGCCGGCGTGGTCGAGCATGGCGCGAGACTCACATCGCAGGCCGCGAATAGGGCAGCGCCAGGCAGAATCGATCGGTTGCCCTGCTGGCAAGCCGCTTCCAGCAGGCGCAAGCCGCGCGCGCCGGGATTGCCGCGCGGCAAGCGCGCAACGCCGGTCTCCGGCGCGGCACGTCTCCTCCGCCGCCCGCGCCGGTTCGGCCTCGACGTCAATGCGAGCCAGCGTGCGACGATCGCCACGCGGCGCAGAGACGAGCGCGCCGCGAACGCGAAACCGGTCGCTCGACCGGCGCCCAGCGGCAACGGCACCGGCATGTCGTAGGCGCAGAGCAGCACCGTCCGCCCGGCACGCGCAGCTTCCGCCACCGCCTGTCAGCAACCCGGCGGCAAAGCTGTGATCATGCGCGGCCAGGCAGGTCATGGGCTGCGTCGATTTCGTCGCGATCGACCAGTAGCCAGCCACGGCGTTGTGGACGGAGTTGTGGAACTGCGTTGGGCGACACCATGCCGGTCCGCGTCCGGCAAGCGCCTCGAGCAAATCGCGTGCACGACGGCGCCCTCGCCATTGCCGCTGGCGAACACCAAGCCAAGCGCCCGGCGACAGGCCGGACATGGCGAGCGGCCTCCTCGCACACAGCCAAGGCGAGACGCGTGGGCAGGCCGGCGCGGCGGCGCTCGTTGGGCGCCAGCAAGCCGGCACGGGCGGGGGCGGCAATCGCCGCGTCTCGCCCAGCGCGCCTCGGCCGCGTAGGACTGGCGCGCCTGCGCCCACAACGCCGAGGCCGGGGCCGAAGACGGAGACGCCACGCACGAAACACGCGGTCAGCGCGTGACGCCGAACAGCAGGCTGCAGTTAATGCCGCCGAAGCCGAACGCGTTGCTGACCACGCGCCGCACCGGCCGGTCCTCGCTGTGGGCCAGGACGCGCATGCCGAAGGCGGGATCGACGTCGGTCATGCCGCAGCATCCGGGCATGAAACCATGCTGGATGCTCAGCTTGGCAAACAAAGCCTCGACGATGCCGCAGGAGCCCATCGTGTGGCCCGTGAAACCCTTGGTCGAGCTGCACGGCGTGTCGCCGCCGAACACCGACATCACCGCGCGCATCCTCCATCGCGTCGTTGGCGCGTGTGCCGGTGCCGTGCAGGTTGATGTAGTCGATGTCACCCGGCGTCCAGACCCGCGCGGGCCAGCGCGTCGCGCATCGCCCGCGCGGCGCCGGCCCCGTCCGGGCGCGGCGACGAGATATGATAGCCGTCGCTGCTGGCGCCGAAACCCAGCAGGGCGACGCCGCCTGCGGCCGCCGGCACGCGTTCCAGCAGCACGAAGCCGGCCGCCTCGCCGATCGAGATGCCGTCGCGCGACGGCATCGCAGGGCCGGCAGGCGTTCGGCGCGATCAGCCCCAGCGAAGCAAAGCCGTGCAACGTCAGGTGGCACAGCGCTGTCCGTCCCCGCCCACCAGCGCCGCGTCGGCAAATCCGGCGGCAATCAGGTCGTGCGCATCGATGAACGCGCGCGCGCTCGACGCGCAGGCGGTCGAGACGGTCAGCGCCGGCCCGCGCAGGCCTAGCACTTGGCGGACGAAGCCACTGATCGAAAACAGGTCGTAGCTGTGTCGGATAAGAAAACCTGCTGGGCAGCGCGCCGGTTGCCGGGTCGCGCGCGCGGTAGGCTTCCTCGGCGGCCAGGATGCCGGAGGTGCTCGTGCCGATCACGCTGGCCACCCGGTCGGCACCGTAACGCCGCACCAGGTCCTCCGCGGCGTCGAGAAAATCGCCGGTACGCAGCGCCATGTCGGCCAGGGCGTTGTTGCGGCACTGATAGGCGCTCGAAGGCCCCTGCAGACGCCACTCTTCCAGCCCGGCGACCGGGCCGACATGTCCCACGCGCGGCGCTTCTTCGAACATGCAAGGCACAAGCCCGGTGCGGCCCGCGCGCAATGCCTGCAAGGTCGCGTCCTCACCACGGCCCAGTGCGGTGACGAGGGTGGATGCGGTGATGTGCAGCTTCACGCCGCCTTCTCCGTGCCCGGAGCAACGCCTGCGAACATGAAGGCGAACAGCATGGCGGCAACCACACCCACGGCCACTGTCTCGCCAATGTCGCGCAGCAGCGGGGTGCGACACAGGCAAAGCAGGCCGAAGGTCAGCAGCGCCATCGCCGTGGCAGGTGAACAGCGTGCGCAGCGTGCGCGACCGCTCCTCCGCATCGAGGCTGCGGCGCGCGAGAAGAACAGCGCGTAGTCCAGCCCGATCCCGGCGACGAATTGCAGTGCCATCAAATGCACCAGCGACAATTTTACGCCGGCCAGCTTCAGTGCGGCGAGCGTGACCAGCAGGGCGGCGCAGATGCTGCCGAGGACGCCAGCAGCCGGCCCGCATCGCGCAAACCGGCCGCAAGCCAGAGCACGGCCGCCGCCCCGCCGCCCAGCAGCCAGGGCCAGGCTTGCCCTGTGTAGCCATTGGCGATGGCGTCCGTCTCGGCATGGATATCGACATAGGTGACATCCGCCTCGCCGGCGAAGGCAGCGGCCAGGCGCGCCGGGTTTTGCACCGCGCGAGGTGCGAGCAGGCCGAACCAGGTGCCGCCACGCTGGGTCAGCAGCGCACCGAGCCTGGCCTGGAGCAGACGGTCGGCGGCCAGTGGCGGCGGCAAGGCGCCGGGCGTGAGCGGGGGCAGCATGCGGGATTTTGCCACCGCATCCATGAATGGTTGAAATGCGGTAGGCGTGAAACCCAGCCCGTCTGCGGCCCGGGCCACGTTCCCGGCCAGCGTCGCACCGTCCGGCAGGCCGTCGCTGTCGCGCGCGCTGGGTGCGCTGGCTGGGCAGCAAGGCTGGCCGCGATATTCGGCGCCGCCGATCGCCCCTTCGGCCGTCAGCGCCGCGATCTTCGGGCGTCAGCAGCTTCCTCGCGCCGCAGCACGGCCTCCGCCGATGGCGCCTGGACAATCAGAACCTGCCCGGTCTCCGGCGCGCCCAGATCGGCGCGCAGCGACGCGTCCAGCCTCAGTGCAGCGGCCGGCACCGGGCTGAGATGGCTCAAATCGCCGTCCCATCCGGGCCGCCGCTGATCGCCAGCATCGTGCGCGGCGGCGCAGGCCAGCCCGAGTGGCGCCAGTCGCCAGCGCCTGAAACGTTCGATGCGGGCCAGGCGCGCGGGGTCGCCAGCCTCAACCGGCGCCAGATCGGCCGCCACGATCAGCTTCGGCAGCAGGAAGCGCGTTACCGCGGCCGCCGCCAGGATACCGGCAACCGAGAACACGCCCAACTGCGACAGGCCGGGGAAGCGCGCGAACACCATGCCGGTCAGCCCGAGTGCCGCGGTCAGCACGGCAAGGTTGAACGCGGCGCCGATACGCCGCAGCGTGCCACTGGCAGCCTCGCCCCGCTTGCGGTGGCCGATCAGCAAGACGGGGTAGTCCACTGTCACCCCAAGCATGGTCATGCCGAAACCCAGCGTTATCCCATGCACGAAACCGAAGACGAGCTGCACCGCCACGGCTCCGGCCGCGGCACCGAGCGCCAGCGGGACCAGGATCACCAGCACCACCCAGAGCGAGCGGAATCGCCAGACCAGCAGTGCGGTCACCAGCAGCCCGGACAGGATCGAGAGCCGGCGCACATCGGTGCGTATGGCGGTGGCCGCATCGTGCGCGAACACGGCGGGGCCGGAGATCAGGAGGCGCGCGCCTGCCGCCGTGCCGTGCGCGGCTTCGAACGCGGCGGAGACGGCCCGCAAATCCTGGCTGCCGGCATCGAAATCCAGCCCGTTGGCGGCGGTCTGCGCCAGCATCAGCGCGCGGTCGCGGCCAGCCGGGGCGAACCATACGCCGTCCACGCTGCGCACATGGCTGCCGCCGGCCAGCGCCTGCATCATCGCCGGAAAAGCGCCGGTGGGATCGGGCAGGCCGAAACGTTGCACGGCGGGCGATGCGGAAGATTGCAGGCCGTCCAGCAGATTCTCGAAGTCGCGGTGCAGTTCCTCGGGTTTGAATGATCGCGCGGAGTCTGCCGGCGCCAGCACGTATCGATACTGAAACAGGGCTTCCAATGCGGCCTCGTCCAGCAGCCGGTGACCATTATTGACCATGCGGAAGCGTGGGTCCTCGCGCAGCCGCCCGGCCATGGCGGTGCTGATGTCGGCCAAGCGGTCCGCGGGCGCCCCTTCTATGCCAATCAGCAGCAGGCTGCTTGCGGTACCGGACCGCAGCTCCTCCAGCATGATGCGGCTGGCCGCGGTTTGGCCGGATGGCAGCAGGTCGGACACGTCACCGCGCACGCGTACGGCGGCGAAGCACAGCGCCGTGCTGGCGGCGGCCGCGAGCACGGCCAGCAACAACGGCCAGCGCCGCGGACCCTTCGTCATGGGGCCGGCTGGACCTGCATGGTCTCCGTGTCGCCATCCGCCTGAACGATGTGGAGCGTACGCAGATCATCGCGCGCCCCGTCAATGGTCACCGAGGCGATGAAGCGGCCGAGCGCTGGGTCCGCGGGACGCAGCACCATGCGCCAGGATGCGAGCGTGCCGGCGGCACCGACAACGAAAAGCCGTTGGAGCGCCGGGAAGTCGCCGCCCAGCGTGGCGGTCAGCGTGGTGGCCAGCAGCCGGAGCGCCGGGTGAGTGTCCAGCGCCACGGTACGGGCGGCGCCACTTGCCCCGGACAGGGTCAGTGTCCCGCCCTCGATCACCAGCCGTTCGGGCTTGGGCCAGGCGGTCAGTTTTTCGAGGTGGTCCGGATGGCGGAAGACCAGCGTGCCCCCGCTTCGGACGGGGGCGGCCAGGCTGGACAGAGTCTTGGTATCGGTGAAGGCGGCGCGACGGTCCGGCAGGGCGGCCAGGTGCCGCATGATGGTGGCCGCCAGCGCATTGCTGTCCTGCGCCGTCGCCGCCGCCGCCGGCCATAACAGCAGCAGCGCCATGGCGGCGCGATTGCGCCTCACGCTTCCTGCCAGAACGGAAAGAAATTGAACCAGTTGTACGGGTGCGCCCGGCATGCTTCGGCCAGCGCGTCGGCATAGAGCTGCACCCAGCCGCGCACATCCTCCGCCCGGTTGGCGCGGCGCAGCGTGATGGTGTCGGCAAAGGGCTGGAAACGCACGTCGTAGCGGCGCGGACCGGTGCGCACACCATAAAACAACATCACCGGCGCCCGCAGGATGGAGGCCAGCATCAGCGGCCCGGTGGGAAAGGCCGCGCTGCCACCGAGAAACGGCAGCGTGATGGTCGGCTGCGGCCCGGCCACGCGGTCGCCCAGAAAACCCACGATCTCGCCGCGGCCGACACATTCCTGCACACGCAGCATCGCGCCATCCTGGGCGATGTCGATCACCCGCCGCGCGAGCTCGGGGTCCAGCGTCTCGATCAGCCGGCTGAACACGCCGCCGGGTTGGCGGAACATCACCGGGTTCACGACAGCGGGCGATTTGCGGCCAAACGCGCGCAGCATGTCGAAACTGCCCAGATGCGCGCCCAGCAGCACGCAACCGCGCCCCTGTTGGAGCAGCGCCGTCAGCCCTTCCACGCCTTGCGGGTCGAGCGCGTAGGCATCGGTCCGGCCGCCCAGAAAGAAGATCCGGTCCAGCAGGACGCAGGCGAAGGTGAAAAAATGGCGCATGACGTCGGCCGGTCGCGGCGCATGCGGGAGCACACGAGCCAGATAGTCGCGTGAGGCAGCGCGGGCGATGGGCGAGCTGGCGTAGAAATAGAGCGTGATCGGATAGACGAGCGCCTGGCCCACATGCCACCCGGCGGTGCGCACCAGCCAGAAGGTGAAGCGCAGCAGCAGCAGGCTGCCACGCTCGCGCGGGCCGACCCAGCTCATGCACTCGCGTCCGAAAACACCAGCACGCCGGTGGCGACCACCTGCCCTTCGTGCAGACATGCGAAGGCGGCAACGCCGTCTCCCGGCGCATAGCGGATGTCGATCTCCTGCCCGGAGAGCACGGGCTTCTGCAGTTTCACTTGGCGCAACCCTGCCGTGACACGCGCCATCCTGCATTCGATCAGCCAGGCGGCATGGTCGAGGACGACGACGCCCGGCACCACCGGCCGGCCAGGAAAATGCCCGGCAAGCGACGGGTGGTCCAGCGGAATGGCAAATCGCCCGGCGGACCGCATGACGCCAGGATCGGGGCGCATTCAGACGGTCAGGCCGTCCCGCGGCCCCGGTGCATGTTCGGCCAGCAGCCTCAGCAGCGCCTGGCGCGGCAGCTTGCCCAGGCCGTTGCGCGGCAAAGCGGGCACGCGCACCAGCGGCCGGGGCAGGAAAACCGGGTCGATGCGCTGCCGCAGCCCGCCCAGCACCTGGTCGTTCGACAGATCGGGGGAGACGACAAACGCCATCAGCCGCGCGGTCGGGCGCGTCTCGAGATCGTCGGGCGCTACGAACACGCCGTCGCTGACGCCGTCGAGGTCGAGCAGCGCCTTCGAAAGCCCGGCCAAAGATGCCCGCCTGCCGCCCAGCTTCACCATATCCCCGCAACGGCCGAGCAGGCGGAAGCTGAGGCCGCCTTCGGCAAGCTCCACCTCGTCGCTCAGGTAGCGGGGCGCCGCGCCGTCTGCGTCCACCAACGGGCGGGTTTCGCCGGTCAGCCTCACGCCAGGATAAAGCAACCAGGCCGCATCGCGCACCGTCCGCCTGCTGGCGATTGATCCCACTTCGGTGGCGCCGAAAATCTCATGCACTTCGGTGCCCCACGTCTGCTCCACCTCGGCCGCGAGTCCGGCATCCAGCGGCGCGGTCGCCGAAATGACCATATCCGGCGCGCGCACCGCGCCCTTCATCGCGAGCATCGCGCGCAACTGCAGCGGCGTTGTCACCAGCGCCAGACGCCCCACGCACGCGGCCAGCGGCGTGCGCAAATCCGGCGGATAAAAGACCGGGTCGCACCAGCTGGATACGGCGGCATGCAGCGGCAGCAGCACCGTCGTTTCGAACCCGTACATGTGGTGCGGCGGAACGGTGCCCACGATCGTGGCGGGCGTCTCCGCCACAAAACCAAACCTGGACGCGGCAGCCCGGCTGCGCAGCGCGAGTTCGCCGAACGTCTTGGCCGTGCCAACCGGCTCACCGGTGCTGCCCGAACTGAACACCGTGACCGCCACCTGGCCGGCTGGGATGCGCGGCACGTCCGGGCCAGGCGGTCCGGGCGGCAAGGCAGGGCCGATCGCCTGATACGGCAAGGCAAAGCGCGCGTTTGCGTCATCCGTCAGTATCCAGGCATCCGCGAACCGCCGGCCCAGACCCGCCAGGCTGTGTGCCGACTTGTCCCCGGTCAGCAGGCTGACCTGGCCGCGCAGCAGACAGGCTGCAAATCCCACGGAAAACCAGTATCGGCTAGCGCACAGATTGACCATGTGCTGCCCGGGCCGCAGTACCGCGGCGGCGCGCCTCACATCGCGCAGGAATGCGCAGGTGGTTACGGGTCCGGCGGTTCCGCTGAACAGCACGTCCTCCGGCGCCCTGTCCACCAGGGGAAGCATCACATCCGGTGCGTTCGGCACACCTAGGCAGTCCGGCAGTGCGCCACGTAGGTGCATAGGCTTCGCAGGCTGGCGAAGACTTCCCCGTTGCGGGCATCGTCGGATTTCAGTTCGACACCGAACTGGCGCGAGACCGCCAGCGCGATCTCGAGCGCGTCGATCGAATTGAGGCCTAGCCCCTCATGAAACAGGGCGTCGCGCGGCAGGATGTCGTCCGGCGACACCTCCAACTGTAGCGTCTCCACGATCAAGCACGCCATCTCCCGCTCGAATGGCGATTGCGCACTGCTCTCCGCGCGGTCGGGCTCCACTGTGTTCACAAAATTCATTCGGTGCTCGTGGACAAAAGCTCGTGAAGGCGCACGACGGTATGTAACATGTGGCATGGCGGCGGAATAGGCCGAACTGTGTGACCGGGGGTCATTTGCCGCCAATCGTGAGCCTGTCTTTGCCACGGCCGTCCCGCGGTGCCAGCACGCTCATTCGGGCGGCCGCTTTGGCTGCGCTCTTCGTGGTCGTGGGGGTCGCGTGTCTGCGCCTGGCATGCGTGGGCCAGGTCTTCACCGCCATGATCGCCAGCCTGCAACTGGCGGGCGCGGTCACGCTGTGGCTGCGCGAGCGCCGCCCGGCGCTCCGGAGAGGGTGGCCGGTGATGGGGGCCGCCGTGGCGCTGGCCACCTGCCTGGCCGCGCCCCAGGCGACACCGGTCGTCGGCGCGCTGGCGCGCCTGGCCGTCTATGCGAGCCTGCTACGCCTGTTCGCGCACTCACTCCGCGCAGGGCGGGAGCCTGTGGTGACGCGATTTGCCAGGCACATCCACCCGGCAATGACGCAGGATCGCATCGCCTACACGCGCGGGGTGACCTGGCTGTGGACCGGATTTTTCGCGACACAGCTTGCCCTCTGGTTCCTGCTGCTGGTGACGGCGCCGTACGTCGCAAAACCCTGGTTCGTTGCCTGGGCGGATGTGCCGCTGCTGGCGGCGCTGCTGGCCGGCGAGCTGGGGGTGCGCGCGATCAAATTTCGCGGCCAGCCGCACGGCTCGCTGCGTGACATGTGGCGGGCGGGACGCGGCGCTTGACGCGCCGCCTGCGTCCGCTCGCGCCGGCGATACGCGCCAGCATCGCGCTGCATGCGGCCGCACCTCTGGCCTTGGCCGCCCCGCATGGCTGGGCCTGGGCCGCCGCCGCCCTGCTTGGCAATCATGCCGGTCTGACGGCGGCCGGCATGTGGCCGCGCAGCACGCTGCTGGGCCCGAACCTGCGCCGGCTGGCATGCGGCACGAATGGTCGGGCCGTGGCGCTCACTTTCGACGATGGGCCAGACCCGCGTGTCACCCCCCAGGTGCTCGACCTGCTGGACGGAGCCGGCGCGCGCGCCAGCTTTTTCTGCATCGGCCGCGCCGCCCGCGCTCATCCTGCGCTTGTGCGCGAAATCGTCGCACGGGGCCACAGTGTGGAAAACCACTCCGACACCCATCCGAACGGGTTCGCCGCCTACCCGCCGGGCCGCCTGCGCCAGGAAATATGCCGCGCCCAGGCCACCCTGTCCGAGTTGTGCGGCACGCCACCGAGGTTTTTCCGCGCACCGATGGGCCTGCGCAGCCCGCTGCTGGACCCGGTGCTGGCCGAGACGCCGCTGCAATATGTGTCCTGGACACGGCGCGCGCTGGACGGGGCGCGACGCGACCCGGACGCCGCCCTGCGCCGGCTGACGAACGGCCTCACCCCGGGCGACATCCTGCTGATGCATGACGGAAGGTGCGCGCGCACACTCACTGGCCGGCCCGTCGTGCTGGAGGTGCTGCCCCGCCTGTTGCGCGCTTTGGACACCCTCGGCGTCACGACACTGAATTTGCCGGGCGCGTGCTGCTTCTCCGAACCTGCAACATTATCGGCAGGTGAAGAAGAAGTCCCGTCAACATGAGCCTGACATGCATGAAGGTGAGCAGAACGTTGTCGCGGCCATAGCGGAAATGCGACACGCCGCCTTCGGCCGCCGACAGGTATCGGACGGGGGCGGCCAGGTTGAGCGGCGCCACGCCCGCCCAGCAGAGCCGCACGGCTGCCTCCGGATCGAAGTCGAACCGCCGCATCCAGCGTGTGCGCCGCATGATCTTGAGCAGTGGCGTCAGGGGATAGACACGAAAACCGAAAAGCGAGTCGTCCAAAACCCCGCCGGTCTCCAGCCGCGCCCACCAGTTGGAGATCTTTCGCCCTTTCACACGCAGCGCCGGCGCGTCGGAAGAAAAAACCGGGACGCCCAGCACCATGCAATCAGGCGCCGCCTGCGAAGCGGCCATGAAGGCGGCGATGGCATGGGCAGGGTGCTGGCCGTCGGCGTCGAAAGTCAGCGCGTGGGAAAACCCGTCGCTGGCCGCCAACTCCATGCCGTGCAGCAGGGCCGCGCCCTTGCCAGCGTTGCGTGGCAGACGGAGGACGCGCAGCCCAGGGTCGCCGGCGGCGCGCGCCTGCACCGCGTCGCCGGACCCGTCGTCGCTGCCATCGATCACCACCCAGACCGGCGTCCAGGCCGACCGGGCCTCCGCGACCGTGTCCAGCAGGAGCGGGCCGGTATTGTAGCTGGGGATCAGCACCAGGTGGGTGGCGCTGGCGGCCGGCGAACCGCTCACGCTGTCACCCGAGTTCGGCGTGAAAATACCGCTCGATCTCCGCGGCTGTCGCGTCGCAGTCGCCGGACGGGTCGAACCGCCGGCCCAGCCGCGCCCGGTAGCGCAAAGGAAAGCTGGGGCGACGGAACAGTCCCCAGCCTTTCCGCAGGTAGGGAGAATTGCTCTCCAGGATCACCGTCTGCACCGCGACGCCGCCGCTCTTGGCCATGAGCGCGAAGCCTGGCCTGAACGGCCCCAGCGCACCGGACGCCGAGCGCGTGCCCTCCGGAAAGATCAGCAGATGCTGGCCGCTGCGCAACGCGGCGGACGCGGCGCGGATGAGGGTGAGTGGCCGTTCGTTGCGTATATAGGCCGCCATCCTGATGCCGCCGCCGAGAAAGGTATTGTCCCAAAGGCTCGCCTTGGTGATGCAGACAACCCGGGGCAAACGCGAAATCACCATCACCGCGTCCAGCAGCGAGCGATGGTTGCAGGCGATCACCAGAGGCGGTCCGTCCGCCAGCGCATCGATCGCTTCGAGCTCGAAGAGTGCGAGCCCGGCGATGCGCATGACCCAGAGATAGACGCGAAAACCTGTCCTGATGCCATACTGCCCGACGCGCGGCCGATGCTGGCGGGGCACGATCCAGAACAGGACGGCCGCCGGCAGGCTCCAGGCCAGGCACATGACCCAGAACAGGATCAATACGGCGTAGAAAGAAACGGTGTCGCGCAGATTGGCAGCCGTGCCCCGCCGCTCCGGCACGCCATGCGCCACGGTATCGCCCTGCACGCGTGTGTGCGCCATGCGAGGTCTCGCCTGTCAGCCGCCGGCGTGGAACGTGTTGCTCGCGCCATGGTTCAGCAGCGTCGGTGCGCCCCGCGCCCCGGGCAGCAAGCTCCAACTGACATCGTTATGCGCGCCGGTGATCTCGATCGTGCCGCCTTCGGCCAGTGTCACGCTGATATCGTTATGATCGCCCGTCACCGCCACGCCGAGGCATGGGCCGTCCACCGTCAGGTCCATGTGGCTGCCCCGCAGCAGCACCGGCCGGCTGCCGCAGGTGATGTGCAATTCGTTGCCATAGGCGTCCCATTCACCCTCTGCCGTGGGCGTGGCCGGCCTCCCGCCGCAGCCAGCCAGGCCAATGGCACTGGCCAGCGCGCACGCTGGAAGTATCCGCCTTGGACGATGGCGCACGATAGTCTCCCCCGGCAAGCCGCCCGCGCGACCCTGGCACGCTTCGACGTGGCCGGTAGCATGCTCGATTGCCATGGTATAGGCGGCGATCTTGCCCCTGGAGCACGTTCGGTTCAGATGATTCCGTCTGAACCAACCATGCTCTCGCGCCACACCAGTAGGACCGTAGGGATGAAGTCCGTCGTTTTGGCCGCCTGCCTTGGCCTTTCGCTCGCCTGGCCGCAATTCGGCCTGGCCGAGGATGCCAATGCGGTGGCCTTCATTCGCCAGGTCGGCAACGACGTGCCGGGCGTGCTGGCCAACGCCACCACCGTCGAACAGCGCCGCCAGCGCCTCCTCCCGTTCATCGCCAGGGTGGTCGATGTGGACGCCACCGCCCGGTTCTGCCTGGGGCGCTACTGGAGCCGGGCTACGGCCGCGCAGCAGCAGGCGCTGACCACCCTGTTCCTGAGCGTGCTGGTCAACGAGATCGCGCTATGGACGGGCGACTCGGCCAATCCGGCCATTCCCACGACCGTGTCGTTGCAGCCGGCCGTGACGCAAGCGGGCCGGACCTATGTGCCCACGATCGTGCGTGTCGGCCCGGCGCCGCCGGCCAACATCGATTGGGTGGTCGATGTGCACGCGGCACCGCCGAAGATCCTGGACGTGACCGCCGAGGGCTTGAGCCTGCGGGAGACTTTGCGCAGCGATTTCGTCTCGTATCTCAACCGGCACGACGGTAACATCGATGGCCTGATCGCCGTGTTGCGGGAGCGGGCGCAATCGCAGGGCGGTTTCGGCCTCCGCACCGCGGGCGCGCTCGCTCGCTGACCCAAGCCAGGCTTTGACCATTCGTCCATACCATCTTCACGCCTCCGATATCGGCGCGCGTTTGCTGCCCGATGGCGCTGCCATCCTCGGCATCATCGGCTATGGCGCGGCGCGGCCGCCGCACTATGCCGCGGACGGTCCCTTCGCCGAGGTCGGCATGGACGCGGTGGACGGCGGACCGTGCTACGAGGCCTGGGCCAGCGCGCTGCCTGCCACGTGGGACGAGGCGAACGGGGTGACCTTCGCGGTCGCCGGCCCTGCCTTGTTCGGCACTATGCGTGCAGACTCTCCCTCCGGCAGCGGCATGGAGGCGGAGGCTTACGACATCTACGCCAGACTGTTCGCCTTGGCCGATCGCACCGGCCACCGGCACGTCATCCGCGTGTTCAACTACATCGCCGACATCACCGGCGACGCGGACGGCATGGAGCGTTACCGCCGCTTCAACGCGGGGCGGCACGATGCTTTCAACGCGTTCGGACGCGCCGTGGAAGCCGCCCCCGCCGCCTGCGCGCTGGGCATGCGCGCGGGTCCAACGGTCGTGGCCTTCCTCGCGTCCTCGGAGGCGGGCCAGCCGGTCGAGAACCCGAGGCAGGTCAGCGCCTATCGCTACCCGGCAACCCACAGCCCCCGCAGCCCCAGCTTTTCGCGCGCCATGCTGACCGGCGGCGATGACGGGCGAGCGCTGCATATCTCGGGTACGGCCAGCATCGTCGGCCATGAAAGCGTGCACGTGGGTGACGTGGCGGCACAGACTGCGGAGATAGTCAGGAATTTCGGAGCGCTGCTCGGCCAGTGCGGCGCGCTGACACTGGCCGATGTGCAATCTCGGCTGCTCCTGAAAATCTATGTCAGGCACCCGTGCCACGCTCCGGCGATACGGCGGCAACTGGCCCTGCTGGGAAATGCCGGGCAGAGCATGATCGTGCAGGCCGATATCTGCCGAAAGGAGCTTCTGGTCGAGATCGAAGCCTTCTGCATGTTGCCCGAGAGCAGCGGGTGACTGGATCGCGGTCGGGATCGAAACCGGCATAGCCGGCGCGGCTCACGCGCTGGGACAGGGCGCAGCGCGGAACGCACCATAGCTGGGCCGCATTCGTTGGCCTGGCACGGCTTTTTGAAGTACATCGGGCGACGTGCCGCGCCTGCGCAGCCTGGCTTGCCCGGCACGAAATCCCGTCGCGAGGACAATCGATGGCCAGACACCTTCACTTCCTGGCGTGGTTCGCCGTCATCTTTCTTGCGGGCGGGGCGGCGGGCCGAGCGGCGCCAGGCATCACCGTCGGTACCATCCCGCTACACGCCTGCGTCAATGGAGGCTTTTCGGGGTATTGCGGCAGCCTGTCCCGACCGCTCGATCCGACCGGCGCCGTGCCAGGCTCGATTTCCATCGGTCTGGAATGGTATCCCGCGACCGACACGGCGACCCCGGCCATCGGCACGATCCTGGCCGAAGAGGGCGGCCCCGGCAGCTCGTCAACGGGATCGCGCCTCGGTTATCTCACCTTGTTCGGCAGCCTGCGTGACCATCGCAACATCGTCATCATCGACAAGCGCGGCACGGGGTTGTCGCAACCGGTCGACTGCCACGCCGTGCGCAAGCCGTTCGACATGAGCCCGCAGGTCGCCGCGCGCTGCGGCCGGCAGCTCGGTGATACCGCCGACCTGTTCGGCACCGCCCTGGCCGCCGACGACATCGCCGCCGTGCTGCAGGCGCTGCAGACCGGGCCGGTCGACTATTACGGTGACAGCTACGCCACGTATTTCGGACAGGTCCTGCTCTATCGCCATCCGGCCCTGCTCAGGACCATGGTGCTGGACGGCGCGTTCCCGGTGCTTGGCGAGACGCCATGGTTCCCGACCGAATGGACGGCGGCCCGCAACGCCGTCGAGCTCGTCTGCGAGCGTTCGCCCAGCTGTGCGACGCTCGGCGGCAGTTCGCTGTCGCGCATCGCCGCGCTGCTCGACAGCCTGCGGCGGCATCCCGTCTCCGGCACGGCTCCGGGGGGCGGCACATCGCTCGTGACAGGTCACCGCCACACCCGGCACGCTGTATCTGCTGATGTCCTATGCCGGCCACTGGCCCACCGCCTTCCGCGATCTCGATGCCGCGGCGCGCGCCTATCTGGATGCCGGCGATGCAGCACCATTGCTGCGGCTGGTGGCCGAGGCCTCCAACGCGACCGGGTTCGGCTTGGGGCCGTATGTGGATTCGTTCAGCACCGGCTTGTATGTCGCGGTTACCTGCAGCGACTTCCCGTTGCTGTGGAACGCGCGGGCACCGATCGATCAGCGCCTCCATCAGTATGCCAGGGCCGTTGCCGGACAGAAGGCCAGCGATCCCGCGTTGTTCGCGCCGTTCACCATTGATGAGGTGTTGGGTCAGCCGAACACCTTGATCATGCCCTGGATGTGCCAGGGATGGCCGAAGCCCGCCCTCTCCCATCCGCAGGGGCGCCCCGTGCCACCCAACGCGCAATTCCCGACCGTGCCGACCCTCGTGCTCTCCGGCGAGCTCGATACGCTGACATCGCCGGCGGAAGGCGCGTTGACGACGGCGCTGCTGCCGGGCGCGCAACAGATCATCGTGCCGAACCTGACCCACGAGACCGCCATCAGCGACCTGGGAATCCACCCGTTGCCGGCGGACGGCGACCTGACGAATTGCGTGGCGCCGATCGTGCTGAACTTCGTTCAGACGACTAAGCTGGGCAACATTGCCTGCACCGCACGGATCAGTCCGATACGCACGGTCGCAAGATTTGCCACGAAGGCCGGCGACGTTGCAGCCGCGACCCCAGAGCCGGGGAACCAGGCCTCCGAGGCGGACCTCCGAACTCGCTTCGGCAGCGGTTGAGACGGCGGGCGATGTCCTGGCCCGCTTCTATGTCGCGTTCGGCAACAAGCAGCTCGGCCTGCGCGGCGGCGCGTTCCGCTTCGCGCCGATCGCCCACGGCACGCGCTTCGTGCTCCAGGGCGTCCGCTGGACGGCGGATTTGTCGGTTTCCGGCAGGATGGATTGGAACCAGGAGACGGGCCACGTCGTCGCCAAGTTGGACGTCGTGGGGGATGACGGCACTTCGGGCACCATGGAAACGGTTTGGAATCAACGCGCCGGTTCGACAAAAGCCCTGATCTCCGGCTTGGTAGGTGGGAGGATGTTGTCGGCTTCTCGGGCAGCCCCTTGATAGCCGCCACCCGGGAGGTACGCCTGCCCTGCGGCAGGAGGCTAAGGCAAGGCCTTCTTCTTCGAGCAAAAGATGCAAAAGGCCTGTCTGTCCGCATTTGGCAGGCAGCGCGATCTCTTGGCCTATACGCGGATCCAGTGATCACCACTGGGGACGAGGTATTATGCCAAAACTGGTAATATGTTTTCCCTGCCTGCCACTAGTGCCGCCTGAAGTTGCCCGTAGAACGGCGAGCGTGCAGCAACCCGCACCAGGAGCGTCACCTTGCAGGACTTCGAACGGTTCACCATCGCGGACAGCCTCATCATGCTGGTCGATCACCAGAAGGCGACGATCGATTGGGTGAGGAGCCTGCCGAAGGAAACGACGATCGCGAGTTGCCGCGTGCTGGCGCGCATGGCGCTTGAATACGGGATGCCGCTCATTCTCACGACAACGATGGAAGACTATGTCGGCCCGACAATCCCCGATATCAGCGAATTGGCCGCTGATGCCTTCCAGAAACGCTTCAAGCGCGGCGGCGAACTCAGCTGCTGGGACGCGGCCGACCTCCGCCACGGCGTCCAGGCGCTCGGGCGCCGCAAGATCATCCTTGCTGGTCTGACGACCGACATTTGCCTGTTCTGGGCGGCGGTTGATGCGCGCAAGCTCGGCTACGAGGTGATGGTGGTGGCGGACGCCTGCGGCACGATGACAGCGTTGGGCGACACATTGACGTATGACCGCCTGCGCGGCCTGGGGGTTACTGTTACGGTCGTGAACCAGGTGGTCACCGAGCTCGTCGGCAATTTCGGGACGCCGGAGGGCCAGAAGGCCCAGAAGATCATGGGCGACGAGATCATTTCCAAGCTGGGACATTGACGGGTTCGGCGGGCGACGATCTTCCGATGCGGCTCGGTTTCACGGCAAGGGAGCTCGGCGGCAATGCAATCATCTCGCTCGTCATGAGTGCCGTGATGTCGAGCGTCATGATCGGCGTGAATGCCGGTTTTGGTTCGGGCTATCTTCGGGCCGTCGTGACCAGCTGGATATTGGGTGCCCTCGTCAGCTTCCCGACCGCGCTGATCGTTGTCCCTCCCGTCATCCGGTGGCAGTCACGCTATCGGACGGCGTCAGCGGAGGCGCCACGGTGAGGCTACGACATGGTCCTCGCACTTCTGCCGGCTTCGCTCCCTTCATTGGCTGTCGAACCCCGCAAAGAGCATGAAAGCAAACTGGCCATGCATGCCGTGATCGATGACGCCGCCGAGGTTTTCACGTTGATCAATACCTTCGATGTGGCGCCAGAAAGACAGGAGGCCATCGTTGGCCTGCTGCGTGGATTTACCGAGCTGCACGCGCGGTTCCTGCCCGGATTTATCGGCGCCTCCGTCCACGCGAGCCTCGATGGACGACGAGTCGTGAACTACGTGCAGTGGGAAGACGAATCTTAGTCTCGATGCGATGATGCGCACGGCGCAGGCGAAGGCGCACGTGGCCGAGGTCGGGGCGCTCGCGGCGCATGTCGATCCGGTCGTCTATCGGGTGGCGTTCGTTGGGTCGCGTGAGCGTGCTGCGCAATAGGCATGGCCTCGTCGCGGGACTTGGCCTTCAGCTTCTGGCGACGGTCATGCTCCACGAGCAGGCACGAGCGCAAACCGGCTCACCCTTTCGCTATGATGACGACGTTTCTGCGTACGCACCGGCGAGCGCGCGCGTGAGCCTGTATGACGACCTTAAATACGTGCCGCTCGGCGATAGCGGTGGTGAATACCTGTCTTTCGGGGCCGACCTGCGGGAGCGGGTGGAGATCAACAGCAACGCGCTGCTCGGCTTCAGCAACAAGGGTCTCGAAGCCTATGACCTTCACCGGCTGCTGCTGTTCGCCGACGTGCATTACGACGGCTTTCAGGCCTTCGTTCAACTCGGCAACGAGACGGAGGCCGGACGGGCACCGGGGCCGCTGCCAACGGACATAGACCGCGGTGATCTCGCTCAAGGGTTCCTTGGCTATACGTTCGCGTCCGGTCCGGGGAAGCTGACGATACGCGGCGGCCGCTTCGAGATGGCGTACGACGAGGGCGCCTTGATCGGCCTGCGCGATGGCCCGAACGTGCGCCAGGTCTGGGACGGGCTTCAATCCTTCTACGTCCTGCCCGACGCGCGGATCGACGCGTTCCTGGTCAAGCCGGTGAACGTCAGCCCCGGCTATGTCGACGATCGCACCCTGGCAGGACAGACCCTGTGGGGTGTGCACGTCTCGGCGTCGCCGGCGCTCATCGCCCCTTTGAAAATCACTGCGTTCTACTACGGCAATACGATGCCGGAGGTGCGCTTCTATCCCCGGCCGGGCAAGGAGCAGACGCATACAGTCGGCCTGCGGCTGCTCGGTTCAAAAGGCGGTTTCGACGGCTCGATCGGCGGCATCGGACAGGTTGGGACAATGGCGACAAGGGACGTGGTCGCCTGGGCTGGCCATGCGGACGCCGGTTGGACGTTTCGGATGCCTTGGACGCCGCGTCTCGGCCTGCGGAGCGACATTCTGAGCGGCGGCGGAGGGGCGACCGGCACCGTGCACACCTTCAACGCGCTCTATCCGAACTACGCCTACTCGACGGAGGCCACGATCGAGGCGCCCGCCAATCTGGTGCAGGTCGGCGCCACGCTCGGCTTGCATCCTCTCGAATCCGTGACCGTCAACACCACGCTGGAAAGCCTGTGGCGATACAGCGTCCACGACGCGTTCTACGCCGCGCCGACTTTCGCGCTGGTGCCGCCCGACGGCACATCGCGCCGCTTCACTGGCACCGAACAGCAGGTCGAAGCTACGTGGCGCATCAACAAGTTCCTGGATGTTTCGGCAGCCTATGTGCATTTCGAACCCGGTGCATTCCTGCGCAGGGCCCATGCGCAATCCCAAGACTTTGGCATGACAGAAATATCGCTGCGCCTGTGACGGCGGTGGAGCATCATTATGACACGAGGTGACGAGCCATGGCCGAATGCGCTGACGGGTCAATCACCGATCGTCAGCCACGGCTGGTTCATGGAGTAGCCGGTATGCCCAACCTTACGTTCTGCGCGATCTCCGGCAGCTTGCGCGCCGGGTCATACAACACGGCGGCCCTGCGTGCGGCGGCAGGGCTTGCCCCTGAAGGGGTGATCCTCGCGGAGGAGGGCATCGGCGACATTCCGCTCTACAACGAAGACGTCAAGGCGGAAGGCTTTCCGGCCGCCGTGCTCCGCCTGCAGCGCGCGATCGCCTCTGCGGACGCCGTGCTGATCGCGACACCGGAATACAATTACTCGGTGCCGGGCGTGCTGAAGAATGCGATCGACTGGGTTTCGCGCACCGAACCGCAGCCGTTCGCGAACAAGCCGGTCGCCATCATGGGCGCGAGCCCTGGCGCCCTTGGTACCGGCCGTGCGCAGTACGACTTGCGCAAGATGTTCGTCTATCTGGATGCCCATCTGCTCAACAAGCCCGAAATCATGATCAGCGCGGCGCACGCGCGCTTCGACGCGGAAGGCAAGCTCACCGACGACGCCACGCGGAAGTTGCTCTCGAGCCTGCTGACCGCGCTGCGGGACTGGACCCTGCGTTTACAGATGAGGCCCTAATGGGCCAGCTCATCGACGGACGGTGGACCAATGCCGAGGGAGCCGTGCCCGTGACAAACGGCGCGTTCGCACGCCCACAAGCTGCCTTCCGCAACCAGATCGAGGCGGGCGGCCGCTTTCCGCCCCAGGCCGGGCGCTACCATCTCTACGCCTCGCTCGCTTGCCCCTGGGCGCACCGAACCCTGATCTTTCGGCGATTGAAGAAGCTCGAAACGCATATCGGGCTTTCGATCACGCATTGGCTGATGGCCGACCAGGGCTGGACGTTCGAGCCGGCCGAGGGTGTCATTCCGGATCCTTTCGGCGCGCAAACCCTCCACGAAATTTATACGCGCGCAGACCCGGGCTACACCGGTCGCGTCAGCGTCCCGGTCCTTTGGGACACGGTGGAGAACACGATCGTCAGCAACGAGTCGGCCGACATCATCCGCATGTTCAACAGCGCGTTCAATGATATCGGCGCGGCGAACGGCGACTACTATCCGGAAGAGAAGCGGGGAGAGATCGATGCGCTGAATGAACGCATCTACGCCACCGTCAACAACGGCGTCTATCGCGCCGGCTTCGCCAAGACGCAGCACGCGCACGACACTGCCGTAGCGGCCCTGTTCGAGACGCTCGACTGGCTCGAGGCGCGCCTGTCAGCACAAACTTATCTGACAGGGGAAAGCATGACGGAAGCCGATTGGCGTCTGTTCACCACACTCATCCGTTTCGATGCCGTCTACCACGGGCATTTCAAATGCAACATTCGGCGCCTGGTGGACTACCCGGCGCTCATGCGCTTTACCCGCACACTGTACGTTGTTCCGGGCGTCGCCGAAACCGTGAACTTCGAGCACATAAAACGCCATTATTACCTCAGCCATCCATGGCTGGACCCGACAGGGATCGTGCCGACCGGACCCGCGCAGGATTTCACGCAAGCGGTAGTCTGAAAGGCGTTGCGGACAATATCCGTGACGTCGGCAAGATATGACAGCCCGCGGGACAAAATCTGGGGTATGATCCATTCGCATCGCCTCACGGACCATGCTCTACCCTATTGTTACGTGAGCATCTTTATCCGATCGGACGGCTCCGTCCGATCGGGTGATGCGCCGACCTACGGACCGGGTCCGATGACCTGCCCCATCATCGAGGTCACGCGCGCGGTGAGCAGGTCGATGAAGCGGCGGGTTTTGGCGGGCAACAGCCGGTTCGGCGTGAGCAACGAAATCACTCCGGCAGGAATCGTCCAAGCCGGAAGCACCTTCACCAATGCACCCGATTCCACGTCCCGGCTCGCCATCAACTCGTCGATCACCGCGATCCCTGCCCCAGCACGCGCCAGGTGGCGGATCATGGACATGTTGTTGGCGCGAATCGCGCTATTCGCGGGGACATGCACCTGCTCGCCGTCGCAGCTCAGCATCCAGCTTCCGTCGTCGCCGGCGTGCAGCAAGTGCAGGCGCGTTCGGCCGGCCAGCTCGCTTGCGTGCGCGGGCATGCCGTGTCCGGCAAGGTAGACGGGTGACGCAAACAGGTGCGTGGCGGCCGCACACAGCGTTCGCACCGTCAGCGTGCTGTCGACCAGGTTGCCGAACCGGATGGCGATGTCGAAACCCTCCGCGATCAGATCCACGCGGCGCGGCGATAGGTCCAGGTCGAACGTGACGTCGGGGTAGAGGCCTAGGAACTCGGCTACCGTCGGTGCCAGGAGGAGCGGTCCCATCTCCGCATCGGCCGAGATGCGCAGGAGGCCGCGCGGGGTTTCGGCCATGCCGCGCAGCTCGTCGCCCGCCTCCCGCGCTGCCGCGACGATGCCTTGGCAGCGGCTGAAATACAGCGCGCCTGCTTCCGTCAGGTCCACGCGCCGGGTGCTCCTGTTGAAGAGCGGCAGCCCGACGGAGGACTCGAGCTCGGCGATGCGTCTCGACAGCGACGACACCGGGATGCCCAAAATCGCCGCGGCCCGCGTGAAGCTCTTCGCATTCGCGACCTCCACGAACAGCGCCATGTCACGCAAGCTATCCACGGATGTCCGCCCTCTCCCGTGCATGGGTGCAATTTGGCATCACTCTCTGTCTCCCTTCGCGGCCGATCGCGGTGCATGACGATAGTCGAGCGCAAGACGCTCCGTCGGGGGCACGGCTCTACAGTTGCATCGCCTCAATAACGTCGAGACGAAGCGAATACACGCATTCATTCCAAGATCATCTTCTCAGTGGAAAAGTCTTTCCCGTTACGAATGAGTGTTGATGCAATACGGAGCTGCGACTTTGTTTGGCAACGATCAGGCATGATCTCATCCGGACTTTCCCCTCGCCATCATTCCATGCGGCCTTCCTGGCGGATACGTCTTCGCGGCGGTGCCGCCTGGACACACGATACGGCGTCACACGCGCATGGGGACGGCCGCGGGCGGGGCCGGATGGCTCCCGCACGGGCGGCGAGGGCTTTCCGAGGACCAACCGCGGCGGTGTGAAGCCTGGCCTACCGCTGAACGTTCGGCTCGCGCGAAGTGTGCAAAGCCTCTACCCTCTGGATAGATGTCCTCCATCCGCACCATCGCCGATCTTGCCCGTATCGCCGGCGTCTCACCCGCGACCGTGTCGAGATCGCTTGCCGACAGCGCCCTGATCGCGCTTGAGACACGGCAGAAGATCCGCCTGCTCGCCGACGCGCACGGGTTCCGGCCCAATCAGGTCGCGCGCAACTTGCGCACGCAGAAGGCAGGGGCGATCGGCGTGGTGATCCCGCTGGGACACGCAACGGGCCAACATCTGTCCGATCCGTTCTTCATGCACTTGCTCGGCTACCTGGCCGACGAGCTGTCCGCGCGTGACCAGAACCTGTTGCTGTCACGGGTGATCCCGGATGGGCCGGACTGGCTGGACAGGATTCTCGGCGCGGGCCATGTCGATGGGGTGATCGTGGTGGGGCAGTCCGACCAATCGGCGGTGCTGGACCGGGTGGCGCGAACGAACCAGCGTCTGGTGGTGTGGGGCGCGCACCTGCAAGGCCAAAGTTACTGCTCCGTGGGCACCGACAACCGTCAGGGCGGTGCGTTGGCCACCGCACACCTGGTGGCGCAGGGGTGCCGTTCGATCGCTTTCTTTGGCGACCCTTCCGTGCCGGAGATGGCGCAGCGGCTGCAGGGCTGCCGCGATGCCCTGCCCCGATCCGGCAGTGCACGTCTATCCCGCGTTTTGCCGGTGCCGCTTTCGGCGGACAGCGCATACCGCGATATCACCAGCTATATCGGGCAAGGCGAGGAAGCCCCTGACGGGATCTTCGCCGCGTCCGACGTGATTGCGATGACCGCGCTTCGGGTGCTCGCAGAGCATGGCCTTTCGGTGCCGGCGGACGTGCAGGTGGTGGGGTTCGACGACCTGCCGCTGGCGGCCCAAACCGTGCCGGCGCTGACCACCCTGCGTCAGGACATCGCACAGGGGGCGCGGCTGCTGGTCGACATGCTGTTCAGGCGTATGGCCGGGGCGGAATTGGACTCGGTGCAGATGCCGGCCGAGCTCGTCGTACGCCGTTCGACGGGACCCGTCACCAGATCAGGCGGCTTCGTCCGGGCGCGAGAGTAAGCCGGACGAACGGCGCCGGCACGCCGCCGAAATGCGTGCGGAGCAGCTCCGGATGCGTTGCCAAAGATCGGCTCCGCATGCCCCAGTAATCGATGAAGCTGGTCACGCGGCCCTCGCCGGTGACCCACCAACTATAGGCCTGCGTCGGCTCGCTATCAGGATTGGCGAGGACCAGGCCATCCCCGTTCAGCGGCGTATAGGGACCTGTCAGGTGCTGGGCTTGCATGCCGTAAAGGCCCGTGGGACCGCGTGGGCCGCCGGCCGCGAAGATGTGGTGCTGGGTGCACCAGAACAGCACATACCGACCGTCCCGTAGCAGCACGTGCGGCCGTTCGAGCTCGGTGTTCACCCCGGTCGCGTGCAGCAAAGGCGGCAGCAATTCCCAGCTCGCGAGTGTGGGATCTGTGGCGCGCGCCAGGCCGATGGCGCCATCGGCGTAAGGTGCGGCAGCAGCCAGAGAGGCGGCGAACAGCAGGTAGCTGGCGCCGTCGGCGGGATCGCGGAAATACGCGGGGTCGCGGAATGCCTTGATCCGGCCTGGGCCGCCCTCGCTCTGGTCGGCGACGACGTAAATCTCGCCGTCCGCGCGGACCGATTCGTGAGGGGGCGACCAGCCGGTAATCCGCGGGGTAGCACCCGAGAGGTCGAGCTTGCCGGTCGTCTGGAACAATCGCTGCTCGAAGGTGATGCGGGGTTCGCCACGCCGGCCGGCGGCGGTGAAGAACAGGGTGACGTGGCCGGTGTCGTGCAGCAGCGCCGAGCCGGACCACTCGCGGCTGCCAGGCGCCAATCCGTCCGGCAGCGCGTCCCCACAATCTGTCCAGATGCCCTCCCGCTCCAGGACCAACCGGATGCGCGCGACTGCGTGGCGGTCGGCCGGGTCCGGCATGATCGGTGCGGACAACGCGAACCACAGCGTGCCGCCGTCGACGCTTGCGGTGGCGCCATCCGGGTGGGCTAGTGGCCACATGTCCCACAGGTCGAGGCCCTGGATCAGCGGGGTCGCGGCGGGCGCGCCAATCACCGGTGTCATGCGGTCGGCCGGTGTCGGTATGACGGCCTGCACCATTTGGCGCGTCCAGGCGGTGGCGGCGCTCATTCCGGCGGCGTCCCGGGCAGACGAATTCGCAGGGCAGCGAGACTGGCGGCCAGCATCAACGTGCCGGCCAGTCGCAGCACCTGGCGTGGATCGCCGCCAAGGAAAGTGTCGTAGATGAGGGGCAGGGTGAGCGAGAGCAAAAGCATGGGAATGACGATGAACATGTTGAAAATGCCCATGTACACGCCGGTGCGCGCAGGCGGCACGCTGCCGGCCAGCATGACATAGGGATTGCCCATGATGCTGCCCCAGCCGAGCCCGATCCCCACGGCCGGCAGGAACAGCCACGCGCGCGCGCCGATCGACGGCAGCGCGATCATGGCCACGCCTGCGGCGAGCAGGCAGGCGGCGTGCACGCGCGCCGGGCCGTGGCGCCGCGTGATCCGCACCATGGCGAAGGCGGCGACGCACGCGACCAGATTGTAGGCGGCGCCGAGCTGTCCGGCTACCAGGACCGCCTCGCGAAACCCGGGTGAGGATGGGTTCGACGTTGAAAAGATCGCGCGGCCGATCGCGTAGGCGACGTAGTTCCAGTAGGCGGCCATGGCGTACCATTGGAACAGGCACATCACCGCCATGCGGCGCATCGCGAGCGGCATGTCGCGGATGGCGGCCGCGATTTCGCGGAAGGCGGCCGCCAACGACCGCGGTGCCGCGCGCAGCGCTGCCGCCGTTTGTGCGTCCAGCGGCAACTCGCGCACTGAAACAACCGACCACAGGATCGTCGTAAGTGACAGGAACGCGCCGATCAGGAAGGCCGCCCGGGTCACGCTGGGAATTCCGGACGCTCCAAGTGCGTCGCGGCTCATGCCGAAGGCGACCAGAAGCGAGGGTGTGAGGTAGGCGGCGGTCTGCGCCAGCCCGGTGAACGCGCTCTGCGTCAGGAAGCCGAGCTGCATTTGGCGGCCCGGCAGCCGGTCGCTGACATAGGCGCGGTACGGCTCCATGGTGACGTTGTTGCCTGCGTCCAGCATCCACAGCAGGCCCGCCGCCATCCATAGGGTGCGGCTATAGGGCATTGCGAGCAGGCCCAGGCTGCACAGCACCGCGCCCGCGAGAAAATACGGCGTACGCCTGCCCCAGCGCGAGACGGTGCGATCGCTGAACGCCCCCACAAGCGGCTGCACCAGCAAGCCGGTGATAGGACCGGCCAGCTGCAGCAGCGGCAGCGCGCCCTCGCGCGCCCCGAGATAGCTGTAGATCGGGCCCATATTGCCTTGCTGAAGGCCAAAGCTGAACTGCAGGCCGAGGAAGCCCACGTTCATCTGCACTATCTGGCCGAACGACAGCCGTGGCTTGACCATCATCCCGATCGCTTCCCTGGCTCAGTTCTTCTTATTGCAACGTTGCTACACCCTCGTAGAACATCTTGCAATCGATTGCAGGGTGTGATGGTTTCGGTGCAACGACGCCGGCACCAAGCCGCGCGCGGAGGGAGGACGTCATGAAAGCACGTGTGCGCCACAGCCTTGTCCTGAGTTCGGCCCTGGTTTGCGTGCCCCTGGCGGCCCGAGCACAGCAGGCTGCTTCTCCGCCGCCGGCTTCCAACGCGCCGACTTCGGCAGCTGCCGCCAAAAAGGCCGACAGCGTTGGATTGGAAGAGGTGGTCGTGACCGCTCGTGCCCGGCCGGCGACCAAGCTGCGGACCAGCATCTCGGTCACATCTCTCGACCAGGCGGCCATTGCCCAATCCGCACCGGCCTCCGCCGCCGAGATCCTGCGCAACGTGCCCGGCATACGCGCGGAGTCGTCCGGCGGCGAGGGCAATGCGAACGTCGCCGTGCGCGGCCTGCCGGTTGCCACCGGCGGCTCGAAATACGCTCAGTTCCAGGAGGACGGCCTGCCGATCCTGGAATTCGGCGACATCGATTTCGCGACGGCCGACACATTCCTGCGCGCCGACGCCAATATCGACCGGCTGGAGGTGGTGCGCGGCGGATCCGCCTCCACCTTCACCAGCAACGCACCGGGCGCGGTGTTCAACTTCATCAGCAAGACCGGCGAGGTCGCCGGCGGCTCCATCAGCACCGAGCAGGGTCTCGATTTCGACCAGCACCGTTACGATTTCGACTATGGGGCGCCGCTCGGTGACGGATGGCGGTTCCATATCGGCGGTTTCTACCGCTACGGCGAAGGCCCGCGCACGGCGGATTTCCAGGACCAGAATGGCGGCCAGATCAAGGCCAACGTGACAAAGACGTTCGACCGCGGTTTCGTGCAGCTCAACGTCAAATATCTCAACGACACCTCACCCGCCTACCTGCCCGTGCCGTTGCTGATCACCGGCAGCCCCGGCTCTCCCCATATCAGCTCGCTCTCCAACTTCTCGATCACCAGCGGCACGCTGCTATCGCCTAATTTCCGCAACGACGTGTTTTTCGACCATAACGGTGCCCGCAGCTCGATAAATCTGGACAGCGGCTATCGTTCGCTGGATCGGGCGATCGGCGGCGAAGTCAACTATGACCTTTTCGACGGCCTGGTCTTCGACGACAAGTTCCGCGCGGCGAAGATCGGTGGTGATTTCGTCGGTATCTATCCAGCGGAAGTCAACCCGCTTACGACGCTGGCCACCGAAATCGGTGGACCTGGTGCCACCATCCGGCAAGCGACCGGACCGTTGGCCGGCACGACCATCGCCGATCCCGCAGGGCTGCAGGGCAACGGCATCGGCGTGCGTGACACACTGTTCAATACGACGTTGAACAATCTCAACAATGTCACGAACGACGCGAAACTGTCGAAATCGGTGTCGTTCGACGCCTACGGCAAGTTTGATTTCGCGCTCGGCTACTACCATTCCACGCAGGACATCGTGGAGGATTGGCACTGGAATTCCTACTTGGAGTCCGCAGCCGGCAAGGATGCGATCCTGCTCGACGTCTACAACGCAGCGGGGCAGCCGGTGACGCAGCACGGATTGATCGGCTACAATGCTGGATTCGGCAATGTCGCCCGCTACTACGACCTGCGCTATGATACAGACGCGCCCTACGTATCGGCAACGTGGCAGAAGGGTCCGGTCAACTTCGATGCCAGCTTCCGCTACGATTTCGCGGCGGCCGATGGGACTTACACCGGTGCGACCGCGACAACCTTTCCCACATACGATCCTGCCATACCAACGCTGGCCGGCTACCTCGTCAACCCGAGCACCGCGTTGCCCGTGCATTACACGAAAAGTTACCTGTCGTACTCGCTGGGCCTGAATTACCTGATCGACCCCCATTTGGCCGTGTTCGTCCGCGGCAGCCAGGGCGGGCGGGCGAACGCAGAGCGTATCCTGTTCGGCGGCGGTGTGCAGCCGGACGGCAGCGTGGCGCAGGACGTGGCGATCGACCTGGTGCAGCAGGTCGAGGGCGGTGTGAAGTATCGCAACCAGTATGGCAGCCTGTTCGCGACGGGGTTCTACGCACATACCGCGGAAACCAATTTTGACATTACCAACCGGATCAACCCGCTGGTCTCGGCGACCTATGAGGCCGAAGGGCTGGAGGTTCAGAGCAGCCTGCACTACGGCAATTTCCAGATAGCGCTCGGCGGCACTTACACGCATTCGCGCATTGTCGCCGACCAGATCAGCGCGGCGGATGTGGGCCACGTGCCGCAACGCCAGGCCGACTTCGTGTGGCAAATCACGCCCGGCTACTACGCCGACACGTACAACGCCGGCATCAACATCATCGGCACCACCGACAGCTATGCCGACGACGCAAACACGCTGGTCATGCCAGGTTTTACCAGCGTGAACGTATTCGCCAACTACTATATCCGACCGAACATCCAGCTCTCGCTGAACATCAATAATCTGTTCGACACAGTCGGACTGACCGAGATCGATTCGCTGCCGAACACGCGCGGCCTGGCCACCGCACGGTCGATTGATGGACGCACGGTCAAGGCAGGACTGCGCTACACGTTCTGATTGCCATCAACCGGGAGTGCAGACCAGTTGCCCAGCGTCGGACGATCCGGCGCAATGCCTGACGCGCCTCTATTGCCGCCGACCGTGGACAGGGAGGCGTGCCACCACGAGATCCGGAACGCTGGTCATATCGCGCGAGCTCGGCTGTCGGCCAACATTCCCGGCGCATTGTTTCTCGCGTTCTTGAGGTCAGCCACGTCCCGCTCGAGAGCCTGGACGCGGTCGATGAGGCGGGCAGTCGCATCGTCATCGAGACGACGCTCGTACTCGGCCAAGGCATCATAAAGCTTTTTCGAGAATGGCGGCCAGGTTCAAGTTTTTGCTCTCCTTTTCAATCGGCACTGGAGATGTGGCCGGTGGGCAGGGCCGGCAGGCGAATCGAGCCGGCATCGGCATCGACCGCTGGCCGTCCGGACCATTCGGAACGCTGCCGCGCGGGATCGACCTGTCGCACGCGGAACCACAGCGCGTAGAGCGCCGGGAGGAAGGCCAGCACCAGCACGGTGCCGACCGCTGTGCCGCCGATCAGGGTAAGCGCCATCGGTCCCCAGAACGCGGACGTGGTCAGCGGGATAAAGGCCAGCACGGCGGCGAGCGCGGTCAAGATGACCGGGCGCGCGCGCTGCACGGTGGCTTCCACCACGGCCTGATACGGGTCCAGCCCTTCCGCCGTGTTGGTGCGTATCTGGCCGATCAGGATGAGCGTGTTGCGCATCAGAATGCCGGACAGGCCGATCAGGCCGAGGATGGCGTTGAAGCCGAACGGCTTGTCGGCCAGCAACAGCATCGGCACCGCGCCCACCAGGCCGAGCGGCGCGGTGAGGAACACGAGGATCATCGCGGAGATCGAACGCACCTGCAGCACGATCACGGTCAGGATCAGCAGGACCATGATGGGCATCACCGGCAGCAGCGCGGCATTCGCCTTGCCGGCCTCCTCCACAGAGCCGCCCGTCTCAATGCGTATGCCGGGGGGGAGTGCCGCGATGATCGGCTGCAACGCCCGGCTGATCTGCGCAGACACGCCCGGCGGCTGCGATTGCGCATCGATATCGCCGCGCACTGTGATGGTGGGCGTGCGGTCGCGTCGGCGCAGGATCGGCTCCTCCGGCCGCACTTCGATGCGGCCGAGTTGGCTGAGCGGCATAAGGTGCCCGTCCTGGGTGGTGAGGCTCAGATCGCCGAGAAGCGCCGGATTAAGCCGCGCATCGCCGGCCGCGCGCGCCACGATGTCGGCGGTGCGGATATCCTCGCGGAATTGCGACACGGCCGTGCCGGACAGCAGGAACTGCAATTGGTCCGACACTTCGCCGGGCGAGAGCCCGATGCGCCGCAGCCGATCCTGGTCGAGCACGAAATGGATGCCCGGCACGCGCTCCGACCAGTCCTCGTTCACATCGCGCATATGCGGGTTGGCGCGCATCACACCCTCCACCCGCGCGGCGATGGCGCGCAATTGCGCGACGTCCGGTCCCATGACACGGAAGGCGACGGGAAAGGGCGATGGCGGCCCGAACACCAGTTGAGTCACCCGCAGCCGCGCTTCCGGCGCCAGCCCATCCGCGATGCGCGTGCGGAGCCGCTGCGTCAGCACGTCGCGCGCGGCGGGGTCGGGAGTCTGCACGATCAGCTTGGCGAAGGCCGGATCGGGAAGTTCCGGGTTGTAGCCAAGATAGAACCGCGCCGCGCCGCTGCCCACATATGTGGTCACCACGCGCGCCTCGGGCTGCGCGGTCAGCCAGGCCTCCACGCGTGCGGCCGCGGCACTGGTGCCGGTGATGCTGCTACCCTCCGGCATCTGCACCTCCACCAGCACTTCCGGCCGGTCGGAGCTCGGAAAGAATTGCTGCTTGAGGCCGAGCATGCCCACGCCCGACAGCACGAACAGCCCGACGACCCCGCCCACCACCAGCCTGCGCCGCCGCACCGCCCATTCAATTAACCGCCGCAGGCGGCGATAGCGCGGTGTCTGATAGAGTCCACTATGCCCGCCAGGCGCGGCGCGGATCGCCGGCAGGAGCGCCACACCCAGATACGGCGTGAACACCACGGCCACCACCCAGGAGGCGAGCAACGCATAGCCCACGATCCAAAAGATGTTGCCGGCGTATTCGCCGGCCGTGGATTTGGCGAAACCCACCGGCATCAGCCCGATAATTGTCACCAGAGTGCCGGCCAGCATGGGCGCGGCGGTATGGCTCCACGCGTAGGAGGCGGCTTCGATCCGGTTGCTCCCCTGCGCCAACCGCACCAACATGATTTCGATGGCGATGATGGCGTCGTCCACCAGCAGACCGAGCGCCAGGATGAGCGCGCCCAGCGTGATGCGGTCGAACACCCGGCCGGTGGCCAGCATGATGACGAACACGGCGGCCAGCGTCAGCGGCACGGCGGCCGCCACCACGATGCCCACGCGCCAGCCCAGGCTGATCAGGCTGACCGCCATCACCACGGTGAGGGCCACGAAGAACTTCAGCATGAATTCATCGACCAATTCGCGAATATTCACGGCCTGGTCGCTGACCTTGCTGAAACTGATGCCGATGGGGAGCGCCTCGGCAATATGCTTGGACTCGGTCTCCAGTGCGCGGCCCAGCTCCAGCCCGTTCCAGCCCACCTGCATCACCACACTGAGCAGCAGTGCCGGCTCGCCATCATGGCGGACCAGTTGCGCCGGCGGGTCCTCATACCCGCGTCGAACGGTCGCGATGTCGGACAGATGCAGGGTGCGGCCACCTGCCTCGATCGGCGTGTCGCGTATCTCATCGAGATCGCTATAGGCGCCGTCGAGGCGGATGGTGATCTGCGGCCCGAGCGTGGTGATGGCGCCGGCGGGGGCTACCGCATTCTGCCGGGCCAGCGCCGCGAAGATGTCGCGTGCCGCCACCCCCAGCGAGACGAGCTTCGCGTTGGACACATCGACGAAGATGCGTTCAGGCCGCTCGCCCAAAATATTCACCTTCTGCACGCCGGCCACATGCAGCAGATCTTGCCGTAGGCTCTCCGCCTCGCGCGTCAGCAGCCGCGGCGGCATGCCGTGCGCCTTCAGCGCGTAAATGGCGAACACCACGTCGCCATACTCATCGTTGACAAAGGGGCCGAGCACGCCGCGTGGCAAATTGGCCGCCTCGTCGCCCAGCTTTTTGCGCGCCTGGTAGAATTGCTCGGGCACGTCGGCGGGCGGGATGGCATCCTTCAGCGTCAGCGTCATGAGCGCCAGGCCGGGGCGGGTGAACGTCTCCACCCGGTCGTACCAGCGCAGCTCCTGCAGGCGTTTCTCCAGCGGATCAGCCACCAGATCCTGCATCTCCTGCGCGGTGGCCCCCGGCCAGGCGGCGGAGACGGTCAGTACCTTGATGGTGAACACTGGATCCTCGGCGCGGCCGAGCTGCAGAAAGGCGTAGAGGCCGGCCAGGCTGATGGCCACGATGAAGAAGAGCGTCACCCCGCGCTCGCGCACGGCCACCGCAGAAAGGTTGAAGCCCCTCACCGCGCGGCGACCTTGTCGGACTCGATGCGCACGCTCTCGCCCTCGTGCAGCAGCCGCGCGCCCAGCGCCACGATGGGCTCGCCCGCGTTCAGGCCTGCGTGCACGATCGCCTGCTCGTCACCGAGGGCCGCGAGCTGCACAGGCCGGAAGTGGACCACGCCGCGCGGCCGGTCGAATACCCAGACGCCAGGGCCGGTGCCGGCGTCCAGCAGCGCCGCGAGCGGCACCGCGACGTCGCTCCCCGCGGCCTCGCGCCAGCCAATCCGCAGGCTGACGGTGCTGCCGAGCGGCGCACGGGCGAGCGGTCCGTTCAGGACGTAACGCGCCTCGAACGTGCGGGTGCGCGGGTCGGCTGCATCGGAAAGCTGGCGCAGCCGGGCCGGCTCGGGGTCCGCTTTCTCTCCGAATACCGTCGCCCCGGCCGTCGATCCGGTAGCCGGACGTAACGTTTCCGGCAGGTCCACGGTGACCTCTCGTGCCCCTGCATGGGCCAGCCGCAGCACGACCTGACCGGCGGCCACCACCTGCCCCGGCTCGGCCAGGCTTGCAACGACGGTACCGTCCGCATCGGCCACGAGCACCGCGTAGCTGCCCTCGTCCTCGCTCATCCGCGCCTGCGCTTCAGCCACGGCGAGCAGAGCGCGCGCGCTTTCAGCCGCCGCGAGCGCCTGGTCGATACTGGGAGCGCGAGGCCGCCCCGGTGGGCACCAACGCCCGGAACCGCCGCTCCTCCGCCGCGGCCTGGATCAGGCGCGCGCGGGCCGCAGCGACGTTGCCGGCCTGAGCGGCAATGGCGTGCGCAAGATCGGTCCGGTCCAGCCGCATGAGCGGCTGGCCTGCCCGCACCGTCTGGCCGACATCGACCATGCGCTCGACCACCATGCCGGGCACGCGAAAGCCAAGGTCGCTCTGCACGCGCGCCGTGACGATGCCGGTGAAGACCCGCTCCGGCGACGGCGCGGGGGCAGCGGTGACAACGCGAACCAATCGCGTTTCGGTGCGGGGATCGGCTGCGGACTGCGTCGGTTTGCAGGCCTGCAAGGCTGGCATAGCGAGCAAAAGCAACAGCAGAACCGTCCCACTTCGTCCGCGTGGCGCGGTCATGTCCGCCGCACGATCGCCTGCAGCAGGCGGGCGCGTCCTTCCTGAAAGTTGCGGCCGAGATTGGCAGTTAGCGCCGGGAAATCCGGGCCCATGATGAGGGGCAGAGCCAGGGGCCTGAGCGGCTCCGGCCTGGCCTGCGCCGCCGCGGTCTGGGCCTGGAACCAGGCGCGGCCCGCATCGGTTGCGTCGATCCACTCGACCACCTCGAAGCCGCATGCCTCGAGCACGTTGCGCGTCGCCTCCGGCGTGAGGAGGAAGCTCGCCGCCGGGTCGCGCGCCCAGGGTACGGGAAAATGCAGCCGGCCTCCGTCACCCGCGACGACGTCGTACATCGCGAAGCGCCCACCCGGTCGAAGAATGCGACGAATGCCTGCATAGAGCGCGTGCCGGTCTTCGATGTTCATCGCCGCGTGCTGAGTCCAGGCGAGATCGAAGCTCTCGGCCTTGAAAGGCAGATCGGTCGCGTCGCCGACAGCATGCGTGACCGTCTCCGCAAGCTTGGCCCGGCGGGTCAGCATGCACGCGAGTTCGATCAGCGACGGATTGAGGTCGATACCGGCCACGCTGCAGCCATAGCTGGTGGCGAGGTGGCGCGATGGACCGCCGAGACCGCAACCGACGTCGAGCACCCTGGCGCCTTGTGCGATGCCAAGCTTGTCCGCCAGCGCCGTCGTGGCTGCAGCACCCCCCACATGGAACTGGTCGAGCGGAGCGAGCGCACTCCAGGGGATTGGGCCGTCCCCGAACCCAGCCTGCTGGAGCACGCTCTCGACCCGGGAGACGAAATCGTCGATACCGTATTGTTCGAGGATCGCCGTTTGGCTGCTCATGCTCGCGCTTCCGCGTCTGCCTTTTGCAGGCTCTCGCTTCGTGCATCGAGCCGTTTCACGAGCGCGCGTGTGCGTTGCCTGCGCTCAAGCAGCTGGTGCACGACGGCGCTGCCGGTCTTGCCGGTGGCACCTGTCACGAGAATCGATGGAGTAGCCACTGTAGACGTCCTTTCATGGCGTCGGCGTCAAAAATAGAGCGCCGAGCCAGGCGTATGCAGATCACTGCATATACAGATAGTTGACCAAGGTTCAGGTAGCCATGGCCACTTGAACTTTGTCGAACAGGCCGATGACGGCCGACCGGCCTTCGTCACCGACGATCCGAACCGCACGTTCCTGCGCCCGCCGCCAGCCCGGCGTCAGCGCACGGAGCAGGTCGGCACCGGCTTGGGTGGTCCGCAGGGGTAGACCACGGCCGTCCTTGCCGTCCGTCACCTCTTTCAGCCACTCGTTGTCGAGCATCACACGCAGGTTGCGCGTCAGCGTCGAGGAGTCAAAGTGCAGCCAGCGACCAAGATCGCTGCGCCTGACCGGGCCATAGACGGCAATCGTAGCCAGCAACGTCACCTGCGTGGCTTGCACGCCGAATGGCCGCACCTCCTCGTCGTAGATGCCGGTCAGCACCCGTGCCAGATACCGGGTCCGCCCCATGAGGCAGTTGCCGGTGATCTGCGCGGCAATGTCGGGCTGCTTTCCCATCGTCCCCCAAGGATTTCGGTATGTAGCGCCATATCTGCATATGCAGGATTATAGGTCAAGTGGCTTGGGCGGCTCCTGCGGGGCGAGTGCAAGGCCGCGCCTAAAGCATGATCCGTTCGCGTTGGCTAATGGGTTTACCCCATGGGGAGCAACGACGCTGATCGTGGATAGCCGATGCCGGTCAACCGTCCAATGATCGGACGAACCTGTCCGTCTTACCGACAATGAAAGTTTTTCGTACGACGCGATGGTAGCTGCCGAGGATTTTTTTGGAAACTGATCGCAATCGCGCGGAATAGGCGGCACGTCTAAGCCGAACTGCTTAAGGAATATTCGTGGACCGTTGTTGTATCGCCAGCAATTCAACATTTTTATGTAGGAATGTGAGAAAAGTCTTCGCCACTACGGATAACTGCTTTCCCCTCGGCCATACCACGTACCACGAGCGTCGGATGGGAAAGTCCTCGACGTCGAGTTCTACTAACTCCGCCTGAGCTGCGTCCAAGCGGATCGTGCTCCGCGACAGGATTGCCAAGCCGAGCCCACCTGCCACGGCCTGCTTGATGGCCTCATTGCTTCCAAGCTCCAACTTGATCCGTAAGCCGAGGCCGCGCTGTTGAAACACACGCTCCACGGCTATCCGTGTTCCGGAACCTTGCTCACGCATCACAAAGGCAGCATCGGCCAACTCGGAGAAATGAATCCCACGGCGGTTTGCCCACGGATGAAACGCAGGCGCCAGAACAACAAGTGGATTTTCCATCAGTCGCTCGCTCTCGATTTCCGAGCCTTCCGGTGGCAACCCCATCACGTAAAGGTCGTCCTTGTTGCGAACTAGTCGTTCGAGCAGGCGGTCGCGATTGACAACCTGCATTGCGATGTCGATTCCCGGATACAAATCGCAAAATGGCCCGAGCACACGCGGCATGAAATACTTGCTCGTCGTTACAACACAAAGTCGCAGCCGGCCCTGCTTCAGTCCTTTCAGATCGGCGATGGATTGCTCGAAGCGGCTCCAAGTCTCGAGCCAATCTCCGCAAGTTGTCAGCAATTCGCGGCCAGCATCCGTGAGATAAAGCTGCTTGCTGACCTGCTCGAGCAGCGTCAGGCCGATCTCCTCCTGAAGCAGCCGGATTTTCTTCGAAATGGCCGGCTGCGTCACATGCAGTTCGTCGGCCGCCCGGGAAAAGCTGCCCAGCCGCGCGACCGCCTCGAAGGCTTTAAGCTGTCCCAAGGTGATCCGCAGTTCCGACATGGCGCCGGCCTATCATAACTAAAAGGTTATACTGAAGCGAAAAATAAGTCATTTTGTTTTTGGTCAACCGCACCTCAGTCTTCCGCCACGTCATTGCGGCAGAGGGGGGACACAAGAAATGACAAACAATCCGTTGGCGCTGGTGGCGTTGGCCTCGCCGGCGGCGTTCGCGCTCGCAAGCCTTTCAGCCCTCGGCCAGCCGGGACCGCGCCCCCGGTTGGTGGAGCGCCTCAGCATGGCGGCCACGGTTTTTGCCATCGCGGTCGCTGCGGTCTCGGCGTCGCTCGTCGCGCAGCACGGCGTGCTGCAAAGCCCGCTTCTTGGGGTCGATAAACTCGGTTTCGCCATCCGGCTCGATCCGCTGAGCGCCGTCGTCTTCAGCATGATCGCGCTGCTTGCCTTCAATATCGTCCGCTTCAGCCGCACCTACATGGATGGAGATTCCCGCCAGGGGGTGTTCCTGGGATGGCTGTGCGCCACGATCGCATGCGTCCAACTTCTGGTTCTGTCCGGCAATCTGGGGCAACTCGTCGTTGCGTGGATACTCACCAGCTTCGCTTTGCATCAGCTTCTGGTTTTCTACCGCGATCGGCGCCGGGGTTTGGTGGCGGCGCACAAGAAATTCGTGGCGGCGCGTGTGGGCGATATTTGCCTGATCGGCGGGGCGGCGCTCCTCTACATGCATTTCGGCAGCGGCAGCTTTGCCGACCTGTTTGACGCCCTGCGCGCCCGGCCCGCGGGCATGGCTTTGCCCTCAGCCGTGCAGGGCGCGGCCTTGCTGATCGCGATCGCCGCACTTCTGAAGTCGGCGCAGTTTCCCACCCATAGCTGGGTCGTCGAGGTCATGGAGACGCCAACGCCCGTCTCGGCGTTGCTGCATGCCGGCATTCTGAACGCCGGACCGTTCCTGATGGTGCGGATGTCCGCGGTGTTGGACGGCGCCACCTTCGCGCCCACCACGCTCATCCTTGTTGGCGGGTTCACGGCGCTGTTTGCGTCTACCTCGCTGCTCACGCAGCCGAGCATCAAGGGGGGGCTTGGCTACTCGAGCGCGTCGCACATGGGTTTCATGCTCATGATCTGCGGTCTTGGCGTCTATTCCGCCGCCATCCTGCACCTCGTTGCCCATTCCTTCTACAAGGCCCACGCCTTCCTCTCGTCCGGCAGCGTGATCGACAACGCCCGTGCCGCCAACGTCAAGCTGCCAAAACGCCTTGGTAATCCGGTGCGCGTCGCGCTGAGCGTCGCCGCCGCTTCCGTCATTTTCGCCGGCTTCTCGCACGTGCTCCACCTTGCGGCGGGTACGTTGCCGGTCGGGGTTATTTTGATCATGGGCCTTTCGCAAATCATCGCACCCGCCCTCGACTCCGATGGCAATGTGGCGGCCGTTGGACGCACCCTGCTCATGGGCGCGTCCGTGGCGCTCGCCTTCTTCGTGCTCGAACACACGTTTGCCCATGTGCTGCGCTCCGAATTGCCGCACGTCATCCGGCCTGCGCAACCGGTACTGGTTGCCATCTGGTTGGTTGTGGCGGCATTCGGAGCCGCCACGCTGTTTCAAATTTTCCGTCCCGCCATCACGCAAGGGCCCATGCAGCGCAAGCTGTCCGTTCACCTACGCAACGGCCTGTACGCAAACGCCGGGTTTGATCGGCTGATCGGCGCGCTGCACCAGAAGTCGGCACAAGTCTGAAACCGTCAGTCTCTGACCCTCATCCAATCACGCGCCCATAGGAGGCGACTATGTCCACCCTTGAAGCCACTCTTGAGCCCGTCGTATCATGTAACGAAGCCGATCCGCGGCAGATTTTGGCGCTGGTGTGCGCCAAAGTTGCCCCGCTCTGGCCGCTCGAAAACTTCGTTGCCGTCAATCCATACCATCATTTCGCCGACTATTCCCTGGAGGGTGTGGCGGACAGGATGGCAAAGGTGGCAGGGGCACGCACCGCCATGCCGATCGCCTACTACCTGGAGGCACTGGAGCAGGGCCGGTTTACACGGGAGGACCTCGCCACAGCGCTCGCCGCGCACCCGGCGTGCGCGCGGACCGATGTCGAGGCTTTCCTCAAAGCAATGCACCAACTCAATCAAATGGAAACGCCCCCGACGCCGTTGCCAACGGTGGCGGATGTGGCCGGCCGGCGATGCGGGCAGGACTGGAATTGGTTGATGATCGATCGTGTCTCGTCCTGGGCAGCCTGCTATTTCGACGCAGGCCAGCTGATGTGGTCGTCCATCGATAAGACGCATGGGGTGTATGCGTCATGGCATGAGGAAGCCGGCTGGGACCGCACACCCGAAGTGTTTGGGCTGACCGGGTTCCGCCGTGCCGTGCAGGCGCTTCCGCGGGAACCGCTGGAAACCGCCCGCCTCGCGCTGGAGCGGCTCGGCATTCCCAATGCCGCGCGCGAACTCTATCTGCACCGGCTACTGATGCGCGTAGGCGGCTGGTCGGCCTATGCAGCGCGGCTCGTGTGGGAAGATGGGCTGCACCAGCGGCCTAACGACACATTGATTGAGTTCCTTTGCGTTCTGCTCGGTTGGGAGCTCGTCATCTACGAGATAACGGCTCATCGCGGCATTAAGCAGGCATGGCAAAATGTGGCCACTCAGTTGACGGGCCTGATCGTGGAGCCGACGCTCAGCCGCGCCGACACCGACACGCTCATCCTTCAGGAAGCGCTTGATCGTGCCGCTCAGCGGCGAGTCGTTGAGGCCTTCAACACCAGGCCGGCATCCGCGCCCCAGCCCCCGGCGCGGCCGGCCGCACAGGCGGCTTTCTGCATCGATGTGCGTTCCGAGGTATTCCGCCGGCATCTGGAGGCGTGCGCGCCGCAGATCAAAACCATCGGTTTCGCCGGTTTCTTTGCTTTCTTTGTCAATTATGTTCCGGTGGGCACCGAGACGGAGAACGCGCAGTTTCCCGTACTGCTCACCTCCACGCACCGCATCTGCGAGACACTGCCGAACCCAGCGGATAACGAAAAGCTCCTTGCCCACCGGCGGCTGGTCAAGCATGTGCGCCGCGCCTGGACGTGGTTCAAAATGGGAGCGATTTCCTGCTTCAGTTTCGTGGGGCCTGTCGGGCTCATCTATCTACCCAAATTGTTCTCGGATTCTTTTGGCTGGACGCGTCCGGTGCCCCATCCGGAGCACGACGCGATGGGCCGGTGGAAAGGTAGTCACCGGCGCCCGGTGCTGGAAACCAGCCAGCATGGCGGCCACGCCGATGGGATGCCTCTCGCCGACCGGATCAATTCGGCCGAATTTGCCTTGCGGGCCATGTTTCTGACCGAGAATTTCGCGCCCTTCGTCTTAATCGTTGGCCATGGCTCCACCGTCGTGAACAACGCGCATTGGACGGGCTTGGATTGCGGTGCATGCGGCGGCCATACGGGCGAAGCCAATGCGCGCGTAGCGGCGGCCGTTTTCAATGATCCCGCTGTGCGTGCGGGACTTGCCGAGCGGGCCATTGTCATTCCGCAGGATACGGTGTTTCTGGCCTGCCAGCATGACACTACGACAGATCAGATCACGGTCTACAACCGCGAGGATGTCGCGGGTGCATCCGAAGCCGCCTTTGCGGCGTTGGAACGACAGCTTGCGCAGGCGGGCAAGTTGACACGCGCCGAGCGCGCCCGCCGGCTCCCGGGCACGCACGCCGGCAATATCGACGACGCCATTCTCTGGCGCAGCAAAGACTGGGCCGAGCTGCGACCGGAATGGGGTCTTGCCGGCTGCTCCGTATTCGTGGTGGCACCGCGCGAGCATAGCGCCGGTCTCGATCTGGGCGGACGCTCATTCCTGCACTCCTATGTCTGGCGCCAGGACGACGGCTTCGGCGTGCTCGAGCTGATCATGACGGCGCCGATGGTGGTGGCGAGCTGGATCAGCCTGCAATATTACGCGTCCACCGTGGATAACCGGGTGTTCGGTGCCGGCAACAAAACTCTGCACAACGTGGTTGGCCGGGTCGGGGTTTATGAAGGAAACGGCGGCGATTTGCGGGTGGGCCTGCCCTGGCAGTCGGTGCATGACGGCGAGCGTTATCAGCACGAACCGCTGCGCCTCTCGGTGGTGGTCGAGGCCCCGATCGATGCCATGAATGGGGTTTTGCGCAAGCACGATATGGTGCGGGCCCTATGCGATAACGGCTGGGTTCAGCTGCTAGCGATGGACGATGCGGGGCGGATCACGCACCGTTACCGTCGCGACCTGACCTGGGATCCGATTGCAATCTAACACCCTAGTCAGACAGTCCTTTCTCCGAAGCGCGAAAGTCACGTCTAGGCCCTGTCGCGTGTTCACGGGATGAAACCGCGACAGCAGCGCCTGCCCTCTGATGGTGGCCTGGTCGTAGCCAAAACGCACCTCGATCTGATTGTCGTTGGGGCGGAAGTCGGTCTGCGCTTCTGATGCACGATGCCTTAAAAGATAATCACCGGAAGCTTTCCTTATGTCGGAACCGTTGGCGCACCTTGAACTCCTCGAAGCCGAAAGCATCCACATCATCCGGGAAGCCGTTGCGGAGTCACGCAACCCGGTGATGCTGTTTTCCGCCGGCAAGGATTCCACCGTCATGGCGCATCTCGCGATGCGCGCCTTCTGGCCAGCCAAGCCACCCTTTCCGTTATTGCATGTGGATAGCACATGGGAGTTCCGGTCGCTTCTGGCGTTTCGCGACGCATTCGCGGCGCGGCACGGATTCACCCTGATCGCCCATGCCAACGAGGTGGGGCGCGCAGCCGGCATGAACCCGTTCGATCACGGTGATCGCTACACCGCCGTGATGCGCACGGAGCCGCTCAAGACCGCGCTGGATGCCGGCGGCTACGACGCCATTTTCGGCGGCGCCCGCCGGGATGAGGAAAAGTCGCGCGCGAAGGAGCGAATCGTTTCCGTGCGCGGCACTGGGCATAGTTGGGACCCGCGCCGCCAGCGCCCCGAGCTGTGGCGACTGTATAATCTGCGCCTAGACAAAAATCAAACAGCTCGGATTTTTCCGCTTTCAAACTGGACGGAGAACGACATCTGGACCTATGCGCTGAAACATCGGATCGAGCTGGCCCCGCTCTATTTTGCCGCCCCGAGGCCGGTACTGCGCCGTGGGTCAGCGTTTATTGTGGTCGACGAGCCAGCGCGGATGCATTTCCAGCCTGACGACGTGATGGAGACGCAGTCTGTGCGTTTCCGGACGCTGGGGTGCTGGCCGGTGACAGGGGCCATTCTGTCATCGGCAGCCAGCCTTGCGGAAATCGTGCAGGAGACGCTTGGCGCCTCAGCGTCGGAGCGGCAGGGGCGGATAAGCGACGGGGAGGATGGCGGATCGCTTGAGCGGAAAAAGCGAGAAGGCTATTTCTGATGCTGCGGCCGCGAGTGGCCATGCCGTCGTCCCAACCGGCCGCAAGCCCGCACGCAGAGTGCGCGTGTTCATCGACCACCTCGCTGCAGCCTTCGCCAACAATCCGCGCCTGTCATGAAGGGCGATGCGTGCGGCGCGTGTCGCGTGGGGTTTCGCCGTACGCCTTCCGATAGGCTCGGCTGAAATGGGACAGATCGTTGAACCCGGCGGCAAAAGCGACGTCGCTGATCGAGCGTGCGGCCTGGCGATGATCCATGAGCGTCGCCCGGCACTGGGTGAGGCGTTCGCGCAACAGAGTGCGCCCGAAGGTCGTCGCGTGTTTTGCAAACAAATCCCGGACTGTCCGGGGTGCAAGCCGGAAGGCGTGGGCCACGTCGCCGGCGCTCAAATCGGGCTTATGCGAGTGTGTTCGGATGAACGCCTGCACCCGCGCCAGCAAGGCGGACCGACTCGCCGCCGGAGCGATGCCGGCGCCGGTTTGCTGACCGACCGTGAGTGCAATCAGCGCCAAGGCCTGGCTGGCGAGGCTATCCTGAACGTGCTTCTCCGTGCCGTCGGGCAGGGCAGCCAGTCCCCCGACGAAGTCGCGCGTAAGCCGCGCCAGGGGAGTGTC
This sequence comes from uncultured Alphaproteobacteria bacterium, assembly GCA_963850605.1. Taxonomy (GTDB): domain Bacteria; phylum Pseudomonadota; class Alphaproteobacteria; order Acetobacterales; family Acetobacteraceae; genus BOG-908. The sequence goes on along the minus strand of CAWKLX010000006.1, from coordinate 17,375 downwards.
ACCCGCGATGGCAATAGCCGTCAGCTGCTCGGGAGCGCCGAGATACCGGCGCAATCGCGCCCGTTCCACCATCAGCGTTAATTGCGTGGAGGGCCCGTTAAACAGCAGCTTGTAAGGCCGGGTCACATCGTAGAGGACGAGGCCGCCCTGGGCCATGACGGCCTCGCGGCCATCCTGGAGGACTATACCGCCGCCATCCAACGAGATGGCGATGAGGAGATTGTCTCCGTCAGACCGGGAGATCAGCCGTCTGTCACGTTCGACAACCTGCGGCACAGCCTCGATACGACTGATGGCGCAGTCGCTGAAAGGCTGAGTGGCGATCCGCCCGCGAAAGCCGTGGAGCGACGAGGGCTGACAATCCACAGCAACGAACACGTCGCACACAGCTTCTCGCCAATACGCAATGCGGTCTGTCGGGCCCACGTCGTCGGTCGAGTACATCAGCATGCCGAGGTCTTTCTTCGCGTTACCGCTCCTCGAACCCCGAGCGGCGGGCGGTGGCAAAAAGTCCTGAATTGCGTCGAATTCGACGCTAGCCGCCAGTTTGCGCAACGTCCACCATCAGGTGAATGGGTGCCGCCGACCGCAGTGCCCCGCACCCCGATTTCTGCCGCTGTGGCCGATTGACACCGCCGTCTGGAACAAGACCACCTGTGGAAGCAAGGTAGACTGGACCACAGCACGATCATCAGGGGGCAGAGTCGGATGAGCAGGTTCACGGCCGGGTTCCTGCTTTTTCCTGATCTCACCCAGCTCGACCTGACTGGTCCTTACGAGGTGATCGCCCGCCTTCCCGGGTGCCGGGCTGAATTGATTGCCAAATCGGCAGCGCCCGTCAGGAGCGACACCGGCCTGTCGATCATGCCCACCGTCACTTTCGCGCATACACCAGCGCTCGACTTGATCTGCATACCTGGCGGCCCAGGCACGATCCATGCGGCTTCAGACCCGCAAATCCTCGCGTTTGTTCGCGCATCCGCGGAGAAGGCCAGGTTTGTCATGTCCGTTTGCACGGGATCACTCATCCTGGGTGCCGCAGGGCTGCTCCAAGGGCGCGAGGCTGCGTGCCACTGGGCATTCCGCGAGCAGCTATGGGCGTCCGGCGCGACACCGGTGAGCAAGCGCATCGTAAGCGACGGCAAGTATCACACTGGTGGCGGGGTGACGTCCGGCATCGATCTTGCCCTGTCGCTCGCTGCCATCATCGCCGGACAGGATGCGGCCGAAATGATCCAACTCGTCCTCGAATACGATCCGCGGCCGCCTTTTGCAGCGGGTAGCCCAGAGCAAGCGCGACCCGAGCTTGTCGATAGCGTGCGCAAACAGGCCGCGGGACTATTCGTTCGGAATCGGACCGAGCTGGCATGACCAGACGGGCACCCCCAAGCTGTGAGTTCCTCTCAGCAGCCATGTCGTCCGCCCAGGGTGGAAATTGTATCGCATACAGGATAGTGTTGCGTGAAGCGGCCGCACGGGCACGGCAGTGCGCGGCGCCCTACGGCCTGGGTGAAGAACGAATACAAACCTTTGTCGCCGACGTACTCACGACGGTCCATAGTGTTCGGCATACGTATGGTCCCGCAGCGTCGTTCTCCCAATGGCTAAATGCAATCATCGAGTCGCGGGCAAACGCCTTGATCCCGACATCGCCTAGATTCGTCCGAGCTTACACGCATTGGGGCCTGACCTGTGTTCAGCGTTGGGTCGAACGTCGGCTAGCACACGTGCGGCCGGATATGCGCCCCCCTCGGCCTGCCGGTTGGTGGCCGTCGTCGCGAAGCCATAGCCAGGCCCACTATTCCATCGGGGAATGACTGCTGATCGGACGCGCTGCGTTATCGCCGCGCACCAGCTTGCCTAGTTTCAGTCACACGGAACGATCCGCGCTTCGCGAAACTTCGTTGAAAGGGTTCAATCATGACCAAGTTCACAGTCCACACGGCCGACAGCGCGCCCGAAGCCTCCAGAGCGACGCTCGCCGCCGTCCGCGGCGCGTTCGGCTTCGTGCCGAATTTGCAGGCCAACATGGCGACCAGCCCCGAATTGCTCGCCGGCTACACCGCATTGTGGGAACTGTTCTCGAAGACCAGCCTGTCGCCGACGGAGCAGCAGGTCGTCTATCTGACTGCCAATTACGAGAACGAGTGCCATTATTGCATGGCCGGTCACACGATGCTGGCCAAGATGCAGAAGATCGACGAGGCGGTGGTGCAGGCGATCCGCGGCGGCACCGCCATTCCCGACGCCAGGCTCGAGGCGCTGCACGTGTTCGCAGGGCGCGTCGTCCGCGAGCGCGGCTTCGTTGGCGACGCGGCGACCGAAGCCTTCCTCGCCGCCGGTTACACGCAGCAGAACGTGCTCGAAGTGGTGCTCGGCGCAGGCACCAAACTGCTGTCGAACTACACCAACCACATCGTCCACACTCAGCTCGATCCGTTCATGAAGGGGGCCGAGTGGACAAAGCCCGGCTCGACCCGCGCCGCGGCGTAGTTCCCCGCGCCGAAGTGATTGCCGGCGGCGGCGCCGGCTGCTCGTGCCCTGCACTATCAGTGGTCAGGCAGGCAGTGCCGCAAGCGACGCTTCCAGTCGGGGCGTAGCGAAATCGAGAAAAGCGCGCAGCTTTAACGGCAGCAGCGGCGGGCCGGTATGCACCAGATGCACTGGCATTGGCTCGGGCACATAGGCCGCAAGGATTGCTTCCAACCGGCCATCGCGGAGCGCTGCCGCCGCTTGATAGGAGGTCATGCGCACCACGCCGAACCCTGCCACCGCCGACTCGATCAACCCGCCGGCTGTGCTGAGCGCGAGACGCGGGCGGATATCGATCGGCCCGTTATCAAGGCCTGGACCGAAGGTCCAGGTCCGCGCCGCCTGCAGTCCCTCGAGGGCAAGGCAATCGTGCCCCATGAGATCGATCGGCGTAACGGGCGTTCCGCGTCGCGCCCGATAGGCGGGACTGGCGCAACTGACCCACCGGATTTGCCCCACACGCAATGCCACGAGATTGCTGTCGGGCAACCGGCCGTTTCGCACCGCCACATCGACATGATTTTCAATCAGATCGATCACATGATCGGCGAGAACCAACCTGACATTCACTTGGGGGAATGCGCGGAGGATCTCGAGCACGATCGGCAGCATGTGCAACTGGCCAAGTTTGATCGGTGCCGTCACCAGCATCTCGCCGCGCGGCGCTTGATATTCGCCCGCCGCCGCGCGCTCGGCCTCGTCGAGATCGCCGAAGGCCGACATCCGCTTCTTCGATACGGGCCAGTTCGCACTGGAAACCCACGCCCGCGAGATCGGTGCGGCATCAGCGATTTTCTAATCGCAAACGTCGGCTGAACCAACCGCACGCGTTCCGGGCCGCTTATTGGCGGCTCGCCTGGCGCGCGATGCGGAACGACCTTCCGCCGCGGCATACAGTGTATCAATAGACACATGGTTGGCTTGAGGCTGGATGTTTCGAGGACCTGGCGTGAGATCTGCGGGCTCTTCTGCGTCTGGCATCTGGCCGACAGGAGGAGCCGACGGCCGCTATCATCGACAGCCGAGCGCTGCGCTCCAACCCGGAAAACGGTCCTCGTGCGGGCTATGAAGGTGCCAAATGCAAGCGCGGGTCGAGGGTTCACCTGGCGGTCGATACGCTCGGTCATCTTCTGGCGTTGCACGTGATGCCAGCCAACGTTGGAGATCGTGAGGCGGTGGCGCAAGCTGCCGCAGCTGAGGGAAGCCGCCTCGAAATGGTCAAAATTGCCGGAAGCCAAGCGCGGCTTTGTGCTGCTGCCGCGTCGCTGGGTCGTCGAGCGATCGTTCGCCTGGGCCACGCGTTGCCGACGGCTGGTGAAAGTTTACGAGCGATACGCCGAAATTCTCCCAAGGCTGCATGTCGTCGCTCTCGTCGGATATATGCTCAAGCACGCAGCCGCCCTGGTAAAGGGTGCATAACACCGTCTAGAACGCGCCGATGCTGCAGATAGACAATCTTACTCTCAACGCCTGGGGGCGCCGCTTCTTCGAGCGCGCCTCCGCATCCCTGCCCAACCCGTCCAAAGTCGGGCTGGTAGGACGCAATGGAGTCGGCAAGTCGACCCTGTTCAAGCTGATTAAGGGCGAGTTGACGCCCGACAGCGGCGAGATCTCCATCCCGAAATCCGCCCGCATGGGCACTGTGGACCAGGAACACCCGGCAACCCCGATAAGCCTGCTTGACACCATTCTCGCGGCCGACACGGAACGCGCCCAGCTGATGACATCTCTGGAAACTGCCGAGCCGGAAGCTATGGGCGACATCTGGAGCCGGCTGATGGACATCGACGCTGATACCGCACCGGCGCGGGCGGCGGAAATCCTGCATGGGCTGGGCTTTTCGACAGCCGATTTCGCCCGGCCGATGAGCGCGTTCTCGGGCGGCTGGCGCATGCGCGTGGCGCTGGCAGCGGCGTTATTCTCGTCGCCCGACCTGCTGCTGCTGGACGAACCGACCAACTACCTCGACTTGGAAGGGGCGCTGTGGCTGGAAGCACGGCTGGCGCGCTATCCGCATTCGGCGCTGATCATCTCGCACGACCGGGAGCTGCTCAATAACTCGGTGGATTTCATATTGCATGTTTCCGAGCGGAAACTGGAGCTCTACACTGGCGGATACGACAGCTTCGAGAAGCAGCGCGCGGAGAAGCTCCGCCTGCAATCGGCGGCGCGCGCCAAACAGGACGCCGAGCGGGTTCACCTGCAATCTTTCGTGGACCGCTTCAAGGCAAAAGCCTCGAAGGCCGCGCAAGCGCAGAGCCGGATGAAGCGGCTGGCCAAGATGGAGCCGGTGGCGGCGACAATCGAGGAGCGGGTGGCGCCGTTTTTCCTGCCCTCGCCGGCCAGGCCGCTCCCGCCGCCTTTGATGCGGCTGGAGGGGGTGGAGATCGCTTATGGCGACGACCCGGCGGTGCTGCGCGGGCTCGACCTCCGGCTCGATCTCGATGATCGCATCGGGCTGTTGGGGGTGAACGGCGCTGGCAAGTCCACCTTCGCCAAGATGGCGGCCGGCGCGCTGATGGCGCGAACCGGGCAGGTCACCCGATCCTCGCGCATGGAGGTGGGCTGGTTCCACCAGCACCAGATCGAGGCGATGAACCCGGCCCACACGCCGCTCGACATCATGCGCGAAACGCGACCGCAAGACAGCGACCAGTCGCACCGCTCGCGCCTTGCAACGTTCGGCATCGGCTTCGACAAGCAGAATACCACGGTGGAGGCGCTGTCGGGCGGCGAGCGCGCCCGGCTGCTCCTCAATTTGGTGGCGATGGCCGCACCCCACCTGCTCATCCTGGACGAGCCCACCAACCATCTGGACATCGACAGCCGGCGCGCCCTGCTCGACGCTCTCAACACTTACGAGGGCGCGGTGATCCTGATCACCCACGACCGATCGCTGATGGAGCTTGTGGCCGACCGGCTGTGGCTAGCGGCGGACAACAGCGTAGTGCCGTTCGATGGCGACATGGACGACTACGCCCGCTTTGTCATCGAGAGCGCCCGCGGCGGAACCGCGGCACCGTCCCAGGCGGTCGCGAGGGAGAAGCGAGCGAAGAGCAGGAGAACTATCGGCGCCCGTTCAGGCTGATTCAAAACTCAGAACTGCGGTCCGGGCCTATATCTTGCGCTTGCCCAACCTCTGTCATCTCGAGCCCAAGTTCCACTGCGGGCTCGATCAAAGGCCGCCCTGTCATGTCGGTGAAGTGCGGCCTTTCGTATGTCTACCCAAAGCAGCCTGTTGGCGCCTAGCCATTCACGGCCCGCTTAGCTAGCGTCTCACGCATGTCCCGCTCCCCTGCTGCCGACCTGGCCCCGCTCATCAAGCTTTTGCAGGCAGGCGTCTCACCCAACCGCGCTGCCACTGAAATCTCTCGTGTCCTGGCGATCTGGACGGCCGAGCTCGATAACGACGACGAGCAGCTCAATGAGCGGCTATCCGGTCTGACCGAACAGATGACGATGGCGATCGAGGAAATGCACGAGGGCATCGCCGCGGCGAGCGACAAAGGGAAACCCACATTGCGGCGTATACTGGCGACGCACGAGGCAGTGCTGGACGAAGTGCGCAAGGCGCAGGGCGCAGGATAGGCATTCTATTGCCCAGTCGGAGAGGCTGACTGCTGCATTCGACCCATGTGAGCCGCGGAGTGGCATCGCTGCCAATCCCGTGCGGCGGCCATCCCGGCGGATGAGGCGGACCGGACGGCGCATCGCGTGGTATCGGGATTGAGCGGTTTCGAGCTCTCATCTGGCACGTCAGTCGCGGACCCTCCTTCCCATGTTGTCACGGTTCGGCGGTGACGGTGCCGCCGGATTGAACCTCGAACACTGTGCCGTGATTGGTTGCTCCGCCCCTGAACGTCGTGCCGACGAGCGTGCCTGCTCGTCCCGGGGCGAGCGTTGCGTAGCTGTGGCTGCCGTCCGGAGCACCGGCGAAGCTCCAGACAACCTGTTCGGACCACAGGCTTGCGCCCGGCCCAGGCGGCGTCAGCTTGAACACGGTGCCCTTGCCATCCGTGCCCCCATCGTAGGTCGTACCCCAAAGATCGCCCGCCGCACCGAACAGCAGCCCGCAATACGGGAAGCGGCCGCGCGCACCGCCAAAATTGGCGATTACCGTCTCCTGCCCACCCGGTGCCACCGCGAAAGCCGTCCCGGCGTTGCGGCTGCCGCCCAGGAAAGTGGTTCCGTACAGGACGCCGTTCGGATCGGCGACGAGCTGGCTGAAGGTTCCGGCACCGTCGGCCGGTGCGCCCTGGAAGAAATGCAGGGTCGTGTTCGCGAAGCTCCCTCCTGATCGAGTGAGGTGGAAGACGGTCCCGTTGCCGCCATTGGCACCCACGCCGCCGCCCGCCGTCGTGCCGTAGAACCCCCCCTGATTATCGGCGAGAAGACCCGCCACAGGATTGGCACCGTCGGTCAGGCCGCCTTGAAAATCATAGAGTACTGTCTCGGTATAAGCAGCCCCGCCTGTTGGCTGCAGTGCATAGACAGTGCCGTTGCCAGTTGTGCCGCCGAAAACGGTGGTGCCGTAGAGCGTGCCGTCAGCGCCCTCGAGCAACCGCGCCTGAGGCGTCGCGCCATCGTTCCCGGCGCCGAAGCTGTGCAGAATAGTCTCGGTCCAGACGCCTCCGCTAAACCTTGGCGGCGACAGCCTCCAAACGGCGCCTGAATCCTGAGCGCCGCCATACCCGGTCGTGCCGTAAAGATTGCCGGCCTGGTCGAGTATCGGCGCAGAGTCCGGGATGCGTCCGTCCGGCACGCCGTGAAATGCGTAGAGCACGGTCAGCACGCCGTGGCGGTCGAGCCGGTAGATCGTGCCGGCCTTCTCTGGGCCTCCGAGTGCCAGCGTACCATAGACGTTGCCCGCCGCGTCCGTGACCACGCCAGAGTTGGGCCGCGCACCTTGAGACGCTGTAAAGTCGTGAAGCTTCGTATATCCCGCCGGAGCTTCCGCGCAGAACGCGACGGCCGATACAAGCGAAAGCGCGCCGCCAAGCGAAATCGCGCCTCCAAGCGAAAGCGCGCCTGCAAGCGTCGTCCGCAAGATCCATGTCTTCACCATTTTCCGATCCTCCCCGCGCCTGTGCGGCGACGTGGAGAGACCGCCCCACCCTAGGTAGCGCGGCAAGTCAGCTTTTGTCAGAATTGGTTAAATCGAACAACATCAGCGGCTTCGCTGTTCGTATACGACAGGCCCAAGACGCTGACGCGCAGCTGTGCCATAGCTGCAGCTTTGGACGTGCAGGATTGGATTGACACAATGGACGTGTCATCGAACGAGCGTTTCGTCTACGCATTCGGTCGTTACCGGCTTGACCCGGTCACGCGGTCGCTCCTGCAGGACGGCGCACCGGCCGGCCTGCCGCCGCGCTTGTTCGACACATTGCTTCATCTCGTGGCCAATGCCGAGCGCGTCGTGGGACATGAGGAATTGCTGCGCGAGGTGTGGCGGGGCCGCGCAGTCGAGGGAGCAAACATCAAACAAACGATCTTCGCCCTGCGCCGCGCCCTTCGCGACGGAAGCGGCACCGAGCGAATGATCGTCACCGTACCGACACACGGCTATCGCTTTGCCGCGACGGTGACGGCCGAGCCGGTGGAAGCTGCCCCATTGGCCGCCATTGCCACCCATAAACGCCCCCGCGCTTCTCGCGCGGGCGTGGTCACCTGGTGCGTGGCCGTGGTTGCCGTGCTCGCCTTGGTCGCCGCTTGGCGGCTTTCGGCGCCAGTCGCGCCGGGCGACTTTGGGCCGCCAAACTCAATTGCCGTTCTGCCTTTCGGAAATCTGACCGGCGACGCTGCGCAGAGCTATCTTTCGGACGGCATCGCGGAAGAAATGACGGGCGCGCTAGGCCGGATTGGTACGTTGCACGTGGCGGCCCGTACGTCCGCCTTCGCCTTGCGCGACAGCAAGGTCATTGCTGGCGACATTGGCCGGCGGCTCCATGTCGCGTCCTTGCTGGAAGGCAGTGTGCGACGTGCTGGCGAACGCGTGCGCATCACCGCATCGCTGATCGACACATCGTCCGGCTACACGCTGTGGACGGCCGACTATGATCGCACCACCGGCGATATGCTTCAGACGCAGACGGAGATCGCCACCAAAATCGCCGAGACGCTCCAGGTGACGCTGCTGGGAGGAGACGCCGGTCGGCTCATGGCTGGCGGCACAGCCAACGGAGCGGCATTCGACGCCTATCTGCATGGTACAAAACTTGCGAACTCGGCAGGCGACACGGCAGGACTGAGACTCGCTGTGCTCTCCTTCGACCGTGCCATCGCAGCAGACCCGTCATTCGCGCTAGCCCGGGCCCGACGCGCCCAAGCTCTGCTGGTGGTCGCCAATAGCGATTCTACCTCCGACGTGGCCCTCGTGCGCGAGCGTCTCGATCACACAATCGCCGAGGCAAGGAACGCCGTGCGCCTTGCTCCCAACCTTGGCCTTGCGCACCTGGCACTCGGTGCCGCGCTGATGTCGGTGCAGGATTTCGCGGCTGCCGACCGAGAGATCGCGCTCGCGCACAATCTCGCGCCGGGCGATGCGCAGATCACCTTGGCTTTCGCGCTGGCGCAGGTCCAGTTCGGCCGCCCGGACGCGGCGGCGCGAGCCGCCGAGCAGGCCGCTGCATCGGACCCGCTGACCGCTGGAACATACGACACTTTGGCCAGCATCCTGCTCGCCGCGCACCGCGACGATGAGGCACAGGCGGCGCTCCGCCGCGCCCGCATCCTCGGTGACATACACGGCGCCGACGCTCTTGAGGTCGCCATCGCCCTTGATCGGCACGATTATGCGAGCGCCTTGAACCACTGTGATCGCGGTTCGGCATGGCGTGCCACCCTCTGCAGGGCGCTGGCGCTACACGGTATGGGCCGAGGTGACGAAGCGGCGTCCCAATATATGGCGCTGCACACAATGCTGGGCGATAACGGTGCATTTCAGTATGCAGAGCTCTACGCTCAATGGAACCAACCGGACGTCGCGTTGCGCTGGTTGGACACGGCCTATCGTCTACACGATACAGGCCTGGTGATGATGAAATCAGATCCGCTGCTGGCGCCGATCCGCGGCACACGTCAATACGCAGACGTCGAACGCCGCCTCAACTTTCCAACCCCATAGGCCGCTGAGGCCATGACGGTCTGACACAACTGCCCTTCGTCAAACATCATCCGGCGCAAGTGTGGCAATTGTCTCAGCTGACCGGCTGTGGATCTCAGCCTCCTGCTCAAAGCGCTTGGGAAAGCGGTCCCGCCTGGCTTGAACCAGCGCCTGCTTCGCCTTGCCCTCGTGCCAGTGACGCGCGGCCAAAATCGCAGCATCCCAGCCCTTGTGGAATTCAGCGCTGTCCTCGGCCTGGTCGTCCAGGGTCTGCTCCATAGTTCGCACTGCGCCGCTTCGAATGCCCGTATGCCTGGATGATGTGCCCGCTTGCCAGAGACGAGCGTCGAAGGGTCAGGATACACCGCCCGCGCGCGCTTGAATATGCCCCTCAAGATCCCAGCCAGCGTCGTCTTGTGCCCGATACTAGAAGATACCCATCGAAAATCCCGCGTCGGCAATTTGCGCCGACCGGAGCCGCGGGCCGGGGATGCAGACCCGCGGGATGTAACATTTGCCCGGGTATTCGTTCGATACCAGAAGTCACTTGGACCAAGGCACCCGGGTGCAGCGTCCCGATTTGTCAGTCTTGCGCATGATCGATCGGGCCGTTCAACCGTATCCGGGCGTCGCAGAGTTCACGCCCGGCGTGCGGAAGGAGGCCGCCCGCGCCCTGCGTGCGCAGGGATATGCGCTGGGAGCGTCAAGCGGGCCCTGGACGTGGGACTCCACTGCCGGTTCGTCACAGGACATTGAGGAACGGGGTGTCAAGACTCACCGGATTCCCGATCAGTTCCGACCCCGGACGGTTTTTTCGGCTAATACCAAGTCTCTATGACTGGAACCCATGAGCCCAATCGCGCAGTCCGAGGCTCATGATGCGCCATGGTTGATCGGTAAGCTTGTTTCATGCGTCGCAGTAACGGTCGACGATATTGTCGTAGCACGTGAATATCCGATTGGAGAACCAGTTGTCACGCATGAACTCCCAGACGTTTTCGGCTGGGTTGAGTTCGGGACATTTCACGGCGTGTCGGCCGTACGCCACTTTCGCGGAGATTTCCGGCATCAGCAGATTTATCGCCGCTGTGTTGCACCGAGGCAGGATCAATCCCGCTGCCTTGCCCTCGTAAGGGCATATCGCGCCAAATATATATGTCGATGCGATGCGTTGGTCTTGTGGTGCAGATGGCCGGCTTCCACGCCGCGCCCAGCGCCGGGTGATTTTGTTCTTTTGGCCGATCCTGGCTTCGTCCTCGAACCAGATCTCTATATCGCTGGGCTGCACCCTTTGCTCGCGCGCGATCTCCTCCAGGCGCGTGAGGAAGTTTTTTCAAAAGCCTCGATGGCGCCGTCAGCTTGGGCGTGATGGCGCGGCCTGGCTGTCAGCTTGCGATAGCCGAGTGCCCGCACTTCCCGGCTCAGCGTCGGCTTGGCGATGACCACACGGTGCTCCTCCCAAAACCATTGGCATAGCTCGATGAGACGCCAGCGACCACGCCATGGATGGCGGGAATTGGCCCATCCTCGATCGCCTTGGCCAATGCCGCACGGTGTTCCGCGGTAGATCGCGGCGAGGGACAAAAGGCGCCGAGCCTGAGCGCCATACTTCGTCTTTTGGCCAATGCCCTCAGCTGAGGGGCATGAAAATCAGACCGCAGCGGGATCGGCATGACAAACTCCATGGTTTGCCATCTTCAATCAGATGCCAGCCGTTTCGGGAATCCCCTGCCGAGTTACGACTTCAGAGACTTGGTATAAATCGGCCAAGTCCTAAGCTTCGAAGATAAAACGCCTCTCCGGAGGGAAAACACCTACTCATTTCGGTATCGAAGCCTCAAGCCTGACGCCAAAAAGCCCGCTTATCCTGGGCTTTTGAGGGTCGGTCGCGCCGGCGGAGATTAGTTGGATGGTTGCCGACTGGAGCAGGGATAGCAACCGGGATCCAACATTCTCTGGCAAATGGCGGCTTTGCGCCAATCATCGCCGGTCAAGCGAGCGGCACAATTCCTCCAGAGCGGTCGTTCGTGGGCGGACCAGCAAATGGCTGGGATGGGTGGTTTGGCAGAGGTCCGCTTCCGGGCTTGCGAAATGGAAAAGCGGATGCTCACGTCCGCGACCTGCGCCGGCATAGCGCGGCTCCGCGAATGACAAACGCCGCAAGGTCAATTGCCAAAGCGTCGTCGAGCGGCGCGTGACCGTTGAGCAGCCGATACCACATGGCGCCGTAGATGAGGTCGATTAGCAGTGGGATGTCGGCCGCCGGGTCGATCTCTCCGCGGACCTGGGCACGCTCAAGCAGCGTCGCCAGTGCAACCCGGCGTCCATCGATGAACAGCCGGCGCAAGTCGCGCTGCAGTTCCTCGTTGAACTGAGCCTCCGCCATGAGGGTCCGCACGACGTCTCCGGTCCGGGTCGTCGTGAGCCGGTCGAAGGCTTGCGTGAGCAAGGCGACTATGTCGGTGCGGATAGCACCGGTGTCTGGGAGGGCGATGCGCGCCGCCGTTTCTGCCGCCAGCGCCTCGAGCAACACGGCAGCCGGCGTCTTCCACCTTCGATAGATCGTGTTCTTGCCGACAGACGCCCTGGCAGCCAGCGCTTCGACTGTCAGTGCGCGAAAGCCAGCCTCTTCCATGATCTCCAGGGACGCTCTGAGAATTGCGTCATGCGCGTCGGGGCTGCGCGGTCGGCCGGCTCGGAGCCGCCCTTGGGGCGGAGTAATTCTATGCATGTCGGCTGAAACGCATTTCGGATCGCAGCGTTCCGATATCCTGAACAGCAGGAGGTTTAGACGATGCGTGCCGTCCGATTGGAAAAGCCGGGCTCCGAGGTTGTGGTGTCCGAAACCGAAGAACCCAAGCTGCGGGCGGGCGGGGCCATTGTCCGCATCGAGGCCGCCCACGTCCCGAGCTTCATGGGCAAGGTCCTGGCGGGTGAGCTGGATTACTATGACATGCCGTTGCCGTTCATTCCCGGACCGGGTGCAGTCGGTGTTGTCGAAGAGGTGGCTGAGGACGTGCCGTGGCTTGCCGTCGGAACGCGTGTCTTTCTTGACATCGACCTCAAATCACACACGCCCGGCGCGCCGCACGATCACATCCTGATCGGCCTGACCAGCATGTCGCCCAAGGGACGCAAGCTGCAGTCACTGTGGCGGGACGGAACGTATGCCGAAAGAGTTTGCTATCCGGCGGAGTGTCTGACCCCCGTGGGGGAGGCGGGTGAGAAAGCTTCACCGGCGCAACTCGCTGCGCTGAACTTCCTCTGCATTGGTTATGGCGCTCTCCTCGGCGGCGGCCTGCGGCCGGGTCAGGTTGTCGCGGTCAACGGTGCGACAGGCAACCTGGGCGCCAGCGTCGTTCTTTCAGCGCTCGCCATGGGTGCTGCGCGTGTCGTTGCCGTGGCGCGGGAGCGTGGCGAGCTGGAGCGGCTGTCAGCACTGTCGTCCCGGGTTGTCACTGTTGCAGTGGGCGGCGAACCGAGCGACGCGGACCGCATCCGCGAGGCAGCGGGCGGTTTCGGGCCGGAACTGGTGGTTGATGCGCTTGGCAATGTGACAGCGCCGGAGCCAACACTTGCCGGCCTCCGCGCCCTGCGCCAAGGCGGAACAGCCGTGCTCTGTGGCGGTGTCTTCGCGCCGCTCGCGCTACCCTATCTCGAGCTGATGGTGCGCGAGCTGACCGTGCGAGGTGTGTTCATGTATCCACGCACCGCGCCGGGAGACCTTCTGCGCATGATTGCGGCCGGAACGCTGAAGCTCTCGTACGTCGCAATCGAAACCTTTCCTCTGACCGAAATAGGCAAAGCCCTAGCCGCCGCCAGTGGCATGAAGGGCCTGCGCTATTGCATGGTGCAGCCCTAAAGATCGTCTGCGCCGACCGGAATGGCAGCTTCGACCCAATCCGTTAGAATTGCCAGAGGCCTGGGTTGGGTCGACAGCGGCCAATCACCCTGTGCCAAACGAACGGCGGGTTTCCCGCCTTGCCCGCTCCGGACCTGCCATGCCGTTATCGGCCAGGAGTGTCGGGCGTTAGCGGCACACGAACGGCTCGGAGCAGCGAACCTTCGGGCCGATAGGAGATCGCGATGTAGTTCCTAGTCTCCGTGCGCTTCAAGGAGCTGTCGAAATCGGGCGGCGTCGGCAGGCGAGGCGGGATTGTAGATGATCATCCCGAGCTCCGGACGCCCTTCGACGGCAAACGAGGAGAACTCCATCGCCAGCAGCCCGGCATCGGGATGATGGATGCGCTTTACCCCATCGCCATGCGCGACCACGTCGTTGTCCCGCCACAGTGCCTCGAATTCGGGACTGACACGCGACAACTCGGCCACCAATTCGGTAGCCGCGCCGCTGTTGTTGGCGCCCGCACGGGCCACGTCGGCGCGAAAGGCTCCGACGACAAATCGGGCGACGCTGTCCCAATCCTCGTTTCGAGTGCGGACATGATCGCTGGCGAACATCAAGCGAAGGATGTTACGCTCCTCACGCGGCAGCTTGGCGTAGTCCGTCAGCAAGAGCGCCGCCGCACGGTTCCAGCCGACGACGTCCCACATCGCCGTCTTAATGATTGCGGCACTCAGCGCCATTCCGTCGAGCACGCGCTGAAGACGAGGGGTGATGCCGTCAATCGGCTGATACCGCGCCTCCGGCGGGCGGCCGAGGCCCAGCATGTAGAGGTGCTCGCGCTCTGGCTCGGTCAGCATCATGCCCTTGGCGATGCGGTCGAGCACGTCGGCCGATGGCGCGCCGCCTCGACCCTGTTCCAGCCAAGTATACCAGGTCGGGCTGATGTTAGCGCGGCTCGCCACCTCCTCGCGGCGCAGGCCCGGAGTGCGCCGCCGCCCGCGGGCGAACCCGAAGGCCACTGGGTCAAAACGCATGCGGCGATCGCGCAGGTAGGTGCCGAGCTGGCTAGGTTTTCCGATGACCATGAGCGATCCTAGTTACCATTATACTACTATAATGTCACTACTTTAACATGTCCTGACACTCGGCGACATGCGCTCCAGCAAGAAGGAGATTACCCCATGCGCGTGTTCCTGACCGGCGCTACCGGCTTCATCGGCTCGCACGTCATTCCCGAACTGCTTGGTCGCGGCCATCAAGTGCTCGGCCTCACCCGCTCCGACAATGGCGCCCGGCAACTCGAGGCGGCTGGTGCCGACATTTATCGCGGCGACCTCGAGAAGCCCGAGACGCTCGCCAGCGGCGCGGCGGTCGCCGACGCGGTAATCCATTGTGCATTCGACCACAACTTCTCGACATTCTTCGAGAATACGAAGAAAGACTACCGCAACATCGTCGCGATGGGCGAGGCGTTAGAGGGTACTCAAAAGCCTATATTGATCACCTCCGGCGTCGGCGTCGGCACACCGCTGAAAGGTGGTCCTGCGACCGAGGATGTGCTGAACCCGCGTCACGCCAACCCCCGCATCGCCACCGAACTCGCCGGTGCGACGCTGACAGCGCGAAACATCGACGTGCGCACCATCCGGTTGCCGCAGGTGCATGATACCACCAAGGCCGGGCTGATCACGCCGCTGCTCGCGGAGGCGCGTCGTGCCGGGGCGGTTGCTTATGTAGGCGAGGGTCAGACACGCTGGTCCGCGGCGCACGTCAGCGACGTCGCGAAACTCTACGTCCTGGCACTAGAGAGGGGCGAGCCGGGCGCGCGCTATCATGCGTCGGTGGAAGAGGGCGTCCCTGCACGCGCCATCGCCGAGGCGATCGGAAAGGGCGCCGAGCTGCCAGTCCGCTCGATCGCGGCCAACGAGGTCGAGGAGTATTTCGGCTGGATGGCGCCCTTCGCCGCGCTCGACATGACCGCGTCGAGCGCGTGGACGCGCGCGCGGTTAGGTTGGGAGCCAACCGGCCCCGATCTGCTCAGCGACCTCGCCGCGAAGGACTATCGGGTGCTCGCCGAAGCCTGACCGATCGCAGTCGCTCGCCGGTTCACCGGATGTCGAGCCGCTGCATGACGGCCTAAATCACTGTCAAGCGAGGGCGTCGCCGACGCCAAGCAAGCCATGCTGTTGCGTTCCGCCGGTAGGCCTATTCGACATCGAGCGTGACATCAACGGATGCTGTGCTGAACGGCGTCGAACCGTGCGCGAGGAGTTCAATACACCTCTCATGGCCGACTTGCACGGTTGGATGATAGACGAACGCAGGAAGCTCTCCGGCGGCAACGACGTCGCAAAAGCTATGGATTACATGCTGAAGCACTGGGCGGTGTTCGCCCGGTTCCTGGTGGACGGCCGCATCTGTCTGACGAACAATGCCGCCGAGCGCGGCCTCCGCGGCATAGCCCTTGGACACAAGTCGTGGCTATTCGCCGGATCAGATCGGGGCGGACAGCGCGCCGCGGTGATGTATAGCCTGATCGTCAGCGCCAAGATGAACGACATCGACCCGCAGGCGTGGCTGGCGCATGTCCTGGCCACTATCGCTCAGCACCCGGCTAGCCGGGTCGATGAACTGCTGCCATGGAATTGGCAGACTCCAGATACCGTAACACGCAATGCCGCATAGCTTTCTCGCAACAATCATGGAACGCCTTCAAGGTGGCTTCGCCAGATGACCTGATCCGAGTCTTCAGGCACTTATCTGCTTCCAGGCCATCAGCTGGCCCCTCTCGCGCGTAGGCGCGCCTTTCTTAGGGACTACCAACAATGTTGCGCTCAAGGTTGCGTCTCCAGCTATCCATCGCGACGTCAGCGCTCCTCCTCGCGGGCGCCGCCTCAGCCGCACCTCTCGTTATGCCTTTCGATTTCGCCCAGTCCGAGCTCGGCTTAGAAGTGACTGTGAAAGGCCACGCGCTGTTTATGCTCCTCGACACGGGTGTTGATCCATCAGTGATCGACCTGAAGCGCACCCGCGACCTCGGTCTGGTGGTGGACCTCAAGTCCGGTGGCGAAGGGGATGGCTTCGGCGATGGCCGAAGCGCGCTTGCGCATCCGACGACGATCCAAGGCCTGGTGTTGGGCGGTCGGTCATTCGGGCCTTTGGAGGCGCTCACCGGGGATCTTGAGGAACTGTCCGCACATTATGGCCGCCGCCTCGACGGCATCCTGGGCTTTAGTTTTCTGCACGATAAGAGTGTGCTGGTCGACTACCGGGCGCATCGGGTGGTGATTTTGGACCAACCGTCGGACGCAGCCGCCGAGACTGGCGCCTGCCGTCGCCATTGGCAGGAGCCGATGCGTCTTCTAAAGGGTGAGAACTGGCCGCTGATCAGCGATTTTCGTCTTGGGGAGACCTTACTGCCGGCTACGCTCGATACAGGGTCAAGTGGTTCGATCGACATCTATGAAGGTGCGCTCGCCCTGCCTGGCGTTAAAGCCGCTCTCACTGAGACGGGGCAAGGTTCCTCGACCGGTTTTCGCGGGCTATCGAAGCTGACGAACTACACATTCAGGGCTTCGGTTGGCGTCGGGCCGTTCCTCCTCCCGTCCGGTCAAGCCGTGACCTTGCGTCATGTGCCTGGCTTGGCGAACGCCAGTCTGGCGAATCTGGGTAACAAGTTGTTTGCGCAACTCGGCCTGGAGATGGTGCTCGATTATCGCGGCCGGACAATCACCTTCTTTGGCGATTGCAGGTAGCTCGGCCGAACCCGGGTTCCGCCCGTTCAGCGTGACCAACACCGCGATGCTTACCGGAAGGATACAAAACTGCAGCGCGGCAGGCGAGTGATCGTTCAGTCCCGTGCCGTGGCATCAGCGATGCGCAATCCATAGC
>CAWKLX010000005.1:0-504511 GCA_963850605.1 uncultured Alphaproteobacteria bacterium | reverse complement strand
CTTGCCAAGACCGTAGAGCAGGTCGGCGCCGTACAAAACATCCAGGCCCCGGCCGAGATCCGTGTGCACATGGCTGTCCAAGTAGGCATCCGTCACACGGCGCGCCTGCTGCTGCGAGTTCGGCGTTCTGGCTGCCGTCATCGGTCAGATCCGGCCGCAGGAAGCCGCGAATGTCGGCGATCTCGGAAAATGCGTAGGAGGCCGTGCTCTCCCACGCGCCAAGCGGCGTGTCGTGCGTGTAGCCGATTACGGCATGATAGCGGTTTTCGTCGATACGCGCGTTCGACGGATTGTAGTTGGCGTCGAGCGGCAGCAGCGAGGTCAACGCCGTGCCCACGCGCGGCACGGGGCTGGGCGGCGTCGTGCGTTCCCAGGTTAGGTCGAGGTCGATGCGCAGCTGCCCGCCGCCCAGATCGGCCGCCCCGCGGTAGAGCAGTTTCCCGTCGCTCACCTGCTCGCGCGCATCGGCAAAACCTTGTGATGCGCCCTCCACCGTCAGCGATTGCACGTAGTTGCCCAACGGCGGCAGCGACACGGAGGCCGAGCCGCGCGCTTCGCCATGGGTGCCGGCGCTCACCTGCACACGGTTTTCCGCCTGGCCTGCCTTGTAATGGATCACCTGGATGATGCCGACGAACGACGTGGCGCCGTACGTCACCGGCGCCGAGCCTTTCAACACCTCGATGCGCTCGACATCCAGCAGATCGAGTGTCGGGATGGACGGGTTGAACGCGCCGCCCCAGGGCACGCCATCAACCACCAGCAGGAACGCGTCGAACTCATGCAGGCCGAGAAAGGAGGGCACCGCGCTCGCCGGCCCGGCATCGCCACCGGCCGGCGCTTCGACGCCCGGCACCAGCGCCAGGACCTCGGCCAGCGTGCGCGCGCCGCGTTCGCGCAGATCGCGGCCGCTGATCACGGTGACCGATGCGGGGATGGTGGAGACGGGTTCGGGCACACGCGTGGCCGTCACCTCGATCGTTTCCGTGGAACTCGCCGGCACGGTCTGCGCGAGACCCGCAGCGGGCACAACCAGCAAGGCGCCACCGGCAAGCCATCGCCCTGCGATCACTGTGCGCTCTCCGATGCTGGGGGTGCGGCAGCGCCCCGCTTGGCACGGCACGCGTCGCTGCAATAGCGCACCTCATCCCACGCGCGCGCCCATTTCTTGCGCCACGCAAACGGACGGCCGCACACGGCGCAGATCTTGGTCGGCAGATCAGATTTCTTGCGCATCGCAGCCATGGTTTCTACGCGGCGCGCACCCGCAGCACGCCATCCGCGCCACGCATCTGCACCAGCTCGCCACGCGCGCGCATGCAGTTCACGTGGGCCACCGTCTCGCCGAACGCGAAGCCCGTCTGGTGGCTGTCCATCTGCCGCTTGAACAGCACCGGCATCAGTTCGGCTGCGGTGCGCGGCGCATCGGCCGCGGCCTGGGCGATCAACGCGCAGCGCGCCGCATGATGCGCCGCCAGCTCCCGCAGGCGGGTGTGCAACCCGGTGAACGGCAGGTTGTGGCCAGGCAGCACCAGCACGTCCGCCTCGACCTCGCGCTCCAGCGCGTCGAGCGATGCCAGGTATTCGCCCAGCGGATCGGCGTCCGGCTCCATAGCCTGGACCGAGATGTTGGGCGAGATGCGCGCCAGCACCTGGTCGGCGGCGAGAAAGATACCGTCCTCGGCGCAATACATCATGGCCTGCTCCGGCGCATGTCCGCCGCCGGTATGCACGCGCCACACGCGGCCGCCGATCCGCACGGACCCGCCGGCCGCCAGCCTTGTGTAATGCGGCGGCAGGCCGGTGATCAGCTGCAGGTAGCCATGGCCCTCGCCGGCCACGCGAGCGCCCTCATCCAGCGTCAGGCCATGCTCGGCATAGAAACCGCTGCGCGAGGCGGGTGCGCGCGCTTCCAGCAGCCGCGTCATCAGCAGCTCGGTACGCGGCATCAGCAGCGGGGCGCCGAACCGCTCCGTCAGCCAGCCGACCATGCCGACGTGGTCGGGGTGAAAATGCGAGCAGATGATCCGGATCAGGCGTTGGCCATGCAGCGGGCCCGCCAGCAGCCGCCCCCACGCGGCGCGCGTGTCGTCGGTGCCCAACCCGGTGTCGAAGACGGCCCAGCCGCCCTCGTCTTCAATCAGGTAAATGTTGACGTGGTTGAGCAGGAACGGCAGCGGGAAACGCGCCCAGAGCACGCCGGGCGCGACTTGCGTCACATGGCCTGGTTCTGGCGGTTCGGCATGTGGAAAATCGATGCCGGCGGCGGGCAAGGCTGCGTCCATGCGCGACCCTAAGGTTTGCCGCAGTGCGGCACAATGCACCGCGCCACAAGCCAGGGCGATGACCTGGATGCGCCTTCTCCGCCATCCGGCGAGCCTATCCGTTCCGGGCGAAGCAACTTCACCACGAAGGCACAAAGGACACGAAGAAGCAGTGCTTTCGCCTCTCAGTACCTGGGGAGCACACAATCGCACGGACCCGCCCGTCTTCTTGAAGTTCGTGCCGTCGTGGTTCAGTTGTCCTGGCTGCGGCGCTGCAGGCGATCGCCCTGCGCCACAGCCGCTTTCACCTGGAGGGTGCGGCGTGTATAGCCGCCCCGCTCATGAACACCTATCCCCCGCACCCCGCCTTGCTGCCGGCCGGCCTGCGCGACCTACTACCGCCCGATGCGCAGACGGAGGCGGCCTCGGTGGAGACGCTGATGGCCGTTTTCGCCAGCCACGGCTATGCGCGGGTGAAACCACCGCTGATGGAGTTCGAGGACGGGCTGCTGTCGGGCGCGGGCGCGGCCACCGCCGACCAGAGTTTTCGTATCATGGACCCGGACAGCCATCGCATGATGGCGCTGCGGGCCGACATCACGCCGCAAGTCGCCCGCATCGCGGCCACCCGCCTGGCCGGCGCCCCGCGTCCGCTGCGCCTGTCCTATGCCGGCCCGTGCATTCGTGTACGCGGCGCGCGCGACGCGGACCGCGAGGTGCCGCAGGCGGGGCTGGAGCTGATTGGCGCGGACAGCGCGGCCGCTGATGCGGAGGTGATGCTGGCCGGCGCCGAGGCGCTGGCCGCCATCGGCCTGAACCGCATCAGCCTGGACCTCACCTTGCCGGCGCTGGTGCCGGCGCTGCTGGACGAGGCGGGCCTGTCCGGCCAGCCCCGGCAGGCTTTGGCTCGTGCCTTGGACCGTAAGGACGCGGCCGGGGTGGCCTCGCATGGCGGCGGGCTGGCCGAGGTGTTGACCGCGTTGCTGCGGGCGGCCGGCCCAGCGCCCGGCGCGCTGGCGGCGCTGGACGGGGCGGCGCTGCCGGCCTCCGTGCGCGCCCTGGCCGCGCGGCTGGCCGAGGTGACGGACATATTGGCGCAGGACGCGCCATGGCTGCGGCTGACGATCGATCCGGTGGAGTTTCGCGGCTTCCAGTATCACACCGGCATCGCGGTCACCGTTTATGCGCATGGCCGGCACGAGGAGCTGGGGCGAGGCGGACGCTATGTGTGCGGCGATGGCGAGCCGGCGACGGGCCTGACGCTGTATGCCGATGCGGTGCTGCGAGCAGCGCCCAAGCCCGCGCCCAGGCCCACCATCCTGGTTCCGGCCGGCACCGACCCCGCCATCGCCCGCGCGCTGCGCGGCCGCTTCGCCACTGTGGCGGCGCTCGACCTATGCGACGCACGCGCGGAAGCGGCTAGACTGGGATGTACGCACGTTTTGGAAAACAACATCCCCCTACTCCTTAATGGATGAAAGTCGTTTGCTTCTTTTTTTCAGAAAAGAAAATTCTTCTTGCTTGAACGAAAGAAGCAAAAAACGTTTGCGAAGTTAGGGGCGGGTCTATGGCGAACGTGGCTGTCATCGGCGCGCAGTGGGGCGACGAGGGCAAAGGCAAGGTCGTCGATTGGCTCGCCAGCCGCGCCGATGTGGTGGTGCGCTTCCAGGGCGGCCATAACGCAGGTCATACGCTGGTCGTGGGCAACCAGACCTACAAGCTCAGTCGCTGCTACCCAGCGGCCTGGTGCGCGGCAAGCTGGGCATTATCGGCAATGGCGTGGTGATCGACCCGGAGGCGCTGCTGGCCGAGATCGACCGCGTGCAGGCGCAGGGCCTGGCGGTGTCGCCGGACACGCTGCGCATCGCCGAGAACGCGACGCTGATCCTGCCGCTGCACGGCGCGCTCGACCGCGCACGGGAAGCCGCGCGCGGCGAGCAAAAATCGGCACGACGGGGCGCGGCATCGGCCCGGCTTACGAGGACAAGGTGGCCAGGCGCGCCATACGCGCCTGCGATCTGGCGGAGCCCGAAACGCTATCGGCCAAGCTGGACGAGCTGCTGCTGCACCACAATACGCTGCTGCGCGGCCTGGGCGCCGACGTTTTCGAAAAGCAGGCCCTGCTGGACGGGTTGATGGCGATCGCCCCGATGCTGCTGCCCTATATCGAGCCAGTCTGGGCGCGGCTGGACGAGATTGCGCCGGCAGGGGCGTCGCATCCTGTTCGAGGGCGCGCAGGCGGTGATGCTGGACGTGGATCACGGCACCTACCCGTTCGTGACCAGCAGCAACACCGTGGCCGCCACGGCCGCCAGCGGGAGCGGCGTGGGACCCGGTGCCGTGGGCTTCGTTCTGGGCATTGCCAAGGCCTACACCACGCGCGTGGGCGCCGGCCCGTTCCCAACCGAGCTGCACGACGCGACCGGACGAAAGCTGGGTGAGCGCGGCCATGAATTCGGTACCGTGACCGGCCGCCCGCGCCGTTGCGGCTGGTTCGACGCGGCGCTGGTGCGCCAGGCAGTGCGCGTCGGCGGCATTGCGGGCCTTGCTTTGACAAAACTGGACGTGCTGGACGGCATGGACAGCCTCCATATCTGCACCGGTTACGATATTGGCGGCCGCCGCGTGGACCATCTTCCCGCCGCTCCCGGCGCCCAGGCAGCCGCCCGGCCAGTGTACGAGACCGTGGAAGGCTGGCGCGACAGTACGCGCGGGGCGCGCTCCTGGGCCGAATTGCCAGCGCAGGCCATCAAATACGTGCGCCGCATTGAGGAGCTGGTGGAAGCGCCGGTCACGCTGCTGTCCACCAGCCCGGAGCGGGACGACACCATCCTGGTGCGCGATCCTTTTCAGGACTGACCAGGTTCATCCGCCGTGCAATACCGACGGATCGGATAACGTGTTCCTGGATCGCCATCTGGTCACGGATGCGGAACCGGTTCACGCCATGCCAGCGTACGTCTTGTCCGCCAGCCGTCCACGCATTGGGGGTGCGTTAATCAATCTCCCATAGAGTGGGCTCATGCCGGACGACAACGGCCTGATCGCCACCTATTATCGCATTGATGGAAGCCGGCCCGCTTTCCAGCTGCAGGGCGGCTTGCGCGCGTGGCCCGTGATCGACAGGCGGGATACCGGGCTGAAGCTGATGGCGGTGGAAACCCAGCCGCACTTGCCCGCGCGTCCTCGCATCGCCCGGGCGGGCGGGCGGGCACCCGTGCCGCATTTAGTGCTTCCCATTGAATACGGCCTGGGGTGGGATCCGGCGGGCAAGCCGGGCTGGTATATCGTTGCCGATTGCGTGCCCGCCAACCAGGTCAAGATCGGCCCGCAGCCGTGGCGAGAGGCGGAGCTGATGACGCACGTTCTGCAGCCGGCCGCGGCCGCGCTCGCAACCCTTGCCGCACTGGGGCTGACCCACCGCGCCATCAATGCCGACAATCTGTTCCGGGCTGGCCCGCGCGACCCGGTCACCCTTGGCCCGTTCTGGGCCGCCCCGCCCGCCAGCCAGCAACCCGCCATCTACGAGCCCACCTACATGGCACGATGCCTGCCGAATGGCCGCGGCGAGGGCACGATCGCAGATGATGTCTATGCGCTGGGCGTTACTCTGCTCGCTTTGGCGCTGGGCCGTATGCCGATGACCGAGCTGGACAATGCCGCCATGCTCGATCGCAAGGTGACGCTGGGCAGTTTTGCCGCCCTGACGGAGGGTGCCCTGCTGCCGCCGCTCTTGGCCGACCTGTTGCGTGGTATGCTGGCCGACGATCCCGACCACCGCCCCTCCGCCGCGATGTTACTGCGGCCGGAACAGGCGCGTGCCCGCCGTCTGGCAACCCGCCCACCCCGCCGGGCGCAATTGCCCCTGAACGTGGGCGGCGTGCAGGCATGGACCGCGCGCGAGCTCGCCTGGGCGCTGGGGCTGCGGCCCGAGCGGGGCCACGTCTTGCTCAGGTCCGGCGAGGTCGAACGCTGGCTACGCCGTTGCCTGGGCGACCCGCAGCTGGGCATGCAGGTGGAGGATGTGACGCGGCGCACCGACACGGCCAGCGTCGATGATGCGCGCGCGCAGGGTCTGATCCTGATGCGCGGCATCGCCGCGATCGATCCGCTCGCGCCGCTCATCTGGCGCGGCACAGCAATCCAGCCGGACGGCTTGGGCACGGCCCTGGTCGGTGCTTCGCCCGAAGCCACCTCCTCTCTCGAACAGGTCGTGCTGAACGAAGCGGTTGGCCATTTCTACGCAGCCTCGCCACGCCGTGCCGAGCCGCAAGGTTTCCGGGACGAGCAGCGGGACTGGCGCGCCTGGTTGACCGCGCGCGGACCTGCGGGCGGCATCTGGCGGCTTACCTACGGGACAAACCCGATGCTGCCCTGCGCCTCGAAGCTGCTGGGTGGCCGGCCGGTGGTGCGCGCGGCCGATCTGCTGGACGCACTTGATCAATCGGCGCCGGACGCGGACCGCACCCGGCCACCGATCGACGCGCACATCGCCGCCTTTCTGGCTGCCCGAATCGATCCGGCCTTCGCCGGCGAACTCGCGTACATGTCCAGCTTTGCCGCTCCACAAGACCGGCTGGCTCTGCTGCGCCTCTTCGGCCGCCTGCAGGCCCGGCTGCATCCGGATCCCCTTCCAGGCTTGGCCGGCTGGCTAGTCAGCAGCGGCCTTGTCTCGCTCGACGAATGGAAGAATCGGCGCACTCGCGCCGAACTTGAAGAAAAGGCGAAAAACGCGGCGCAGGCGGGCCAGATCGCCGCCATGCTGGACGTGGTGGATGACGCAGCGGCCAGGCAGGCCGACGCGACCAATGCAAAAGCGGCCGCCCAGCGGGTAGAAACGCTGCGCCAGATGCTCGCGCAGATCGCCCAGACCGCGCCGGGCCGTGCCGAAGCGGCCGAGCTGCTCGGTGTCGAACTCGTGACCGGGGCCGGCCTGATCGCCAGTCTCGGCGCCGCACTGGCGCTCGCCATCCCATGACGGCGCGCTCCCCAGCCGGCGGCCCGGCGCGGATAGAGGCGCAGGCGACAAAGCCCCGCAGCTCCGTCATCTGGGTCCAGGGTCTCGCCTGCGGTGCGCTGCTCACCTTCGCCGCACCCACCGCCCTTCTGCTCGCTATCCTGTTCGCGCCAGCTGCCATCTGCCCGTTGCTCGAACCGACGAAAACCGGGCTGACGCGCGCGGTCGCCCTCGGCTGTGCCGCCGCGTCGCTGGGGCCAGCCTGGCGCCTATGGACCGCCGGCGACCGCATGGATCAAGCCCTCGCCAGCCTCTCCGACCCTGGCACGATCTCACTCGCCTGGGGTGCTGGCGCCTGTGCCTGGGCCCTATGCCAGGTCTTGCCTGTCATTCTCGCGCGAAGTTGGGAAGTGCGCGAAGCTTCGCGCATCCGGGCTATCGAGGCGGAGATCAAGGAGGTCCAAGATATCTGGAGCATGGACGATAACTGAGTAGCCCGGGCGCCACATGTGAAAATGGCCGGTTCAACCGAACCGGCCACGCGCCGCATCCCAGAATGGTGTTTAGGCGGCGTGCGCCAGCCGCCGCTCGGCCACTTGCGTGCGCATCGCCTTCTGTAGCTTCTCGAAGGCGCGCACCTCGATCTGCCGCACCCGCTCCCGCGAGATATTGTACTGCTGAGACAGCTCCTCTAAAGTCGTCGGATTATCCTTCAATCTGCGCTCAATCAAAATGTGCCGTTCCCGGTCATTCAACGACGTCAGTGCCCCGCCGAGCAGCGCCTTGCGGCCGGACATCTCCTCACGCTCGGCAAGCTCCGTCTCCTGGTTCTCGCCTTCATCGACCAGCCAATCCTGCCACTCGCCTTCGCTATCGGCGCGAACGGGTGCGTTCAGGCTGTGATCGGGCGCGGCCAGACGGCGGTTCATGCTGACCACATCCTGCTCGGGGACACCCAAGGTTGTTGCGATCTTGGACACATGTTCCGGACGCAGGTCGCCATCCTCAATGGCCTGCATCTGACCCTTCAGCCGGCGCAAATTGAAAAATAGTTTCTTTTGGGCAGCCGTCGTTCCCATTTTCACCAACGACCAGCTATGCAGGATGTATTCCTGGATGGCGGCCCTGATCCACCACATGGCGTAGGTGGCCAGACGGAAGCCACGATCGGGGTCGAAGCGCTTGACGGCCTGCATCATGCCGACATTGCCTTCGCTGATCAGCTCGCCCACCGGCAGGCCATAACCGCGGTAACCCATCGCGATCTTGGCCACCAGACGCAGATGCGACGTGACCAGCTTGTGAGCGGCCGACATGTCCTCACGGTCCCGCCATGCGTGGGAGAGCGACAGCTCCTCCTCGGGGGTCAGCATCGGGAATTTGCGTATCTCCTGCAGGTAGCGGGAGAGGTTGCCCTCTGGGGCGACGTTGACGAAAGCAGAGGCCACGGAACGGCTCCTTATGGTCCGGTGACGGCACCCGGTATCTGCCCTGACGGCGCAGACGGTATGCGGTTCCGGCGCGGAAAGTGGAGCGCGGTAAGTTTATCGCTCCGATCTTGTCCCCCAAGCAGCGGCAGGACGCGACCGGCGATATCTGGCCCGGCACGCCCGCCGGACCAACACTGCGAGTGATACAGGACCGATGCAGTCCAGTCAAGAATAACGCACGCTATCGAAACGCTGCTCACGACGGTGTGAAAGCCTCGTCTTTAGGAGAGACTGGTCACCAATTCGGAAAAATCCAATGGCAGGTTACGCTCGAACCGCATCGCCTCGCCCGTCACCGGGTGCGCGAATCCCAACGTGGCCGCATGCAGGGCCTGCCGCGGAAAATCCAGCAGTTTCGCGCGGGCGAGCTCCGGCACTGAGCGGCTCGTCGCCGGCACGCGGCGCAGATACACAGGATCGCCCACGACCGGATGGCCCCGCGCGGCGAGATGCACCCGTATTTGGTGTGTACGGCCGGTCGACAGCCGGCATTCCACCAAGCTGACGGCAGCGTGGAACACGCGCAGCGTCGCGTAATGGGTCAGGGCCGGCTTGCCCCCACGGGCCACCAGCGCCATGCGCTTGCGATCGCGTGGATCCCGCCCGATCGCCCCCTCGATGTCGCCGGAAGCCGGCGCCGGCACGCCCCAGACCAGCGCGGTATAGGCGCGCTCGATGTCACGCGCGGCGAATGCGGCCGATAGCTTCGCCAATGCATCCTCGGTCTTGGCCACCACCATCACGCCCGACGTGTCACGGTCCAGCCGGTGCACGATCCCTGGCCGGCGTTCCCCGCCGATGCCAGGCAAGGTATCGCCGCAATGGGCCAACAAGGCGTTGACCAGCGTGCCGTCCTGATTGCCCGGCGCCGGGTGCACAACGAGGCCGGCCGGCTTGTCCAGCACGATCAGCGCGTCGTCCTCGTACAAGATGTCGAACGGGATGTTCTGCGGCAGCGGCACTGCCGAGACCGGCTCCGGCTGGGTCAGCTCATACACCGCGCCCGCCCGCACCGGCTCGGCCGGTTGCGCGATCACAACGCCGTCGCGGGACGCCCGCCCTTCCTCGATCAGTGTTTTGACGCGCGACCTGGACAGCGTGCCCGACGCATCGGCCAGGAACCGGTCAGCCCGTTGGCCCTCCGCCCCGTCCGGCGCCACCACAAGCAACGGCGTCACGCGACGGCCGCCTCCATCTCCGCGATGATAGCCCGCGCCGCCGCAGCAGGATCGGGCGCCGCGATGATCGGCCGCCCGACCACCAGATAGTCGGCGCCCCTCGCGATCGCCTGACCAGGAGTCGCGGACCGCCGATGGTCTTGCATCCCGGCGTTTTCCGGGCGCACGCCCGGCGTCGCGACCAGGAGCCGCTCCGACCCGGCGAGGGCGCGGAGACCGCGCGGATCATCGGCCGCAGACGCGATCACCCCGTCGCAGCCGCATCGCGCCGCCGCCGCCGCCCGCCGCCCCACCAGCTCGCGCGCCGTATGAGAAAAGCCCATCTCGGCCAGCGACGCATCGTCCAGACTGGTCAGCACGGTCACCGCGAACAGTTTGAGGTCCGCATTGCCCCGCCCGCGCACCGCCGCTCGCATGATGGCCTCGTCACCATGGATGGTCAGGAAATCCAACCCCCGCGCCGCCACTGCCGCCACCCCGCGCTCCACAGTCTGCGGGATGTCGTACATCTTGGCATCCAGGAACACCCGGTGGCCGGATGCTTTCAGACCGTCGATCAAGCGATCGACCCCCGGCGTCATCAGCAGCCATAGCCCCACCTTGAAAAACCGCACCGAACCCGCCAAGCGCTCCGCCATGGCCTGCGCCGCCGACACGCTCTCCACGTCCAGGGCCACGATCAGCCGATCGGCCATGCGGGTGGGAAGTGGGCGCGGAGTCATAGACAGCAGCGACATGGCGTGGGCCTAAAGCGGTAGCGCGAACGGAGCAAGCACGCTCGCGCGCGGCATGAACCCTGGCAGCTAAGTTAACGAACCATGAACCACGCGGGAGTGACCACATGCGCGGCCTGCTGACCCTGGTGATCGCCATGGGCGTGCTGATCGTGGCCGGCGTACTGGTGATCGGCGTCACCCTGGTCCACCGCCTGGGGGCGGTGGCAGCCCTGCCATCGGCACCCGGGCTGACCGTGCTGGACCAGCCCGCGGGCACGCAGATCGCCGGTGTGGCCGGCCTGGGTAGCCGCACCGCACTCACCCTGCGCGGCGGCGGCCCGGATCGCGTGGTGGTGCTGGAGGCCGGCCGCGTGGTCGAAACCATCCAGCTCGCCCACTGACCAGCGCCGCCACCTTGCGAACGCCCATCATACGATGCGATGAGCCGCCACGAACTTTCGCACGGACACGAATTCTTGACCGACGTCGCCCCCAAAACCCTGCCCGAAGCCGCCCGCCAGCTCGGCCTGTCGCCCCGTGCGTTGCGCCATGCCATACGGGCCGGCCACGTGCCCGGGCCTGCGACCGCCACGGCCACACTGCCACCCGACTGGCTCGCCACCGCCAAAACCGCTCTGGAAACCGCCCCGAAACACCTCGGCCCCAAGCAGAAGGTGGCTCCCTTCGCCCGTTACGAAGGTACGTCGGCCTGGCGCAAATACCGTGTCCGCGTGCGCGCCTATGCGCAGTTCAAGGCGGAAATCCAGGCAGGCCGATAACCGGCGCCGCTCAGCCCGCTGCCGCCTTCTCAAGCTCCGACTGGCCCTGCGCCCAGGAGTTTTCAGGCACCACCTCGCCGGCGCGCGCGCCGATTTCGGGCAGGCGCGCCGCAACTTGCTCCGGTGCGCCCTCGCCGGTGCCCACGTACAGGCCACGCGTCAGCGTAATGTGCGCCTGCTCGTAGCTGCCGGCGCCGGCGCACAGGATGGTGCGGGTCGGCGCATCCTCGGCCACCAGCGCCAGCAGCCCTGGGCTGACTGAGTCCGGGGTCATCTTGGCCAGCACCTCCGGCGGCAACAGGCCTTCGGTCATTCCGGTGGCCGCCGTCGGCGCCAGGCAGTTGACCCGAATATTGGCCTTCTGGCCCTCCAGCGAGAGCACCTGCATCAGCCCTACCAGCGCCATTTTGGCTGCACCGTAATTGGCCTGTCCGAAATTGCCGTAGAGGCCGGAGGACGAGGTTGTCATAACAATCCGCCCGTAATTCTGCGCGCGCATGATGTCCCACACCGCCTTGGTGCAGTAGGCCGCCCCCATCAGGTGCACGTCGACCACCAGCCGGAAATCGGCCATGTCCATTTTCGCAAAGGATTTGTCTCGCAGGATACCGGCATTGTTGACCAGGATGTCCACGCGGCCCCACCGCGCATGCGCGTCCTCCACCATGGAGGTCACCGCGGACTGATCGGTCACTGATCCTAGGCTGGCCACAGCCTCGCCACCCGCCCCGCAGATCTCATCGGCCACCGTTTGCGCCGCTGGTCCCAGATCGTTGACAACGACGCGCGCGCCGCGCCGCGCCAGCAGGCGCGCATGCGCCCGGCCCAGACCGCCGCCCGCGCCGGTAACGATGGCCACGCGGCCGGTCAGATCAATCATTGTTGTCCCTTCATTGTTCACAATCCTTGATGGCGCCCCGCTTCGACTGCGGCCAGCGCTGTCATGTTCACGATGCCGCGCGCCGTGACACTGGGCACCAGCACGTGTGCAGGCTTGGACATGCCGAGCAGCAGCGGCCCGACCGGCAGGCCATCCGCCGCCGCCTTCACCAGGTTGAAGGCGATGTTGGCCGCATCCAAAGTCGGCATCACCAGCAAATTCGCGACACCGGACAGTGTGCTGCTGGGCATCACGCGTTCGCGTATCGCCTCCGACAGTGCGGCATCGGCATGCATCTCGCCGTCCACGTCCAATTCCGGGTTGTTGGCACGGACAAGCGCCAGCGCGTGGCGCATCTTGCGCGCCGTCGGCGAATTGCTGGAGCCGAAACTGGAATGCGACAGCAACGCCACCTTCGGCACCAGGCCGAACCCGCGCACGGCATCGGCCGCCAAGGCCGTCATCTCCGCGATCTGCTCGGCGGTGGGATCGATGTTCATATGCGTGTCGCACAGGAACATCGCGCCGGACTGAAGGATAATACCGGACAGCGCGAAGACCCGTGTCACCCGATGCGATTTCGGCACGATCGGCAGCAGGTATTCCATCTGCCTATACCACGCGCTGGTGGCACCGCAGAGCGCGGCATCCACCTGCCCGTCATGCAGCAGCATGGCGCCGGCCACGATCGGCCGCGAGCGCATCCGGCGCGCGGCCACATCCGGCGACACCCCGCGCCTGGCTACCAGCGCCTGGTAGGGCGCGATCAGCCTGTCGAATATATCTCGGTCCGCGGCGGGATCGACCACGTCCACATCGTGCTCCAGCCGCATCCGCAATCCCATTGCCGCCACGCGGCGCACGATCTCAGAGCGCCGGCCGAGCAGAACGGGGCGCGCGATCCGGTCATCGACCACCGTCTGCACCGCGCGCAGCACACGCTCGTCCTCGCCTTCGGTATACAGCACGCGGGCGCAGGATTTTCGTGCGGCTTCGAACACCGGCCGCATAAGCTGGCCAGAGCGGAAAACAAAACGTTCAAGCTCGGACCTGTAAGTATCCCAGTCGGCAATGGGGCTTTCCGCCACCCCGCTATCCATCGCCGCACGCGCGACAGCCGGCGCCACCTGCAGGATAAGCCGCGGATCAAACGGTTTTGGGATGATGTAGTCCGGCCCGAACACCGGCGCCGATCCACCATAGGCGCGCGCCACCACCTCGCTCGCCTCCATGCGCGCCAGCTCGGCGATGGCTTCCACAGCCGCGAGTTTCATCGGCTCATTGATCGTGGTCGCCCCCACGTCCAGCGCGCCGCGGAAAATAAACGGGAAGCACAGCACGTTGTTGACCTGGTTTGGAAAGTCGCTGCGGCCGCTGGCCACGATCGCATCCGGCCGCGCCGCGCGCACAAGCTCCGGCATGATCTCCGGCTCCGGATTAGCAAGAGCCAGAATAATCGGGCGCGGCGCCAGCAAAGGCAGCCACTCCGGTTTGAACACGCGCGGTGCCGACAGCCCCATGAAGATGTCGGCGCCCGCGATCACGTCGCCCAGCGTGCGCGCATCCGTCTGCCGTGCATATCGCGCCATATTCTCCGGCATGTCGGCCTCGCGTCCGGCATAGACTACGCCACGTATGTCGGTCAGGGTAACGTTCTCCGCTGGCAAACCCATGGCCACAAGCAGATCGACGCAGGCCAAAGCGGCCGCGCCCGCGCCCGACGTTACCAGTCGGATCTCGGAGATCGGCTTCGCCTGAAGCACAAGCGCGTTCCGAACTGCCGCGGCCACCGTGATAGCTGTTCCGTGCTGGTCGTCGTGGAACACCGGGATTTTCATGCGTTCGCGCAAACGCTGTTCGATGACGAAACACTCGGGCGCCTTGATATCCTCCAGGTTGATGGCGCCGAAGGTGGGTTCCAGCGCGGCGACCACGCTGATGAACAGGTCCGGGTCTTCGGCCGCCACCTCGATATCGAACACGTCGATACCGGCGAATTTCTTGAACAGGGCCGCCTTGCCCTCCATCACCGGCTTGCCGGCGAGCGGGCCGATATTGCCCAGGCCGAGCACAGCGGTGCCGTTGGTGATGACGGCGACGAGGTTGGCGCGCGAGGTCAGCTCGCGCGCCGATCGCGGATCCGCGACGATGGCGTCGCAGGCGGCGGCCACGCCGGGGGAGTAGGCCAGTGCCAGGTCGCGCTGCGTCGCCATGCGCTTGGTGGCTTCGACGGCGAGTTTCCCAGGGCGCGGGAAGCGGTGATAGTCCAGGGCTGCTTGCCGGAAATCGTCGTCCACTGTGGATAGAACTCCTGGGCGGGGGCGGCTTTGCCACTCCTATGCGCGCGCGTTCCTTATCCGGCTAGTTCCTCCTCGGTCACACCCAGCGTCAACACGGCCTCAGCCTGCTCGGGCGGCAGCATCTCCATTTCGCGCAGCCGGCGGGTGACGACCCGCGTGCGCCTTCGCGCGTCCTCGATGGTGCGCGACATGCTGCCGGCGTTCCTCGCCAGCCGCTCCAGCGTATCATCCATCGTCAGCATCTCGCGCTTCGTGGCGCCCAGCAGCTCGGCAATGTGCCCTGCCTTCTGTTCCAAAGCGAGTGTCACGTAGCCCAATTGGACCGTGCGCAGCAGGGCCGGCAGCAGGCTGGGACCCATGACCATCACATGCAGGCGCTGGCCCAAATCGTCGATCAGCCCGGGGATGCGCGCGGCTTCCGCATACAGCCCGTCGCTCGGCAGATACATCACCGCGAATTCGACCGTTGCCGGCGGTACGATGTATTTGTCCGATATCTTGCGCGCCTCCTGCCGCAGCACCGTCTCCAGCGCGCGGCGCGCGGCGCGTTCACCCTCGGCATCGGCCGCTTCGGCCGCGTGCAACAGCCGCTCGTAATCGCTGGTGGGAAACTTCGCGTCTATGGCGAGCAAAGGGCGCGTCTGCCCGCGCAGCGGCATGCGCACGGCGAATTCCACCACCTCCGCGCTATCCTCGCGCAGCCGCGCATTGGCGA
This sequence comes from uncultured Alphaproteobacteria bacterium, assembly GCA_963850605.1. Lineage (GTDB taxonomy): Bacteria > Pseudomonadota > Alphaproteobacteria > Acetobacterales > Acetobacteraceae > BOG-908. The sequence continues at coordinate 489,232 of CAWKLX010000005.1, read as the reverse complement.
CGTAGCCGCCCTGCGGCAGCAGATCGTCAAGCAACGCGCGGAGCTGCGTCTCGCCCCAGCCGCCGCGGCTCTTAACATTGGAGAAAACCCGCTTCAGATCCCCGATCTGCGAAGTGACGCTGGCCACGTCGGCCATCGCCTTCTGCACCGCATTGAACTGCTCGATCACGCGGCCGAAACTGGTTTGCATCTGCCGTTCCACCGTTTCCGTCAGCTGCTCGTTGACGCTACGCTGTATCTCGGCCAGTCGGGCCGCAGTGGTATCGGCCAGCTCGCGCAGTTTCGCCTCCAGCAGCGCGCGGCTATCGCCCGCCTCGTGCGCCAAGCGGGTTGTCAGCCCACCAAGCCGCTGCTCCATGGCCAGTTGCACGGCGTCGATGCGCGCACACACGCGGCCGTCAGTGGCGGCCAGGCGCAGGCATAGCCGTTCGGCCTCGGCGCGCTGGCCAGCCAGGGTCTGTTCGCAGACGAGGCGCAGGCGCTGCAGCTCGCCGGCATCTGGCAAGCGAAAGAGAATGCGTGCGGCCAGCCAGAGCAGCGCCGCCACACCCAGGGCCGCCGCGCACATGCCGATCACTAAATCCTGGTCGGCCATGTGGCGCCCTGTTCCTGTTTTGATCCAGTAGGCCCCGATTCGCACCGAGTCGCAAGATATCTCGGCCAATCAGTGCTATGCGGCGCATTCGCCGGCGGCGCCGGTAGTGCACAGGCCCGACCCGGCGGAGACGCAGACATGTCGCAGAAGAAATTGCCCTTCCTGATGCTGGGGGCGCTGGGCGTGGTGTTCGGCGACATCGGCACCAGCCCGCTCTACGCGGTGCAGCAGGTGTTCACCGACACGCCCGCCTTCGCCCATGACCCGGCCGCCATAACCGGGGTGCTGTCGCTCATTCTGTGGGCCGTCATCCTGGCAGTTTGCGTGAAATACACGTTATTCGTGCTGCGCGCGGACCACGATGGCGAGGGCGGCACGTTGGCCCTGCTTGGCCTGATCCACCAGAACGATCCGCCCGAACCGTTTGCAGGCCCCGGCGCGCTGACCTTGCTCGTGCTGTTCGGCTCCGCGCTGCTGTATGGCGACGGAATGATTACGCCGTCCATCTCGGTGCTGTCCGCGGTCGAGGGCCTGAACGTCGCAACCGACGTGTTCAAGCCCTATGTGCTTCCCATCGCGGTCGCCATTCTGTTGGCGCTGTTCCTGGTGCAATCGCGCGGCACAGAGGCGGTTGGGAAATTGTTCGGGCCGGTAATGCTGCTGTGGTTCGTCAGTATCGCCGCCGTCGGTGTGTTCAGCATCGTGAAACATCCGGCGGTGCTCACGTGTTTCGACCCGCGCCATGCCGTGCGTTTTCTGTTTGGGCGAGGCTGGACCGGGTACGCGACGCTCGGCGCGGTCGTGCTCGCCTTTTCCGGTGTCGAGGCGCTGTTCGCCGACCTGGGTCATTTCGGCCGGCGCCCGATCATTCTCGCCTGGTATCTGCTCGTCCTGCCGAGCCTGATGCTGAACTACCTCGGCCAGGGCGCGCTGCTGCTGCGCGATCCGTCGGGCGCCGCGCAACCTTTCTATAATCTTCTGCCGCACTGGGGCATCTACCCGATGGTGGCGCTCTCGACGCTGGCTACCGTGATCGCAAGCCAAGCGCTGATCTCGGGCGCGTTCTCGCTGACGCGGCAGGCGGTCAACATGGGGCTGGCGCCGCGCTACGCCGTGCGCCACACCTCGGCCGAGAGCAGCGGGCAGGTTTACATGCCCGTCGTCAATTATTTCCTGATGGCGGGCTGTATTGCCGTCGTGCTGGGTTTCCGCTCTTCCAGCGCACTCGGCAATGCGTATGGGCTGGCCGTGATCGGTACCATGACGGTGACATCCATCGTGTTCTTCCTGGTGACACGGCGCGTCTGGCACTGGCCACTTTGGTCCGCGCTACCGCTGCTGCTGGCGTTCCTGACGTTCGATTTCGCATTTCTGGGCGCCAATCTGGCGAAAGTCTTGCAGGGCGCATGGGTGCCGCTGGTAATCGGGGCGTTCGTGTTCACCTTGCTGACGCTGTGGACGGTGGGCCGCGCCCGCTACCGGCGCGCATTGGCGGAGTGGTCGATGAGCACCGCCGATTTCAAGCGCGGCATGGAATCATGGGAGACGCGGCGCGGCAGCGCGATTTTCCTGACCTCGCATTTGGACTGGGTGCCGTTAGTCGGCCGCCATCGCTGGCTGTGGGAGAACTGCCGCTACGACAACGTGCTGCTGCTCAGGATCGAGCTTGCCAAGACGCCCTATGTCGACGAAGGAGCTCGGGTGACAGTCAACCAGGTCTGTGACGGTTTCTATACCGGCACGGCAAGCTTCGGCTTCATGGAGACGCCATGCGTAGGCACGGTGCTGAAGGGCGCGTTGCCGTTCGACTGGGAAGATTCCGTCTTCCTGCTACCGCGCCCAATCCCGACCGACCGCGGTCACTGGGCAAGGCAATTCATGCAGCATGCGTATTTGTTTTTGAGCAAGACGGGACTTAGCCCGGTCGAGTGGTTTCAGATCCCGCCGCATCAGGCAGTCTCTGTAGGGTTGGAGTTGGAGATGTAAAATCAAGCGGTCCTTTTTTAAAAGGGGGACCAAAAGCCTTTGCCTGCCGAGTCCGCGACAGCCCAGAAAAGTTCTTTGCTTCTTTCTTTCAAGAAAGAAGTCTTCCTTATGCATTCAACCCAAACAGCAAACAGCTCCGCCCCGTCACGTCATACCGGTCACCAATATCAAAAGCTTCCTCCCTCACATCATCCGGCAAGTTCGTGTCGAACAGCAGCCGCCAGTGTTTTCCTTCCGGGCTGTCCGGCAGGATGAAGCTGACCAGGTCATGATACGCGTTGCACACCATCAGCATCGTGGCCGCCGAGCCGCGGCGACGTATGCCGGTGGCTTGCGCGCGACCGTCCATCAACATGCCGAAGCAGCGCATGTTGCCGTCATCCCAATCAGACGGCGACATCTCCTGGCCTGAGGCATTGATCCAGGTGACGTCGCGTACGCCCAGATCCTCGTTCATCTCGCCGGTCATGAAACGGCCGCGGCGCAGGATCGGGTAGTCGTGGCGCAGGCCGGTCAGCTTGCGCACGAAGCTGATCATGGTGGCGCCCTTCTCGCCGATGTCCCAGTTCACCCAGGACACCTCGTTATCCTGGCAATACGCGTTGTTATTGCCGTTCTGAGTGCGCGCGAATTCATCGCCGGCGAGGATCATCGGCGTGCCCTGGCTCAGCAGCAGGGTTGCCATCATGTTGCGCATCTGGCGATTGCGCATCTCGCAGATCGCTTCGTCGTCGGTTGGACCTTCGGCGCCATGGTTCCAGCTGCGGTTGCTGTCGGTGCCGTCGCGGTTGCCTTCACCGTTGGCGTCGTTGTGCTTCTCGTTGTAGCTGACCACGTCGTTGAGCGTGAATCCGTCATGCGCAGTCAGAAAATTCACGCTGGCCCAGGGCTTGCGGCCACGCCGGTTGAACGCGTCGGACGAGGCGCACAGCCGCGGTGCCAACCCTTTCGGCGGCACGTCACCCTTCCAGAAATCACGCACAGTGTCCCGAAACTTGTCGTTCCACTCGGCCCAGCCCGGGGGGAAGCCGCCCACCTGGTAGCCGCCCGGACCACAATCCCATGGCTCTGCAATCAGTTTTACGCCGCTGAGCACAGGATCCTGCCCGCACGCCTTTAGAAAACCGCTTTGCTCGTCGAACCCGTGCGGCTCGCGTGCTAAAATGGTCCCAAGATCGAAACGGAATCCATCGACCTGCATTTCGCACGCCCAGTAACGCAGACTGTCGGTGACCATCTGGATGACGCGTGGATGGCTCAAATTGACCGTATTGCCCGTGCCCGTGTCATTGATGTAGTAGCGCGGCTTGTCCGGCATCAGACGGTAGTAGCTGGCGTTGTCGATCCCTTTGAAGCTGAGGGTGGGGCCGCGCTCGTTGCCTTCCGCGGTGTGGTTATAAACCACATCCAGAATGACCTCGAGGCCGGCATCGTGCAGCCGTGCCACCATCTCCTTGAATTCCGCGAAGGCGAAGGCCGGGTTGCGGGCGTAACGCGGATCGGGGGCGAAAAACCCGATCGTGTTGTAACCCCAAAAATTGGTCAGCCCTTTGTCCAGCAGATAATCGTCGTTGATGAAGGTATGAACGGGGAGAAGCTCGACCGATGTGACACCGAGAGAGCGGATGTAGTCCACCACTTCCTTGACGGCCAGGCCGGCGAATGTACCGCGCATCTCCTCCGGCACCGCGGGATGCAGTTTGGTGTAGCCGCGCACATGGGTTTCGTAGAAAATCGTGCGCTCCCACGGCACGTGGGGCTTCTTGGCACGCCCCCAGGTAAACGCCGGATCGACCACCCGGCATTTCGGCATATACGGCGCGCTGTCACGCTCATCGAAGGTCAGATCATCGCCTTCGGCGCCGATCGTGTAGCCGAACACATCCGGGTGCCAGGACAGCTCGCCCACATGCGCGCGGGCATATGGGTCAAGTAGCAACTTGTTGTGGTTGAACCGATGCCCTTCCTCAGGCGCGTACGGCCCGTGCACACGATAGGCGTAGATCGTGCCCGGCCGCGCGTTGTGCACGTAGCCGTGCCACACTTCGTCGGTGAATTCCGGCAACTCGATGCGTTCGATTTCGGTCTGGCCGCTATCGTCGAACAGGCACAGCTCCACCTTCGTGGCGTTCGCCGAGAATAGCGCGAAATTCACCCCCAGCCCGTCCCACGTGGCACCAAGGGGATAGGGCAAGCCCTCGGACAAACGGGAACGGCTGCGCGGCGTAGCGGCCATGAGGATCGGTGCTCCGGGAGGTGGTCGGTCGGTGATGCGGCGATAACAAAACCCGCCGTTCGCAGTTGCAGCGCGGCGAAACAATGGAGCGGTCACATAACGGTCTGCGCACGCCGCCGACCAAGCGCAGGCAGCAAAGGCAGCAGCACGCCCAGGTCGCGCTCGATCACGCAGCACAGGAAACGCCGCGCGCCCTCGTGCGGTTCGCCGTCCGGCAGCGGCATGCCATCAGCGCCCAGCGGCAGGGCGGTCATGCCGAGGTCGCCATAGATTTTCAGCAGGTCGGCGCCAGCCCGCCAGACCGCCGCGTCCCGCCCTTCCTGCTGGGCCAGGTCACGCAGGCGCCACACGGCGCTGACACGGTCGCTTTCGGCACCGGCCGGGTCCCCCAGGCCGAGCAGCACGCCTGGCAAGCGGCGAAACGGAATGCCGGCACGCGCCGCCTCGCCCATCACCAGCCCATCCGCCTCGGCCGGCGGCAGCGCGCCGAGCGCCGCGTAGCGCAGGCGAGCGGCCGCATTCCACGCCAGGCACCGCACACGGCCAGGCCGGATCACGCCCCACAGCGCCGCCAGGCCCAGCAGCACGGCAAGCAGCACCGCCAGCCGCACGGGCGCCGGGGCGGCGCCCGACAGCACCACCGCCCACCAGCTCGATTGAGCGAGCTCGCGCACGCGCGGCTCGAAACTGGCCAGCCAGACCACGCTGAACAGCAGCGCCAGTACCCGGGACGACCGTGCCGGGGCGCATCGGGTGGCTGAGCAGCCGGGCGTGCCGGTAATAGGCATCGCGAAACGGCGCGATGCTCAGCGCCGCGATGACCAGGATCGCCGGCACGAAGACCGGCTCGCCTTGCAGGGCGGTGATGGCCGCGCCCGCCAGCAGGCCCGCGATGGTCGCGCCCCAGGCGAGTGTCACGCGTTGCGACAGGCCGACGGCCAGCACCATCAAGGCGGTGCCCAGCAGCGAGGGCACGTACTGGCCGGCGCTGGCGGCGAAGGAGGAAAAGCCCGGGTCGATCCAGGAATAGTCGGGGTGCGTGTCGAGCACGCCGATCGACAGCAGCATGGCGCCGCAGATGGCAACCCCGCCGGTGCTGGCGGCGGCGGCGAAATCCGGCTCGCTCCACCGGGGCTGTCCGGGCGCGAGCGGCCCCGAAAGTTGCCGGCGGCTGACCAGCACCTCATTGCCGGCGAACAGCGCGCCGGCCGCGAACAGCGGCACCACGTAATAGAATAGTCGGAAGACGGCGATCGCGCCCAGGATCACCGGTTTGGACAGATGCGTGCTTTCCAGCCCCAGCAGCATCGCCGTGTCGAATACGCCGAGCCCGCCCGGCACGTTCGAGGCCAGGCCCGCTGCGTAGGAGCCGAGATAGACGGCCAGAAACCGTGCCCAGCTCAACCCATGCGCATGCGGCAGCAGCACATAAAAGATCGACGCCGTGAGCGACACGTCGGCGGTGGCCAGCCCCACCTGGGCCAAAGCCATCCGCCACCCCGGCAGTTCTACCAATCGGCCGCGCACGTGGATGACCGGAAAGAGGCTGGCGAGCACGACATAGGTGCCGACCACCGCCCACATCGCCAAGCCAGCGGCGTACAGAAGCCAGCGCGGCAGCGTCTCCCCCAGCAACGGCACGGCGGAGGGTTCGGTGAACAGGATCAGCCCGCCCAGGGTCATGCCGCCCAGCCCGAATGTCAGGCTGGAGAACGCCACCACTTTGCCGATCTGCACCGGCGAGAGACCCCAATGGGCGTAGAGCCGGTAGCGCACCGCCGCGCCCGAGACGGCCGAAAAGCCAAGATTATGGGCCAGCGCATAGGCGCAGAACGACGCAAAGGCCGTGCGCGCAAAACTGACATGGTGGCCGGCATAGATGGTCGCCAGCTTGTCGTAGAAAGTCAGCAGCCCGTAGGAGAGCACGGATAGAACCGCCGCCTCCCACAACGCCCGGCGCGGGATGGCCGCCAGCGCATGGCCCACGTCGCGCACGTTCAAATGCCGGAATTCGCGCTGCACCACGAACACGGCGCCGAACAGCAGCACCACGCCGAGGGCCGCCGGCAAGTGCCGCAGAACGCGCTTGGCGAGCGGGGAGACCATCACACCTCGACGGCGGCCGAGGCGAGCTGGCGTTCGATCAGCGCCACCGTTTCTGCCGTGCCGTAGAGCGCCACGAAACCGCCGAAACGCGGGCCTTCATCCTGGCCCAGCAGCACCTGATACAGGCAGCCGAACCAGCTTTTCAGGCTCGGGAACGGGTGGCGCTTGCCCACGGCATACACCTCGTCCTGAATCGCCTCGGCCGGCGTTGCCGGGTCTAGCGCGCGCAGTGTTTGCGCCAGATCGGCCAGCGCCGCCCGCTCCACCGCATCGGCCGGGCGAAATTGCTTACGCGGCCGCACGAAATCCTGGAAATACAGAACCGCGTGATCGACCAGCCGCGCCAAAAACGGTTCGGTCTGGGGCGTGGCGCGCGGCAAATAGCGGCCGACGAAGCCCCACAGCATGTCGGCCGTCTCGGCGTTGATGACGCTGGCCAGGTTGAGCAGCATGCCGAACGGGATCGGCGCGCCGGCGCCATCCGGTATGTGGCCCATATGGGCGTGCCAGGCCGGATTGGCCATCAGCGCCGCCGATCCCTCCTCGCTCTCCGCCTCGACCCTGGCCCGTTCCACGTTTGCAATATACTCGTCGGTGGCGCGCGGGATCACATCAAAAAACAGTTTTTTCGCGCGGTGCGGCTGGTTATACATGAACTGGCTGAGACTTTCGGGTGGCGCATACCGCAGCCACTCCTCGACCGAGAGGCCGTTGCCGCGGCTCTTGCTGATCTTCTGGCCGCGCTCGTCGAGAAACAGTTCATAGGTGTAACCGATCGGCGGCAGTGCGCCCAGCACCATGCACAGCTTGCTCGACAGCTTTACGGAATCGATGAGGTCCTTGCCCGACATCTCGTAATCGACGCCCAGGGCAAACCAGCGCATCGCCCAATCCGCCTTCCACTGGCATTTGGCCGCGCCGCCCAGCACCGAGGTCTCGAATTTCTTTCCCCGCGCATCGGTCCAGAACACCGTAGCGGCAGCGGCATCCACCCGGTCCAGGCGCACCTGTTCGACCACGCCCGTCTCGGGATGGATCGGCAGGATGGGCGAGTACGTCTCGCGCCGCTCCGGCCCCAGCGTGGGGAGCACGGCGGCCACGATCTCGTCATACGCCTCCAGCACGCGCCGCAGCGCCGCATCGAACCGGCCCTGGGCGTAGTAGTCGGAAGCGGAGGCGAACTCGTAATGGAAGCCGAAACGATCGAGAAAACCGCGCAGCATGGCGTTGTTGTGGTGCCCGAAACTCTCGAATTTTTCGAATGGATCAGGAATGCGCGTCAGCGGCTGGTTGAGGTAGGCGCGCAGCCTGTCCTTGTTGGGCACGTTGTCCGGAACCTTGCGCAGCCCGTCCATGTCGTCCGAAAACGCCAGCAGCCGCGAGGGGGCGCCGGTCAGCACCGTATAAGCGTGCCTGACCCAGGAGGTGCGCGCCACCTCGCCGAACGTGCCGATATGCGGCAGGCCAGAAGGGCCATAGCCGGTCTCGAACAGCACCTCCCGCTTGCCCTGTTTCTCAGCGCGCGCCGCGATCTTGGCGGCCTCCTCGAAGGGCCAGGCTTTGGGAAGGGGGGCATCGGGCGTCATTGCCGCAGGCTACAAGGTCGGGCGGGCGCGCGCAAAATCGCCGCGCGGCGACCAGTCTCGTCTCAGTGGGCGAAGAGCTTGAACGCAAAGGCATTCCGCAAAGCTGACACGAACCCCAGCATCCGCCTCTTCAACAAGACATCCGCCTGCAGGGAGTCCACATCGTCGTCGCGTTTGGCCGAAGCGCCTGCCGCCTTGATCGCCTTGTCCTCGCCCGCGCCCATGTCCCGAAACGCCACGAAAACCCCACTCCGCATCGTTGTCGTCAAGCTCGTCCTGTCGTGTGGGAACAGGTAACCCGGGCCGCATGGGGGTCGATATCGAAATCCTCATCCATGTCTGTCAGCCTGTCGCGGCTCGGGTCCACCGGCACCACACGGAATTTCTTATGGCACGCGCCACCTTACAGCCCCACCTCTCGCCCACATGACTCCCTCCCCCGCCTTGGTGGCCGGCACCGGCCGCACGGCGATCCTGACCTCTGACGGCGAATTCTTGTCCCTTCCCCCGGACGAAGCGGCCGCCGCGCTGCGCCGCATGGCGCCCCCACTCGTGGTGCACGCGCCGGCGACCTTCCGCCGTCTGGGCGAGCGCAGCGCGGGCCCCTCGCTCGACCTGCTGGAACTCTACGCCTTCGTGCTTCCCGCACGCCCTGCGACCCCCACACCACGCGGCCTGGCCCTGGCGCTGGACATGGACCCGCCCGCGACACTGGAAGGCGCGGCCGCCCTGCTGCCCGATATGGCCGACACGCTGCTGCACCGCCTACGGGCCGGCCGCGCCCTGCCGATCCACGCTGGCGCCGCGGGCGTAGCCACCCGCATGGGCCGCGCCGGCTGGCCCTGGGCACAGGCCGTGCTCGCCGCCCTGGCCGAGCCGGGGGCGCCGCCGGGCAAGGAAGCGGCGGACGGGTTCCGCCCCTGGCGCCGCCTGCCGGAGTGGGAGGAGCAGGCGCCCACACCACCCCCCTCCGCCCACCCGGTCGCCCCAGCGCAGGCCCGCACCCGCCTGGCAAGCCTGCTCGGCCCCCACGCCGAACAACGCCCCGGCCAGGCCGACTATGCGAGCGCCGCCACCCACGCATTTGCGCCGCGCGACGCCCGCGCCGACCCGCATGTGGTGCTGGCCGAGGCAGGCACCGGCACCGGCAAAACCCTGGGCTACATCGCGCCGGCCAGCCTGTGGGCCGAGCAGAATGGCGGCACTGTCTGGATCAGTACCTTCACGAAACTCCTGCAGCGGCAGATCGATGCGGAGCTGGCTCGCCTGCACCCCGACCCCGCCGAACGGCGCCGCCGCGTGGTCATCCGTAAGGGCCGCGAGAACTACCTTTGCCTGCTCAACCTCGAAGACCAGATCAATCAGGCGCTCGCCACCGGCACCGACGCGCGCCTGATTCCGCTCGGCCTGATCGCCCGCTGGGTGGCCGCCACGGTTGATGGCGACTTGGCCGGCGGCGACCTGCCCGGCTGGTTCCCCGAAATCTTCTCACCCGCCTTGGCCGCCGCGCTGGCCGACCGCCGCGGCGAGTGCATCCACGGCGCCTGCGGCCATTACAAAAAGTGTTTCATCGAGCACACCGTCCGGCGCGCCCGCACCGCCCAGCTTGTTGTCGCCAACCATGCGCTGGTCATGACCCAGGCCGCCTGGCAGGGGCTGGACGACGACACGGTGCCGACCCGCTACGTGTTCGACGAAGGCCACCACGTCTTCGAGGCCGCCGACAGCGCCTTTGCGAGCGAATTGTCGGGGGCCGAGGGGGCCGAACTGCGCCGCTGGCTGCTGGGCGCGGAGGGCGGGCGATCACGCGCACGCGGGCTGAAACGGCGTATCGACGAACTGGTGGTGGGCCACCCCAAGCTGGAAGCGCCGCTGGACGCGCTGTTGCACGCCGCCCGCGCCCTGCCCTCCGCCGGCTGGTCCAGCCGCCTGACCGACGAGAGCGGTCCCGAAATCGGCGGCCTGCAAGCCGGCCAGGCCAACCCTTTCGAGGCTTTCTTAAGCGCCGCCCGGGCCCAGATCCTGGCGCGCATTCCCGGCGACGACGCACCCGGTCCGCGCGTCACGCTGGAATGCGACATGTTCCCGCCCACCCAGGCGGTCGAACAGGCAGCCCCTGCGCTGGCCCGCGCCCTGGCCCGCATGGCCGAGCCGGCCCGCACCCTGCTCGACCGGCTGGAGGATCGGCTCGAGGAAGATGCCGGCGCGCTCGAACCCGCCGACCGCGGTCGCATCGAAGCCGCGTGCCGATCCCTGCGCCGCCGCGTGCTGGATCGACTGAACATCTGGCGAGCCATGCTGGTCGCGCTTGCCGAACCGAGACCGGAACCGGGCGAACGGCCAAACCACGTTTTTTTCCTGCGCCTCGACCGCCGCGAAGGGTTCGACCGCGACATCGCTTTCTGCCGCCACCACCTCGACCCTACCCAGCCTTTCGCGCTGACCCTGGTCGCCCCCGCCCACGGCCTGCTGATCACCTCGGCGACCTTGCGCGACGAGACGGTGGCGGATGAGACCAACGTGGAAACCGATTGGGACGCGGCCGAGGCCCGCGTCGGCGCCACCCATCTGCCCTCGCCCGCCATACGCGCCGCCTTCGGCAGCCCGTTCGACTACGCCCGCCAGACCCGCGCCTTCGTCGTGACCGACCTTGCCGCCGACCTGCCCGGGCTGGCCGGGGCATTTTCGAAATTGTTCCAGGCGGCGGGCGGCGGCGGGCTAGGCCTGTTCACCGCCATCAGCCGCCTCCGCGCCGTCCACGCCCGCATCGCCCCCGAGCTGGAAGCGGCCGGCATCCCGCTCTACGCCCAGCACGTCGACGCGATGGACAACACCACGCTCGTGGACGTGTTCCGCACCGAGGAAGAAAGCTGCCTGCTGGGCACGGACGCCATGCGCGACGGCGTGGACATCCCTGGGCGCGCGCTTCGGCTTGTCGTGTTCGAGCGGGTGCCCTGGCCGCGTCCCGACATCCTTCATCGGGAACGCCGCATTCATCTATCCGGCGGCAACCCGTCCGCCTACGACGACCGGATCGCCCGGCTGCGTCTGCGCCAGGCGTTCGGCCGCCTCATACGCACAGCCACGGATCGCGGCGTGTTCGTGCTGCTGGACCGGCGCACGCCCAGCCGGCTTCTGTCGGCGATGCCGGCGGGGGTGGCGGTGCGGCGGGTGGGGTTGGCGGAGGCAGTGCGGGAGACGGGGGTGTTTTTGGGGGAGAGTTCTATCATTGCCGGACGTAACTGACCAAAACGCCAACCCTCACACGTGAAAACTCTCCCCACACCCGCACCGCCCCTTCTCATTCGGGTTCGTAAACGTGAACCCTGCGCTCAACGACTTCTGCTCGTAGTCCATGACCGTGCCGATCAGAAACAGACTGGCCTTGCGATCAACCAGCACCGTCACGTCAGCATCACGCACAACCTCATCCCCAGGCCCAGGCTCGGCCACCCAGGACATGTCGTAAGCCAGCCCGGAACAGCCCTTGGTGTTGACGCTGATGCGCAGCAGCCGGCCCTCGCCCTGCTCATACAGCGCGCGCAGGCGGGTGGACGCGGCCTCCGACAAGGTCATCAGCGGCGGCAGGGCGCGGCGCGGGCGGGTCTGGCTGGAGGAGACAGTCTGGTCCATGATTTTCGACAAACCCCGATCAGAACATATTCAACGCAAGCCGTGCCTCATCGCTCATCCGGCTCGGATCCCATGGCGGATCCCACACCGTCTCCACCTCGGCCGAGGTCACCCCAGGTACGGACAGCACCGCCTCGCGCACCTGCACCGGCAATTCCTGCGCGCTGGGACAACCAGGTGCGGTCAATGTCATCTCCACCTTCACCGCGCCCTCATCGCTGATCTCGACCGCATAGATCAGCCCGAGTTCGTAGATGTTGACCGGGATTTCCGGGTCGAAGATCGTGGCGATGGCGTCCAGCAACGCCGTCTCGCCCGGCCGCGCGATGACCTCGCCATCCGGCGTCCAGGTGCCCACCGGTTCGGTCGCGTGGATCGATGAATCAGACACGTGAAGCCTCCTTGCCGGCCAGAGCGGCCAGCAGCGCCGACCAGGGCAGTGTCGCGCATTTCACGCGCGACCGGTATTCCGACACGCCAGAGAGTGGGCGCAGTTTTTCCAAGGCGGCATCGTCCGCCAGCACATCGCCGGTCCGCGCCAACGTCTCGAATTTCTCAGCAAGCGACCGGATCGAATCTGGCATTCCGCCCGCGCACAACCTCGGCCATCAGATCGGCCGAGGCCAGGCTGATGGCACATCCACGTGCCTCAAACGCGGCATCCTCGACCGTGTCGTCCGGCGCAAAGCGCACACGCACTTCCACCTGGTCCCCGCACATCGGGTTGTCGCCGCGCGCCGCCGCGTCGAACGGGTCCATTGCATGCATATGTCGCGGATGGCGGCCACGATCCAGTACCACGTTCTGATACAGCTCGCGCACATTGTCGAACATCACTGGAAAAATCCCCGCACCCGCTCCAGCGTGTCACCGCAGGAAATCGATTTCCTCGAGCGTCGTGTAGATGCCAAAACTCGCGCGCGACGTGCTGGTCAGCCCTAGCCGGCGCATCAGCGGTTCGGCGCAGTGCTGGCCGGCCCGCACAGCAATCCCCTGCCGGTCCAGCAGCGTGGCAACATCATGCGCATGCGCCCCGTCCAGCGTAAAACTGATCACCCCGCCACGATCCTGCGCCCGCCCGACAATGTGCAAACCTTCAACGCCCGACAACCGCGCCATTGCATGGTCGGTCAATGCCGCCTCGTGCGCACCAATCGCGTCGAACCCCACGCTGTTCACGTAGTCGATCGCGGCCCCCAGCCCGATCACCTCCAAGATCGCCGGCGTCCCCGCCTCGAATTTCTGCGGCGCCGGCGCCCACGTCGAACGCTCGAAACTCACGGTCGCGATCATGTCGCCACCACCCATGAAGGGCGGCATGGCATCCAGCAACGCCGCGCGCGCCCACAGCACGCCCACCCCCGTCGGACCATACAATTTGTGCCCGGTGAACACGTAGAAATCGGCGCCCAACGCCTGCACATCCACCGCACGATGGACCACCGCCTGGCTGCCATCCACCAGAAGCTGAGCGCCCGCCGCATGGGCCAGCGCCGTCATGCGCGCGATCGGATTATAGGTGCCCAGCACATTGGACATGTGCGTGACCGCCACAAGGCCCACGCGCCCGTCATCCAGCAAGCGCGCGAACGCCTCCATATCGAGCTCACCGGCATCGGTGATCGGTGCCACCCGCATCTCTATCCCGTGCGAATCCCGCAGCATCTGCCAGGGCACGATATTGGCGTGGTGCTCCATCTCGGTGATCAGCACGGCTTGGCCTGGCTTCAATACGCCGCGCCCGTAGCTGTGCGCGACCAAATTGATCGCTTCCGTCGTATTGCGCGTGAACACGATTTCCTCGCGTGAGGGCGCGTTCAGCAACGCCGCCACGCGGTCGCGCACGCCCTCATACGCATCGGACGTACGCTCGCTCATCCAGTGCAGGCCGCGATGCACGTTGGCATACTGCGTCTCCATCGCGCGCACCATCGCGTCGATCACCGCGCGCGGTTTCTGCGCCGAGGCCGCGCTATCCAGGAACACGAATTTCTTGCCGTGAACGCGCTGCGACAGAATTGGGAAATCCGCACGCACGCGCTCCACGTCGAACGAAGGCGACAGATCGGCGGGCCTGAAATCGACGGTCATGCTGCCACCTGCCACCAGGCCTCGATCACGTCGTCCAGCAGCGCCCGCGTATTGCCATCCTGCACCAGATCGAGCGCCTCACCCAGGAACGCGCGCACCAACATGGCCCGTGCCTCCTCGCGCGGAATGCCACGGCTGGAGAGATAGAAAAGCTGCTCGGCATCGAGCTCGCCTACCGTGGCACCGTGGCTGCACTTCACGTCGTCTGCAAAAATCTCGAGCTGCGGCTTGCAATCGATTTCCGCGTCCGGCGACAACAGCAGCGCCTGATTCATCTGATATCCGTCGGTCTTCTGCGCCGCCCGTGCCACTTCGATCTTGCCTTGGAACACGCCGCGGGACCGCCCATCCAGCACATGCTTGACCGTCTGCCGAGACGCACAATTTGGCGCGTCATGACGCATGGCGGTGGTAAAATCACTGTGCTGCGTGCCACGCAGCAACTGCCCCGCATTGATGGACGCATGCGCGCCCACCCCGGTCAGCCGCGCTTGCACATCCGTGCGCACCAGCGCGCCGCCGATCGACAGTGTGAACCCGTCATACGCGCCGCCACCGGCCACCTCGGCATAGATCGTCGCCAGATGGAACGCGTCCAAACTCTCGTTCTGCAGCCGCACATGCGTCAGCCGCGCATCGCGTCCGACAGTCACTTCCGTCACCGGATTATGCAGATACTGCCCATGCCCGACAGCCACTTCCACCACGGCCAGCCGAGCGCCCGCGCCGAGGCGAATGACGTGGCGCGGATGATACGCGACCGGCGTGCCATGAATATCACCGCCTGTGCTGACCAGCACCAGCGTACCGGCATCACGGCCGGCCGGCACGTCGATCACCGCGCCATCTTCGGCAAGCATGGTGTTCAGCGCGACAAGCCGATCCCGCTCAGGATGCGTCGCCGACCCGAACACCGGTTGCGCTGCAAAAGAGCGGGCGATGTCGCCCTCCGGCAAGGCAGAAAGACCCGCGTTGAAACGCCCTTGCACGAATACCAGGCGCGGCTGATCCGCAAGCGCGCCCAACGCCGGCAGCACCGTGCCGGACGCGAACCCGCTCGCCTCCGTCAGCGCCTCATGAAACCGCACCTCTGCAAGTTTGGCCAGGCTGGTAAACCGCCACGATTCCTCGCGCCGGTGCGGCAAGCCCTCCGCACGCAAGATTTCCGCGGCGGCCTGGCGCGGCGCCGGATCGCCCGGCAGGCGAGACGCCAAACCTTCATAGCGCGCCAAGAAGCTCTCGGCCGGCGATGCGGCAGGCGCTCGGGCGAGCGAGGCGCTCATGCCGCCTCCGCGATCACCTGGGCGTAGCCATGCGACTCCAGCGCGCGCGCCAGATCCGGACCGCCACTGCGCACGATGCGGCCGTGCGCCAGCACATGCACGGCATCCGGCACGATGTGGTCCAGCAGCCGCTGGTGGTGCGTGATGACGAGCGCGGAAAAGCCCGGCGCGCGCAGCGCATTCACGCCATCGCCCACGATTTTCAGCGCGTCGATATCCAGCCCGCTATCGGTCTCATCCAATATTGCGAGCTTGGGCCGCAGCATGGTCATCTGCAGCACCTCGTTGCGCTTCTTCTCGCCGCCCGAGAACCCGACATTGACGTTGCGCTTCAGCATGTCATCGGGCATCTGCAACCGCTTGGCCTCCGCCCGCGCCAGCTTCAGGAACTGCGCCGCGTCCAGCTCCTCCTCGCCACGCGCCCGGCGCACCGCGTTCAACGCAGTGCGCAAGAAATTCGCGTTGCCCACTCCGGGCAGTTCCACCGGCGCCTGAAAAGCCAGAAACAACCCCGCCTGCGCACGCGCCTCAGGCTCCATCGCCAGCAGGTCCTGGCCATCGAACGTGGCGCTGCCCCCAGTCACGGTAAAATCCTCGCGCCCAGACAACACGTAGGACAGGGTCGATTTGCCGGAGCCGTTCGGCCCCATGATGGCGTGCACCTCGCCATCGGGCACGGTCAGGCTGATCCCGCGCAAAATCGGCTTGTCGCCGATCGAGGCGGCCAGATCGTGTATCTCCAACATAATGACTACCCCACCGAGCCTTCCAGGCTGACGGCGAGCAATTTCTGCGCTTCCACCGCGAACTCCATCGGCAATTCCTTCAACACCTCACGGCAGAACCCGTTGACGATCATGCCGACAGCTTCCTCTTCGGATAATCCACGCTGACGGCAATAGAAAAGCTGATCCTCGGCGATCTTCGACGTCGTCGCCTCATGCTCGACCTTCGCCTGAGGATTGCGGCACTCGATATAAGGCACAGTGTGTGCCCCGCACCGGTCGCCGATCAACAAACTGTCGCACTGCGTATGGTTCCGCGCGCCCGTCGCCCGCGGCAGAATGCGCACCAGCCCGCGATATGTATTGTTGCTCTGCCCGGCCGAAATCCCCTTGGACACAATCGTGCTCGTCGTGTTCTTGCCGATATGGATCATCTTCGTCCCGGTATCGGCCTGCTGATGGTTGTTGGTCAGCGCCACCGAATAGAACTCGCCCACGCTGCCATCGCCCTGCAGCACGCAGGACGGATATTTCCACGTGATCGCGGACCCCGTCTCCACCTGCGTCCAGCTTATCTTCGATCGCGCGCCACGGCATGCGCCGCGCTTGGTAACGAAATTATAAATGCCGCCGACACCTTCGGCATTGCCCGGATACCAGTTCTGCACCGTCGAGTACTTTATCTTGGCGTCATCCATCGCCACCAATTCCACCACCGCCGCATGCAGCTGGTTCTCGTCGCGCATGGGCGCGGTGCACCCTTCAAGGTAGCTGACCGACGCACCGTCCTCGGCGATGATCAGCGTCCGCTCGAACTGACCCGTGTTCTTGGCATTGATCCGGAAATAGGTGGACAATTCCATCGGGCACGCGACCCCCTTGGGAATGAACACGAAACTCCCGTCAGTGAACACCGCTGAATTCAGCGCGGCAAAATAATTGTCGGTCGGCGGCACGACGCTGCCCAGATATTTGCGCACCAGCTCAGGATGCTCGCGCACCGCCTCGCTGATCGGGCAAAAGATCACGCCCGATTTGGCAAGCGTGCTGCGGAACGTGGTCGCCACGGAAACGCTGTCGAACACCGCGTCCACCGCCATCGGCGGGCGGGCGTCGGCACCTTCGACACCGGCCAGGATGGCGCGCTCGCTGACCGGAATGCCCAGTTTCTCATACATGCGCAGCAGTTCGGGATCGACCTCGTCGAGCGACGCCGGTCCTGCCTTCTTCTTCGGCGCCGCGTAGTAGTAAGCATCCTGGTAATCGATCTTCGGAAAATCCAGCAGCGCCCAGCTCGGCTCTTCCATGCCCTGCCACACGGCGAACGCGCGCAGCCGCCATTCCAGCAGCCACTCCGGCTCCTCCTTCCGCGCGCTGATCAGGCGGACAATATCGGTGTTCAGCCCGCGCGGCGCGAACTCCATCTCGATATCGGTCTCAAAACCCCATTTATAGCCGCTTTCCGCAACATCACGGACGGTGCTCAGGGTTTCGGCGGTCGCAGCCATGTGAAATCCTCTACGCGATATGGTGTATGTGGGCGCCGGCGTCTGCACTCAGCCGCGGCGGGTCGATGAACCGGCGCGTCGGCACCATGCTGTCGCGCATGTCGGCAAGCGTGATCGCGCGCAGCGCCGTGCGGATTGCGCTGTTCACCGGGTCCCATCGGCCGCGCATCGGGCACAGGCAGCCGCTCTCGCAGCCCCCGCCATCTACGCAGGCGGTCATCGCAATCGGCCCATCGATCGCCTCGATCACATCGGCGACCGTGATCGCCGACAGCACCCGCCCAAGCCGGTAGCCCCCGCGCGCGCCCCGTTGGGAGATCACCAGCCGGCACCCGCCCATCGCCTTCAGCACCTTGGCCACCGTCGGCTCCGGTATGCCGGTAGCAGCCGCGATACCCGGAGAGGTCTGCACCGCCTCCGTTCCCGCCTCACCCAGCCGAACAAGCACGACGGTCGCATAATCCGCCAATTTGGACAGCCGAAACATGAAGCCCACCCGCGCCCGAGAACAATCGGACCTCGCTAGTCCGGATTACCGAAATGCGGCCGTCCCCCGCCGCAGTCAAGGGCGGCCGTTGCGGACCGGGCGAATTTGCGCGCAATGGCCGGATGAAGCCGCCAGCCGACCCACGCCCCGCTTCCAGTCTGATCGTCGTTCGCCACGGGCAGGACGGGCCGGAGCTGCTGATGGGCCGGCGCGGCGCGGGCCACCGCTTCATGCCCAACGTGCTCGTCTTCCCGGGCGGTTCGGTGGATGCGGCCGACCACATCGCCCCTGTCGCCACCCCCCTGCGCCCCGAAATCCAGCGCCGTCTCGAGCGCTCCGCCACCCCCACGCTGGCTCGCGCCCTGGCCGTCGCCGCGGCCCGGGAACTAACGGAAGAAGTTGGTCTTTCCCTGGGCGACCCGCCTGCGCTGGACGGATTGGACTACCTCTGCCGGGCGATCACCCCACCCGACCGCGCCATGAGGTTCGACGCGCGGTTTTTCGTCGTGGATGCTACCCGCGTGAGCGGCACGCTGGCATCAAGTAGCGAGATCGAAGCCCCCGGCTGGTATTCTCCTCATGCCGCTCTGGCGGCGGACATCGCCCCGGCCACCCGGGCAGTCCTGGGCAAGCTTCAGGGGTGGCTTGCGGCACCCGACCGTGATGGCCCTGTGCCCGTTCTCCGGGACCGAGCGTGGTCGTGGGAGTAGGCCAGACAGGCCTACAACCGAAAAGTGCATCGGATCAAAAATATTGCTTTGCCGTTTCCAAATCTTGTTTTAGCGTGCCCTCCGCCACGGATTACACGTCGGAGTAGCATCCATGCGTTTGGGCGACGTTCTGCTGATGCGCGGCCTTGTGCAGACCGCCGATATAGACTCCGCCCTGGCACGCCAGCGGCAGCAGGGTGGCAAGCTGGGCGACAACCTGGTGGCCCTTGGCTTCATGACGACCGAGCAGCTGTTCGCGGTCATGGACGAGACCCCGGTCATGCCGCGCAGCATCGCGGAAACCGGCATCTCCCGCGGATTGCTACTGGGCCTGCTGCTGAAATTCATGCGCGTCGTCTCCTGCGAGACGGTGCCCGAACTCTCTGGCCGCATGTGCCTGCCGCACACCGTCATCCAGGAGATCATCGACGAGGCGATCGCCCAAAAACTCGTCCACGTGCTCGGCTCCATCAACGCCGGCATTGTCCGCTACATACGCTACGCTCTCAGTGACCAAGGCCGGGATGCTGCCAGCGATGCGATGGACCAGACGCAATATCTCGGCCCCGCTCCGGTCAGCCTGGCCTCGTTTCAGGCCCAGGTCGCCAAGCAGCCGATTACCAACGAGCTTCTGGATGCCGACACGCTGCGCCAAGCATTTGCCGGGCTGGTCCTGTCCGAACAGACGATCAACCGCCTGGTGCCGGCCGTCAGCGCCGGCCGTACGCTGCTGCTCTATGGCCCCCCCGGCAACGGCAAGACCAGCGTGGGCACCCGCATCGCCGGCCTGTTCACCGATCCGGTCTTCATTCCCTATGCTATCGAGGTCAGCGGCCAGATCATCAAAATGTATGATGAAAGCCTGCATCGGCCATTCATGGAGGCAGAAGCGGATGGCCCCGCATCAGGCAATGGCGGCGTGCAGATCGAAGCATTTGATGGACGCTGGACCGCGTGCCGCCGCCCTGTTGCCATGGCGGGGGGCGAGATGACGCTTGACATGCTGGATCTGCGCTGGGACCCGATGACCAAGTGCTACGACGCCCCGCTGCATATGAAGGCACTCAACGGCGTGTTCCTGATCGACGATTTCGGCCGCCAGCGCGTCAATCCTGCCGAGTTGCTGAATCGCTGGATCATCCCGCTCGAAAACCGGGTCGATTATCTGAAGCTGAACACGGGCATTACCTTCAAGCTGCCGTTTGACGAGCTGGTCATCTTTTCCACCAACCTGGAACCGGCGGACCTGATGGATCCGGCCTTCCTGCGCCGCATCCCCTACAAGATGCAGATGCTGGGCCCCACGCCGGGCGAATACCGCAAGATTTTCGAGCGCGCGGCCGCCGCTGCCGGCCTGGTTCTCTCGCAGGCCGCGTTCGATTACGTGGTCGAGCGCTTGACGGCCAACGGGCGATACAAGCTCGCCTCCTTCCAGCCGAAATTCATCTGCGAGCAGGCCGCCCAGGTCTGCCGCTGCTTTCGCCGCAAACCCGAGCTGACAGTCGAGCTGGCTGCCGACGCGCTGGAGAACTTGTACGTCGGTATCAGCGCAGCACAGCACTAGAAAAGCCCTTCGCATCGCCCACACTCAATAAGCAAAAGTATTTTGCTTCTTTTCTTCAGAAAAGAAGAACTTCTTTTTCGAAAGAAAGAAGCGAGGACCTCATAGGTCAGCAGTAACGATCCTGACTTTCGAAGACCCTTGACAGGGCCGCCGCCCCCTGGGCTGCATGGGCCAGCATGGTGCTGGAACAGGCCTCGCAGAAAGCACTCGTATCGCTGGCGCGTCCCAACTGCGCACAGTTGTTCTTCATCTACCCCGGCCGTAACGTCGGGCTGCGCGGTCGAGGTATCACGTTCCTGTCGATGATCCGCAACGGGGGGTTGGGCGACCGCAACCTGGCGCTCGTCGCCGACCCGTTCAACGACAATTACGCGCAGGGTGTTAGCCCAGACATCCCCGACCTGCCATCGCTGCTCGCATGGCACAAGAACGTGCTCCGGGCGATGCCCCACGTCACGGAATTCTACACCATCGGCGACTCAAGCGGCGGCTACGGCGCGCTGCTCTTCGGCCACCTGCTCGGCGCCAGGAAAGTCTGGGCTTTCGTCCCGCGGACGGCGCGCCTGGAGACCGCCGATGCAGCCAAAGCGTTCCTGAAGGAGCAGTTGTCGGCGGGCAGCGGGATCACCGAATACGTGTTCACCTATTCGCCGTCCAACGGCAGGGATTGCGCCTTCGCCGACTACTTTTCGAAATGTCCGGGCGTTGTGCTGTCGCCTTACGCCGTACCCCCGCCTGATCAAACGCCCGGCACCAAGGAAGCGGCCATGAACGTCGAGAGCTATTATCACCGCAGGGTTCTGCAGACCGTCATCGACAATGGCGATTTACGCGGTCTCATGCCGCCCTTCAAAGCAGTGACGGTCAAGCGCGGCGAGCAGGACTAGAACATGATCTGTTCGCATCGGCTCACGGACCATGCTCTAGTTTGTTGTTTTGCCCAACATCTTTATCCGACTGAACGACTCGGTTCGGTCGGATGATGCTCTAGCCTCCTCAGAGAGCCATCTCCTCATGCAAGCTGCCGCCGCGGGCGACAACCGAGCACCCATGCGTGCGTAGATCGCCTGGACACACGCCATGGGATCGCCAAGCAGCTCGTTGAATTCCACGTCAATGAAGCGCGGCGTTTCGGTCCGGCGCCGCGCGGCAACGGCGCGGTCAAATGCCTTGCGCGCATAGGTTTCGGCCTGCCTGCCGATCGCGACCGGATCGACCGACCGGCACATCAAGCGGCGATATTCCGTCAGCAATCGGCAAAACGAATCCATCGCATCGACCGGATCGCGGCGAAGCTGTATAATATGAGATCGCGGAAAGAATTCCAACACCATGCCGAGGTTCCACTGATGCACCGGCGATTTCAAAATCCAGCGCCGGCCCGGTTGCCACCAGTGCAGCAACCGCAACTGCGCGGCGTAGAGCGTGTAGGCCGCACGCCAATCATCGGTTTCGCGTGCGTCCAGCCAGTCGAGATAGGATGGCAGGCCCGCATAGAACATGAAGCTGTGCGACAGAAAGGATGTTTCCAGCAAACCAAAACATTCTTCGGCCAGGTCGGGTGCCATCGGATGCAGCCGACACAGCGCGGGGCTCGCGCGGTGGAGCGTCCGCAGGGCCGCCGCAGCTTTTGCGATCCGGGCGTCGTGGGCGAAGTAGCGCGCGTCGCCACGCAGATAGGGCTCCGCCGGTGGGGGATACGCGACCTCCCACATGCGGGGGCAGCGGTTTTGCGGGTCGCATGACAGCAGCCGATGCAGAAAAGTGGTTCCCGTCCGGAACGGGGCGACGATGAAGACGGGACTGGGCAGATCGATCGACTCCACCGCCGGAAAACGCCGGATGTAATCGGCCAGGCGATACCGTTTTATCAGCCCATCGAGCAGGACCGATCTCGCGAAGAGTTTGCCGAACGTCGTCTGCCCTGGCCGGGCCAACTCGAACGCGTCACAGAGTTGCTCGAAACCTGACTGTCCGGCAGGATCGAACGGGACCGGCCCGCCGCACATGGACGTGGCCAGCCGGACGAGGCCGGCGGCGGAATACAGCCGTGACGATGCGTCATCATCCTCGGAAAAACCATGCAGCATGGAAGCATTGACCCTGTATCGGCCTTGGCGCGTCTCATGACGCCGAATGCACGTGCAGTCGAGGATTTCGCCGGCCTGGCCCGACCCGCCCCAACAGCTTGGGCTGCACCGGCGAGCGCGACGACTGTGCACGACATCCACGATTGGCGAGCCGGATGACCCCGACACCGGATGGCGGCATTGTGGACATGCTGTCACGGTCCCAGGCCACGATGGCCGACGGCAAGATCGAGATGTCTTGCCGTGAGATCGCGATCGCAGTCACTCGGGTCGCGGCGATACTGGACGGCCGAAATATCGCTCGTGCGGACTGCCTGGCATTTGCATGTGACAATAACCTGCCGTCGGCAATCGTGCTGCTCGCGCTATTGGCAAGCGGCAGAACCTTCCTTCTCCTGCCGCATGCCGCGTTCTCGATTGCCGATCTTGGCATCCCGGACGCATTCTGCCGCTATCGCTTACATGTTCAAGGGCAGAACGTAGCGTCCGTCGGCGACATCCGGGCTAGCGTAGACAGCCCGATCTCCGTCTCGGACAACCCATGCTGGCGGGCCGACCCTCCATCCGGACAGGGGCGCCTGTTCGTCCCGACATCGGGCAGCACGGGACAAGCCAAATTGGTGCAACACAGTCACCACCTCCTGTTGGAGGCGGCCGGACACTGCGCGGAGCGGCTGTGCCTGACGCTGGCCGATCGCGTCGCAGTGCCGGTTCCGGTCGCCCACATGTTCGGCCTCGGGGCCGCCTTCCTGCCCGCCGTTCTGGCCGGCGCGAGCATCGATCTCCAAGCCAGCGCAAACGCCGTTCGATACGTGGCGCGTGAGCGGCAGTTCAACCCCACAATAGCCTTCATGACCCCGAGTTTCGGCGACGCCATAACCCGTCTTCGCAGGGCGCCGCGACCGTATCGCTTGACCGTCATGGCCGGCGATCGCCTGCCGGCCGATCTGTTCGATCGCTATGAGAAGCTGCACGGATGCCTGGTGAACCTATACGGATCGACCGAGCTCGGCGTGATCGCCGCCGGCACTCCGGCCGATCCCGTGGCACGTCGCCGCGATATGATCGGGCGGCCAATGCAGGGCGTGACAATCCGGAACGCCAAGGCAATGGCGATCGACACGCTATGCTTCCGACATGACTACGGCTTCGAGGGCTATGTGGGCGCCGACGGTCGGGCGCTGCCCGGGCCAGATGGTTCGCTTGCAACGAACGCAAACTTCTGCAGCAACGATGTGGGTCGAATGATCGACGGCTACCTCACGGTGCACGGGCGGGCGGACGATCTGGTGAACCGTGACGGCCTGTTGGTCGCATGTGCCGACGTGGCCGCCGCTCTCACCATACTTCCAGGCATAACGGAGGCTGTCATCCTCGGCGGGGACATGACCCGCCGCGGGCGGGCGCTGATCGCTTTTTGCGTGCCTTCACCGGGAATGGTGCGGGAGGTCGGGGCGCTTCGCAAGGCCTGCCGTGGCGTGCTGCCGGCGCGGGCCATCCCCGATCAATTCGTCTTCGTGGCGGAACTGCCCCGTTTGCCGAGCGGGAAAGTGGATCGGTTAATGTTGATGAACGAGGCAAGCGCTTCTGGTTGAGAACAGGCAAGAACTTTCTTCGGGCGCTGTCGAGGGCTATTCCGCACCCGTGCGCCCGCGAGTAGAAATCCAAGTTCAAATGCCGGTGCTGAATGATGCTGCCGTCCAACACCCCCCTTCCCGCAATCATCCATCGGTTGAAGCTCCTGGTCGCCGCGCTCGACATCGAGTTCGACGCCGACGAGATTGACGAGACGATGTTCCTGTTTGAGGGCGGATTGGGTCTCGATTCCTTCGCGGTCGTGGAGCTGATCGTCGCCATCGAACAGGAATTCGGCATCGAATTCCCCGAACAGGACCTCACGCCTGAATTGTTCCAGGATCTGCGAACCTTGGGTGACGTGGTCGCACGCGCTGGCCTGCAGCCGGAGTGATGCAGCCCCGGCGCATTCTCGTTGCCTCTCCCATCGAGCCGTCCGGCGCGTCGTGGCTACTGAACTGCTTCGTGGAACTCGGCATCAGGGTCGATCACAAACCGGTAGTTGACCGTATCTGGCAGGGAGCGGCCCTGCTGCCGGACGCCAGCCGCATGTGGACCATGCAGAAAAATGGGCGCGCAGCCCTCAATCCCAAAGCAGCGGTATTGAAAAAATTCTTGCCTGCCCTGACGCGCCAAGCGGATTTTGTGTTCCGTGACGACCTGAGCGTCCACTACGTCCAGGATCTTCCACCTTGCCAGATCGGCGAGCATTCACGCGTGCTGATGGTTCGTGATCCCAGAGATGCGCTTTACTCGAGTTTCCGACGCGGCTCCCCCACACTCACCTTCGAAGAGTTCCTGCACCTTCCTCACCCAAACACGCTTCTAAGCCGCTCCGCCCATTGGGCGCTGTTCGTTGCCGCATGGCTGTCGCTGCCCAACATTCACCTGGTCCGTTTCGAGGATTATAAGCGTGACGCCGAGGGCACGCTTCGCGCAATCTTGTCAGCCCTCGCTCTCACCTACACGGACAGCGACATCGAACGGGCCGTGCAATGCTCATCCTTCGAGAGCGCGCGCGCGGCGGAACTGGCCCTGCGCGACAAACTTCCGTTCGAGCGTCAGGTGGCCAACCGATCCGGCAAGGTTGGCGAGGGACGCGATCACCCCATTGTCTCGCCATCGATTCCGGAGATCGAAGGCGCAACCGCTTCGATACTGCGTATGATCGGATACGACACGCAAGCGCCCGCAGAGCGCGACGTGTTCGCAGCAGCGCGCTTCAGCGCGGCGTTCCTCGCCTTCTTCGACACAGTCCACCTGCCAGATTCGGTCAAGTCGGTGCCATTGGACATGGCCGCGTCCGAACACCATCTATTCGCACTGCTGTCCCTGGCCTATCGATTAAACGATGGCGTGCTCAGCCGCGCCGGCCTGGCGTCCGCCGAACTGCGCGTGTTGATCGACAGTCTTCAGGAGTTGAACGCTCGCCACGCGGCGTGGCTTGCCGATCGTTTGTCATCCACACGTTCGCAATTCGGCGATGGCTCGAGCTATTTCTTTCAGCGGATCAGGGCGATGCGGCGACCCCAAGGGCGTGGCCCGACACTCCGCCCAGACGCGGGCGGTCCTGCGCAATCTGGTGATCCATCCTGACCGCCGGCTTGTCCAAGGCAGTTTGGCCCAGAAAGTTCAGGCTGGCGGCAAGCAGAGTACGCGTGGCCTCGGCTACGCCCGACTTGGCCGTGTCGATGACAATGTCGGCGATATCCCATGCCTCATAGGGCTCCGTCACGCCCACGAAACACGCATACTCGCCGGCATAGGCGCGCCGGTAATGGCCTTTCTGGTCGCGCAGCGCACACACATGCGCCGCACACTCGAGATAGACCTCCAGCATATGGCCGAGCGCGTGCCGGGCAAAGGCCCGCATCTCCCGTTTATGGGAAATGGTGGCAACGATCGGGACCACACCCCGATGTCTCTCGGCCGACGCCGCGGCGACAATCTCCTCCAACACCGCAAAACGGTCCTCGAGCGAGTGCCCATATTGCCGGCTCAACCGCGCGCGCAACGCCTCCCCATCCAGCACGGTGCAGCGATGGCCCCTCGCCTGCAATGCGCGGTGCAGCGCCTCGCTCAAAGTGGTCTTGCCGGATGCAGGCAGCCCGGTGATCCACACAGCGCCTGGTGCATGTTGCAGCCCGTGCAACACCCTCTCAGGCCCTTTCGTGGGTCGCGGGCGACCGCACCCTCGCGACCCACATGCGGGTCACGTACGGCACCTCGACCATGCCGCCGCATCTCTGATCGACGATGTCGGCAATACCGTCGACAATCCTGCCGAACTGCTCACCTGCCTGTCGCTGCAATGTTGCGTGGGAGCGCCACGCCTCCACCCATTCGGTCGCCGGCAGGCGGTGGCGGATGGCGGACTCAACCAAGCTGACGCGGTCGAACAGGCCGCTCGCGTCGATGATCGGCGTCTGATCCTCTCGGCGTGAGCCGTATTGGTACTGTGGTATATGGGTCTTGATATGCGCCTCGATCTCGCGTTGCAGCGAATCCTGTAGGTCGCGGTGATTCCAAAGGCAGGCGAACCACCCAGCAGGCTCGAGTATCCGCGCGACTTCCCGCAGCGTGGCAGAATGATCGGCGACACCGAAAGAAGAGCCGCACGTCGCCAACGAAAATCCGCCATCGGCAAGCCCGGTGTCCTCCATACGGCCCACCATCCAATGGACGTTGGCATACTGGGCTGTTCGCGCAATCCCATGCGCGCGCATGGCCCGGTTGGGTTCAAGTGCCACGATCTCGGCACCGCGTTCGGCCAACGGCGCCGTGAGATGACCAGCGCCGGCGCCAAGGTCGATCACCTGTCGCGCGGCACCGGGACCAGCCAGGTCAAACAGCGCGTCGATCGCTTCCGCGGCATAGCCAGGCCGGCCGACATACGACTGCGCGAGATGCGTGTAGTCCCACGCGACCTTAAGCGAGGTCTGGCCGATATGCGACCCGCTCCCGAACCAGGCCGCGGGCGTTGCCTGCTGGAATGCTTTCCTCGCCGCCACGCCCCCTCCCATTTTCGTTCATGCGTATTCCGGCAGCCGTTCAGCACACTAGACGAAAACATTGCGAGCGGCGATGTCAATCTGCAGGCTGGCGGAGAACAGTGCGATGATTCGCGCGGAGACTTGGGCGGGCCTGCTGAACGAGGCAGGCTACACGCTGGCGACCGGCGTTCCCTGTTCCAGCCTCGCCCCGCTGCAGAACTATTTTCAGGCGACGAACCGCTTCACTTATGTTGCGGCGCCGAACGAGGGCCAGGCGGTGGCGGTAGCGGCCGGCGCAATAATGGCCGGCCGGCGCGCTGTCGTGCTGATGCAGAACTCTGGCCTGGGCAACGCGATCAATCCACTGACCTCGCTGGTGGAGGTCTTCCAATTACCCCTCATGCTGATCACCAGTTGGCGTGGTCAACCGGGGCGGCCGGACGAGCCGCAGCATATGCGCATGGGCCTGTCCACCCATGCGGTTCTGGACGCTATCGGCATCCCCCACACAACCTTGGCTACCGAAGGCACGGAGGCGATGAGGCAATTGCACTGGGCAATCGGTCTGGCTGAGCGGGGCCGGCGCTGCGTGGCCATTGTGGTGCCCGACGGCGTGTTCGACGCCACGCATGCGCCGGCGGAAGCACCGGCTACGTGCGCGCCCGGCATACCCGAGGACTTGACATGCGGCGCGCCGATGATGTCGCGCACCGACGCATTGAAGGTCGTGTGCATGCAGGCAGGGCCGGACACGATCCGGCTGGCCACCACGGGGAAGACCGGTCGCGAACTCTTCGCGGTGGCCGACGACCCGCGCAATCTTTACGTCGTGGGATCGATGGGCCTTGCGTCCTCCGTCGGGCTTGGGTTGTCGCTGGCGCTTCCCCGTCCGATCCTGGTGATCGATGGGGATGGCGCGGCACTCATGCATCTCGGCGCGCTGCCCATGATCGCACGTTACGGTGGCAAGACATTGATGCATGTCGTCCTGGACAATGGCGCGTATGACTCGACCGGTGGGCAGCGCAGTATCTCCACTCACGCGCCGTTCTCCGAGATTGCGGCAAAATGTGGTTACGCCTATGCCGCACGTGTCGATAACGCGGCAGGGTTGGCAAGCGCCATGGGCGGCGCCGCTTGCGGTCCCGCACTCATCCACGTCCTCCTGCGCTCCGGATCGCCCCCACATCTCCCGCGCCCCTCCCGCGCCCCCCCCGAGACCCTGAAACGGCTGCAACAC
Organism: uncultured Alphaproteobacteria bacterium; assembly: GCA_963850605.1. Taxonomy (GTDB): domain Bacteria; phylum Pseudomonadota; class Alphaproteobacteria; order Acetobacterales; family Acetobacteraceae; genus BOG-908. The sequence goes on along the minus strand of CAWKLX010000005.1, from coordinate 460,824 downwards.
CACTTCGGCATCCATGCTGCCTGATCTAGAAAAAGTCCCAATTCCATCTCTTCGGAAAAGAAGTTCTTCCTTGTCCGGTACGAGCAATCCAACATGAAGAAAACCGTCTACGTAGCCATGGTAGGCGACCTGCTGCACGCAGGCCACATCAACATCTTGGACACCGCCGCCAGATTAGGCGACGTGATCGTCGGCGTCATCACCGACGAGGCGGCGCTCGGCTATAAGCGCCTCCCCTTCCTGCACTATGAGGATCGGGTGCGGGTGGTCGGCAGCGTTCGTGGCGTCACCAAGGTCGTGCCACAGACAACCCTCAGCTACGAAGGCAATTTGCGCCTATACCGCCCGGACTATGTCGTGCATGGCGACGATTGGCGCGGCGGTATCCAGGCCGATGTCAGGCGCCAGGTCATCGAGACACTTGCCGAATGGGGCGGGGAGATCGTCGAGATACCCTACACGCAGGGTATATCCTCAACGCTGCTGCATCTGGCCAACGAAGAGGACGGGGTCACCGCGCGCATGCGGCAGGGCCGGCTGAAGCGCTTGCTGGGGCACCCTAAAACCATACGAATCATCGAGGCGCACAGTGGATTGTCCGCGATCATCGCGTCCAAGGCGAAATCGGCAAATGGCGGTATCGGGTTTGATGCGTTCTGGCACAGCAGCCTGACCGATTCGGCGACGCGCGGTAAGCCGGATCGCGAGGTTGTGGACAAGGCTTGCCGGCTGCAGACGATCGAAGAGATCTTTTCCTGCACGCAGCTCCCCCTCATGTATGACGGCGATAGCGGCGGCACGCCCGACCAGACGTACGACCTGGTCCGCGCGCTCGACAAAGCGGGGGTGTCCTGCGTGTGCCTGGAAGACAAAATGGGACCGAAGCGCAATTCGCTCTACGGTGCAGGCACCGCGCAGGAGCAGATCCCAGTCACGGCCTTCGTGGAAAAAATTGCCGCATTCCGGGCTGCGTCGCGCTCCGGCGACATGATGCATGTCTCCAGGATCGAGAGCCTGGTGCTGGACCGCGGGATGCGGGATGCGCTCGATCGCGCCCATGCGTTCCTGGACGCGGGAACGGACGGCCTGCTGATCCACAGCGTCGCCAAGACTGCTGACGAGGTCTTCACATTCAGCAACACGCTGCGCGCCAATGGCGTGCACGCGCCGATACTGGTGGTCCCCACAACCTACTGGGACACGCATTTCGATGCGTTTCAGGAGAACGGGATCAGCGGCGTTATCTACGCCAACCAATTGCTGCGCGCGGTCGTCGAACCGCTGCGGGCAATCTGCACGTCGATCCTGACCGACGGCCGGGTCGACGAGGCTCGTCTCGGAGACAGGCTGGTCCCCGCCACCGACCTGTTCGACCTTGTGCCATCCCGGCCGCAGTAACTCTCCCGACAATCGGCGACGCCGCGTGAGATGAGATGCCTCCCCTGGACATTGTCGGTGCCGTGGCGGGATGATGTGGCCGCACCATGGACGTGACGATGTCGGCGGATCGAGACCAGGATCAGTCTTACCACACCCGGATGCGCCTGATCCTGAGGTGGCGGCGCATCACCACCCTGTTTTGCGTATTCCTGGCCCTCTACGCCGCATCCGTTGTGCTGCGTTCGCCGGAGCCGATGCCGCGGGGCCGTGTGTTGCTGGTGCAATCCCTCTTCGCCTTCGCGGCGGCCGCCTTGGTGGCGGTCAATTTCCTGACGTTCCGCCTGCGTCGGCCGCGGCCATAATCCGGCCCCGGGTATGCGCCGCGTGATCGTCTTGGCGTCCGTGGTCGCGGCCGCGGTCTTGGCAGGTGCGGCGCTGCTCTACACGCCGGACAAGTCTCGCGCCGTGTTGGAGGCGGCCTATGCCGGCCCGCCGTCGACGTTCGTCGAGGTCTCGCGCCTCCGGCTCCACGTGCGCGACACCGGCCCTCGCACGGCGCCGGCGATCATCCTGCTGCACGGCTTCGGGTCCAGCCTGCAAACCTGGGATGATTGGGCGTCTGGGCTGGAGGTGGATCGCCGCGTCATACGCTTCGACCTCCCGGGCTTCGGCCTGACTGGTCCCGATCCCACCGGCGACTACACCGACCGCCGAAGCATCGACGTCGTGCTGGGACTGATGGACCGGCTTGGCGTGGCGCGCGCCACCATCATCGGCCACTCGATGGGCGGGCGGATCGCCTGGATGTTCGCGGCACTGCACCCGGACCGAGTGACAAAACTGGTCCTGCTGGCGCCCGACGGGTTCGCCAGCCCTGGCCTGGAATACGGCGTAGCCCCGTCCGTGCCGTGGCTGATGCGCCTGCTGCCCTACACCCTGCCCGGCCCCGCGCTGCGCGCCAGCCTGGCCCCGGCCTATGCCGACCCGTCGGCCATGACCCAGGCGCGCGTTCGCCGGTATCGCGACATGATGCTGGCACCCGGCGTGCGGCAAAGCATTTTGGATCGCATGCCGCAAACGGTGCTGGTGCGCCCGGAACCGCTGCTGGCCCGCATCCAGGCACCCACGCTCCTGCTCTGGGGCCAAAAGGATGCGATGATACCGGTCGGCAACGCCGCCGATTATCAGCGCGCGATCCCGGACTGCCGGCTGGTCACCCTGCCCGGCGTCGGCCACCTGTTGCAGGAGGAGGCGTCGGCGCACTCTTTGGCGGCGGTGCAGGCGTTCTTGAAAACAGGCAAGTGAAGCGACCGGCGGTCACATGGACACAAGGCCGGTCCTGAACCGGATGGCGTTCTGCACATAGGCCGGCGCCGTCATCGCGAACATCGCGCGCTCCGCTTCGCCGACCGCGCGCACGAACTTCGCCGGCGTCCCCGCCCACATCTCTCCCGCGCCGATGCGCTTGCCCGGCGTCAGCACCGCGCCCGCCGCCAGCACGCCACCACTCTCGATCACCGCCCCATCTAATACGACCGCCGCCATCGCCACGAACGCGCGATCATGCAGGGTGGCCGCGTGCACGATCGCCATATGACCCACGGTGACGTCCTCGCCAATCAGGCATGCCATGCCATCACCGGGGTTCACGTGCAGGATCGACCCGTCCTGGATATTGCTGCGGGCACCGACACGAATAAGGTTGGTGTCACCGCGCAGTACGCAGTTGAACCAGATGTTTGCGAACGCCCCGATGTCGACATTGCCGATCACGGTTGCGTTGGGCGCGATCCACGCGTCGGCCGCGATGCGGGGCGAGACGCCGTCCAGCGACCAGATCGGCCCATGTCCGGCCGGCGCGGAAAAATCAGCCATCCGTCAACCCCAGCATCAGTGTCAGGTTCTGCACCGCAGCCCCGGACGCACCCTTGCCCAGATTGTCCAGCCGCGCCACCAGCACCGCGTGCCGGGCCGTCTCCTCGGCGAACACATACAATTCCAATGCGTCGCTGCCCGCCAGGCTGTCGGCCTCCAGGCGGGTGGTGCCCTGGCGCACATGAATGGCGCTGCTGCCGCGATAGTGCTCCAACAAGGCCGCGCGCAGATCGGCACCGCCTGGCTTGACTGGCAATGTGTCGAGGTGCAGCGGGATGCTGACCAGCATGCCGTTCGGAAAATGCCCGACGGAGGGCACGAAGATCGGCCGGCGTGTCAGCCCGGCATGGAGCTGGATTTCGGCCACATGCTTGTGGTCCAGCCCCAGCCCATACAGCTCGAAGGCCGGACCGCCCGCCGCCTCATGCGCCGCAATCATCTGCCGCCCGCCACCCGAGTAGCCGCTGACGGCATTGATGCTGATCGGGTGGTCCGGCGGCAGCAGCCCGGCATCGACCAGTGGCCGCAGCAGGGCGATGGCGCCGGTGGCGTAGCAGCCGGGGTTGCTGACCCGCGCGGCCGAGGCGATGCGTGCGGGCTGCGCCGGCCCCAGCTCGGCCAATCCATACACCCAGCCCAGATGCGTCCGGTGGGCCGAGCTCGCATCCAGCAGCCGCGGCGCGTCCGCGCCCAACTGGCCGGCCAGCGCCACGGCTTCGTGCGCCGCAGCGTCGGGCAGGCACAGGATCGCGATATCCGCCTGGGCCATCATGGCCTGGCGCGCCTCCGGCTCCTTGCGGGCCTCGGGCGCGATGCTCAGCACCCGGATTGGCAGGCCAGCGAGGCGTTCGCAAATGCCAAGGCCAGTCGTTCCGGCTTCACCGTCGATGAAAACGGTGCTCACGGAGCAGAAACATCCTGGTCCGGGCCCCAAGCGTCGCGGGCGCCACGCCAAAACCGGACCACGGTCACCACCGGCCGCATCCACGTTAGACCTGTCAGCTTCCAGTCCGACGACTGGAAGCTGACTGCCGACCCCTCACTCAGCGTTTGCTGAACTGGAACGAACGCCGCGCCTTCGCCTTGCCGTACTTCTTCCGCTCCACAACGCGGCTGTCGCGCGTCAGGAAACCGGCTGTCTTCAGGATCGGCCGCAGATCCGGCTCGTAATAGGTGAGCGCCCGGCTGATACCATGCCGCAACGCACCCGCCTGGCCGGACAGGCCGCCGCCATTGACGGTGCAGAACACGTCGAACTGGTTGTAGCGGTCGCTGACCAGGAACGGCTGGGTGATCAGCATGCGCAGCACCGGGCGCGCGAAGTAAGTGCCCACCTTCTTGCCGTTCACCTCGATATCGCCGCGTCCCGGCTTGATCCACACGCGCGCAATGGCGTTCTTGCGGCGGCCGGTGGCGTAGCTGCGGCCTTGCGCGTCGCGCTTCGGCTCCCGCTTGGGCGCGCCCTCCGCGGTGGTCTGCGCACCCGTTCCAGTGGCGGCCGTGACCAAATCCTTGAGGTCGGCGAGCGACCGAGTTCTGCTGAGTTTCCGACATCCTAGACCCTCTTGTTCTTGGCGTTCATGCCGGCGACGTCCAGCGTCACAGGCTGCTGGCCCGCATGCGGGTGCTCCGCCCCGGCATAGACGTACAGATGCTTCATCTGCGCGCGCTGCAGCGGGCCGCGGGTGATCATGCGCTCCACGGCTTTCTCGACCACCTGCGTGGGGCGCTTGCTCTCCAGCCGCTGGCGTATGGTGCGGCCCTTGATGCCGCCGGCAAAACCCGTGTGGTAGTAGAATACGCTCTGCTCGGCCTTGTTGCCGGTCACGCGCACCCGCTCGGCATTGATCACCACGATGTTGTCGCCACAATCGACATGCGGCGTAAAAGTGGGCTTGTGCTTGCCGCGCAGGCGGGTCGCGATGATGGCGGCCAGACGGCCCAGCACGACGCCGTCCGCGTCGATCAGGGTCCAGCCTTTCTGGACTTCCGCCGGCTTGAGCGAGCGGGTGGATTTCAGCATTTTTCAAACATCCTGAGGGATCGGTGATGCGGCTTTTCGACGTAACCTCGTGTGCGGTCAAGGCTTTTCTGCTGTGGTAGCAGAATACCACATCATCGGCGCCTCCGGCCGCTCGGGCGCGGCACTATGCCGGTCGCTGCTCACTGACGGGTGCGCGCCCGTTCCCGTCGTGCGCAGCGCCGCGCGGTGGGCGGCCACCGGCCTGCCCGGCGAACCGCGCCTCGCCGACCTGGCCGACCCGCCCGCCCTGGCCCGCGCGCTGACCGGCGCGACGCACGTGGTCTCCTGCGCGCACGCCCGCCATGCCCCGGCCATTTTGGCCGCCGCCCCGGCGGGCGCCACGTTCGTCATCCTGGGCAGCACGCGCAAATTCACACGCTGGCCGGACGACCACGGGCGCGGCGTGCTGGCGGGCGAGGCGGCCTTCCTGGCCTCCGGCCGGCGCGGCGTCATGCTGCACCCCACCATGATCTACGGCGCCCAAGGCGAAGACAACGTGGCCCGCCTGGCCGCCCTGCTCCGCTGGCTGCCGATAGTGCCCCTGCCGGCGGGCGGACGGGCGCTGGTGCAACCCATCCACCAGGAGGACGTGACGCGCTGCGTTCGTGCCGCCCTGCGCATCGATTGGACCACGGCCGCAACGCTGGTGATCGCGGGTCCGTCGGCGATCTCCTACGCGAGCTTCGTCCAGCATGTCGCCCACGCAGCCGGCCTGCGGCCTCGGCCGGTCATCCCGTTTCCGGCCGTGCTGCTTCGCATGCTGGCAATCGTGACGTCGCCTATTCCCTGGATACCCCGCATCGGCCCCGACGAGATCCGCCGGATGACCGAGGACAAGGCGTTCGACATCGGCCCCATGCGACACACCCTCGGTGTCGACCCGATCGATATCACCCAAGGCCTGGAACTCAGCACGACGGCCTTGCGTCACCCCGCGCTTGAACGCCGCGAACCGGGACAATGATCGAGCAGGCAAGCGCGGCGGATATACGGTTGAGGTGCCTACCCGCGACACTCATCCCTCAAATGGCCAATCCACGCTCCAGCTTTTCCATAAAACCGGGCGGCTGAGCGGCGAGATCGATGATCGTGGGGTAGAGCGTCATCACCTTCCCGTATTCGGCGTTGGTCTGCAGCGTCTTCAGATCATCCGCTTTTACCTGCACGTAATCGACGTGGACCTGGCCATTGACCGATCCCTGGCGCCAGCCCACGCCCTGCGAAGGTTGCGGCACGACCGTCAGCTTCTTGGCGTTGACGAAATTCGTCAGGTTCGACATCCAGATCGAGGGTATCCGTTTCTCCAGCCCGCCGATCTTGTCGCCAAGCTGATACGCCCGCGCCGAAAAACGTTCGATGGCCGCCGTCTCCAGCACCATCACGGTTGCGGGTAAGCCGAACGGCACGCCGCTATCCAGCCGCCACGAACGACGCCCGGCCAGGAAATGACGCTGGTTCGTCATCACGCCGATCAGGCCGCCCAGCCCTGCCGCCGCGTCGCCTGCTTCGAGGAACTCGCGCTGCAGCGTCTGCGCGGTGAAACCCAGACCGGGGCCGACCCATTCCTGGACCACCCAATCGTTATGCGGTGCGGCCGCATCCAGGCCGAGCACCTTCATGAAACCGTGGAATTGCAGCGTTTGCTTGCCTTTGAACGGGCGCGTGGTGAATTGTACCGTCGCGAACTGGCTGCTGAAATAGGTCGGGAAATTGGCGATGAAATCTGCCGCCAGCATTTGTGCCGTCACGCCAGGCAGGGGCGCGAAGGCCACACGGAACCTGTTGAGGTGATATGGTCCGACCCCGAACTGCACTTTCAGATCGATAAAATCCGCCAATCAACCGGCTCCTGCTCCGCGGACCTATCGCGGTGTCGCAGACCAACGCCGCACCGGGGCCTTGCGTTTCGTGCCGTCCAAAGTGACTGCACCGGCGAACGGCCGGGCCGGAAGACTTATGTTCTCCCGGCCGGCAAGCCGCTACCGCTTATCGACGATCACCCTGATCTGGTAGGGACCACCCGAATTCGGCTGCACGCCGCCATTATTATAGTAATCGGCTCCGGCCACGACGCTGGGCCGAGCCAGAACGGTCGGCGCCAACGTGTTGCCAAGCACCACCGAGCTTCTGCCGCCCGTGTTGCGGGCAATGCCCACGTAGTAGGCCGTCCCGGGCTTCAGCGACACCGGCGAGTCCGGAGTTATCGTCACCTCGGCGAATTTGCCGGGCGTCAACGTGCTGTCCTGCACGACCGCCAACGTTACGACGCGGCCAGGCAGGTTGGTCCCTTCTGCCACCTGAGCGCCCACGACGCGAAAGCTGCCCAGATCGCCCTTGGTCAGCTTCACAAAGACAGTGACAGATCCAAGAGTGCCACCCGTGGTTGTCAGGACCCGGTCGACCAGGAGCTTGCCGCCTGACCTGAAGCTGTCCCCGCCATTCTCCTTGCCACCGAGCGCATCATATTCGACGCGTGTGCTTCCGGCGAAAGCCGGCGCGGTAGTCGTGGACAACAGAACTGCAACCGATAGTATAGTCCGCGCTTTGTTTAGCATGTAATCCCCCGTTACTTGCAAGGGTTCTGTAGCAATTAATCGCCTCCGAGCAACAAGACGTATTTATGAAGTTTGTTCGCCATGCGGTCCCGCGTCCAAGACTGCCGCCAGGCCATCATTCGATCGAACGGAATCGTTCGGTTGGACAAAGTGCTGGCCAAAAACAATGGCTAGAGCTGGTCCGTGACCAATGCGAACGGATCATGCTCTCGCAGCGCCAGCCGGTGCCGGCCACGGCGGTGCCGTCCACCGTCGTCTGCAAATGCACGTTAATCGACGCCGAAACTCAGGGAGCACAGCTCGATGCGCAAACGCACTCGATGCAGACAGTTCTCTCAGGAAACCGCGAACGCCTGATGCAGGCCGTCCAGCGCAATCTGCACCGCCAACGCAGCCAGCAACACGCCCAGCACACGGCCGGCCACACTCGTCCCCGCCTCCCCCAGGCCCCGCGCAATCCAGGGCGCCACCAGCAGACAGGCGAAGGTGAGCGCCACCGAAATGGCCACCGCGGCTTCGATGGCGAATATCTTCCACGGATCGCCGCCCGCATGGCTGTGCAGCACCACCATCGTCGTCATGCCGCCGGGTCCCGCAATCAGCGGTATGCCCAGTGGAAAGATAGCGATGTCATCGTCCGTCCGTATCGCCGCCTGGCGCTCCGGGTCGGTGCTGCGCACGCCGTGGCTGCCGCGTACCATGTCGGCGGCGGTGATGAACAGCAGGATGCCGCCGGCCACCCGCATCGCCGGCAGGCCGATGCCCAGCGACGCGAGCAGGCTCTCGCCGGCGAGGCCGAACACCGCCAGAACCCCGAACGCCACCACGCAGGCCCGGCGCGCCTGGCTGGCCCGCTCGGCCGGCGTGTCGTGCGGGGTCATCGCCGCGAACACCGCGGCCGTCCCAGGAGGATCGACGATCACCAGCAAGGCCACCAGCGCGTAGAGAAAGGTATTGAGGTTCGACCAGTGCACGGCGGTTCGTTCCGGTAGGGTTCGCGTGTCCTATACCCTGGCGCGCGCCGCCGCGAGGTCCTCGGCCGTGTTGATGTTGTGGAACGGATCCGGCACCCCGCCGAACGATTCCACGCGCATGCCGATCGTCTCGCCGAACGCCCGCACGCGGCCGGATCGATGGGTATCCAGCCACCCCGCCAGGTCGGGCGCGCACCCGACCGGCCATAACGCCACCAGCGGATGCAACCTCCCGCCACTCACGGCCCAGGCCGGCCCAGGCGACAGACGACCAGCCAGATCATGTGGAATGAACGGCGTGTCGCCCGGCACGCTCAACAGCCAGGCCGCGCCCTGCTCCGCCGCCCAGCCAAGCCCGCACAGCACACCACCCAGCGGCCCGCGCCCCACCACCCCGTCGGCCAGCACCGGCAGCCCGAACCGTGAAAACCGTGCCGCATCGCCATTGGCCGAGATCGCCAATACATCCACCTGGGGCCGCAGCCGCCCGACTAGCACATCGAGCACGGTCACGTGCCCCAACGGCAGCAACGCCTTGTCCACGCCGCCCAACCGCGTTGCATTGCCGCCCGCCAGCACCAACCCGGCGATCATCCAACAACTGACGACTGAGAACTGGTGACTGATATGGGGCGAACGACGGGGATCGAACCCGCGACAACCGGTACCACAAACCGGCGCTCTACCAACTGAGCTACGTCCGCCACACACGCCGGATGTAGGGCAGCCCCGAGCTTTGCGTCAATGTGGACGCCCAAAATGCGCCGCCAGCCGTGCCACCGCCTCGTCCAACACGCCATCCTGCTTGCAGAAGGCGAAGCGCACGAGGCCGCGCGGCGCATCCTGCACATAGAACGAGGAGAGCGGGATGGCCGCCACCCCCGCCTGCTCGGTGATGTGGCGGCAAAACGCGGCGTCATCGCCGTCAAACCCCAGGGCGGAGATGTCGGCGATCGCGAAATAGGTGCCGTCGGTGGGCAGCACGCCGAAACCCGCGCGGGCCAGCCCCGCCGCCATCCTGTCCCGCTTCCGCGCCATCGCCTCGGCAAGTGCCGCGAAATACCCGTCGTCGCTGGCCAGCCCGAGCGCTACCGCGCGCTGCAGATTGGGCGGGGTGGAAAACGTCAGGTTGGAATGCGCGCGGGCAACCACCTCCATCAGCGACGGCGCGCCGCTGATATAACCGATCTTCCACCCGGTCAGCGAAAACGTCTTGCCGGCGCTGCCGATCCGCAGGCAGCGCTCCGCCATGCCGGGCAAGGTCATCAGCGGCACGTGGCGGGCCGGCGGGAAGACCAGATGCTCATACACCTCGTCGCACACGGCATAGGCATCGTGGGCGTCCAGCAATCCGGCGACGAACGCCAGTTCGTCAGCCGAAAACACCTTTCCCGTCGGGTTCATCGGGCTGTTCAGCAGCAGCAGCTTCGTGCGTGGCCCGAAAGCGGATTGCAGTGCCGCGCGTGGCAGCGACCAGTCCGGCGGCGCCAGCCGCACCAGGCGCGGCACGGCCCCCAGCATGCGGATCACCGGCAAATAGGTGTCGAACAGCGGCTCGATCAGCACCACCTCATCGCCAGGGTCGAGCAGGGCTGCCAGGCAGGCGGCCAACCCCTCGGTCGCCCCGCTGGTCACCACCACGCCCCGGTCCGCGTCGATCTCCAGCCCGTAAAAACGCCGGTTGGCCGCGGCCACCGCCTGGCGCAGCTCCGGCAGGCCGGTCAGCGGCGCATACTGGTTGCGCCCGTCCAACAGCGCGTCCGCCGCCGCCCGCACGATCCCGGCCGGCCCTTCCGTATCGGGAAAGCCCTGGCCCAGATTGATCGCGCCATGCCGTGCCGCCAACGCCGACATGGTGGTGAAAATCGTCGTCTGGCCGGTGGCGAATTGCCTGTTGGCTGGCTTCACGGATCGGGCTCCCTGGGATGGAAAAGCTGCGCCGCCGTGCCGTTGCGGCCCGGCCGTGCGGCGTGCGAACGTCCCGGCATCAAGGCCGGAGGCGCGCCCCATGAAGAAGATCGAAGCGGTAATCAAGCCGTTCAAGCTGGACGAGGTAAAGGAGGCGCTGCACGAAGTCGGGCTGCAGGGCCTGACGGTGATCGAGGCCAAGGGGTTCGGCCGCCAGAAAGGCCATACGGAGCTCTACCGCGGCGCCGAATACGTGGTGGACTTCCTGCCCAAGGTGAAGATCGAGGTGATCTGCGACGACGCGCTGACCGAGCGGGCGGTGGACGCCATCATCGCCGCCGCCCGCACCGGCCGCATCGGCGACGGCAAAATCTTCGTCAGCTCCGTCGAGGAAGTCGTCCGCATCCGAACCGGCGAACGCGGGGAACAAGCCCTATAGATAAAAGTTCTTTGCTTCTTTCTTTCAAAAAAGAAGATTCTTCTTTTCTGAAGAAAAGAAGCAAAAGACTTTTATCAATATATGATGCCTGCTTCCAGGAGGCCGCGGACCTGGGTGCTGGCGTTGCCGTCGTGGCCGAAGCCGTCGCCGGAGACCAGGTTGGTGATGTGCACGACGGAGGCGTCGGCGCGCACGAAGAAATGGTTGAGGGTGAAGGTGGGCGTGACGGTGAACGAGAATGCGCCGCTGCCCGCGCCATACAGCAGGTTGGTGGGCGCGATCGACGATGACCCGCCATCCGTCTTGATGTATTCCGCGCGCCCGGCGAGCTGGAATTTCGGGGTGAACACGTAGTTGGCCAGCACCGCACCGCTATAGGTGTTGGCGCTGCTGTACAAACCAAGGCCGGCGTTGGCATCCACGTGACTGAACTGAAGATAAGGCGTGATCGTCAGCGGCGCCTTGTTGTAGGTGTAGATGATATTGTAGATCGACGAATTGTTCTGGGCCAACGGCGTCGCGATCGTGGACGTGCCGGTCCGGCCCAGATTGCCGCCGGCAGCGAACACCAGCGTACTGACCGGGTTGACCGTCCAGGTGGCCGAGCCGGACAGCCAATTATAACGGTCTGAATAGTAGCCGTCGTTCAGCGACAGGCTCAGCACCACGGGCCCAGCCGTGTAGTTGGCCTGCACGCCGCGGCTGACGGCCGGCTCCTGGTTCCACAGCAAGCCGCGCTCGATGTTGAAGTTCTCGAACGTGAATGTGTATTCGGCACCAATCAGCGTCGGCAGCTTGCCTGCCTGGATCGAAAATGTGTCGGTGGGCACGATCTTCAGGAACGCTTGCGGGACGGCACTGAAGAAATTGCCGAGCGCGTTTTCCGCGTCCGTCAGGTGACTATACTGCGTGCCCAGCGCCGGAATGGAATAGGCGCCGACCTGTGCGTAGAATTGCACGACGCCGTCGATCTTCTGGATAAAAACCTGGCCGTTGCTGATGTCGGCCAGACCCGTCTTGTCGTGCGCGGTGGCGTCGCTCTGCACGAGGCCCAGGCCCGACAGTACCACCCGTTACATACCATTTTCCGAGCGGCCCGGTATCGAGCGAGAACGGAGGCGAGTTAAAGGACAGGGACCCCGCCATCCCAGGCACTGGCAGGGTGACAGTCGCCGGTGTCGCGGGTGCGGCGGATGCCGGTGGCGTAGTGGCCGGGGCTGGCGTGGCCGGTGTTTGTCCATGGGCGCCGCCGGCGGCCAGCAGCCCGGTCCCGAAAAGGCACGTGCTGAGGGAGAGGGCGCGTCTCGATGTCATGTCAGCCGATCCTTAAGTACCTCGCGCAGGGTATTCACCCGGAACGAAGTTGCGCCCGCTTGCGCAAGGCCGAGGCATGACAAAGCAGGAGCCGTGCCAAACTGCCCTATCTGCCTGGCGCACCGGTGGACGGATCGCATGTCGATCCCACCGGCGTCCAAGAACAGCCGAACACGCGTGCTCCGTCGCCACGCCCTCGTATGTAGCGGTGAGCCGCTAAGGGCGCGATGCGGACCGGGGGCGCTCCGTATAAGACCGGCGTAAACCCTTACAGCCGTGCAACGCAGTGTCCGACCGGCTCGCAACCACGCGGCGACGACGTGTGAGCAACCCACCGGCAAGACCGGCGCCGTACCGGTCGATCACGTTTCTGAGACTGCCTCGTGCAGCATGTGCACGAAATTAAGGCATGTCTTTACGCGGCAACGTCCCGGTGAAGGTTCCGCAATCCCGGCACGTTTCTTGAAAGTCTCCGCACGTCTCGCCCGGCACGCTGTGTCGGAGCGGGTCCAGGGAGGGAGGCGTAATGAAACTGGTGGTCGCCATCGTCAAACCATTCAAGCTCGACGACGTGCGTGATGCGCTGACGCCGCTTGGTGTGCAGGGCCTGACCGTTACCGAGGTGAAGGGCTTCGGCCGGCAGAAAGGGCAGACGGAGATCTATCGTGGGGCCGAGTACCACGTGAGTTTTCTGCCCAAAGTAAAGATCGAGGTGGCTGTCGCCTCCGACCAGGCCGACGCGGTCGTCGAGGCGATCACGCGCGCCGCCGGAACCGGCAAGATCGGTGACGGCAAGATATTCGTAATGGAGATCGAACGAGCGGTGCGTATCCGCACCGGCGAGCTCGACGCTGCTGCCCTCTGATAAGGACGTAACATGAAGCTCTCTGCCCTGAAGGCGCGTGTCGCCGCCCTTGCGATCTTGCTGCCCATGCTGTTCCCGGGTGTCGCGGCGTTCGCACAAAGCCCCGCGCCTACCCCGCCGCCTGCCGCCTCCGCCCCGCCATCGGCGGCGGCCCAGGCCCCGGCTGCCGCACCCGCCCCGGCCGCACCCGCTCCGGCGGCAACCGCGCCAGCCGGCCCGGCCAAGCCGCCGGCCTATGACCATGGCGACACCGCCTGGATGCTGACCAGCACCGCGCTGGTGCTCATGATGACCATTCCCGGCTTGGCGCTGTTCTACGCCGGCATGGTCCGGCGCAAGAACATCCTGGCCACCGTCATGCAGAGTTTCGCCATCTGCTGCCTGGTCACCATCGTCTGGACCGTGTGCGGCTACTCGCTGGCCTTCACCAACGGGCCGAGCGGGGCCGCCTTCGCCGGCTATCCACTCTCGGCCTTCGTGGGCGACGCCTCACGCTTCATGCTGCACGGCATCGAAGCGCATTTCTCAAAACAAGACGACACGGGCTTCATCCTGGGCGACGGCGTGGCCGGCGTGACAGCCGCGCCCTACACCGTGCCCGAGACGGTTTATATGATGTTCCAGATGACGTTCGCGATCATCACCCCGGCGCTGATCGCCGGCGCCTTCGCCGAGCGGATGAAGTTTTCCGCCATGTGCATCTTCATGGTCGGCTGGTCGATCTTCTCCTACAGCCTGATCGCGCATTGGGTCTGGGCCCCCACCGGCTGGCTCTCGACGATGGGCACGCTGGACTATGCTGGCGGCACGGTCGTGCACATCAACGCCGGCATCGCCGGGCTGATGTGCTGCCTGGTGATGGGCAAGCGCCGCGGCTACGGGCACGACAATATGTCGCCGCACAACCTGACCTACGCGGTCATCGGCGCGTCGCTGCTGTGGGTCGGCTGGTTCGGCTTCAATGCCGGGTCCGCCGTGGGCGCCACCGGCCGCGCCGGCATGGCCATGGCGGTGACACAGATCGCGACGGCGGCGGCGGCGCTCGCCTGGATGTTCGCCGAATGGGTGCTGAAGGGCAAACCCTCCGTCCTGGGCATCATCTCCGGCGCAGTGGCCGGCCTGGTGGCGATCACGCCTGCCTCGGGCTTCGTGCTGCCCGGCGGCGCGATCGTGATCGGGGTGGCCGCCGGCGTCATCTGCTTCCTGGCGGCGACCTACCTCAAGCACGCGCTCGGCTATGACGACAGCCTGGACACCTTCGGGGTACACGGCATCGGCGGCATCGTGGGCGCATTGTTGACCGGCGTGTTCGCGTCCGCCACGGTGGGCGGCACGGACGGCTCGCTGGCGCAGTTCATCATCCAGTGCAAGGCGGTGGCCGTGACCCTGGTGTGGAGCAGCCTGGTCAGCTTAGTGCTCCTGTTCGCGCTGAAATTCACCATCGGCCTGACCGTCAACGCCGAGGAGGAAATGGAAGGGCTGGACACCGTGCTGCATGGTGAAAGCGCGGCCTGACCGCAACCGAACATAATGGGCGGCCGGGCAGTGACCCGGCCGCCGCCCTGGGTTTAGAACGACCCACTTGCCACAAATGGAACAGGACGAGATGGCCAAGAAGATCCAGCAAACACCGCCCGAACCGAATGCGGTGAGCAAATGCCTCGAAATGATGCGCGAGAATTCGGTGGAGTACGTCGATCTCCGCTTCACCGACCCGCGCGGCAAATGGCAGCACACCGCGCAAACGGTCGGCACCATCGACGAGGACGCATTCCGCGACGGTATCATGTTCGACGGCTCTTCCATCGCCGGCTGGAAAGCCATTAACGAGAGCGACATGATCCTGATGCCGGATCCGTCCACGGCCGTCATGGACCCATTCGCCGCCAAGCCGTCGATGATCCTGTTCTGCGACATCGTGGAGCCGAGCACCGGCCAGGCCTACGCCCGCGACCCGCGCAGCACGGCGAAGAAGGCCGAGGCGTATGTCGCGGCCTCAGGCATCGGCGACACCGCCTTCTTCGGGCCGGAAGCCGAGTTCTTCATTTTCGACTCCGTGAAATTCGGCACCGGCGGGAATTACGGCACCTATAAGGTGGAGAGTGCCGAGGGACCGGACGCCTCCCTCAAGGATTATCCGGAAGGCAATATGGGTCACCGCCCGGGTGTGAAGGGCGGCTACTTCCCCGTCCCCCCCGTCGATAGCGAAAGCGACCTGCGCGCGGAAATGCTGTCGGCCATGGGCGAGATGGGCCTGCCGATCGAAAAACACCACCACGAGGTGGCGCAGAGCCAGCACGAGCTCGGCACAAAATTCGGACCGCTGGTGACCAGCGCCGACCAGATGCAGATCTACAAATACTGCGTGCACAACGTGGCCCACAGCTACGGCAAGACCGCCACCTTCATGCCGAAACCGATCTACGGCGATAACGGCAGCGGCATGCACGTCCATCAGTCGATCTGGAAGGATGGCCGCCCGGTTTTCGCGGGCAACGCCTACGCCGATCTGTCCGAGACCGCCCTCTACTATATCGGCGGCATCATCAAGCATGCCAAGGCGCTGAACGCGTTCACCAACCCCAGCACGAACAGCTACAAGCGTCTTATTCCGGGGTTCGAGGCGCCAGTGCTGCTGGCCTATTCGGCGCGCAACCGTTCCGCTTCCTGCCGAATTCCGTATGCGACCAGCCCCAAGGCCAAGCGGGTGGAAGTGCGTTTTCCGGACCCGACCGCCAACCCCTATCTGGCGTTCTCCGCCATGCTGATGGCCGGGCTGGACGGGATACGCAACAAAATCCATCCAGGCGAACCGATGGACAAGGATCTGTACGATCTGCCGCCGGAGGAGCTGAAGAACATCCCGACCGTCTGCGGCTCTCTGCGTGAAGCCTTGGGCGCGCTCGCCGCCGACCACGAGTTCCTGCTCGCCGGCGACGTGTTCAGCAAGGATCAGATCGAGAGCTACATCGACCTGAAATGGACCGAAGTCTACCGGTTCGAACACACGCCGCATCCGGTCGAGTTCGAAATGTACTACTCGGTCTGAAGCGACTGCGGCCGACGCAATCACGTCGGCCGCAAACTCATCCTAAACTGCCAAAAGTTTTTCGCTTCCTTCTTTAAAAAAACGAAGCGCTTGCCTTCCCTAAAGCATGATCCGTTCGCATTGGCTCACGGACCATGCTTTAGCCTATTGTTTTGGCGAGCATCTTTACCCGACCAACGACTCCGTTCGATCGGATGATGCTCTGACTACCGCCGGCCAGCCCGCCGAAGGGCATCTGCCGTGAAGTCGTCCGGCGTCAACTGCCGCGTGTTATACGTCGGCGCGTCCGGCTCCTGGCTGTGCAACCCCTGCACCAGATAACGGCGGGCCAGAAGGTCGACGAACTCGTAGCCATCCGCGCCGCATAGCGGCACTTCCGGCGATTCCGCCACGAAGGCAATCGCCGTGCGCCACAGCTGGCCGCGCGTGTCGTAACGGTCCGCAATGGCGACTTGCCAGCTATCCTCATCGATATAGAAGGTCCGCCGCGCATAAACATGGCGCACGCCCGGCTTCAGCTTGGCTTCCACCACCCAAACACGGTGCAGCTCGAACCGGAGCAGGTCGGGATTGACCGCCGCCGGCTTGACGATGTCGCTATACTTTACGCCGGGCTGCTGAATTTTGTAGTTGTTATAGGGAATGTAGATTTCTTTCTTCCCCACCAGAGTCCAGTCGTAGCGATCGATCGCCCCGTTATACATGTCGTAGTCGTCGACCGTCTCCAGACCATCGGTGTTCTGCACCGGCGTGTCGTAGTTGATCTCCGGCGCACGGCGCACACGGCGTTCGCCAGGGTTGTAGGTCCAGGCCTCGCGCGGCTGCTTGAACGGGTCCTGGTAGCTGCGCACCAAGGTGAGCTGGCCCGCGATACGCGGCGGCGAGAGCACCTCTTGCCAGAACAGGCTGTCCCATCCCGCGGGGTTGCTGAGATTGGGGGTGTTGTAGGCGAGCATGATCTGCTCGTGCCAGCGGGTCAGCGAGTAGTCGCCGCTCGGCGTGGTGATCGCGTTGTCGACGGTGCGCACCACCTGGTAGCCGCGCCAGCGCAGGATGTGGTTCCAGATCGCTTGGTTGCCATTGGCGGGAATCGGGAACGGGATCGAGAGCTGGGCGCCGGTCACGCCCAGGCCATTCTCGGTCAGGCGCGCGCGTGAGGCATTGGCGATGGCGTTGTCGTAGATGAATTGCGGGGCGGCCGCCGTGCGGTGCGTTGGATACACATCGACGTGATAGCCAGGCAATGTCCGGATCATCGCCACCGTGCCCTCGGCCAGCTTGCCGGCATACCGGTCCACGTTCTGCGCGGTGATCGAGAAGAGCGGCCGCTCCGAGGCGAATGGATCGGGGCGATACTTGCCGGGCTCATATCCGGCGACCGGAGTTGTCAGGCCGCCGGTCCAGGCGGGGATCGTGCCATCGGCATTGCCGGCTTTTACCGCGCCCATCGGCGTCAGCGAATGGCCGAGATCGGCGGCGGTCTGCGCGCCGGCCTGCCCTGCCAAGAATGAGCCCGCCAGAATAGTGGCCGCGAGCAACAGCTGCTTCATGTCGTTTTCCATCCCTCGATCCGCGGCGCTTTGCGCCTCTGGCCCGATCTTAGGCAGCCGTGGCCTAGGGTGTCCACCCTTGCCGCTGCAACCTAACCGCGAAAAACCATGGACAGCCGAATGGAGAATGACTTAAATAACGATATCGAAACGGATGGAGCACTTTTATGAAACGCTTGCTGCTCGCCGCGACCGTGTTGACGGCGCTTCAGGCCGGTCCGGCGGTGATCGCCCACGCGCAATCCAGCGACCAGGTGGACCCCTCCGCCTCCGATGCGCCCATCCCGGTGGTGCACCATCGTCATCGGCGCCATCATAGGGTCCATGCGGTAGTGCAGCCGGTGGCACCGGCGCCGGAGGATGCGCCGGTTCAAGCCGACGCCGCCCCGCCCGCACCGCCGCGCGACCTGCCCGTCTCGCGTGAGATCGCGGCCCAGCCCGCCATGGCGCGCGTCATCGTGCCGCAACCCGCCCCCGCCACCGCCCCCGCCGCCGCCCGGCCGGCCATCGGCGCCGGGTTGACACCCATGGGCGCGATCCAGGCCGGCAATGCCGACGGCACCATCCCCGCCTGGACAGGCGGCCTGGTCGCGAGCGGGGGTTCCGCGCCGCTGCACGCGCGCCCCGACCCGTTCGCCGACGAACACCCCCTGTTCCGTATCACGGCCGCCAATGTGGACCGCTACGCCGACAAGCTCGCGGCGGGCACGATCGCCATGATCCGGACCATTCGCGGCTACCACGTGGACGTCTATCCCACGCACCGCACCTTCGCCGCACCGCAATACATCTACGATAACGCGGTGGCCAACATTGGCCGGGCGCATCTCGTGCATCACGGCGAAGGCGTGGAAGGCGCCGCGCTCTCGGTGCCGTTCCCGGTGCCGCACAACGGGGCGGAGGCGATGTGGAACCACATCCTGCGCTGGCGCGGCACGCAAATCGACCGCACGATCGACAACGTGATCTCCACCCCCAACGGCGACTACTCGATGCAGAAATGGCACGAGATCGTCATGCTGCCCTACAACATCGCCGGCTACGACAACGGGCGCGCGATCGACAGCATGTTCCGCCAGGAAATCCTGTCACCGCCCCGCGATGCCGGAGCGCTTGACCCTGGCGATCAGCCACGAGAACCCGTACGACCAGGCGCGCGAGGCCTGGAGCTACAACCCCGGCGAACGCCGCGTACGCCGCGCACCGGACATCGACTACGACACCCCGCTCAACGACACGGACGGGCTGGAGACGGTCGACGACTACGACATGTTCAACGGCGCGCTCGACCGCTACGACTGGTCGCTGGTGGGACGGAAAGAAATGTACGTTCCCTACAACACCAACAAGCTGCAAAGCCCGTCGGTGCGCTACACCGACCTGATCGGGCGCGAATCAGCCAACCCGGACTACATCCGTTTTGAGTTGCACCGGGTGTGGGTGGTGGAGGCCAAGCTGAAGCCGGAGTTCCGGCATATCTACACCCGCCGCACCATGTATCTGGACGAGGATAGCTGGCAGTGCCTGATCGCCGACCGCTATGACGGGCGCGGCAATCTGTGGCGCACCGCGCTGGCTTTCCCGGCGCAGATGGCCGAAGTGCCGGTCTTCATCGCCGACGGCTATGAATACGTCGACCTCTACCAGCACCGCTACATGCTGCAGGGCCTGCACAACCAGGAGCCGCAGGCGCCTGTATTCAACAGCACCCAGCTCGCGATGCGCGATTTCTCCGCCGAGGCACTGCGCCGGCTGGGACACCGGTAAGCGCGACACGCTGCCGGCAGGGTGGGGTGCTCCTGGGCACCCCACCTACTCCGGATGGCGGCTTCAATTGGCGGCAATCGACGCCAGCGCGGTGCCTGACCGCGTTTGCGCGCTGGCCACGACGCGCCGCAGGTCGCGTAGCGCGTCCTGCAACGCGGCATTCCGGCAAGCCTGCTCGTCAGCCTCCGAGCCCATCTGCCTGGTATCGCTGTCGCCGCAAACGTCGTGGCTGGCGACGATCAGGCGGTGGCGCAACGTGTTCACGCCCGCAGACGTGGCCAGGTTGAGATCGCCATACTCGACCTTGACGGTGCTGACCTCGCGGTCGGCGGCCCAAGCCGGGGCGGCCGAGGCGAGCGCGATCAGGGTCGCGGCGATGATGCGAAAATTGTTCATGGTGGTCTCCTTCGTTTCGGTTGCAGTCACGAATTGCGGTTTTTAGGGCCGTGAGGCGAGCACTCAGTTCGGTGCGATGGAGGCCACCACGGCGCCCTGAGGCGCCTGCGCGCTGGCGACGACCTGGCGCATGTCGGACAGCGCATGGGCCATCGCGGTATTGCGGCAGGCGAGTTCGTCGGCGGTCACCGCCATCTCCGCGCCGTCGCTGCAGACGTTGCGGCTGGCGATGGACAGACGGTGGCGCAGGGTGGCGACACCGGCAGCGGACCGCAGGTTGAGGTCGCCGTAGCTGACGCGGGTGTGGTGCACCTCGAGGTCGTCGGCGGCCTGGGCCGGGACAGTGGCGGCGGACAGGGCCACCAGGGCGGCCAGGGTGAGAAACGTGCGCATTGTGGTCTCCGATGCTGTGGATCGGCCGGGTCCGCCGGCCGGTGACCCGGTGGTCCGGGGCGACGTCCAGAGCGGTAGCCCGAGATTTTGCGGAGACCCTCATCAATCGCGGTTAATAGTTATCAAGCCGGATAAATCGTCTTTTTTCAGTTGGTTAGACGAAACGTCCGAGCCGCTTTAATGCGGGTTTGATATCTTTTACATCGCCGCAGCCCGGTCATGCGGGTGGCCCGTGACGAAAACGCCGCCGCGCAACCGGCGAGACGTTGAAATTTGGCCGAGTAATTGGTTAATGCGACGCGCGCAGGCGATGACGCCGCGGGAGCGTTCCGATGGAGATCGCACCACAGAAATTCTGTTTCGGCCGCTGGCAGCTCGACCTGCAGCGCAGGACGCTGTGCGCCGACGGCACACCGGTAGACCTGCGCGGCCGCGGCTTCGACCTGCTGGCGCTGCTGGTTGAACATGCCGGCGAGCCAGTCACCCGTGAGGCGATTTTTGCAAAAGTCTGGCCGAACCTCACGGTCGGCGAAAGCAACCTGACCGTCCAGATCTCCAACCTGCGCAAGGTGCTTGGGGAAAACGCCGACAGATTCCGGCCTGATCGTCACCGTGCCGGGGCGCGGCTACAAATTCGCCGGCGAGGTGACGGCGCTCCCCGCGGCAGCCATATCGAAAAGCCTGGCGGACACTGCCGAACCGCCGCCGCCATCCATCGCGGCACCGCAGCCACTCCCCGCCATGCGCCGCAAACGCTGGGGTATGACAGCCGCCGCCGTCGCAGCCACCTTTCTACTAGTGCTTAGCGGCGCAGCCCTTGTGTGGCGCGCACCGCCCACCGCACCGCGCCTGTCGATCGCGGTTCTGCCGTTCCGCAGCCTCGGCACCGATACCGGCCAGGCAGACCTGGCAGACGCGCTGACGGACGATCTGACGACAGATCTCGCCCACATCCCAGCCAGCACCGTCATCGCGCGCGAGAGTGCGGACGTATGGCGCGGCAAGGCGGCCACAGTGCAGCAGATCGCCCGCTCGCTGCGGGTGAGATACATTGTCGAGGGCAGCATCATGAAAGAGGAGAGCCAGTATCACGTCAACGCCCAGCTCATCGACGCCGACACCGGCGCGCACTTGTGGGCATCACGGTTCGAAGCGCCGCAGGGGCGGCTCGGAGACGTGCGCGATGCCATTGTACGTAAGCTGGCCACGCAGCTCGGTTTCCAATTGGAGCAAGTCGAGAGCGCTCGGTCGATCAACGATCGGCCGGACGATCCAGATGCCCTCGACTTATTTTTCCGTGCAAGGGCTTTGCTCAACGCAAATGACTCGCTTTCCTCTCTTATACAAGCTCAAGCATTGCTCGAACAAGCGTTGAAGCAGCAACCTTCGTTTGCTGATGCAGCCGCTGAACTTGGGGCGATGTTACTTGAGAAACTTGAGGATATGGACGACGTCGACGAAATAAAAGACTTGGCGGAGGCTCACAAAGTCTTAGCTGAGGCTTTAAAGCTCGCACCCCGTAATTCTAAAGCTCTTGCAGCACATGCTCGCGAATTGGCAATTCGTGGGTTGTGGGTCGAGGCAGCATATAGCGCTAGAACAGCGCTCTCAATTGAACCCTCCAACGTTGACGCGCTAGCCGTGCTTTCTCGATGCTTGAGATCACAGGGCCGCTTGGAGGAGGCAGCTTCTGCGATACACGACATCTTGAGGTTAACGCCCGATAGTGTGTCGAATTGGCAACGTTACGTGACGCTTTCTTATATCATGTTGCTGCAGTCAAAGACGCGCGAATTGATCGATTTAGCCCACATTGCAATGGCTGGTGACGATACAATTGTATCTACGTCAAGTTTCGGTCGAGTTCGAATGGGCTAATCTGTTGCTAATAGCGGCCGAGTCGATCCAAAATGATGATGCGGCGGCCACATCACAGTACGCGACATATCGCACACGTTGGCCAAATCGATCGGTTTGGAGGATAATGTTTTATGCTCCGGCAAGCGAACGAAAACTGCCGGGTTATGCAGCATTTTTACGCGGCCTGCAGAATGCTGGCATGCCGTTTTCCGCGGACGAGCATGATAAAACAGCTCTTGCAGGTGATGCTTGCACGGGAGGAGATTTCGACGCCACTCCTCAATACCTTAGTGGCGCGGAGGTTTGGTATACTCCCCAACTGATAAATAGCATCAAATCGAGCCATCCTCCATTCATCATAGATATTGGGTTAGGCGTAGCAATTCCTCCAGGAGCGGTTTGGTTCGGGGATGATGATACCACCGAAAATCCAGATGTATTTACACTTCGGGTGGCACAAGAAAGAGCCCGGAACAATGCGAACGACAATTTAGTAGTGATGGGTGATGGCACGTTCGGGTGCGACGCATACAGGACTGCAGAAGCCATGGTGAAAAGGGGACTGCAGCACGTTGTTTGGTATAGAGGTGGTGAAGAAGCCTGGGCTAAATCAAATATGCCCTTCCAACGCAAGAGGCGATAAAGGTTTGCAGCGAAAAATGCTGCTTGCTAATGAATAGAGTACCCCTCATAAACCCAAAGCAGCAGGCGTGATCATAGGAGGTCGTAATGGCCGACGGGGATGGATTTTCGGTTGTCGCCGCTTTCCAAGCGGAAGGCGAAGACACGATCGTTTCACTTGCAGTAACGAAGTACTCCGCGACTCCGTGGTGCAGATACTGTCACCCCCCCTATCATCCCCATCCTCCCCATCCCCATCATGGTCGTCTAATCCTCGAATGCGATTTAACCGTTGCCAATGCCCACGAGGTATCTACAGAAACATTATCTCAGAAGATTGGTGAAGCGTTCGTAGACGTCCGAAAAATTGCTGAACTCAGTGCAAGTGCTGTTCTTGATTTCTCGAAAACTCTAGTCTCAGCAGATAACCGGAATGAAGCGCCGCGCAGCGCAGACATACCAGTCCGCCGTCAGACCAAAGATTTGGCCAATACGTAATTCGCGCTTGATACTGTTCGTGGTCGGGAACTCACGTAATGAAGCAAGGTGTAAGATTGGGTGCACCTTCGCACCCCATCACCTTTCCAACAATCAAGCGTAAGCCGCACGAAATGACAGCATGGACGGCGCCAAGCACCTGGCGGGCTATGGGGACATACAGCTGCGTCCGCGAAGCTATTCTGCTCGAATCCCCACTCGACAGCGGCACGTACGACCAGCCGCCTTCCGCG
Organism: uncultured Alphaproteobacteria bacterium; assembly: GCA_963850605.1. GTDB lineage: Bacteria > Pseudomonadota > Alphaproteobacteria > Acetobacterales > Acetobacteraceae > BOG-908. The sequence goes on along the minus strand of CAWKLX010000005.1, from coordinate 437,124 downwards.
TCACACTACCGGACCCGCCGTGAGTGAATCCCCCGCCCCGCGCAACCCTGCATTAGCGAGCCCCGCGACGGCACAGACCGCCATTACAAAGGACTGCAGGACGACATGGTCGTCGTCGCGAACCGCCCTTCAGACGAAATCCTGATCGAAATCTGCCATAAACTCAGCCAAGCATTCGACGCTCTGCCAACAATCAGCCGCGCGCTCCTCGCCACGGACCACATCACCAAAGCGTGGCGCCACCAGAGCCAAACCGCCCGCCCGACAAACCGCCGCCAAAACCTGGCTGAAGCCGCCCAATTGGCGCTAAGCCTCCGTCCCATGCTCCGGCTCCAACGCCGCCGCAATATCGCCCGGGTGCTTCTGGGGCACCAGCAAATCCATTACCCCAATAATCGCCGGCAACACCACAATCGCGCCCGCCATGTTCATGAAGAACATGAAGGTCAGCAGCATACCCATGTCCGCCTGGAACTGCAGCGGCGAGAACGCCCAGGTGGCCACACCGATGGACAGTGACAGGCCGGTGAAAATCACCGCCGAGCCCGTCTCGCGCAGGGTCTGTATATAGGCCGCGTTCAACGTGTAGCCGCGGCGCATGTAGTACGAAAGCCGTGAAAATTTATAGATCCCGTAATCAACGCCGATACCCACGCCCAACGCCGTCACCGGCAGCGTGGAAAGTTTCAGCCCTATCCCCAGCACGCTCATCGCCGCATTCGCCAAGATCGATACCGCGGCCAGCGGCAACACGATGCACAGCGCCGCCCGCACGGAGCGAAACACAGCCAGGCAAATCACGATGATCATGCCATACACAAGGCCCAGCATCGGCAGCTGCGCCTGCTCGACCACCATGTTCGTGGCACCGATCACCCCCGCATTGCCCGCGGCCAACTCCAGCCGCAGCTTGGTCTTCGACGGTGTCGCCGCATACGCCTCGATGGTGCGGATCACCCGATCGATCGTGCCGGCCTTGTGGTCGGTCAGGAAGATGATCAGCGGCATGGCCGAACAATCGTTGTTGGCCAGCCCTGCCGAGGCTTCGAAGGCGGAACTGTCGCGGCCCAGCACCCGGCTGTCATGCGGCAGGTAGTTGAATTTCGGATTGCCCTCGTTGAACTGCACGTTCACCAGCCGCATCAAATGGCCCATGAACAATGTGCTGCGCACGCCAGGCACGCCGGTCAGCCGATAGTCCAGATCGTCGATGCGTTTCACAGTGTCGTAGTCCAGGCACGAATTCGCCGGTCCCTCCGCGAACACCTGCAACACGTCCACGCCGATGGAGTAATTGTCCTGGAAAAACGCGGCATCCCGGTTGTTGCGGCTTTCCGGCCGCAACTCCGGCACGCCCACGTGCAAATCGCCCACTACCGGCTGGCCCAGAAACAGCGCGCCGCACACCACCAGCAAGGTCGCCACGCAAATCCCAACCGCCGAACGCGGCGACACCAGGCTGGCCAGCGCCCGCCAAAACCCTTCGAAGCGCGCGGCGCCACGCTGCGCGGCGGCAATCCGGTCCATCGACACGCTGGCGAAGCTCGCGATCACCGGCAGCACCATCAGGTTCGTCACCGCCAGCACCGCGATTCCAATGGCCGCCGTCAGTGCCAGTTCGCGAATGGCCGGCACTGGAATGGTGGTGACGGTCACGAAGGTCAGCACCGCCAGGCACAGCGCCACCGCGCCCGGCTCAAGCAAATTGTGGAAGCTGCCGCGCGCCGCATCCAACGAGGACTTACCCTCGCCAACCAAACGAACGTTGGAAAGCGCAATCTGCACGCCATGGCTGACGCCAATGGCAAGTATCAGAAACGGTATCAGGACGGATATCGGGTCTATGCCGAAGCCCAACGCCGTGATGATGCCAAGCTGCCACATCACCGCAATCAGCGAACAGGCGAGCGCGGCCACTGTGAGATAAAGGGAACGCGACACGATGTAGAGCAGCACCGCGGCCACGGCCAGCGAGATGCCGAAGAACAGCACGATCACCTGCGCGCCGTGCTCGATATCGCCGATCGCCTGTGCAAACCCCAGTATATGTACCTGGGTCGTGTCGGTATTGTATTTCGCGCGGATGATCGAATCGAGCTCGTCGGCGAATTTGGCGTAATCCAGGTGCGCGCCGGTCTGCGGGTTGATGTCATTCAGCTTGGCGCTGACCACCGCACTGCGAAAATTGTTGGCGACGAGACGGCCGAGGATGCCGGATTTATAGATGTTGGCCCGAAGCGTCTCGAACCCTTTGGTATCCGGCTTGAACGTCGCCGGTATCACCGGGCCGCCGTTAAAGCCGCCTTCCACCACCTCGGCAAAGCGCGTGTCGGGCGTGTAAAGACTGCTGACATGGGTCCGGTCCACGCCCGGCAGAAAGAACACGTCATCGGTCAGCCGCCGCAGCGCATCCAGGTATTGCGCGGAAAAAATGTTGCCGTTCTTGGCCTCCAGCGAAATCAGCAGAACGTTGCCGCCGCCGAACTGCGTCTCTACTCGCTTGTACGTGTCGATATACCGGTTATGCGACGGCAACAGCTTGTCGAACGCGGCGTCCGGATGCACGCGCACCGCGAACACACCCAAGGCCACCGTTACCAGCGCGAACAGCGCCAGCACCTTGCGGCGGTTGCCGAACAGCGCGCGCTCCAGAAAGCCGATCACTGGGTGACCTCCGCGCTGGCCTGGCTCGCCGTTGTCGGATCCATCACGTGCACTCCGTCATCGCCCACGATCACCCATTTGCCGTCGGGCGCCTCGGCGATTCCGGACAGGGTTCCCCCGCTCGGCGCCGGCAATATCTTGCGCGTGGCGGTTTGCGGGTCGAACAGCATGACCAATCCATTGCTGCCCACCAGCGCCATCAATCCGTTGGCCAGCAGCGTGCCACCGAAGATCGATCGCTGCTCGCCGGTCTCAATCCGCTTCCATGGCGAAAAGCCGGCGCCGGCCGCCGGTGCCGCCGAAGCGAACAGGCTGCCGCGCAGGCCGAAACTATAGACGTCACCGGCACGGTCGGTCAGGCAGCCGAACTGCGATCCATCATAAGGCACCGGCATCGGCGTCCAGGTGCCGCTGCGGCGAATGAAGGCGTGCCCGGACTCGCCGGTCACCACCAGGTCGTCGCCACGCGCCAGCACGCAGTTGAGGTGGTAGTCCTCATCGAGGTTCCGAAGTTTTATCGACGTCCAGCTCGCCCCGGCATCCTGGGATTCCAGCAGCAGAGCATAAGCGCCGCTCGCAACCAGGTGCTTGTCGCCCAGACTGGCCACCGAAAACAGCGCCTGGTCATGCCCCGCATCGCTCATCTGGATGGTCCAGTGCGCGCCGGCATCAATGCTGTGCAAAATCGTGGAATCCTGGCCCACAACCCACCCCTCGTTGGGGCTGGTGAACAGGGCGGCGGTCAACATTTCACCGGTGCCACTATGGGCCAGCGTCCAGGTCGCCCCTTGATCGTCGGACAGGAGAATGGTGCCGCGGTCGCCGACCGCGACCAAACGGTTGCCAGCCCGCGTGGTAGCCACCAGCACCCCATGGGTCGCGCGCCACAATGGCTGATCGGTCGCGGAAGGAGGCGGCGCTGAAGGGGCGGCGCTGGCGCTGGCAGACAGCAGGAACAGGACGGCCAGACCGACGCGGGACACTCTCAAGGGACAGGACCTCTCCAGAAATCTTTCGGGGGACCCGTTTAGCCGGATTTCTACCCCGCATGACAAGCCGCCACCCCAGCCGTCGTCTTGGCAAGGGTGGCTCTGCCGGGTCTAAAGCGCGGGCGGCCCCGCGCGTTCCCGTCCGCTGGTCAGAACTCGTAGGAGAGCACGGCGGAGAAGAAGTCGCGGTCCTGCAGCCCGTAGAACTTGCCCGCGTCGAACAGCGGGAAGTGGTTGGTGTACTGCACGCCCAGGCTCCAGGCCTGCAAGTAGTTGAACGTCACCCCGAAGCTGGCCGCCGCCGTGTTCTGCACGAAGACATTCACGCCGACCGGGCTGGTGCCGACGAAATCGTGCTGCAGCGAGATGGTGGGCTTCATGTCGATCGCGTAGGGCAGGAAGTTGGGCATGTCGATGATGGTCGCGATCGTATAGGCGCCAGAGAACTGGCTGGGCAGGCCCTTGGTGGACAAGCGCGTGTTGCTGTTCACAGTGGCCGCCCCCTCGAAGGCGGAGTTCACGTCCGACGTGTAGGCGGCATCGAATACGCCACGCTCGCGCGGGAAATTAACGACGTAGTCGAAGCCAATCTCGCCCACCAGCGCAATGCTGTTAATACTTAGGCTAGGAATGGAGTTCCACAGCTTGGTGGCCGTGGTCTGCGCCTGGATGACCGGGTAGCGCTTCCAGCCATCGATAATCTGGTTGAACCCGACATTGCATCCGCCCGCGAGCTGGATCGTCGGGTCCGCGCACGCCTCCGCCAGCGCGCCGCCCAGCACAACCGGCGAAATCGGCGCCGTTTGCCGGATAGCCGGCACGCTGGTCAGCAACGCGAGGTCCGAGGCGGCCAGCTGGATCGGCTGGTTCAAACGGCTGGACAATTCGCCCTGCAGCGCCACGCCGGCCGGGCCGGTGAAGTTCCAGCTGAGGCCGACGAGATGGATGTCCTTCGGATAGTCGGCAAAGAACGAGGCCGTCGCTGTGTAGGTGTTACGCGCATAGGCGTTCTTGCCGGGCGGATTCGTAGCGAGGCCGATCGGGTCGGGCAGGTCGCCGAAAACACCGTTGAAAAAGGCCGGAGGCACGCCGTTGACGACAGACACGCCGGTCCTATTGGAGCCGAACGGTGTGCGGCTGTGATAGTTTTCGAAATACAGGCCGAACTCGGCGTCGTCGAGCGAGGCAAACGTCTTGCGCAGCGCGAAACCGAACTGGTCCAGCGTCGTCGGGTGCCGGTCCAGCGACCGGTTCAGCGAAGCACCAAAAATATTCCCCGCGGCCGCGTTGATGCCGTAGATGCTCTGGACGTTATCCGGAAAGTCGTTGCGCAGATTGCCGTACTTGCCGCCGTCGAGCAGCGAATCATTGTTGCCGAAGAAGGAACCGTTCGGTTCCAGCTTGCTGCGCGTCCAGGCGAACTGCCAAAATCCCTCAAGCGTGTATCCGTCGAACAGCTCCGTCTTCACGTCCACCACCGGGATCGGCAGAAAACCCTGCCGCAGCTCGGCACCGGGCGTGCGCAGCGCGGTCACGTCCAGCGGATTGACCGAGTTGATGCCGAATTGGATGAAGGTGCTCTCGCCCCAGTTAAGAGCCTGCGCGCCGACGCGCACATCGAACGGGTGGCCGAAAAGAACGGGGCGAGCGAAGGCATAAGCGTCGAGCAGTCGCAAATCTGCGCCAATATCGGCGCGGGCGGCGCGGCTGAGGTGCTGGAAATCGGTGTTCTCATCCTCGATCACCGGGTCGTAAAAGCCGGTCGCACGAACGAAGAAGCCGTAATCGTCCTTCTTGGCCTGGACCTCGGTCGTGATACGCTGCACAGCCGCCACCGGCGAGCCATTACGATAATTCAGCGTGCCATTATCGTTATTGGCCAGCAGGAACTTGCCGCCATTCGCCACACCTACGAAGTTATAGTCGATCGGCGAGAGACGGATATCCACGCTGGACGACAGGGTGGTATCCACGTTGACCTGCCAGCCGGCAATCGACGTGTCATAGGCGCGCGCCCGATCCGCGGCGGCTACAAGCGCCAGGGCGGCGCCCGCCAAAAGGGCGCTGCGCCCCGACATGCGTCCTGCCTTGCTCGTCTGCGATACTGCCTTGTCCACGCCTTCCCCCAATTCTGCCCGCCGCGCCTGTCTGCCGACTCTGCGTCCGGCTTGCATCTTCTGTGATACCGCGCCTGCTCGGGCCGGAATCGATATGAGTTCAACCGTAGGGTGCGCACACTAATCGCGTCAAGGCGGGGCGGCCGCGGTGATGCAGGCATGCCACATACTGCGGTGCAATACGGCCATACGATGCGGGCACCGTCCCGCCGAGACCCCGGCATCGGGCGAAAAATCCAGGTCTTCATGGCGACACGCCTGTACCGGTCAGCGATCTACGCCACAACGCGCCGTCTTCGCGGCCCAGCGCGGGGGACAGTCGTGCGGACCAAACGGTGGTGTAATTAGGACACTCGGGTGCGAAGGGGAATGAAACCGCGTGCACCTGCCGCGTTGCCTGTCCGTTGGCCAACGCGAGGGAGCGGCAGGATGAGCGACACGACCACACCCACCATTTCGCCCGATCCTGAGAAGGAGGAGGAGGCCGACCGCGACGACGCGCTCGACGACACCTTCCCAGCAAGCGACCCGATCTCCATCGGCGGCAGCACCGGCCCAGACGACACGCTGGAGGAGAAGTAGGCCCACAACGAAGAGAGCCTGCAGCTTACCATCGGCAGAAAGTCTTTCCGCCGTCCCCCCAGGCACGCCTTGCCGCCCGCAAGTGACTTCCCTACTTCCGGCCCATGAGCGACACCACCATACCCGACACCCAAATCCCTGAACGCCACCAATTCGGCGCCGAGGTCGGCCGCCTGCTCGACCTGGTTGTCCACTCCCTCTACTCCGAGCGCGAGATCTTCCTGCGCGAGCTGGTGGCCAACGCCGCCGATGCCACCGACCGACGCCGGTTCGAGGCGCTGAGCAACGCCGCCCTCGGCCTGCCGGAAGGCGCCGGCGTGCGCGTGGTGCCGGACAAGGCCGCCCGCACCCTGACCATCGAGGATCAGGGCATCGGCATGACACGCGACGAGCTCGCACAGAACCTGGGCACCATCGCCCGCTCCGGCACCCGCGCCTTCGCCACCTCGCTGGAAGGCGCCAAGCCGGACGAGCGGCCAAACCTCATCGGCCAGTTCGGCGTCGGTTTCTATGCCGCTTTCATGGTGGCCGACCGGGTGGAGGTCACCTCACGGAAAGCCGGCACCCACGAGGCCTGGCTATGGGCCTCGGATGGGCGCGGCGACTACACGCTCGCGCCCGCTGCGCGCGAGCAACCCGGCACCACCATCGTGCTGCACCTGAAGACGGACGCCGACGAATACCTGGAGCCGTATCGCCTGGAGACGGCAATCCGCAAATGGGCGGACCACATCGCCCTGCCCATCACCGTGGCCCGCGACGGCAAGGACAACCCGGCCAACGAGGGCACCGCACTGTGGCGCAAGCCGAAATCCGAGGTGAGCGAACAGCAGGCGCTCGAACTCTACCGCCATCTGGGCCATTACTTCGATACACCCTGGGCCACGCTGCAATGGCGCGCCGAAGGCAACCTGGAATTCTACGCGCTGCTGTTCTTCCCCGGCGCAAAACCTTTCGACCCAGTGGAAGGCGACCGCACCAGCCACGTCCGCCTGCACGTCAAGCGCATGTTCATCACCGACGACGCCAAGCTGCTGCCGGACTGGCTGCGCTTCGTGCAGGGCGTGGTCGACACCGAGGATCTGCCGCTCAACGTCAGCCGCGAAATGCTCCAGGCCACGCCGGTGCTCGCCAAAATCCGCAAGGCGGTCACCAACCGCGTCTTGGGCGAGTTGAAGACGCGCGCCAAGGACGCGGACAGCTACGCCAAATTCTGGGAAAACTTCGGCCCGACCCTGAAGGAAGGGCTGTGGGACGACACCGAGCACCGCGCCACGCTCGCCGAGCTGATGCGCTTCCGCTCCAGCACGCAGGACGGGTGGACTTCGCTGGCCGACTACGTCACCCGCATGAAGCCGGGCCAGGAGGCCATCTACATCCTGGTCGGCGAGGAAGGCGCGGCCCTGGCCGGCTCCCCACAGCTCGAGGGGTTCCGCGCCCGCGGCGTGGAAGTGCTGCTGCTGTCCGATCCGGTCGATGCGTTCTGGCCCGAGCGTCTGACGGAGCACGACGGCAAGCCGATTCGCAGCGTCACGCAGGGTGCGGCGGATTTGTCCAAGATCGAGGGCGGCACGCCGTCGGGCGAAGCGGCGAACGTGGACGCGCTGACCAAGGCGCTGAAATCCGCGCTCGGCGACCAGGTGGACGAGGTGCGGCCCACCGATCGCCTGGTGGACAGCGCCGTGGTGTTGTCGGCCAAGGCGGCGGGCCCGGACCTGCAGTTGCAGCGCCTGATGCGCCGCACCGGACGCGGCGGCCCCGCGGGCTTCGGCGCCGGCGCCCCGGTGCTGGAGATCAATCCCAGACACCCCCTGATCCAGGCGATGGCCGCCCGGGCCGACCAAGGCGAAAGCGTGGAAGAGGTGGCACACACCCTGCTGGACCTGGCCCGCGTCCAGGACGGCGAAGCCCCGCACGACCCCGCCGCCTTCGCCAGGCGCGTGGCAATCGCCCTATCCGCAAGCCTGTAAGAGGGGTCTGGGGCCAACTGGCCCCAGCGGGTCGAGGGCAGAGCCCTCGCCTTCCTACCTCCCGAAGGGCTGATAACGCTCCACATCGAAATACACAGTGACCGGCACCCCATCCGGCTTCACCCAGCCTGACACCGCTTCGCCCGAAAATCCGCCGATATGCGTGCCCCCGCCCACCATGCCGGAAACGCTCAGCCCGTATTCGAACGGCAGCTTCGTCGCGGGCGGCGCCGGCTTGGTGCCCGGCGGCGTGCTGCACGCGACCGCGAACCCGCCGCAGGGCGGGGCAGGGGCAAGCGGGGCAAGCGGGGTCTGGTCACGCGACGTGTCGTACAGCGGCAACGGCGCGGCGGCGGCCGGCACGCTCCAGATCAGCATCGCCGCCAGAATCCTCATGCACCGCTCCATGCCGGGCACCTACACGCTCCCCGGTCTGCTCTCGGGAAGGTGTATTCTTCGTGTCAACCTTGCAAGCCGGGCCACGTTCGCCCTGCCAAGAAGATGTCGCCAGAACGGGTTAAGCCAACATGCTGATTGAGACGTGTGACCAGGACCACGCGCTGGCCCAGGACCTGCGCGCCTTCATCGCCGCCCCGGGCTTCCCCTGCGTCGGCGCCAAATCCGCCGTCTCGCGCGATCAGCTGGCCGTGGTAGTCGCCCGCGACATCACTTCCGCCTGGGACGATCTCCGCATCTACCCCCTGCTGCTGGACTGGGTGAACGCCTACCGCGCGCAGCCCACCCTGTTCCGCAGCTTCGCCGTCATCTTCCAGCGGCCGAACGACCTGGACGAGGCATCGTTCGAAAAACACCTGTGGGACCGCGCGCAGTCGCTGTCGGACAAGGACGCCTGGAACGGCCAGCCCTACGACCACCGCGTCAGCGACGACCCGCACGACACCCATTTTTCCCTCAGCTTCGGCGGCGAGGCATTCTTCATCGTGGGCCTGCATCCGCGCGCCAGCCGCCCTGCCCGCCGGTTCGCCGCCCCCACCATGGTGTTCAACCTGCACGATCAATTCGAACGCCTGCGTGCCCAGGGCGGCTACGAAAAGCTGCGCCAAAGCATCCTGTCGCGGGACTTGACGCTCGCCGGGTCCCTCAACCCCATGCTGGCCCGCCACGGCGACGCATCCGAGGCGCGCCAATATAGCGGCCGGGCCGTGGACGAGGCGTGGCAGTGCCCCTTCCAACGCCCCGGCGCCCGCCCAGCGCGTGGCTGACACCCTCACCATCCCGCCCCGCTCCGGCACCGCCTTTCGCCTGGCGGCCGGCCAGCGCCTGACCGTCATCGACCCCCAGGGCGAGCAGGTCGCCGACCTGCTCGCCTTCAACGCGGACGATACCGCCGAACTCATCTCCTCCGGCCGCACGCTCGACTACGCCAGCCGCCTGTTCCTCACCACCGGCGACCCGCTCTACTCCAACCGCAGCCGCGTCATGCTGCGCATCGAAGCCGATACGGTCGGCCGTCACGACTTCCTGCTGACCCCCTGCTCGGCCGACACCTTCCGCATCATCTACAACGACCAGCACCCCCACCGCGGCTGCTTCGGCAATCTGGCCGCCGCGCTGGCACCGTATGGCATCGGCCCGGACCAGATACCCACCGCCTTCAACGTGTTCATGAACGTGTCGGTGGACGGGGAAACAGGCGCGTTGCGCGTCGATCCGCCGCGCAGCCGGGCCGGCGATCATGTGACGTTTCTCGCCGAAATGGATCTCATCATCGGGTTGACGGCTTGTTCGGCTTTGCAGTCGAACAACTTTTCGTTCAAGCCTATTCACTACAACATCAAGTAAGCAAGCAGTCCTTTTTTGAAAAAAAGGACCAAAGAACTTTTGTATATTTGAGTCCGCGACAGCCGTGCAGAAGTCTTTTGCTTCTTTTCTTCAGAAAAGAAGGCCTTGCCTTCCTACTAGCCCTTATTGTGTATGCTCCCGCCATGCCCCCCTACTGGAAAACCAAGACCCTGGCGGAGATGTCGCCAGCCGAGTGGGAGGCGCTGTGCGATGGCTGCGGCCGCTGCTGCCTGCACAAGCTGCGCGACGACGACACCGGCGAGATCGCCTGGACCAACGTGGCCTGCCGCCTGCTGGACGCCGGCACTTGCCAATGCCGCCATTACGCCACCCGCCAGCGCCGCGTGCCGGATTGCGTGCAACTGACGCCCGCGGAAGTCGCAGAGATCGATTGGCTACCCCCCAGTTGCGCCTACCGCCGCGTGCAGGAAGGCCGCGACCTCGCCTGGTGGCACCCGCTCGTCTCCGGCCGGCCGGAGTCGGTGCACGAAGCCGGCGTCTCCGTCCGCGGCCGCTGCGTGGACGAGCGGACGGCCGGTCCGCTGGAGGATCACGTAACCGACTGGCCAGGGCAGCGTCCCAGGGTACGCCCCCCGAAAAATTCGGGGCCGCGCGCCGCGTAAAGTCGTTGCGTCCCTGTTCAATCTCGTTTATTGGGCAGGTTGTGTCAAATATCGACGAACCTGCTCCTGGCATGAGAATGAACGGCTGCTTTCGCTTCCTCGCCGGCATCCTGCGCGGCCGCCGCCGCGCGCGGGACCGGCGCGGGATCGTGGCGATGGAATTCGCGCTCGTCTCCATTCCGTTTTTCATGACCATGCTGTTCATCCTGGAAATCTCGTACGATCTTTACTGCCAGGAGGCGCTGGATTACGGGCTGCACGAAGCAGTGCGCGACATCCAGACAGGCAATGCGCAGAATCTGGCCAACGGGGGTTCCTTCGTTTCCGGATATTTGTGTCCCCACCTGAAGGGCCTGCTGGAATGCGGCTCATCCATCTACGTCAAGGTGCAGAAGCTATCGTTAGCGCCGGGCAACGACTTCTATAACTGGACAGACGGCAAGGTCCCGGTTTCGGGCAGCCAGCTCAACCTGGCCGGCTATGGCAACACGGATTTTTGCAACAGCGCGCCGGATCAGGCCATCGTCGTCAGCGCCATCTATCTTGGCCCCTCCTTCATCGCCGGCTTCCTGCCGAACCTGTTGTCGGTCATCGGGCCGTCCGGCGTGCGGGTGCATGCCACCCTGTCCACCACGGGGCTGGTCACCGAAAATTATACCGCCTCCGCCCCCGCCGGCGGCGGCCCGCCACCAGCCAAGGGGTGCTGAGAATGCCGAGCCAAACTCGCCGGTTGCGCGATGGCCGGGCCGGGGTGGCGGCCATCGAGTTCGCGCTGGTATTGCCGGTCATGGTGCTGCTGGTGATCGGCGGCGTCGATATCTGCAAGGCGCTGGTGCTGTGGCAGCAGGTCTATAACGCCGCCCATGTCATCCCGATCTCGGCCACCATCGTTTCGGTGCAGCCGGACCGCACCACCATGCTGACCGCCGCACAGGCGCAGCAGCAGATGTCCGCCGTGTTTGCCGAAATGCCCTGGGTGCGTGACGGGCTGGAGACGGGCACGAAGTCGGTCACCATGTCGTCGGTCACCTTCCTGCCACTCGCCAACTGCACGCAGGGCGTTGACCTGAACTGCTACGTGCCGACGGTAGAGTGGACCATTCCCTATTTCGGCAGCGGCGGCACGCAGACTTTCCAGTCGCTCTCGCGCCCCTGCGGCCCCGTCACCCAGATCAAGCCGCTCGATCCGCCACCCGCGGCCTTGCCGGACTATCCGTCACAACTCCTGTATCTGCGCACGAAGGACGTGATGCAGCCCGATCCGGTAATCGTCGTGGACGTGCACTATAAATACACACCATTCCTGTGGAAATTCGCCACAGGCAGCTTCGATTTCTGGGCGACCGGCTACATCTCGGTCCGCAGCGTGAACCCGAACTTCACCCCCGCGAACGATTACACGACCTATCAGCCCGACGCGAACGGAGGCTTGTGCTCATGAAGACGGCAGGGTTGCTGGAACAGAGGCGCGGCGCCGTCTCGATCCTGTTCGCCACCACCGCCATACCGCTGGCGATGTGCGTGGGCCTGGCGATCGACTTCAGTTTCTACGTGCAAGCGCAGTCCCAATTGACACTGGCCGCCGACGCCGGCGCCATGCACGCGGTACGGATCGCGTCACAGCATTTCGTACAGGGTGAGAGCGTCACGCAAGCGGATGCCGACGGGGTAACCGCCGGGCAGCAATGGTTCGAAGCGCAGCTCGGCCCGCTGACCACCGGCGTCTACACGCCCGGCAGCGTGAACGTCTCCATTATACCGCCCCCTGCGGGCACAACGACGTTCACGTCGAATGTCACGTACAAGGTGACGATTCCCACGCATTTCGGCAATTTGTTCAACGCCGTGCTGAGTTGGCCTCTGGGCGGCTCGTCGAGTGCCGTGATCACGACCAACTCGTTCGTGCAGATCGACATGCTGATCGACAATTCGTCCTCGATGCTGATCGGGACGCAGCCTTCCGATATCGAGGCCATCCAGAATCTGACGATATGTCCAAAGCAGCCGATCGGCGGGGTTACCGGTCACGGCGGAAATGGCGCAAACGGTGGTTATCACGAATTCAGCTGGAATTTTCCAAGCGATCAATGGGGCTTCGACACCAAAGCTAGTCCACCTCAAATACTGGTTCCTATACCGAACGTAGTTGTGGGTGCTTGTGATCCACTCTTCACTGGAGATCAGGGCGGTGCCGGTGGGGCCTATCCGGGCGATCTGGGCGAATGCGTTTTTCCGCCTGACCTGAAAGGGACAATTGTAAACCTCCCGGAAACCTATCTACCTGCCGGTATCGCACAGACTGTGAATGCGGCCGGGTTTTGCCCGCCGGGTTATGGGACACCGGATACCAATAAAGAATCTTGATCCAATCACGCACGCCATCCGCAACATACCTCAATCCCCTTGTGGGTTTGCATGCCATAGCGATCAGACGCCCAATGATTACTGGACGATTGTGCAAAACGCCAAGGCGCAGGGTGCAATCATCAGCCTCCGTTTCGACGTGGTGCAGGAGGCTGCCACGCAGGTGGTGAACAATATGATCGCTGCCGCGAATGCCAGCGGCGTACCGGGCCAGTTCAGCCTGGGCGTGTTCACCTTCAACAGCGCCATAACCCAGGTGCATCCGCAGCCTGGCGGTGCGTTCAAGGAGGCGGATAGCGACTTGGCGCAAGGCCTGCTCGACACCCAAGCCATTGCGGCCCCGGCTGTAGCGGACAACGCGAACACGGATTTTGGGGGCGCTATGAGCTACCTGGCCAACAATGTCGGGCTGAGCGGCGACGGCAGCACCCCCACCACGCCACGTAAAAATCTGTTTATCGTCACCGATGGGCTGGAGGACTATCCTCCGGGTGGAGCCCGCTTCGTCGGCCAGATGACCAACCCTTTGAATGAAACGGTGTGTCAGCCGTTGAAAAGCAGGGGCTACACGATATACGTGCTCTACACTCCATACTATCCGTTGCCCAACCCGTTTTACCTCAACAACGGCGCCCGCAAGGCCGTCGAAAAGCCGGCGAGTGACCCGACCTCGGTGTCTGCCGGACTCCAAGCCTGCGCCTCCAACCCGAACTACTACTATCAGGCGAGCAGCAAACACGACATCGATGCGGCAATGGCCGCGATGCTAGCCTCCGCCCTGAACACACCAGGGCGCCTCGCCCACTAACTGCCAATCAGCCAGCGTAGCGTGGGTGGAGCGTAACGCAACGCACGGACCACGAACGCAACCGAACGACCCGAGACGGCTCATCGACGCCACATCCTCGCGCGCCACCGTCGGTGACGCGACACTTCGCCCACGCCACGAGTTCGATCTTGCCAAACCGGCGTAGCGCAACCCTGTCGCGAAAGGCTTGTGTGAAACTCGGGACCAATCAAGCACATTGCTGGTGGGCAACCCCGCTACGCTTCGCGCAGCTATCATCGCGGTGCGGGAACGGCACCGGTTCCGTATCGATGCATAGGTGATCCTGCCGGAGCACATGCACTGCGTCTGGACCTTGCCGCTCGAAGACGCGGATTGTCCGGCGCGCTGACGTCAGATCAAGGCCGCATTCACAAAAAAATCGCAAGCCGCGAACCGATCGCGCCAATGGAGGAGCGCCGCGGCACAGCAAGCCGTAGTATAGGGTGCGCTTGAGCACCCATCACCCCGCAACCCCCAAACCGCCCGGCCACGAAAAACTTGCCCAGCAACCAAGCCTTATGTTCTTACTACGTTCCAACCAACGCCCAGGCCCCCACCCTGAACGCCATAACTCCAAACGCCACCGACCACGCCCAGCGCCAGTCACGCCGCCTCGACAGGTGCGACCGCCTGGCCGGACTCGGCATGGACTACGCCGAAGCGGCCCAGCGCGAAGGCCTGCGCGAGCTTCAGCCGCGCCCTGAACGCGTGCTGGCACCCCACACCTACATGCCCCCCACCCCGCCCCCCACGCGCAGCACCACACTGGGCGAACTCTTTTCCATCCTCTCCCGCTGCGTCCGCCAGGCCATCCTGCTCGAAGCCCGCCTCGACAGCGACACATACGACCACCGGTCGCGCCCACGGACCGCAAGCGCCGAGACAACACCCCACTCCACATCCGCCCCCGCCCGCGAACCCGGCGACGGCACCCAGCTCCATTACGAGACGCTGGAAGACGATCTGGCCGCCGACGAGAACCGCCCGGCGGACGAGATCCTCACGGAAATCTGCCAAAAACTCGCTCACGCGATCGAGCGGTCACCGCCGCCCTGCCAAGACCCGCCGCCGGCCGCGCCACCCAGGGCCACGGTCGAACCGTCTATCCCGGCCGCGCCAGCCTCGCCAGCGTCCCCACGATCCGCGTGCCCGCCCGCCACGTCCCGCGCCAATTGCCGGCGACCTTCGACTCCCCGGCCACCCGCACATGATACGGCAACGCCACCTCGCGCACCCGCAAACCCGCGCGCGGGGCCTTGATCTGCATTTCCAGATTCCAGCCATAGGTCATCTCGCGCATGTCCAGGCGGAACAGATCGGCCACGCGGATCGCCCGGAAAGCACACATGTCGGTGTAACGCGTGCCGGTCAGCAGACCCACGGCCGCGCCCACCGCGTAGCCCGCAAATACCTGGTGCGCGCCCATGCTCCCCGGCGCGCGGCCGGCGCGCGCGCGCGCGGCCAGCACGAAATCCGCCGTGCCCTCGATAACGGGGCCGGTCAACCGCGCCGCGTGCTCCACCGCGTCCGCCCCATCCCCATCCATGAACACCAGTATCTCGGCGCCCAGCGCGCGGGCATGCTCGGCGCCGGTCAGGCACGCACGGCCATAACCCCGCCGCGCCTCGGCCAGCACCACCGCCCCATGCGCGCGCGCCTCCTCCACCGTGCCATCGGTGCTGCCGCCATCGACCACCAACGCCACATCCACCCCCGCTCCCAGCCGGGAAAGCGTAGGACCCACCGCCCCCTGCTCGTTCAGCACAGGGATCACCGCGGCCACGCGAGGCCTCACGCCGGCAACCCCGTCACCCGCACCGGCCAGCGCCAGTCGGCCGCCGCCAGCAGCAGCGCCGGCACGAACACCAGGGTCGGAAAAATCGGTTCGTCATGAAACGGATCGCAGTACAGCAGGATCGGCGCCACCGACAGATACAGCACAAACCGATACGGCCGCACGCAGCACGGCAGCGCCAGCCAAGCATAATACCAGGGGTAATGCGCGCTCATCGCACACACCGCCCCCGCCGCCAGGATCGCCGCGTTGCCGCACATCCGCACCGCATCGGCACGCGCATCTCCAGCAGGGCGTTGCACAAAAACCATCCAGGCGGCCACGCCGCCCAACACCAGCGCGCAGCCAAAAACATAGGCGCGCCCGGCCCAGTGCGGCAGCGCCACCACATGGCCGAGCAGCCCCAGCGCCCAAAACCCGCTGCCCTGAGAAAGTCCCTCTTCCGCCGTGTACGCCGGCAAAAAACCGAACACGCGCCACCCCACCCCCAGATACCACGCGTACATCGCGGCCACCGCGAGCAGGCACGCGGCCGGCATCCGCCAATCCCATCGCCGCCACAGCGCCGGCGCGACCGCGATCGGCAAAAACTTGGTCAGTATGGCCGCCGCCAGCAGCACCCCGGTCAGCACGCGCCGCCCGGCCACCGAGGCCAGCAGCGCCATGCCCAGAAAACCGATGGCCGCCCCGTCAACATGCCCGTCCGCCGCCACCGACCAGATGGCCAGCGGATTCCACGCATAAATCAACACGCGCGCCGTCGGCAGGCCGGCACCCGCCAACAGCCGCCAGATCGCCAAGACACCGGCCGCCTCCAGCAACAACAGCATGGCTTTGGTAGCGAGGACCGAATCCCCCACTGCGTGCGCGGCGCGAAACACCATCTGGGCCGCCGGCGGATAAATCGTGTGGGCATACTCAAGCCGGTTGATATTCGGATAGATCTTTTCGTCGCGCAGCGCCGCCAGCGCTGGATCGTTCGGCACGTAGGCATACGGGTTGATGCCGGCGGCCTGCACCCGCCCATCCCAAACGTAGCGATACACGTCGCTCGACATGAAAGGCGGGCTCGCCACCAGCGCCAGCCGCGCCGCCAGCGCAATGCCTAAAACCCAGACCGTTGCCCAGCGTGGCATAGCCGCGCCCAGCACCAGCGCCGTCGCGGCGAAATAGGCGACCGATGCCAGGCCCAGCAGCGCGAGCACGGCGTCCTTGCGCAGCAGCGTACCGGCCCAGATCGATCCCGGCATGTGCAGGAGGGGTGCGGCGGCAAGTGGGATGAGGATGCACGCACCCAAAAGGAAAAGACTTCTTTTCTGAAGAAAAGAAGCAAAAGACTTTTGTCCGGCTGTCGCGGACTCGATGGACAGAAGTTTTTTGGTCCTTTTTTTCAAAAAAGGACTGCTTCCTTCACAAACTCCACCGTAACCCGCAATTCGCGCAAGGCGCCGGCGGCGTCTCGCTCAGCAATTGCGCCCGAAACGCCTGATAGTCGCCCCCATTCCACATCTCCGCCAAGGACTGCACCCGCGCATCCCCCAGCGTATAATTCTCGTACCCCCGCGCACTGAACGGCGCGATGCAGCACGGCAGCGCCCGGCCATGCGCCGTAAAATACATCAGGCTCCATGGCCGCCGGCAGGTGCTCCACGGCTGGTCGCCCTGCCGCTGCAGGCTTAGCCCCGGCTCGGTCGCCCCAGATGCGTCCAGCAAAACGCCCAACGACCGGCCAAGCTCGACCGCCGCATCGACAGCCGCACTTTCCTCGGCTTGGGTGTGCTCAAACAGGCTGCTCTCCGCGCGCGCCATGCCGAACCCGGTCTCGTCGAACACCAGCCGCTGCAGATGCACCTCCGAAACGCCCATCCTGGCGGCCAGCCGCACAAAATCAGGCAATTGCTGGATCGTCTCGCGCATCCCCGTCAGCCACAGCGACACGCGCGGGTTGCTGGCCCCCACCGCACGCTGATGCGCCGTCATGGCAGACACGTCCCGCACGATCCGGTCGAAAAACGGCCGCCCGCGCACCAGCGCGTAAGTGGCCGCATCCGCCGCATCGAGCGAGACGCGCAGCTCGTCCAGACCGGTGTCGATCAGCTCGCGAAACCGCTTTTCGCGCAGCAAGGTGCCGTTGGTGTTGAACAGCACGTGCACGCCGCGCGCTTTCAGATACCGGATCATCCGCGGCAGCTCCGGCACCAGCATCGGCTCGCCCACCCCGTGCAGCACGGCGCGCTGCAGGCCGGGCAACTGGTCCACGATCGAGGTGAACAGCTCCCACGACATGTCGGCCGGCGGCTCCAGCGTCTCGAACGTGCGCGGACAGGTCTCGCACAGCAGATTGCAGCGATTCGTCACCTCCAGATACACGCAGACCGGCGGGGCGGCGGCCTGCGGCGCACGCGCCACCACCTGCTCGAAATACCGCCGCCGGTCGTCTGGCCGGGTCGCTGGTTCATGCAGGCTGGCCGACATCTCAATCTCCCAAGGCGACAAGCGGCTGTAGCTGGTGGTGCAGGCCTAGCCGGTCGGCGCAGTTGCGCGTGGCGTGCGCCGCGTAACCCTGCCCTGCATCCATGTCAGCAAAAAGGCGGCGGAGCGAGGCGGCATCGTCCACGTCATACCAGGGCGGCAACTCTTCCACCGGCAGCCCGGCCGCGCGGCACCTGGCGCGCGTCTGTTCGGCCACTGCCCCGGTGCTCCACGCGATGCGGCTGAACGGGGCGTCATGCGGCTGCTTCAGGCCCAGCAAAAAATATCCGCCATCCTCGGCCGCCCCCAGCACGGCCCGGTCACCCGGCTCGGCCAGCAGGCGCGCGGCCTGGATCAGCGTAGCCGTGGGCAAGTTTGGGCTGTCGGCGTTCAGCACGCACACGCTGTCATGCCCCGCCGCCAGCAGCGCACGCACGGCATGCAGCAGGCAGCGCCCAAAGCCCTCCACGCCGTCCGGCACGTCCACGCTGCCATCGGCCAAGACCAGTGCCGTGCCCGGGGCCAGGATGGCGCCGAAAAGATGCTCCGTCCCGGCCGGTGCAAAGGCGACGTACGGGATAATGTCGGCCTGCCGGCCCGCCTCCACCAAATTGGCACTCACATCGCTTAGAAAAGCGCTCCCAAGTTCGGCCGCCTGTTCGGGCGAAAGCGGCGGGGTAAGCCGCGTCTTGCACGCCCCGGGTCGTGGGGCCTTCGCCATAATGGCAATCGCACAGCCTGGCATTAGAGGGCTTGGCTGGAAGCGCGCATGGGACGGCCTCATAAATGCCGCGAAGCGGCAGGTCACAGAGTGGCGTGATCAGCTTCGTCCGCAAGTGCGGCACGGTTACCGGTGCTTGAACCGCCACGCCCGCCCAGACCATACCGCAAGCGAGGCACCGGAGCCGTCCCATGTCGCCAAAAGCCTGCCTGGTCGTGATGTTGGGGGGTGCCGCCGGCACGCTCGCCCGCTACGCCCTGTCGGTGTGGGCCGGGCCGCTCAGCCGCACCCTGCCCTGGGGCACGATCGGCATCAACGTGACCGGCTCGTTCCTGATCGGGTTGTTCGGCACACTGACCGCCGCGCACGGCCGCTACCCCGCGTCCGACGCCGTTCGGCTGTTCGTGATGGTCGGATTCTGCGGCGGCTACACCACTTTCTCATCCTTCAGCCTGCAGACGCTCGACCTGCTGCGCGCGGGCGCGGGTGCGCGTGCCACAATCAACGTTCTGGCCTCCGTGGTGCTCTGCGTGGGTGCGGCGGCGGCCGGGCACCTGATTGCGGAGCAGATCAACGGCGGGCCAGGCACCATCGCGCGGAGCGCCATTGAGGAGCAGGGCTGACCGGACCGCCGGGCCGTCCTAGGCTCGGTCCGCAACGTGGATGAACACAGCTGTCGAACCCAAGCCCCATTGAGACTCCGCCGCTCGCGGCTTTCGGCGGGTGGCGCGATGCCACATGGTTCAGCGCGTCCGTGCTGTCGGACCCGAATGTGGTGGCGTTCGAACTGCCCAAACTCGCGGGAATCCGGCGCCAGAGTTTTCATGTGATCGAGCGGGCGATGACCAAGGCCCCGCCCCGCCGCGCCGGGCAGGAGCCGAAGCCGCCCAAACGCCTGGCCGGCAAGCTGGTGGCCTTGATCGACGGCGCCGGCGCGTTGCGTGCGGTGGCAAGCGGCCGCGACAGGCTGCTATTCGAGTCGGCCCCCGTCCTGTTCTTCGCCGACATCCCGACACCCCGGCTCAAACAGCGCGCGGCCAACAAGCTACGCCGCGAGTTGGTCGGCATCGGCGCCCGCGCCTGCGTCCTGCGCGCCAATTCAGACGTAACTACCTTGATGGTATGGCCGTCTGCCGAAACATCCATCACAGACTTCGTCGAGCAAGCCGGGCCTGACCACGCCATGCACCCGGACTTCGACGCTGGCCCAGCCGTGCCAGCCAAACGCGCCACGCAGACGAATGAAAGCCGCCCATCGCGCGAGGCCGGCCGCGAAAAACTGCTGCGGCAGATCGCCACTCTGCAGGGTCAGGTCGATGCGCTGACCCGCGCGCAATCGGCGGTCGGTGCCATGGAGCAGCTAGGACTGGATGACGCGCGGCTGAAATCGATGCTGAAGCTGCTGCACCCGGATCTGCACGGCAACAGCGAGGCCGCGAACGAGGCCGCCAAATGGCTGAACAGCATGCGCGAGCTGCTGAAAGGGAGAGCGGGTTGATGAGATATGCATGTGCCACCGCGGCAATGGGCTTCGGCCTGCTGACGCTGGCCGGCTGCGGCGCGGGCACCGGAATTGTGCCGGTCGGCCCAGACACCTACGCCGTATCGGAAATGCGGGCGCCGGCACTGGGCGGCGGGCCGGAAGCCGAACGCGCCGTGCTGGCCGAAGCCGGCGCATTCTGCGCGCAGCAGGGGCGCACATCGCTAACATTGACGCTGGCCCCCAACGGCGACCCGTTCACGCCCTACTACCCCACCGCCTTCGACCACATTTTTCGATGCGTGACGCCGCCCCGCTAATCAGCTAGGCGGCGGCGGCACGGGCGGCTGGAACAGATTTTCCGTCAGCACCGGCGCAGTGTTCAGATCGGACAGAGTGAGCGTCAGATTGCGGTGATACGGGTCCGTCACCGTCACTGCCCGCAGCAACAATGGCTGGTCGGCGAAATCGATGGTCAGCGTGCCCTGGGCGGCCGCACCCGGCTTGCTGACCACCACGCGCAAATTGCCCCCGCCACGCGTCACGCTGTCCAAATGCCCGGCGGCCAAATTGATATTGGGTCCCAACAGCAAGCCCAGCGGCGTGCGCGACAGCGGCTGAGTGGTGAGAGCGCCGGTAGCGCGATCCAGCACCCGCACGCGGCCGCCCGATATCACCATCACCCGCGCGCCCGCCCCTTCGTAGTCCAGGCGCAAATGGCCGGGTCGGTCCAGCCAGACCAGCCCGGCGCCGGGGCCGAAATCGCCGGACTGCACGAATTTTGCCTCGAACCTGGGCAGACCGTTAAGGTAGGCGCTCACCCGCGCTACGTCTCCAGTGTCCTGCGTGGTGAGCGTGGCTCCAGACAGGCAGCCGCCCAGCGCGAGCGAGGAAGCAACACAGACGTTCTTTCTTGAAAGGAAGAACCAAAGAACTCTTAGCGATTTCACGTGTGTTCCTTGGCAAAGGCGGCGGCGGCGCCGAACTGGCCAGGTTCGGGGTGGGTGATGAGCTTGACCGGTAAAGCCGCCAGCATCGGCTGCATGCGGCCCTTGGCGGTAAATCGATACGCGAAGCCTGAAGCCGGCAGCGTGCCGCCCAACTTGGCACCTAGCCCACCGCCCAACACCATGCCATGCGCTCCCTGCGCCAGCGCAATATCCCCCGCGACGCTGCCAAGCGATAGGCAAAACCGGTCCAGCGCCGCGCTCGCTAGCGGGTCGGTGCGGGCAAGGGCCGCTGCCCACAGCACGGGCGCATCCGGTGCACGGACAGCCCGCCCTTCCATGGTCGCCAGATGCTCGTAGATGCCGGCCAGGCCAGGGCCGGAGACGACACGTTCGGCCGAGACGCGTACGAATTTCGCTCGAAGGCCGACCAGCAGCGCATCCTCGATCGCGTCCAGCGGCGAGAAATCCATGTGACCGCCCTCGGTCTCCATCACCTCGTAGCCGTTGGCCTGGCGCAGCACGTGGGCCACCCCCAAGCCGGTGCCGGGACCCACGACGCCGATCACGCCGGTGATGGGCAAAGGCACGTCCGGCCCGGCGATATGGGCGTAAAAACTCTCCGGCAACTGGGCGACCGCATGGGCGACAGCGCCGAAATCGTTGACCAGTGTCAAACGCTCCAGGCCCAACTCCTGGGCCAGGGTCGCGCGGCGCATGAGCCACGGACTATTGGTCAGCTTGATCATCTCGCCCGTAATCGGCGCTGCCACCGCCAAGCCCGCCGCGCGCGGCAAGGGGCGGCCAGCACTGGCGGCATAGGCGGCCCAAGCGACGGACAGGCTGGCATAGTCGGCCGTGTGCAGCGTCGTGGGCGGCCCGAGTGCCGTCACCCGCCCCCCCGCCACCTCGGCAATGGCGAAACGAACGTTTGTTCCACCGAGGTCCACGGCGACGACTTCCATGCGCCGTATAGTCCGGGTCTGGCGGCCGAAGGCAAGCGGCTGGGCGGGCATTTGCGTCTGGCGCCCACCCGGAGATAGCTTTGCCGATCCGGTCTGCTGCATCGGGGGAGGGATTGTTTGGTCGGGTGGTCTAGGCTGGCGTGGCTAGGTGTCGCCGCAATGCCGTTCTGGGGTGCCGCCCAAGCGCAGACTCCGCCCAATCAGGAACTGGCCGGAACCGCGCGGCGGCCGCCCACGATACGGCCCGCAATGGCCGAGACCAGTGCCGAAACCGCGGACCTCTGCGTGCCGTTCCGCACCGGCTCGGCCTCGCTGACCCCTACGGCCACCCGCGAACTCGATGCGCTGAGCCATCGCTCGGGCGGCCGCTCGATGCTGCGCGTGGAAGGGTTTGGTGACTTCGCCTGAGGCGAGCGATGCGGACCGTGACCTGGCGCGCCGGCGCGCGGACGCGGTGGCGCGGTATCTGGCGACGCTCGGTTTAAACCGGGTAGAGGTGGCGGTGCTCGATCAGGCAGCGCCGTACTCTCGACGCGTCAAGGTCAAGCAAGAAAGCAAGTAGTTCTTTTTTGCAAAAGAGAACCAAGAAATTTTTGGTCATGGGTCCGCGACAGCATTCGGAGAATTTTTAGCTTCTTTTTTCAAAAAGAAGTCTTCAAGCACGCTGAGGGGCAACGCTCCCTCGTCAAGTATCGCGTCATGAAATACGCGCTCGTCCATTCCCGCCTTGTCCGCGCGCGCCCGCAACGCCAGGATGCGCAACTCCCCCACTTTGTACCCCAGCGCCTGACCCGGCCATGCGATGTAACGGTCCACTTCGCTCTGCATGTTGCGTTCGGCCAGCGCGGTGTTGTCCCGCAAGCAGGACAGCGCCTGGTCGCGTGTCCAGCCTTGCCAGTGGATGCCAACGTCCATCACCAGCCGGCAGGCACGCCACATCTCCATCGAGAGCAGGCCGAAGCGCTCGTACGGGGTCTGATACAGGCCCATTTCGCGGGCGAGTTGCTCGGCGTAGAGCGCCCACCCCTCGACGAAGGCGGTCGGGCCGAAATCGCGGCGAAAATTCGGCAGGTCCAACTCCTGGGCCAGTGCGATCTGGATGTGGTGGCCGGGTGCGCCCTCGTGCGCGACCAGCGCGGGCAGTTCATAGAGCGGCCGCTGGTCGAGGTGTGTCGTGTTGATCATCAAGCCGCCGGCCACGCCCTGCTCGGGGCTGCCCGGAAAATAGCGGGCTGTGGTGTAGTGCTCGGCGATGGCGGCCGGGACGGGGCGCACGCCATACGACAGGCGCGGCAGGCGCCCGATCAGGCGCGGCAACTGGTCGTCCACACGCTTGGCCAGAAAACTGGCGTGCTCGAGCAGGGCTTGCGGCGTGGTCAGATAAAAGCGTGGGTCCGTCCGCAGCATATTTTGAAAAGCACGAAAATTGCCGTGAAACCCGCTGGCCCTGATTTCCACATCCATGGCGGCGCGTATGCGGGCGATCTCGGATTGACCGAGCGCCATCACCGCTTCCGGCGTCATCTCGGTCGTTGTCTCGCGCCGCACCAGATAGGTGTAGTAGGCGCGGCCGTTCGGGAGGGAGGAGGCCCCGATCGTTGCGCGCGCAGCCGGCAGATAGTCGTGTTCGAGAAACTTGGCCAGCGCGGCCTCGGCGGGTTTGACCGCGGTACGGATGGTGTCGACACCCTGCGCGCGCAGGGCGGCGCGGATCGCCTCCGGCATGGTTTTCGGCAGAGTGTCGAATGGGGCGAGCAGCGGGTCCAGGTCGGCCGGGATGGCGGTTGCCGTGTGGACGCTGCGCAGTGCGGCCTCGGCCGTAATGCGTGGCTGGGTGAAATGCGTGGCGATACCGCGGCGCAGATTGTCCGTTTCGGTGGCGTAGTAGGATGGTAGGGTTTTCAGCCGCGTGAGCCACGCTTCGGCCTGCGCGCGGTTGTGCAATACCGTGCTCCCGGCCGTGTAGGTGGGGAGCACGAAAAAACCCTCGTCGCTGGTGAACGGGATGCGGGCTTCGTCGAACACGGCGCTTTGCCGCTCGCTATCGAGGCGCCAGGCCAGGACGGCATGGTTCAGCGCGTCCTCGCCCGTGAGCGGAGCGGCCTGGATATGCTTCAGACGTGCTTGCAATGCGGCGCGCGTGGCGGTGTGGGCGGCAATGGCGGCCGGGCTGTCATCCGGCCAGCGCGCGGCAGCGCGCAGATCGCCGCGCTGCCCGGCGGACACCGGGTCTTCTTCGACGAGAAGCCTGTCATATTCGGCAATGATCTTGCCCAGCTCGGCGGACGCAGTTAACGTATCCGCACGCGATATCCGTGATGAGAGCATGATCGTTGCCAGGCAGAAGATGGCCCGCAGCCAGGGTGGACGCATCACGCGAGGTCGCCCAGCACAAGCGTGAGTGAGCCGCCGACGGGCACGGCCGCCCATTGTTCGGTCAACATGTCGATCTCCTGGCGGATAAGCTCGATCTCCGCTTCGCTGACGGGCAAGCACGTATGTGATCGGGCCGAACAGGAAATATGATACAATGCAAGGAGATCACCGGGCGCGGACCTACGGAACGCCGGAGTTCTGCTGGACCAGGCTTCCGCCTGCATGGTTTCCACGAGGCGCTCGATCGCTTCGGCCTCGTCCTGCCGCGTCATGCGGAATGCGACCGTCTCGCCGTCCGCCACGCGTGACAGGGACCCGCTACCCGTAACAACCTTCTCGACCGCGACATGCACCATGTCGTGCGGGATGATGCCCTGCTTCGGGCAGTCAATCCGCTCGCCTAATGAGTCAATGCGTTCGATCCACAGTGCATCGAGCTTGCCGCGCTTTTTGGTGAATGTGAGCTTCACGTCCTTCTCCAACTCTATCCGATACCGTGCATGGCGAGTTCACGCAGCACGCCCGGCAGCAGGTCCGGCAAATCCTCGGCCATCAACCCCGGACCGAACGAGGCGGCAGCCGCCCCGTGCAGCCACACGCCTGCGCAGGCCGCCTCGAACACCGGCATGCCTTGCGCCAACAGGCCGGTGATAAAACCGCCCAGCACATCACCAGCCCCGGCAGTGGCAAGCGTTGGTGGCGCGTTGGCGTTAATGCCCGCGCGGCCGTCAGGGCTGGCGACAACCGTATCGGCGCCCTTCAGCACCACCACGGCGCCACTTCGCCTGGCCGCTTCGCGGGCTCGCGTGAGTTTATCGCCGTCGAATTGGAACAGTCGCAAAAACTCGCCTTCGTGCGGCGTGAGCACGCATGGGCCAGCGATCGCGGCGAACAGCGTGCCGGGGTCGCTTTTGAACACGGTGAGGGCATCGGCATCCAGCAGCACCGCACGCCCTGTGCCCAGCATAGCCAACGCGTGGGCGCGGGTGCTGCCCTGCACGCCGGCCCCGGGTCCAATCAGCATCGCGGTGATGCGCGTGTCGGCCAGCAATTCGGACAAGTCGGCGTCGGTGCCGAGCGGGCGGACCATGATGCTGGTCAGAGCCGCCGCATAGACCGGCCAGGCGCGATCAGGGACGGCCACGCTCGTCAGGCCGGCGCCGGCGCGGGCGGCGGCCCGGGCTGCCATGCGGGCAGCGCCGGTCATCATCTCGCCACCGAAGATCAGCGCGTGGCCGCGGGTAAATTTTTGGGTGTTGGACGCGAGCGCAGGAAAGCCGTCCCGCCAGAGCGCCGGGGTATTTTCGAGACAGAGTGGGGCAATACCGTCCAAGACCGCTGGCGGGATGCCGATGTCGGCCAGAATCACCTCGCCGCATAGCGTGCGACCCGGCAACAGCAGGTGCCCGGGCTTTTTCCGGAAAAAGGTTACGGTGAGCTGCGCCGGCGTTGCGCCCATATCAGCGCCGGTATCGCCGTGCACGCCGCTGGGCACATCGATGGCTACGATCCGGCCGGAGGCCGCGCGCAGCGTCTCGCGCGCCACCCCCTCGACGGGCCTGGACAGGCCGGCGCCGAACACCGCGTCGACCACCAGACCGTCCCCCGCCACCAGCGCAGGCGACAGCGGGCCCGTCTTACCCGTCCACAGCGCCGCATGATGGGCCGCGTCGCCGTGCAGCGCCGCACGCTGGCCGAGCAGGCCAACGGTCACCGCAAAACCAGCCTCGGCCAGCAGGCGGGCGACCACGAATCCATCGCCGCCGTTATTTCCCGGGCCGCACAGCACAGTGACGGGGCAGCGTGACCAGCGCTTAAGAATTTCGCGGGCCACGGCCGCCCCTGCGCACGCCATCAACGCGTGGCTCGGCAGTGAACCAGCGGCCAGGCGGTCGGCTTCGGCCATCTCGGCGACCGTCAGCAGCGCTTCTGAATAATCGGTCATGGTCCGGCTTATTGGCAGGCGAAGGCGGGTGCGCCTAGGGTGCGCGGCCATTCTCAGCCGGGGTCCCCTCGTGTCCAAGCGCGCCCTTCTTGCTAGCTGCTTTGTTCTGGCCCTGGGCTGCACCGCCCGGGCCGCGCCCGCCGGCCCGTCCGGCGGCGTGCCCGACGGGGTGCTGCGCGCGGTCCTGGATAACGGGCTGCGCATCGTTGTCGTCCCCGACCATCTTGCACCCGTGGTGACGACTGAAATCAACTACCTGGCGGGTTCCAACGATGCGCCGGCGGGTTTTCCCGGCACAGCGCATGCGCTTGAGCACATGATGTTCCGGGGCGCGGCCGGGCTGGACCGCGACCAGTTGAGCGAACTCGGCTCCCTGCTCGGCGGCGACTACAATGCCGATACGACCGAGACAGTGACGCAATATTTCTATACCGTGCCGGCGTCGAACCTGAATGTGGCGCTGCACGTGGAAGCGCTGCGCATGCGCGGACTGGCATTGACCCAGGCGGATTGGGACAAGGAGCGCGGCGCGATTGAGCAGGAGGTGAGTCGCGATCTTTCCAGCCCTATCTATACTTATCTGTCGCAACTGCAGGCGATCATGTTTGCCGGCACACCGTACGAGCACGATGCGTTGGGGACGCGCCCCTCTTTCGACAAGACGGATGCCAAGCTGCTGCGCGACTTCTATGACAAATGGTATGCGCCAAATAATGCGATCTTAGTCATAGCAGGCGACGTGCAGCCGCAGCAGGCGCTGGACCAGGCGCGCGCGGCGTTCGGCAGCATCCCAAGGCGCGACGTGCCAGCGCACGCGCCCATCGCCGTCAGCCCAGTTTTGCCGAAGTCGCTGTCGCTCCCGACGGACCTGCCCGTTGGGCTGGTGACGTTGGCGTATCGGATGCCGGGGCTGACGTCGCCGGATTTCGCCACCGCCGATATATTGGCCGACGTTTTGGGCAGCGAGCGTGGCGCGCTCTACAATATGGTGGTAACCGGCCACGCGCTGTTCTCGCAATTCGCGTTCCAGCCGAAACCCGGCGTGGGTTATGCGCTGGCGGCAGGCGGTTTTCCGAAAGGCGGGGACGCCAAGCCAGTCCTGGATGAGATGCAGTCCATCCTGGCCGGGATCGCCAAGAATGGCGTCCCGGCCGATCTGGTTGACGCGATGCGGCGGCAGGAGATCGCCCAGCTCGCGTTCAAGAACGACAGCATCGCCGGACTGGCCGAAAGCTGGTCCAACACGCTGGCCTTCCAGGGGGCAAATTCCCCGGACGATATCGCGCGCGCGTACCAGGCGGTAACAGTCGATGGCGTGAACCGCCTGGCACGCGCGCTGTTGACGCCGGAGCATGCAGTCACCGCCACACTCACGCCCGAAGAGTCCGGCAAGCCCATCGAGGGCAAGGGATTTGGCGGCGCCGAATCCTTTGGTGGGCCGCCCGGGAAGCCGGTAGTGCTACCGCAATGGGCGACGAATGCACTGGCCACGCTGCACGTGCCCGATTTGGGCGGGGTGCCGGAGGCTGTCGTGCTGTCCAACGGATTGCGACTGATCGTGCAGCCGACGCATGTTGGGCGTACTATCAGCGTATTCGGCCAGGTGCGGCAGGTGACCGAGGTGCAAGAGCCGGCTGGGAAGGATGGCGTGTCCGAGTTGGTCAGCAAGCTATTCGACTACGGTACGGAAAAACATGACCGGCTAGCGTTCCAGAAAGCGCTGGACGACATTGCGGCTCAGGAGAATGCGGGATCGCGGTTCTCCCTGAAAGTGTTGTCGGACAAATTCGCTGACGGGATGGCGCTTCTCGCCGAGAACGAGCTGCATCCGGCTTTCCCGCCCGACGATTTTGCCATCGTGCGTCGCCAGGCGGCGCAGGGGTTGGCGGGATTGCTGCACTCGCCCGACTACCTGTTCAAGCGCGCCGTACAGCGGGCTGTGGTGCCCGAAGGCGATCCGCAGCTGCGGCAGCCAACGCCCCAGGGCATGATGGCGCTAAAACTCGAGGATGTGCGAGCCTATTGCACCGCCGCCTACCGCCCCGATCTCACGACCATCGTCATCATGGGTGATGTTACACCCGAAAGCGCACGTCGTGTGGTGGAACGCGAATTTGGCGCGTGGCATGCGGCCGGGCCGACACCCGCGATCGACCTGCCGGCGATCGGGCCGAACAAGCCCACCGCCATCCATGTGCCGGATAGCAGCAACGTGCAGGACACGGTGGCGCTGGCGGAGACCGTGAACCTCCCCGTCACGAGCCCCGACCGTTACAACCTGATGGTCGGCAATACGATACTGGGGGGCGGATTTTCGTCGCGCCTGTATGCCGATCTGCGGGTGAAATCGGGCTACGTGTACAACGTGGACAGTCAGGTCGATTTCAGCCGCACACGCACCGACTATAGCGTTGGCTTCGGTGCCGATCCGGACAAAGTGGCGAAGGCACATGCTTTGGTGGTGCAGGACATTCGCGATCTGCAGAAGAACCCGGTAAGCGATGTGGAGCTGGTGCGCGCCAAGGCACAGATGCTGCGCCGCCTGCCGATGCAGCGCGCCAGCGTGGATGCGTTGGCCGCCCTGTATCTGCGGTTCATTGACCTCGGCCTGCCGCTCGACACGCCGCAAACCGCGGCGCAAAAATACTATGACGCGACACCGCAAAGCGTGCAGGCGGCGTTTGCAAAATACCTGCGGCCGGACGATTTGGCGCAGATCGTGAAAGGCCCGGCCGTCTCTCAGTGAGCGCAACCGTGGCGCGGCCAACCCGCACGATCCTAGGCCACCCAATCGGTCTGTCGGTCCTGTTCGGCACCGAGTTCTGGGAGCGCTTCTGCTATTACGGCAACAGTGCGCTCGTCACCTACTACATGGTCGATTTCCTCTTCGTGGGGCCGAGGCCGGAGACAGTGATAGGATACGGCGGTGTCAAATCCGTGCTGCAGGCGATCTATGGGCCGCTTGGCCCGCAGCCCCTGGCGGCGCTCGTGTATGGTACCTTCTCAGCAGCCACGTATCTGACCGGACTGGCTGGCGGCGCACTCGCCGACCGCGTGCTGGGGCAGGCTCGTTCCGTGATCATCGGCGCTGCGATCATGGCGGCCGGAGAGTTCATGCTGGCGGACCCGCGACTTTTCTTTGTGGGATTGCTGGTTTTCGTGCTGGGTGTCGGGCTTTTCAAGCCCAACATCGCGACGCAGGTTGGCGGCCTGTATCAGCCTGGCGATTCGCGGATCGATAGCGCTTATTCAATTTTTTACGTCGGTATCAACTTGGGCGCCCTGGTCGCACCCATCGTGTGCGGCCGGTTAGGGCACGCGGCGCCCGGCGCTCCGCCCCACTGGCATTATGGCTTCGCCGCGGCCGGGCTGGGCATGGTGATCGCACTGGCCGTCTTCCTGATCGGCCTGCGCTGGCTTCCGCCCGACGCCCTGGCGCGGCGGCGGAACGCGTATGTTTCACAACGGGAAACACGTGCGAAGATCACGATCAGCCTGACACGGCTGGAACGCCGCGCTGTCGCAGCTCTGGTCATGGTTGCGTTCTGCAATATCTTCTTCTGGGGTTGTTTCGGCCAACAGTACAGCACGATCGCGCTGATGGCGCAGGACAACACGAGCCTTTCGTTCGGCCTGGCGTCTTTCAAGCCAGAGGACGTGCAGTCGTTCAACCCCTTTTTTATCTTTACGCTGACACCCGTCATCATCGCGTTCTGGGCCTGGCAAGCCAGACGAGGACGCGAGCCTGCGCCCGTCACCAAGATGGCGATAGGCTGCGCGTTGACGGCCTCGTGCTTCGGGTTATTGATACTGCCCGCGATCGGCATCGACCATGGTCAGAAAGCAAGCGTCTTTTGGCTGGTGGCTGCGCTGGCATTGCAGACCGTCGGAGAACTTTATTTGTCTCCTGTCGGCCTCTCGCTGTTCAGTCGCACGGCTCCGACGAAATATCTCTCGACGATGATGGCGGTCAACTATCTATCACTCGCAGTCGGCTTCTACCTAGCGGGCTATCTTGCCTCGTTTTGGAGCGGCATGCACAAGGTATCATTCTTTGCGATGATCTCAGGGATTGCGATCGTCACGTCGGCAGCCATCTTCGCGCTGAGTTCGAGTGCTCAACCCAATGCTGAAGCAGGATGTGGACGCGACATCGCTAGCATCCTGAGACCGTAGATTTAGAAATACCTCAGCGCAAAGGTGATCGCTGCACCGTTCGGGCCCACCGTGAAAGCGGCCACATCGAATTTCGGAGGTCCCAAGCGCATCGGTGCATTGTTGGAGAATCCCATGGCCTCCTTCGGCAAGCCGAGCATGGTGCGGTCAAGCTTGCCGTTGCCATTTTCGTCGTGGAACGCTTGTGCGGCGTAGGTGCCGGGGGGAACGCCGTCGATCCGAACCAGTACTGTCCCCGGCATGGCGGGGCTATGGCCACGCCAGGGGCAGTGCGGGCGAAGGAACGTGGCTTGCGTGCAGAGGGCGACAAGAACCTTGCCGCGATCATTGCGAACGCCTGTGACAGTGACCAAAATTGTCGTCGCTTGCGCTGCTGGCGCGGGCAGTATCGCGCTAGCGAGCAGGGCGGCGGCAAGGAGTTTCGACGTGAACCGCATCAGCCCTGCGCCGTGTAGGCGCGGCCGCGCCAGGTGGCGGGGCGGCCGGCGGCAGCGCGCATCAAGGCGGCCCATTGCAAGACCAGCAGCGCGGCAATGCCGACCGGATGCAGCACTGCGCTGATCCAAGGCTGGCGGAAGCGCCAAGTGAGGATCAAGCGCGCCGCCAGCCAACAGGCGCAGGCAAGGCCGGCGAGGATGCTGGGGTGGACCACCAGCAGCACCGCGGGCAGTACCGGCGCCACCCGCCAGCAGCACCGTCCATACTGGCAGGGCGGCGGGCTTGGCCATGCCCTCGGTCGCGTTCTTGGTCAGCCCTTCCCACACGCCCGCGGCACTCGTGTACATGCGGCATTGGGCAAAATGGCTGGCGTCGAACAGGCCGGTCATCAGCCCGGCGCGACGAAAAGCGCGGGGCAGGGTGAGGCCGTCATGCAGCGACGCACGAATAGCGCCGTGTCCGCCGGCGTGCGCGTATTCCGTAGCGCGCGCGATGAAGAGCTGACCACAGCCAGCGCCAAGGCTGGCGGCTGGCCGGCGCTGCATTTGTGCCAGCGGCAGGTACCCGAGCAGCAGAAAATGAATTAACGGCAATAGCAGGATTTCGGACCAGCTTCGTGTGATCTGACGCGGGAAACCGCTTGCCAAAGCTATATCGTTGCGTTGCATGAAACCGGCCATGCGAGAAAGGGCGTCGGGTGCCAGGCGTACGTCGGCATCGACGAAGACGAGCAGGTCGTGTGCGGCCAACCGCGCCAGTGAGGCGCAGGCGTGTTGTTTGCCGCACCAGCCGGGCGGCAGGCCGGCTCCGGTGGCCACGTGCAGCCGAGGGTCGGCGATGCCGGCCAGGATGACCGGGGTCCGATCGGTGGAGCCGTCGTCGAGCACGATCAGTTCGAGATCAACGTCGTGGCTGGCCAGGATGGCGGCAGTGGCAGGGCCGATATTGGCGGCCTCGTTGCGCGCAGGGATCAGCACCGAGATCTTCGGCACGCCCGCGCAGGGTGCAGGCGTGCGATAGCGGCGCAGGTTGTCAAGCAACAGGCAGAGCGGGAGTGCGGCCAACACCAGCGCTAGCCAGGCCAGCATTTTATGGGCGCTCCGGCTGATGCGCGGCATCGAAGCGGCGGCCGCCGGCCCAGGCGCGAGTACGGCGCCACGTATCGTATATACCGCCGATGCCGGCGGTGCCGCCGAACAGTTTTTCGAACATGGCCGGATTTCGCGTCGCCAACTCGGCGGCGAGCTTGTCCATGGTGTCGGTCAGCCCTGCTTCCAGGGCTGTCTGCCAATCTGCCACGCTCGTTCCCCCGGCCGGGCGGATAGGTGCGCCGAAGCGCAGCAGTGCCTCCGGCTTGCTCTCGTTCCAGAAACTGTACTCCAAGGCGAGCGGCAGGAACACTGCGTTCGGACACAAGCGGGCGAGGTGGGCGATTCCTGGTCGCAACCGTATGGGGCGCAGGCGCGGGTCGGTGAAGGCGCCTTCGGCGGTGATGCACAGGCAGTTTGCCGGCTGCCGGAGCACCGCCAGTGCGGTGCGCAGGAACGCGGTCGCGCCGCGCGGCGAGGCCATGTCGATTCCGAAAAGGCCCATGCGGCGGAACATGGCGTAACGGTCGAGTTCGGCGGCATCCATTGGACCAAAGCCGCGCCGGTTAGGCACGACCCAGGGCAGCGCCAACAGAAAAAGTGCCGGGTCCCACCAGGACGGGTGGTTGGCGTAGATCACGATGGGTGTGTTGGCAGGCGCTTGTGCCGCCCCTGTCTTGGACAGCCTGATTGCATGAAACTTGCGCCAAAAAAACCATCGCAGATAAACGCGGAACGCACAGACGAGCGCAGGTGAATACGCCGCCAAGCAAACAAAGGTTCTTTGGTCCTTTTCTTCAAGAAAGGACTTCTTGCTTGCAAGGTTGGTGTCAGGCGAGAGCAAGGGCGGCCATGTCGTGGTCCACCGTATCGCCCGCAATCCAGCCGGACATCAACACCATCGGCATCCCCGGCCCTGGGTGGGCGGCCCCCCCGGCAAGGTAGAGACCCGGCAGATCGCGCGACCGATTGCCTGGCTTGAAGGCGCCGAACATGCGACCGTGGCTGGCCAGGCCGTAGATGGCGCCGTCCAGCACGCTGTAGCGGTCGTGGATGTCTTGCGGGGTTAGCACGCGCTCTACTTTGATGCGTGATTCCAGGTCGGTCAGCCCAGCGGTCCGCGCAAGCTTATCGAAAATGACACGCCGGTAGTCCGGTAGCATTTTTTTCCAGTCGTGATGCGGCCGGAGATAGGGCGTGTGCACCAGAATATAGAGTGCCTCGCCCCCAAGCGGTGCGACGCCGGGTTCGGTGCGCGAGGGCGCGGCTATATAGCAGGTGGGATCCGGCGCCGGCTCGCCGCGTTTGTAAATGTAGTCAAATTCTTCCTCGGGATCGCGGGAAAAGACAAAGTCGTGGTGCGCCAGGTGCTCGTAGGCGCGGTCCAAG
Source organism: uncultured Alphaproteobacteria bacterium (assembly GCA_963850605.1). Classification (GTDB taxonomy): domain Bacteria; phylum Pseudomonadota; class Alphaproteobacteria; order Acetobacterales; family Acetobacteraceae; genus BOG-908. The sequence continues at coordinate 403,391 of CAWKLX010000005.1, read as the reverse complement.
CCTAGATAAAACACCACGCCGGAGCAGGCGGGCTCACGTTTCCAGCGTTTGGCGAATGTTTTCGCGGCCGCGCCGCCGACGAGTTCGCGGTAGGTGCGCACGCTGTCCATGTTGGAGACCGCGGCGGAGACTTGCACGCGCTCGCCACCGTCGGTCTCGACGGCGCTGACGCGGCCAGCTTCCGCGATGATGCGGGCGATTCCGGTGTTTATGCGGAACTGGACGCCCAGTTCGCGCGCCAGCTTTTCCAGCGCCAGCGGCACGGCCCGCGTGCCGCCCACGGGATACCACACGCCGTCATTAGTCTGCATATGCGCGATGCTGCACAGCACGGCCGGTGAGCCGTAGGGTGACGAGCCGACATATTGGACGAAGTGGTCGAGCATCTGTGCCACTCGACCGTCTTTGACCCGCTTGCGTATCTGGCCGGCCACGGTGGTGCCCATGCGCAGGCTGAGCACGTCCCTCAACGTGGCGAGATCGAAATTCTTCTTGAAATCGAGCGTGTCCATCACGTCCTCGACCGAGCGCCAAAAGAAGAATTTTTCCGACACCTCATGCAATTTGGCCGACATGGCGATAAAATTTTCGTAGCCGGACTCGGTGCCCGGGGCGTACTCTGCGAGTGTTTCGCGCATTTCGGCCACGTCCTGCTTGAGGTCGAGCACTGAACCGTCCTCGAAAAAGCAGCGCCATTGTGGATCGAGACGCTTAAGGTCTAGCAGGTCGGCAGTCTTACGGCCAGCTTCGGCGAAAATGCGGTCGAGCACGCGGGGAACCGTCAGGATGGTCGGCCCCATGTCGAAGCGGTAGCCGTCCTGCGTGAATTCGGCGGCCTTCCCGCCCAGCCAATCGTTGCGTTCGAAGAGGACAACCTTGTGGCCGCGCGCACCGAGTGTGCAGGCGGCGGCCAGGCCGGCGAGCCCGCCGCCAATAATTGCGATCGGGTGGGGTGAAGGAGGGGGAAGGTTTTGGCCGTCGGGCATGGATGAAATCTCCTTACAGGGCTTCGGCCAGCACGGGGATGTAGTCAGGCGCCGCCATCTCGGACCCGGCGCTCCAATGGCCATTCAGACCCAGATCGTCCGCCATCAAACGGCTCGTGATTCGGGCACTCTCGAATATCACGGGCAGGCCGCTGCCGGGATGGGTGCCGCCGCCGACAAGATAGACACCATCCAGATCCTCGAACCTGTTGCGCGGCCGGAAACACAGCATCTGATCCAGCGAATGCGACAGGTTGAACGTGGCGCCACGATGGATCGAAAGGTCGTGCTCCCAATCGTGCGGCGTCATCATCTTCTCGAAGCGAATGCGGCGTTCCACGTCCTTGATGCCGATTTGCTTCAGACGCTCGATGGCGGTAGCGCGCAGGCGGGGCGCCTCGGTTACCCAGTCGATGCCTTCTCCCGTGCGATTGCCGACGGGCAGCAGCACATACATTGTCGAATGGCCTGTTGGCGCCAGTTCCGGATCGGTGACGCAAGCGTTTTGTACGTAAAACGAGGGTTCGGTGGGCGGGGCGCGACCTGCCTCGATCTCGGCGATGTTGCGCTTGTAGTCGGCGCTCAGATAGATCGTGTGGTGTGCCAGTTTCTCGTCGATCCCTTCCAGGCCAAGATAGAGCATGAAAGTGGAGCACGAGAACTTTTTCGTGGCCAGCTTGCGGTCGGTCCAGCGACGGCGCAGGCGGTCGGGCACCAGCGCCTGCATGGCATGCGCGAAATCGGCGTTGACCACAACGGCATCGAAGTTCTCGCAGCCGGCCTGGGTGCGAACGCCGCTGGCCCGCCGCCCGTTGAACAGGATCTCCTGCACCGGCTCGCCGAGACGAAAATTGGTACCAAGGTCGCCGGCGACCTGCGCCAACCGCTCCATAACAGCACCGCAGCCGCCGCGTGGATGATAGACGCCGAACTCGTATTCCATGAACGACAGGATGGTGAACAAGCTCGGGCAGCGATAGGGCGACATCCCCAGGTATTTGCTTTGAAAACTGAACGCCAGGCGCACCCGCTCATCGCTGAAATAGGTGGCCAGGTCGGAATCCACCGTGCGCAGCGGCCGCATCATTGGCAGGCTTTTTAGCATGTGCGGGCGGACCAGGTCGCGCATGCCGTGGAACGCTGCTTCCAGCACTGGGCGGAATGCGGTCAATTTTTTTCGGTTGTCGGCCATGAAACGTGGCAGGGCTGCCGCGTCATGCGGTGAAAGTGCGGCCACTTCTGCCATCATGCGCGGCAGATCGGGTGTGGCCTTGATATGGCCGCCAGCTTCGAAGATCAGGTCGTATTGCGGGTCAAGCCGGATCAGGTCGATCTCGCGCGCCATCTCGCGCCCGCAGGCGGCAAAGATGTCGTTCAGCACGCGGGGATAGAGGAAGAAGGTAGGTCCCATGTCGAAGCGGAACCGGCCGGCATCCACCCGCGCCTCGATGGAAGCGGATCGGCCGCCGACGCGTTGCGCGCGCTCGAAGACCGTGACGTCGGCGCCGGCGCGCGACAGCAGCATGGCCGAGGCAAGGCCGCCTGGCCCGGCCCCTATGATAGCGACGCGACGACTCAACGTCTCACCCCCTGGGCCGGGATTGTTCGGTGAGCACGCGGCAACTCGGGCATCAAAAAGGCTCCTGACATGGCCGTAGCCCTAGTTAGGGGCACATCCGCCCTTGTCATGGCCCCCTGGGCGACCCCGCGCAATCGCCCATGAGCGGGTGGCGCCGAGCTCGGGTGGGGCTGGATTGGCGGAGTGAGGGGCCGGATGGCTGTTTTTCCGCGCCGCTGCCGGATGGCGCGGCGGGATGCTGGTGCCGGCTGGAGGTGCGCATACCGGGGTCCACAGCTTGGTGGGCGAAGCTTGAGGTGACCGATCCAGCCCGTGGCCAAATCGTGCGGGAGGCGTTTCTGGGGCCGCTCCGGCTCGGCGCACGCGCAACCTTGCTGCATGTGCCTTCATCGGCAACCGGCCTGAGCCTGCGTGTGTTCTACGTCGAACCGGGCGGCGCGCCCGCGCCTATCGGCAGCTTTCGGGTGCTCGGCCGCGCTTCTGCCACCGTGGCCTTGCTGAGGCATGGGTGGCGCCTGATCCCTGGCGCGCTCGCCGGCGATGCAGCGGGGCGGCTTGGGCGCTTGCGGGTGATGCTTGGCCAAGCGCCGGCCCGGGCGGGCGAGGCGCCTGGATACGATGTCTGGTGCCTACTGTATGATCGCTGGGGCGAGGCTGAGCGCGCGGCGCTGCGTGCGACCGAGATGGTGTCGGAAATCGCGGTGCTGGTTGTGGGCGGGAATCAGGCAGGACGTCTGGCCTCGCTGGCCTCGGTGGCGCGTCAGTGGATGGCGCCCGCGCGCGTCGGCTATGTGGACGAAGCTGATCACTTAGACGCCAACGCCGCGCGTTGGACGCTGGTGCTGCGCGCCGGGGATGAACTCGCGCCGCACGCGCTCGCCTGTTTTGCGCTGGAGGCGAGCCGGCATGACGATGCCGAGCTGATCTACGCAGACAGCGATGAGTTGATGCCAGCCGGCCGCCAGACGCCGCTCTTCAAGCCAGGTGCCGATGCGCGGCTGTTGCGTGCCGGCGTGTTGACGCGGGGTGCAGTTTTGGTGCGCGACCACGTCTTGCGGGCCAGCCGCACCACGCCGGGTTCGCCCGATATATCGGCCGCCACCTGTCCGCCGGACCGGGTTGCTCGCGTGCCGTTCGTGCTCACGCACGTGTCGCCCGCCGGAGATTTCGTGGCGGGCCCGCCTGACATGCCGGACCGCAAGGCGGAATTGCCGTTCGTCAGTATTGTCATTCCAACCGGCTTGCGGTCGAGACACGTGTTGCGCTGCCTTCGCCGTCTTGTCGGCGGAACCGACTATCCGGGCGGGTTCGAGGTGATGCTGGCCGTATCGCGTTTGGACCCAAGTGACCGACGGCAGGCAGCCTTACATGCCCGCGTAGCACGTTTGCCAGGGGTCGCTGTCTTCGACTTCGGCTTGAAAGACTTCAACTATGCGCGGGTCAACAATATGGCCGTAAGACAGGCCCGCGGCACGCTGATCCTGCTGCTCAACGACGACGTGGCGCCGATCCGGCGCGACTGGCTGACGTGCATGGTCGCCGCACGCACCGACCCGGACGACCTACCGGCCGGCATCGTGGGTGCCCGCCTGCTGTATGGCAACGGGCGGGTGCAACATGCCGGTGTCATCATGGGCCTGGCCCATCTATGCGAGCATGCCTTTCGCTTGGCACGCGGCGATGATCCGGGCCCGTACGGACTAGCGTTGCTGGACCGTGAGGTGAGTGCCGTGACGGGCGCCTGCCTGCTGGTTGACCGCACGCTTTACCTGTCGTTGGGCGGCATGGATGAACGTTACGCAGTTGCACTGAACGACGTGGATTTCTGCCTACGGGGGCGCCAGGCCGGTGTTCGTGTTGTGCTTGCCGCCAGTGTTTGCCTGCACCACTATGAAGGATTGTCCCTGGGGCGGCACTATAGCGGTGCGCGCGCCGCGCTCGAGTCGCTTGAGGTGAGGCAATTGCGGGAGCGGTGGGCGGCCACCATCGCTCATGACCCGTTTTATCATCCGTGCGCCTCTCTGGAGCCTGGCCGGGAGTTCCAGCCGGGTTTTCCGCCGCGTCTCACACCGCTTTCCTGGATCAACGGTGATCGCCCAGCGCAGGGCTGACGAGTTTGGCCGGGGGCGCAGTTGCGCCGGGCTGGCAAAGCCTGTATCCAATTTCCTGCAAATCGATGCGGGTTTGCACCGTATTGTGGCGGTCCGCATCTCTGGTTATTAGGCGTGAGCAAAGGGGCGGAAAGAACATGAGCAAGGCGTTTATCGCGGGTATCATTCAGGAAACTACTGATTGCACGGGGGTTGCGGCAAACGCCGCCGCCGGCACCCTGATCGACGCGATTGTGCGTCAGTTGAAGAAGGATGGTGGATTTACCCTGCCCTCCTTCGGCACATTTACCGTGAAGAAGACCAAGGCCCGCAAGGCGATGAATCCGCGGACAGGCGAGCCGGTCAAAGTGAAAGCCGGTAAGACCGTACGCTTCAAGGCGAGCCCGAATTTGAAAAAGGCTGTCTGAACCTGGCTCCGACAGGATTGCGGGTCACCGTTGTTCCGGTGACCCCGCTTCAGCAGAACTGCACGCTGGTCACCGATGCGGTCAGCGGAGAGACGGTTGTGATCGATCCGGGCGGCGACGCCGACCGGATAGTCGCCGCGCTTGCCAACGAAAAACTTGATGCCGTCGCCATCTGGCTGACGCATGGGCATCTGGACCATGCGGGCGGCGCGATGGACTTGGTCGAGCGCCTGAACGCGCGCGACGGCCATGAACCCGTGCAGATCGTTGGGCCGGACAAGCGGGACGAGTTCCTGCTGCGAGGCATCGCCAGGCAGGGTGCGGCCTATGGGCTGACGGGGTTTCGCGATTGCACGCCGGACCGGTTCCTGGCCGAGGGCGACACAGTAGCGCTTGGCACCCATATGTTCGAGGTGCTGCACTGCCCAGGACATACACCGGGCCACATCGTATTCGTCGATAAGCAGGCACGTTTCGCGCAGTTAGGGGACGTGCTGTTCCGGGGCTCAATCGGCCGAACCGATTTCCCATATGGTGATCATGCCGCGTTGATCGGTGCAATAAAGGGCAAGCTGCTGCCGCTCGGCGACGACATAGCGTTTGTGTGCGGCCACGGTCCCCGATCGACAATCGGCGCCGAGCGGGCCAGCAACCCCTTCATCATGTAGCGGCTTGGCTCATTTAGCCACCACCACCGGCAGTTCGACGAAGCTCCCACTCTCTCCGCCGGCCATCACGCTCACTGTCGCCTTCTTGTAGTCGGCAGGTTTGGCCAGGAAGATGTTGTCCACGTAGGTTTGCGGGTTGCGGTCGACCAACGGGAACCAGGTCGACTGCACCTGGACCATGATACGGTGGCCGGGCAGGAACACGTGGTTTGCGGTCGGTAGCGAGAACCGGTAACGCACGGCCTGCCCCGGCGTGATCGGGTGCGGCTTGGACAGGTCCTCCCGGTAGCGACCGCGCATGATGTCGGCCGATACCATCAATTGATAGCCGCTCATCGTGGGACGGATCGGTACTTCGTCGGGATAGACGTCGATCACCTTGACCACGAAATCGCCGTCGCTGCCGGTGGTCGCCGCCAACAGATCGGCCACTGGCTCGCCAGCGATGTGCACCGGCTGTGTCAGCGTTGGCGTCTGCAATGTCAGAACGTCGGTGCGCGTGGAGGCTTCACGCTGGTCGTCGGCCAGCCAGTTGAACCAGAAATTATTGTCTTCCTCGGCATAGTGGATCGGGCGCGGGTGATACGGCACGGGATGCGCCGGATCGGAGACGTAGTCCAACGCCGCTGCCCCGCCCGCCGTGTCTGTGCCAAGTGTCAAAGACATGTCAGGCATCAGACGCAGTTTTTGGTACCGCGATGCTGCAGCCGCTCTCGCAGCCCGCGGGCCAGGACGGCAGGTTGTGCCACTCATTCGTGCCGCTCTCGAATGCGGTGACAGGGGCGATCGTCAGAGGCGGCGCTTCGTCTTTCAGATAGTGTGCCAGGAAAGGCCGCAACACGTGGCGGCGGAACCACAGCGCCGTGTCGCTGTCGAAATGAACTTCGCCGAGCGGTACTGCCATCGTGGATCTCGCCGCCATGGTGCCAGGGGCCCATGGCCAGGAACACCTGGTGGTTCGTGTCTTTCGGCTTGATCGCCTTCCACACGGCGATATCGCCATAGATGTCCTCCTGGTCCCACAGGCTGTGCACGAGCAGGGTCGGCACCGTCACGGGCTCGGCGGCCAGCTTGCGATCGACCGCCTGATCCTGCCAAAACGAATTGTAGGCCGGGTGTGACATTAGTTTCCGGTAGAAACCCATCTGCTGCAGCCCGTGCATGCGCGCGACCTCGCCGGCGCTGCCGGCAGCCAGATACATGTCGTAATCGTCGTAATGCGTCTCCCACCATTTCTCGCTGTTGTCGCGCGTGGCTTCCTGTTCGTAGATATAGGACAGATTGACCTCGCGGAACGCGCCGCGGTGGAACCAGTCATCACCCATCCAGCCATCAACCATCGGGTTCATCGGAACCACGGCGCGCAACGCAGGATGGGGGTGGATCATGCCCATCAGCGTCGTGAACCCGTCATAGGAAATGCCGAGCATGCCGACGCGGCCGTTGGTTTCGGGAATGTTGTGCACCAGCCATTCAATCGTGTCGTACGTGTCGGTCTGGTGATCCACGCCGCTATCGTTCAGCGGCCCCTTCCATGGACGGTTCATCACATAATCGCCGCCCGAGTTGTACTTTCCGCGCACATCCTCCACCACGCGGATGTAGCCATCCTCGGACTCGATGTCGCTCGCATTATCGTAGCCGTCCAGCATGGCAACCAGATGCGAGCTGGGCCGGTTCGCCGTCAGGTCGTTGGCGTGATACGGCGTGCGTGTCAGCAGGATTGGCGCATGCTGCGCGCCATGCGGCACCAGGATCACCGCGTGCATCTTCACGCCGTCACGCATCGGAATATCGACCTTGCGTATGGCGTAGTCAAAACCGGTTTGCAGAGGCACGAAGTTTGCTGGCCGCTCGTTCTGCGGCTCATGACCGGCTGTTTGTGCGCTTGCGGCACCAGCCAAAACACACGCGATGGCCAGAAATCGTTTCATTAGACGACTTTCGTGGAAAGAGAAAGCAGGAGATTCTTATCTTGAAAGGAAGAACCAACGAACTTTTCACACGAGAGCTGGCTCAGCTCTCAGCAGCATGCCGAACAGGTCTCTTGGTTCGTCGGGGTCGGCCAGCAGGTCGATTTCAGCGAACATTGGATAGTCCAGCAATTTGTCGCGCACGAACCGGAGCGCCGAAAAATCCTCTATTGCAAAACCCACTGAATCGAACAACGTAATTTGCGCCAAGCTGCGGCGCCCAGCCATATGGCCTGCGAGAACTTCCCACAACTCCGTCACTGGATGCTCTAGAGGAAGCTGCTGTATCTCGCCCTCGATCCTCGTTTGCGGGGTGTATTCTACAAAGATATCGGACCGCCGCAGGATGTCCACGTGCAACTCGGTCTTGCCAGGGCAGTCCCCGCCGACTGCATTGATGTGGACGCCGGCGCCGACCATGTTGTCGGTCAGGATCGTGGCATACTGTTTGTCAGCCGTCACCGTTGTCACGATTTGCGCGCCCAGCACTGCCTCCTGTGTGCTGTCGCAAACCGTTATCCCAAACCCGAACCCCGCAAGGTTGCGCCGTACCTTCGCACTCGCTGCCGGATCGATGTCATATAAGCGCAACTGGTCCACACCCAGTAACGCGCGGAAGGCGAGCGCCTGAAACTCGGCCTGCGCGCCGTTGCCGATCAGCGCCATGGTGCGTGCGCCTGGTGGTGCCAGCACGCGCGCCGCCATCGCGCTGGTGGCAGCCGTGCGTAAAGCTGTCAGGATCGTCATCTCGCTCAGTAACAGCGGATAGCCGGTGAAGACATCGCACAGAACGCCGAATGCGGTCACTGTCTGCAATCCGTCGCGTGTGTTCTTCGGATGACCGTTGACGTATTTGAACCCATACAGCGTGCCGTCGCTGGTCGGCATCAGCTCGATCACTCCATCGATGCTGTGTGAGGCCACACGCGCCGTCTTGTCGAACGAGGGCCAGCGCCGAAAATCCGCCGCGATCACCTCTGCCAGTTCCGCCAGGAAGCGCTCGATGCCAATGGCGTGCACCAGCTTCATCATGTTGTCGACATCGACAAACGGCACCATGTTCAACCGCCGATTTATGCTTTTGCGCACTCCGATGCCAATCCGGTCGCGTCGTCACAGCGGCGGCCACTTACCTTAGACCAATCCCACTTGGATTGGAACGCGCCCCATCAGGCGAGCGTCACGATGAGCGGCACGTGGTCAGACGGCGTATCCTCGCCGCGGGCCGCGCGGTCGGGAATGGCTTCGACTAGGCGTTCAGCGACCGTGGGCGACAGCAGCGCGTGGTCGATGCGCAGGCCGCGGTTGCGCTGCCAGCAGCCGGCCTGGTAATCCCAGAAGGTGTAGCACGCGCCCTCGGGTTTGTGCGCGCGCAAAGCGTCCGTCAGGCCGGACCAAATCATCGCCCAGTAGCGCTGGCGCGTCTCGGGGCGGACCAGCGCATCTTCAGGCCCTAGCACGCCGGAGGCAAAATCGATGTCCTCGGGACACACATTGTAGTCGCCCGCGAGCACCAAGGGGGTGTCGTCGCCGAGCAGGGTTGCGGCGCGTGCGGCCAGCGCGTCCATCCAGGCCAATTTGTAGGCATAACCGATGTCGCCGTTGGAATTGCCGTTGGGAAGATAAAGGTTGCCAACGCGCAGGCCATTGAACTCGATTTCCAGGTAGCGCGCCTGCGCGTCGTCCACGGGCAGGCCTGGGAGTGCGGTCAGGCGCACGTCGAGCGGGGCGCGGGCGAGAGCCGCAACACCATTGAAACCTTTTTGGCCGACTATGGCGCTGTGCCACCCGAGTTCGGCGAATACGGTCGGGAAATTCGGCGCCTCACACTTGATCTCTTGGAGCAGCAGCAGGTCGGGCTTGTGTGCCTCCAGCCAACGGACGATATTTTGCTCGCGGGCGCGGCTGCCGTTCACGTTCCAGGTGGCGATTTTCAAAAGAAAGCGCCTCTTTTTGAAAAAAGATGCAAAAACTCTTGCTCATTGGGGCGCGCCATATGGCAGGCCTGCGAGTCAATATACCAAAATGTTTTTGTTCTTTTTTGCAAAAAAACTTCTTGCCTAATCAATCGAAAAGCTCGTCCCGCATCCGCATGAACTGGTAGCATTCGGGTTGCGAATCTTAAAATAACTGCCCATCAGCTCGTCGGCATAATGCAACTCCGCGCCCGCCAGCAAATCAAGGCTGGTCGGATCGACCAGCACCCGGGCCGGGCCACGCTCGATGACCAGGTCGTCAGCGGCGGGGCTCGCCTCGTCCAAATCGAATTTGTATTGGAACCCGCTGCAGCCGCCGGCTAGTACGGCTACCCGCAGGGCGGCGGGGCGGCCCTCAGCGGCCACGATTTCGGCCACGCGCGCCAGGGCTCGATCGGTCACTTGGAAGCTCATGGCATAGACATAGTCACGCCGGCGCTCTTGTGCCATCCCCCGACCGCTGCAACCTGAGGCCGCGATGGACCGAGCACCCTATGCCGTGAGACCCGAAACGTCGCGGGGCCGGCTGCATCATGAGCCGGAAGCCTCCACCCGCAGCCCTTGGCAGCGGGATCGCGACCGGGTCATCCACAGCTCGGCTTTCCGAAAGCTGCAATACAAGACGCAGGTATTCGTCAACCACGTCGGCGATTTCTACCGCACCCGTCTCACGCACAGCCTGGAAGTAGCCCAGATCGCTCGCTCCATCGCGCGCGAGCTGCGGCTGGACGAGGATTTGTGCGAGGCCCTGGCGCTGGCTCATGATCTAGGCCACCCCCCCTTCGGCCATGCCGGCGAGGACGCGCTGAACGCGCGGATGAAACCCTATGGCGGCTTCGACCACAACGCCCAGACGCTGCGCGTCGTCACCAGGCTAGAGGCGCGCTACGCGGCCTTCGATGGGCTGAACCTGACCTGGGAGACGCTGGAAGGCCTGGTCAAGCATAACGGCCCCTTGGGCAAACCGCCCGCCTACATCGCCGCCTACTCGGAAAGACACGATTTGATGCTGGGCACGCATGCCAGCGCCGAGGCGCAGGTCGCGTCGCTCTCCGACGACATCGCCTACCATAGCCACGACCTCGATGATGGGATGCGCTTCGGCCTGTTCGGCTTCGAGGAGATCCGCCACTTACCGGTGGTGGGCGATGCCCTGGCCGAGGCGCGGCGCGCCAGCCTGGACATGCCGCCGCACCGCCTTCGCCCCGAGATGATCCGCCGGGTGATCCACGCCCTGGTCAGCGACCTGACCGAAGAGACGCGGCGGCGTCTGGCCGCGCTGAACCCGGACAGCGCCGACCGCATCCGGCGCGCGAAGAAGCCGGTCGTCGGGTTTTCCATCCGCATGGCCGAAGCCAATCACGCCATTAAGGAGTTCTTGCGCGCCCGGATGTACCAGCACTGGCGGGTCAACCGCATGACGGCCAAGGCGCGGCGTCTGACCGAGGAGCTGTTTTCGCTGCTTCACGCCGACCCGTCCACCCTGCCGGATGGCTGGCGCGCCCAGGCCGGGGTGGGGCAGCCGGCGCAGGCGGCCGCCGTGGTGTGCGACTACGTGGCCGGAATGACGGATCGCTTTGCACAGGAAGAGTTCAAGCGGCTGACTGAGCTATCGATGCCTGGTTAGTTGTATTCAGGCAGCCTCGCGCTCCCGCTCCGCACCCTCGCCGAATAGGAATTCAATATCGCCCGCATCCAGCGCCGCCAACTCGGTGCCTTCCTGCTCGCCCTCGCTGAACGCGATCGCCGCCAGTTCGGCCTTGCGCGCCTGAAGCTCGAGAATCCGCTCCTCGACCGTATCGGCCGCGATCAGCTTATAGACGAAGACGGATTTCGTCTGCCCGATCCGGTGCGCCCGGTCACTTGCCTGGTCTTCCACCGCCGGGTTCCACCACGGATCGTAATGAATGACCGTGTCGGCGCTCGTCAGGTTCAGCCCGCGCCCGCCAGCCTTCAGGCTGATCAGGAAGAGCGGCACTTCGCCGGCCTCGAAACTGCGCACCGGCTCGGCGCGATCGTCCGTATCACCGCGCAATTCGACAAAGGCGATGCCCGCCTCGCGCAATCTTGGTTTTATGAGATCGAGCATGGAGGTGAACTGGCTGAACAGCAGAATGCGCCGCCCCTCGGGGATCATCTCGGAGATCATCTCGAGCAGATCGTCCAACTTGCTGGAACTCTCGATTTCACGGGCCGAGCGTAGTTTCACCAGTCTGGGGTCGCAGCAGGCCTGGCGCAGTTTCAGCAACGCATCCAGCACCACAATCCGGCTCCGCGCCAAACTCCGTTCGGCAACCTGCTCGCGCACCTTCTCGTACATAGTGGCGCGTATCGTCTCGTACAGCTCACGCTGGTCCGGCGCCAAGGTGATGCGCCGCAAAATGGTGTGTTTGGGTGGCAGCTCGGTGGCCACTTCGCTCTTGCGTCGCCGCATGATGAACGGCTTGATGCGGCGGGCCAGGGCGACGCGCCTAACCTGGTCGCCATTCTTTTCGATTGGCGTCCGGAACCGCTTTGTAAAGCCCCGCCGGTCACCGAGCAGCCCCGGCATTAAGAACGCGAATTGGGACCAGAGCTCTTCCAGGTTGTTCTCAATCGGCGTGCCCGAGAGGCAGATACGCTGCCGCGCATCGAGCTGGCACACCGCTTTCGTTGCTTTGGCATCCGGCGATTTTATAGCCTGTGCCTCGTCCAGAACCACAATGTGCCAGTCGCGCGCCTTCATTTCTAAGATGTCGCGCGTCAGAACCGTATATGTCGTGACCACCACGTGGTAAGCGTCCAACTGCTCGCGCTTACGATGCCGGTCCAGCCCGTGCAGCACCAGCACACGCAGACCAGGAGCAAATTTTTCGAGCTCGCTGACCCAATTCGAAATCAGGCTGGTCGGCACCACGATCAGCGCCGGATGGGTCATCCGGCCGCTCGCGTGCTCCACCACGATATGCGCGATGGTCTGCGCGGTCTTGCCCAGCCCCATGTCGTCGGCCAGGAACGCGCCCAGCTTGCTCGCCATCAAGTGCTGAAGCCAGTCCACGCCGTGCTGCTGGTAGGGCCGCAGGTCGCCGCGGAACGCACGCGGCAGCGGCACCGGCGGAATATCCTCCTCGCCGCGAAACCGCTCGGTATAGGCCTTGATCCGCCCCGCATCCTGCCACCGTGTCAGCAGCAACTGTTCCAGCTCGATCACCGTGCTGGCTTCGGCGTCCGGCAGGGTCAGCGTGTTTTCGCGCGTTTCCGCCGCCTCAATCAGGTCCCCCATGATCGACAGCATGCGCGCGATGCGTTCTGCGGGCAGCTTGACCACACGCCCGTCATCCAGCGTGGTGATCAGTTGCTCGCCCACCACATGCGCCGCCTCCATCCCGCCGCGCGCCAAGAGGTTGCTCAGCACCGGCAGCAGGGGAATGCGCACACCATCTATTTCGATACCGAAGTCGAGCGAGAAATTGCCCGGCGTCTCAGCGCTCATGGCCACGTCGGTGACCCGCAGGTCCCACTCGCCGACGCGCTCCACCATGCGCGGCCCGAAATCGCGGTCGATCAGGCTACGGAAGCCGAGCGATTCCAACGCCGGCACGCGTTCGGCGACGAAGCGGTGCCAGCGCTCGCCGGCATCCTCGCCACGGAACACAAATACGCGGCGGCCGCGCGCGGATTTGCCGTCGCCAACGCGCATCTGCGTAAAACCGTCCTGTCGCAGCGTCTCCAATGCTGCAGCTTCGGCCTCGACGTTGCGGCGCACGAAACTCGGGCCGCCCGGCCCGTCCACGCGAACGAACTGCCGCTCGTCATCGCCGTCGCTGAGCGTGCCGCCGTAATCGAAATCCAGAATGAGCGCGTCCATCAGCTGCAACCGCCCGAAATCGTCCGGCGCCCGCATGCGCTGCATCCGCAGCACGGGGGTGACCGGCCGCTCGACGATGGCCCGTTCGCTCTCCACCGGCGCCAATGTCGAGACTCCGCGCAGTCGCCCGATGCGAGGCCGTATGTTGATGGGTGGCGGCGGAGGCGGCCGCTTTTGGCGCAGTTTTATCCGCCCGACTGCGCCGGTCGCCGCGTCCACGTACCAAGGGCCGGTATCACCCAGCAGCACGGCCGAGCGAGCCGGCAGACGTGGCGGCTGGTCGGCGTCAAACACCCGCTCGGGACCGGCTATGAGTTTCTTGCCTGTCGCCGCCCAACGCGCGTTCTCGACGCGCAATAGCGCGGCCACCAGCGGCGCTACTGAGCCAGCGGCCATGCCGGTGCGGCTGGACTCGCCACCGCCGAGCAGGTGCGCCAGGGCAACCGCCGCTTCGCTCGACGCGCTATCGGCGATCACCCGCGCCGGCGTGGTCGCTTCCAGCCGCGCGGTCCGCTCACCCACCAGGCTGAGCGCCACAAAGCAGGCATGCGGTTCGGTGCCGGGTTCGAGGTTCACCACCAGCCGTTGCTTTTCCGCCGATGGTGCCGCGGACAACCCTTCCAGCAGAGTTGCCTGCTCGGCCCGGCGCAGCACGGGGAACCTGTCGAGTGCGGCAAAGGCGGTGGCGGCCAAATGGGGGCAGTTGACCAAACGGCAGGTACAGCGGTTCTCGAACACCACGCGCCGACCCATGGCGGCCGGCGTAATGCGCGCAGTTCGCCGGACCCCCTTGTCTTCCACCGTGCCGATAATGGTCTCGCCGTCCAGCTTCACATCGGTCGCACCGATCAGCACCAGACTGCGGCCGCGGGTCAGCGTACGGGGCTCGAAAATGCGGCCCAGGTCTTCGGACGAGAAAGGTACAGGCAAGGCGTGCTCGTTTGAGATGGCCGGGTGTTCTGAGGCCTATCCGGCTTTACCGCAACTGCGAAGGCGTGCCGGCACCCTACCTCCGTCCGTCCTACTATCTAGCTAGGGCATACCTGAGTCGCTCAGCCTGCCCCAGAGGTGCCGTTGACACCGGTCCTAGGCCTTGGCGCGTTGACGCACGAAGGCCAATCCTGCCAGTGCCGAGGCGACCAGAGCGAAGCTTGCCGGTTCCGGTACGTTGGTTCCAGTCTGGCTGGTGTAGTAGCCGATCGTCTGGTTATCGCTCTCATAGCCGCCAACCTGCGGCGATTCGGAGAAGACGATTTTGTTGAACGATCCAAGTGTGTCGTAAAAATTCAGGAACACATATTGTTGCCCGCTATTCTGCCCTTTGTAGGGCGCATTCGGGTTGCCCAGATAGCCGCTTTGGTTATTCAAGAGCGACTGCACCTGGGTCGGGGAGAAGCTGTAGACCAGGGTGGTGTTGTTATAGAACGAAACCTGGTTGCCGGCATCCAGCGCCGACAGCCAAAATCCAAAGTAGTTGATCGGAGCAGCCTGGCCAGTGACAGTATTTGTTGCGGTCAGATCCAACGAATAGCCCGCCGAACTAAAGGTGGTCGCGTAGTTTCCGGACCCGCCGGCGCCGCCGTATTGATCGGCGGAATTCACCTGCACGCCGCTATATGTGCCTGAAAGCTGGTAGGCGGACGCGGGCGTCGTGCCATAGGCGGTGGTGAACGACTCGCCGGAGCCGGTCGGCCGCTCGTTAAAATTCTCCACGCCCATGTAGCTGAAGGCGGATGTTGTGTTTTGAACGCCTGCATTCTCGTAAGTGACAGTAAACGGGTCGGCCATCGCAGGCAGAACGACGAGGGTGGCGAGCGACGACGTTGAAACCAGGATCAGGCGACGCAATGCGTTCATAATGTCTAGCCTTTCAAACTCGCGCCGCTTTACGCGTCGGGAACCTCCACCGTCAACTATAATTTGACACAAGTTCGTGTCTTTTTTTGTACGAGCGATGGTCGACCGTCAGCCTTGTCATGTCTGGGCTTCGGTGTTGCGATGGACGGAGTATCGGAGGCCAGAACCGTATGGCGCATCAACGCATATTGTCGGGGAGTGTAAGCTTGTCCGTGCGCGTAGAGGGGACAGGACCGCTCGTCATCCTGATGCATGGTTGGCCGGAACTGGGCCTATCCTGGCGGCACCAAATCCCCGCGCTGGTCCAGGCGGGCTATCGCGTGGCGGTGCCGGACATGCGTGGCTATGGCGACAGCGACAAGCCGAATTCGCCGGGGGCATACACGTTGGACACGATCGCCGACGATATGCAGGCCGTGGCCGGCGCTTTGAATGCGGCCCATTGGGTGGCGGTAGGGCACGATTGGGGAGCGCCGGCGGCCTGGCGTTGCGCGCTGCGATTTCCGGACCGTGTGGCGGGCGTATTCTGCCTGAGTGTCCCGCATAGCGGCCCACCACCGATCCCGTTTTTCGACATCATCGAGAAGCGATACCCGGACCAGTTCTTCTACATGCGCTATTTCCAGACACCGGACGTAGCCGAGCAGGAATTCGCCAATTACGGTTGGGAGCGTGCCCTGAAAAAGGTCTTTTACATGGGCAGCTATGATGGTGTGGAGCATCGCAGTCGCCGGCACGTGCCGCGTGACAGCAGCATGATGGACAGCCTGGACGAGCCGCCTCCCGGCCCCCTGCCCTTCATGACGGATCAGGAGCTACACGCCTATGCAGCCGCCTTTGCGCGTGGCGGATTCCGGGGACCATTGAACTGGTATCGAAATTTCCCGCAGAACGCCGCCGATGCGCGCGCCTATGGCGACAACGTCATCCGCCAGCCTGCCGGCTTCCTGGCCGGCGACCGGGAGATGGTGCTGGCCATGCTGCCGGGACAGCTCGAAAATCTGCGCGAAAAATGCGCCGACCTGCGGGCCGAAATCAGCTTGTCCGGCGCGGGCCATTGGGTGCAGCAGGAGCGGCCGGCGGAGGTCAATGCCGCACTGATCCAATTCCTCGACCAGCTGGGTGACTGGTCATGAGCGCCGCGCTGCAAACGACCGCAATCCGCGTGCCCCTCCCGTTCAGGCCGGCCTACGCACCGGACGATGTGGCGATGGCTCAGGAATTCTTTGCCGCCGCCGCCCTGTCGCCCGCGCGCGAGGCACAGGTCGATACGCAGGCGCGGCGGCTGATCGGCGCCATACGTGCGGCGGCAACCGGCATTGGTGGAATTGAGGCCCTGCTGCGCGAATACTCGCTGTCCACGCCCGAGGGCTTGGCCCTGATGGTATTGGCGGAGGGCCTGCTGCGTGTGCCGGACGACGCCACCGCCGACCGGCTGATCGAGGACAAGCTGGGGCAGGGCGGCTTCGCCAACACCCACGCCAAAAGCGGGGACGGGGAACGCCCGGACACGTTGCTGGTCGGGGCGTCCGCCTGGGCGCTTGGCCTGTCCGCCCGCCTCATCGGCCCCGCCGACACACCCGAGGGGATTCTGCGCGGCGTGGTTCGTCGTCTGGGGCTGCCCACCGTGCGCGGCGCGCTGAGACAGGCGATGCGGGTGATGGGCAATCATTTCGTGCTGGGCCAAACCATCGACGAGGCCTTGTCCCGCGCCAACTCGCGCGGCGGAAAGGTCTTTCGATACAGTTTCGATATGCTGGGGGAGGGCGCCCGCACCGCCGAAGACGCAGCGCACTATCAACAGAGCTACGCCGACTCCATCGAGGCGATAGGCCGCGCAGCCGGCAACAAGCCGCTGCCCGACCGGCCAGGCATTTCGGTGAAATTATCGGCGCTGCACCCGCGCTACGAGGCGGTGTCCCGCGCCCGGATCATGGATGAGCTGGTGCCCCGCGTGCGCCTGCTGGCCCGGGCCGCCGCCATTCGCGGACTGAATTTTACCGTTGACGCCGAGGAAGCCGACCGGCTGGAGCTGTCGCTCGACGTGATCGCCGCCGTGGCTGCGGACCGCCAGCTCGCCGGGTGGGACGGGTTCGGCCTGGCCGTGCAGTCCTATGGCAAGCGCGCGCGGGAGGTGATCGACTGGGTCGGCGAGCTGGCGCTCTCGCTCGACCGGCGGTTCATGGTGCGGTTGGTGAAGGGCGCTTATTGGGACACTGAGATCAAGCGTGCGCAGGAACGCGGGCTGGATGACTATCCGGTTTTTACGCGCAAGCCGATGACCGACCTCAGCTACATGGCTTGCGCCGAGCGCCTGCTGGCACAGCGACCGCGCATCTACCCGCAATTCGCCACGCACAATGCACTGACGGTGGCCAGCGTCATCGAGCGCGCCGGCAATACGGACGGCTACGAGTTTCAGCGCCTGCACGGCATGGGCGACGCGCTGTATGCGGCGCTGCTGGCCGACCATCCCGGTATCGGCGTGCGCACTTATGCTCCGGTGGGCGTGCACCGCGACCTGCTGGCCTATCTGGTGCGTCGCCTGCTGGAAAATGGGGCGAATTCCTCGTTCGTGTCGGTGGCCGCGGATGCCGACGTGCCTGTCGAGACGCTTCTGAAACGCCCCGCCAGCATCATCGGCACGCCGTCTCGGGCCCGTAACGCATCATTGCCGCGGCCGGCCAACCTGTTCGGGGACGGGCGCAAGAATTCGTCGGGCGCCGAGTTCGGTCATGCCGCAACGCTGCAAGCGCTGCTGGATGAGGTGGCCGAGCACGAGGAACCAGCCAGCGCCGCGCCGGTGATCGAAGGGGTCGTGCGGACCGGTGTAGTGCGCCCCGCACTCTCGCCCGTGGACGGCCTTCGCGCTCTGGGGCAAGTAGCCGACGCCACGCCCGATTTGGCCGACGAGGCCATGCGCGCGGCGGTTGCCGGATTTCACGCATGGCAACGCACACCCGTGGAAAAACGCGCGTCCGCCCTGGAACGCGCTGCCGATGCGCTTGAGTGCCATCGAGGCCGCCTTTTATATCTTCTCGCAGAGGAGGGCGGCAAGACACTCGATGACGGCGTCGCAGAAATCCGTGAGGCGGTCGATTTCCTGCGCTACTACGCGGCACAGTCTCGACTGCTGTTCGGCGCAGGCGAGACGCTTCCCGGCCCCACCGGCGAACGCAACGTATTGCGGTATCGCGGGCGCGGTCCCTGGCTGTGTATATCGCCATGGAACTTCCCGCTCGCCATTTTCCTGGGTCAGGTAGGCGCAGCCCTTGCTGCCGGCAACAGCGTCGTCGGCAAACCGGCCGAACAGACGCCGCTGATCGCAGCCGAAGCGGTGCGCCTGCTGCATCAATCCGGCATCCCCGAGGAGGCGCTGCATCTGGTCACCGGCGACGGGTCGATCGGTGCGCGCCTGGCCGCGCACACAGCAGTGGCGGGTGTAGCGTTCACCGGATCAACGCCGGTTGCGTGGGCCATCAACCGCACGCTGGCGGCGAAGAACGGCCCGATCGTGCCGCTGATCGCCGAAACCGGCGGCATCAACGCCATGATCGTCGATGCCACGGCATTGCCGGAACAGGTGGTAGATGACGCGGTGATGAGCGCTTTCCGCAGTGCCGGCCAACGGTGTTCGGCATTGCGGCTATTGTGCG
The DNA here is from genome assembly GCA_963850605.1 of uncultured Alphaproteobacteria bacterium. Taxonomy (GTDB): domain Bacteria; phylum Pseudomonadota; class Alphaproteobacteria; order Acetobacterales; family Acetobacteraceae; genus BOG-908. The sequence continues at coordinate 384,331 of CAWKLX010000005.1, read as the reverse complement.
TGCAGGAGGATGTAGCCGACCGCATCATTGCCATGCTGGCCGGCGCGGCGCGCGAACTCAAGCTCGGCGACCCGCGCGACCCGAGCGTGCATATCGGCCCCGTGGTCGATGCCGACGCGCAGGCGCGCTTGCTGGACCACATCGCGCGCATGAAAGCGACGGCGCGCACGCACTACGCTGGCGAGGCACCATCGCCTGGTTTTTTTGTCGCTCCCCACATTTTCGAGCTAGACCACCCGCGCGATCTTGCTTCCGAGATCTTTGGCCCGATTCTGCACGTCGTCCGATATCGCGCCTCCGAGCAGGACGCTTTGCTGGACGCGCTGGACGCTACGGGCTACGGCCTGACGTTGGGTATTCACACGCGCATCGATGCAGCCGCTGAACGCATTGCGCGGCGCCTGTCCACGGGCAACATCTACGTTAATCGCAACATGATTGGGGCGGTGGTCGGCGTGCAGCCGTTTGGTGGATCGGGCATGTCGGGCACTGGGCCGAAGGCGGGCGGGCCGGATTATCTGCGTCGGTTTGGGATTGAGCAGACGGTTTCGGTCAACACGGCCGCTGCCGGGGGAAACGCGGCATTGCTCGCGGCGGAGGAATGAATGCTGGAAGCACCCGAGGTCGAGCCGCATCTGCATCACAACACGGGTCACAGTCTGGCGGACAACACTGCCGCTAAGCCTGGCCGAACATTGGTTTCGATACGAGGAACACGAACGGTCCGCACACGCGCGACGATATTACGCTTTCGATCCGCAATACCGGCCTGGGTCCGGCCCGCATTGACAGTTTCGAGGTTTCTACGAAGGCATGCCGGTGACCGATGTGGTGTTCCTGATCCATGCGTGTTGCGGCAAAGGCAAGACCAACATCAGCTACTGCCGCGTTACCGGTAGTTCTTCCACGGCGTGACACAGTCAACATCGTCACCTTCGCCCGCGACAAGAACCCACCTGACCTATAGCAGGCACTGAATAACACGGGTTTGGCCCTGCACGGGCGCATCTGCTACGGCTCAAGACATCCCAGAGTGCGGCCCGTTATGTTCCTCCGCAAAGGGTAACGTCGACAACTCGTTTGCAAAAATGATGCTACGCTGTTGTCGGGGGATCCTCGGGCCGATGCAACGCCCGGGTCACGATGGCCGCCAGCACGGCGCCTGCGATCGGCGCCACCCAGAACAGCCACAACTGCCCCAGATACGGTCCGCCCGCGAAGATCGCCTGGCCGGTGCTGCGCGCGGGGTTGACTGAGGTGTTGGTGACCGGGATTGAAATGAGATGTATCAGCGTCAACGCGAACCCGATGGGGATCGGCCCAAACCCGTCCGGCACGCGAGACGACTTCACCCCGAAAATGACCATCAGAAAGAAAAACGCACAGACTATTTCGCACACCAGACAAGACAGGAGGCTGAATTTGCCGGGGCTGAGATCGCCGTAGCCGTTCGATGCGAACCCGCCGAGTGAAAAACCGGGCTTCCCGGAAGCGATGACATACAGGACGGCAGCAGCTGCGACTGCCGCCAGCACTTGGGCCACTACGTAGAATGCGACGTCACGCGCAGGAAACCGGCCCGCGGCAGCAAGCCCTATGGTGATAGCCGGGTTGAAATGCGCGCCGGATAAATAGCCGACGCCATAAGCCATCGTTAGCACCGTCAGCCCGAAGGCCAGCGACACGCCGACGAAGCCGATGCCCAGCGCCGGAAAAGCGGCGGCCAGCACCGCGCTGCCGCACCCGCCGAAGACCAGCCAGAATGTTCCAAGGAACTCGGCCGCGAGACGGTTCAGCATGGTGACGGGCATGACACACCTCACAATCCAGGCATCCATGCCATGACACGAAGAGGTGCTGTCAGCAACGTCTACGTCCGGACTACCGTGCCCGAATAGAAAGGTGGATTCGCCAATTCGGTAGGAAGAAAGCTCGTGGAGAACTTACCTCGACTATGGCCAAATAAACAAAATTTTTTTCTTCTCTTCTTCAAGAAAGAACACTCTTTTCCAAACAGAGAGAAGTAAAGATCTTAGCTTCGGATGCGTCGTCAACAAGTCCGCGGGCCAGCTCCGCCTGGGCCAAGCGGCGGTAACCGTCCACAACTAGTCCATATTGGGCGTCTCAGCTGCGGACCTGCCGTGAACCAAGGCCCTCCCGCACCGTTCCCATTGCGAAGGAGAGTTTTCGACCATGACCCAAATTCAACGCTTGGCCCCCCACGATCCGGTTCCCGTGGGCGGCACATACGCGCTTGTTCTGCGCCGCCTCGCTGAAGACAACCCGAATGCCACGGTCACCGAGCTGGTCTTTGCGGATGGCCGTCCGGAAACACGGACTCACACGGGCGGCTTGGAAGATGCCGTGCGGCAAGCCACCGCTGAGGCCGAACGCCGCGGCTTGCCGACGCTGTATGTGCTGGACCGAACCGCCGGAAGGCTGGAACACGAAGCCATGCAGGACCACGGTGAACGGAGTTTCGCCAATGAAGCCCTGGAGGATACTGATCCAGAAGACGGCGAACAAGGCACCGACCTACGCGACCGCCCGCATGACGCCGGCTATATGAGATAGAGGTCCATCCCACTTTCTCAGAAAAGAAGATTTTCTGACCTGACCAAAGCGCGGGCCTTCTTATCCAGCACGATATACGAACCAGTCGGGCGGTCACGCAGGTAAACGGTCCCGTCGATATCGAACCCTTCAGCGGCCAGACGCGACTTGATGGGCTTGTGGGTCTCCGTCGTTTGGAGCGTTTCGCAAACGCGCAAAAAAACGGGCTGCGCATAGGCCGGGAGCTCGCGCGCGACGTGCGCGGACAAAACCTCAAGGTCGAAGCCGGGGTTGGCCGTGATAGCGGCCATCCCGGCCCGCCCGTCATGGCCCGGTATCCGGACCGGATAGACGACCGCTCCGGTGATGCCTGGGCACGCCAGAATCGTTTGCGCCACTTGCGTGGTGGCCACGTTCTCGCCTTTCCAGCGGAAGGTTTCGCCCAGGCGATCCACAAAGTAATAATATCCGTCGCCGTCCCTGCGCATCAAATCGCCCGTCCGGAACCACGAATCCCCATACGCCAAAACATCGCGAGCGATTTTACGGGCGGTCGCGGCGGGATCGGTATAACCTTCGAAGCTGTGGGTCGCGTCCGTGGTGCTGATGCGCCCAAGCGCTTCGCCCGGCAGCCCCGGCGGGCACGGCTGACACAGCCCGTCCTGCCCGCGCAGCAAGTCTCCCGTTTCCGGATCGCAGGCCACAAGCAACACCGGTGAGCGATGCGCGAGAAAGGGCGGCAAACGACCCAGCGCACCGGGCCGCGCCTCGCAATTGTAAAGCGACACGTTGCCTTCGGTGGACGCGTAGAACTCCAGCACGCGCGGTATGGCAAAGCGTTTCTGGAACTGGACCCAGATATCGGCCTGCAAGCCGTTGCCGCAGCACAGCCGCAGCCGGTGTGGGGGCGGTGGACTCGTCACCGGTCTCGCCTGCAGTAGGTAACGACACAGCTCGCCGATATAAAGGAAAATGGTGCAGCCCTGCTCTTCGATATCTGCCCAGAACATCGACATGCTGAACTTGCGTCTGATGACGACCGCGCCACCGCTCAGCAACATTGCGCCGCAGCTGGCGACTCCGCCAGTCGCATGATACATTGGCAGGCAGTCGTAGAGTTGGTCGTGTGGGCCAGCACCCATCAGGCCCGCAAACCACAAGCACCATTCGAGGACGCGGTAGTGGGTAAGCGGCGCCGCCTTTGGCAGGCCCGTTGTGCCAGACGTAAACAGCAAGAGTGCTGGCTGCGACCCCGTGACGGCTACGGATTCAGGCCCTGCGAGCGCGTCGCTTCGCAGGGCGCGTGGGTCGAGGATCTGCCAGCCGGCACCGACCATAGCTGCCCCAGCCGCCCACAGTCGCACGTCACGAGGCAGCTTGCCACGAATGCGATTAATCGCGGCCGCGCAAGTCTCGTCGGCTACGACGTGCTCGGTAGGGCAGAGTTGTAGAGCATGCAGAAGAGAGTCACCAGTCAAAGCGGTATTGATCAATGCCGCGACGGCGCCGACCTGCGTCAGACCCAGCCACAACGCGATGTAGTCGGCGCAATTCAGCATCATGATGCAGACGACCTCTCCAGGCCGTATCCCGCGGGCCAGCGCCCAGCGTGCATACTGGTTCTTGCGCGCCGCTAGTTCGCGATAAGTTATCTGCTCATCCGCCTGCACGAAGGCTGGGCGATCTGCATAGAGCGTCGCTCGATCATCTATCATCGCCGCAAGGGTCGCCGATCCATGCCGGGACAATGGGGCGATGTTGCGCAACGCGCGCGCCCATGCCCGCGCTGGCGTGTCCGGCTGAGGAGAATCAGTGTCCACACAAATCTCCGCATCGCAGTCCGCGCTTGTGGTCTACCGGTGTTACCACCGCAGGCTCTAGATGCTCGCCCATCAACACGCCTAGGATAATCTCCACCCTGCCCGAACATTCTGGTTGGATGTTGGCCGAGACGGTCGGTAGAAACCTCGCCGGTGTACCCAGGCGCGCTGATGCAACTCGTTCTTCGCCCATCATGTCGAACATGCTCAAATCCGCGCAGGCCGGAGCGCAGTGGCATGCACGTGGCATGGTGCGGTCGCATGCGCGCCGACGCCTTTCCGACGATACAGGCGACACTCATGCTGCTCAGCCGTTTGCCGATAGAGATTTCCGATACTGGAACAGTGCCCACTCGGCCCACGACTGGACGCGACGTGCCCTCTGGGCGCTTGTCTGTGCATCGTTGGCTCACCGCCGTGCTCTTGCTTGAAGCCGCGGGCACGGCCGCCGGCGTTTACACAATGCAACTCGTTGCCGTGCCGGGCGTGCCGCATGCTGTTCATCCCTGGGCTGGAACGGCGGCGGCAGTTGCGGTCTGGCTCTTGGCCGCGCACAGTCAGCAACTCTACGATGAAGCAATGATGCTTTCGGGACGCCCCGTGCTGCCGCGCATCGCGTGGGCTGTAATAACGACGTTCGGGATAGTGCTACTGGTCACCGTTGGCTGCCAAACGAATGGCGCCTTGCCGGCCCGGCAGACTGGATGTGCGCTATGCGCGGCGGCATGCATCCTGGCAGTACGCATTGTCTGGTCCGAATGTCTGAAAGCCGCTATCCAGGACGGGCGCCACGTAGAGCATGCGCTCGTGGTGGCCGAGACGCCCTTGGCCGCGCGATGGGCGGCGGCGCGCATCGAGCGCGCAACTTCTGGCCGGGTGAGTGCAACGGCAAGCACCGCCGTGTCCACCATAGGCCCACATCAGGCCATGGGTTTGGCGTACGGCGTCTGCTCGGTAGACGCTATCGAGGCGGAGGTGCGTGCGAATCGATTTGATCGTGTTCTGATCATGGCGTCTGGCAAAAATGGTGCGCTGCTGTGCGAGTCAACCGCGACCCTGGTCACACGCCTAGCCCGGCTCGCGATCGATGTTACAGTCCTTCCCGACGGCCCCCCCCTCGCACTCGGACCGAGATCGGCCAGGCGTCTGGGGGACTTGTCCGGGATAGATTTGGTAAGCCGGCCCTTTCCGTTGATGCAAAGGCTTTTGAAGCGCATTGAGGACATCGTGTTGGCTGGCCTTATACTTCTAGCGGTCGCGCCCGCAATGTTGGTGATAGCCACACTGATCAAGATGGAAAGCCCGGGCCCGGTGCTGTTCAGCCAGCGACGAATTGGCTTTCATGACCAGGTGTTCCGCGTGTGGAAGTTTCGGACGATGTATGTGGATCTCACCGACGAGGCTGGGGCTGCCCAAACAACACGGCACGATCCGCGCGTGACGCGCCTGGGCCGCCTTTTGCGGCGCACGAGCCTGGACGAGATGCCGCAATTCTTCAACGTTGTTCTAGGCGACATGTCGATCGTCGGGCCGCGTCCGCATGCGGTAGGGATGACGGTGGCCGGGCAACCGATGCATGAGTTGGTGGAGGCCTACAGTGCACGCCACCGCATAAAGCCTGGGATTACCGGCTGGGCGCAAGTTAATGGCTGCCGCGGCGAGATCAACAGCGAACAGAAACTTTCCCGACGTCTGACCCTAGATTGCCATTACATCGCAAACTGGTCGCTCGCGTTGGACGTCTATGTCATTGCCCGCACTGCGGCGATGCTGGCGTTTGATCAGCACGCCTACTGATCGGGTATTCCGCATCACCCCGCCCAGTGAACGCTTCTGGACGCCGCGCGAATAAGGCTTTCGGCCAGAACGTCTACGTCACGATCTGTGGTAGTTCCGCTCGTGATGCAAATACGTAGCACGTCCTGATCCTCGAACACGGTTGCCGAAACCCACGCATCCCCGCTTTCTACAACCTCGCGCGCAATCTCGCGGGGAGACGCGTCGCCGGGCGGCAGCATGCAAAGCACGGCACAGCAGGGGTCGTTGGCGCATATCCAGCCATGGGAGACGAGCTTGGCGCAGACACGTTCCGATTGCGCTACCGCCTGCTCAACGTGGCGGCCATAGCCAGCCCAGCCGACGCTGGCGAGTGCGACAAAAAGGCGAAGTCCGATGAACCGGCGGGACCATTGCGCCGTCGTCATATAGGGATCTGCGGCTTCCCTTGACGGCATGCAGCTCATCGCCGCACCGAAGACGGTTGCCAGTACGTCCGGCTCGCTCACCAGGAACATGCCGCAACCCATCGATGTCGCCAGCCATTTATGCGCGTCGAGCGTTACAGAATCAGCCAACTCTAGGCCAGACAGGCGGTGTTTCAAGCGCTCGGAGGCCAGTAGCGCCCCCGCCCAGGCGGCGTCGATGTGATACCAGATGCCGTGCGCGCGCGCGATCTGTCCGCATCCTGTCAACGGGTCCATCATTCCGGCACCGGTCGTGCCAGCTGTTGCCGCGATCATCACCGGAAACCGGCCCGCATTGCGATCGGCCGCGACCGCTTCCGCCAAGGCCGATAAACTCATCCGGCCCTGTCCATCTGTTGGCACAAAGACCACGGCCGCGCGACCGATGCCTGTCTGGTGCGCGGCTTTCAGCCATACAAGATGGGCCTCGCGGGAGATGTAGATTGTGGGCTGACCGGCGAATGCTCGCGTGCCGTGGTTCGCATAACCGGGCTCGGCCCGCGTGAGCGCACATAGCAGGCCGGTCAGGTTCGCTTCCGACCCGCCTTGGGTGAAATGGCCGCCACTGCCGAGTGGCAGGCCAGCGCGACGGGACACGTCACGAATGACGTGCGCCTCCACCGCCACGGGAAACGGGGATGTTACGGCGCTCGCGAGTTGCGGATTAAAGCTGCCGACAAGTTGGTCTGCGCAGCGCGAGGCCAGGCTAGGTGTCGGGTTAAAAAGTCCGAAGTAGCGCGGATGCGCGACATGCACCATGCCACGCTCAAGCCGCTCGATCGTCCACGCAAGGACGTCCTTCAGCTTGCGTGGTTTGTCGAAGCAGAGTCTGTCCAGGTCTGGAAATGCCTGATCAGCCCGTGGCGGGCGCACGGGTCCCCGGGCTATCCTCAAACGCGCCTGCGCGAGCGACGTGCACAAAGCGATTTCTGTCCTGCGCGCAAACTCCGCATCCGGAAAAAGGCCCGACGAAGACGCGGCCGTTGGACTGGAGCCGCCCGAGGACCCGTCTGGGGTGTCAAGCATTGGCGTTAGACGTCAATTTCAGCCGGCAGCACATCATGCGCGCGCACCATCTCCGGACTGCGCAGGGCAGGAACCGCATCCGTCAGCAGATCGTAAAAAGCTTCCCAAAGCGGCAGGACGCGGTCATCGACAGGTATGTGACGGCTCAGGGCACCATGCCCCAACTCCGCGTCGCTATCAAAACGTATGTGTTCGGACAGGAAGTGCCGGAAGGCTGCCAATGATGGGCCGTTCCAGTCCGGCGCCTCGAGCATTGCACCAAACACCCGTTCGAGCCCGCCATCCTCATAGCTGGCAATGCTCATGATGCGCGCGGTGGCATCCAAGCACCGTACCCTCTGCAGATATAGGTGCCCCAGTGCGTCGACCTGGCGGTCTGCTGGAAATGGCGGCAATGCCAGCAGGCGAGACATGAACTCATCATGGTTCATCCGCTCGCCAGGAGCCGCGACGCCCGGAAATGGGGAAAGATTGTCGGTGTCGCACTCTCCTGCCACGAGTTGCACCAACTGTGTGTCGAACGGACGCGCCGCACGGGCGAGCAGTAGGTTCTCGCGGAACTGTATGGAAAAGTAATAGTAGGCGCGAGCGGCTGCAGCGAGATCGTGGCCCGTCAGCGTTCCCCAGTCCAGCTCGCAGATCATGTCAATCGTGTCAATGTACTGCATGCCCGTCCGCTCCTTCCGACGCCAGCAGAACTGGCGCGATACACTTATCACCTCAACGCACCGCCCCCAGTCTTTCGTCCCGAGCCGATGCCGGGCGGAAGCCAGCATGCACACGGCGAAGCGAAACCGCGGCGACGGTGCACGGTGGCTTCACGTTTAAGAGACGATATGGAACGTCAGCAACATGTAGCTGCACGCCATCGAATAGTTACGCTGCGGGTTGCTCGGGTCGTTCCCGTTAACGCAGATTTCCGCCCGGCTGGTGACATCGGCCCGCACTCGCGCGGCGCGATGGCGATCCGTAAGGATGATAGGCGTATGCACCTGGAGACAGTCGCTCTGCATGGAGGCTATACAAGCGACGATCACGGCCGATCCACGGCAGTGCCGATCTACCACACCGTGGGCCACTGTTTCGATAGTGCGGAACATGCCGCTGCGCTGTTCAATCTGGACGCGGATGGATATCGCTACGGGCGGATCAGCAATCCCACAACGGCCGTGTTGGAATCACGGCTGGCGTTGCTGGAAGGGGGCACCGGAGCGCTCGCGGTCAGCTCCGGACAGGCGGCGCTACATTATGCAGTGTTGAACCTGCTCGACCCGGGCTGCAACATCGTCTCCGTCCCGCAGATCTATGGCACGACACACACGTTGTTTATGCATCTGCTGCCGACTATGGGGATGAGCGCCGTGTTCGCCCCGACGCACTCGCCCGCTGCTATTGCCGCCTGCATTACACCGAAGACGCGCGCGATCTTCTGTGAGAGTGTCGGTAACCCTGCTGGGAATATATGTGACATAGCCGAGCTTGCAACGATCGCACACTCGCACGGCTTACCGCTGATCGTCGATAACACGGTTGCGACCCCGTTTCAGCTTCGCCCGGTCCAGCACGGTGCCGATATCGTGGTTCACTCGCTGACCAAATATTTGGGTGGGCACGGCACCACGCTGGGCGGCGCGATCATCGATGGCGGCCGGTTTGACTGGGCGGAGCACGCGGAATGCTTCCCGATGTTCAGCACCCCTGATCCGTCGTACCACGGCATGGTCTACACGGAGAGATTTGGGACCTCTGCGTTCGTAGCCAGGTGCAGAAGCGTTTACCTGCGGATTGCAGGCGCGGCATTGTCACCTTTCAGCGCGTTCCTGCTATTGCAGGGGATCGAGACGGCGGCGTTACGGGTCGAGCGGCAAGTCCGAAACGCGCACCGAACCGCCGAATTCCTCAGCATGCATCCAGATGTGGCCTGGGTGGATCATGCCTCGCTGACAGACAGTCCGTATCATCGACTGGCCGGAACGTATCTCGAGTTTGGCGCCCCAGCCATCCTGACCCTGGGCGTCAACGGCGGCTATGATGCAGCGGTGGCGTTTTATGACTCGCTGAAGCTGGTCAAGCGGGTTGTCAACCTGGGCGACGCCAAGACCCTGGCCTGTCACCCCGCTTCCACGACGCATCGCCAGATGACACCTACGCAGCAGCGTAGCGCTGGCGTCTATCCAGAAGCGATCAGGCTGAGCATCGGGATCGAGCACGTGGATGACATTATTGCCGACCTGGATCAGGCTCTGGCAGTGGCACAGACATGCGTGGCGTCCCACGCCGCACCTGTTCGCGCTACGGCCTGACACCATGGCCGTGACGCACATCCTTCCGCAGGCGGCGTGCAGCTCTGCCACAGCCCCCAGACCCGACCAAGACGGATTGCGGATCGCGCTCGTCAACAACCTTCCGGACGCGGCGCTTCGTGCGACGGAACGACAATTTTGTGCTCTGCTTGACCGCGCTTCGGCGGGGCTGACGATCAGGCTCGACCTGTACACGCTGCCGGGGATCGCGCGCGGGCGCGATGCGCAAGCCCATCTGGCCGCCTACTACGAGGACTTTGACGAGCTACAATACGAGAAATTTGACGGGATCATCGTTACCGGCACTGAGCCACACCGAAGCCGCTTGCCAGAGGAAGCTTTCTGGCCCTCCTTCACAAGGCTGTTCGACTTTGTCAGGCAGACTAGGACGCCTGCCATTTGGTGCTGTTTGTCAGCCCATGCTGCCGTCCTATACGCCGACGGCATAGAGCGCGCGAGATTGCCTGGCAAGCTGTCCGGGTTGTTCGACAGCGATATCAAGCCCCGAGCGCACGATCTGCTGCGCGGCCTACCCAGAAGCTGGCGAATGCCGCAGTCGCGGCTGCACGGCCTGCCGGAGCAGGCGCTTGTCGAGCGCGGTTACGAGATAGCGGCCCGTTCACGCTTGACAGGCGCAGACATCTTCTTCAAGCGCGATCCCGCTTGTCAAATGTTTCTGCAGGGCCATCCAGAGTATTCGGCAATGAGCCTTGTCGCCGAATATCGGCGCGATGTGATACGGTTCCTACACGGCCAGCGCAATGACCTTCCTGCGCCGCCACACCAACTCTTTCCACAAAAAATTCTACGACGCCTGCGGCGCTTTCACGATGACGCCGCGTGCAAGCGGAATGCAGGGCAGATTGCGGCATTGGACACGATTCTGGGCGGGTTGTCTTTGCAGGCAACTTGGGCCGGCGCCGCGTGCAAGCTCTACACCAACTGGATAACCCACCTCAGCGAGGTGGCATGCGAGATTCCGCGTCTCACCGATTGGCAGTGGCCGGCCCGAAGCCTTGTCCCGGCCCGAATATTTGCCGAAGCCCAGGCCGCGGAGTAAATCCTTCACTGATATGACCGTATAACGCTGCAGTGTCCCGACCAGAGAATGCTGGAGCGGCTCAATCTTACTGGCCTGGATAGGACGCGTCACAATCTATAGGCCGCGCCGTGGCTGGCGCCCCTGTCAAATCCGACATCAAGGTTATCGCGAGCAGGCAGCGTTTCTCTAAGTCGGCAGCCGCTCCCCACGGGTCTCCACCGCCATCGGGATCACCAGCAAGCCCAGCGCGAAGGCCAAAGCCGTTAGTGCAACCGGGACGCCAAGCGTGCCCATGTGGCGGACGCCGGCGGCCAGCGCAAAGTTCACGCCGGCACCGACAAAGCGGCCTATGGAGGTGCAGAAGGCAAACGCGGTGGCACGCACCTGGGTGGCGTATTGTTCGGGCAGCCACAGGCTGAACAGCGCGAAATTGCCGCCGGCGATCCCCAGCAGGAACAAGATGCCCAAAAATACCGGCAGCGCCGACTTAGGCGGCAGATAATATGCCCACCCGAAGCCCGATGCGATGGTGACCGCCATACCGACAAAATAGAGGCCGAGCGTCCAGCGCCGGCCGACCCGGTCGGCGATGCCAGGCAGGACCAAACAGCCGAGTATAGTACCGGTGGACAGCAGCCCGGTCGCGTAGGAAGCCATGCGTTGCGCGGCTTGCGGCCCGTAGCCCGCGCCGGTTGCCAGCTTGATGACGGCTGTCGGCTCATATACCGCGCCTGCCCACAGGCCGATAATGGCCACGGCCACCAAAATGGTGTTGACCAGCGTGCGGTGCAGCAGCGGCGGCGAGAGGATGAGGGCCAGCGGCGAGCGGCGCGGCGCGGCGCCATGCGCTTGCTCCCAGCGCGCCGGCTCTTTCACGCGCAGCAGGGTGATAATCGAAACGATCACCGGCGCCAGGCCGCACAGGAACATCGCGCGCCAGCCATATGCGGCGCCCACGGTGTAGTTCAGCACGGCCGCTACGAAGAAGCCGGCGTAATAGCCGGTTTGCAAGTAGCCGGCGCCTTGACGGCGCCGGTCCTCCGGCCAGGCTTCCGCGACGTAGGTGCCGGCCATGGCCCATTCACCGCCGATGCCGATGCCTGCCAGGAAGCGGAAGGCCGCGAGCTCCCAAACATTGCCGGCGAAAGCGGCGGCGCCTGTGAACACGGAGTAGATCAACACCGTGCCCGCCAGCGTGCGCGTGCGGCCGAAGCGGTCGGCAATGGGTCCCCAAATAAAGGACAGGCCCCAACCGACGAGAAAGAGCCCGAACAGCAGCGAACCAGCAAAGGCTACGTCAGCCGGACCGGCCGCGAAACCGGAGCGCGGCAGCAACTCGCGCATCGCGGGCGCGAGGACCAGCGCATAAATGAAACTGTCCATGCCATCCAGCATCCACCCGGCCCAGGCGGCCCAGAAACCGGTGATCTGCTGCCCGGACAGCCGCGTGCGGCCACCGCCGGTCGTCGTACTGGACATGCCTACTCCCCTGATGCCCGTCCTATTCTGGACGGTGCCGTTTCACGTCACGCAGCTTTCGCCGCAGCCTTGCCCCGACGCGCGGCAAGCAGCGCATCCACCTCGCCCGAGCGGACGACGCGGCCGGTGTTCACAAACGCTTCGTGATTAGCCTCGATGCTGCCCGGATCGTAGAGGTAGTTCACCATGACGCCGAACGATTCTGCGTATACCGCGCGCCGATCGGTTCCCCAGCCAGTCGATTTGCTCCAGCCGAGCGCCGTTGCCGAGATGGAATCGCGCCACCGGGTCGATCTTTTCATCGCCCGGGGCGCCGCGCGTGAGATAAATGGCCACCAAGCGCAGCAGCGGCCCGCGCAGAACCTTGGTCCGCTCAGCTTGCTCCCACCATGGCCCTTCGATCGCGGCACTGAAGCGCTGCTGCACGGACAGCGCAGGATCGCCACCGAGCGCCGTGATCTCCTCTGGCAAGAGCGGCGACACCTCCTTGTCAAACTGCCGGTCCAGCCAGGCGCGAAATCCGGGGACGGGCGATAGCGTGGCGAAGCGTTTCAACTGCGGTAGCTCCGACTTCAGCTCCTCGACCACCTGCTTGATCAGGAAATTGCCGAAGCTGACGCCACGCAGCCCCTCCTGGCAGTTGGAAATCGAATAGAAGATGGCCGTGTCGGCGCCGGAGGGCGGCCGACCCACCCCGTCGGTAGGCGGTGCCAGTAGCGGTTGCACCGCGTCGGCCAGGCCCACTGTCAACGCCACCTCGACAAAGATTAGCGGCTCGTTCGGCAGCGCCTGGTGGAAGAAGGCGAAGCAGCGGCGGTCGGGCAGCAGGCGCCGGCGCAGATCCGCCCAGCCCTCGATCTCGTGCACCGCCTCATACGTGATCAGCCGCTCCAACACCGCGGCGGACGTATCCCAGTCGATACGCCGGAGCTCCAGGAAGCCGCGGTTGAACCATGAGGAGAACAAATGCAGCAGGTCGCTGTCCAGCAGGCGGAGCGCCGGCTCGGTACGAAGACGCGGCAGCATCTCGCGCCGCAGCTCGACCAGCGTGGCGGTGCCGCCTGGGGCCATGTTCATGCGCCGCAGCAATTCCTGGCGTGGTGGCTCGGCGGCGATATGCAGGCCGTTGGCCGTATCCGGCCCCGGCTCGGCGAGATACGCCTCCGCCGCACGGCGCAGCTTCGTGTCATCAGGCGCGAAGGTCTCGCCCACCCGGCGCAGCACGCTCAGCCGCTCGGCCTCGGGCAGGGCGCGCAGACACTCCAACAACTCGCGCGCGACCGCGGCACCCGACGCCTCGCCGCGCTCGGACAAAAGCGCCTGGGCCAGTTGCCCGGCACGCTCGGCACCCGTGACGTCGCCGGCGGGCACGCGGGCGAACAGCCGTCCCTGGTCAGCGATCCCGCCCCATAGCCTGTCCAGCCAGCCGCGCTCCGTCGTTGTTTGCGCCATTCGCCGTTCTCCGCGTACGTGTCCACCGCGACTTAACCAGCCTGACCCGCCGGGCGTTCCGGTTGCAAGAAAGCCCGCCGGGCGACCCGATCGTAAGGAGAAAACGCGTGGACCAGATTCAGCAGGGATCGGAAACGTCGCGGCTGCGCCCGGGACCGCTGGCCGGCGCCGTCATCCTGGACCTTTCGCGTATTCTGGCCGGCCCATACTGCACGTTGCTGCTGCACGAGTTGGGCGCCCGCGTGATCAAGGTGGAGCCGCCGCAGGGGGACGACGCGCGCGCCTATGGGCCATTCCGGGACGGGCAGTCGCTGTATTTCGCTGCCGTCAACCGCGGTAAGGAGTTCATCTCGCTAGACCTTAAGCAGGAGGCGGACCGCACCATCCTGCATCGCCTGCTCGCCGGCGCGGACGTGCTTGTAGAGAATTTCAGGCCCGGCACGATGGAGAAGCTGGGGTTGGGCTGGGAGAGTCTGCGCGCCGCCCATCCGCGCCTGATCTACGCCGCCACCTCCGGCTTTGGTCACACCGGGCCGGACTCGAACAAGCCCGCCTACGACATGGTGGTGCAAGGCCTGGGCGGCATACTCTCCGTCACCGGCCATCCGGGCGCCAAGCCAGCCCGCGTCGGTGTCTCCATCGGCGATCTTGGCGCCGGGATCTACACGGCGCTCGGCATTGCCGCCGCGCTCTACCGCCGCGAGCGGACGGGCGAGGTGACCAAGGTGGACGTATCCATGCTCGACTGCCAGCTCTCGCTCATGGAGAACCCGGCGATGCGCTATATGGCGACCGGCGAGGTCCCAGGGCCGATGGGCGGGCGCCATGCGACCATCACGCCGTTCGCGATTTTCGAGACGGCCGACAAGCCGATCGTCATTGCCGCGGGCAATGACGGGCTGTTCCGCAAGCTGTGCACGGCGCTTGACCGCCCGGAATGGGCCACGGACCCACGCCTAACTTCCAACGACGGGCGCCGTGCGATAGCCGACGAGTTGGCCGGGATGATCGAGGCGGTGTTGCGCGGGCACCCCGCCGCCTACTGGCTATCCGTGCTGGAAACGGCCGGTATCCCGGCCGGTCCCATCAACACGGTGGCCGAGGCGCTGGCGCATCCGCAGGTGGCCCCACGCTGCATGGTGGTGGAGGCGGGTGGCGTGCGCATGGTGGGCAATCCGGTAAAAGTCTTCCCGTTCGCGGAGAACGATAACGGAATGCGCAGCCCCGCACCTCTGCTCGATGGCGACCGTACGGCGCTACTGGCGGAGTTCGGGGCGAACGGGCCGATCTAACCATCGCCGACAGGCGATTAGCCGGTGCAAAATGTGCAACCCGGATGCCAGGCTAGCCGGCGTGCCTGGACGTGACTGCCCTGGCCCGCGTCATGTAACATTGCAAACGACAGAAATTGCTCGCGCTTAAATGCTGAATGCTTTGACTGCCGCGACAAGCTCATCACCTCTGTTGCTACAAAAATATGACATATAGCCCGGCTTACGCGTCCGGCCTTCCAACATTGGACATCATCTATCCTCTGCTACTGCCCGCCTATCAAAGAAGCGTTCAGGTGCGTGCAGTTTACGAACATTGGCTATCATCACTTCGGTTGGCGAAATGGTGAGAAACAATTCGTTAACTTTATATCACTGCTCGGCACGAATTTCTGTTGCATGGACTTCACGTCCGCGCATACGGTCCGCCCGCTGTCAAAAAATGCAACCTGGGGTTGTTTTATGCTCTTCTTTACTATCTCTGCGTGTGCATGGCGTTGGTGAAAATCGAGACGTGAACGCGTTGGGGGTGTCAGCTATCTGACCGATTGGCTGACAACTGGCTCCATCGAAGGAAGACACATCAGAACTAGGCGTTCTCAATCCAGGCCGGCTTCGAAAGAAGATCCGCAATCACCATTCGTTGTTGTTTAATCTAAAGGAAAATCGTATGTTGAAAGCTAGACAAGATTCGGACAAAAAAGCAGCAACGATGTTTGCCAGTCTTGCAGTGGCGTTTGCGAGCCTCGCCGCACCGGTAGCCGCCGAAGCTACACCACGGCCAGGGCCGAATTTGGCCTTATTTAACAACCCGTACCATAGCTGCGCGAAAAATTACTATGTGTCGCTGACGGGCAGCGATACAAACGTAGGGACGTCCATGTCTTCACCTTGGCTGACGCTTCAGCACGCCAATGACGTGCTTCCCGTCGGCGGATCCGCTGCCGGTACATGCATCAATGTGGCCCCCGGCGTCTATGCTCACGGGGTCGACATCACCGCAGGTGGCGGAACGGCGGCATCCAATGGCTATGTCGTTTATCGATGCATGAAGATGGATGCATGCACAATTACGGATGTTTCGGCGGGCGGGCAGAACGGAGCATTCGTTTGGAACAGCCATCAGCCGATGACGGGCAATTATGTAATTGTCGATGGATTCACGCTCAACGCCTCGGCTGCGACGACCTTTGGCCAAGGTGTCCAGATCCTGAACGGCACCAATACGTGGCTACCCAGCGTGCATCACATCTGGATCATGAATTCAATTATTTCCGGGTATGGCGAAAGCGGCCTGCAGATGAATCATGGCGAATACTTCTTCGTTGTCCATAACAAGATCTATGGGAATTCGAGCGTCGGCTGCGGTGCCCAGGGCTCTGGAATCTCATTCAACGAATTGAAGGCGCTGAACGCCTACACGCGAACCCCCGATGACAGCTTCAACAAGGTTGTCGGCAATATCGGCACGCAGTTTCACAACGTTGTCGAGATGAACGTTGTCTACAATAACGCGATTACCCAGTGTGGTAATGCCAACAGTCCTTACGACACTGACGGCAACAATATTACAATGGATACGCTGAACTGGGATAACCAGAGCGGCACCATGCCTTACACTGCGGGCGTCCTAATCGCCTTCAACGTGGTCTACAATGGCGGCGGCGGCGGCATCCATCTTGCGACCTCTGAATATGTGACTGTCGCCAATAACAGCTGTTACAACAGCTGGCTCGACCCTTACAATAACGGCTCCGGCCGCGGTTGCCTGGATAGCGTCAATAGCTATGCGAACAATTTCTTCAACAATATCTCGGTAGCCATTCCCGCGCCCCACGCGACCTGCGCCTATAACGTTCCCCCCTATGCCATGTGGAACAGCCCCTTCGTCGGATCCCCGCCCTCGCCGGCATATACGCCCGACACATTTAGCAACAACATCTCCTACCTGATTGGCTCAAGTTGTCAGGCCGCAAATGCAATGTTCAACGGAGACTCCTTCTCGTGTTCGAACAACAAGTGCTCGACCGACCCAAGTTGGCTCGCTGTCGGCACCAACACAGCCGGGACCGAGACGGTGCCGCCGGTAGCCGCCAACTTTGGCCTCAAATCAGGCAGTCCGGCCATCGGCTACGGGTTGACCACGAGCTATTTGCCGAAATCGTCGATCGACATCGGCGCCTGTGGACATGATCACGCCCAGTGCCCATAGGCCCCCAACCCCGCTAGAGCTGTCGCGCTGAGAGCCTGCACGAACTTTCCCAGCCGATCGCGGAGGAGATTCGGGAACGGTGGTCGCCTTACCCCAACGGAAGGGCGATCACCGCGGCCTAGATAGACGGCCCGGCGCCGTGAACACGCCTCGTCGCCGCGCCGATCGCAACGCGATCAAGCTTCGTCGGTGCTGCATGCATCAACTACCGCTGCGATCCGCGAAGGACGCCTGCACTAGGCAGCCTAACGTCCTTGGTACTGTTTCAACGACCAAAATTTGTGCACCTGTCGTGAACCGCCCAACTGGTCCGCCTCGCCGGCCCGGGGAGAGTTCGTCATGAGGCTCGTTGTGATGCTTGCGCCGACGGTGGAGGATTACTGCGTCGAGTATGCTAACGCAGTTTCCGCCGCCTGCCGGGTAACGCTGGTCTGCCCCAAAGCACACCGCGCCGCCTTCGTCGGCTTTGTCGATCCGGCGGTCGACCTGCGCCTGGTCGACTGGCCTCGTCATCGCAGTCTTCGCAATCCAGGCTTCATCATCCGCCTGGCCCGGATGATTCGCGCACTGCAACCCGATGTGGTGCATTTTCTTTCGGAAGGTGCGCTGTGGCTCAACCTGCTTCTGATCGCAATCCGCCGCTACCGCATCGTGACCACGGTGCACGATGTGGCCTACCATCCAGGCGACCACGGTTCGCAGCGCGTCCCGCGCTGGGGGCCGGACTTCCTAATTTCCCATTCCGATCGGCTGATCGTGCACGGACCGGGCCTGCGTGCCGACGCGGAGCGGCGATATCCAAACATGCAAGGCCGCATCGACATCCTGCCACACCGCCCGATTACAAGATACTGCAAAATTGCAGAACGATACAATTTACAACCAGCAGGCAAATTGGGCGTGAACGTTCTATTCTTTGGACGTATCTATCCCTACAAGGGCCTGGATGTGCTGATCCGCTGCTCGGCACGCATCATCGAGGACGTGCCAGACATTCGCTTCGTTATTGCTGGGCGGGGAGAGGACATGGAGCGATACCGGCAGATGATACCCTCCTCTGCCCATTTTGACATCCGCGACCGCTTCATTCCCGATAAGGAAGCGGCACAATTGTTCCTCGACGCCGCAATTGTCGTGCTGCCCTATATCGAGGCATCGCAAAGTGGAGTGCTGGCGATTGCCAACGCGTTCGGCAAGTCGATCGTGGTCACTGACGTTGGCGAACTTGGCCAAACCGTACAACACGGCGTTACTGGTATGGTCGTTCCGCCGAAAAACCCAGTGGCGCTGGCCGCAGCAGTGACCGCTCTTGCGCAGGATCCCGCTTTGCGTCAGCGCCTTGGGGAAGCTGGGCGGCTGGCCGGGCAGACAGCCTCGGCACCGCGGACGTTTGCGCAAAGCGCGCTCCGAATCTACGAAGCCGCCGGCCGTGTGCCCGTGCAGCAGACCTGCGCGGCTCCCATGACCGCGGCATACGACACGTGATCAAACCACGCCTCCATAAGCATGCCCTGCACGACCCCGCAAACCCCGCCAGCATTCTTACTGGCTGCGACAAAGCGCACGCGGATGCTTGATACATTGGGTGATTCTCGTGCGGCCGCCGTAGCAACGGCCGGTCACGTCGTGTGCACGCTCGCCGAAGGCCAGTATTTCTGCGGTGTCGCGGCCTTGGTCAATTCACTCGTGCGCGCCGGCTTCGCGGGCGAAGTGGTCGTCGGATACCGGGGCGACGCACCGGGCTGGCTCGGCTCGTTGGCGCATGAACCGGTCAGCAATACCTTTGTCGTCAGCCCGGACGTGCGCCTAAGGCTTCTCGAGATAACCAAACCTTGGCACCTCGCCAACTGCAAGCCCGGGTTTATCCAAGCCGTGCTGCTCGAACACCATCCCGCGGCCGAACTGGTCTACTATTTCGACACGGATATCGTTATTAAGCATGGTTGGAAGACATTCGCCACGTGGGCACGCAGCGGCATTGTAATGGCGTTGGATGCGGCCGACAGCAACATGTCCCCGGATCATGTATACCGCCGCGCCTGGCAGTCGCTAGCTGCACGGCAAGGTTTCGAGTGCCGACGCTTCGTCGGCTATGTCAATGCAGGCTGTGTGGGAGTTCACCGCGACTACGTTGAATTCGTCAGCGTCTGGGCCCGGCTCATGGAGCAACTGGAACAAGACGGTGTGGACATGCATAAAATGAAGAACGGGTCGGTCCAGATCGAATTCTATCGCATGGACCAGGATGTGTTGAACGCGACCATCATGGCGACACAAACTCCAATGGCACTACTCGGCTTTGAGTCGATGGGTATGTTTCCCTGGGTGGGCGATGTCATGCCGCACGCGATGTGGGGTCGAAAGCCATGGGCACGCAACTACATCGTCGATGCCTTGCGCGGGCATCCGCCAGGACGCGTGCACAACGCCTACTGGCAGTTTGCCAACGACCCTATCCAGGCCTTTTCCAAATTTTCGCTTCGCATGAAGCACCTACAGCTTGCGATCGGCAATTTCATTGGGTTGCTGCACGTCCGGAGCTTGCGAGACCTGTGAACGATCCCAGCGCCTTCAAGGGGAGGGAACCGCAGCTCTCAATACATCTTCGATCAATTATTATAATGATTTCAGGACGTGTTCAGGCTCTCCTGCAACCGACTGTCTGGGTCACCGCCGAACGCGCATTCTCCGAGATCTTCTTCTTTGCCCTCTTTACCATCCAGGCGCCAATTCTGGGACCGTCCGCGTTTGGCTTGGTGGCCGCCGTCATGGTGTTCATCGCATTCTGGGAGGGTGTTCCGGGCCATGCGCTAACGGAAGCGCTTCTGTCTGTGCGCGACATAGAGGAGCGGCATTTTAGCAGCATCACGTCGATATCAGCGTTGCTGTGCGTATTGTTTGGCGTTGCGGTGTTCGTGTTCGCCAATCCGCTTGCGAGGATGCTGGGCAATGCAGAACTCGTCTCGATCATGCGGGTGATGTCAGTCTTGCCGCTCATTCAGGCGTTTTCGATCGCGCCGCTCGCAGCCGCGCAGCGCGAGATGCGCTTTCAGTCGACCACTCTTCGAACCATCGCGAGCCTGTTTGCCGGTGGCTTGGTTGGCCTGACGCTTGCCCTACTTGGGGCTGGGGTTTGGGCGCTGGTATGGCAGGCCGTCGTGCAACGATTGATCGCAGTGTTCGTGTTGTGGATCGCCGTACCAATGCCATTCAGGCTCAGCTTTTCACGCCGACACTTCCGTGAAGTCGGGGTAATCGCAATGCCGATTATCGTGTCGCGGCTTATGGGCTGGGCATCGGGGCAGCTGCCTCGGCTGATTCTGGCGATCTACATGGGTCCAACCGATCTAGGTTTGTTCAGCCTAGCCTCACGGCTGAACATGATCGTCAACCAGGTGGCGATTGGACCCAAGGCCACCGTTGCCCGTGTGGCTCTTCGTCGGTTCGCGAACAGGCCGGATCAGCTGCCCTGTGCAGTGCGGCAGATGTTCATCCATCTGGCTGTCATCAGCTTCCCAGCCTGCATTGGCGGGGCCGCAGTGGCGCCAAGCCTGTTTCGCGCGTGGCTCGATCCGCGCTGGTATGGAGCGATACTGCCATCTCAGCTACTCCTGTTATCGTGCGTACCGTATGTCACCTTCTACGGCTCGACGGCGCTGATGTATGCGATGAACCTACAGAACTTTGAAGTCTGGGTTGCGACGGCTCTGGGCCTCGGTGGGTTGATTGCGGTGGTGATCGCTGGGCCATTTGGTTTGGTGCCGACGAGTGTCGCCATCGCGGCATTTGCAATGGCTACTGTCCCGCTGCCCGTCATCGTGATCCGACGCACCTGCGGACTGACAGTGCGCGATATATTAGGCCCACAAGTAGCACCTCTACTCGCCGCCGGCGGGATGGGGCTATTCGTAGTAGTGCTTGGCCAATGGCTTGAACCGCATAGGCCTTGGAAGGTGCTCACCGTTCAGGTCACCGTGGGCGCCTTCTGCTACGCCGGCCTTCTCGCGCTCATGAAGCCGCGCCAGGTTGTTCATATGGTCCGTTCGCTTCGGGTTGTCTCCGCCGGCATTTGAAGACTAGTCGCTCGTGGCTTGATCTCGCAATAGGCGAGTAAGGCTCCATACGCCTCAGCCGCAGGCCGGTCGCATCGTATCTGCTTTGTATTTGCGGCCGGCCGGCAGCGAGCAGGCTCGTCTCGCACATGAAGCCATAGAGGAAGAATTGCAAGGTCGGAATCTGGCTTGGTGTCAGCAGAATTGCCTCGCTGACCGACATGATCAGAAGACCAATGATGAACGCAACGGTGATGCGGCCTAGATACACGTTGCCACGACGCATGCAGCGTTCCGCAAGGACGCAGCAACGGATGATTTGTGCAATGACAAGACCTGTTCCGACCACGCCAAGCGACAGAAGCAGTTCCAGCAAACCATTATGCGCCTCGGGAACAAACCAGCCGAGGGCGCCCGAAATCTGCATAGCCGCTGGATTGGAAAACATCCAGAAACCATTCAAACCCCAGCCGAGTATCGGTTTTGTCAGGATGGGCGCTATGACGTAGGGCCACAAATCGGTTCGCCCGGTGAGCGTCGCATCCTTGCCGAGAGCCTGCAGCAGCACTTCGGGCATGGCGAGCACAACACCCAACAACAGCATCCCGCCAACAAAGACACCATAGACCATCAACCGGGCTACGCCGCCGCGGGCATGCAACGTCATCACCATCAAGGCGACAATATAGGAAAGGCTGACCAACAGCGAGGTAGCCGACTTCGCAGCGACGATCACACCTAGGAACAACACCAGCAGCATTGCATACTTCGCCTTGCCACGGGGCACGGCGACGAAGCAGTAGAGGGCCCCGAGCACACCAGCAACCATCCCCTCGCCAAGCATGTTCTTCAAGCCGAAAACCCCGCGGAAGTCCGTGTTCCCCGTGTCAGGACTATACAACAACCCGTATGGGGTCTTGCTAATGGCCAGCGAGATCAGTGCGGCGACCGCACAGACCCAAACCGTAATCTTCATTGTCCGTAGTGGGGTCACGGCGTGCGCCATGCCGAGCGCACCAGCCACCAGAATAGCGTAATTTAGGGCGCGGCGTAGCGTTACTGCCGGATCCATCGACCAGCTTGCCGAGACGAGCATTAGAGCGACGAGCAGGAAGGGAAGATAGTGTGCAAGCCGCTTTACGCGGAGCCGGCGGCCGCCATACAGCAGGACCACGCTCGTAAAGATGGAGAGGAAATTGGTTACCTGGGTGAATTTGTCGCCACCCTTGTTGTCCCACTCGCCATAGAGCACGCGATCAACGATGGCCAGCGCGCTCATTGCCTGAACCACAGTATAGGCGGCAGCCAAGTCAAGCAGTCTTGCCACAAAAGGTACTTTCGACGTAAATCAGGTAACGGCGTCAGTGACGCCGGGCAAAGGGGTAGCACCCCGACGCAAACCAATCGCACGGATCCGCCGCTGCACAGGTTTTTCATACCCATAATAGGAGAGCGCGCCAAGGCCGAACAACAAGGTGCACCAGGCTACGAACATCGCTGGTTGATTGAGGATAGCCCGTGAAATGCCTAGCTGGTCCAGGCAGAGCACCGTGACGAGTTGCAGGGGAAAGTGCAGCAAGTAAATCGAGTAGCTGCAATCGCCAAGGAACCGCAGCACTCCACTCCGCATCGGGCGGAGCGTTTCGATCAGCGCTATTAGAAAGACCATATAGGGGAACAGCATAAGCACGACAAAATGCGCAGCCGGTGCTTCGCCCAGGTGTGGAAGACCAGATGCTGGAAAGCCAAGACGCTCCGGCGGCACCAACAGCACCGCCATGCCAAGAAGCAGCACGGCGCCAACGATCAAGGTCGCGAACAGGACTTGGCGCGGCGCGCGCTGCAGCCGGTTGGAGTGGGTCAGGGCGCGCAACAGGATGCCGATAAGTGCGCCGGTGAAGAACGACACCAGCCCCCGTCCAATCGGCCAGTGAACAATTCCAAGCGCCACACCAACCACCGCGAGGCCTAGGAAGGTTTGCACGCGAACCCTCCCCAGACAGCGTGCACACAGGAAGAACGCCGCGTAGAGGAAGCATTCGACTGAAATCGACCAACTCGGGCCATTAAACAAAAACTCCTGGTTAGGCCACCAGTGGGACGTGAGAGTGACGGCTTCGAGCAGCTCGAGAAGGCTTCCCGGCCGGTAGACGAAGGTGCTGCCGTGTGTTTTCACGTAAACGGCCTGCAACGCCAGCACCGAAAGCAGGGTCAGTGCGTAGAGCGGATACAGCCGAGCAAGCCGACGTTTGAGGAACTCGATGGCGGTGATGCGGCGGTGAAAGATGGGGGTGAAGTAGAAGTGAAAAAATATGAAACCGGATAGCGTGAAGAAGAAGTCCACACCCATCCAGCCGTAGCTGTAGAACAAAAGGAACAGACTGTGGAACGGCGCGCCGAAAATGGCGTGGCCGTCCGGTTTCACACCGTAATCGAAGAAGTGCGACCAATGCCAAAGCACTACGCCAAATGCGCCAACGCCCCGAGCTGCGTCCAGACTGACGAAACGTCCATTGGTCATGGGTGTCATCCTTGAGCGCAGCCAGCGCTGATCCTACTATCGTCAATGCGTGTCAGAACTCCCGACCAGAATTGCGCGCGGCATATTTTTGGCGATGGACCCGGCCTTGCACAAACAACATGGACCTGTGCATGATCGTGATTGATGTGATTGAGCAGCACGGCATTACGCGGCTTCGTACCCGTAATGCGGGTCGTAATAGCCGTTCATCCCCGACGGCTCCACCCGGTTCAGGACAATGCCGGCCACCGGTGCATTGGCTGACCGTAACGCCGCGATAGCATTATCAACCATGCTTTGCGGCGTGGCATTCCAAGCAACCACCATAATCACGGCGTCGGCTAGGTCGGAGATGAACAATGGGTCGGAGATCGCCAGAACCGGAGGAGTATCGATGATCACAAGATCGCATTCGCGACGGAAAAGGTCGATTAGATCACGCAATGAATTGCCCTCCAGCAATTTGGGATCCAGTGATCGAAACGTGCCCGCGTGGAATATCTTCATGGGGAGGCTAGGATGCGTGCGCACCACAGCCTCAGCACGGGCAGAGCCCGCGAGCACGTCGGTGATACCCTGCGCCTGCCCCTGGCCTTGGCATTGGCCAGGAGCCATGATCCTGCCCAAGGTCGGTTGGTGCATGTCCAAATCGACGAGGATCGTGTGCAAGCCAGCGCTGGCGGCTGAAATGGCAAGGCAACTGGCAACGGTGGATTTGCCCTCTCCAGAGACCGAGGAGGTAACTTGAACAATCTTGCTTTCGCCTGCGGAGGCATGTTTCAGCCGCAACCGGAGCAGGCGCAAGCTGTCTGCGAACGGGGAGAAGGGACGCGCAGCCAGATAATCCGGGATCGTCACGCGCTCGCCACCGGCGCCGCACGGTTTGTGTAGGTTCGGTATCATTGCAAGTACTGGTAGAAGCAGATCGCGTTCGGCCGACGCTGCATCGGCGACCCGGCTTCTTCGCAGGCAGCTCAGCCCCACACACGCGGTGCCCAGCAGCAGCCCGAGCGCGCCGCCACCGCCCAGGAAAATTGCCGGCTTCGGCGAGCTGGGATGTTCGGGCAGCTCTGCGGCGGAGAGAATACGTGCTTCGACATCCAGCCGTGTTTGCTGCTGCTCCAGGTCCCGCAGCCGCGTAAGTGACGCCTCGTACGCAATCCGGTCGGCCTCGGCCACGCGGGTCGCTTCGCGCAGCTCTACGCGACCTTCGCCGCTTGATGTCGCGTTTATTCTGCCCATCAGCTTCGCTACGTTGCGGGCCAGGTTGTCACGATGCGCCATCGCGGTGCGGTAATCGGTCGCCACACTCGCGACCGCGCGTGCGACCTCCGCGCTCAATTGTCGTTCAAGGGTCTGCAACTCTCGCTCGGCCTGCTTGCGCGCCGGATGAGCGGGGCCATAATGTGAGGACAATTCCGCAAGCTTGCGTGCCGCCTCCGCCTGTTGCAGGCGCAAGGCTTCTACGGCCGGCGAACCTGCAATGTCGGGCACCGCGTCACCCCGTGCATGATTTGGCGCCCCGGTGCGCATTTGCTCGTAACGTGCCGCCGCAGCGGCGAGATCGCCCTCCGCCTTGGCAAGTTCCTCATTGACCTGCTTGACATAATCCCGATCAATTGATCCGTCGTTGCTGCCCTCCGCGCCGATCAGGCCGTAACGCTTGCGGATCGCTTCAACATCCACCTCGCTACGAATCAGTGCCTCGCGCTGCTCACGCACCTGATCGGACACCCATGCGTAGTCGCGGCGGGCAGCCTGCAGTTTCGTATCAGCCAGGTCGTTCACGTAGGCGTCGGCTACCGCCTGAGCCAGGCGCTGCGATAGCGCAGCATCGGCGGTTGTGACGTCAAGCCGGATGATGTAGGTGGCACTCACGCGCGCCGTGGTGATCATTAGGCGCAATCTTTCAACCGCCCGCGCTTTGCGCAAAGCTCGGCCATCCGGCGGCACGCCCTGCTGCCGGGGCAGGAGGAACGGTGCATGGGTCTCGAGAAATGAGTGTGATTGCGCGCTGAAGGCCGGGTCATCGTCCAGATGCAATGATTCCACGACGCGTTGCAGCAAGCCTGATGAGACCATTACGGTCTCAACGCTGGCAACTTTTGCGGTATCGATATAGACGTTGGCAAATTCGGTGTCCGCACCAAAGGAGCCCGGCCGTTTGGGATCAATGACCACAAGCGCCGAGCTGGTGAAACGCGGCTGAACGTGCCGCAGCGCGAACCCACCCAGCCAGATACCAGCAAGCATGGCGAACAGAGTCAGCGGGCTCAGCCTGGCCGCGCGTCCCAGTGCGAACGACCATCCTCCCTGCCTGCGCTCGGGGCGAGGGTGTTCGTCGGGGAGGCTCTCCATGGCCAGTGCTTGCACCATGGTCATGTGTCAGGCCTTGGGGGGTATGCCGGCCCGGCGCGCATCGTCCGTTGACACCGGTCAGTCGGCATGGCGGTCAACGGAAATCATCGCAACGGTATGCAGAGTCCCTGCCAAGAATGGCCGCAACGAACCGGACCGGAGATTATGCACATCGAATGGCAGGTGCACCGGCAGGACACCTGTTGGGGCGAGCTTCGATGCGCTGTGAAGCCGCGGCCGCGTATCCCACCCCGCCGGATCCTCTGTCACCGCCATGTTACGCATGCGTCCGCACCAGCTTGCCGGAGCGCGAGAGCGCCAGGCTGCGCACGATCTTGATCCGACAGGGAACCTTGAAAGGCTCCAAGTTGGCACGACAGAATGCCTGAATATCCTGCGCCAACCGGTGAGCGAGCCCACCCTGCTGTTCGTACTCGGCGTTCTCGCCGGTCTTGCCGACCACCTCGGCCACCACGACCGCGCCCGTGATCGGGTTGTGCCGCGCTGTCACTAACGATATCTGCACCGCAGGGTGGCGGTTGATGACGGCTTCTACCTCCTCCGGATGCACCTTGCGCCCACCTACGTTGATCATGCCGTCCACGCGGCCTGCAAAGTGGTAACGCTCGCCCCGCAGCACCACGGCGTCGCCGGTGTCGACAAAGCCATCCGCGCCGGCAACCGGCTCCATACCGTCGGCAATCCACCCAAGAGCGGTGCGCGCGGAGCGTACGCGCAGTCGGCCGCCGCTTACGTCGAGTGCTACACCGTTGGACGCCCGATACACCGCTTCCGCGGGAAAGCCCGCACGACCGTCTGTGACTTCGAATGCGAGGCCCGCCTCCGTCGACGCAAACGCATGCACGATCTCGGCACCATCATACGCGGCGCGCAGCCTGTCGAGTATCATCTGGTCGGCGACCTCGCCCGATAGGCGAACGTAGCATGGCGAGATGCGTCGGTAGTGATCCGTCATCAACGCGCGCCGCCAATGAGACGGCGTGCCCAGCACATGGGTAGGTCCTGCCTTCGCCGCGCGCGCCAGAAACGCACCGGGTGTCTCGTCCGGGCTGGACAGCACGAGCGAGCCGCCGCCCAGCAGCGCGCGCAACAGAACTTGCAGCCCACCATAGCGCCGCACGTCATAGAAGGTGCACCAGTTCGGCCGCGGCGCCACCCGGGGGCCTTGTCTGACCAAATGGCCCGCCAGGCTTGCCAGCGTGTGCACGATCATCCTCGGCCGACCGCTCGTGCCGGACGTGAACAGCACCCATTCCGTTACCCGTCCGACAGGCGCCAGCGTCGCGCCCGTCTCCGCTTTCCCCAGTGTGCCATCGTAAAGGTCAGCCGGGCGTCCGGCACCGAAAGAAGGAGGCCAAGCGGTCAACAAAACATCTACCTTGGCCCGTTCGACCACTGCGCTCAGATGCTGCTGTGGCTCGTCAGGCCACAGGATGATGCGCCGTGCCACACCGTCCAACTGAAGTAGAGCGGCCACTGCCTCCATCTGCGTTGGCATCGCCAGCAGCACCGTGCGGTCCCGCACGCGCGCGATCACGGCAGGATCAGGCGCCGCCTGGGCAAGCGAGAGTATGCTGGCGCGGCCGTGCTCGTCGGCAATGAAATCGGCGGCTTCATGCGCGCCGTGTGCCGTGACCAGCGAGGCCAACGGCGGCAGGTCAGACACGGGCGTGCTCATACAACCGGATAAAGTCGCCGACCGTGCTCGGAAAATCGATCTCAGCCTGCGTTGCGAACGGGTCCACCCCCAATTCGTCCTCGAGACAGGACACGATGACAGCCAGGCACAGTGAATCCAGACCGGAGTCCAGCAGCGGCACTCCATCGGCAAGCGTTGGAAGACGCTTGCCCTGATCGGCTGCCACCTGGGTGATAACCCTCAGGACCACTGCGCGGGTATCCGCAAGCGACTCGCCGGACATAACCAATTCCGGGCTCAATTCACTATATCCGTCCATGCCTCGCCTCTTCGTTCAACGATGCCGAGCCGGGCTGGCGCGGCGTGATCCTAAAGCTCCTGGACGCCCGGGCATCCGACGAATAAGCCGTGCTGACGTTGACGTCCGCAAGGTTTGCAAGCCTGCGGACGGCATACACTGGCAGGCGCCTCCGTTTTGCTCCGGGACAGACGCCGCCTTGCAGTCATCCAAGCTGCATCTCACGCTGCACATGAGAGCAACGGTTCGTGCGACACGTCGCGAACGCTCGCCGGGTGTTTTCTTGCATCTATGGAATGCCAGGTTGCGGCGCCGATACAGATTTATTTGCATCAGCTCCGGTAGGCCAGTGATGAGCCTGGCGTGGCGGCACTGCCCTTCAAGCCGCTTGCGAAGACCGGGCGTTCTCCTCGAGGACGCGCCGGCACGTCCCGTCGGCAGCCAACGTCCCGTGATGAGGCTACTGTGCCGGCAAGTCGTTGCTTAAATTGCAACAGCATGGTTGTCTGGACTTGTGCTGATTTTTGGGGGCCCGCGGGCGTGCGCGAATTTATGGCCGTTCGTCTTTGCCTCATGTTCATCTGCCTTGCCGTGGTTTTCGCCTGCACGCCTGGTAGCGACTTACCGGTGCTGGCGGCAGCGAACACCAATCTGGGTTACCGACTCGGACCAAACGACAAAATTCGAGTGATCACCTATGGGGAACAGGGGCTTTCAGGCGAGTTCGGGATAGACGACAATGGTTTCATCGCCGTACCGCTGCTGGGATCAATACACGCGGAGGGCATGACAGCGGCTGATCTGGCGAAGCAGCTTCAAGCCACCATGCAAGCGCGCAAACTGTTTGCCGAGCCGAGCGTGGTTGTGGAAGTCACGAAGTATCGACCTGTTTATGTGCTGGGCGAGGTGCAGCATCCAGGACCGTTCCCCTATGAAGCGCATATGACGTTCCTGCAGGCCGTGGCGCTGGCGGGCGGCTTCACGCCACGCGCGGTAAAGTCGACCTGCGAGGTTATCCGCACCACGCAGGCCGGCTCGCAGCGGGGCCGGCTGGAGCCCACCGGCCACGTGGAGCCTGGCGACGTCATTACGGTACTCGAGCGGAACTTTTAACGTCAGTGGAGAAGCGTGCGCAAACGCCACGCCCGCACGTGGGCCACATCTGCCCTCCTTTTTTCTTGGCGGGCGCGCCGAGGGTTTTCCTGCTCTGCCTGGGCGCGAGCTCGACCGCCGCACATGCCCAGGCGCTGGACCGCTACTTTCCAGCTAACGTGCCCGCCTACCAGGATTGGGCCACGGCGGCCACGTCCGCGGCAGGAGCCGCCGATCTTGCCGCGCAAGGCGTGCGGCTGGGCAGTATCGTGCTGCACCCGGTCCTGACGACGGCCATTGGTTACGACACAAGTCCTTTCGGCAGCGGCGATACCGGCGGGGGCGGCACCGCGCTCGTGCAAACCTCTGCCAGACTGGCCGCCGATACCGACTGGTCGCGCGACGCGATGCATGCCAGCCTCGATGTGACGGATAATCGCTATCTCAGCTTTCCGAGAAGGTCCTTTACGGACTGGAATGCAGCCCTGGGCGCCACGGTGGATCATGGCCAGGACAAGCTGGAGTTCGGCTACATTCACGAAAACGACGAGCTTTTGGCAACCGGCCTCGGTGCGTTCGGGCAAACCCAGCCGATCGCGGCGCAAATCGACGATGTCCGGCTCAGTGACACCATCGATACCGGACGGATCAGCGTGGTGCCCGCGGTGGTGGCCCAAGCCTATCGCTTCGGCAACGCTTCGGGCGAGACAACGACGGGCGGCGCCTTCAACCGCAACGCAATCACGACCTCGCTGACCGCAGGCTATACGTTCGGCGGCGGCCATAATCTTCTGGCTACAATCAGTGACAGCACGGTCGGCTATCAGGGTAGCCGGGAAGCCGGCAGGCCGGCCAGCTACAACGACGTCTCCGGTCTCGTCGGGCTGGAATACCGGCAGTCCGCCCTGATCATCTATCGCGCGTTGGTCGGCTACGAGGTGCGCGATGCCATCGGGCGGGGCGCGGATGCGGGCGGCATTTCTTCCCCGGCGGCCGAACTCGATGTGATCTGGCGGCCGAGCGTGCTGACCGCGCTCACGTTCAACCTGGCGCAGAGCCTGCAAAACCAGCCGACCGCGGTAACCCAGGGACTCCGGCAAACCTCGACGGGGCTGATGATCGATCACGACTACAGCCGCACCGTGACGCTCCACGCGTCGCTACTATTTCTGCGCGTGCAGTTTCCTCAGAACGGCCTCACCCAATTGGCAGGCGCCGCCTCCATCTCTGGTACGTGGCGCCTCGGGCGCAACCTGTCGCTGCAGGGCGGTTACGATTTCAATGAAAACGGCGCTGGCGGACCGGCCACCAACAGGTTCGTGCGTCATCAAATACTGCTGCACCTGAATTTTGCGCTGTGAAACGGGGGGAGCGCGGCCGCGGGCACGTTGATAGTCTGGCCCTAGTATCGGTGCGTCTCGTTCAAACCAGATAGCCCGACCAGTTTGTTTCAATATGATTGCTGTAGACCTTTCATGTATCTGAAGGCCATTTCAGGCGGGCCCGCTCGGCAGGTACGCGCATCCTCGTCTACACGTTCCTGTTTGGTTATAATTGTCTGCCCGGGCGGCTTGGAGCATGGCGGCGGCATCGGCCGTCAGATGGGTTATTTCCTGGCCGCTCAGGACACGGCGCAAACGGCACTGTGCTACCGGGTGCTTGACTCGCGCGGCCCTTGGTTCCTGGGGGCCGCACCGTACCACGCCGCGCTGGCCGCCCTCTATTTCGCCTGGAGCCTCTGCCGGCTCGCCGGCACCCGCCTGTCCCGCTGCCGGTGCATCGTGCACGTCAACATCACCGGCCGCGGCAGCACGTTGCGCAAGCTGATATTGACTGCCTGGCTACGCCTGATCGGCGTCAGCTACCTGCTGCATATTCATGACTACGATTACGCCGCCGACTACCGCGCGCACCGGCCGTGGCTACAGGCGCGCATCCGTTTCATGTTCAAGCGCGCGAACAAGGTTCTGGTACTTGGGCAGTCGGCCAAGGTGGGGGTGGAGGGATGCCTGGGTCTTAACCCCGGGCTGGTCAACGTGCTGCCCAACGCCGTGCCAGATCCCCGTCCGGGTCCTGTACGGCCAAGTGTTGCCGGCCGCTGCAATATTTTGTTCCTGGGCCATCTCAGCGCGCGCAAGGGCGTCCCCGAGTTGCTGGCCGCCCTGGGCAGCGAAACCCTGAGCCAGGCCGACTGGCATGCAACGCTGGCGGGCGGCGGCCCTATCGAGGAATTTCGATGCGTGGCCGAGCAGCTCGGATTGGCCGGCCGCGTAACCTTCACGGGGTGGGTGGACGAGGCCTCTGTGCAGGCGCTGTGCCGCGAGGCGGAGGTGCTTGTATTGCCATCGCACGCCGAAGGCCTCGCCATGAGCGTTCTCGAAGGGCTGGCGCACGGTTTGGCAGTGGTGACCACCCCGGTAGGCGCGCATCCGGAGGTGATCGAGCCGGACGTTTCTGGGCTACTGGTGCCGCCGGGCGATGTCCTGGCGCTCGGTCAAGCCCTGCTGCGGTTGATCGAGGATCTTGCGTTGCGAACACGGCTGCAGACTGGCGCGCGCAGCCGCTTTCTCGAGCGCTTCTGCATCCGCGACTATGCCCGATGTCTAGGCGACCTGCATGCCCAGCTTCTGGCCGATGTCTGAGGCCGACGGGCAAGCCTGATCACGTTTCCAGCTATCGGTTTACGATAGGTTGTA
Organism: uncultured Alphaproteobacteria bacterium; assembly: GCA_963850605.1. Lineage (GTDB taxonomy): Bacteria > Pseudomonadota > Alphaproteobacteria > Acetobacterales > Acetobacteraceae > BOG-908. Next base: position 352,253 of record CAWKLX010000005.1, on the reverse strand, counting down.
TCGGCCGCGGTAGCAGTTATACCACGCCGATTACGCCGCGTGCACCATCTCCATGTGACCTAGCTTCGCCAGCAGCGGCACCACTTCGGCATCGACCGCTGTCAATGCCGCACCGATTGCCTGGTGCATGTCGAGATACTTGTAGGTGCCCAGCCGCCCGCCGAAGATCGTCCGCGGCTCATGCTGCGCCATCTGGCGGTAGCCGTCATAGATATTCTTGTCCTGCCCAGTATTGATTGGGTAGTAGGGCTCGTCGCCCGGCCCGGCGAAGCGGGAGTACTCGCGCATAATCAGCGTCCTGTCGGCGGCGTGCCGGCGTTCCGGATGATAGTGCTTGAATTCGTGAATACGGGTGAACTTTGCCTCCAGATCGGCGTAGTTCATTACGGATGTGCCTTGAAAGTCGCCGACGGGCGGGCGGTCGAGTTCAAGGTCCAGCGTTCGCCAGCCAAGCTTTCCAAGACGATACCCAAAGAATTTGTCGATCGGCCCAGTGTAGACCAGCGCGGCATCCTTTGCTATCTCGTCACTGATGGCGAAGTAGTCGCAGCTGTTGAGGACCTTGATCTTTGGATGATCCAACATGCGCCTGAAGATTCGCCCATAACCGTCCAGCGGGATGCCCTCGAAGCGGTCAGAGAAATAGAAATCGTTGTAGTTGAGACGCACCGGCAAGCGCGTGATGATGTCGGGCGGTAGCATCTTTGGGTCGGTTTCCCACTGCTTATGTGTATAGCCGTGGATGAATGCCTCATACAGTCGTCGCCCGATCAGCGAAATCGCCTTCTCCTCGAGATTAGTGGGTTGTTCAGCGCGGTCCCGTGCGATTTCGCCCGCGAGGAAGGCCGCGGCTTCGTCCGGCGACATATCACGCTGGAAGAACGCGTTGATCGTCATAAGATTGATGGGCATGCTGTAGACACGCCCCTGATGGCGCGTCATCACGCGATGCCGATAGCCGTTGAACTCACTGAACTGGCGTATGAAATTCCACACCTTCTCGTTCGACGTGTGAAAGATATGCGAGCCGTAGACATGGTATTCTACGCCCGTGGCGTCGTCGATCTTCGAGAAGGAATTGCCGCCCGTGTGACAGCGCCGGTCGATCAGCAGGACCTCTAGGCCATGCTTGACAGCGATCTGCCGGGCGACTGTGGCGCCGAAAAAGCCGGATCCGACGACGACGATCGGATAGTCTGAAATGGACAGTGCCATGCCTTTAGCGACTCTGCGCGCTAAAGGAAGGTAGATCGCGCAAGCCGGCAGGGATTGGCCGGGCAGATGCCGAGGCGGGGCCGGCGAGGCCACCTGCGCCCCAGGTCGCCGCGCCTGACAAAACGTAGTCGGCCGTGCGGCTTCCGCCGTTGATCATCTCCGCCGCCCGGTCGTAAAGCCGCCTCACCTGGGCCGTCAGCAGGAAATCGTGGGCCCGTGCTATGGCCCCGGCCGACAGGGCGGCGAGGCGCTCGGGCGAGGCGAACACGTCGTGCAATTGTTCGGCCAACCCTGCCGCGACCTGGGCCGTGGTCAGCCCATCGGTTTTCGCGATGATGCCTGACTGCAACGTCACAATGTCCTTGGGACCGCCGAGATCGAGGCAGGCTACCGGCATTCCCTTGCACAAGGCCTCCAACACCACCCAGCCGGTGCTGTCGTGCAGGCTCGGGAAAAGCAGCATGTCGTGGGTGTCATAGAGACGCACAAACTGGTCTTGCTTCATCCAGGAGATGAATGTGACGTTGGCGCCGAGGCCTCGCGCCGCAACGTCGGCCTTCAGGCGCGCTTCCTCTGGACCGTTGCCGACGATGGTGAGATGCGCCTCGGGCATGCGGGCGACCAAGCCGGCCATCGCCTCAATACCAAGATGCACACCCTTCCAATACAGCAAACGCCCGGCAAACAGCAGTTTGGGCGGCGCGTGGCGAGGCGGGCGAGGCGTGCCGATTTGCGCCGGTGCAACGCCGAGTTCCATCTGCACGAGGGTCTTGGCGCGCAGCGCGGGACTAAACAGGTTGCGCGTATCGGCGGTGCGGGCGAATATGACTGCTGCATCACGCAGGCCGGCGCGCGACATCGGGTTGATCTCGATGGTACTGTTTGAAAAATCGCGCAATCCTTCGAGAACCCGGCCCTTGAGTGGCAATCGATCGCGCAGTTTTTTTGGTGACGTCTCGCCGCCGCCCACTGGCCCGATGATCAGCGGGATACCGAGTGCACCCAGAAAGGTCGGCGCGCGGACCCCGCCCCAGGTGAGGTGATGCACCGCATCGAAGCCGATTTTGCGGTGCAGTTCACGCGCTACTCCCAGAGCCGCCCGTTGCCACAACAGATTGTAGGTGCGTTCCCAAACCGGTTCCCTGCCCTGCTGCGGCTGCCAGGCAGGGATCGCGGGGAATACCCAGCGGACGGCGGCCACTGCCGGATCTTGGCTGGAAGCCGCATTGATCACGTCTCGGTGCGCTGGCGAAACCATGACGTATAGCAGATGTCCGCGGCGGCTGACTTCGGTCGTCCAATTCCATGCAGAACCATGTTCGGACCCGCGATTTGGCGCACAGGCGTATGCAGAGATGAGCAATTTCATAAAAGGCTCTCGTTCCAAGAGGCGGGGCCAGTCGGCTGCGGTAGCGGTCGGTGGTGTCTCCGCTGCGCGCTCACCAATCCCGCGCGTAGGCTGTCAGGCCCAACGCCTGGCGGGCGGCGTGGGCCAGGAAAATGGAATTGTCCACCAAATAGCGCCGCGCTAGGCGCCGAGGTTCGCATGCCAAGCGAAATATCCACTCCGTGCCCGAGCGCTGCATCCACACTGGCGCGCGCGCTTTGGTACCCGCGTGGAAGTCAAATGCGGCACCAACACCCATCAGGGCAGTGGCGTGCACCTGTCCCACATGTGCTGCCATCCATTTTTCCTGCTTCGGCATGCCTAGCCCGACCCAAACAAAATCCGGACGCGTCGCGTTGATGCGCGCAATATCGGCCGCATCCTCTTCGGCTGACAGCGCACGGAATGGCGGGGCGTGATAGCCCGCCACCACAAGCCCAGGGTGGCGCGCGGTGAGATTGTTCACCAGACGATCGAGCGCAACTTGCGTTCCGCCGTAGAAATAATGCCGGTAACCATGGGCCAGCGAGTTCGCGCAGGCCGCGTCCATCAGGTCGGGTCCGCACACCCGGCCGGCGTCAGGGAAGCCCACCCGGCGCGACCACCAGACCAGCGGCATGCCATCCTGCGTGGCAAGCCCAGCACCGTTAAGGGAGGCACGCACCTCGGGCTCGCGCTGCGACAAGACGAGTCCGTGCACGGACACGCAACAGACATAGTCCCGCCGGCCGGACTCGTGCCAGGTGTCGAGTGCTGCCAATGCTGTGCGGATCGTCATCGGCATCACGCCGACACCTAGAATGTTGACCCGCTCAGGCCCGCCCCGCTCGTGGCGCCCAGGCATCACGTCAAGTGGCATAGACTTCCTATCCTTACGATCCCTGCCCGCGGCGCCTAGGGGTGATCACGGTCAAACTCAACCATGAATAGAGTGCGTGCCGACATCGCAGACGCGCACGCACTAATTCGCTTAGGGCATGCCTCGGTCAAACACCACGTGCGCTTCGCGAATTCTACTTATAGGCGCTTCGTAGAACCTCGGTGAGGGCTGGCTGCACTAGACTGACCGACGCCACTGCTACTGGTTTATGTGCCGATTGGTATGTGACCCTACGGCCTCGCAGGCGCCCGCTATAGTCGGGCTAGATATTTCAAACCCGAGGAGAGATCAGGGTGCGCACAGCTTTAGTTTGTGGAGCCGGCGGGTTCATCGGGGGGCACTTGGTCAGGCGACTGAAGTCCGAAGGCTTCTGGGTGCGCGGAGTGGATCTGAAAAGCAACGAATACGCTGAGACGGAAGCTGACGATTTTAGCATCGGCGACCTGCGTGACCCATATTTCTGCCGGCATGTGATCGATCGACAATTCGACGAAGTGTATCAGCTGGCAGCGGACATGGGCGGCGCAGGCTTCATTTTCACCGGCGAAAACGATGCCGCCATCATGCACAACTCCGGCATGATCAACCTCAATGTCTTGGATGCCTGCAACAAACGGCTGATCCGCCGCATTTTCTATTCGTCCTCGGCCTGCATCTACCCCGCCCACAATCAGGAAGACCCTGACAATCCTAATTGTGAGGAGGGTTCCGCCTATCCGGCAGCGCCTGACAGCGAGTATGGCTGGGAAAAGCTGTTCAGCGAACAACTCTATCTCACCTATGGGCGCTGCCATGGCATGGACGTGCGCGTGGCCCGCTACCACAACATCTTCGGCCCGGAAGGCACTTGGTGCGGCGGCCGGGAAAAGGCGCCGGCGGCAATGTGCCGCAAGATCGCGGTCGCGCGCGATGGCGGCGAGATCGAGATTTGGGGCGACGGGCAGCAGACCCGCTCGTTCCTGTATGTCGATGAATGCATCGAAGGATCGTTACGGCTCATGCGGTCCAATTTCGTGGGACCGGTGAATATCGGTTCAGAGGAAATGGTCACCATCAACCAGCTTGCCGACATGATCATGACGATTTCCGGAAAGCGCCTAGAAAAGCGTCACATCCCGGGGCCTCTCGGCGTGCGTGGACGCAATTCGGATAATCGGCTGGCCCGAGCGAAGCTGAGCTGGACGCCTTCCCAGCCGTTAATAACTGGGCTGAAGATCACGTATGACTGGGTGGAGAGGCAGGTGCGCTCAAATGTGGCGCCGGTGCGCACGGAACCTGCGCGGCTTACTCTGGCGGCGTGAACACAGGCACGGGAGTGGCGGGCAGCCGCAAGCACCCGCGTCTTCGAAGCGTAAGGATGGCGGCCGCCAGTCTGCGACTAATCCCGCACATCTTGATTTTGCTGTGGGGTTCGGCGCGCGGAATCGTCCGGTCGGACATGCTGAGATGGGCGGAGATCCTTGGGCTGCAAACCCCGGATACACCCCTGCGAAGGATTCTGGTCTTTGTTCATCTGATGACGTTCACACCCGAGTTCCGCACCGTGTTTTACGTTCGCATAGGCCGGATCGGATGGGCTTTTTCTTGGATGTGCCCACGAATGCGCGGGCTGAGCATCGTAGCCGGTAGTATCGGGCCGGGTCTGTTCATTCAGCACGGCGATTCAACATTCATTACCGCAAGCAGCATCGGCGCCAATTGCTGGATAGGCCGCCATGTGGTTGTGGGCTACTCAAATGACACAGACACACCAACCATCGGGAACAACGTTCGGATCTTCACCGGGGCCAAGATCATCGGCGACATTACTCTGGGAGATAACGTGACCGTCGGGCTGAACACTGTGGTCACACAAAGCGTGGCGCCAGGCCTCTCGGTATTAGGCGTGCCCAGCAAGGTCATCTGGCGTTCCGGCAATCCGCCTTCGGGCCAGGGAGCTGGTGTCTGACAACACGAATGGACGCCCTCCTGCCGAGGGCCGACCATGCCAGTGCGCGCTGCCTGGCGAACTGCTGGACGCAGTCAAATAGCACGAGTGATGTAACCTAATGCGGGGGCCGACTGCCGGCTCGAACGGCCAGGCGCTCAACCAGCGTGTGGACTCGCTTTTGCAGACGGGCGGAACGGCGGTGCAACTCCTGATTCTCCGTCACCAGCGGCGCCAGGCAGTCAACAACCCCATCGTAGAAGTTTTCTACCGCGCCATCAGACACCGAGTCCGACGCGGCGGCTCGGAGCGAGGCCTCCAATGCGTCAGCCGCCGCACATTTAGCTGTCAACAGCCCCCCGGCGCGGGCAAACTCCATGTCCCTCAACGCAGCATTCTCCTCCCGCAGCACGTCCGCCAGCCGCTCGGCCGCCTGGGCAAGGTCGCCCTGCGCATTACCCGGCCTCGGGATGCTCGTCGGCAACATGCGACTTCGTATCAACCCACCCTGCATCTACCCGCGCTCCCGTATCGAGTACAAAAAGATACACGCAGCACAAAGAACTAGATGCACCTTTCGGCCTAAAATGTGATCACGTTTTTGGGCGTATCATTTCGGCTACCTCTGCTCGGGGGCAAGCTGGGTCGCGAAAGGGCCCTTGTCCCTTGGTCAGGAACTATCAGCAGGGCGGGCAATCAGGCCGGAAGCTTCCGCCACTTCGCGCGACCGCGCCATGCCGGCTCCGACCGCTAAGGCCGCCGCCAGCGCCCGCCTCCCGGCCGCGGCATCTACCACGACGGGTGTCCCGTCCAGACATGACGCGAAGAACGCCGCATGCTCGGCTTCCAGCACGTCGTGCTCCTCCCAGCTCGCTTCGTCGATGCGGAACCCGTCCGTTCCTGGCACCGGCAGGCCATGGTCGCGCCCGATCACCGTCAGGCGGCGCGCGACGAAATCGGCCGACAGATACCCTTGCTGGGAAAACAGACGCATCCGCCGCTCGGTCTTCAGCGATATCCGGCTCGCCGTAATGGTGGCCACACAACCATTGACAAAACGCACGCGGGCATTGGCGATGTCCTCGTGGGCGCTGGACACGGCAGCACCCAAGGCATCGACGCTCTCGATCTCGCTGTCCACCAAGCTCAGCACCAGGTCGAGATCGTGGATCATCAGGTCCAGGATGACCGACACGTCCGTGCCGCGCGGTTTGAACGGGGCGATTCGCGTGGCCTCTATATAGAGTGGGCGGGCGATCCGGCTGGCGATGGCGCGGTGCTCGGGCGAGTAGCGCAGCAGGTGGCCCACCTGAAGCACCCGGCCAGCCGCGCGTGCCGCCTCCGCCAGGCGGTCCGCCTCGTCCAGCGTGGCGGCGATGGGTTTTTCGACCAGCACATGCCGCCCCTGCGCCAGGGCGAGCGCGGCAATGTCGAAATGCGCCTCGGCCGGCGTGGCGATGATAACGGCGTCGGCCGTGGCCAGCAGGTCGGCCAGGCCCATGGCCGGTACGCCGCCCAGCTCGCGGCCGACCAGACCGGCGCGGGCCGAATCCACATCGGTCAAGCCGACCAGGGCGGCGCGCTCGCTCTGCGCAATCTTCTGGGCGTGGAAGCGGCCGAAATGGCCGGCGCCGATAACGCCTACTCTCAGGATGGACATTCGCTCTTAGAGCAGGAAGCAAGGCTGGTGGAGAAGTGCCTTCCCCCCCAGACCCCCCGTCATCTATGGGGCAGCATGAAGGTTGCGGCACTGAACATTTTTCCGGTCAAAGCGTTGGCCGGCCTGTGCCCCGCGCAGGCAGATGTGGAGCCTTGGGGCCTTGCCGGCGATCGGCGTTGGATGGTGGTGGACCGGTCCGGCCGATTTCTGAGCCAGCGCACATTTCCCTGCATGGCCACGCTGCGCGCCACGCCAATACCCGCCGGGTTACGGCTTGAAGCGCCCGGCCGCGAGGCGTTGGAGGTGGCTCTGCCCCGGCCGGAGGCTACCCGGCTGGCCGTGACGGTATGGCGCAGCACTCTGCCGGCCGCGCTCGCAACACCGGAAGCGGCGGACTGGCTGAGCACCGTATTGAACCACGACGCGCGGCTGGTCCACATGCACGACCCGCTTTCCCGGCCGGTCAATCCCGCCCACGGCCTGCCCGGCGAGACCACCAGTTTCGCCGATGGCTACCCCGTGCTGCTCACCTCGCTGTCCTCGCTGGCCGATTTGAACACGCGGTTAGCCCGACCCGTGCCGATCAGCCGGTTCCGCGCCAATATCGTAGTCGAGGGCGCTCCGGCCTGGGCGGAGGACACCTGGCGCATGATCCGCATCGGCAAAGCCACCTTCCGCGTGGTCAAACCGTGCGACCGCTGCATTGTCACCACCATCGACCAGCAAACGGGTGCCCGGCCCGATCGCCTGGAGCCGCTGCGGACACTCGGAAAATTCAGGCACGACGAACGGGGCATTATGTTCGGCCAGAATCTTGTGCCGGCGGCCCTGGGCCGCGTCTCGGTCGGCGACGAGGTCGTGATCCTGGAGGCGGGGCGAGCCAATGTGCTCCCCATTGCCGAGCACTGACCGCGGGCGCCCAGCCGGCTGGGCAAGGTTGCTTGGCCGGGCCAAGCGCTGCATATCGCCGCAACGGACAAGCCACACACCAGACTGCACCCCGCCCGATGATGTATTTCAGCCGCGCCAAGACCTGGGGCATCGCCGCCATCTGCCTGCTGGGCGCGCTGCTTTGCCTGCCGAACCTGATGCCGGCGCCGGCCGCCTGGCTGCCCTGGCGCGCCGTGCATCTGGGGCTGGATTTGCGCGGCGGATCCTACCTGCTGATGCAGGTCGATATGGACGCAGTGCAGCACGAGCGGCTGGACGCGCTGGCCGACGGGGCGCGCACCGAGCTGTTGCGCGCCCATGTCGGCTACCAGAACCTTGCTTCACAACCCGCTGAGCAGCGCGTTTTTCTTCATGTGCGCGATCCGTCCCAGCACGACGCGGCGCTGGCCGCGCTGGGCCAGATACCGCAGGCGGTACGGGGCGAGTTTTCAACCGCCGACCTGCAAGGCGGCAATTTGGCCATCACCCTCTCACCCGCCGCGCTGGTGCAGACGGCGCAGCACGCGGTCGAACAATCCATTGAGATCGTGCGCCGGCGCATCGACGAGACCGGCGTCGTCGATCCGCAGATCACCCGGCAGGGTAACGACCGGATCGTAGTCCAGCTGCCCGGCGTAGAGGACCCGAACCGGGTGAAGGACCTGCTCGGCAAGACGGCCAAGATGACGTTCCATTTGCTGGACGAGCAGGCCATCCCAGGCGCCCCGCCGGGCCCCGGAACCGAGCTGCTGCCGATGCAGGAGAACCCCGCCGAAAAACTGGCCATCCGCAAGCGCGTGGAGGTGGACGGGGCGAACCTGACGGATGCGCGCGCCGGCACCAGCCCGCAGGATGGCAGCTGGGTGGTGAATTTCACCTTCAACTCGCTGGGCGCGCGGCGCTTCGCCGATACGTCGCGCGCGAACGTGGGCAAGCGGTTCGCCATTGTGCTCGACAACCAGATCCTGTCGGCGCCGGTCATCCGCGAGGCCATCACCGGGGGGCGTGGCCAAATCAGCGGCCATTTCGATGCCGCCAGCGCCAACCAGCTTTCGGTGCTGCTGCGCGCCGGCGCCCTGCCCGCGCCGCTGACGGTGGTCGAGGAACGCACGGTCGGGCCGGAGCTGGGGGCCGACAGCATACGGGCCGGCGCCTACTCGCTGATCGCCGGTTTTCTGCTTGTCGTGGGTTTCATGGGCACGTTTTACGGCCTGTTCGGCTGGTTCGCCAATCTGGCGCTGCTGGTCAATCTGGTTCTGCTGGTCGCCATCCTGTCGCTATTCGAGGCGACGCTGACCCTGCCCGGTATGGCCGGCCTACTGCTGACGCTGGGCATGGCGGTCGATGCCAATATCCTGATCAACGAGCGCATACGTGAAGAATCGAAGAACGGGCGTACGCCGCTGAACGCGATGGAGACCGGGTTCAAGCGCGCGTTCTCCACCATCCTCGATAGCAACGTCACCGCGTTCCTGGCTCACGTCATGCTGTTCGTGTTCGGCACCGGCCCGGTCAAGGGATTCGCACTGACGATCACCGTTGGGATCGTAACGACGCTGTTCACCGCCACCGTGCTGGCGCGGCTGTTGATGGTGCGGTGGTATGCTTCGCATCGTCCACAATTGCTGCCTGTATAGAGGTCGAGGCACCTTAGATGTTCAATCGCCCCCTCTTCCGCTTCGTACCGGACGACACGCGCTTCGCCTTCATGCGCGCGCGTTTTTATGGCCTGGCCGGGTCGTTCATCCTGTCCGCCATCTCGGTCGGCCTGCTCTACTATCCCGGCCTGCGCCTCGGCCTCGATTTCGCCGGCGGCATCACGATCGAGGCGCGCACGCCGGGCCCGGCCGACTTCAATCATTTGCGCGCCGCCTTCGCGCAGGCCCAGGTGCCGACCGCGGGCCTGCAACGCTTCGGCGCGGCCGACGACGTGCTGATCCGGCTCGGCACGCAGGCCACGCCCGCTGCGAACCAGACACTGCAACACCGCGTGGAACAGGTGCTGGCAACCGCCCAGCCAGGCACGCGCGTGATCCGCAACGACGTAGTCGGCGCTAGCGTCAGTGCCGAGCTGTTGCGCAACGGCGTGCTAGCCCTGGTCATCAGCTTGGCCATGATCTTCTCCTACATCTGGTTCCGCTTCGAATGGCAGTTCGCCGTTGGCGCGGTCGTGACACTGCTTCTGGACGTGACGAAAACACTGGGTTTTCTGGCGCTGACCCGCATCGAGTTCGACAGCGTGATGGTGGCGGCTATCCTGACCATCATCGGCTACTCCACCAACGACAAGGTGGTGGTCTACGATCGCGTCCGCGAAAACCTGCGTAAGTTCAAGACGATGCCGCTGCGGCAGTTGATCGACTTGTCGATTAACGAGACCCTGAACCGCACGCTGGGCACGTCGTGCACCGTGTTCCTGGCCAGCGTGCCGCTCGCTTTGTTCGGCGGCGCCAGCCTGTCCGGTTTCGCCATGGCCATGCTGTTCGGCATCGCCATCGGCACCGTCAGCTCCATCATGATCGCCGCCCCCATCCTGCTGCTGCTGGGCGAGAACCGGTTGCGGCGCGAGGTAACAGCGCCGGCTACGGCGACCCGCAAAACCGGGAGTTTGCCACCGGCAGCGTCCAGGCCATGACGGCAACTGTCATGCAAGCTTCACGGAACTGCAATATATCTGCCGCGTCCGCGTTCTAGGTTCCGGCCGCTCGCAAGATAGCCGGTCACCGTCCGAACTCGGCACGCAGGAGACACCATGACACATTCGAACTCCGCCCTGGCTGGCGCCACGCTGGCGCTTTTCGGCGTTTGCACAGCAGCGCATGCCCAAGCCATCACCGGCGCCGGGTCTACTTTCGCTCAGCCGATCTACCAAGCCTGGGCCGATGCGTCGAAAACAGCCACAGGTATCACGCTGAACTACCAGGGTGTCGGCTCGGGCGCCGGCCAGAAGCTGGTCACGCAGCGCACGGTCGATTTCGGCGCCTCCGATGCGCCGATGACAGCCGACAAGCTGGCCGCCGCCAAGCTGATGCAGTTCCCGGCCGTGATGGGTGCGGTCGATATCGCGGTGAACGTGCCGGGCGTGGCCGCTGATCGGCTGAAGCTGACCGGCAAGGTTTTAGCCGACATCTACATGGGCAGTGTGACCACGTGGAATGACCCGGCCATCGCGAAGCTCAACCCCGGGCTGAAGCTGCCGTCCCTGCCAATCGCCCCGGTGTATCGGGCCGATGGATCGGGCACGACGTATGTGTTCACCAGTTATCTCTCCAAGGTCAGTCCCGACTTCAAGAACAAGGTCGGCGCGGACAAGGCGGTCAGCTGGCCCGCCGGCACCGGCGCCAAGGGCACGGCGGGGGTGGCTGGCGCGGTGAAGAACACCGCGGGCAGCCTTGGGTATGTGGAGAGCGCCTACGCCACGCTGAACCACCTCACGACCACGCAATTGCAGACCCATGACGGCCGCTTCATCAAGCCCACACTGGCAAGTTTTGCCGCCGCCGCCGCAGGCGCCGACTGGGCCGGCGCGAAGAATTTCGCCGTCGATCTCAACGACCAGCCCGGCGCGCAGTCCTGGCCGATCGTGTCGGCCACCTTCGTGCTGGTGCCGACAAACCCGACCAACACGGCGAAGGCCGCGGCGGTGCTGAAGTTCTTCGACTGGGCGTTCACCAACGGCGATGCCACGGCCAAGCAGTTGCAATACGTGGCCCTGCCGGCCTCGGTGAAGGCGCAGATGCGCGCGGCGTGGACGGGGCGAAGTCGCGCCTGGCTGACCGCCAGCAGGCGCGCCGGCTACGGCGGGCGGAAGCGCCCGCCCCCGCCGCCGCCCTATGCTCAGCCCGGTTGGCTCGCCCACGCCCCTGCCCGCCGCGCAAGGCAGGCCAAGGGCTGGGCGACCGCGTATTCGCTGGCGCCGCCATGCCTCCGGTGCTTTCGTGCTGGTGCTGCTGGGCAGCATCATCGTGCTGCTGTTCCGTGGGCGGCCTGCCTGCATTCCTTGCCTTCGGCCCGGGGTTCCTGGCCTCCGCGGCCTGGAACCCGGTGACGGAAAAGTTCGGCGCGCTTGTTTCCGTCTATGGCACGATGCGACAGCTCTCTGCTGGCGCTTCTCATGGCGGTGCCGCTGGCGTTCGGGGTCGCGTTTTTCCTGACGGAGTTGGCGCCAGCATGGATGCGCCGCCCGGTGGGCACCGCGATGGAGCTGCTGGCCGCGGTTCCCTCTATCATCTACGGCATGTGGGGTTTCTTCGTGCTGGCGCCGGCGATCGGCAGCACGCTCAAACCCTGGCTTGGCCGCAACGTTGGGCCAGCTTCCCGGACTGCATCGGGCCTGTTCGGTTCGGCACCTGGCGATTCCAGCATCTTCACCGCCGCCGTCGTGCTTGCGGTGATGATCACGCCGTTCATCGCAGCGACCATGCGCGACGTGTTCCTGACCGTTCCTGTCATCTTCAAGGAAAGCGCATTCGGGCTGGGCTGCACGCCGTGGGAGGTGATGCGCGCGCATGGTGCTGCCCTACACGCGCGTCTCGGTGGTCGGCGGCATCATGCTGGGCTTGGGCCGCGCCCTGGGCGAGACGATGGCCGTCACCTTCGTCATCGGCAACACCAACCGGATCAGCCCGAGCGTCTTCGCGCCCGGCAACACCATTGCCTCGCTGGTGGCGCTCGAATTTCCCGAGGCAGAGACCGGCAGCCTGCAGCTTTCCTCGTTGCTGGCGCTGGGCTTCATCCTGTTCGTCATCAGCTTCGTCGTGCTGGCCATCTCGCGCACGCTGCTGGCGCAGCGCGTGCGGGCCGACGAATGCACGCGATGATGCAGCGCGGCCGACCACGCGGCGGCGGCCCGCTGCCGCTGGGCCGCAGCGACGGCGCACCTGATCTTTTGGCCCGCATCCTGGCCATGGCTGGCGACGCTTGTGGCGCTGGCCTTCCTAGCCTCCATCCTGATCACTTTGTTCTGGCTCGGTATGCGCGGCCTCAGCCTGCATGTCTTTGCCCACGTCACCAACTCGCCAGGCACGGCAGGCGGCCTGGCCAACGCCATCGTCGGCAGCCTGATACAGGCGGGGCTTGGCACGCTGATCGGCACGCCGATTGGGCTGATGGTGGGGACCTATCTGGCCGAATATGCCGGCCGCTCGAGACTGGGCAACGCGGTGCGCTTCGTCTCCGACATTCTGCTCTCCGCGCCCTCCATCCTCATCGGCCTGTTCATCTACCAGATCCTGGTGGCGCCGCTCGGCGGCTTTTCCGGCTGGGCCGGCGGGGCGGCGCTGGCCATCCTGGTGATCCCCATCGTGGTGCGCACGACGGAGGACATGCTGCGGCTGATCCCGATCAGCCTGCGCGAGGCCGCCATCGCATTGGGCGCGCCGCGCTGGCGCACCATCGTCTTCATCTGCTACCGCGCCGCGCTGGACGGGCTGCTGACCGGCGTGCTGCTGGCCGTCGCTCGCGTGGCGGGCGAGACGGCGCCGCTGCTGTTCACCTCGCTCGGCAATTCGAATTTTTCCGGGCTGAGCAGCGCCATGTCCAGCCTGCCGGTGACGATCTACCAATACGCCGCCTCGGCATTCGACGATTGGGTGCAGCTGGCCTGGACCGGCGCGTTGCTGATCACGCTCGGCGTGCTGGCCATCAACATCGTCGCCCGCTTCGTGACACGGAGCGCGCTGACATGCCCGACAGGAATTTCGCGATGCAAGCCAGCGCTGCCCAAAGCCAGACGATCCGCCCGGCAAGCCCCGCCATGGCCGTGGACCGTTCCGCGGCGCGAAGCTGTCCATCCGCGGGCTGGATTTCTTCTACGGCACCAACCGCGCGCTGAAGGGCATCGATCTCGACCTGCCGGACCGGCGTGTCACCGGCATGATCGGACCTTCGGGCTGCGGCAAATCGACGCTGCTGCGTGTGCTGAACCGGATGTACGACCTTTATCCCGGCCAGCGCGCCGAGGGCGAAGTGATGATGGATGGCATGAACATCATCGCTCCCGGCATCGATCTGAACGCCTTGCGCAGCCGTATCGGCATGGTGTTCCAGAAGCCCACGCCGTTCCCGATGAGCATCTACGAGAACATCACCTTCGGCGTGAAGCTGCACGAGCGGCTGTCCCGCGCGGAGATGGATGAGCGGGTGGAGTGGTCGCTGACGCGCGCCGCACTCTGGGGCGAGGTGCGCGACCGGCTGCACAGCCCGGCCGCCGGCCTGTCGGGCGGCCAGCAGCAACGCCTGTGCATCGCGCGCACCATTGCCACGCGGCCCGAGATCATCCTGCTCGATGAGCCCACCAGCGCGCTTGATCCGATCAGCACGCTGAAGATCGAAGAGCTGATCGACGAGCTGAAGCAGGATTTCACCATCGCTATCGTGACGCACAACATGCAGCAAGCCGCACGCTGCGCCGACCAGGTCGCGTTCTTCTATCTGGGCGAGCTGGTGGAATGGGCCCCGCCGGCGAGATCTTCACCAACCCGAAGCAGAAGCGCACGCAGGAATACGTCACCGGCCGTTTCGGCTGACGTGCTCAGGCGAAGGATCACGACATGAGCGAAGCGGCCCGGCATATCGTCCGCAGCTACGAACAGGAGCTGAAGCACCTGCGCGACATGCTGGTGGAGATGGGTGGCATGGTGGAAGCCCAGCTCGCCATCGCCACCATCGCCGTCGTCGAGCAGGACATCGATGCCGCATCGCGCACCGTCGAACAGGACCCGGCTGTCGATGCGCTGGAACGCGAGGTAGAGGCGTTCGTCATCCGCCTGCTCGCATTGCGTCAGCCCATGGCGCAGGATCTGCGCCAGATCGTCGCCGCGCTGAAGATGACCAGCGACCTCGAGCGCATCGGCGACTATGCCGCCAATGTGGCCAAGCGCAGCATCGTGCTGAGCCAATACAAAACCCCGTTCAAGCTGAGCGGGCTGGCCAATATGGCCAGGCTGGTACAGGAAAGTCTGAAACTCACCATCGATGCGGTGGGCGACGCGGACGCCGACAAGGCGATCCAGGTCTGGCGGTCGGACGAGGCGGTGGATGATATCTACACCGCCATTTTTCGCGAACTGGTCACCTACATGATGGAGGATCCGCGGCAGATCACGCCGTGCACGCATCTTCTGTTCATCGCAAAAAATCTGGAGCGCATCGGCGATCATGCGACCAATATCGCCGAGACGATACATTTCGCGGCGACCGGCGAGACGCTGCCCGGCACCCGCCCGAAAGGCGACAGCGCGGCCTACGCCGTGGTTCGGCCACCACGCGAAACCCGAGACCCCGACGGAGAAACGCCTGATGTCTGACTCGGCGAACTCGGCCAAGCCGCTTGTGCTCGTGGTCGAGGATGAGGCGGCGCTGGCCACCATGCTGCGCTACAATCTGGAAAAGCAGGGCTTTCGCGTCGAGGAAGCCGGCGACGGCCAGGAGGCGCTGACACGTATTGCCGAGACGCCGCCAGACCTCGTGCTGCTGGACTGGATGCTGCCGGTAATGTCCGGCATCGAGGTCTGCCGCCAGATACGCCGGCGGCAAACCACGCGCGACCTGCCTGTGATCATGGTGACAGCCCGCACCGAGGACCAGGACGCGGTGCGCGGCCTGAACACGGGGGCGGACGATTACATTACCAAACCGTTCAACATGGATGCGCTGCTGGCCCGCATGCGCGCACTGCTGCGCCGCTCCAACGGCGTGCCCACGAAGGGCCGGCTGACATTCCACGACATCGCTATGGATCTGGCCGCCCACCGGGTGCAACGCAACGCGCGCGCGGTGCATCTGGGGCCGACCGAATTCCGACTGTTGGAATTCCTGATGCAGCATCCCCGGCGCGTCTTCTCACGCGAAGAGCTGCTGGATGCTGTCTGGGGGCCTGATATCCATGTCGAGCCGCGCACCGTGGATGTGCACATCCGGCGGCTTCGGAAGTCGATCAATGGGGAGGGGGAGTTGGACGTGGTGCGGACTGTAAGGGCGGCGGGGTATGCGCTGGATACTGAGCCTGTTTAAGGAAGCGCTTCTTTTCTGAAGAAAAGAAGCACAAGATTTTTCGGATTTGGGTCTTGCCGAGCGACGTACGCGCGCTCCGTTCTCTGGTTCTTTGTTTGAAGAAAGAACATCTTCCCACCCGTCCGCCGATGTGTCTAAGAACGTCCCCAACAGGAGGGACACACGCATGGCCGACGGCACCTACCAGGCCCAGGATCGCAATCTTGCACTCGACCTAGTCCGCGTGACGGAGGCAGCCGCGCTGGCCGCCTCGCGCTGGATGGGCCGGGGCAACAAGATCGAGGCCGACGGTGCCGGCGACGGAGGCGATGCGGCGCGCCTTCGACACGATGCAGATCGATGGCACCGTGGTGATCGGCGAGGGCGAGATGGACGAGGCGCCGATGCTGTATATCGGGGAGAAGGTGGGCGCCGGCGGCCCGGCGATGGACATCGCCGTCGATCCGCTGGAAGGCACGACGCTGACCGCGAAGGGCGGGCCGAACGCGCTGACCGTGATCGCCATGGCCGAGCACGGCCGCTTCCTGCACGCGCCGGACTGCTATATGGCCAAAATCGCGGTGGGCGGGGGATTACCGGCGGAGATCGTCCACCTCGACGCCAAGGTCGAGGAGAACCTGCGCAACCTCGCGCGTGCCAAGAAGTGCGACGTGTCCGACCTGGTGCTCTGCACGCTTGACCGCGACAGGCATGCCGAGATCATTGCCAAGTCGCGCGAGCTCGGCACACGCATCATGCTGCTGCCCGATGGCGACGTGGCCGGGGTAATCGCGGCTGCCCTGCCCGACAGCGATGTCGACATCTTTTGGGGTATCGGCGGCGCACCCGAAGGGGTCATAGCGGCGGCCGCCCTTCGCTGCTCGGGCGGGCAGATGCAGGGGCGGCTGATGTTCGAGGACGAGGCGCAGATCGAGCGTTCGCGCACGATGGGGATCACCGACCCCAAACGTATCTACAGAATTGAGGAAATGGCCGGCGGCGATGTGATGTTCGCCGGCACCGGGGTCACCTCCGGCGCCATGCTCCGCGGCGTGCGTCTATACGGCCATGGGGCTACCACGCATTCGATTGTGATGCGCAGCAAAAGCGGCACGGTACGCTATATTGAGGCACACCATAATTTCGATACGAAGACCTGGGCGAAGTGGTAGGGGCCCGCCTTCAGGCGGCAATGAAAAGACCAGGTGCCTGATACGAAAAAGCCCTTCTCCCTCGCGAGAGAAGGGCTTTCCTCGTGAGCGCTGCAGCCTTACTTGTCGTCGAGATCCATGTGCGGATGCGCGATGCGATCGGCAAACTCGCTCGGCCAGCGCACAGTCTTCTCGCCCGGATACGGACGGGTGAAGCCAGTCGCCTCATACCACGCCCAGTGGTTCGAGGTCACGGGATCAACCGAGTCGGCTTTGTTCATCTTGCCTTGGAACATCTCCACTTTGGCCTGCGCCCAGGCCTTTGCGAGCGGACTGAGCTTGGCCGCTTGCGAAGGTTGCTGTGTCACACCCTGATCCAGCGGGATCTGGTTCGGCACATGGGTCCAAGGTGCGGTGTTCGGCGTATTGGTGAACAGATTGAACATCGGTGTGGACACCAGGTCGAACATGTTCATCGGCGGCAGGCCAAGTATCTGCTCGATCGTACGTGTCATGTTCACCTGCGATAGATAGGTGTGGTTCGCAGGCTGATACTGTACGGCGTAGGGGCTGACGACGTAGCCCGGGCTGCGATGGCCATCAACGTGATCGACGCCGTCCTGTGCATCGTCCTCGGTGATGAAGATGGCCGACGATCCCCACACGTTACTATGGCTGATCGTGTCGATGATGCGGCCCACCGCCAGGTCGTTATCCGCCTGTTCTGCAGCCGCCGTCGGCGGTCCACCGGTATGGTCGCACATGATCCACAGCGTCGTCAGCGCCGGCACGGTGCCCGCCGCCACATCAGCCGAGAAATTTTGCTGCCACAGATCGACGCGATACTGGTCGGGAATGTCCAAGTCGAAAGGCGGAAAGTTCGGGATCAGCTTAGCCTGGACCGTCGGAATTTCGGAGATCACGTTAATCGAGTTGAACAGCGCGAGTTGCTTCTCGGCGCCGCTCTCATACGCCAACGCGTCGTTGTAATAATCCAGCCAGCTCGGGTTGGTATTCTTCGGGTCGTTGTTCTTGGTGTAGCCGGCGTATTCGACGTATTCGCCGAAGATCTTAACCGGTAAACCCATCTTCTCGGCGGCATCCCACACGAACCCACGCGGCTGGTAGGCCATCGAGTCGAGCCCGTTCGCGGGATAGCTGCGTATCCAGTCAGGTGACTGGATGTCGTCCTCGTAAGGCGCGATCGCCTGCACCAGCCAGTTATGGCCATCGGCGGATTGGCGGGACGGGTTATAATAATTATCCAGCAACGGGAAGCGCTGTACCAAACTATGCGCGTTCGGGGTATCCGCGCCACCGAAAACCGCCAGTGCCGGGTCGCCGTTGCCTTCCGGCACGTCACCCAGGATCTGGTCATAGGTGCGGTTCTCACGCACGATGAGGAACACGTGCTTGATCAGCGAGGGGTCGCCGATACGGGCCGGGATCGCCACCGGTGTCGTGCCGCTGCCGCCGCCGTGGGCGGACTTGATGTTGGCCGTCAGGTCCCAGTGGTTGTTCCGGTAGACCGTTGTCGTATACGCTTGCAGCTGCGCCATATTCGGCACCGGGATTAAGTTCAGCACCGCAGTGTCCTGGTGCGTATTGTAGCCGTAGACGCCTTTCGCCTGGCCGATCGAGCCCCAGGTGCCCAGGCCCTTGTCGTTGGTCACGACGAGTTGGTTATGGGTCGCGTCGTAGGCGATGGTGCTCGGCGTGGACGCGGTCGGGATATAGCCCAGCACGGATTTGGCCGCGCCACCTGACAGATCGACGACGGCGATGGCGTTGCTTGTATACAGCGTGACATATGCGACGGAACCCACAATCGCGATCCCGGTCGGCTCGGCGCCGAAACGCGATCCGAAATTGTCGAGCGGCAGCTTCAGGTTGATCGTGTTCATCACCTTGTGGCTGGCCAGGTCGATTACCGAAATGCTCTCGCTGCTGGTGTTGCAGACGAACAGCATGCCCCCTGCGATCGCCATGCCGGTCGGATGCAGACCCACATCGATGGTGTCGACAACCCGGCCGCTGGTCGTATCGACGACCGAGATCGTGCCAGTGCGCGAGCTGCCGTTGACGGCGTTGGCGACGATGGGCGTGCCGTTTGAGATGTTGGTGAAATCGCCGGGCTTGGCCTGACGCCCGCCCTCGTTGCTGACATAGGCATAGGTGCCGTTCAGTGACCACGCTATTCGGCGCGTTGCCCACGCGCATCTGCGCGCCCTTTAACTGCGGCGGGTCGATGGTCAGGTCGATCGCTTGCAACGTGTTGTTCGCGTTCAGCAGCGCGTAGCCGGTGGTGTTGTCGGACGAGACGGCGATGCCGGCCGGGTTCGAGGTGTAGCTGTTGCCGTTGTAGAACTGGCCGCAGGTGTTGTTCAGCGGGTTGGACGGCACGCCCACCGTGATGCCGGCGCACTTAATATAGGCCTGGCTTGGCGGCACCGAGATCTGCTCGTAATCGCTCAGCAACCCAGTCGCGGCGTCGACCTTGGCGATGGCGACGTAGCTGTCATCCTGGCTGAACAGCAGCTTCGTGCCGTCCGGTGTATAGGTGATGCCGGTAAATGAGCCGGAGTTGTCACCGAACGGCGTGTAGTTCTGCTGCACCTGGCCGGTTGCCGTGTTGATGATCTGCACCGCCTGCGCGGCACCCATGTCGAGCACAGCGGCGCTGCTGGTATTGGCGGGGTTCAGGGCCACGGCCTTGGCGCGCACCGGCGAGCCCAGCATCACGACGCTGCCGGCCGGGGAGACGATCTGGCCGGTGGACATCACGTAAGTGCCGTTCGCCTGCGGGCCGACCTGATAGGTCGGATATTGCTGCGACTGCGCGAAGCTGGACGCCGACATGCCCAGTGTCATGAGCCCGAAGAGCGGGCCGTAGATGATGGCGGATTTCATTTTTTTCTGGTCCCCGATGGGTCGAGCCGATCTGGCGGTCGGACCATGCGTCCACGGCTACTGAAAGTCGCCCCTATGACGGTGACAGAATGGTTAACATTGAATGACGGTGACCCGTTCGACTGTCATGTGGACAGTATATGTCAGCATGACGTCAGGAAAAAGTGAAACTGTCAGCTTTCTGTCAGGGTGGATGTCTCGTTTGATGCACCACCATCCAGTAAAGCGTGCAGATCGCCCAGCCAGGGCACGTAATCCCGCCAGCCTCCCACTGGCATGGTCGTCATAGGTTGGCGGGCCTGCCACTTGCTGGGAGTTTTTATGATCCGGCGGTTGCGTTCGGGATGAAGGCAGGCCGCGTGCCAGGGCAACAAACAGGCGGCAACCAGCCGGCGAATGACGGGTTCGGGGTCGTTGGCCCGCGCGCCGACCAACGTTTCATACTCGATCTCCACGAACCGGTCGTGCGGCAGCACGCGCCGCCAATGCGCCGCCAGCCGGCGAGACGCTTGAATGTAGCCGACCAGGTCGGCGCCCCCTGTCGGGAATGCCATGCGCGGATTGAAATGCGTCCGATGGATCGACAGCGCCGTATCGATTGGGGAGCGTGCACAATGGACGATGACGGCGTCCGGCAGTGCCAGGCTGATCAGGCCGGCCCATAGCAGGTTCAGCGGCATCTTGTCGGTCACCCGTCGGGTGCCGCCGATATGCCGCAGGATGTCACGATACTCCGCAGCCACGGGTCGCAGGAAGCTTGGCTCGCCCGGCATCCCGGCCGCCTCCCAGGCCGCGCCCCGCTCGCTCCAGAACGAAAGCTCTCCGCCCGCTTCCATCTCCGGATGGCTGGACAATATCTGTTCCACGAGCGTGGTGCCGGACCGGGGCAGCCCGAGGATCAGGATCGGGCTCCTCTCGCCAGCACCGGCGCTGGGCGGGGGCGCGGACCGGGGCGGGTCGTCGCCGGGGAAGCGGGCGATCATCCGTTCCACACGCGCCTGGTAGGCGGACAGGTCGAAATGCAGGACTTGCCGGCGCAACGCCTCGGCCGCGTCGAAGTGTCGCATCGCCTCGGCGAAGCGCCGCCCATCGGCCGCGGCCTTGCCCAGCGCCAGGTGCACGCGCGAGCGCTGCGCCGGCTCCAGTCCCGGCTGCGCGCAGGCCGCCGCCATGCGGGGCAGCAGCGGATCGTCGGGGGCCACCGGCCGGCAGCGCGCGATATCATAATAGGCGCCGGCGCGACGCGGATCGCGCTCCACGGCCTGTAGAAGCGTTGCGCGCGCCTCCTCGAACCGGCCCGCATCGGCCAGGACATTGCCCAGCAATTCGAGCGCGGCTGCGTTGTCCGGCTCGGCCGCCAGCGCCTGGCGGAGCGCTCCCTCGGCCTGAACATCCTGGCCGGTCGCCAGCAGGGCGCGCGCCGCGGCGATGCGCCCCAGCGTGCCATGCGGGGCCGATGCGGCGGCATGGCGGAACGCGGCCGCCGCCTCGCCCACCCGGCCGAGCGTTTCGAGCAGGTTGCCGGCCCGGGTACCTGGGCGTCTGCCAGGGCGGGGCGCAGCGTCCAGGCGGCCTGATAGGCGGACAGGGCGGAGGCCACATCGCCAGCCGCCTCCCGCGCGATGCCAAGCCGCAAATGCGCGTCGGCAAACCCGGGGTCGGCCGCGACAGCCGCCTCCAGCGATCGCACCGCCTCCGCGATCTGGCCAGAATCGAGGCACGCCAGGCCCAGATCGTGCAGCACCGCGGCGTTGCCAGGACGCAAGGCCGACAAGGCACGCAGCGCCGGCACCGCGTCCGCCGCACGCCCGGCCCGCAGCGCCGCGGTTGCCTGGGCGAGCAGGTGCGTGATGCGCGAGGCGTGATCCTCGTCGGGCGGCAGGCCTATCACCCGAACAGATCGCCCGGCCGACGGCGAACCAGGACGGCTTTCCAGCGTAGACGACTCGTTAGGCAGGGCGCGCGCATGCCATTCGACGGCACCGATTTTCCGCCACCAAGCGGCCATGGCGAGCGCCGGGCGGCCAACGATACACTTATCACGGTCTTGATCATCGCGATTGCCACGGTATTGCTGATCACCCCGATCTCGCTGGCCGCATTGACCGACATTGTCCGGGCGGTCCGACAGCACTAGCGACGGACCGGGCCCTCAGGGTCGCGGAAAGAAAACATAGAGGGCATTGTAGCTCACCCAGTGCTCGGCACCGGAATGGGCCGCCTCGCGCATCGATGTCACTCCTTGGAACGGACCAGCCGGGCACCGCTTTGCCCGGAACCGGCTGCGGGGCAAGATGCGGCGATGCTCAATTCGGTCTTTTCAGGCGGCCCGGTCCTGAACGTCGGCAGCAGCCTGACCGAGCGGAGCTGGCTGTGGCGCATGGGCTGCGACCGCACGGCCTATGCCATCGCGCAGCGGCTTGACCTGCCGGAGATCGTGGGCCGCGTCCTGGCGGCCCGCGAGGTGGGCGTGGATGACGCCGCGGATTTCCTGAGCCCGACATTGCGCGCCTTGCTGCCCGACCCGGCGACCATGATCGATATGGACGCGGCCTCCCACCGGCTGGCCCGCGCCATCGGCGCGCGCGAGACCATCGCCGTGTTCGGCGATTACGACGTCGATGGCGCGTGCAGTGCCGCCATCATGACTCTGTTCCTGCGCGCGTTCGGCTGTCCGGTCATTCCCTACGTGCCGGACCGCCTGGCGGAGGGCTACGGACCGAACGGCCCCGCCCTGCTGCGCCTGGCTTCACAGGGGGCGTCGCTGATCGTCTGCGTCGATTGCGGCACGTCGGCGCATGGCGCGCTCGGCGTGCTGCACGGGGCCGCCGACATTTTGGTGCTGGACCACCACAAGGCGGAAGGTCCGCCGCCGGCGGTGCACGCCACCGTCAACCCGAACCGGCTCGATTGCCGGTCAGGTCTGACACATTTATGCGCCGCCGGGGTGGCGTTCATGACGGCGGTGGCCACGCTGCGGGTGTTGCGCCGCGCCGGCGCGCTGGACGGTCCCGAGCCGAATCTTTTTGCGCTACTGGATCTTGTGGCGCTGGCCACTGTTTGCGACGTGATGCCGCTGACGGGATTGAACCGGGCGCTGGTCACCCAGGGCCTTCGCATCATGTCCCGCCGTGGCCGTCCTGGCCTGGCCGCGCTGATGGAGGTGGCCGGCACGCGTGATAGCCCCACCGCCATGACGTGCGGCTTCGCGCTCGGTCCAAGGATCAATGCCGGCGGACGGATCAGCGAAGCCGACCTCGGGCTGCGGCTGTTGCTGTGCGAGGATGCGCTGGATGCCCGCGCCTTGGCCGAACGGCTGGACGCGGTCAATCGCCAGCGCCAGACGGTGGAGGCGGGCGTGCTGGCGGCGGCCGTCGACGAAGCAGACCGGCAGATGCAGGCTGGCCGGGCCGTGCTTCTGGTGAGCGGCGCCAAATGGCACCCTGGCGTGGTTGGCATCGTGGCGGGGCGGCTGCGCGAAAAATTCAATCGCGTTGCGTGTGTGGGCGGCTTGGCGGACGGCGTGATCAGAGGGTCGGGCCGGTCGGTGCCGGGCCATGATCTGGGTACGGCGATCATCGCGGCACGACAGGCGGGGTTGCTGGCCACGGGCGGTGGGCATGCCATGGCCGCCGGGTTCTCGCTCGACCCGTCGCGCGCCGAGGCGCTCCACGATTTCTTGTGCGAGCGCATGCCCGTGCAGCCGGGCGCGCCCAGCCGCCCGCACCTGTATGCCGATGCCGTGGTTTCGTGTGCCGGGGCGACGCGCAGCCTTTCCGAGCACCTGGCGCGGCTATCCCCCTTCGGGACCGGTAATGACGAGCCGCTCCTCATCGTGCCGGACGTGCGTGTTGCCCGGACCGAACGGCTGGGCAATGACGGCAATACGGTGCGCGCCTTTGTACAGGACGAGGCGGGCGGGCGGCTGAAAACGCTGCTCTTCCGCGCCGGTGACGGTCCGCTGGGCCGCGCGCTGGACGACCGCACCAGCCGGCTGCATCTGGCCGGTCACCTGCGGGCCGAAGCGTGGCAGGGTCAGGTGAGCGCCAGCTTTTTCGTGGTCGATGCGGCAGTCTGCGCGTGAGCCGCTTAGCTTGACCCTGGCCGGGCGCTTGGCTACGCACCGGCTGCACGTCCCGTTCGTCTAGAGGCCTAGGACACCAGCCTTTCACGTTGGCTACACGGGTTCGAATCCCGTACGGGGCACCAGCGCTTTCCACCATGCGCGGCCAACCAACTAAGGCCGATATAGCCGATTTCCCTGGCCGTGGAGATCGCGGCGTTCTCATGCTGAGACGGCAGGCTGGCTACGTTGCAGCCTCGCCGAGCGGTATCGGCCTCTGATGACGGCGATGATTGTAAGGTCGGACATCCAGACTGCGGACCCACACGCGCTCGTGAGGCGCTGCCCCAATTCGGCCATAATCGAGCCAAGTCTGCGCCGCAGTGCAACGTATATCTCTCCCGTGCGCTGGCATCGTGCCGGCTGACCCGGGATCTTGATGCCATGACGACGCACGCTGCCGTTGGCGACACGCTACTCCACACCCGCATCAAACCGCGCCTGTTCCAGCGGGGTACTCTCCTCGCGCTGGCACTCTCCGCCGCGGCGAGCCTGGGCCTGTGGAGCGCCACCAACCAGCCGCATAAGATCCCCGCCTATACCGGCGACGTGGCGGGCCTGGCCTTCTCCCCCTATCACCGTGGCGAGACACCAGAGGCGAACCAGTTCCCGACGACCGCCGAGATACGCGACGACCTGGCGAAGGCCAGCGCCATCACTGGCCGCATCCGCACCTACACCGTGCAGGCGGGCATGCCGGACATGGCGCGGCTGGCTGCCGACTATCCGCTGCACGTGACGCTGGGCTCGTGGCTGGACCGCAAGATCGCGGCCGACAACACCGAGGTGGCCCGGCTGATCGAGACGGCGAATGCCAATCCCAACGTTGATCGCGTGCTGGTGGGCAACGAAGTATTGCTGCGTGACGACCTCACGACGCAGCAGCTGATCGGCTACATCAACCGGGTCAAGCGCGCCGTGCACGTGCCGGTCAGCACCGCCGAGCCCTGGCATGTCTGGATCAAGCATCCCGAGCTGGCAGCCAGCGTGGACTACATCACCATCCATCTGCTGCCCTATTGGGAAGGTGTGCCGATCGACGGCGCACTCAACGAGATCATGATGCGCCTGGACCAGGTGCAAAAAGCTTATCCCGGCAAGCACGTGGTCATTGGCGAGGTCGGCTGGCCGTCCAACGGCGTGGCCATCGGCGGAGCAGTCGCCAGCCGTGTGAACCAGGCGCTGTTCCTGCGTAAATTCTTCAATATCGCGCAGCAACGTGGCCTCGACTATTTCGTCATGGAGGCGTTCGACCAGCCCTTCAAAACCAGTTTCGAGGGCCGTGCCGCCGGTTATTGGGGCATGATGGACATCGACGGCCACGCCAAATGGTCGATGACCGGGCCAGTGACGGAATCCCCGGATTGGGCCACATGGGCCGGCTTCTCCGTGCTGGGCGCCGCCCTGGCCGCGGGCCTGCTGCTCTCTCGCCGGCCTGACATCCGCCTGCCAGGCAAGCTGCTGGTCGCCGGCCTGGTGCAGGCGTTCAGCGCCGTGTTCACACTGGTGCTGTTGGCGATGGCCGGTAAGTATATGAGCCATTTCGCCGAGTTGGTGTGGGGGACCCTCGCCGCCGGGCAAGCGTTGCTGCTGTTCCTGCTGATGGCCGACAGTTTCGAACTGGCGGAGACTATCTTCGGCCAGGTGCGCCGCCGTCACCCGGTGATCGCGCCGGCCGCCGATGGCGCGCTGCTGCCGAAAGTCAGCATCCATTTACCGATTTGCAACGAACCGCCGCACATGGTCAGGCAGACGCTCGATGCGCTCGCCAAACTCGACTACCCCGATTTCGAAGTGCTGGTCGTCGATAACAACACGACCGATCCTACGCTGTGGGAGCCGGTGGCCGAACACTGCGCACGTCTTGGCGCCAAATTCCGCTTCTTCCATCTCGGCCGCTGGCCGGGGTTTAAGGCGGGCGCACTGAACTTTGCGATGGGCCAGACGGCGGCCGATGCCGAAATCGTCGGCGTGCTCGACAGCGACTACATCGTCGATCGCGACTGGCTGCGCTGCATGGTGCCGCAATTCGCCAACCCTCGCGTGGGGTTCGTGCAGTCGCCGCAAGACTACCACGACAACGATGGTAGTTTTTTCAAGCGCCTGATGTTCTGGGAGTATGCCGGCTTCTTCCAGCTCGGCATGGTCAACCGCAACGAGCGCAATGCCATCATCCAGCACGGCACGATGAGCCTGGTGCGCCGTGCCGCGTTGGAGCAAGGCGGAAACTGGTCCGAATGGACCATAACCGAGGATGCCGAGCTCGGCCTACGCCTCTTCCGTGCCGGGTGGGAAGCGGTGTATTCGCCCCGCAGCTTTGGGCGCGGCGTGATGCCGGACGATTTCGCCGCGTTCCGCAAACAGCGGTTCCGCTGGGCTTACGGCGCCATGCAGATTGTGCGCGGCCACGCCGGGGCGTTGCTGAACCCCTTCAATCGCGAACTCACACTTGGCCAACGCTGGGCATTCGTCACGGGATGGCTGCCTTGGGTCGGGGACGCGCTGGGCCTCGCGTTTTTGGTAATGGGCCTGGCCTGGTCTGTTGGCCTGATTGTGGCGCCGATGCGGTTCGAGTTCCCGATCGTGCTGTTCATGGTGCCGTCGATTGGGCTGTTCTTCTTCAAGCTCGCCCAGATTTTCGCGCTGTATGGCGCGAAGGTCCCGTGCGGCTGGCGCGACCGACTAGGGGCCGCGGTGGCCGGCCTCGCTTTGAGCCACACGATCGGCAAAGCCGTTTGGAAGGGCTTGTTCATCCGCAGCGCGCCCTTCCTGCGCACGCCGAAGATGGAGGACGCGCCTGCCCTGGTCCAGGGCCTTGTGATGGCGCGCGAGGAACTGGCGCTGCTGATAGCAAGCTGGACGGCAATGGTGGCCGTGGGTTGGGTGCATCATCTAGCCACGGCCGAGGCAAAGCTGTGGTGCGCGGTGCTGCTGACCCAGTCACTGCCGTATCTCGCGGCTGTGACCGTGGCTGTCGTGGCCGCCTTCCCGGCCCGGCAACAGCGCGCGGTCATCGTATCGGCGCCGGCGATGCTGGCGCAGTTAGGAAGCGACTAAGTCATGTGACGTCCTCGTCCTGGCCGGCGCTCCCGGCCAGGACGAGGACGAATGTCTCAGGTACTGTTCTTCGACGAATGAGAGACGCGCTTAGTCCGATGCGATGATGTGGCTGGCGGCGCGCCAGTGCATTGGTGGAAATCGATCGGTTGTGCGATGACCTTGCTGTTGACGTAGTCGTGCAACTCGGACGAATCATGCAGGCTCATCACCTCGTCGAACATCGCGGGCAGGTTGTCGCAGAGTGCCGTCCCGGCCTTCAACCCATCCTGTTCCTGAACGTCGGCGAGGTTGGTGATGTATTCGTCGTAGGCTTTCTGCGACTGCTTGCCGTAGCTTCGCTTGAAGAAGGCCGTCAGGCTCTGTTCCACGCGCGCCACGTCCGGCTGATAGCGTGACATGAACGTGTTATACTTGTCCTGCTGCTTGCAGGCGAGCGCGGTCACCATCAGCTGGCTTTTCAGCCCCTCGATCTCGAAGGCGGCGCGGTCGGCCGGAAACTCACAGGTCGGGGCGACCACGGTTGACGCATGGCCGTGCCTGACATGCTTGGTGGTCGCATGCAGCGTGGGCGTGGCCAGCACGCAGGCAGTTAAGACGCCAAAAGTAAGCAAACGCATATGAAAGCTCCGGCATGGCGGGGTGTTGAGCGCAGCTAAATCGCTTCCGCGTGCGCCATGCAACCCGAAATCCACGCCGACACTGCACGAGGCGATCAGTGATGCGGCTGCGCCATGACCCGGCTATAGCCCCGCACGGCACGGCAGGCTATGCGCAGTGCACAAGTGCCCGGCTTGCCCGAGGCCCGTCATCATCTGCGGAGTATCTACGTGCGGCGAGTTCTGCTTGGCCTCTCAACCCTGTCCATGGCGGCCGTTCTGGCTGGCTGCGCCAAGCCGCCGGCACCGGTGGCCGAGGCTCCCACCCGTCTTCCCCCCCATCTCGGCCCGCCACCCGCCGCGTTGTGCACCGTTGCCCCGTTCCACGTTGTCGATGGCGGATCTGCCTCGATCAGCATGACTATCAGCAATGATGGCGGCTATTGTGCCGCCTCGCTGGTGGCGGGCAGTGGCCAGCCCTTTGACGCACCGCTCGTGCCGGCCCTGCCGGTGCATGGCAGCGAAACTGTCGTCAAGTACAATGGCCGCACCAGCGTGGAGTATGCCGCCACGCCGGGTTTCGTGGGTCATGACGGGTTTACCGTGCACCTCATCCTGAAAGGTCAGCCCGGTTACACCACATTGAACGTCGGTGTGGACGTGCAGCCGGTGGGTGCCAAGACGTCTTGAGAGCGGCACGGCCGCAAACGAAGGAGCAGGGCCGTGCGGATCGTGGCCGCCATGTCGGGCGGGGTTGATAGCAGCGTGGTCGCCGGCCTGCTGGCCGAGGCTGGACATGAGGTCATCGGCATCACCCTGCAGCTCTACGATCACGGGCGAGCCGCGCGCCGCCGCGGAGCCTGCTGCGCCGGCCAGGATATTTTCGATGCTCGGGACGTGGCCGACCGTCTCGGCATCGCGCACTACGTGATCGACGCCGAGGCGCGGTTCCGCACAGCCGTCATCGACGATTTCGCATCTAGCTATGCGATCGGCGAAACACCCGTGCCCTGCGTTCGCTGCAACCAGGGACCGAAATTCACTGATCTGCTTGGCATGGCACGCGAGCTGGGCGCCGAAGCCATGGCGACAGGCCACTACGTGCGCCGGGTGGACGGGCTGCATGGCGCCGAGCTGCACCAAGCCGCCGACCCACAACGCGACCAAAGCTGGTTCCTGTTTGCGACCACCCAGGCGCAGCTGGATTTCTGCCGATTCCCCCTCGGCGACATGCCTGACAAGGCCGCCACAAGACGTGTAGCCGACCGTCTGGGGCTGGCGGTCGCGCAAAAGCCCGACAGCCAGGACATCTGCTTCGTCCCGGACGGCAGCTATGCCGAGCTCGTCGGCCGGCTGCGGCCGGAGGCGGTGACAGCAGGCGAGATCGTCACGCATGACGGTCAGGTGGTCGGCCGTCATGAGGGCGTCGGACGCTACACAGTCGGGCAGTCCAAGCGCCTGGGCGCGGCGGCCCAAATCGGCGGCCAGAAGCAGGCGGTCATTGCCATCGAGCCGGGCACACGGCGCATCGTAGTCGGACCGCGAGACACCGGCACGAGGCGGCTGGCGCTGTGCGAGATGAACTGGCTGATTGAGCCGCCCGAGGACGGGCTGCGTTGCACGGTGAAGCTGCGGGCGCGAGATGGGCAGCGGCCTGCGCGGGTGATCGCCGATGGCGCACGCGCCAGGGTCGAACTTGACGAGCCGGCCCTGCCCGCTCCGGGCCAGGGTTGCGTCCTGTATGACGGCACGCGGGTATTGGGGGGCGGCTTCATTATGCGCGGCGGCGAGCAACCGGCGCCCGCATCCTGTTAGAAACGGGTGATGGGCGGGTTGGGGCGGCGCGACTGATCGGGGTTGTTGACCACATTGGCGCCGCGGGTGACGGCGTGATGCCCCGAGAGGGGTCAAGTCCGTTGCATGTTGCGCGTACCTTGCCGGGGGAGAGGGTCGAAGTCCGGACGCACCCGTCGCAAGGCGCACGCGGCGGACATGGCCGCGCCGACCTTGTCGATATTCTGAGCCCGAGCCTAGACCGCATGGTCCCGCCCTGCCCGCATTTCGCTGGGGGCTGTGGCGGCTGCGCGTTGCAGCATTGGCAGGATAGTGCTTACGCCGGTTGGAAACGTGGATTGGTTGTGGCTGCCATCAGCCGGGTGGGGTTTTCGGCCGAGACAGTGGCGCCTCTTGTGCGGACACCTCCGCGCTCTCGACGACGTATGGACTTTGCGGTGCGGCGCGGGCCTGCCGGCGTGGCCTTGGGTCTGCATCGCGCCCACGGCATCGACATTGTCGATCTGCACGTCTGCGAGGTGCTCGCCCCGGCTTTGACCATACTGCTCGATCCGCTGCGCTCGCTGCTGTCGAGCCTGGGGGCGTTGCGCCGGGACGGCTCGGTACTGGCTAATCTGCTGGAAGGCGGGGCCGATCTATTAATCCGCACGGACGGGCCGCTCGCGGCGACAGACCGCGCGAAGATGGCTGCCTTTGCCCGAGACGCGGGAGCTGCACGGATCTCGTGGGCGCAGAGAAAGGCGGCGCCGGAGACTGCGGCGTTGTTGACCACGCCGGTTATCCGCTTCGCCGGGCAGGCGGTCGCGCCCCCGCCAGGAGCTTTCCTTCAAGCCTCGGCCCGAAGGAGAGCAGGCGATCGTCAACGCCGTCCTGGCCGGCCTGCCACCGCATCCCGCCAGCCGGGCGTATGCGGTGGAACTGTATGCCGGCATCGGCACCCTCAGCTTTCCAATGGCCCGGCATGTGCGCGTAGTGGCTTATGAGGGCGAAGCCGAGGCCGCGGCGGCGGTGCGCCGGGCGCAAGCCGGGAGTAGGGTTGAGGTGAAAGCGCGGGACCTCGCGCGGCAACCCGTATCGCCCAAGGAACTGCTGGGAGCGGCCTGCGTGGTTCTGGACCCGCCCTATGGCGGGGCCGAGACACAGTGCGAGCTGATTGCCATCTCCGGCGTGCCGCGCGTGATCTACGTCAGTTGCAATCCGACCGCCCTGGCACGTGACGCCGCGCTGCTGGGGGCCGCAGGCTATTCCTTGATCCGGGCCACGCCGATCGACCAGTTCGTATGGTCGGCGCAAGTCGAGTGTGTGGCAGTGTTCGAGCGGCTCCGTGGTCGTCAGGTGGCAAGCACGGAACCGGTGTAGCCTGCCAAGAGGTCGGCAGGGTCGGCATATATGGCCACGCAGCCGGCCTCTCTCAGCTTGTCCTCGGGCCAGCCACCGCAGAGCAAACCAATGCAGCGAACGCCCGCCTGGCCCGCAGCTTCCGCATCATACGGTGTGTCCCCAACAGCCACAGCCTGGCTGGCGGGGATATCCGGCCCCAGCCGACGCAAAGCGGCATCAAAAATATCGGGGTTAGGTTTGCTGCGGTCGGCATCATCCGCTGAGGTTTCGATCCCGACCAGATCATCGATATGCGCAATACGCTTGTACGTCTGTAACTCTTCTTGCTTAGCCGAGGATGCAAGCGCGATCACCAGACCATCCGCACGCAACCGCTCAAACAGCGCGCGAACGCCGGGGAAGGGCTTGATCGAAGACATGTAGCGGTCCTTCAGTATCCGCGCGCGGTGCGCCTCCAGATCTTGGCCGTTGGCCTCGATCTCGGCTTGCGTCAGAAAGACCGGTAGAAGCTGGTCGCCCCCTTTTCCGATCTGGCCGCGGACTGCGTCGAATTCGACGGTATGGCCAAAATCGGCAAAGGCATCGACCCAAGCACGGGCGTGGACGTCGACACTGTCGACCAGGGTTCCATCGACATCGAAGATGACTGCTTTGACCACACATTATCTCCGGGCCAGACACAACCACGAGCCAACCGCAATCCGGACGCTTACCACGAAATATCTCAGCCGCCCAACCGCGTTTGCTGGGACAATTCGGCTACGCAGGATGAAGATAGCACAATCGTGAAAAGGATTGTCAGCCCGGGTCGGGTATGCGAACCCTGGAACTGGCATAAATGCCAGACGCTTCCCGCCTGCTCGGGCGACTCGGGAAGAGTTCAGGCGACCGTACACGGGGATTTCGACAACCGGCATGCTGACGTACTGGCGAGCTTCGAAGACGCGTGCCGTCCAATGTCGGTCGCAACGTAGCGTTGCAGCGCGGGCCGTCAAGCTGCCGGTGAGTGCCTGACCGTGCTGTGGCCAGCGATAAGGGCGCC
Source organism: uncultured Alphaproteobacteria bacterium (assembly GCA_963850605.1). Classification (GTDB taxonomy): domain Bacteria; phylum Pseudomonadota; class Alphaproteobacteria; order Acetobacterales; family Acetobacteraceae; genus BOG-908. The sequence continues at coordinate 320,245 of CAWKLX010000005.1, read as the reverse complement.
CATCCGACTAGGGTTTCGAAGCTCCGGGTCCGGGCCGAGCATTGCACATCGCAACGACCGGGCTGCAAACGCTATAGCGTCACCCGCGCCAATCAGGAGCGCCAGTCACGACGTTTTGGTGGTCGCCGTCGTGCTGACGCACAATCGGCCGAACTTGCTGACGCGCTGCGTGGAGGACCTGCTCGCACAGGCGCGCGTACCCGACCACATCTTGATCGTCAACAACGGCAGCACGACTCCGCTGCCGGACAGGGTGACGGCGCGGCGACGAGTGCGCGTGTTGGAGTTGGCTGAAAACCGGGGCCCGGCGGCAGGGTATGGTGCCGGTGCCTGCGAGGCATTGGCCCTGGGCGCCACGCATGTTTGGCTCATGGATGATGATGGCAGGCCCGAAGATGCAGGTTGCCTCGCCGCATTGCTGGCGACCGCCGCACGTGAGGCAAGCGCGATTACCTGTCCGCTGGTGCGCAACGTGCAGCAGCCCGAACGGCTCGCTTTTCCCATTCGTCAGCACGGTCGGACCCGGTTCACCGCCGCAGCACTCGATCCGCAGCCGGTCATTGACGGGTTCGCACACCTATTTAACGGGGCGCTGATCGCGGCCGAGACATTCAGGCGCATCGGCTTGCCCGACGCGCGATTGTTCATGCGCGGTGATGAGGTGGAGTTTTTGTTCCGTGCGCGACGTGCGTCGTTGCGAGTGGTGACAGACACGCGGGTAGGCTTCCTTCATCCCGCGTGCGATCCGGAGGTTCATGCGATCCTGGGTGGCGCGTTTTACGCCATGGTTCCACGCGAACCTCTCAAGCGCTACTGCCAGTTTCGCAACCGTGGATGGATTTTCTGGCGTTACGGGATGCAGGGCTGGCTGCTGGCCGATCACCTCCGCTATGCATGCCACTTCCTGATCGAGGCGCGGGATCCCGCCGGTTATCTATCCTGGCTTCGCGCGACGTGGCACGGCGTGCTCGGGCGTCTCGACGCGCCTCTGCCGGCGCTACGTCAAGGTCCATGAGACGCGCTTGCGGCCAACGTGTCAGTGTCTCGAGCCGTTGATACGCGATGTGGACCGAAAATTGATTGCTGGCCGACGATTGCTGATTGCTTGTGATGCGCGCTAACGGAAATGGGATGCAGATGTTGGATAGTGGTGCGGGTAGGGACTTATTGACTGTGCCTGATGCCTTGCCGACAAGCGGCACCAACACGGCCACGTTGGCAGACAGGCAATTCGATTGGGCGATCGTGGGCGCCGGCTTCTCCGGCGCAGTACCTGGCTGAGCGGCTGGCCGATCGCGGCGACCATGTGTTGGTGGTGGACCGCCGTCCGCACGTAGCCGGCAACGCCTATGATTGCGTGGATGCGTCCGGGATACTGATTTACAGGTATGGCCCGCACATCTTCCATACCAATGCGCGGAGCGTCGTGGATTACCTTTCACGTTTTACGTCGTGGCGCCCATATGAACATCGTGTACTGGCCAGCGTGCGCGGACAGGAACTGCCGATCCCGATCAATCTGGATACAGTCAATAAGCTTTTCGGGCTATATCTGACGTCGGACGAGCTCGAGAGCTGGTTGGCGGCCCGCGCTGAACCCGTGTCGGAGATACGCACGTCGGAAGATGTCGTGGTCTCCCGCGTGGGACGTGAGCTGTACGAGCTGTTTTTCCGTGGTTACACGCGCAAGCAATGGGGCATAGACCCATCGCAGCTCGATCGCAGCGTCACGGCGCGCGTGCCGACGCGCACGAACCGGGACGATCGCTATTTCACCGACAGCTTTCAGGCCATGCCGGCCGACGGCTACACGGCGATGTTCACCCGTATGCTCGACCACCCGCGGATCACGCTATGCCTTGGCCGGGCCTGGGCCGATGTGTCGCGCGATGTGCGCGCCCACCGGCTGATCTGGACCGGCGCGATCGACGAGTATTTCTCCTATCGCTTCGGCAAATTGCCTTACCGGTCGCTCCGGTTCGAGCACGTGACTCGGCCGTGCCGCTGGGCGCAACGCGTGGCCGTGGTGAATTATCCAGGCGACGAGCCCTACACCCGCATCACCGAATACAAGCATCTGACGGGACAGGAGAGCGACGTCACAAGTCTCACGATTGAATACCCGAGCGACGAGGGCGACCCCTACTACCCTGTGCCGCGCGAGGAAAACCAGGCGCTGTATCGCCGTTACGAAGCTCTGGCGGATGCCACGCCGGATGTGTGGTTCGCCGGCCGTCTCGGTACGTATCGCTACTACAACATGGATCAGGTGACCGCGCAGGCCTTGGCGCTGTTCCGTCGTATCGACGACGCCGTACCCGTCGCCGCAATCTCCGGGCAGGGCGAACGGCCGGCGGCGAGGCGCGCGGGATGACCGAAGTGACGCAGCTGATACCGGTGCCGATATCACCTCAGATCATCACGTTGCAGCGTATCGTAAGCCCGGCGAGCACTGAGACGGCGCCCCTCTATTGGCGGCTATCACGGCTGGGCTTCGCCATGCCCCTGAAGGCGGACGAGGAGATCGACCTCGACACCTATTTCAACAGTTTCGACGAGGCCATCTGGCGCCGATACACGCGCATCGGCCAGATCGGCGTGGAACTGACCGTGTCGGGCAAGGTGCGCGTCCTGCTCTGGCGCCACACGCGCCACGCGGCGCCCGCGCTTCTGGCCGAGGCGCGCTCGGCCGGCGACAAGGCGAACATACGCATCGCCGTGCCGCCACCTTCCCACCCCTGTGGCGCCGGCCGCCTCTGCCTGACGATCGTGGCCGAGGAGGACGGGGCTGCACTGGTGTCGGGGCGCTGGACCACGTGCGGTGCGGCGTCTCCGGTCCGGCTGTCACCTGTACTGTGCACCTTCAACCGGGACGCACCGTTGGGCGCGCTGCTCCGGCAGCTGGCCAACGACGAGGACGCTACGCTGCTGTTGCATGAGGTTATCGTCGTCAACAACGGCAAACCCGGATTGGCCGCGCGACTTGGCGTGGCCGGGCTGCCTGGACCGTTGCGTGAGCGGCTCGTCATTATCGAGCAACCGAATTTGGGCGGCGCCGGCGGGTTTACGCGCGGTTTGCTGGCAGCCACCGACCGTGGTGCAACTCATGCGTTGCTGATGGACGACGACGTGAGGCTCGAATCGGAATCCTTATTCCGGACATACGCTTTCTACGGTTTTGCAACGCGCGACGTGGTGCTGGCCGGGCACATGCTCGACATGTTCCGCCCCACGCACTTGTACGAGGCGGGCGCGCGTATCAACGACGCCAGATTATGGCTTGAGCCGCTGCATTTCGGTGTTTCGCTTGCCGGACCTGGCGCGCTGAACCGGTTCCTGGAACCTACGCCCATGCATTATGCTGCGTGGTGGTTCATGGGCTTGCCGCTGAGCTTGTTGGAACGGCATGGCTGGCCCATGCCCTGCTTCATTCGCGGTGACGACGTGGAGTTCGGACGGCGCATGCACAATGCCGGGGTACCGCAAGTTTGCATGCCGGGGCTGGGCATCTGGCACGAACCGTTTTATGCAAAGAACGGCGGCTGGCACACCTACTACGAAATGCGCAACATGCTCGTTTTGGCCTGCCAACATCTGCCCGGTTCGCCCCGCAGCCGCGGACAGGCCTGTACTCCGCATGGTGCTGGCCGAATTGTTGATCTTTCGCTATCGCCGGGCGGCTCTGCTGCTGAAGGCGGCTCAGGATTTCCTGTCCGGGCCGGGCGTGTTCGATATGAGCCCGCGTGACATACACGCGTCCCTCGACCCGATCCTGAGGCGTTACATGGCGGAGACGGTGCCGCCGGAACGGGTTTTGCCAGAACGCGCGCCGCAGCGCGGGCCACGTTCGCGCCTGTCATTCTTAGCCCGTCTTGCCACGGCGACTGCAAGCGAGTGGTTGAGGCCGGACCGGGGCAACCACCTCATCAGTATCGCGCCGCAGGACCATGTCTGGTTCCGGGTGCGCGGTGTGGACGGGGTAGCCGTGCGTGAATCATGGGAGATGGAGCCGCCATTGTTTCGTCGCTCGCGCGCCGCCTTTCGTGACCTGCTGGTCCAGGCAATACGCCTGGCATTGCGCATGCGGCGCGACATGAAGCCGGCGGAGGCACGTTGGCGCGAGGCGTTTCCACGGTTCACGTCGGAATTGGCGTGGCGCGGCTACTTCGAGGCGCATACGCCTGAGACCGCCCGCGTTCGCGAACCCGAAATGCCGGCACTGGCCCGCGTTTCGTGATGCGGCCCAGGACTGTCGCCGACCGCCGCGTCATTCAGAAACCCTGATGATCGCGCCCGCCTTGAACTGTCCCGGACCGCCGTTGAGCGTGCCGCCAAAAAACCTCTTGCCCCCGCGTAGGTCAGGCCGGCATTTGGCGTCCCAGCAACGGCCGCCGAAAGCTCGGCGACGACCGTGAACGACGACGAGGTCGGATCATACCTGTGGATGGTGCCGGCGTTGCTCGTGCCGCCGGAGAACGTGGTGCCGAGCAGGCCGCCGGCCCGGTCGAGCGCGATCCTGCCCTGCGGACCAGAGCCGTCTGTCTGAACGAAGCTGTGCAGCACTGACGGCCTGCGACCGTTGGATGCAAATGCAAATGCAAATACAACCCCGTTTCTCCGTTTTACCGCCGGAATCGGTCGTGCCGAAGAAGATGCCGCTCCTGCCTGCAGTGGCGCCTCCGGCCGAACCGCCGCCGGTCTGCTCGGTCAAGTCCTGCAAGACGGTCAGCTAGCTGGCAAAAGCGGCCGAGGCGCAGGCCCAGATGACCAAGGCTGCCGAAACCATGAAAACGTGCCGTATGGATGCTCCCTTGCATGTCACCCTGTCAGGCCGGATCGCACCCGGGATGTCCAGCTGGAATCACGTTTCCTCGTACGCCTGAAGAGACGTGTGAAGTGGTGGGGGAACGCGGGCACCAGCCCGCCGTTGGCCTGCCCACGATCATGTGGAGAGCTTGATGGACACGAACGACAAGCCGGCAGTCTCTCGCCGGCAGATGGTGGGTGGCGCCAGCGTCGGCCTGGCGATCGCCGCGGCCGCCCCGGCGCTGGCGCAGACCACCACGGCGCGCGGCGCCGGAGCCGCGCTGCCGACCGCGGCCCCCTTCCAGGACCCAACGACGAAATACCCGCGGCCGCCCTACAAGCGGCAGTCGCAGCCCTGGCCGGGCCTTGCCAGCCGCATGACACCCAAACCCGATCACGGCGAGACGAGCTACAAGGGCTCCGACCGGTTAGAAGGTCGCCTCGCGCTCATCACCGGCGGTGATTCCGGCATGGGCCGGGCAGCCGCTATCGCTTTCGCACGCGAGGGCGCCGATGTCGCCATCAACTACTTGCCGGCCGAGGAGGAGGATGCGCGCGAAGTGATCGCTCTCATCACCCAGGCTGGCCGCAGAGGCGTAGCCATCCCAGGCGATCTGCGCGAGGAGGCGTTCTGCCAGCACCTGGTGGCCGAGGCGGTGCGGCAGTTGGGCGGCCTAGACATCGTGGTCAGCAATGCCGGGCGGCAGCAGGCGCACGCCTCGATTCTGGACATCTCCACAGAGCAATTCGATTGGACGATGAAAACGAACATCTACGCGCCATTCTGGATCATCAAGGCGGCGCTGCCGCATTTGAAGCCGGGCAGCTGCATTATCGGCACCACGTCGGAGCAGGCGACCGATCCCTCGGCCGATCTGTACGACTACGCACAAACCAAGGCGGCCACCACGAACTACGTGCGCTCGCTCGCCAAGCAGCTCGCACCACGCGGGATTCGCGTGAACGGCGTGGCGCCAGGCCCGATCTGGACACCGCTACAGGTGAGCGGCGGGGCGACGATGGAGAAACTCGAAAAATTCGGCGGCAAGACGCCGCTGGGACGCGCGGGCCAGCCGGCCGAACTGGGCAGCATCTATGTGCAGCTTGCGGCATCTGACGCGAGTTATGCGACAGGCCAGGTCTACGGGTCGGCAGGTGGCGGTGGACAGCCTTAAGACTGTCGCTTTTCAATAGGCACATGAGAAACGATGGTGGCCGGGCATGACCCGGCCACATCTGATCTTAGCTACCTGCATTCTGGCTTCCAGCCTAGCCTTCGTAGACGGCTCGGTCGTCAATGTGGGCCTGCCAGCCATTGGCGGAGACCTGCACGCGAGCCCGAGCGGGCTGCAATGGATGGTCAATGCCTACCTGCTGCCGCTGAGCGCGCTACTGCTGCTGGGCGGCGCCGCCGGCGATCGTTACGGACGTCGGCGCTTGCTGATCCTGGGGACGATGCTGTTCGGTGCCGCTTCCCTGGCGTGCAGCATGGCCCCAGGATTGATGACACTACTCGGCGGCCGATTGTTGCAGGGTGTGGGTGCGGCGATGCTGATGCCCAGCAGCCTCGCCATATTGGGCGCCACGTTCGAGGGATCAGCGAAGGGACGCGCGGTCGGTATATGGGCCGCGACGGGTGCCGCCATGGGCGCGCTGGGCCCTGTTCTGGGCGGCTGGCTGATTGATGTCGTGGGCTGGCGCGCGATTTTTCTGATCAACCTGCCGCTGGCCGCCGGTGCCCTTCTACTGGCCTGGCGCACAGTGCCGGTGGACTGTGATGGACGCGATCGGCCACTTGATCTCTGCGGCGGACTGCTGGCCACCGCCGGGCTGGGTGCGGCCACCTGGGCGCTGACAGAAGGGGCCGGCCCGACTGGCTGGACAGCAAGCGCGTGCTGGGCAGCCGGAGGGGCGATAGTGCTGCTGGCCGGATTCTGTGTTGTGGGAGCGGCGGATGGGTGATCGCGCAATGACACCCGGCAGCCTGTTTGCCTCCAAAACCTTCATCGGTCTAACGCTGCTTACCCTGCTGCTTTATGGCGCACTTGGAGCCCTGTTCGTATTGCTGCCCTACGTGCTCATTCAGGTGGCCGGCTATCCCGCAACGAGGGCTGGAGCGGCGCTGCTGCCGCTTCCATTGCTGCTGTCACTCGCCTCTCCCGGAATGGGCGCGCTGGCAGGGCGCATCGGCCCCCGTCTACCGCTGGCGATCGGACCTTTGGTGGTGGCCGCCGGTTTCGCGTTGATGACGAGGATCGGGCAGCGCGCGGCCTACTGGACCGAGGTGCTGCCGGCGCTGCTGGTGGTTGCCGTCGGCCTGAGTGGGGCGGTGGCGCCACTGACATCGGCGGTGCTGGGATCAGTCGATGCGCGCCACACTGGCTCGGCATCCGGGTTCAACAGCGCGGTTGCACGCACCGGTGGCCTGGTTGCCACCGCATTGCTCGGCGCCGTACTGGCCGCGCGCGGGCCGGTGCTGCTGGCCGGCTTTCATACCGCCGCTTGGGTGGCCGCGGTCAGCTGCCTTCTCGCTTCGGCAAGCGCCCTTCTGGTCGCGAGAACGCCGGGGTAATCGGGCGTTAGCACGCGCCAGGCGTGGTGGAGCCGAGGGGAATCGAACCCCTGACCTCCTGAATGCCATTCAGGCGCTCTCCCAACTGAGCTACGGCCCCACGCGGGAGGCGGCTATAGCGAGCGGAGTATGCCTCCGCAAGGGCGCCGCGGGGTCACGGCGCCGCGCGCGCGGCCAGGTCGGGATGAATAGCAAAATCGGCCGCGGTAGCCGCGCGCACGTCCTGCACCGACACGTCCGGCGCCAAATCGACCAGCGTCAGTCCAGGCCGGCCGACGTCGAACACCGCCAGATCGGTCACGAGCAGGTCCACAACTCCGGCGCCGGTCAGCGGCAGCGTGCAGGCGGGCAATATCTTCGGTTCGCCCTTGGCCGTATGCTCCATCACGACCACCACACGCTGTACGCCGGCCACCAGGTCCATCGCACCGCCCATGCCCTTGACCATCTTGCCCGGCACCATCCAGTTGGCCAGGTCACCGTTCTCGGCCACCTGCAACGCGCCGAGCACGGCAAGCTGCACATGACCGCCGCGGATCATGCCGAAGCTCTGGGCGCTATCGAAGAAACTGGTTTCCGGCAACTTGCTGACCGTCTGCTTGCCGGCATTGACGAGGTCCGCATCCTCCTCGCCCTCAAAGGGGAACGGCCCGATCCCCAGCATGCCATTCTCGCTTTGCAGGACCACGTGCATGCCGGGCGGGATGTGGTTGGCGACCAAGGTGGGAATGCCGATGCCGAGATTGACGTAAAACCCGTCATGCAACTCGCGCGCGGCGCGCGCCGCCATCTGATCGCGCGTCCAGGGCATGTCTCTCTAGGCTCCAGCGGTTGCAAGACGGGGCCGGGTGGTGCGCTGCTCGATGCCCTTCTCGTATGGCGCGAGCGCGATCAGGCGCTGCACGAAGATGCCGGGCGTGACGATATGGTCGGCGTCGATCTCGCCCGGCCGCACCAGATGCTCCACTTCGGCCACTGTCACTCGTCCGGCGGTCGCCATCGGCGGATTGAAATTGCGGGCGGTCATACGGTAGGCGAGATTGCCTTCGGTATCGCCTCGCCAGGCGTGCACGATGGCCAGGTCGGCCACCAGCCCGGTCTCCATGATGAAGCGGCTGCCATTGAACACGCGCTCCTCCTTGCCCTCGGCGATCAGCGTGCCCACGCCGGTGCGGGTGAAGAACGCGGGTATGCCGGCACCGCCAGCGCGGATCCGCTCTGCCAGCGTGCCTTGGGGATTGAATTCGATCTCCAACTCGCCGGCCAGATACTGGCGCATGAAGGTCTTGTTCTCGCCGACATAGCTGCTGACCATTTTCTTGACCTGACGGCTGTCGAGCAGCACGCCCAGCCCCGCGCCGTCGGTTCCCGCGTTGTTGCTGATGATGGTCAGCTCCCTCACCCCGGCTTCAGCGATAGCCGCGATCAAAGCATTCGGCACGCCGCACAGGCCGAAGCCGCCGGACATGATGGTCATGCCGTCATGCAGCAGACCGGCCAAAGCCTGGGTCGCGCTGGGAAAAACCTTGCTTGCCGCCATCGATGCGCCGCCCCCGACCGGCGCTCAGGCGCCAACCATGTCCTGCGACCTTAAGAACCGCAGAAGCGGCAGCATGGGAAGCCCCAGAATGGCGCTGTGCTCGCCGTCGATACCGTCGAACAGGTGTATGCCGCGGCCCTCGACCCGGTAGGCGCCGACGCTGCCGAGCACTGCCGTCCCCTCGGCTGCGAGATACGCGTCGATGAACGCGTCACTGATCGGCCGCATGGCAAGGTGCGGGCTGGCTAGGTGCCGCCACAGTTCGGCGCCGTCCCGCAGCGCCACCACTGCCGTCTCAAGCGAATGCGTGCGGCCGCGCAGCGCGTGCAGGTGGGAGCGGGCCGCCCGCATGTCTGGCGGCTTGTCGAACCAGGAGCCCTCGCACACGAGGATCTGGTCGGTGCCGATCACCAGCGCGCCCGGCCGGGTGATCGCCAGCGCCTTGGCCCGTGCCAGTTCGAGGGCGGTCTCGGCCGCCGACGCCGCCCGGGCACGCGCGTCCAGGCGAATGGCGTGCTCGTCTACGTTGGATGCCATGGCCTCGAAGCGGAGGCCGGCGGCCGCCAGCAATGTCCGGCGGGTAGCCGATGCGCTGGCGAGCACGAGGGCAGGTGAACCGGCCTGCACCCAGGGGCAGGCCGGTTCGGCCGTCTCCGTCAGAATCCGCCGCCGTCTCCGCCGCCGGAATCATCCCATCCGCCACCGCTATCACCGCCTGTATCGGCGACACCGCTATCGCCCCAGCCACCGCCCGTATCGCCGCCGCCGCTGCCCGACCAGGCATCCGCGCCCTGGGCATCCGGGGTGCCGCCAGCGCCGGACCAGGGGTCGGCACCACCACCCGCGCCACCATCCTGCGGTCCGTAGTTGTTCACGGTGGTCTCGTTGACGACTTCACCGCCCCCGTATCCACCGCCAAAGCCGCCACCGCCGAAACCACCGCCGAACCCGCCATGTCCACCGCTGAACATGCTCGTCAGCGCGTCGGCCGCCAGCACGCCGCCGGCTACGCCCGCGGCCGTCGACAGGGCCGATCCCATGAAGCCGGAGCCGCCGCCGCCGAACATGCCGGGCTGGTAGCCCGGCGGGTAGCTGGGCTGCGGCGGTGGCGGTGCATATTGCGGCTGGTAGCCGGGCGAGCGCTGGCCACCGCCGAACAGGCCGCCGAACAACCCGCCCGATCGTTGGCCGGCCTGTTGCGCGGCCTGTTGGGCCTGCTGCAATTGATACTCCAGGCGCTGGATCCGGTTTTGCGCTTCGGCAAGCGCCGCCTCCTGCACGAAGGCCATCTGGGTGATGCGGTAGCGCGCCTGCGGGTTAGCGTTGAACTGCTCGCCGATAAAGCGGTCCGCTTCCGGATCGATCGGCGGCAGCGCGACCTGGGTGGAGGGCACGCTGCCGGCGCCGGCCTGCTGCGCGCCGCCGACGCGGGCGATAAACCGGCCGATGATGTCGCGTTCCTGGGGTGTCATTGTATGGACGCCTCTGCGCGTGTGAGCCGCAGACGTGGCAGCTTACGCGCGCCCGTTCAAGCACACGGTTGGCTAGCCGGACGCGGTTTCAGGTGAGCGTGAAGTTCGCGCCAGACAGGTTGGTCACGTTCTCCACAATGATCTGCACGCCGCCTTGCAGGTTGATGATCGTGTCACCCCAGGCCGTCGCCAGCGTCGGTAGCTGCGTGCCGAAGCCGTGCAACGCGATGGTGCTCTGGCCAGGGACAAACCCGACGATCGCATCGGTGCCCGATGTCGAACCCTCGGTGAAGTTGAACACGTCACGACCTCCACCCGAAACCAGTATGTCCGTGCCCGCGCCTGCAAAAAACTGATCGTTTCCAGGGCCGCCCCACAGGGTTACGTCGCCGCCAAGGGCGTGGAAGGTATTGTCCCCGGTCGAGGCCCCGCCATAGACTTCAGACCCGTTGCCGGCGGTGGCGGATACGTCAGCCGAACCCACCAGATAGGCGAGGCTGCTGGCGCCGGCCTGGACAGTCGTCGCCCCCTCCCCAACGACAAAGATCGAACCGGCAGCGCCGGAGAACACGCCCTGGCCTGTGCCGCCGAAAACCGTGACTGGCCCAGTGCCGCCCTGCACGCTGGTGAAACCCGATCCGGCAACGATCAGCGCGGAGCCTGCACCGCCTGTGTAGTTTGCGTTGCTGCTGCCGACCCACAGCAAATTTCCATTTGCGCTCCCACCTTGAACAACAAGTTGTCCGCCGCTACCGACGATCGTGCTCGGTGTGCTGCCGCCGACAAAGGTGAGCAGCCCCTGGTTGGGGCCGAACACCACATCCCCGCCAACGCCTGGCTGTGCCTGCGCCCGGATCGTGTCGTTTCCATATGGCGCGCATACGACAGTATCGGCGCCGTTCAACACGACACCGTTGTTGGATGCGCCCAGGAACACGGTGCTGTGTCCGCCGCTGGTGGTGATGGCCGCGTTGTCGTTGCCGGTGGTGATCAGGTCGTTGCCGCCGCCATGGACATAGACGTCGATCGGCAGACTGATCGTGCCATTCTGGTGATGCAGCGCAGCGGCGAAGGTGGTGTTCGCACCGGGCGCGCCCACCAGCGTATCGCCATCGCCACCCGCGAACAGCAGGTCGGCGCCGTAATTGCCGACCAGCATCGCATGGCCGAGGCCGCTATCGGTGGCCGAGATGTTCTCATTGCCCTCCAGCAGCAGCGCGCTATAGCCGGCGGTCAGGGTAACCAGCCCGCCAGGCCCGATGCCGCCGCCGACTACGCCGTTCAGCGGGGCCACAACCTCGACGTTCACGCCGGGCGGCTCGCCGGCGCCGCCGAAGACGGTTTGCGGCGGGTCGAGGCCGTCCGTGTCGTAATCGAGATAGATGCCTTGGACGCCGATCAGCGCCCCGAACTCGTCCTGCGAGACATAGGGGAACGCCTGAGCGATCTCACCCAGCAGGTCGCCGCGCGCAATCTGGCCGGTGCTGAAGACATAGGTGGTCAAGGTTGTTCCTCCTGGTGGGATTGATGGATCTGGCTCGGCCGCGAGCACCGTGCCGCCGCCCGGTGCGGCGACTGCGGTGAACACGCGGCCGGTCTGGTCGCCGAGCAAGGTGAACTGGGCCTGCACCTGCCCGCCCGCCTCCACTGTCAGCAGCCCGGTGCCGGGGCCCGTGGCGGCATAGCTGGCCGACATGCCGGCGTCGGCGTAGGGCAGCCAGCTCAGCAATACCGCCGAGCCGGTGCCGAAATCCTCGATTGCCGGGCTGGCTTGCGCGCTGGCCAAAGTCAGCGTGCCGCCGCCGGCAAAATCGGCGGTCAGGCCCGGCGCGGCACTGGCGGTCAGCACCAGATCCGCGCCGCCCTCCACCAGCAAGGTTCCGCTGCCGGACACCGCGCCCAGCACCAGCGTGCCGGTCGCGGCGATCGTCCCTTGGTCGACCACCTGGCCACCGGCGCCGACGACCCCCGCGCCCTGCACGACCCCGTTCGCATCGACCAAGATGCTGCCAGGAGCCGCGCCGAGGCTGCCGCCGATCTCGATCGAGCTGCGGCCATCGGTAGCCAGCCGGCACGCCGGCCCGCCAAGCAATACCCCATCAGCCCACGCGGTACCGCCCACCGAGGCGACCAGCGCACCGGCCGCGTCCAGGGTGAGCGTGCCGCCCACGGCCAGGGCGCCACCGCCGACCGCCACGCCACCATCGATCTGGGCGGATGCCGCCGACACCGCGTTGCCGGCGGCGATTGCCAGCACTCCGCCCGCGCCGACCCCAAGCGTACCAACCGCGTAGAGGCCGGCGAGCGATACGGTTCCGGATAGGGCGAGGCTGGCCGCATCCGCGGGTCCACTCACTATCAGTGCCGTGCCTGCACCGCCCATGATGGACACCAGATCGTGCTGCCCAGGGGCTACCGCCGCTGGTCCTGGCCCTTGCGAGATGTCGGTCCAGTTGCCGGGTTGCGCCCAGGCCTGATCCCCGCCGTTACCGGTCCACTGGTATGTGTCCGGCGTGATGGTGCCCGGCGGCGGCCCGCCCACGCCTTCCGGCTGCAGCACGATGGCTGCCCCTGTCCCGTCCGGCGTAACGGTGAACAGGTCGCCGGCGAAGCTGCCTGCCAGCAGGAGCTGGCCCGCCGCCACGCCGCCCACCGTCAACACCAGCGTCCCGACCCCGCCGCCGCCCTGCACATAGGCCACGCCATCGACCGGAGAGCCCGTGACGATGCTGTCCCCGGCCATGAAACCGGAGATGACGCCCGTCTGCACCTCCGCCGAGCCTGGCAGGACCAAGGTGGCGCCGCCGCCGACGAACGCGATCGGGCATGTGTCGGTCGCGGATAAGGCCAGGCTCGCCTCGGTGCCCACAGCCAGAGTGCCGGCACCGGTCACGGCGCCCAGGAGAAGAGTGCCGCCTTCGGCTTCTATCAGCCCATTATCGATGACCGCCGCGCCCAGGTTCAACGTACCCGGCGCCACTTGCCAGCGCGCCCGGATCGACCGTCAGCACCCCCAGAGCCGCGCCCCCGGCCGAGCCGATCTCGATCCAGGACGTATCGTCCACCACCACTACGTTGCTGAGACCTTCACCCATCGACAGGCCGCCAAGCTGGATGGAGCTATGCTCCACCGCCTCAAGCAGCGCGCTGGCCAGATTTTGAGGATCGCCGCCCAGGGTCAGCGTGCCAGCGACGTCGATCTGCGTGCCGCTGCTCTGCGTGGACAACACGCCGCAGGCGAGCGTGCCCTGCCCCGCGGTGATGATCGCGCCAGGCGCCGCGGCGAGGGTGCCTGACATCGCTGGCTGCGCACCGGCGCCCAACTGACCCACGGTCAAAACGCCGATATTGAGAGTGCCGGAAAAATCTGTGTTGCCGGTAAAGACGAGGCTGGCGGCCGTACCCGTCCCCGTGATCGATTGAAACGAGGTGCCCACAGGCCCCACGACTTGCGCCGGCGTGCGCGCGCCAGGCGGCTGGGTTGCCACTTGACCGGTCGTCAGATCCATCCAGTTCGCTGCCCGGCTCCAACTGCCGCTGACCGGCGCCGCCCAGGCGAGCTGGTCGGTGCCCATCTGCCCTCCGCCGCCTCCGCCCCCCACGGCCGGAACCAGCACGATCTCGGTGCCACCCGCGCCGTCCGGAGTCTGCAGAAACCGCTCGCCGGAGAAATTGCCGGCGAGGTTCAGGCGGGCGACAACCGTCGTGTTATAGATCAGCAGCAGTGTACCGCCGGAATTGGACGTGACCAGTTGCACGCTCGTCAGCGGGCTGCCTTCCAGATCGATCGTGTCACCGACGACAAGTCCGCTGATCGTGCCGCTGGGGGCTGCGCGTGCCCCCGCCATGGCCAGGGTCGAAAGCCCGGACGCGGCCGAGCCAGACAGGGTAATGGCGAGCGAGGTTGCCGCCTCCAGCTCCAGCGTGGCACCCGCCGCCACGGCCAGGGAACCTGCGCCCGAGACCGTGCCCAGGGTCAGCGTTCCCCCGGCGGCGAGTATGCAGCCCTGGTCGACTACGTTGCCGAACGGGTTGACCTGTCCGTTGCCCGACAGCGTGCAGCCCGGATCGATCGTGACCGCGCCCGGCGTGGCCCCGCCAGCGCCGCCCACCTCCACCCAGGCTGTCGGATCGGTGGTCAGGTAAGCGCCCGAGCCGCCACCCATCACTAGGCCCGCGACCTGCACATGTCCCCCGGACGCGACGCTGAGCGAAGCGGTTGGCAAGCCAGGCCCCAGCAGCGCCGATCCGCCCAGCAACAGCGTGCCCGCCACAGACAGCACGGTGTTGCTGCCAGTCACCGAAATGGCGCCATCGGCCACGATAGCGGAATGCGCGGCAACCGACCCGCCCGGAACCACGTCCAGCGTGCCGGGCGTAAACATGGCGCCCGCGGCTTGTCCGATGGCCAAGGAACCGATCTGATATGTGCCGGACAGACCGACCTCGCCCAGCAATGATAAGCTGGCGGCATTGGCCGGACCGTTGATGACGGAGAATTCCGTCTGGCTGGCGGTGATGGAGACCAGGTTGTGCACACCCGGCGCAATAGCCGCGGGATTGGCACCGGTCGTCACGTCCATCCAGTTGGTCGCCAGGCTCCAGGCGCCGGACCCTGGCGCGGTCCAGACATACTGGTCCGGCGTGGGCGTGCCGGGGCTGGGATTGCCGCCCCCGTTGCCCCCACCCCCGCCCTGCGCGGCGACCGTGATCAGCGTACCACCAGCCCCGTCCCCCGAGGTCAGGAAGGCGCGCCCGGCGTAACTGCCCGCTAGGTCGAGTTGAGCGGCGACCTGCGCGCCATAGAACAGGGTCAGCACGCCGGTGCCGGTGCCCGTGGCCGTGTAGATGGCGGCGGAGATGGCGCTGCCGCGGACATCGATCGCGTCGCCTGTCGTGAACCCGGTCAGCGTGCCGGATGGAGCATACGCCTCCTCGTTGAGCGCCAGCGTGGCATTCTGGCCGGCGAAGGCGATGGTCTGGCCTGCGCCGCACACGCCGTTCAGGGCCAATGTCGCCCCACGGCCGATCTGCAAGGTGCCGGTCCCGCTCAGCGCGCCCACCGAAAGCGTGCCTCCGGACGCCGCCAAAGTTCCGGAATTGACGACGGCGCCGTATGCATTGGCGGTGCCCTGGCCTGACAAGGTCGCGCCGGCATCGACCGTCAGCGCGCCGGCTGCACCCAGGCCCAGCCCCCCCACTTCGACGACGGAGTTCGGATCCACGTAGATGCTGTCGGCCGCATTGTTCAGCACCAGGGCCAGGACATCGGCGTCGCTGCCGCCCGTAACCGTCAGGCCTGCGCCGGCCACACCGACCGATCCGAGGCTCAGCGTGCCCACGACCGTCAGGGCGCTGTGACCACCAGCGAGCAGGCTGCCGGAGCTCAGGGTCGCCGACGTAGCCGACACCGATGCCCCCGTGCCGAGCTGCAACAGACCCCCGCCACCCGCAGCACCCAAGCTCAGCGTGCCGAAGGTGTAGGCACCCCAAAGTTCGGTGTTGCCGGCGAACGCTGCCCAACCGGCCAAGCCGCCGCCGGTCATCGCCATCAGCTGCGCCCCAGACAGGCCGGTTACGGACACGCTGTCCTGCGCGCCGGGTGCCACCAGAGACGGACTGGTATGGTCCGTAACATCATCCCAGTTGGACGCGAGCGACCATGCACCACCGCTGGTAGTCAGCCATACGAAACTGCGCGCCATTCCGTGAACTCCATCGCCAGGGCGAAAGAGGACGTTTTGGACACGCAACCGTTAATTGCAGGAAAACGTTACGGTAGTAAATATATTTCTACTGGCATTACAACTGAGTGCAGGTCAGGCTCTCAACGCCAGCGCAGGATACCAACCACCAAACTGCACGCCAGCGCGATCGAAAACACGGTGAACAGAGTACGGGCGATGCCGATCGGCTTGATCGCAACGACTCCCGACGCCAGCAGGCCGGTGATCACGGTCAGCACCAGCAATGCGCCCAGCCATCGCAGCATGACTCGTCTCCTGTTTCGGCGCGCCGATCACGCGAGCGGGCAAGTGGCAGACCGACCACGGCCGACACAAGCGCCCGCCGCAAAAACTTTCCGCGGCCGGCGCACGTTGCGCAGCAAGGTTCGGTATGTAGGGGCGAAGCGGCATGGCGACGAAGTTGCGGCGGGCGATCGACGTGCTGATGGTCACGCTCGTGGTGGATGCAGGTGTCTCCGCCGTGCAGGCCCTCGCGCGGCGGATGCCGGGATCCGAGGATGGCAATGCCGCCCGAACCCCAGACCTTTTTACGCCGGGGGCTCTGGCCGCTGGTGCCGGTGCCGACAGCCCCAGCGAGATCCCGGCCCGCGGATGGAAGCAGATTGCCAAGCGCGTCTATAACGGCATCAACGACGACAGGGTGCTGGCCGAGGCCGCCAGCGTCACCTACTACTCGCTGCTGGCCATTTTCCCGGCGCTGGCCGCGCTGATCTCGATCTATGGCCTGATCGCCGACCCAGCCGATATCGGCAAGCACCTCAACGCGGTGGCCGGCGTACTGCCGGGGGGCGGAGTGCAGATCATCAGCGACCAGATCCATGCCTTGACCTCGGCACCCAAGAAGGGGCTTGGCCTGGGCGTTATCGTGGGCCTTCTCACCTCGCTGTGGAGCGCCAACGCCGGGGTGAAATCGTTGTTCGACGCCCTGAACGCGGTGTATGAGGAGAAGGAGACGCGGAGTTTCTTCCATCGCACCTGGCTGTCGCTGGCGTTCACGGTCGGGGCGCTGGTCTTCGTGATCGCCGCCCTGTTCGCCGTCGTCATTGTACCGGCCATCCTGAAATATGTGGGCCTCGGCGCCGTCGGCGATGCTCTCCTCTCGTTCGGTCGCTGGCCGGCGCTGTTGCTGGGGATCATGCTGTTCCTGGCGCTCACCTATCGGTACGGCCCCAGCCGTGCCAAGGCGAAGTGGCGCTGGGTCAGTTGGGGCAGCGCGTTTGCCAGCGTGTTCTGGCTGGTGGGGTCGCTGGCCTTCTCGTGGTACGCCGCAAATTTTGGCAACTACAACAAGACCTATGGCTCCCTGGGCGCCGCGGTCGGGTTCATGACCTGGATCTGGATTTCGACCATCATCGTTCTTATCGGTGCCGAGTTGAACGCCGAGATGGAACACCAAACCGCCCGCGACAGCACGGCCGGGCCGGAGAAGCCGCTCGGTGCGCGTGGGGCGGTGCGCGCCAACAAGGTGGCGGCTGCCTAGCGCGTATCGTATAGGGCGGCACCCTGGAGAGGCTGCCCGATGGCTGACATCTACGATTTTTCCGCCCGCACGCTGGATGGCGCGGACAAAAACCTGTCTGACTTTCGCGGCCAGGTCATGCTGATCGTCAACACCGCCAGCAAATGCGGTTTCACGCCGCAATATGCCGGGCTGGAGAAGCTGCAGCAGACCTACGGTAGATGGGGTTTCTTCGTGCTCGGCTTTCCGTGCGACCAGTTCGGTCACCAGGAGCCGGGCGACGCAGCCGAGATCGCCAATTTCTGCAGCACGAAATACGACGTCAGCTTTCCGATGTTCTCCAAGATAGAGGTCAACGGGGCCCGTGCGCACCCGCTTTGGACCTGGTTGAAGGACCAGAAATCCGGGTTTTTGGTGGGCGCGATCAAGTGGAACTTTACGAAATTCCTGATTTCTCGAAGCGGCGCGGTGCTGGACCGGTTCCCGCCCATGACGTCCCCTGAGGCGATCGGCCCGAAGATAGAGGCGGCGCTCAAGGCGGTTGCCTGACCCTCGCGTGACCACGCTGACGGTCGATCTGGACGCTATCGCCGCGAATTGGCGCAGCCTTGCCCAACGGCACGCGGGTCCGACGGCAGCTGTGGTCAAGGCCGACGCCTACGGCTTAGGCGCTGCCCGGGTGGGCGCGCGGCTGCTGCGGGAGGGAGCGCAGCACTTCTTTGTCGCCTACCCGGAAGAGGGGTTAGCGCTTCGCCCGCATGTCAGGGGCGCGGCTATTGCCATCCTCAATGGCCTGTTCCCGGACATGGCCGGTGTATATGCCGCCCATGATCTAATCCCGGTTCTGGGCACGGCTGCCGATATCGAGATATGGGCCACGCTGGCCCGCAGCGGAGGGCGGCGCCTGCCGGCCTTGCTGCACGTCGATACCGGGATGAATCGCCTCGGATTGTCGCGGGAGGGCCTTGACTGGGTGGTGGCCAATATCGGGCTGCTCAACTGGCTCGACATTCGATTTCTCATGACGCACTTGGCCAATGCCGAGCTGGCCGGCGATGGGCGTAACCTTGCGCAGGCGGCGCGGCTGGACGCAGCACGTGCGCGCCTGCCGCCCATGTTATCGAGTTTTGCCAACTCGTCGGGCATTTTCCTCGACGAGCGGTTTTCGTCCGACCTCGCCCGGCCCGGGGCGGCTCTCTACGGCATCAATCCCCAACCTGGCTCGCCGAACCCGATGCGACCGACCCTGCGACTGGCAGCGCGGGTTCTACAGGTGCGCAACATCGGCGTCGGTGAGCAGGTCGGCTACAATGGTGTTTGGACGGCACGCCGCCCAACCCGCGTGGCCACCGTGTCGGCCGGCTACGCAGACGGTTACCACCGCACGATGTCCGGCGCTGCCTGCGCCGGCTTTGACGGCGGACGCCTGCCGCTGATAGGGCGTGTGTCCATGGACCTGACCACCTTCGATGCGACGGACCACCCAGGTGTGTCGCAAGGCAGCGAGGTGGAACTGGTCGGCCCCGCCATCCCGCCCGATGAGGTAGCCGTCTGGGCAGGCACCAACGGCTACGAGGTTCTGACCTCTCTGAAGCCACGGCGCGGCCGGATTTACGCAGCGCTGTGACCGCTCCCGCGTGAACACATTTCTGGCTATCTCCGGCAGCACCGGCCGGCTGTTCCTGGGCATGCTGGGCGGTGCCGGCCAGGTCGCCTTGTTCGGTATTGCAGGCGCATCCCACTGGGTGCGGCCTCCCTTCTACGGGCGCCTGTTCTGGCGCCATTTCATCGACTTCGCCTATTTCAGCTTGCCCGTGGTGGCGATGACAGCGGTCTTCTCCGGCATGGTGATCGCGCTGCAATCCTACACCGGCTTTTCCCGCTATGGCGCGACCAGTGCTGTGGCCAACATCGTGGTCATCTCGGTGGTTCGCGAGCTGGCTCCGGTGCTGGCCGGGCTGATGGTGG
The DNA here is from genome assembly GCA_963850605.1 of uncultured Alphaproteobacteria bacterium. Lineage (GTDB taxonomy): Bacteria > Pseudomonadota > Alphaproteobacteria > Acetobacterales > Acetobacteraceae > BOG-908. Next base: position 300,681 of record CAWKLX010000005.1, on the reverse strand, counting down.
CCGGGCGTGTGGGTGCTGCCATGGCCGCCGAGCTGGGCACCATGCGGGTGACGGACCAGATCGACGCGCTCCGCACCCTGTCCACCGATCCGATGAAATACCTGGTGGCACCCCGCCTGCTGGCGGGCCTGCTGGCGCTGCCGCTGTTGGTGCTGGTGGCCGACGTGCTGGGGGTGGGCGGTGGCTTTTTGGTCGCGGTGGCGAAACTCGGGTTCGATGCGCATACATATATTACAGCCTCGGTCGATTTTCTGACCGTTACCGATGTCTCCGTTAGTCTGGCCAAGGCGGCGGTGTTCGGAGCCATCGTGGCACTCATGGGCTGTTTTCACGGCTATAATAGCCGCGGCGGCGCGCAAGGAGTTGGGGCGGCTACGACATCGGCCGTGGTGTCGGCCAGCATTCTCATTCTGGCATTCGACTACGTGCTGACCGAACTGTTTTTTTCTCGGTGACCGGCGCGGTGCCGAAAATACGGGTGCGCGGCCTGCGCAAGCGGTTCGGCGACAAGCAGGTGCTGAACGGCGTGGATCTCGACGTTGCACCCGGCACCTCGACCGTGGTCATCGGGGGGTCGGGCACCGGTAAGTCCGTGCTGCTGAAGTGCATCTTGGGCCTGATTGAGCCGGATGCCGGCACGATCGAGATCGACGGCCAGGACCTGGCGAAGTTGAGCCGGGCGGATCGCGAGACATGTCGCGATCGGATCGGCATGCTGTTCCAGAACGGCGCGTTGTTCGACAGCCTGGCTGTTTGGGAGAACGTGGCCTTCAAATTGCTAGCCCAAGGCATGGCGCGCGCGCCGGCTCGCATCCACGCGACGGAGGTGCTGGCCCAGGTTGGGCTGGCCGCCAGCGTGGGCGAGCTTTCGCCGTCCGAGTTGTCCGGCGGCATGCAAAAGCGGGTCGGACTGGCGCGTGCCATCGCCTCCCGGCCGGACATCCTGTTTTTTGACGAACCCACCACGGGGCTAGACCCCATCATGGGCGCCGTCATTGATGGGCTGATCGTGGATTGCGTGCGCACGCTCGGCAGCACGGCGGTGGCGATCACGCATGATATGGCGAGTGCCGTGCGCATCGGCGACCAGGCGGCGATGCTGTTCGGGGGACGGCTGGTCTGGCAAGGTCCGGCGGGCCATCTGCTTGAGAGCGGGAATCCGCTGGTTGACCAGTTCACGCACGGGCGGCGCGACGGTCCGATTCAGATGGAGCTGCGGAGATAATCGTCCGCTTGCAGGCAGCAATCGTCAGAGAGAAGCGGTGTTGGGAGATCATGATGCGGGTTTCGGGTTGGCTAGTTTTGGGGTGTTTGGCGGCTCTGCCCGCTTGGGCGCAGCAAGCACCCGAACAGACGAGTGCCGCCGACCAAGTGGTTGGACTGTTTGGTGCTACCTGCCTGCGTTTTTCAGGGGACGTGGCCGCCATGCGCGGCTGGCTGAAGCAGCAGGGTGCCCCCGAAATGCCGGCGGCCGCGCGCGACGCGTTCCTGGCCGGGCGGCAGGGCCAGGTGTTCGACGTCAGCTATCAATCCACCAAGCTGGCGCTTGTCTCGATCGATGATGGCGGTTGCGAGGCGGTGACCGAACAAGCTGACCCGAGCCAGGTATTGGCGGTGCTGGGACGGGCGGCGCAGGAGAATCACGTTTCACTGACGTTGCTGGGTACGCAAACAAACCCCAAGGCGCCGGCCGGCGTGCAGCAAACCGCCTACAGCCTGACACTCGGCGGCAGGCCGATGCACATCCTGGTTTCCACCGCGCCGACTGCGCCACAGGCCGTGCTGACGCTGGTGCCCCGCTAGGGCGCCCGGCGTGTCGCTGTCGATACGCCTGGCCTGCACGGGGTTTGCCCGTTCGCTGCGGTTCTATACGGACGTGCTGGGCTTCACGACGATGCGCTACGCACCCGAACATCGCCGCGCCGAGCTTGAGCGTGATGGGGTAGCCGTCGAGATCGTGGAAGGCGTGGGCGATACGCTGGCCCCGCTGGAATACCCGTTCGGGCGCGGCGTGACCCTGGTGCTATGGACGCAGGATGCCGACGCGGTGCTGAGCGGCGTGGAAGCGTATGGTGCTCGCCTGCATCGCCCGATGGAGGAGGTGTGGCACGAGGAGGATGGTGCCCGAATTGGGCATCGGGCGTTCGAGGTCGTCGATCCGGACGGGTATGCGCTGCGGTTTTGCGAGGCGTTGCCGCCGGCAAGGCGATGAGTCGAACGCCCACCGTGATCGATTGCGCGCCCGGGCGCGCCGTTTCGCTTGGCTAAGCCCGCTTCCCGCTACGTTTGCCAATCCTGCGGCGCAGTCAGCTCCAAATGGGCGGGGCGGTGCGAGTCATGCGGCGAATGGAATACCATCGTGGAAGAGCCGGCCGAAGCTCGCCCTGGTCTTGCCGCTGCGCGTAAACATTCCAGCCGCGTGACGTTCATGGGCCTTGCTGGCCAAGCCGATCCACCACCCCGCCTGCTGACCGGGATAGGCGAGTTGGACCGCGTGCTCGGCGGTGGCTTGGTGGCCGCCTCGGCCATACTGGTCGGCGGTGACCCTGGAATTGGCAAATCGACCCTGATGTTGCAGGCCGCCGCGGCACTCAGCCGGGCGGGGCGCCGCGTGCTCTACATATCCGGCGAGGAGGCGGTGGACCAGATCCGCCTGCGCGCCCGTCGACTCGGTCTGGAAAGCGCATCGTTGGAACTGGCGGCCACCATCAGCGTGCGTGACATCGTGGCGTCACTCGAGGTCGAGCGCGATCTGGCCATGGTGGTGATTGATTCGATCCAGACGATGTGGCTCGACACTATCGAGAGTGCGCCCGGCACGGTGACCCAGGTGCGACAAGCTGGTTTCGAGCTGATCAGGCTGGCAAAACAGCGCGGTTTTTCGCTTATCCTCGTCGGGCACGTGACCAAGGAGGGTACGCTGGCCGGACCACGCGTGCTGGAGCACATGGTCGATGCCGTGCTGCATTTCGAGGGCGACCGCGGCCATCAATTCCGTATCCTGCGCGGGACCAAGAACCGGTTCGGCGCCACCGACGAAATCGGCGTGTTCGAGATGACCGATCGCGGCCTGGCCGAGGTGGCCAACCCGTCTGCCCTGTTCCTCGCCGAACGGCGCGGCCACATCGCGGGGTCCGCTGTGTTTGCCGGGTTGGAGGGCACGCGGCCGGTTCTGTTGGAGGTGCAGGCGTTGCTGGCGCCCAACGCCGGCGGCTCGCCTAGGCGCAGCGTCGTTGGTTGGGATGGCGGCCGCTTGTCCATGCTGCTGGCGGTGCTGGAGACGCGGTGTGGCCTGCGCCTGTCCGGGTCCGACGTTTTTCTGAACGTGGCAGGCGGCCTGCGCATAACTGAGCCGGCGGCGGACCTCGCGGTGGCCGCCGCCTTGGTGTCCGCTTCGACGGGCATGCCCACGAATGCGGCCAGCGTGTATTTCGGCGAGGTCGGGCTGTCGGGTGAGGTGCGGCAAGTGGCGCAGGCCGACGCTCGGCTGAAAGAAGCGCAGAAGTTGGGGTTCGAGCGTGCCGTGCTGCCGCGACGGGTCGCGCGCGGTGGCAGGGCACCGGCGGCCGAAGGTTTGCGGCTGGAGGAGATTGGACATCTGGCCGATCTGGTTGAGCAGTTTGGTGCGCCAACGGGCCGGCAAACACGCGCCGTGGACAGCATAACCGACCAAGGTTAGAGACCAGACACGACCAAGGCAGACAGGATGGGTGGCCGAGCGGTTTAAGGCAGCGGTCTTGAAAACCGCCGAGGGTGCAAGCCCTCCGTGGGTTCGAATCCCACCCCATCCGCCATGGTCGGTCGCTTGCAACACGTCGCGACATCGCTATATCTACGTCAATGGGGTGACGTATAGGGAAGCTTGTGGCATATCCTGAGGCGACCAATGCCCCGATTGGCGGTGACCCGTTTCGTACGGTCACGCAGTTGGCGCGCGATTTGGGCGTGACCGCGCGCACGATCCGTTTCTACGAGGATAAAGGCCTGATCTGCCCGAAGCGGGCTGGGAGCACGCGCGTTTATACGTCGCGCGATCGGGCGCGTATGATCCTGATTTTGCGAGGCAAGCGGCTCGGCTTTTCGTTGCGGGAAATCAAGGACTATCTTGACCTCTACGATGTGGATCATAGCCAGTTCGAGCAGATCAGCCTGTTGCGCGCCGGGGTTGCCAAGCGTCTTCTGTCACTCCGCGAGCAATTGCACGCGCTGCAGGAAACGATTGCGGAGTTGGAGGACGTACAGGGCCAGGCAGAAGCCGCGTTCACGCACATGACTGCGCGGAAGCGTGCTGGATAGCGTCTGACACATAGCTAGACCACGGTGCCCACATAACCAGCGTCGTTACTTGAGGGAGTGGTACAACGTGATCAACGTCGTCATTGCGGGTTATGCACGGTCCCCATTCACGCCGGCGCACAAAGGGGCGCTGGCACGCGTTCGTGCTGACGACATGGCGGCCGAAGTGATCCGCGGCCTGATTGCGAAAACCGGCGTACGGCCTGAAGATGTAGAGGACGTCATCGTCGGCAACGCCTTCCCGGAAGGCGAGCAGGGCATGAATGTGGCGCGCCTGATCGGGCTGTTGGCCGACCTGCCGCTTAACGTGGGTGGCATGACGGTGAACCGGTTCTGCGGTAGCTCCATGAGCAGCGTGCATATCGCCGCCGGCCAAATTCAAATGGGTGCGGGCCAGGTGTTCATCGCGGCTGGTATTGAGAGCATGAGCCGCGTGCCGATGGGCGGCTACAACCCGATGTTTAACACCACGCTCGCCGCGAAGCAGCCGGGCGCTTACATGGGCATGGGCGAGACGGCCGAGAACGTCGCCCGCAAATGGCAGATCACGCGGGACCAACAGGAGGATTTCGCGGTGGCCAGCCACCAGAAAGCGTCGGCCGCGCAGTCTTCCGGGAAATTTGCTGACGAAATCATCCCGATTCATACCAAAAGCGGGGTAGTGGACCAAGACGGCTGCATCCGCGCAGGTACTACGAAAGAGGCACTGGCGGGATTGAAGCTTGCCTTCGATCAGGAAGGCACGGTGACGGCCGGCACCTCCTCGCCGCTCACGGATGGCGCCAGCGCTGTGCTGGTGTGCAGCGAGGATTACGCCATCTCACACAAACTGCCGATCCTGGCGCGAATTCGCAGCATTGCGGTGTCCGGGTGCGAGCCGGATATTATGGGCATTGGGCCAGTGCGCGCCTCTCGCAAGGCATTGGAACGTGCTGGCATCACCGCACGCGATCTCGATGTGGTCGAGTTGAACGAGGCTTTTTCCAGCCAGGCAATCGCCAGCATGAAGGAAATCGGGTTCAGGCCAGAGACCGTGAATTTGGATGGCGGTGCGATCGCGCTCGGTCATCCGCTGGGTGCGACGGGCGCACGCATCGTGGGTAAGGCGGCGTCGTTGCTGAAGCGCGAGGGCGGCAAGTATGCAATCGCGACGCAATGCATTGGCGGCGGCCAGGGGATTGCGACCGTACTGGAGGCGGTGTGAACCATGGTTCATAGCCCCGGCCCCGCTGAGAAGCAGCATTTCAGGAAAGTTGCCGTGATTGGAAGTGGCGTGATGGGGTGCGGTATTGCAGCCCAGATCGCCAATGCGGGCGTGCCGGTGCTACTGCTCGACATCATTCCCAAGGATGGTGCGAACCGCAACGCGATTGCCGAATATGCCGTCGCCCGCGCGTTGAAGACGGATCCGGCTCCGTTTATGTCGGCGGCCGCGGCCAAGCTGATCGAGACCGGCAATATCGACGATCATCTTGAGCGCGTGGCCGAGTGCGACTGGGTTGTCGAGGTTGTGGTCGAACGGCTGGACATCAAGCAGGCGCTATATCGCAAGCTGGATGTAGTGCGCCGCCCGGGCACGGCGATCTCGTCAAATACCTCGACTATCCCACTGGCGCGGCTGGTCGAGGGTATGCCGGACAGTTTTGCGCGTGATTTCACCATTACGCACTTTTTCAATCCGCCGCGCTACATGAGGTTGATGGAGCTGATTACCGGACCGACGACCGATGCGGCGCTGGCCAAGCGGGTCGAGCGGTTTTGTGACGTTGTGCTGGGCAAGAGCGTCGTCCATTGCCATGACAGCCCGGGTTTCATCGCCAACCGTCTCGGCGTCTACTGGATGACCGCGGCGGTCACTGAAACGCTTGAGCACGGCCTAACGATCGAGGAAGCGGACGCGATCATGGGCCGGCCATTCGGCGTGCCCAAGACCGGCGTGTTCGGGCTGATGGATCTGGTGGGCCTCGATCTGATGCCGCATGTGAACGCCAGCATGGCGGGTGCGCTGCCAGAGGGCGACGAGTTTCACGCCATCAATCGCGATATGCCTGTGATCGCCAAGCTCATTGCTGATGGCTACACAGGGCGTAAGGGCAAGGGTGGTTTTTATCGGCTGAATAAATCGGACGGTAAGCGGGTCAAGGAAACGCTCGATCTGGCCACGGGCTTATTCCGGCCGGAGCGGCGTGCCGAACTGCCGGAGCTGGCAAGCGCGGGTCGCGATCTTCGCCGCCTGATGACAGCACCTGGGAAAGTGGGCGCTTATGCTTGGACGGTGATGGGCCACACGCTGGCCTACGCGGCCAAGCTGGTGCCCGAAGCGACGGACGAGATCGCCGCCATCGATGAGGCGATGCGGCTCGGCTATAACTGGAAGCACGGCCCGTTCGAGCTGATCGATATGATTGGTGCCGACTGGCTGATCGAGCGTCTGCGCGCCGAAAACTTCGTTGTGGCGCCGGCGCTGGAGCTCGCGGCCGGACGCAGTTTCTATCGTGTGCAGGATGGTGTTCGTCAGCAGCTCGGGCTGGATGGTGAGTACCGGGACATCGTACGCCCGGATGGCGTGCTGATGCTGGGAGACATCAAGCTGGTGTCCAAGCCGGTGCTGAAAAACAGCTCGGCATCGGTCTGGGATATCGGCGACGGGGTGCTGTGCTTCGAGTTCACCAGCAAGAGCAATTCGCTGGACGAGCAGATCATGGCGTTGCTTGGCAAGACAATCGCGCTGGTCAAGAAGGAGTACAAGGCACTCGTCATTTATAACGAAGGCAGTAACTTCTCGGTCGGCGCAAACATCGGTCTGGCCCTGTTCGCCGCCAACATCGCCGCCTGGATGCAGGTGGAAAGCATGGTCGCCACCGGCCAAGACATGATGCAGAAGCTGAAATACGCGCCCTTCCCGGTCGTGGCAGCCCCTGCCGGCATGGCTCTGGGTGGCGGCTGCGAGTTCCTGCTGCACAGCGATGCGGTTCAGGCGCATGCCGAAACCTATGCCGGGCTGGTGGAGTGTGGCGTGGGGCTGTTGCCTGGATGGGGCGGCTGCAAGGAGATGCTCGGGCGCTGGGCGACGGCGCCCAAGATGCCGAAAGGCCCCATGCCGGCCGTGATGAAGGCGTTCGAGATGATCAGCACCGCAAAGGTGGCTAAATCGGCCGCGGAAGCGGGCGAAATGCTGGTGCTTCGGCCGACCGACCGCGTGACGATGAACCGTTATCGCCTGCTGTCCGATGCCAAGAACCGGGCTTTGGAATTGGTGGACGGCTACAAGCCGCCCGATCCAAGTGAAATCGTGCTGCCTGGCCCTTCGGGCCGGCTGGTGTTGGAGCAGGCGGTGCAGGGCTTCCAGAAGACCGGCATGGCAACCAAGCATGACGGCGTGGTATCCGGCGAGTTGGCGCGCGTGTTGACAGGCGGCGAGACGGACATCATCGACACGGTCAAGGAAAGCAAGATCCTCGACCTGGAGCGGGAATCGTTTTTGCGGCTGCTGCGGACATCTGGAACTTTGGCCCGTATCGAACACATGCTGGAAACCGGCAAGCCGCTGCGCAACTGACGGAGGAACACGCCAATGCAAGTCTACAAGGCGCCGCTGCGCGACATGCGTTTTGTGATGCACGAGCTGCATGATTCTGCCGCCCACGTGGCGGAGATCGGGCAGGCCGATGTCACTGAAGAGTTGATGGACAGCATCCTGGAGGAAGCGGGCAAGTTCGCCACCGACATCCTGCTGCCAATCAACGCCAGTGGTGACGAGGAAGGCTGCCGCCTTGAGAATGGCGTGGTGCGCACGCCGAAAGGCTTTGTCGAGGCGTATAAGAAGTTTTGCGAAGCCGGTTGGGGCGCACTCTCCTCGCCCACCGAGTACGGCGGCCAGGGTTTGCCGGAAATACTTGGGAAGATGGTTGAGGAAATGCAGTGTTCGGCCAACCTCTCGTTCGGCCTGTATCCCGGGCTGACGCATGGCGCCACACTGGCGTTGGAAGGTCACGGCAGCGAGGAGCTGAAGCGTCGCTATCTACCGAAAATGATCGACGGAACTTGGTCCGGCACGATGTGCCTGACCGAGCCGCAATGCGGCACCGATTTGGGCATGATGCGCACCAAGGCCGTGCCGCAGGGTGACGGCAGCTACCGCATTAGCGGAGCCAAGATTTTCATCTCCGCCGGCGAACACGATTTGACAGAGAACATAATTCACCTTGTGCTGGCGCGCTTGCCGGACGCACCGAAGGGGATCAAGGGCGTCAGCATGTTCCTGGTGCCCAAATTCGTGCCCAGCCAGGACGGCCGGCCGGGGGCGCGCAACGGCGTGACCTGCACGGCCATCGAGCACAAGATGGGATTGAAGGCTTCGGCCACAACGCAGCTCTATTTCGATGATGCCGTGGGCTGGTTGGTCGGCGAGCCCAACAAGGGCATGCGCGCCATGTTCACCATGATGAACGCGGAACGGCTTTCGGTAGGCATCCAGGGTCTGGGCGTGGCCGAGACCGCATATCAGAGTGCGGCATTCTACGCGAAGGATCGAATCCAGGGCCGCGCTTTGTCGGGCGCCAAGTATCCCGAGCGGGCGGCCGACCCGATCATCGTGCATCCGGATGTGCGACGCACGCTGATGACCGTGCGCGCTTATGTAGAAGGCTGCCGCGCGCTGTCCGGCTGGGTGGCTACCGCGCTTGACCTGGAGACTAAGGCGTCCGACCCGCAGCGCCGGCAGGAGGCAGAGGATTTCGTCGCCATCATGACCCCTGTGGTCAAGGCGCTGTTCACCGATTTGGGCTTCGAACTTTCCAGCATGGCCCTGCAAGTTTATGGCGGGCACGGCTACATCCGCGATCACGGCATGGAACAGCTGGTGCGCGACGCGCGCATTTGCATGATCTACGAGGGTGCCAACGGCATCCAGGCGCTGGATCTGGTTGGCCGCAAGATGCCGGCGCATATGGGCCGTTTCCTGCGACAGTTTTTCCACCCGGTCCAAGATTTTATCGAGCGGAACAGTGCCGATCCAAAAGTCCTGCCGTTGGCCAAATCGTTCGGTGCGTTGCAGCAGGCCACGGCACATTTGGCGCAGGTGTCGATGAAGGACCCGGAGGAGGCTGGTGCCGCAGCCACCGACTATCTGCGTTTGATGGGACTGGTGGCGCTCGGCTTCATGTGGGCGAAGGCTGCGAAAGTGGCCGAAGCGAAACTGCCGGAGGCGAATGGCGACGCTGGTTTCTACAAGGCCAAGCTGACGACCGCGCAATTCTTCGCGGACCGGCTGCTGCCGCAAACGGGGGCGTTGTGGAGCGCTATCAAGTCGGGCAAGGCGAGCTTGATGGAGCTGGAGGAGGCCGCGTTCTAGCGGGCGCCAGCACGCGCAGGGGCGGAATGCGGGCCGGCATCCCCGCTGACGTTTCGACACCGGTATTGCCGGATCGCTTTTCCGACTGGTTCACGGCACGCGGCTGGTCGCCTCGCCCTCATCAGCTGGCCATGCTGGAGGCGGCGCGCGGCGGCGAGAGCGTGCTGCTGATTGCACCAACCGGTGGCGGCAAGACGCTTTCCGGCTTTTTACCAAGCCTTGTCACGCTTGCCGAACCGCGCGAAAAACCGGGACTGCACACGTTGTATGTCAGCCCGCTGAAGGCGTTGGCGGCCGACATCGCGCGTAATTTAACCGTGCCGGTTGCCGAAATGGCACTGCCGATCCGCATCGAGACACGCACGGGCGATACCTCGCACGAACGCCGGCGTCAGCAGCGCGAGTTGCCACCCGACATGCTGCTGACCACGCCTGAAAGCCTGGCCGTGCTGCTAAGCCAGGAGTGCGCGCATACGTTTTTCGCACAGCTCGACACGATCGTGATCGACGAGATCCACGCCATCGCTGGCACCAAGCGCGGTGACCAGCTTGCGTTGGGCCTCGCACGGCTGACCGCGCTGGCGCCGGCCGCGCGTCGCGTAGGGCTGTCGGCGACCGTCGCCCACCCAGATGCGCTGCTCGCCTATGTGGGCACGGGTGGCCCCGCGCGGCTGATCACGGTGGCTGAGGGCGCAGCACCGAATTTGCGCATGATGCTGCCCGAGCAGCGCATTGCCTGGGCCGGGCGCATGGGGCTGGCCTCGGCCAGTGCGGTGCTGGACCGGGTGCGCCGGGCCGGCATGACGATCGTGTTCGTGAACACGCGCGCGCAGGGCGAGCTGCTGTTCCAGGAACTGTGGAAGCTGAACACGGAAACTCTGCCCATCGCGCTGCATCACGGCAGCCTGGATCTGGCCCAGCGGCTGCGCGTTGAAGCTGCCATGGCACGTGGCGAGCTGCGGGCCGTGGTGGCCACGTCCTCGCTCGACCTGGGTATCGACTGGGGCGGCGTGGACCAGGTGATTCAGGTTGGCGCGCCGAAGGGCGTGTCGCGATTATTGCAGCGCGTGGGCCGATCCAACCATCGTATGGACGAGGCGAGCCAGGCCATACTCGTGCCGGCCAATCGGTTCGAGGTGTTGGAGTGCCAGGCGGCCATCGCCGGTGTGGCGGTGCATGAGCTAGACGGGGATCCACCACGACCGGGCGGGCTGGATGTGCTGGCGCAGCATGTCTTGCTGAGCGCCTGCGCGGGCCCCTTTCACCCAGGCGACATGTTCGCCGAGGTTCGGCGCGCGGCGCCCTACGCCGAGCTGTCCCGACACGAGTTCGATGGCGTGCTGGAATTCGTGGAGAATGGCGGTTACGCGCTGTCCAGCTATGAGCGTTACCGGAAATTGTTCCGGGATTCGGAAGGGCGCGTGCATGTGCGCGGCGCTCGCGTTGCGCGGCAGGCGCGCATGAACGTGGGCACCATCGTGGAGGCGCCTCTGCTGCGGGTGCGCCTGGGCGGCTTGCGCGGTCAGCCGCTGGGCGAGCTTGAAGAAAGTTTTGCCAACACGCTGCGCGCCGGTGACACGTTCATGTTCGCCGGCCGTCTGCTGCGCTTCATCCGTATTCACGAGACGACGTTGGAATGCGCCGACGGCGGCACCGGCACGCCGGCCGTGCCCGCCTATGCCGGAACGAGGATGTCGCTGACCACCAACTTGGCCGCCCGCGTGCGTGCCATGCTGCACGATCCGGCCGCATGGAGCACCTATCCCGAGCCGGTTCGCGAATGGCTGGAGTTGCAGCAGGACCGGAGCGATCTGCCGGGGCCGGACGATCTGCTGGTGGAGATCTTTCCGCGGCAGGGCCGTTGGTACATGGTCGCCTATGCGTTCGAGGGGCGCAACGCACACCAGACGCTGGGTATGCTGCTCACCAAACGCATGGAGCGCGCCGGCAGCGCGCCGCTCGGTTTCGTGGCGACCGACTACGTCATCGCCACCTGGTCAGCCAACGAGCCGGGCGACGTGGCCGATTTGTTCGACCACGACATGCTGGGCGACGACCTCGAAACCTGGATGGCCGAAAGCAGCATGCTGCGCCGCACGTTTCGCAACGTGGCTGTCATTGCAGGGTTGATCGAGCGGCATCAGCCAGGCGCCGACAAAAACCGGCGGCAGGTGACCGTGAGCAGCGATCTCATCTATGACGTGTTGCGGCGGCATCAGCCGGACCACATCCTGTTGCGCGCCACGCGGGCGGACGCGGCCGGCGGCTTGACCGACTTGGGCCGCATTGCCGGCATGCTCGACCGTGCCCGTGGCCATGTACGCGTGCGCCGGCTGGACCGGGTCTCGCCGCTCGCCGTCCCCGTCCTGCTCGATATAGGGCGGGAAAGCGTTCGTACGGCGGCTGACGAGGATGCATTGCTGGAAGAGACGGAGGCTTTGATTGCCGAGGCGACCGGGCGGGCTCCGGCGGCACCCCGCACCGAGGTTGCGGCACACGCAGTATGAGATTAGCCTGATAGACGTTGCGAGTGATTCTTAATTGGAGTGTCGGACACGTGGCCGAACCTGGGCGCCGTTGCGAGCGAGCCGTCGTTACCGCCTATCGCGAACTGCGGCGGGCCGGCACGGACGATATGGCCGCGTTCCAAAGCTGCACGACGCTTTACCGAATCCATCATCCGGAGGCGCGGTTGAGCGAAGCGCGCGCGCTGGTCGCCGAATGGATCGATTATCACGTGACCAAAGCCGCTACGGGGAAAACGCCAGGATGTGACTGTGCTGACTAGGCCGGTGGGGCGAGGTCGCGCAGGAGTTCAGAGGCGCCTATCAAGCGCCACGTAGTCCCTCTGGGAATGTCCGATATAGACCTGCCGCGGACGTCCGATACGCTGCAGCGGATCCTCGATCATTTCCTTCCACTGGCTTACCCAGCCAACGGTGCGCGCCACAGCAAACAGCACTGTGAACATGCTGGTCGGGATGCCCATGGCCTTGAGGATAATGCCCGAATAGAAATCAACGTTGGGATATAGTTTTTTGCTGACGAAGTAATCGTCGTGCAGCGCTATTCGCTCCAGTTCCAGCGCCAGGTCCAGCAGCGGATCATCCTTTATGCCGAGTTCGTCCAGCACTTCGTGGCAGGTCCGTTCCATGATCTTCGCGCGCGGATCGTAGTTCTTATACACGCGATGGCCGAAGCCCATCAGCCGCACATTGCTGTTCTTGTCTTTCACCTTCTCGATGAAGTCGGGTATGGCGTCCTTGTGGCCGATTTCGCCCAGCATTTTCAACACCGCCTCGTTGGCGCCGCCATGGGCGGGGCCCCAAAGGCTGGCGATACCCGCCGCAATGCACGCAAACGGGTTGGCTCCGGTCGATCCCGCCAGACGCACCGTACTTGTAGATGCGTTCTGCTCGTGGTCGGCATGAAGAATCAGGATGCGGTCCATTGCACGCGCCAACACCGGGTTGACGTGATACGGCTCGGCCGGCACCGCGTTCATCATGTATAGGAAGTTTTCCGCGTAGCCGAGATCGTTTCGCGGATACATGAACGGTTGCCCGATCGAGTATTTGTAGGCCCAGGCTGCAATTGTCGGTACCTTGGCAATCAGCCGAAAGGCGCTGATGCGGCGGTGATCGGGGTTATTGATGTCCAGGCTGTCGTGGTAGAAAGCGCTGAGCGCGCCGACCACGCCGCAAATCACGGCCATCGGATGCGCATCGCGCCGGAAACCGTTGTAAAACTGGCGGAGCTGCTCATGCACCATGGTGTGCATCAACACGCCGTGCTCGAAATCGGCCAGCTCCGCCCGGTTGGGCAGCTCACCGTTCAACAGCAGGTGCGCCACTTCAAGGAAGGTGGATTGCTCGGCCAGCTGATCAATCGGGTAGCCGCGATGCAGCAAAACCCCCTCATCGCCGTCGATGTAGGTGATCTTGCTCTCACACGCCGCCGTGCCGCCATAACCTGGGTCATAGGTGAAGACGCCCAGCTCGGGATAAAGCTTGCGTATGTCGAACACGGACGGACCAATCGTGCCGGGGATGAGCGGCAGTTTGAGCGTGTGGTCGGTGCCGTCGAGACTAAGGGTTACGGAGCCGGGGGCAGTGCCGCTCATGGACCATCCTGTGGATTGCGCGGGCCTGGCCACGCGCTGTGGAGATCGCGGCAAAACTGTGGCCGCGTCGCACCATAAGGGCGGCAGTCCTGGCAGCGCAACCTTCGCACCCGCAGCATAAGCGGGATGCGGCCCGTTCCCGCCCTGGCTCGCAGGTTAATCCCAGAACGGCGTCGTGCGGGCGAATTTCGCCCAAGCCTGGCCGACGCGATCCTGGGAAACCGCATGCCGGCCCGCGCTGAAGCCCAGGACGACACCGCAGGCGAATGCACGGTCCGAACCGCCCGCCAATTGCTGCAGCAGACCGGCCGCCACTACGCGATCATTGACCACTCCCAGAACCGCCTGGAGCTGCTCGAGCCTGGACAGGTATTTACGCATCGGCTTCTCCGGAAACAGAGCGCCGAAGAACTCCGTGGCGTAACGTAACTTCTTGATTTGCTTACGCAAGTCATGCAGCGCGTCGGGCGGCAACGCCTGCAGTTGGTCGCCCTGTGCCAAGGCATGCTTCAATCGGCGGTCCAGGGCGCGCTCGGCGTAGATGTGCACAGGTGCCGCCAGAATATCGCTGTGTTCGCCTGGCAAACTGTCCCTCCACGGCCGCGTCGCCGGCAACAACGCCAGGGCAAGCTCGAAATCGGGCCAGTCCCTCGCCTCGAAAAATGCTTGCAGGGTCGCATAGGCGGCCGCCCGGCGACGGGCAGCCGCCGCGAGCAGACCGGAAATCCGGCGGTCGCCAGGAAAGCTGTAAGCTATGTCAGCACCGGTCTCGGTGAGGAAAACATCCCAGTCACGCGCCGCGCCAAGATGGGTGGCCAAGGTTTTCAGACGTGCGGCCAGTTGGTCCAGCCATGGCTCCCCCTCGTCTGGGGCGATGGCGCGGCGAAATACCGTCAGGGCGGAACGCAGTCGGCGGACGGCCACGCGCATCTGGTGCACCGGCTCTGGGGTGTCGGCGCCTGCCACTCGTGCGGTCCAATGCAGGATGACATCGGCCAGATGTCCGATAACGCCGGCAACGGCGTCGTCCAGCGACCCGCCTGGCAGAATGGAGGGCGCACCGGTCTGGCGTGGCTGGGCCGGCTGACCGCGGGCAACCGCCATGGCCTGTGCGGCAAGCCCGGCGCGCGGCACGCCAATCCGCAGACCGACGCCGAGCTCACGGGCCAGCTCGGCTATGGACGATAATTGCCCTTCCAGGATCAGGCGGCAGGCCGGCCTATCCTGGGCTACGCCGCGCAATGTACCTTCGAGCAGGCCGAGCCGCATTGGACCGCCAGCCGCATCCAGCGCCAGGGTGCGGAGGCGGCCTTCGAAGGCGGCAACCGGTGCAAGCTGGTCAGGCAACTTCCACCCGAGGAATTGTGGCGCCGAGGCTTGCGCCAGCAACGGCGCACGGTGCGCGGGTAGCCAATCCATGACGTGTGCCGGCCGCAGACGTTCCAGTCGCCACACATCCCGGTCCTGGCCAAGCGACATGTTTGTCGAAGCAAGCGCGCCGTTCGCTGTATCGTGCCAGATGGTGCCGGCGCGGGTGGTACGCGCGCGGCCCGCCCGCCTCGAGAGCAAGGCCGGCGCACGCCACAGACGCGTCGCCTCTTCCGGCGGCAACGCCAGCTCTAAGCAGGCGGGCTTGGGGAGGCCCGGTTCCAACTCTGGCAGAAAATCGCTCAGCCGGCTGCCTCCGCCACATCGCGCGGGCAGACGAACCGCACCAGTCGCCCACTGCCCGCGCGCAGCTCGCGCCATGGACCGGCGACGGTGAACTCGGCCAATGCTCCAGCCGGGAAATCGCGCGCCAGCCGCTCCGTCACGGATGACGACGGGGCCCCGTGCTCGGCCTCGAGAGGAGCCATGCCAGCCAGACTGAGCGCGAACTCATGCAGTCCGGGATTATGGCCGACGAGCATAAGGCTGCGGACCGTCTCGGACACGCCACGGATGATGTCGAACAGCCGCTTTGGTTCGGCCAGATACAACCCGTCCATCGGCTCGATGAGGGGTGTCTCATCCCAGGGTGCCAGCGCTTCCAGGGTCTGAATCGTGCGCCGCGCCGAGGAGACCAGGATGACGTCCGGCAGCAAACCGAGATCGCGCAACGTGGCACGCAGGCCGCGCGCGGCCGCGCGGCCGCGCGCGTTCAAAGGACGCGCGTGATCGGGCTGGGCAGGATTGTCCCAGGACGACTTTGCATGACGCAAGAGAAGCAGCTGCTGCATCGGGACGGCAACGTCGCACAGCTACCGGGGCTGCGCAAAGCGAAGCGGACCACTGGCGATCCGCCCGCGGCACTGTATGTCTGCGTGGTCTCGGGAGTCACGTATGGCCGGCACGTTGCGCATGATTTTGGGGGACCAGCTAAGCCCCGCCCTGCCGACACTTACCGGCTTAGATGCCACACATGACGTGGTGTTAATGGCCGAGGTGCAAGCCGAATGCACCTATGTGCGCCATCACGCGATCAAGATCGTGCTTGTTCTGTCCGGCATGCGCCATTTTGCGCGCGCTCTGACGGCGCGTGGCGTGCGCGTCGACTACATACGGCTCGATGACCCGGACAATACGCAATCCCTCCGCGGCGAGTTCCTGCGCGCCGTGGCCCGCCACCGCCCGGATCGCGCCGTGCTGACGGAGCCAGGCGAGTGGCGGCTGGCCGAGGACATGCGGCATTGGCAGGCGGCCTCCGGCATCGAGGTCGATATACGCGACGACACGCGGTTCTTCGCGCGCATCCAGGACTTTCTCGCCTGGGCGCGCGACCGGCGGGGATTGCGTATGGAGTTTTTCTACCGCGAGATGCGTCGACGCACGGGCTATCTGATGGATGGCGACAAGCCGGAAGGGCAGCGCTGGAACTTCGATCCTGAGAATCGCAACGCACTGCCCAAGCGTGTAGAGGCGCCGCCCACGCCACGCTTTCCGCAAGACAAGATGACGCGGGATGTGATCGAGCTCGTCTCGCGCCACTTTCCCAGCCACGTCGGGCACGCTACGGATTTCAGCCTGCCCGTGACTGGCGAACAGGCCCGCATGGCACTGGCCGATTTCATCGAGCATCGCCTGCCGTCTTTCGGCACCTGGCAGGATGCGATGAAGACCGGTGAGCCGGTGTTGTTCCACGCGCTCGTCTCCACCTCGCTCAATCTTGGCCTGCTCAGCCCGAAGGAGGTTTGCGACGCTGCCGAGGCTGCTTATCGCACCGGACACGCGCCGTTGAACGCGGTCGAGGGCTTTATTCGCCAGATACTCGGCTGGCGGGAATTCGTGCGCGGCATTTACTGGGCCAACATGCCCGAGTACAGCACGAAGAATGCGCTGGGCGCCACGCGGCGCATGCCCTGGTTCTATTGGTCTGGCGAGACGAAAATGAACTGTCTACATCAGGCAGTGGGCGACACGCTTCGGCACGCCTACGCCCATCACATTCAACGCCTGATGATAACCGGTAATTTCGCACTTCTCGCCGGATTGCATCCCGATGACCTCGATGAGTGGTACCTGGTCGTCTATGCCGATGCATACGAATGGGTGGAGATGCCGAACACGCGCGGCATGGCGCTATTCGCCGATGGCGGCATCATGGGGTCCAAACCCTACGCAGCGTCCGGCGCTTACATCAACCGCATGAGCGATTACTGCAAAGCTTGCGTCTATGACGTGAAGGACGCTGTGGGACCTAGGGCCTGCCCGTTCAATTTCCTGTACTGGGATTTCTTCGCGCGCCACGAAAAGGCGCTTGCCGGCAATATTCGCTTGGCAATGCCGCTGAAAACGCTGTCGCGGATGGATTCCGCCAAGCTGGCCGCCATGCGAGCGCGGGCGGCCGAATTCTTGGAGTCGCCGCAGATGGATCCGCTGCCCGCAACCGCATTGGCTACGTCGTCATAAGCCCCAATCCGCCATAGTCCGGCGCCTCGAAAAAGCCGTCCACCATGGCGCGGGAGACCTCCGGCAAGGCGGCCGGTGACCAGGCTGGGTTGCGATCCTTGTCCACCACGGCGGCGCGCACGCCTTCCCTGAAATCGGGCGTGCGCATGAACGCCATCGCCAGCCGGTACTCCAGCTCCAGCGTGTGTTCTAAGTCGGGCGCGCTACGTGCCTGATGCAGCGCGCGGAGCGCAACCTTCAGAGATGTCGGTGATTTGCCGGCAATCTCCTGTGCTGCCCGCCGCGCCTCGGGCTCCGGCCGCTCCGCCAGGCAAGTGACGATCCGCTCCACCTCCTCCTGGCCGTAGCACGACGATATCCACTCACGGCTTTCCAGCAGCACGCCCACTGGCGATGTTATCGAAAACCCGTCCACGCAGGCACGCACCGCATCCGCAGTGTTGCAATCCGAGAGCGCCTGCCGCACGGCGTCCAGGTTGGCCGATGCGACGCAGCTATCGGCAAGCCCGCACGCGATTGCGTCAGCCGGACCGAGCTGCGCCGATGTCAGCGCCGCATGCGGTCCGAACTCGCCGGGCGCCCGGCCCAGCAGCCAGGTGCCCCCTACATCCGGCACGAACCCGATCCCCACTTCCGGCATGGCGAGCCTGGAGCGCTCCGTGACCACGCGATGAGAGCCGTGGGCGGAGATGCCGATACCGCCACCCATGACCAAGCCATCCATGAAGGCGACGTAGGGTTTGGAATACCGCGCGATGCGCGCGTTCAAACGATATTCGGCGCGGAAGAAGTTTTCCGGGATAGCCATATCGCCGGCGCACACGGCCGTGTAGAGCGCGCGTATATCGCCGCCGGCGCACAAACCCCGCTCGCCCGCCCCGTCGATCAGCACGATGCCAACCGAGTCGTCGTGCTCCCAAACGTCGAGTTGTGTGGCGATCGCCTCGATCATGCCCAAGGTCAGCGCATTGAGCGCACGCGGCCGATTGAGCGTGATACGGCCCAGCGTGCCTTCGCGCGCGAACAAAACTCCGTCGTCCGAACCGCTCACGCCGCGCGTGCCACCAAGCCGCGGGCGATGATCACTCGCATGATCTCGTTGGTGCCCTCAAGGATTTGGTGCACGCGCAGGTCGCGCACGATTTTCTCGATGCCGTAATCGGCAAGGTAGCCGTAGCCGCCCAGCATCTGCAGCGCCTGGTTCGCCACCTCGAAACCGGAGTCGGTCACAAAACGCTTGGCCATGGCGCAGAGCTGCGTCGCGCGAGGATCGCCCGCATCCAGTGCGGAGGCCGCACGCCACAAAAAGGTGCGCGCCACTTCAAGCGAGGTCGCCATATCCGCCAAGCGGAACTGTAGTGCCTGGAACTGGTCGAGCCGCTGCCCAAAAGCCTGCCGCTCGGCCATATAGGCGACTGCCTTGTCCATCGCCGATTGCGCGCCGCCCAGCGAGCAGGCCGCGATGTTCAGCCGCCCGCCATCCAGCCCGGCCATCGCGATCCTGAAACCCGCGCCTTCGGCACCCAGGCGGCGGTTGGCGGGAATGCGGCAATTCTCGAAGATCACCTGACGCGTGGGCTGCGTGTGCCAGCCCATTTTCCGTTCCTCGGTACCGAATGACAGGCCAGGCGTGCCGTCCTCAACCAAAAAAGCTGAGACCCCCGAGGCGCCTGGACCGCCGCTTCGCGCCATGACGACGTAGATTTGTGTGGCGCCGGCGCCAGAGATGAACTGCTTCGTGCCGTTCAGCACCCACTCGTCGCCGTCCAGCACCGCGCGCGTCCGCATGGCCGCAGCGTCGGACCCGGAACCGGGTTCCGTCAGGCAGTAGCTGCCGAGCCACTCCCCGCTGCACAGTCGCGGCAGCATTTCCGCGCGCTGCGCTCCATCGCCAAAGCGGTCGATCATGGTCGCGACCATGTTGTGGATCGACACGAAGGCGGAGGTGCTGGGGCAGGCCGTGGCCAGTGCCTCCATCACGATGGCCGCCTCCATGCGGCCCAGCCCGCTGCCACCGGACTCGGCCCGCACGGTGATGCCGCACAGGCCCAGCTCGGCCGAACGCCGTATGACGTCACTCGCGAAATGGTGGCGCGCATCCCAGTCCAGCGCATGCGGCGCGATCTCGCGATCGGCAAAACTGCGCGCCAGCTCCTGGATGGCAAGCTGGTCCTCGCTGAGCGCGAAAGGCGCCGGCTGGGCCGGCATTGGCATGTCCATGGTTGCACTCCCTCTAGTCCGTCGTCCGTCCCGCAGCGTGCAGCCGGGACCGGCTATCTCACCCTTATCGTCCCGCCTTCGTTTGACGACGGCCTGTGCGCCCTTACATGTGGCGCTCCTGGCTGAGGAACACTGCGTGACGCTCTACAACCCTGATGGATCAATAACCCTGCCCGGCCCCATCGGCCAGCCAGAACAGGCAATGCTGCCAAGCTGGGACCTGACCGATCTCTACCCCGCGCCCGACAGCCCGCGCGTCGAGGCCGATCTCGTCCAAGCGGATCAGCAGGCGCAAGCCTTCCGCGACAGCCACGCCGGGCGGTTGGCCGACCTGTCCGGCCGCGAGTTGGCGGCGGCGATGAAGACCTACCAGGCGATCGACGAGATCCTGGGCCGCGTCATGTCCTACGCACAGCTGCTGTTCAGCGCCGACAGCACGGACGCGGCCGCCGGCCAGTTCTACCAGTCGATGATGGAGCGCTGCACGGCCATCAGCGCGCATATCCTGTTCTTCCGCCTCGAGCTGAACCGCATCGACGATGCGGTGCTGGACGCCAAATTCGCCGACCAGGCCTTTGCGCACTGGCGCCCCTATCTGCGCGACCTGCGCGTATGGCGCAAACACCAGCTTTCCGATGAGCTCGAGCGCTTCGTGCACGACCGTGAAGTGACCGGGCGCGCCGCCTGGAGCCGGCTGTTCGACGAGACGGTCGCCGGCATGCGCATCCCCTTCGCCGGGGAAGCAGCCACGGTCAACGCCGTGCTCAACAAACTGTCGGACCCAGACCGGACCGTGCGGGAGACGGCGGCCCATGCGATCGCCCATGCCTTCGACGAGCGCGCGAAGCTGTTTTCGCTGATTACCAACACGCTCGCCAAGGACAAGGAAATCATCGACACCTGGCGCCAGCTTCCCCGCCCGGGCAGCGACCGCAACCTGTCCAACGTCGTGGAGGACGAGGTGGTGGACGCGCTGGTGACGGCCGTGACCAGCGACTACCCGCGCCTGTCGCATCGCTATTACGCGCTGAAAGCGAAGTGGCTGGGCCTGGAAAAGCTGCAGCACTGGGACCGTAACGCGCCGCTCCCCGGCGACGATGACCGCATGATCGCCTGGCCCGATGCGGTCTCGACGGTGCTGACCGCCTATCGACGCTTCGACCCAACGCTGGGCGACATCGGCCAGCGCTTTTTCGACAACTCTTGGATCGATGCAGCTCCGCGTGCCGGCAAGTCCGGCGGCGCCTTCGCACATCCCACGGTGCCTTCCGCCCATCCCTACATTCTGATGAATTTCCATGGGCGCACGCGTGACACCATGACCTTGGCGCACGAGCTGGGCCACGGCGTGCATCAGGTGCTGGCCGCCGACCAGGGATACCTCATGTCCGGAACGCCGCTGACCTTGGCCGAGACGGCGAGCGTATTCGGCGAGATGCTGACGTTCCAATCATTGCTGGATGCCGAGACGGATCCCGCGCGCCGCCGGCTGATGCTGGCCGGCAAGGTGGAGGACATGCTGAACACGGTGGTGCGCCAGATTGCGTTCTACCGGTTTGAAACCCTGGTGCACGACGAACGGCGCCTAGGCGAAATCCTGCCGGAACGGCTGGGCGAAATCTGGCTGCAGGTGCAGCGCGAAAGCCTGGGGCCCGCTTTCGAGTTCACACCCGACTACGCGATTTTCTGGTCCTACATACCGCATTTCATCCATTCGCCCTTCTATGTGTATGCCTATGCGTTCGGCGACTGTCTGGTGAACGCCTTATATGCCGTGTTTCAGTCCGGGCATCCCGGTTTCCAGACGAAATATCTAGAGATGCTGCGCGCCGGCGGCACCAAGGTGCATCGCGACTTGCTGGCGCCGTTCGGGCTGGATGCCTCGGACCCGGCTTTCTGGCGACGTGGGCTGGATGTGATCGCGGGCTTCATCGACCAGCTCGAGGCGGCCGAGCATGTCTGACGCGGTACCGCCTTCCCGCCGCAGCCGGTGGGCAGCGCCAATCTGTTTGGCGAACTGCGCCGTTTCGCGCGCACCTCCGGCGCGGTCGGGGGCATCGCAGCGCGTGTCGCCGGCGAGCGCGTGTTCGGCATGAAGATGAACCGCGGCGCGCATGCGGAGGATCTCAAATCCATCTTGGGTGGCCTGAAAGGGCCGCTGATGAAGGTGGCGCAATTCCTCTCCACCATTCCGGACGCGCTGCCGCCGGAATACGCGGCCGAACTCGCACAATTGCAGGCCAATGCGCCGCCCATGGGCTGGGCCTTCGTGCGTCGCCGTATGGCCAACGAGCTCGGGGCGGGCTGGGAACAAAAATTTGCGGAATTCGGCCGGGAAGCAGCCGCCGCGGCAAGCCTCGGGCAGGTGCATCGCGGCCGAACGTCTGCCGGTGTGGATGTCGCGTGCAAACTGCAATATCCGGACATGCCAAGCGTGGTCGAAGCCGATTTGCGCCAGTTGCGTCTGGCGTTGTCGATCTATCACCGGATGGACAACGCATTGCAGAACGAGGAGATCTACAAGGAGCTTTCGGAGCGCCTGCGGGAGGAGCTGGATTACGTTCGCGAAGCGTCGCAGATGCGGCTCTACCACCTCATGCTGGACGGCGTCTCCAACGTGACCGTGCCGGAGCCATTGCCGGACCTTACTACTCCGCGGTTGCTGACGATGACCTGGCTGCAGGGCCGTCCACTGCAGGCCGTGCTGGACGAGGATCCGCCGCTGGAAGTGCGCAACGATATCGCGCGCGCCTTGTTCGTGGCCTGGTATATCCCCTTGTATCGTTTCGGCGTCATCCATGGCGACCCGCATCTGGGTAATTATCAGGTGCGCGCGGACCATGGCATCAACTTGCTAGATTTCGGCGCAATACGCGTGTTTCGCCCGCATTTCCTGCGCGGCGTGATCGATTTGTTCGAGGCGGTGCGAGACGGCGACGAGGACCGCGCGCACCACGCCTATGAAGGCTGGGGTTTTTCCGGACTGTCGCGCGAGAAAACCGACGTGCTGAACCAGTGGGCGCGTTTTCTCTACGAGCCGCTGATCCAGGACCGGGTGCGCGCCATCCAGGAAAGCAACGACCCGCAATATGGCCGCGAGATCGCGCAAAAAGTGCATGCGGGACTGCAACGTACGGGTGGCGTGAAGCCGCCACGCGAGTTCGTGCTCATGGACCGCTCGGCCATCGGCCTCGGCTCGGTATTTTTGCGCCTGGGCGCCAAGCTGAACTGGCACCGCATGTTTCATGAGCTGATAGACGGGTTTCGCGAGGAGGAGCTTGCGAACCGTCAGGCCGCCGCGCTGGCGGAAGCGGGCGTGCCAGCCGCGCTATAGCTGCTGCGAAGGCCGCCAAATGTCATGAAGGATCGCGGCAGGGAACCAGACAGCCGACTGTACATAACGACGGATCAGACGTTTTGGTTCTTGCCGCGCCCGCCACATCCACTCCAAACCCAGGCGCTGCCACATAGCGGGCGCGCGGGTAGCCAACCCTAGCTCCACCCTGACAGCTTGACCCACGCACATTGCCCAACAGGGCGGCAGGTTGTCACGATGGCGGTGCACAAGAATTTCGCTCTGCGGCGCACCCAAAGTCATGATCAGGATTGTCGGCCTGGCCGACTGTATTGCCGAGAGCATAGAAGCCTGGGCGTGATCGTCCGCAAGCAGGCCAGAAGGAGCCACGTAGTACCTGACGCGGTCGCACATCGATCTTGCTCGCGCCCATGCGGTCACGGCGCGGGCCGTCTGCTCGCCTTCCAGCACGAAGAATAGCCGCTGCGTCGCGAGCCGCTTGTGGTTGGCCAGCAACGAAAACAGTTCGCAACCCGTAACCCTGGACGAAAGCCTCAAACCTCGAAGCCTTGCGTACAGCAACACCGGCAGCCCGTCCGGGCACACCATCTCTGCATTATGGTACGCAGCTCGAAACTCAACGCGCCGGAGCAGTCTCACGTGATCGAGGTTGGGCGTAACGACCAGGTTGACCCGGTGCTTTGCCGGTTCGCTCATCATGCGGTTGACGACGTGTTCGGCGGGCACTGGCGAGATGGCCATGCCTAGCGCTTGCACGGGCTTCGCGGGGGCAAGCAACCGATCAAACAGCGCCTCGTGTGCGCGTGCACACGCATCGGTGGTGAAGGACGATGCACGGGCTGCTAGAGGCCCAGGGTCCGGAGGTTTCCACAGGCAGCTTTGCATGGCGCGTGCCATCGCCGCGGAATCTGCAACGGGCACGAGGTAGCCGAGTGCGCCACCCTGCAAAATCTCTGAGGGGCCGTGCGGACAATCCGTTGTTATGACGGGCGTGCCGCATGCCAGCGCCTCGATGATCGCGTTCCCCAAACCCTCGTAGCGGGACGAGGAGACAAGGGCTGAGGCATGGCGCAACCAAGGCAGCGGATTGGTCTGGAACCCGACGAAGGCCACATGCTCCGCCAGGCCGAGATCTCGTGCATGGGCTTCAAGCTCGGTCCGCAACGGCCCCTCGCCCAGAACGAGCATCCGGGCGGGAGACCGGGCGCGCAGCAGAGCCAGCGCGCGCAGCGCCGTCCATGGATCCTTCTGCGGCGTGAGCCGCCCGGCAAAGACGAAAACCGGTTGCGATCTGTCCTGCAACCAGGGGTGCGGTATAACCTGGCCGGCACGCGCGGCAAAATCAGGACCGATCACCGGGTTGTAAATCGTTATAATACGGTGGCGCGCGATGCCGGTCACGGCGGCGAGGTCGCCGGCAACTCCATTCGATACCGCAACGATTTGGTCAGCACATTGCTGTAACAACCAATAGAGCCAGGGCACCGCGCGGTAGCGCCACCCAAGTGTCCTTTCGGCCGATAGCGCGTTGTGCTGGCAGATGACCACCCTGGTCGGCAGTCGGCTGACAAGCCGGGCAAGAACCGCCGTGATATTGTTGTGGTCAAGGCTGGCGATCAGCACGTCCGCGCGAAGGCGGCGCAGCACGCGGGCGAGAGGTAGAACGCTATGTAGCATTCCGGTGCGGTCCAATGCCTCTACTGCCAGGTCGGGAGGTAGAAGCGATGCCAGCTCCCCTGTGCGCGACCCCACGATCAGTGTCGCCTTAATGCCGCGCGCGCGTAGTTCTTCAATCAAGGCCAAGCGCATTCTTTCCACGCCGCCGCCCGAGAGGTCGTGCATGTAGAACGCGACGTGACGCCGGGTCATATAGTCACCTGACGAAATGTTGGTTGTCGACAACTCCGGCCGACAAATGCTGGCGAAGGTTCCGCACGCAGCGCTTCGGCACTGAGGCAAGCGATCGTAGCAACCAAACAAACGAGTATCGTCGACTTGCGCCCCAACGAGTTGCTTGTAGAGGCGACAAGCATGACCGCCAGGACCAGCAGCCGCCCCTGAAGCGCACTACGACGCCAGCACCACAGCAACAACGACAGCAGGCTGCCCACGAACAACGGAAAACCAATCAGTCCGAAGGCCACGAACATGAGCAGCCAAAAGTTTTCGATCACCTCGACGCCATAGCCCAGCCAAAGCGGGGTCAGCAGGGCCAGCAAATCCTGCCGCCGCGTGCCGAACATCAGCTGCCAAATATCGAGTTGACCAAGCAATCGCCACTGCGCCAAACGGACTTGCGCGCTGTCGTCCCAATACAGGTGGCCAGCAATACGTGTGCCGAGCCCGGCAAAGAGGCTGGCCGCCACAATCGGTGCCACCGCGAGGATGATGACCGAGGCGCTCATCAGCCTGCCGAACCCGCGCCTTTCGCGCGACAATATCAGGCGGCATGTCGGCACCGCCCAGCCCGCACCTGCCATGAGCAACATGACGAGCACTGACATCCGTCCGCCGAAACTGAGGATTGCCGCCGACAGCAATGCACTGTAGGCCAGTCTGCGAAACCCCGCCGCAGGCGTCAGAGCCAAGCCGAGCATCATCATGACGGCGCCCGTCAGAGGATGATCGTATAGCGAAGTAGCCCGGAAATCCTCCACATGCGGGTGATAAGCAGCATCGTTCAGATACAGCGGTATCAGCGTGGCATGCAGCATTGTCTCGATCAGCGCGAGCGCCGCACCGGCGGCAAACAAGAGCTGCATGACACGCCGCAAGAACGCCAGCTGCCGGGGTGTTGCCCGCCCCAACACCATTGCGAGCAAGCCTGCCGGCAGAAACGTATCGAGAAGGACCACCACGTGACCCGGCCCGGTTAGCGCAAGTAGATAGACGACGCACGCAGCCATGCCGGCCATGAAGCTCAGCAAAGCCCCATCGGCCGTCAGAGCGTGCCACCCAATCCCACGCACCCAAAGCAGCGCGCCCGCCAGGAATAACAGGTGTGTACCCGGATGAAGCTTCACCGGCAGGCTTCCACCGTCGGCGACGTAAGGAATACCTAGCCAAGTCAGCAGGTTTGCGCTGACACTCAGTTCCGCCACCACCGCCAGCATTGCGAGGGCGACTGCCAATCCAGAGGGCGCCGTCATGCGCACCGTCGGGCAAGCTTCCAGCCGGGCCAAAGCCGAAACGAGGGTGCATCGTATAGGACCGTTCCCAACACCGTAGCGCCAGCCAGGTCCAACTGCCGAGCAGTCGCCTGCACGTCCGCAAGCCGGGTCACACCTGCCGCCACCGCGACGATGGTGCCATGGCAACGCGTCGCATGACTTAGTCCCGATGGGCAGTCGATGGGTGAACGGCTGGCCAGGACCAACATCCGGAACGACTTTGGGGCTGTTCGCCCGGTCGGCACGGGCGACGGTTCCCGTTCGAGCAAACCCTCGTCAAACCGGCGATGATACAGGCCCGTAACGGCGGCATCCGGAATGATTTCGTGCACGCCTTTGCCCGGCGAGCGCTGGGCAGTTAAATGCTGGCCGCTTTCTCCATCATCCGTCACTAGCAGGGTGCGCCCATAAGTTAAAGCCGCGGCGGCCGCCAAATCCTGCGCTACGCCAGCTGCCCGGCTGAGGCCACACGCAGCGATGATCTGGACGATTGGCAGGTCAGCTTGGCTCAAGCGCGCAACGACCTCGGCCAGCAATGCTCGTGCCGTGGCATTCACGATCTTGGTCGCGTGGCCGGTAAGTTGAGGCGGCCTATAAAGCGATGCGCGTGTCGTTCCGGAACGCAAAGCGAACTGGTTCAAAACGCGTTCTCGCCCGTCATGACGAACGGAGTTCGCAACAATATTTGCAGGTCCAGCCATATCGACCAGTTCTCTATGTAGAACAGGTCGAATTCCACGCGGGACTGCAATTGATCCAGCGTCGCGGTTGCGCCGCGTGCGCCGTGGACCTGTGCCCAACCGGTAATGCCCGGCTTCACGCGGTGGCGCTGGGCATACTGCGCCACTACCTCCCGCCCTGCACGATCTATCTCGTGGAGCGACTCCGCATGCGGTCGCGGGCCTACCAGCGACATGTCGCCGCGAAGCACGTTCCAAAGCTGCGGCAATTCGTCGAGACTGCATCGCCGGAGCACCCGGCCAACCGGCGTGCACCTGGCGTCACCGCGCCTGGTCTGGAACAGGGCCTGCGTGCCGGCCGCTGTCGCATGCATGGTCCGGAATTTGTAGACGGTGAACTCCCGGCCGCACCAACCCCGGCGTTTTTGCCGGAAGATGATCGGGCCGGGACTGGTGATGCCAACAGCAATAGCCAACGCCAGAAGGAGCGGCGACAGCAATGCAAGCAGAATCAGCGCTCCGGACTTATCAAGAAGCGTCTTCAGGAGAAGGTTCCATCGCCGTATCGGCCGGTCGGCAACAACCTCCATGGGCAGACCGCTCAGCAGACGCATCCGCGGCGCCTGCTTCGGCGTCCAGCCGCCCTCCGTGCAGATTGCGACTTGGACGGGCAACGCCTTCAATCGCTCGATGATGTGACTGAAATCGACCTGCCGGGCGGGATCGACGGCCAGGATCACGGAATCGATGGCGCCGTCCCGCCCGAGCTCGAAGAGTTCGTCCATGTCGTCATCTTCGCCCTCGCCGAGATCCTCCTCCGCATGGGCACAATAGGTTCCCACGATACGTGCATCGTTACCGATGCGGATGGCCAGGCGATCACGGATACCGGGCGCTCCCACGATCGCGATCGAACTCGTCGAGTTCTCCGCGTCCCCGCAACCACGAAAGATAGCACCCGCACGCAGCCCGTGTGCCGGCGACCGCGCAGGCGAAAATGCCAAGCCACGAGATGAGCCACAGCCGCGCGAGGTCGTCGGTCGCCCGGGTTGCCACCCCCACGGCAATCAGCACGGTGAACGCCAGGCAGCAACGCCGTTCCGCTGCCAGGACAAACCGAAGTGTCGAACCCAACTGGCGGTTTAGTGTGGCGGCCGGTTCCCGCAGTATCAGTGCAGTAATCAGGCTCCCGAACGCAATCTCCCGCCAGAACGGGCCCGCTGCCGACCATTCTAGAGGTTTTCCAAGCGCGTAGCGTGCGTATAACGCGAGGGCGGCCTGTCCAGACGCGGCGCAGACCATAAAATCCCAAAACGGCATCAAATCGGCTACGATTGGCAATAAGCCCCGCGCTTTACGCGACTTAGGGCGTACGCTCGCGAATTCGACGCTCGACCAATCTGTCATCAATGTGCCCGTCCAGCCGTGAAGCTTCGTTACGGACAATCACCAAAATTTGTAAATTATACAACCGAAAGTTTGCATCCAATTTGCCCTCCACCGACGACGCGAGCCGCTGCGGGCACTGCACGCGCACATTGTGGTTGAAAGCACTTGCGGTTGTGGCCGCCGCGCAACATACATACGTGTTACGGAGGAATTAGGGCCTGTAAGACGCAAACTGATCCTGAGCGGCCTCAATATCGGGTGTAGACAGCAGCACAGGTCCGCCGGCAACCAGGCAAGCGTGATACTGCCGGGCAAGTGCCTCCAGCTCCGCCGCCTGCCACATGGCCTGCTGCAAGTCCCGGCCGCAGGTAATCATGCCATGGTTGGCCAGCAGACAAGCAGACCGGCCCTGCAGCGCTTGCACGACGAGACTGGACAACTCGGCCGTGCCGAAAGTCGCGTATCCGGCGCAGCGCACGTCTTCGCCGCCGAACGTCGCAACCATGTAGTGGCAGGGGGGAATGCCGCGTCGCATCATCGCCAGGGCCGTGCACGTCACGGGATGGGCGTGCACCAGAGCACCGAACTCCGCGCGGGCAAGGAAGATGTCGCGATGCATACGCCATTCGGAGGATGGGCGGCGTGGCCCAGTCCACGCCCCTTCCGGGTCGTCCAGCCGCACAGCCGCGATATCGTCAGGCTGCATCGCATCATAGGCCAGCGCGGTCGGCGTGATCAGCATCGCGCCACCAACGCGAGTGCTGATATTGCCCGACATACCTTGGTTCAATCCCTGGGCGTTCATCGTCCGGCACGCCTGCACGATGGCTTGCCGAAGCTCCGCCTCTTCGACGGGTTGTGCGCTCACCTCAGCCTACTGGGCCTGTGCGGAGGCGTCGCTGCGCGTCGCACCAACGCGGGCAGCCAGCGAGGCGGCCATGAAATCGTCCAATTCGCCGTCGAGCACGGCGCCGGGATTGCCCTTCTCCACGCCGGTACGCAGGTCCTTGACCATCTGGTAGGGCGCGAGCACGTAGCTGCGTATCTGATGGCCCCAGCTATTCTCCGTCTTGCCGGCCTCGGTTAAAGCGGAGGCTGCCTCGCGCTTCTGCAACTCGGCCTCATACAGGCGGGCTTTCAACATACCCATGGCCGTGGCGCGATTGCGATGCTGGCTGCGGTCCGTCTGGCAGGCGACGATGATGCCTGAGGGTATATGCGTTATACGGATCGCACTCTCCGTCTTGTTGACGTGCTGGCCACCGGCGCCGGACGCACGGAATGTGTCCACTTTGAGGTCGGCGTCACGTATCTCGATTTCGATGCTGTCATCGACCACGGGATATACCCAGACGCTCGCAAAACTTGTCTGCCGGCGGGCCGCCGCATCGAATGGGCTGATCCGCACCAGCCGGTGCACCCCTGCCTCGGTCTTCAGCCAGCCATAGGCGTTAGGCCCGGCTACCTGGAGAGTCACCGATTTCAGCCCGGCGCCTTCGCCCTCGCTGGCCTCCATCATTTCGACCTTGTAGCCATGCTTTTCCGCCCAGCGCGAATACATGCGCATCAGCATCTCGGTCCAATCTTGCGCCTCGGTGCCACCCTGCCCGGCGTTCAGCTCGACAAAACAGTCGTTGCCGTCGGCTTCGCCTGAGAGAAGGCTGAGTATCTCCTGCCGCTTGGCCTCGTCGGCCAGAGCCCGCAAGCTGGCCACGCCCTCCGTTACCATGGCCGGCTCGCCTTCGGCCTCGGCCAGGCCGATCAACTCGATCGTGTCGGCTACGTCGGCTTCCAGTTTCGTCAGCCCCTCCACGCCTGCGGCTAGCCGATTGCGCTCCCGCATGATCTTCTGGGCCGCCTCGGCATCGTCCCAAAGCGATGGGTCTTCGACCTGGTGGTTCAGTTCGTCCAGACGGGCAATGGCGACATCCCAGTCAAAGATGCCTCCGCAGCAGTGCGACGGACTGCTTGATCTGGGCATGCAACGCGTCTGCTTCGGCGGCCATGAGTGCGGACAAACCTGTGTTCGAGGGAGCGGCTCAGTACAAGCCGCCCACGCCGCTGTCCACGCCCGTGCCGGTGGTCGGGTGCGGCGGCGGGGGAGGGCTGTCCGGGTCGGCCGGAACCATCTGGACGCCCGTGTCAGCCGACGCCGTGTCTTCGATGCCGGCGCGCTCGCCGCCGCCCGCCCCGCCCGAGCCGGGCACCTGGTCGGGCCGAAACGCATCGATGCACTCGTGGCGACCGCAGCCCCAGCGCGCCAACGTCACCCCGTCCGGCACGCGAAAATCCAGCACGGGGCGGTCCTGCAAGGCCGCCTGCATGAAATCATGCCAGATTGGCCCGGCCACGTGCGCACCGTCCTGCTTGTCTCCCAGCGAGCGCGGCGTGTCGTAGCCGACCCACACGACGGTCACGAGATCCGGGGTAAAACCCGCAAACCAGCCATCATTGAAATCTTGGGTGGTACCGGTTTTGCCCGCAATCGGACGATCGAAGCCGGCGCCGACCGGCTTGCCAGTGCCGTATAGCACCACGCCCTCCATCATTTTCAAAACCTGGAACGTGCTCTGCGGATCGGCCAACTGGCGTCGCGGGTCGGTCAGGTTGGGCGGCTGGGCCGGGTCGCCGGTTCCCAGCACCAGGCTGGGTGGACGCCATGTCGTATGGCCGTCACGATCCTGCACGCTGTCGATCAGGCTGGGCACGATCTCGCGCCCACCCTCAGCCAAAGAGGCATAGGCGCCCGCCTCGCGCAGCACCGTCGTCTCGACCGCGCCGAGGGCTGCCGGCAACACCTTCGGCATCGAATCATAAATGTGAAAGCCGATGGCGGTGCGGGCCACGGCACTCATGCCGACGTGCTGGGCCACGCGCACCGTCACCAAGTTGAGCGATTGTTCCAGCGCCACGCGCAACGGGGTCGGGCCTCCGGAGGTCAGCTCGTAATTGTTAGGATGCCAGTCGCCCAGGCTAAACGGCGCGTCCTCGAAACGGGCGCTGGGCGAGATGCCCTGCTCCATGGCGGTCAAATAGACGAAGGGCTTGAACGAGCTGCCAGGCTGGCGCTGCGCCTGCGATGCGCGGTTGAACTTGCTTGCCTCCCCGCTCCAGCCTCCCGACATGGCCAGCACCCGCCCGGTGCGCGGGTCCAGGCAGACGAGGGCGCCTTCAACGCGGGGAATCTGGCGCAACTGCAGGCGGTCGAGGGTGACAACCAAAACATGCGCGCGACCACGCCCCAGGCGATGCTCGGGCATACGCATTTCAACCGTTCCTTGTGCGGGCTCCACAAGCACGACATCGCCCGGCGCCAGCACGTCCGCCATCCGGCGTGGCGGCGGCCCGAGATTACCATCGGCCAGCTCCGGACGTGCCCAACCCAGTTCGCTCAACGAGATCTCGCCGCTGCGCGGCTCGGCGGAGCTGCCATTCACGCCAGGCTGCAGGTAGCCGAGCCGGGCAGAGGACGCGGAGATGTCCAGAACCAGGGCGAGCCGCCACGCCGGCAGCAGCCCGGGCGGCACCGCGAATGTCCGTAGCGCATCCGGCCAGTCTTCCGAGAGCGACGCCGTGCTGCCAATTCGTCCCACCGGACCGCGCCACCCGCCATGGGCGCGATCGTAATGGATCAGCCCCGCCCGCAAGGCCGCATCGGCCTGCGCCTGCAACGCGGGGTCAAAACTCGTGTGGACGATCAGACCGCCTTCGCTTGCCTGGTCCTGGCCGAAGCGCTCGACAAGCTGGCGGCGCACCTCTTCGGCAAACCATGCTCCGCCCTGCACGGTCTGCGGCGGTCGGAATGCGCTTGGCGTCAATGGCTCGGCCTTGGCCGCGGCAGCTTCCTCCGCGGTGGTGGCGTGCGTCTCGACCATGCGGTCCAGCACCCAATCCCGCCGTTCCTTGGCCGCCTCAGGATAATGGAATGGATTGTAATTCAGCGGCGATTTGGGCAACGCGGCCAACATAGCAGCCTCGCCCGTGGTCAATTGATCTAACGGCTTGTTGAAGTAGGCCTGCGCGGCCGCAACGACACCATAGGCGCCCTGTCCGAGGTAAATCTCGTTGAGGTAGAGTTCGAGGATACGTGCCTTGGTGAGCACACGCTCAATGCGCAGTGCAAGCAGCATCTCGCGCACCTTGCGCTCGGATGTCAGCGCGTCGGACCCCAGCACCATATTACGCGCGACCTGCTGCGTGATGGTTGAGGCTCCCACTGGCCGGCGCGACTGACCCAGTCGTTGAAGGTCGGTCAACGCTGCGCGGGCAACGGCGAACGGGTCCACCCCGTGATGGGTATAGAAATTCTGGTCCTCGGCCGCGATGAAAGCCTGCTTCACCCGGTCGGGCACCGCAGAAATCGGCACGAAGATGCGTCGTTTGTTGGCAAGCTCGGCCAGGAGACGGTCATCGCCCGCATAGATCCGGCTCATTACGGGTGGCTGATAGGTTCGCAGGCCGTCAAGCGTTGGCAGATCGGCCGCATATCGCTCGTAGACGTTCCAGCCGATCAGGCCGGCAGCCCCCGCGCATACCAGCCCGATAGCGAACACCAACCCGAACAGGCCGCGGACAAAGGCCAGCACTGGGCTTTGCCGGCGCGGGATTTTGGGTGGCTTGGCGGGCGCGAATGCAGACTGACCCGCCGACTCGACGGTCAAACGCTCACGAGGGCCGTCCATGAGCAAACACCTCTCTCAGCACGACAGCTTGAAGCTGCCGTGGGCTGCGTGCCCGAACGACTCAGCCGGCTAGGCCCGCACGGCCTTGCGAGGTGAAATACCCGTCGACAGCGCGGCCGATTGCGGCGGCAACAATCGCACGGTGCGACGGCTGCCGCAATGCAGCCTCGTCGCTGGGGTTCGACATGAAGCCCATCTCGACGAGCACGCTCGGAATCTCGGCCGCCTTCAGCACGGCGAAGGCGGCGTGGCGCGCGGGGTTGTCCAGCAGGCGGGTATGCTGGCCGAGAGCGGTCACCACATGCTGTTGCATGTGCGCGGACGCCACGCGGGTTTCGTGCCGCACAAGGCTGGCCAGTATCCCGGCAATCTGCGGCGACACACCTTGCGTGGATGCGCCCGACCAGCGATCGGCCGCGTTTTCATGCTCGGCCAGTATGGCGGACTGGGTATCGGATGCCTGCGCAGCCAAGGTGTATACGCTTGCTCCCTGTATTCCCCGATCGGCTATCGCGTCTGCATGAAGTGACACGAACAGCGCGGCGCCATGGGCTTGGGCCATCGCGACCCGGTCCTCAAGCGGGATGAACACGTCATTCTCGCGCGTCAGCGCCACCCGGTATCGTCCCGTTGCACGCAAAAGACGCGTCAGCTCACCGCTGGCCGCGAACGCGATATGCTTTTCGTAGGTCCCCGAGACGCCGACCGCACCCGGGTCCTTGCCGCCATGTCCGGGATCCAGCACCACAAGGGGCGCCACCGATGTTCCAGCAGACACGCGGCGTGGGGCTGGGCGCGTTGCGGCCTGGGCGACCACCGGGAGAATCAGGGCGGCACCCACACCACGGCTCAGCAACAATCGTCGGCTGTACGTTGGGTCCATGGACATAAGGGATGCTAACACCTCGCTTCCGCAAAGGCAGGTTAGACATTGATTAAGCTTGGGTCATGTTGAAAGATCGTCCCGACCGATGCGGGCCTGCTATGGGCAATCGGGTGCGGCGGTTCGGCTGGCCCCGCTAGGCCCGCTAGCCACTCTTGCGGTGCCCGACGCTTTGCGCCATGTGTCAAGAGCGCGCAGCCGAGATTGATGCGCAGCACCCCGCGCCCAGCGCGACCGGAAAAAACCAATCTTCACGCCGCGGCTGGTGCCGCAGTGACGTTTCCATCGAGGCCATGGCAGAAGACCCCAGCGCAGCGCTAGACACACGGATCACCCTGGCCGCCTACCGGTCAGGCGCTCTGTCGTTCGGCAGCGCTGCCCCTCCCCGGCCCGCCCACACCCATCTGGCCCGACAGGCCGCGCCCCCCGCAGACAAGACTGCCTGGGGAAGCTGCGCGACGCCGGGGCCTCGGAGTTTCTGGCTACATGACCAAACGCCTTCTTATCGATGCCAGCCACGCGGAAGAAACCCGCGTCGTTGTGCTGGACGGAAACCGACTTGAAGATTTCGATGTCGAAACCCTTTCGCGCCGGCAACTCAAGGGCAACATCTATCTCGCCAAGGTCGTCCGCGTAGAGCCCAGCCTGCAGGCCGCCTTCGTCGAGTATGGCGGCAACCGGCACGGCTTTCTGGCCTTTGGCGAAATCCATCCGGATTACTATCAAATACCGGTAGCCGACCGACAGCGCCTGATCGCGATGCAGGAAGAGGAAGCGCGGGCCGAAGAAGCTGAGTTCGACGACGACACCGGAACCGAGCAGGTGCCGCCGCCTATCGCAGATCAAGGCGACGCGATGCCGTCCACGGATGGCGCGTGGGCCCAGCCGCTGGACCTCACCCCGGACCGCATGGCCGGCGTGCTCGACGAGCCGGAACCAGAAGCCGATGAAGCTGCGCCGCACGATGCTCCTGGTCGGTCATACGAGCCGGACGCCGCGACGTTGGCAGCCGATGACGTAGCCGACGGGACCGCGACTGATCAGGCCTCCTCCGAAGGGAGTCTGCAGGAAGAAGGCCCCGCTCAAGGCGGCAACGCGGACGAGAACGCTCCGGAGCTCGAAGCCGTCGAGCAAGACTCTGACCCCGGCCGCGTGCGCCAGATCGGCGCCGAGGATGCGCCATCGCCGGCCACAGTTGGCGGCGAAGTCGAAGTGACCGAGGACTCACGCCCGCAACGCCAGCCCTCACGCTTCCTGCGCAGCTACAAAATCCAGGAGGTGATCCGGCGCCGCCAGATCCTGCTTGTCCAGATCGTCAAGGAGGAGCGCGGCACCAAGGGCGCGGCGCTGACCACCTACATTTCGCTCGCCGGCCGCTACTGCGTGCTGATGCCCAACTCGCCTCGCGGCGGCGGCATCTCCCGTAAAATCACCTCTGCGGCCGATCGCCGGCGCCTCAAGGAAGTGACCGCCGAGCTCGACCTGCCCCGCGGCATGGGCCTGATCGTGCGCACTGCCGGCGCCGCCCGCCCAAAACCCGAAATCAAGCGCGACGGCGAATACCTGCTTCGGCTGTGGGACGACATACGCGATCACACGATGCGTTCGATCGCGCCGGCCCTGATCCACGAGGAAGCGAGCCTTATCAAGCGCGCCATCCGCGACGTGTACTCGCGCGACATCGACGAGTTGTTGGTCGACGGCCAGGACGGCTGGCGGGCCGCGCGCGACTACATGCGCATGCTGATGCCGACGCATGTGAAAAAGGTGCAGCTGTGGCCTTCGGGCGCACAGCCGTTATTCGCGCACAACCAGGTCGAGTCGATGCTCGACTCGATGCTTAACCCCGTGGTCCAGCTCCGCTCCGGCGGGTACCTGGTGATCAACCAGACCGAGGCGCTGGTGGCCATCGACGTGAACTCGGGCCGTTCCACCCGCGAGCGTGGCATCGAGGAGACGGCGCTGCGCACCAATCTTGAGGCGGCGGATGAGGCCGCGCGTCAACTCAGATTGCGCGACCTGGCCGGGCTGATTGTCATCGACTTCATCGACATGGAGAGCAAGAAGCACAACGCCATGGTGGAGCGCCGCATGGCGGACGCGCTGCGCCATGACCGTGCGCGAATCCAGATCGGCCATATCAGCCATTTCGGCCTGCTCGAACTCAGCCGCCAGCGCTTGCGCCCCTCGCTGGCCGAAACCAGTCTGAACGTCTGCGCCACGTGCGGCGGTTCGGGCTACGTGCGCAGCACGGAGAGTGCCGCCCTGCATGTTCTACGCGAAATCGAGGAGGAAGGTGGACGGCGTCGTGCGGCCGAGATCATGGTGCACCTGGCCGGCAGCACCGCACTTTATATCCTGAACAACAAGCGCGAGCGCCTGACCGAGATCGAGGCGCGCTACGGCATGCGAGTCTGCTTCAGCGCCGACGCCAGCCTGCTGGCTGCCCAGACCAGGATCGAGCGCCTACGGGCCGCCGAACCCCAGGACTTGCCGGCGCTGGCCACCCCCCAGGCAATGGCCACCCCGGACGATGATGTGGGCGAGGCCGATCTGAGCGACGAAGAGGACGATGTGGCCAGCATGGGCCAGGGCCGGGTCGAGGCCGGCGCGTCCACCGCACAGGCCATGGCCGGCGACTACACGACCGATGCGGACCACGTGCCCGGCGAGACAGCCGCCGAAGGCGAGCAGCGCCGCCGGCGTAGACGTCGCCGCCGGAGAGGTGGACGGCGCGAGGAAAGCATGGCGTCCGGACTGCAGGCACCCATGCCGGACAATGCCGAGCAGCCGGACCTGCCCGACCTCACCACCTTGCCTGACCCGGCGGAACGTCCTCCGACCCAAACTCCCCCCCCCGAGCCCGAGGACGCGGCGGCTGGTGAGATCTTTGCGGCGCCCCCCGACTCTGAACACGCGCCAATCGCTGAGGACGCGGACCAAGCCCGACCGAAGCGCGGGCGGCGAGGTGGGCGGCGCAGGCGCAAGCCAGGCGAGGAGCCACAAGCGGCAGCTTCCGACCAGACTGAGGCGGAGGCGCCCGCCAACACGGCAGCTACCTACACGCCCTATGTCGGGCCAACCCCGGCCGACCCGTTCGGCATGCCGGGCCTGGATATCTTCGACGTTCTCGAGCAGGCCGAACTGCGTCCGGTGGGCCCGCCCGCAACAACACGCCCGCCCGCAAGCGCGGATATGGCATTGCCATTACCGACGGCAGCCGAGCACCTGGCCGAAGCCGAACCGGCCGCGATATCGCACATACCGGAGCCTGACAGTGCGCCGGTCGCAACGTCATCGCATGAACCCATCGCAGGGCCGCTAATCCAGCCCGTCCTCATCGGGTCGACCAAACCGGCGGCTGCGCCGAAGCGGGGCTGGTGGCGGCGGTAATCGGTCACCGAGGCCGGAGACTAACCGGCGGTGCGAACCCGCCGCCGGGTCAACCGGCGCAGCCCGGCCATTTGCTGCTGCGTCCAGCTGCCCGTCGCCATAGCTTCCTCCGCGGACGGATCACCCGTTACGGCGTAGGCGCGATCGAAATCGGCCGAGCCGAAGATAATGTCCCAGAATGGGAAAATTGCTCCGTAATTGCAGCTTCGTTGGCCCGCCGCCCGCACACCGTGATGTGCGCGATGAAAGCGCGGGGAGACGAGCAGGCGCTCACCGAGCCAGCCGAAACCGACGCGCGCATTGGCGTGGCTCATGCTTTCCAGCAGCCGCAACAGCAGGATCACGAGTGGAAACTGCATCGGTGGGATGCCGATCAGCAGGCCAATCGCCAAAAACCAGGTGAACGCGATCAGATCGTCCAGGACGTGGTTGCGGTCGTCCGACCAGAACGTCATTTGGCGCTGCGCATGATGGACGGAGTGCAGCGCATACCACCAGCCAAACTGGTGGCTCAGCCGGTGCCGCCAGTAATCGGCGCAATCCAGAATCAGCACATACACACAGAACGTCAGGGCCTGCCGTCCCATGAGGAATGGCGCAAGGCGCTCCAGCGTCGGTGGCACCCACCCGTCATCGGTCAATATCCCGTTCAGCCAGACCTGAGCCTGGTAGAACAAGACGAACGTCACGAGCGGCATCACGCCGATACGTGAGAGCAGGGTGTAGAAGATATCCACCCCGACGGCGCGCCGGTCGGGCCACTGCTCCAGGCGGGCGAACCGCTCCATGGGCCAGCAGACAGCCAGCATCAACATGACCTGCGCGACGCCGTACAGTGCGAACAGCAGCCAGCCATAAGCGATGTCCTCCCATTGCATCATATCCAACCGGTAGAGCAGCGGGACGAGAACGGCCTCGTGCAGCTGGCCGGCGAGCAGCGGGAAGGGATCAGTCACGCTAGGCAAATGGGCGTCAAAGGAGCAGCCGAACAGGGCTGCGACATGACCCGAGGCATTGGACGGTGGGGGCTGTTGCCTGGATGCCGCGGCATCAGAACGCGTGTAGTGTCATGCGGCATACATACCAACGCCTTCTTCCGGAGCACCGACTTGGGGCAGAGCCTGACATGAGCGGCAAGAGAATACTCGTTGTGGAGGATGATTTTCTCATCCGGATGACACTGACCGAAGCTCTGGAAAGCGATGGCTTCGTCGTGATCGAGGCCGATAGCGGGGAAGCAGCGCTCGTTCAGCTTCGCTCCGATCCGACCATCGCATTATTGATGACCGACATGCAGCTGTCCGGCAGCCTCGACGGCCGCGCGCTCGCCGACGCCGTGCGCGCGGAAAACGCCATCCTGCCGATCATCTATATGACCGGCCGGCCCGATCGGATCGGGGTTATTGATCGAGGCCGCGAGATGGTCGTTGGCAAACCCTACCAGCCGTCAGAGATTTGCGCCGCTGCTCGAACGCTGATTGCGCGCAACTAAGGCGTGAGCCGGCCTCACCCCTGAGGTGAGACCGGCCTCTTGACCCCCGATCCTACTTCGAGGGCTCTCCCGGCTTGTGCGGCCCCGGGTGGGGCTGCGGCGCCGGCCGTGGAGCGGGCGGCTGTGGCCTTGGGGCTTCCGGCCGCGGCGCCGGGCGGGGTGCCTCCGGACGGGGAGCGGGACGCGGCGGCTGCGGCATCGGACGAGGTGGCGGTGGACGCGGTGCCTCGGCCCGGGGCGGTGCTGCAGGACGTGGCGTCTCTGGCCGAGGCGCAGGACGTGACGCTTCGGGGCGAGGCGCGGGACGTGCCGCTTCAGGACGCGGCACAGGGCGAGCGGCTTCCGGCCGAGGCGCGGGGCGTGCCGTTTCGGGCCGCGGGGGCGAAGCTGGTCGGGCCGCTGGCGCTCGATCCGGCCGCGGCGGCTCGATGCGGGCCGGGCGGGTCGCTCCCGCCGGAGGCAGGGAGCCTGCCGCAGGCCGGGTTGGCAGCCGGCTCTCAGCCGCACCGGGCCTTTCGGGACGAGGCTGAGAAGTTTGGCCGGGATGGCCCGCATCCGGGCGGAGCGGAGTGCTCGCCTGACCGGGCCGAGCCCCGGCGCGGTCAGGCTGCATGCCGGCCGGCGCCCGCCCGGGCGGGGCCACACCGCCACGTGGCGGCACACCGGACATACCGCCGGGCGGTAGCGATTCGGGCCTTGTGGCGCCGGGAGCGCGTAACGGTGGCAGACCACCAGGACGAGCGCCGATCACAGGCCCGCTATTGGGACGGGGTTGGCCACTCTCCACGCCAGGACGCGGCGCTGGCCCGCCGGGTGCGGGCCGCACGCCGCCTGGTCCCGTCAAGCCTGGCCTGGGCTGATTGCCGGGAACGGGTTGCGGGCGAAGATTACCCGGCAGTGCTGCGGGGCGCAGCGCGGGCGCAGTCCGGGCCCCGCTCGCTGGTGGCAGGATACGTGGACCAGCCGCGATCGGCCGGACCGGGCGCGGCGGCAACGCCACGTTGAAACGTCGCGCGGCCGCAGGCGGCAGGTTCGGTGTGAACGCCGTGGGCCTGACCGGCAAGCGCCCAATAACCGGCCGAGCCTGCAGGAGCGCACGTTCCGGAAGCGGACGGGCGATACCGCGCATCGACACGCCGCGCGCGAACGCGCTGGCCGGTATGACGGTGGCCGCCCGGCGATTGATGAAGATGTTCGTCTGGTTGATGTTGGTGACGTAGGTCGGCCCGCGCGCAATGATCTCACGTGGCACGCCATACTGCCCGTTGATCCGGCCGAAATACGCTGCCCGGGCATGATACCAGGGATAGTACGGCTCACGCGGACCGAGCGGTATCCAGGCCGGTGCATAGCCGCCGGACAGCTCGCCAGCCGCAAATCCCAGGGCCGCACCCGCAAGTGCCGCGCCGCCAACATCCACGAACGTCACCAACGCGGGCGAGTAGACCGGGTAAGCGTCGGCGTAATCGGCGTCGCCACCCCCCGCCACCCAACCCCAGCGATTATCGACCTGCACCCACCGTCCGTAATGGAACGGGGCAAAGCCCCACCGTGCATTGTCCACCCAGGTCCAGCCCCAAGGCTGCACGTAGGCCCAGTG
Organism: uncultured Alphaproteobacteria bacterium; assembly: GCA_963850605.1. Classification (GTDB taxonomy): domain Bacteria; phylum Pseudomonadota; class Alphaproteobacteria; order Acetobacterales; family Acetobacteraceae; genus BOG-908. Next base: position 260,196 of record CAWKLX010000005.1, on the reverse strand, counting down.
ACCATCCCGGTAAGGCGCCCAGTCCTGCGCTACATCCCTGGGATACCAGACCGCACCATACTGCGCCGACTGCGTGAAGCTGCCGTATTGTTGGAGGTCCGACGCGCCGGTCATGTAGCGCGTCTGCCTTGGCAGCGCGGCTGAGGGCTGCGGCGCTGGTTGGCTGAGCTGGGACTGCAGAAATGCGTCCTGTTGCAGCGGCCCCACGTTACCCTGCAGCGTGTCGCTCCCCCCAATCGTCGCGGTCTGCTGCGGCCCTATGTCGAGGGAAAGGCCTGGACCGCTCACATGGGCCGCGCCGTCCACCACACTGATCAGCGTCGCATTATTAGTGTCGCCCGCCACCACCTCGTACCGACCTGACGCGGTAATCTGCACGGTGCCACGGGGGGTGCTGAAGCTGACGCCTTGAGAGGATGGAACAGTATTGAGCTGCAGGAACAGCGCGCCTTGCGGCTCCGTTGCAGCGATCTCTCCCTGGTCGAGCGCGGTCACGTCGAGCTCGGTGGATTCGTCCATGACAAGGCGGCTGTCGGCGATCTCCATCGCGGCACTGCCACGCGGCTCGGTCCAGAACGACAGGCCATTGGTGACGGGATAGTTCAACGTGGCCGCCGCCCACTGCGTCTCCCCGGCTGCATGGAATGACACTGAACCCACGAGCTGTGACAGACGTCCGGCCAAGGCCGGAGGGTCGGTATTCTCATCGCCGGCCTGCTCGGCACCGCCTGGGGGCGCGGGCTGTGACCAGCTTGGCGTGAACGACAAGGAAAGGCTGGTAGCTGCCAGCCACGCGCTCAAACGCAATAGCCGCCTATGAGAACCCATGCTGAACTCCGAAGTTTTCTACCGGCGAGGAAGACCGGTCATGCGTGTCGCAACCAAAAATGGCAGGATGACGACCGCGGAGGTAACGCGAGGTAACCGCAGGGGTTTTAGTGCCGTGACATAGTGTGACACCACGTTTAACCGGCCGCCCGGCTACGTTAAGTCTATTGCATAGAGTTGTGAGACGGGCATGGCCGCCCGTTCGGAAGGAGAGTTTGATGATTGCGCGTATTCTGCGGCGGGCTGCGCTTCCCGTGGCGATGCTTGCGAGTACAGCCCTCGGCGGCTGCTACTACCCGGGCTATTACGGCTATGGCGGTTATTACGCGGGCGGTCCGTATGGCTACTACGGTTACGGCTATCCCGCCTATGTTGGCACCGGCGTCGTTGTTGGCGGTTGGGGCGGCTATGGATGGCGGGGCGGTTGGGGCGGTTGGGGTGGTTATGGCTGGCATGGCGGTTGGGGCTGGCACGGTGGTGGCTGGGGTGGCGGCTATCATGGCGGCGTGTCTGTCGGCGGCCATGGTGGGGTAGGCAGTCCAGGTGGCTGGCACCGGTAATACGTAGGCGCATAGGCGTACCCTGCCCGCCATGAGCGAGGATCGTTCGGCTTCCCACCGGCGGCAATCGCTCATGGCAGGTGTTGTTGTAGCGGCCTTACTGGCGGGCGGCTTGTGGCTATCGCATACGCTATCCCGAATCAGCGCCGCACAGGATTGCGTCGCCGCCGGACTACGCCAGTGTGGCCAATCGGAAACAGGTTCCCGTTAACGATCTCGGGCCATGGTGCGCGCCGAACCCTCAGTATTCTATGACGCTGTTGTTCCGCACGGCCTCGTGTGGTGCTCTCCCTGACGTGACCGAGCCACGCGGCCCGCTGTAAGACGGATACGATGCACGATTGGATCGGCTGAAAACGTTGGATCAACCGCCGATAACTTCCTTGCCGTCCCGCTACCCGGGATTGGTGCCTTTGCTCGCGCGACAAACTTCCGGCATCTCGGTAGTCCAATCCAGCTGTGACGTCCTGAGTGCGCCCCTCGCTCGGGGTCTCGTTGACGTTCAACACCAGCATCTGTCCGGCGCCGTGGGCACCCGATACGCGCTCGAGTTGGCATGGATGCGTGACCTGCCGGGTTTGTCGGTCGCAGCCGCCGGCGTGCTCGCCGCGCGCGCAGCGGGCTGCTTTGCGGCACTGCCCGGGATTCCGGCGCCGGAGGGACAGGCAGCTCGCCTATTACACACGCTGACTTCGCAGATGCCTGATGCAGGCCGGCTCACCGCAGCAAGCCGGGCACTCGCGCCTACGCATGGGGGGGGCGAGATGCTCTCACCGAACGACCTCGCGTGTATCGAAGCTCTCTGGCCATTGGCCGTCCCCACCGAATGCCTGCTGGCATCGGGCGGTGACGACAGGTTGACATTGGACCCGCTGACCGGGCGCAATCGCTACGGATGCACTCCCTGGCCTCAGACGGAGGTGATCGCATTCAGTTCCTGCACCGCGTCGAGCCTCTCGCCCGACGCCTTTGGGGCAGCGGAAGAAGCCCGACAATCCCTGATCGCGGCAACCCTGCGGACAGCGCCGTCGGCGGCACTTGCGGAAGCGTCCGATACGATCGGCGCGACACTTCTCGACCATTTCGGGGTGGCCGATCTCGCTGATGCGGTGCTCGCCGCATCCGGAACCGATGCCGCACTGGTGGTTACGGGCTTGCTTGCCGCCGAGCGGCCCGGCGAGACACTGACCAGCATCCTTATGAGTCCGTCGGAGACCGGAAGCGGTGTCCCCGACGCCGTTCAGGGCCGGCATTTTGCCTCCAGCGCGGCGGCAGGCTGCAAAGTCGGTAAAGGACAGCCGATCGAAGGCATGAGCCTAGGACCGCATCTGGTGACGGTCGCCTTGCGGCACTCGTCCGGAGCACCACGGCAGGCTGTCGAGATCGCGACCGACTGCGATCGCGCCATTCGCGCGGGGATCGCGCGTGGGCGGGTCATCCTGCATGCGATAGACGGCTCAAAGACCGGTCTTACCGCGCCCGACCGCGCGGCCTGCCGCCTGCTGGCTCAAGCATTCGGCCCAGCCTTGGACATCGTGGTCGATGCCTGCCAGGCGCGGATCGAACCAGCCCTCGTGCGCTGGTATTTGCAGCAGGGTTTTCCGGTGCTGATCACCGGATCGAAGTTTTTTGGCGCGCCGGGTTTCTGCGGCGCGGTACTGTTTCCTCGTGCGCGGCTCCGGCGCATCGCTCGGGATGGTCGGTTGCCCCCAGGTTTGGCACCCTATGCGCGGCTTGAAGGTGGTTTTGGGTCCCGGCGCTGTCCCGGTTTGGTGCTGCGGTGGCGCGCGGCCCTTCAACAGATGGCTGAATTCGGGTCATTGCCCGCTGCGGACGTACGCCAACGGCTGGATGCGATCGGTAAGTCGGTGCGCGCCGCGCTTCAGTCTGATAACCGCGCCGTTCTGCTGGAAGCGCCACGCCCGGCCGGCCTGGGGTGGTCCGGGCGAAGAAGCGTTTTCACTTTCGCCATCCGGGGCTCGCAAGGCTGGCTTTCGCCTACAGTGCTTCGTCGCCTATATGAGGCGCTCGACGACGAGACACCGGCCCGGGCGTATGGCGGGCCGAGCTACGTCACTCGATGTCAGATCGGCCAACCTGTCGAGCTCGGCGCGCCGACCCTCGGTGGATTACGAATCGCGATCAGCGCGGCTCAGATCGTCAGCGGCCAGCCTCTCGATGAGACGCTGCACTTTGTTTTGACCAAGCTGGCGCACCTCCTCGATGCGGGAGTTGGCCACCCTGGGCTTCGGGCCCGTAGATCGCAGCCCGTTGACACCACACCGCGTTCCGCTCTGCTTACTGGTTGAATAGCGCCCCGGATCCAAGGTGGAAGCCGTGTGCAATTGCCCAGCGCAGTTCGCTCGGGCGAGAAATCCCGGTGAGCACCAGAACTCGACCCCGGCGCCACCAAGCGTCTCCACGCGGGATCGGCTTCTCGCAATGCTGGTGTGAGGGGGATGTGCAGCAAATCGATCCCGGCGGCGGCAACATCCAGCAGGCCCAGAAGTCGTGGCGTGACATCGGCCAAGGCGAGGCGGTACAGGCGAGACCGCGCGAAATTGCGCGCAAACGCGAAGTCGACGCTGCCCGAAAGTATATCCGCCGCGCGCAGCGTTAGGATTACATCACCCCGCAAATGGCCGGGCAGCACACTATCGAACCGCAGAAACGCCGGACTTAGAATAGTCGCGATGTTGATGTCTATCGCGAACGGGCCGCACCGCGCCAACTCTCCGGCCGCAGACAGCAATGTGAGTTTCCGCACATCCAGGGTGCGGGTCAGCCGGCCGAACAACCAGGGGTCAGATTGAAGGTCCCGCCCGGGCGCGAGACTGGCGGCCAGTTCGCCGATTGCGAGGAAATCGCTGTTCCCAAGCGAGCTTGGCCTCCACCCCTGAACCTCTTGCATTGATCAAGGTCATCACGGGTCGGACCCGGGCGAAACGCGCGAGATCGGCGCTTGCGAGGGCCGCTTCCAGCTCCGCCAGAAGCTTGAGGTCCATTCTTACCAGGATGCGGGAATAGTCGACTGCCGCTTGCTCGGCGAGATCATCCAGCAAGCGCTCCGCCTGTTGTGGCAGGTCGTAGGCGCGCAGCAACTCGCTGCTGCCCCGCATGACCGTTTCGGGATGCCCGCTCAGCAGATGGTCGAGCTCTTGGCGGGCAGTCTCAAGCGCCACCGCATCGCTGCCGCGCCATACGACGACAAGCCGGTTACGCGGAAGCTCGAATGTCTGTGCCCTGTCTGCACAGAGCAGAATTCTGCAGCGCCTGCCGGAAAAGCCGCATGTGATGGGGTTTGGCCAGTGCGTCCGGTAGCTGATCCATGAACAGGACGGCCGCACACCGCCGCGCCCCTGAAAGCTCGCTCTGCCTGACAATCTCGCGCAAGGCGGATAGATCAGGCCTGGGCTGAGCCGATCTGCAATGTGCGTCTTGCGTACTCACGCAGCATGCTCCATGGCACACGATGGCGCTAGGCTTCCGCCGAGCAGGGCGATGCTGCGACATCCCGCCCTGCCCCATGAAACTGCGGCGCGTCCCCGATCATTACAGTCGTCCAATGTGCAGGCCGCGGCATGTCTGCACTTGGTCATCCGGCGCGCCGCCTGAACGTGATCCAGAAACGCGCCTTCATAAAGAGTGATGCCGTGCGCTCGCCCCCACGCGACCGCGTGCCAGGAATTAACCTCATGCACAACGATGCGAGCTGGGTCTAATCGGCACAGTCGATCGGCCTGCAGCGACTCTCCATTGTCGATCAGGCTCGTGGACCAGGTCAGCTTGATGAGACTGGGATTGAGCGCCGCGGGTCTGGCCAGCTGTATCTGGTTCGGTCGATACTGCGTTATGATCAACTCGCCTCCGGTCTCCGACAGAAGGCGTCTGGCTTGTTCAAGTTGGTCGAGGTTTTCACAAACATCCATCAGCGGCATCATGACACCGATACGCAGTCCAGTGGCACTCGCCTGCCGCGCCAGCCGCGCGTAGTTCGGCGAGAGCACCAAATCCGGGCCGAGTTCGATATGAACCGGGATCCCGGCCGTCACCGCTTGTGCTGTCAGTGCACCGCCACTGGCGATGTCGTCCGACAAGAAGCTTATCAGCCGACCATTCAACCCGGCTGCAAGATGGCGGAAGAGGAAGGGATCGCGTGTCGCCTCATCCACAGCCGGGCCGAGGTTCAGCGCCGAAAACGAGAACTGCACACACCGGAAAGCCGGGACGAAGCGTTCGGCCAGACTGAGTTGATCATCGGGGCGGAAACGCATGCCGGTCCTGATCATCAGCAGTTCGGCCAGCGGCGCATGATCCAGTCTGGCCTTCAGCGCCGCCAAACTCAGCACCGGGTCGTTCGGCGGAGCCGGAGGTGCAGTCAACCGGGGTGCAGTCAGCGGGGGTGCAGCCGCGCACCTGGCCAAGTAGTCGAGCAGTTACGGCAGCAGGCTCCCCCAATTCGTGCAACGAAGTAAGCTGGCAGTCAGACGGCACATCGGCCGAGAACAGACGAGCGAGCGTGGCAGGCAGCACGTCCGGGGGATGCACAACCAAGTTGCCTGTCGGGCTTGCCGAGTTGCCTTCTGGAGATACACCAGCCCGCGCCACCAGAACCAGGTCGTGATTACGCATGGCAAAAACCTGACCCGCGTGCCGCGTCGCGGTGTCCTGCAGCAGCACGCGAGCGATCCGGATATGATGCGGACGCGGTGCCGGAGGCACTAGTCGAGACAGGTGAAGGATAAGCACCACGAGATCTCGATGATGCTTTACGCCACGCTCGACACTCTCCCACAACACTCGTTCATTGCCCGAAAGACGGCAGGCCCTGCCGAGCGGGTCCGCTTCAGACCATATCCGCCCGACTGCTTCGCCGATGGCACGCCTCCGTATACCCAGGGTGGCAGTCGGGACATTCCCAGCCGCACGCCGCAACGCTAGTGTCGCCTGATATGGTTGACCTCACGTTAGCGCCGGCCTCCCTGCGCCCAGGCTTGCGCATTTACGCCATTGGCGACGTGCATGGATGCCTGGACCGTCTCGTGGCTCTGCACTGGGCTATCAGCGCCGACCTCGCAACACGGCCTGTATCCGAAAGCCTGCTCGTGCATCTGGGCGACTATGTCGATCGTGGGCCGGACAGTGCCGGTGTGCTCAGCCTGCTGACCGGCAGCATAGCTGCTCCCGTCAGCCGCAGGATCGAATTGGGCGGCAACCACGAAGCCATGATGCTCGCCACGCTGTCGGGCGATGCACGAACCGCGGAAAGCTGGCTGATGAACGGTGGTACGGAGACGCTGGAGAGCTATGGCATCTCGCCGGACACACCGATCAAGCGCTGGGCAGACCATATACCCGTTGCCCATCGTCAATGGATCGGCACGCGCCCGCTTACTCATACAGAAGACGGCTACCTGTTCGTGCATGCTGGAATCCGTCCTAGCCGGTCGGTGTTCAAGCAGACTGCCGATGACCTGCTGTGGATACGTGAGCCCTTCCTGTCCAGTCAGGATCGGCACCCCTTCGTAGTCGTGCACGGGCACACGCCGGCATCTGCGCCGGAGGTGCGGCCAAACCGCATCGGCATCGATACGGGGGCCGTCATGGGTGGCGCGCTGACCTGCCTGATACTGGAGGAAGACCGGCTTGGCTTTCTCATGACGTGAACGATGCAGCCGATCTTCTCGTCAGGTCTACGTGAACCGAGGCGGACCGCACTCCCGCCTTGCCTCCCGGCGGCTCGCCCGATAGGGAGTAATCGATGAGCCAGGACGAGACTGCCACAACAGACGCGGAACTGGCCGAAGCGATTCCCCGTCTGGCGCGCGCCAGCGTGCTGGTAATCGGCGATGTCATGCTGGATCGCTACGTATTCGGCACCGTCGCCCGCATCAGCCCCGAGGCGCCTGTGCCCGTGCTGGCCGTCGATCGCGAACTGGCCCTGCCTGGCGGGGCCGGCAACGTGGTTCGCAATCTTACCGCGCTCGGCGCGGCCGTCGCCTTCGTCTCGGTCGTGGGCGATGACCAGGCGGGATCGGATTTGACCGGCCTGATCGGTGGCCAACCCAACGTGGAGCCCTGGCTTTTGGTCCAGGGCGGCCGGTGTACCACGGTCAAAACGCGATTTATCGCCGGCGGCCAGCAATTGCTGCGCTCCGATCAGGAGGTCACGGGTCCGGTTCACCCCAAGCTGGCCGAACGCATGTTGCGCATCGCCGGTGACGCGCTGGCGGCCACCAGCGTCACGGTCCTGTCCGACTACCGCAAAGGCCTGCTGAGCGGGGACGTGGCCCGCCACGTGATCGAAGCGGCCCGCGCTGCTGGACGGCCCACGGTAGTCGATCCGCGGGGCCCGGATTACGACCGGTTCGCAGGCGCCGACGTCGCCGTGCCCAGCCTGCGCGAGCTGGAACAGGCAACCGGCATGAACGTGGGCAGCGACACGCGACTTGCGGCCGCCGCGCGTTGGCTTCGCACCGCGCACGGCTTTGGCGCCGTCGTGGTCAACCGCGGCGCGGACGGGTTGTCGCTGGTCAGTGCCAACCACGTCCTGCACGTGCCGCCGGCGATGACCGAGGTATTCGACCTGTCCGGGTCGTCGGACACCGTTGTCTCCGCCCTGGCCGCAGGGCTCGCCATCGGATTGGCGCTGCCTGTGGCGGTTCGCCTCGCCAACCTGGCGATGAGCGTCGCTGCCGGCCAGCCCGGCATGGCAGTGGCCCAGGGCACGGATTTGATCGCCATGCTGACGCCCCAAGGGCGCGCACTGCGAAAAATCGTGCCAACCGAGGTGGCTGTCGAACAGGTGGACCGCTGGCGCCGCATGGGCCTGCGGACTGCCCTCGTCGCGACCTCCCCTGCCCGGTTCAGCCGCGCCCGGATCGAGACTGCGCGCGCGGCCTGTGACAGGTTGGTGTTGGGGATAGAAACCGATGAGCCGACCGACAAGGCCGACTCTGCCCGCCGAACCTTAGCCGAAGCCGCTGGGCTAGCCTCCGTAGATTTGATCTGCACCTTTGCCGAGGGGGCGCAGACCGAAACCCTGCTGCAATTGCGGCCGGACCTGCTCATCGATGTCTCACCGAGTGCGGCCGTGGCCGAACTGGTACGCGGCTGGGGCGGCGAGGTTCTGGCCGGCTGATTTGTTCAGGTGCTGCTACTCGCAGCTGAGCGCAAACCGATCGAGCGGATCGATGAGGGCCTCGAGACGGCAGGCCGCCAGCGAGGCGAAGCGATGCGTCAGCGCCCGGCGTCGCGCGGGCGCCAGGCGGTGCTGCGGCGCTTCGCGAATCACCACCGCTTCCAGGTCGGCCGCCACCATCAGTCCAACATCGGCAGGCAGCAGCGACTGCGGAAAATCGGCGTCCACCGCAAAGTACAGCGTGTCGGAAAAATCCCGGTATTCATGCCACTTCGTGTCCGACAGAAAATCGGAGGCACCGGACTTCACCTCAATGCAGGCGAAATCGCCGCTCGGTTGCAAGGCCAGTATGTCCGCTCGGCGTCCGTTCGGCAGCGCTACCTCATGCAGCGGCGCCCAGCCGAGCGCCCGGCACAAGCGGGCCGTGCCCTGGCGTATCCCGGCGGTGCGTTCTGGCAGCGATAAAATCATGTCACGTTCTATATCGCGATGCCGCCCTCAGAAAGAACATATAGGGGTCACCATGAACGCGCCCGCCAGTATCACGAGCGCCCCAGGCACTGCACGCCAGGGCGAAATCTATCTTACCGGCATGATGCAGCAGCAAAAGCCGGCGGTGCCGACGCGACAGCCTGATCTGGAGCTTCGTGCCCGGGCCGCCATGACCGAAGAAGCCTTTGCCTACATCGCCGGCGGCGCGGGACGCGAGGCGACAATGGCCGCTAACCTCGCCGCTTTCGACCACCACCCTATCCGCCCGCGCATGCTGCGCGATGTCGGCACGCGCGACCTGTCGATCGAGCTGCTCGGCCGCACTCGGCCGCACCCATTGCTGGCCGCCCCGATCGGGGTGCAAGAGATGGCGCACCCGGATGGCGATCTGGCGACCGCGCGCGCCTGTGCCGCCCAGGGTGTGCCGCTGGTCATCTCCAACCAGGCCAGCAACCCCATGGAGGCGATCGCTGCCGAGATGAAAGACGGCGAACGCTGGTTCCAGCTCTACTGGGGCAAGTCGGACGCGCTGGTCGCCAGCCTGGTACGCCGCGCCGAGGCGTGCGGCTGCACGGCCCTGGTGGTGACACTCGACACCGCCCTGCTCGGCTGGCGCTGCCGAGATCTCGACCTTGGTTATCTGCCGTTCTTGGAAGGGCGCGGGATCGCGCAATACACGTCGGACCCCGTGTTCCAGGCCATGCTAGGCGGTCAGGCCTCGGACCGGCATGCCGCCAGCCTGCTGTTCATGACGACGTATTCGAACCCTACGATCACTTGGGACCGTCTCGCTTTCCTGCGTCAGCACACACGCATGCCCATTTTGCTGAAAGGCATCAACCACCCGGACGATGCCCGCCTGGCGCTCGAGCACGGCATGAACGGGGTCATCGTGTCCAACCATGGGGGCCGCCAGATCGATGGTGCGACGGCGGCCCTCGACGCCCTCCCGGCGGTGGCGGCGGAGATCGGGGGGCGCATCCCCGTCTTGTTCGATAGCGGCATCCGCGGCGGCGCCGATATTTTCAAGGCACTGGCCCTGGGTGCACGCGCGGTGCTGGTAGGGCGCCCCTACATCTACGGCCTGGCTATCGGCGGCGAGGCCGGGGTGTCGGCGGTCCTGCGCAATCTGCTGGCCGAACTGGATCTAACCATGGGCCTGGCCGGCTGCCGCAGCATAGCCGACATCTCGCCGGATATGCTGACCACATCTGGACCATTCCGGTGAACGCCAGGCGTCAGGCGTGCAACTCACCCAGGCGCTTGTCCAGAAACGCGGTCACCGCGATTTCCTCCGCCGTCAGACCACCCGCCTTGTGGTCGAGAACCTCGTCGGCCCGCGCCTTCAGTCCTTCCAACAGGCTACCGTCGAGATAGCCTTCGAAGATGGCGGGATGGATATAGCATTTGCGGCAGATGCTCGGCGTGTTGCCCAGCATGCTGGACACCGCCTCGACCGCGCGCAGCACGTTCTTCTTCGCTTTCGCCTCAGTGTCGAAAACCTCGAACTCGCGCAGCGCCAGTGCCGCCAGATTGGTCGCGGCCCAGGTGCGGAAATCCTTCGCCGTAATCTCCTCTCCCGTGATCTCGTGTAGATAGGCGTTCACGTCGTCCGACCCGACTGTGTGTGTCTGCCCGTCCTCGTCGACGTAGTGGAACAATTCCTGGCCGGGCATGTCCTGAAGCCGCTTGATGATGTTGGCCAGCTTTTTGTCCCGCAGCTCGATGTGGCGCTGGATGCCGTGCTTGGCTCGGAAATCCAGGACCACGACGTTCCCGTGCACCTTGGCATGGCGCTCGCGAAGTGTCGTCAGGCCAAAACTGTTATTCGTCTTGGCATATTCCTCGTTACCAATTCGAGCCAATGTGCGCTCGAGCAGCCGCACCAGTGCGGCGAGCACTTTTTGGCGCGGCAGTCCGGGTTTCGCGAGGTCGTGCTCGACGCGCGCGCGAATGTCGGGAAGTTTTCGCCCAAACACCAGCATCTTGCCGTATTTCGCCTCATCGCGGATTTCGCGCCAGCGCGGGTGATAACGATACTGTTTGCGCCCGCGTGCGTCGCGCCCGACAGCCTGGAGATGACCGTTGGGGTCCTTGCAAATCCAGACGTCAGTGTAGGCTGGTGGGATAGCCAGCTTTCTGATCCGCTGGATGGTTTTTTCGTCGGTAATCAGCCGACCGTCGGGCGTGAAATAGTCCCAGCCACTTCCCTCAGCGGCTGGTTTACGGGAAATGCCCGGCTTCGTGTCGTGGACGTAATGGAGATGCGCGGCGCGAGCGGCCGCCTCCGGGTCGAGCAGGTTGAGCGCGTCGTCTGTCACCACCGTATCCTCTCGGATGGCTCACAACCCGCGCAGGGCCGTTTGGTTTCAAGCAGCCCTATCGTCAGTCCTCGTTCGTCCGCCGGCACAGCACTTCGCGCTTGCCGACGTGGTTGGCGGCGCTGACGATCCCCTCCTTCTCCATCTGTTCGATGAGCTTTGCCGCACGGTTGTACCCGATATTCAGATGACGCTGGATAAAGCTCGTGCTCGCCTTGCCCTCACGCGCGACCACCGCCACGGCCTGGTCGAACAACCCCATCTCGCCATCACCAGAACCTCCGCCCGAGAACACGGCCGATCCGCCACTCTCGTCCTCAGTGGTCTCCGTCACCTCGTCCAGATAGTCCGGCGCGCCCTGCTGGCGCAGGAACGCCACCGTGTCCTCCACCTCGCGGTCGGTCACGAGCGGCCCGTGCACGCGCGTAATGCGGCCGCCGCCCACCATGTTCAGCATGTCGCCATGGCCCAGCAACTGCTCGGCGCCCTGCTCCCCCAGGATGGTACGGCTATCGAACTTGCTGATCACCTGGAAACTAATTCGAGTTGGGAAATTCGCCTTGATCGTGCCGGTGATGACATCCACGGAAGGACGCTGCGTCGCCATGATCACATGGATGCCGGCCGCGCGCGCCATCTGTGCCAAGCGCTGCACCGCTGCCTCGATATCCTTGCCGGCCACCATCATCAGATCGGCCATCTCGTCGATCACCACGACAATGAACGGCAGCGCTTCCAATGTCAGTGGCTGCTCCTCGAAAGTCGGCTTGCCGGTTTCCGAGTCGAACCCGGTCTGCACGCGCCGGCTGATGACCTCGCCGCGCGTCCGCGCCTCTTCCACGCGCTCGTTATAGCCCCCCACGTTGCGCACGCCGAGCTGGCTCATGGCGCGATACCGCCGCTCCATCTCGCGCACGGTCCATTTCAGCGCCTGCACCGCCTTGGCGGGCTCGGTCACCACCGGCGCCATCAGATGCGGAATGCCCTCATAGACAGACAATTCAAGCATCTTCGGGTCGATCAGGATCAGCCGGCACTGCGCTGGGGACAGCTTGAACAGCAGCGACAATATCATCGCATTGATGCCGACCGACTTGCCCGACCCGGTGGTGCCGGCGATCAGCAAATGCGGCATGCGGGCCAGGTCGCTGACCACCGGCGCGCCCGAAATGTCCTTGCCCAGGGCCAGAGGCAGCCGCCCCTGATGCCGCGTCCAGGCTTCCCCCTCGAACAACTCCGACAGGAAGACGGTCTCGCGGCGGGCGTTGGGTACTTCGATGCCGATCACGTTGCGCCCTGGCACGGTCGCGATCCGCACGGCCGTCACCGACAGGCTGCGCGCCACGTCGTCGGCCAGCCCGATCACCCGCGCGCTGCGTATGCCCGGCGCCGGTTCGAGCTCGTAAAGCGTAACGACCGGGCCTGGGCGAATGTCGCGTATGGCACCCTGCACGCCGTAATCGGACAGCACCGATTCCAGCAGCCGCGCATTATTCTGCAGCGCCTCCTCGTCGGGCCCGGCCGTGGCACGCGAGGGGGCTGCCGCCAGCAACGACGTGGGCGGGAACCGCCAACCTGCCTCGTGCAGCGGCAGGCTCTCCTGGCGCGCCGGCGGGGCGCGGCGCGGCTCGGCGGCCGCCACCCGCGCGCGCATGGCTGTGCGCGGGGGTGGCACGGCCGGATCCGGCGCCAGCACCGTGCGACGCATCACCGGCGTTCCAGCGCTGGGCGCGGACGACGGACTCGTAACGACCGCCATGGGTGGAACCCAGGCCGGGCGGTCATCGGCCTCCTCGTCCTCGTCACGTCGGGCTGGACCGGGCCGGACAAATAGGCCGGCCGCGGCCTGGCCGCCGGAGGCCCCCGCGCGGGCGGCCATGGCTGCCCCACGCCCGGCCGCCCGCCATTCGCCGGGCGAAAGTGCCAGGCTGTAGGCAGAAGCCAGGATTGCGAACACCAGAACGCCCAAGAACATCAGTCCCCAGCCGAATGGCCCCAGCGCGCCGGACGCGTAATCGGCCGCCATGCCAGAGAGCAGATGACCACCCGCGCCGCCCAGTCCGGCACCGGTCGGCCATGCCAGCGAGCCATGCGCCATCGACAGGACGCATGACACGGCCAGCACCGCACATGCGGTCGCCAGCACGCGCAGCCCAGGGCGGCGTAGACCCCGCCGGCTCGCGATCCGCCAGGCCCAACCCATCATGGCCAGCGCCGGCAGCGCCCCGGCCAACCCGAACCCTTGCAGCAGGAAATCGGCAACCACCGATCCGGCGGGTCCGGCCAGGTTGGTCGCATGCTGCGACGTTGCCGTGTTCAGCGATGGGTCGCGCGGATTGTACAGTTGCCAGCGAAACTACGAGCGCAATACCGCCAGCCGCCAGAGCCAGCCCGGACAGCTCGGCGACGCGACGGCTGACCAGTTCGCGGATGGCCGGCGATGCCAGACGACGGGCCGGCGCGCGCGCCGCGGGCAAGCGCCTTTGGGCGACAGTAGCCATTCACTCGCTCCAAAAATCTCGCAGCATCGGACTTGGCTGAACACTACGCCAAGGCAGCGTCACCGCGATATGGATCGTGTGACCGCCTACTGGATCTCGTCCTGCGCGTCCTTGCTGCGGTCATCCTTCTTGGCGAGCTTGGTCTCCTTGATGTGCCAAACCAGATCGTATTGTGCGCCGGCGGTTTTCTGCGGGCCGCCGGAGATGCCCATATTGACCGGCAATTTCGCCGCCTTGTAGGCGGCCGCGATCGCGTTCTCGGCCGCGAGCACCTTGTCGTTGGTCAGCTCGTCACCGGGATTGAGGCCGGTGGCCGCGGCCAGCTTGTCGCTCGGGATAGATTTGTTGCCGTCGAAAATCTGGGCGTGCAGTTTGGCTGCTATTTTCGTCACCGTCGGCGCCTGCACACCCTCGTCATGCACCGCGAATGTCACCTCGATGTGTTTGTTGGACTTGGTCGCCATGGATGTCTGGATGCCGCCCACCACATTGGATTGGCCCAGCACTTTGGAAATTGCATCCTGGTCGGCGACGATGTCGGCCTGAGTTACCCGGCTGCCTTTCTGCTCATGAATGACCGCCAGAAGCTTCTCGGTCGGCACCGACTTGCTGCCCGTTATTGTCACCTTGTCCACGACATAGGTGGTGTCCGCCCAGGCATTGCTGGCGCCCCCCACCGTGCCCAACAGCAGCAGAACCTGCATACGTCTCATCGTTCGCTCCACCAAAACGCGCTCGTGGCTGCATCGCACATGCAGCCTAGCCGTCAAGACTCCGCTCCGGAGTATAACGCATCCGTGCCACCGATCCTGTTCGCCAACCGCGATTTCGTCATCATCGACAAGCCAGCCGGGCTGCCCTCCCACCCCGGCCCGCGCAGCCCCCGATCGGTCGAAGATTTTTTCCCCGCGCTCAGCCGCAGGCGGAACGGCCCTTGGCTCGCCCATCGGTTGGATGCGGACACCTCCGGCTGCCTTGTCATCGCCCTGCGACGTGCGGCGCTGCTAGCCGCGCAGGCCGAGTTTTCCGCCGGCCGTGTTCGCAAAACCTACTGGGCGCTGGTGCAAGGCAGCCCGAACGGCAGGAATGGACGCATTGAGGCTAAATTGTCCAAACAGAGCACAAAACAGGGTTGGCGCATGATGGCGGACGCGGCTGGCGACATCGCCGTCACCGATTGGACCGCACTCGGCCATTCCGGCCAGCTCAGCTGGCTGGAATTGCGTCCCAGAACTGGTCGCACCCACCAGATACGCGTTCATTGCAAGCTGCTGGGCTGCCCGATTGCCGGCGATGCTGTGTACGGGGGCGGGCAAGGGCCATTGCAGCTGCATGCACGCGCGATCGAGCTGAACGTCCCCTACCGGTTGACTGCGACCGCCGAGCCGCCCGACCACATGCAACAGGTCCTCGCCGGATTGACGGTCAACCTAGCATGAACCATAGCCGGAACAGCTGTGTCTCGGCCCAGTTTTGCCGCCGCAGTCCGGGATGGGCCAGCGCGCGCAGCCTGCGGCTCCAACCGTCATGCAACCCGTCAGAAATCAGCCGCAGCGCGTCGCGTGCCTCGGGCGTCAACAGTTCGGGTTGCGCGCACAGGGCTTCCATATGCGCCCGAAAGATCTGCATGAAGGCATACGGACCCCGGCGCAGCGCCGCCCAGGCCCGCTTGCCGGGCGAAAGTGGTACTCCCACCGCGTTGGATGCGTGCTGGCGATACAGCACCGTCGGTGTGTCATCGGCCAAGACGGCGCCACCGGCAGCCGTGACCAGCAGATAGGACCACCAATCGTGCAGCGTACGGTCCGGTTCGTGCGCCTCTGCGAGCAGCGAAGCGGCTTCAGGATTGAGCATCACCGTGCAGCCGGTCGCCACGTTCTGCGTCATCGAATGCGGAAAAGTGAGCGTTCCTTTTACCGACGCACTGGCCCGGATCAGACTGAGGTCGGCCCGCACGAGGTTTTGCCGGGCGCAATACAGGTTTGGCCGTCCACGGGGCATTCCCGTCAATGCCGCCACACCGCGGGCCAGTTTCTCCGGCAACCACACGTCGTCCTGATCGGCAAAGGCTACCATGCGACCACGCGGCGCCCGTCGCAGCAGGCTGAGGAAGCTGGCGGTGATCCCGACATGCCCCGCATTGTCGTTCAGGTCGATCACCCGCCCAGCCCCGGCACCGCGCATGAAATTCCGCATCAACGCGGGCGTGTCGTCGGCCGAGTTGTCATCGCGCCAAAAGATCTGCCACTCGGCATGTGACTGAGTGAGCAGGCTGTCGAGTTGCTCGGCCAGAAACGGTGCGCCATTACGCGTGGAAAGCAGGATTGCGACCGGGGGGCCCGTCATCCGCGGTATCGCCCCGGCCCCGGCGTATCGTCATCGGCGTCACAGATTGCCGCCACCGCGGACCGCAAACTCTCTTCCCACGGCGGCAGCCGGATACCGAAATCCTGGTGCAGCAAGCCGCAGTCCAGCCGCGAATCAGGCGGCCGGCGCGCGGGCGTTGGCCAATCCGCCGTTGCAATCGGCTGCGCCTGGGCGCGCGGAAAGCCATGGCGTGCCGCCTGTTCGAAGACGGCCGTGGCAAGACCGTGCCAGCTCGTCTCCCCCGATCCGGCCGCATGGTACAGCCCGCCTTGCGTCTCGGGCGTGGCCAGCACCGCATCCGCCATTGCCAGGATGGCTCGTGCCAAGTCGTCCGCATTGGTCGGGCAACCGATCTGGTCGGCCACCACCCGCAGCACCGACGCACGCCGCGCCGCAGCCAGCATGGCCAACACGAAATTGCGGCCGCTCCGGGCATACACCCAAGAAGTACGCAACAGGATCGCGGACGGGTCCGCAGCCCGCACGGCCTGTTCGCCCGCCAGCTTGGTCGCGCCGTATACGCCGGTCGGGTTCGTGGCGTCGGTCTCTACATACGGCGCCCCCTTTAGACCGTCGAAGACATAGTCCGTCGAAATGTGGATCAGCCGGATGCCCTCCGCACGGCAGTACGTGGCCAGCGCCGAGGGGCCGAGTTCGTTGGCGCGCCGCGCTGCCTCCGGCTCGGCTTCCGCCGCATCGACCCCCGTCCAGGCGGCCGCGTTGACGACCAAGGCCGGCGAATGTGCGCGCAAGGCAGCGCCCACCGTCTCAGGCCGTTCGAAATCGAACGCCGGGCGGCCGACGATGACGACGCTATCCGGCCGAGCTTTGCTCAGCGCGGTCGCTACCTGGCCGCGACCACCCGTTACCACAATCGTTGGCATCAAAACTGAAACCAAGGCCGCGCCGGGTCCCAACCGGGCAGTGCGCGGTCGCGGTCGGACAGGGTGGCGGCCGAGGGCTGCACGGGCCAATCGATACCCAGCGCGGGGTCCATCCACAGCACGCCGCGCTCGCTGTCCCGGTCGTAGGGGGCACTTACCTTATAGGCGATTTCGGTATCCGGCTCCGTCGTGCAGAAACCGTGCAGGAAGCCGGGGGGTACCCAAATCTGAGCGGCGTTTTGCGCCGACAGAAGCGCTGCCACATGCCGCCCATAGTTCGGTGAGCCGGCACGCGCATCGACCACGACATCAAAGATGGCGCCCCGCAGCACGCGGACGAGTTTCCCCTGAACGAACGGCGCAAGCTGGCAATGCAAGCCCCGCACGGTCCCTCGCTCACGCGAGAAACTCTGATTATCCTGAACGAAACCGTCCGAAATGCCCGCCGCAGCCAGGCGCGGGGCGGAATAGGTCTCCATGAACCAGCCGCGCTCGTCCCCATGCCGGACCGGCGTGATCAGCAGCACCTCAGCGATCGCAAGCTTCTCAACCTTCATGGTCTGCAAGCGCCGTCCGTCACGCGTGCACCCCGTCGGCCACGTCCTTCAAGGCGCGCCCCAACTCCGTCTTGCCTAGCCGCCGGGCATGGGCGTGCAGCGCCGCGGCATCGATGAAACCCATTCGGTAAGCGACTTCCTCAGGACAACCCACCAGCATGCCCTGACGCGACTGGATGGTTTGCACGAAGCTGGCTGCCTGCAGCAGGCTGTCCGGGGTGCCGGCATCCAGCCAGGCGCAGCCCCGCCCTAACCGCTCGACATGCAGGCCACCTTCATCGAGATACATGCGGTTCAGATCGGTGATCTCCAACTCGCCACGGCCCGAAGGCCGCACGGCGCGCGCGAACTCCGTGACCCGCGCGTCGTAAAAATACAGGCCGGTAACCGCCCACGACGAGGGCGGCACAACAGGTTTTTCGACGATATCGACCGCCTGACCGCGTTCGTCGAACCGGACCACGCCGTAACGCTCCGGATCACGCACCTGGTAGGCAAAGACCGTCGCCCCCTCAGGCCGCAGCGCTGCGGCCCGGAAACTGGCCGACAGATGCTCCCCGAAGATCAGGTTGTCGCCGAGTACCAGCGCGCAGGGCGCCCCTGCGAGCCATGTGTCGGCAATCAGAAACGCCTGCGCGATCCCCTCGGGCCGAGGCTGCTCGGCATAGGCGATGCGCAATCCCAAGGTCGCGCCGTCGCCCAACAGGCGGCGGAATTGCGGCAGGTCCTCCGGCGTCGAGATCAGCAGGATGTCGCGAATACCCGCCAACATCAGCACGGTCAGCGGATAGTACACCATCGGTTTGTCGTAGACGGGCAAAAGCTGCTTGCTCGTGCCCAGCGTCACCGGGTGCAGCCGTGTGCCGGACCCGCCTGCCAGCACAATGCCTTTCATGTTCATGCCAAACCTCTCAGGCTGCCGTGCCGAGCCTGTGCCCGGCGTATCGGCCGGCCCGTATGCCCTGCCACCACGTCTGGTTTTCCAGGTACCAGCCTACCGTCTTGTCCAGTCCCTGCTGAAAATCATGGGCCGGCGCCCACCCCAGCGCTGCGCGGGCGTGCGATGCGTCGATTTCATAGCGGAAATCGTGCCCGGGCCGGTCGGTCACGAAGGTGATCAGGCGTGACCGCGCACCGGCCGGGTCGGGCAGCAATCTGTCCAGTGCCGCGCATACACCGCGCACGACGTCGATATTGCGCCTCGGCTGGCCGGCGCCGATCGCATAGGTTTGGCCCGGCTCGCCCCGCTCCAGCACAGCGAGCAGCGCCTCCGCGTGATCCGCCACATACAGCCAGTCCCGCTCGTTCGATCCATCGCCGTAAACCGGCAGAGGCTTGCCGAGCAGCGCATTGGCAATCATCAGCGGTATCAATTTTTCGGGGAATTGCCACGGCCCGTAATTGTTAGTCGTGTTGCTGACCACGACGGGCAGCCCGTATGTGTGCATCCACGCCCGTGCCAGATGATCCGAGGCCGCCTTGGTCGCAGAGTATGGGCTGCGTGGATCGTAGGCGGTGGCCTCCGTGAACGGCGGATCACCCGGGCGCAGGGCACCGAATACCTCGTCGGTAGAGACGTGGTGGAAGCGAAAGCGCGCCCGTCGGCCCGCATCCAGTCCCGACCAATAGGCGCGGACTGCCTCGAGAAGCGTGAACGTGCCCACCACATTGGTGCGCACGAACTCGGCCGGTCCGTCGATCGAGCGATCGACGTGGCTCTCGGCCGCCAAATGCATCACAGCGTCGGGCTGCGCTTCCTCGAAAGCGCGCCGCATGGCCGCTCCGTCCGCGATATCGGCCTGTATGAGCCGGTGCCGCGCATGACCAAGCCCCTCCTCCAACGCATCGGTGGACGCGGCGTAGGTCATTTTGTCCACATTGATGATCTGGTGGCCGGTGGTCCGCAGCACGTGGCGAACAACCGCCGAGCCGATGAAGCCGCACCCCCCCGTCAAAATTATGCGCATGCTGACATCGGCCGCTTGATTGCACATCGTCTATGCACCGCAGTGGAGCGCCGGGTCTAGTGCAACCTGGGCGCGATAGAATCATCTCCGATACAAGTCTGATGGCCCTTTGCGCGGCCCGGGCTGGGGCGTTAAGCCTAGGCGCGATGACCCGCATGGCACTTCCGCGCCTGATTCAGCTCACGATCGGGCAGGACGGCGTCATGCAGGGTAGGCTACGCGGCCGCGCCGGCACACGCGTGGCCATCGTGCTGGACGGCACGGTCCATAGCACTCGAATGCTCTGCGAAGCAGGGCGCGGCCAGGTGCGGTTCGACTATCGCCTGCCGCCCGATTTCGTCCATGACGAGGTCGATCTGCTGGCCCTGCCGGGCGGCGAGAGCCTGCTCGGCATGCCCAGGAAGCTGGGCCACATCTACCGGCTGGACGTGGCCGGAACCGGATCGGACGGCGTGTTCCTCACCGGCAGCTTCACCGCCGCGGCCTTCATGCAGGCGGAGCTCGGCCTGGAGTTCCTGGCCGACGGCATGCTGGTCGCCCAGTCGGTCGCAACGCGAGAGGAAGCGGCGCCGTCCGGACCCGACGCGAGCTGGCGCTTCCGCCTGCCGATCCATACGCTCCTTCGGCCGCAAGAGAGCAGGATCGTGCAACCGAGGGTCGCCGGACGCCTGCTGCCCGCACCGCTCATCACGCTCACCCCGGACAGCATCGGTTTTCTGGGCTGCCTGGACAGGGCCAGTCCGCACTACGTGGAGGGATGGGCGATCAACCTGCGACGGCCCGAGCGCCCGGTCCGGGTCGACGTCGTGGTCAATGCCGAGCCGGTGGCGAACTTACGCGCCGACGAACCGAGGCCGGACCTAGCCAGCTTGGGCCTGGGCGCCATCAATTGCGGCTTTTCCGCTCATCTGCCGGAGCACGCCGATCCATCGGCCCGGCGACGCATCGCCGTGCGCCTGGCGGGCTTACGGACGGAATTGGCCGGCAGCCCGGTCCACCTAGACCCGGCCCCCGGGCTGATCGGCAGCTTCGATACGCTGCACGGCATGGCGGCGCATGGCTGGGCGCTGGATTGTGCCCAGCCGACAAAGCCGGTCATGGTCGAGATCGTGGGCCAGGACGGGGTCGTACTGGCGTCCGGCCCCGCATCGCAGTTCCGCGGTGACCTGTTGGACGCGGGCCACAATGCCGGGCTGTGCGCCTTCAAGATCGACCTGGCCGCCCATTTCGACCGGCTGATGGAGCAGGAGGTGGTCGCGCGCGTCGCCGGCACCACGCTGACGCTGCCCGGCTCGCCGCGGCGCATCACCACGAACGCGAATATCAGGCGCCTGGTGCGGCGCCGTCAGGATTTCCGGCCCGGCGTGCTGCCCCGCCTCAAGCGGGCGCTCAATCACCGGGCGGGAACCCAGGGTATAAGCTTCGTCATGCCGGTGCACGACACACCGCGCGCCTGGCTGATCGAGGCACTCGAGAGCGTGCGGGCGCAATACTGCGACGCCTGGGAGCTGATCTGCGTCGATGACGGCTCGCGAGCGCCCCATGTGGCCGAGATCCTGGCCGGCTACGCCGCGCGCGACGCGCGGATCAAAGTGTTGAGTTCTTCGCACAACGTGGGGATTGCGCGGGCGGTCAATTTCGCATTGCGGGCCGCCCGGCACGACTACGTGGCCTTCATGGATCACGATGATCGGCTGGAGCCTGACGCGTCCTGGCAGCTGTTGCGCGCCGCACGCCTGACCAATGCCGACCTGCTCTACAGCGACGAGGCGCAAACGGCGGAAAACATCGATGCGATCACCGAGCTGCGGCTGCGCCCCGCTTTCAGCCACGACTATTATTTGAGCCACCCCTATTTCGTGCACGTCGTTTGCGCTCGCACGCAGATGGCGCGCCGCATCGGTGGGTGGGAAGAGGGTATGGCGATCTCCGCCGATGTCGATTTCGTGCTCCGCATGATCGAAGCATCCACCGTGGTGGCCCATGTGCCGGCCGTGCTCTACCGCTGGCGCACTCATGGCGGCAGCACGGGCCATGCCAAGCAGGACCAGGTGATGGCCGCGACGACCGGTGCGATCCAGCGTCACCTCGACCGGCTTCACACGGGTGCAGTCGTCTCGCCCGGGGTTTGGTTCAACCAGTTCCGCATCGACTGGCCGCTGCCGTCCGGCCGGGTGCTGATTGTGATACCGACCAAGAACAAGTCGGACCTGCTCCGCACCGCGATCGACTCGATCGAACGGACCGCCGCAGCGGACGAATATCGCCTCGTCGTGATCGACCATGACTTCCGAAGAGCCGGAATCGCGCGCCTACCTTGATGAGATTGCATGTCGCCATACCGTCATGCCTTATAGTGGCCCATTCAACTTCTCGGCGATGAACAACTTGGCGGTGACCGCGCATGGTGGTGACAGCGCGTTCGTGCTGTTCCTCAACAATGACGTGGAGGCTACGCAGACGGGCTGGCTCGATCGCTTGAAGCGGCTGGCCTGGCGGCGCGACGTGGGCGCAGTGGGCGCGCTGCTGATGTATGCCGATCGCACTGTGCAGCACGCCGGCGTCGTGCTGGGATTTAACGACTCGGCCGAACACGCGCTGAAATTCCAGCCCGTGTTTCTCGACAGCGCGGAACGCCGCAATCTGGGCTATAATTGCGCGCTCAGCTCGGTTCGCGACTATTCTGCCGTCACCGCCGCGTGCATGATGATGCGGCGCGAAGTGTTCGACGAACTCCATGGGTTTTCGACGGATTTTGCCATCGGCTTCAACGACACCGATCTCTGCTTGCGCATCGTCCGAGCCGGATATCGCGTCCTCTACGATGGCGCCACGCTGCTGTATCATTACGAGTCCGCAACGCGAAGTCAGACCAAGCAGGTTTTCCACCCCGAGGACACGTCGCGCATGGTGGAGACCTGGGGCGATGCCATTCGGAATGGCGACGCGTTTTACAATCCCCACCTCAGCCTGACCACTCAGGACCATGTGCCGCGGGAAGCTGGCCGTTGCCGCGTTGTCCACGCGCCACGCGCCACGCGCCTGAACTTGGCGCTGATCGCCAGCCGCGTGCTGCAGGCCTGCTGAGACGCGGCGCCTTCACATCTCCGCCAGCCGAACGAGTTTTGTGCGACCTGTGCCTTGCTCGCGCGTCCTGTCGCGCATGGCCAAGCGCGACATAGCTCAAGACACGGCGTATCTGGCCGGAACGGATATCGTAGTCCCTCTCCTGACCGAGGAGCTGTCCGTTACCCGCCGGGACGTTGTTCGCGGGACGGTGCGTGTAGAGGTCAAGACGCATTCGCGGGAACAGGTCATTGACGAACTGCTTGCGCAAGAAAGCGTCGAAATCGAACGCGTTTCGGTCGGTCGGACGGTAAAATCCATGCCGGAGGTCCGGCAGGAGGGCGACACGACGATCATCCCGATCGTCGAGGAAGTCATCGTGACCGAACGTCGCCTGATTTTGAAAGAGGAGGTCCGCGTGCGCCGCGTGCGTACAACGGACCGCCATTACGAGACGGTCGTCTTGCGCACGCAAGACGCCGAGATCGCGCGCATCGGCCCCGGTGTCTCGGGCCATTCCCATCCACAAACACCAACTGAGGAACTGCATCGATGAACGAGGAAACCATTGTCGCCGTTTATGACACGGCTGAACATGCCGCTGCCGCGGTTCGCGATCTGGAAAGCGGCGGCGTGCCATCCAGCGCCATCTCTCAACATGCGGGCGGCAGCACCGGTTTGACGGAGTCGAGCGGCACGACAACCGTCGACAAGCCGCGCGAGCAAGGCTTCTGGTCCAGCCTGTTCGGCGGTGAGCCGGAATACGAGCACGATACCACGGTCTATGACCGCAGCCTGCAGGGCGGCTCGACGGTCGTTACCGTGCGCGGCAGCAGCGAGGACCTGACCCAGGCCCTCGACATCCTTGAGCGCCACAATCCTATCGATATCGACGAGCGCGCTGCCAGCTACGGCCTGGCGCAGACCGCCGCACGCAATACATCCACGGCCGGCGTTACGGGCGCCAGGCTCCCTTCTGCTGAGCCTGGCATGTTACAGCTTTCCGAAGAACAGCTCGTCGTCGGCAAACGTGCCGTAAACCGCGGCACCACGCGCGTCCGCCGCTACGTTGTCGAGACACCGGTGGAGGAACAGGTCAGCCTGCACGAGGAGCGCGTCGTTGTTGAGCGCCGTCCGGTGACCGACGGCCGCCCTGTCGCCGATGCCGATTTTACCGACAAGGTGATCGAAGTTACCGAAACCGGTGAGGAAGCTGTTATCAGCAAGCAGGCGCGCGTTCGCGAAGAAGTGGTCATTCGCAAGGACGCCACCGAGCGCACCGAAACCGTTCGAGACACCGTGCGCCGTGAGGACGTGGAAATCACCAAGGATGCTGGCACGGCCCTGGCCGGCGCCGCTAAGTCCACCGAACGAGCCGGCACGACCGGGACATCCACCACATCTCCTTACAAGCCGTCGATCTAAGATAATACGACGAGATTTTATGAGCTGAATATTTTAGCGTTATTGCATTCGAGGTTAAGCTTCAACATTCTGGATGATGCACCCGGAAACGGTGTTTCCGGGTGCATCGACTTGTGCGGCGCCGGTCAGACTGGCAGGACCGACGCATGACCGTGATCCACCCGATCCCTCCCAATTGGCTCGCCGGACACCCGCTGGACCGGATGGATGCACGGCGGAAAGACACGGCCTGGGTGGCGGACGTGCTCTCGCATCCCGACACTGCGTTTCTGCCGGTTTGGCGTTCTAAAAACCTGATTGCGACCAGTGCGCCGGCGATGGCGTGGCTGGATGCCACCAGCGCTCGTGGACAGTTGGACCGTCTGCCCTGGGCCGTGCTGGGGCAGCAGGATGGCCGAGTCTACGTTGCCATCGATCTAAGCAGCCTCGATGACCCGCTGCCCGCAAACCGCCCGGATGGCTTTGCCGACTTACGGCGGGTTGGCGCAGCACTCCCGCCCCGAGATGCGGCAATTCTGGCCTATGCCCGCGCGCTCATGCACTGGCGTGTTCGCCATCGCTTCTGCCCGATTTGCGGTGCTGCGTGTGTCGCACGCTCGGCCGGCCACGTGCTCGCCTGTACCGGCTGCGGCGCGCAGCATTTTCCACGCACCGACCCGGCCGTCATCATGCTCGTCACCCATAACGGCCGCGCGCTGCTCGGCCAGCCGGCTCGCTTCCGTGATTACGCGGTCATGACGACGCTGGCCGGCTTCGTCGAACCGGGCGAGTCGCTCGAGGAAGCAGTTGCGCGCGAGGTTCACGAGGAGGCGGGTGTGCGTGTCGGCCAGGTGCGCTATCATTCCAGCCAGCCCTGGCCCTTCCCGGCCAGCATTATGCTTGGCTTCTCGGCGGAAGCGGAGAGCGACGAACTGACAATCGATCAGGACGAACTGGTCACCGCCGGCTGGTTCACCCCTGACCAGGTTCGCGCCCAGGAGGGGTTCGTTCTGCCCCCTCCGATGTCGATCGCGCGCCGTCTGATTGAGGGCTGGCTGGCGGGATCACTACGAGATTAGCCGAACACAACGTCCAGCCGCACTGAGTTCGTTCAGACCGACAATCCAGACCTCGGCAATCCCCGCGCGCAAACAGCGGCAGCTTGATGACCGGTCCGGCAGCATTGGCCGCGCCCGCAATCCCCACCATCCATCGCGCCCACCAACCAGGCATGGCCCCTACTATCACAACTGGCTTGCGGCCGTGACGCTGTCCTGCCAGCCACGCATCTCCGCCCTGGCATAGACGCCCAGCACCCGTATCTCGCGCGAAAAAAAGCACAGCTCTTCCAGGGCCAGACGCAGCGAGGCTTGCTCGGGATGGCCTTCCACGTCGCACAGGAACTGCGTCGCGGTGAACTGGCCATCCACCATGTAGCTCTCCAGCTTGGTCATGTTCACGCCATTGGTCGCGAACCCCCCCAACGCCTTGAACAGCGCCGCGGGCACGTTACGAACCCGGAACACGAACGTTGTCATGAGGCCAGGAGTCTCGGCCCGGTGCGGGACCGGCTGCCTCGCCGCTACGTAAAACCTGGTTGTATTGTGCTGCGCGTCCTCCACGTTGGACCGCAATACATCCAGACCGTAGATGTCGGCGGCCAATGACGAAGCGATCGCCGCATCCTCCATGCGCCCCCACCCCGCCACAAGCTGTGCGCTGCCGGCCGTATCGGCCTCGACCACGGTCTTCACCCCAAGCTCGCGCACCAGTGACCGCACCTGGCCAAGGGCCACGGCATGGGAGTGGAGGCGCTCAATCCCCGCCAGCGTCGCCCCGCGCGGGGCTAGAAGGCAGTGCTCGATGCGTTGAAAATGCTCGCCCACGATGGCCAGGCCGCTACCGGGCAGAAGCGCATGGATGTCCGGCACCCGACCCGCCAATGAGTTCTCGCATGGCAGCATGGCCAGCCTTGCCCGCCCTTCATGCACGGCCTCAATCGCCTGCTCGAACGTATCGCAGGGCAGGCTTGCCATCCGGGGGTAGGCCGTTCGGCACGCGAGGTCCGAATATGCCCCTGGCATCCCCTGAAAAGCGATCGCTCCCTGCGCCTCGCTCGACGCATCGATGGCTGACACCTGACCACTGACCCCGGGTTGTTCGCTCTCGCCCCCTTCACTAGGGTGCCGCGCAACATAGGTAGGGGCTGGGCGGCGCGCAAACGCGCGATGCGGCCCGCAAGCAGGGTGGCCGGCGCATGGACAGCATGGAATACAACAAGATTTTCGGCGCGGTCTTGACCGCAGGTATCGCCTTCGTTGGGCTGGGCATCCTGTCGGACAACCTGGTCCACCCCGCTCGCCTGGAGCACAGCGCGCTTGACATCAAAGGCACCGACGCACCGACCGCCGCCGCGTCTGCCGCCACCCCCGCGATACCGCCTATCGCCCCTTTGCTGGTGAAGGCGACAGTCAGCGATGGCCAGGCTCTGACGAAAAAGGTCTGTATCGCTTGCCACAACTTCAACGCTGGCGGCGCAAACAAGGTTGGGCCGTTGCTCTACGGTGTCGTTGGGCGAGCCCAGGCCAGTGCGCCCGGCTATACCTATTCCGCGGCGCTGAAAGGCCACACCGGCAAGTGGACCTATGAGGAGCTGAACAAGTGGCTGCTCAAACCCAGTGCCTATGCGCCCGGTACCTAAGATGGCCTACGCAGGCATCAGCAACGACCAGATCCGCGCCGATGTGATCGACTATCTGCACACGCTGAGCGCCAACCCCGAACCGTTGCCAACGCCGGCCGAAGCGGCCGCTGCAGAGAAGGCGGCCCAGGCTACAAACCAAGCGGCGGCGTCACCCACAGTAGCCGCAGCCGCCAACTTGCCACCGCTCACTCCGCTGCTGGTATCTGCAGACCCGGCCCGCGGCCAAGCGCTGACGAAAAAGATTTGCATAGCGTGTCACAATTTTAACGAGGGCGGCGCCAACAAAGTAGGACCTGCGCTATACGGCGTGGTTGGCCGCAATCAGGCCAGCGCTGCCGGCTACACCTACTCGAGCGCTCTCAAGAGCCACCACGACAAGTGGACCTATGACGAACTCAATAAATGGCTGGTCAAGCCAAGCGCCTACGCGCCTGGGACGAAAATGGCCTATGCTGGGATTAGCAACGATCAGACCCGCGCGGACGTGATCGACTATCTGCGTACGCTCGCGCACGACCCGGCCCCGCTGCCCACGGCAAATGGAAGCACCCCACCGGCCGCCACGGCCCCCGCCCCGGCCGCATCGGGATCACCCCAGGCTACGCCGACCCCGTCGGCTGACAGCCCGACGCAGCCGAAACCGAACTGACCGCAGACCCCCATCTGCGCGCGGCGCTGGCGGCGGTCGAAGCCGCTGGTGCCGCCATCCGCCCGCATTTCCGGGCCGGTCTTACGGCCGATCGCAAGTCGGACGACAGCCCTGTAACCCGCGCGGATCGAGAGGCCGAGCTAGCCATGCGCGCCGTGCTCGCTGACGCTTTCCCCGCGTATGGCGTGTGCGGTGAAGAGTTCGGCGCCGAGCGGCCCGGAGCATCGCATCGTTGGGTGCTCGATCCTATCGACGGGACCCGGGCCTTCATCACCGGCCGGCCCAGTTTCGGCACCCTGCTGGCATTGTTGCGCGACGACATACCCATACTCGGCATTATCGACCAGCCGGTCACCGGCGAACGCTGGATTGGCCAGGCGGGCCGCCCGACAAGCTTCGCCGGCCCCTTCGGCGGCATCGCGGGCACGCGCCGATGCGCGACCCTGGACAGGGCGGAGCTGTCGTGCACGTCTCCCGCATTGCTCGGCACACATGCAGAGGCGTGGCAACGCCTCGCAAACTGCACCGCGCGCGTCAGTTGGGGCGGCGACTGCTACGCATACGGCCTCCTCTCGCTCGGCCAGATCGACATCATAGCCGAGTGCGATTTGAAGCTGTGGGACTGGGCCGCGCTACTCCCCATCGTCGAGGGTGCAGGCGGATATTTGAGTGATTGGGCTGGCGAGCAGCTTACGCCAGAACTCAGATGGCCGGGTGCTGGCGCTTGGTGATCCTGCATTGCTTGACGCCGCGACTCGTCTGCTCACCAATGACATTTCGATCGAACATTAACCTACGAGGTGCCATCGAAACAGCAACTCGGGACTGCAAAGTTTAACAACGTGGGATGTTCAGAGACATGTCGCTCGCGATCATACGGAGATTGGCGCTGTCATGTTGACGCCAGCGTTGCCTTTTCCGCCCTGAGATGAGAGACCATCGGCGATGTTGCGGTTGACGTCAATGAGGGGCTGAACCGGCAGTGGCTCCAGCAATGCTCGAGTGCTGTAGCGCATCGCCCAAATACCTAGGCTGATCAATTGCGCCTTGAGCGGGTCGGGCATCGAGTTATCTGCCAACCCAAGATCCCGAACGAGCACGGACCACATTGCGTGGTTGCGCCCCAGCGCTCGAACGCGGGTTTCGCCAGCCTCGCAACGAGCAAGCTCCCGGTTCACCATATTGAACGCGGCGCACTCCGTGTCGCGTCCGGAGACGGTAGGTTCGCTCGTCTTACGATATTTTGCCATTGCGTTGTAAATCGAGGTGTCTCCAGTTATCAAAAGTTTGCGTTTAGGTGTGTGCTAGATTTTGTGCAGCGCTCTAGTACGGCGCACCCCCCCTGCGTCGGCACTGTTCTGTGCCCTCGGCAACTTTGCCGGATGACAGTTCCGGCCACAAGAATGTTGTCAAAGAGCACCCAATGTTTGCGTATCGGCTTCACAGAACGAGGCATTCGGATTGTCCAACGACAAGACCGTGGCCAAAACTTTACGCTTTCAATGGGGGAGCCTGACCCACCACCTAAAGATTTACGCCAGAAAGGCACGCCTAACATCACCGCAGTTAGGCGCGCCTTCCTTCGCTTACAGGCCCTGGAACAGAGTCAGCAGCGATTGCGGTTGCTTGTTTGCGATCGACAATGACTGTGTTGCAAGCTGCTGCTTTGTCTGCAGCGAGGTCAGTTTTGCCGACTCGGCCGCGAGGTCGGCGTCGGTCAGAGCACCAACGCCCGCTGTCAGTGCCGAGCTCAGCGATGTCGTGAAGTTCTGGATGCCTGTAATTTGCTGGCTCGCAGCACCCAGATTGGCTGCAATCTTGCTCGCTGCTGTGATTGCGGCCTGAACCGTGCTCACCAACTGCGTACCGGTGGGTGCGGCCGAGGCTGTGATACCCACACCAATGCCGGTCGTGGATGTGAACACACCCGCATTGGCGTTGCCAAACTGCGCATTGGTAATTGACTGGCCCAGACTGTCCGCACCCGTGACGTTGAGCGAGCCGTCCGTATTCTGCTGGACGCTGAAGCCCGCGCCGCGGACGGCGTTAACCAGCGCGCCCACAATCTGATTGGTCGATTGCGTGGCTGTGTTGATCTGCACGTCGACAATCGTGGTGTTGGCATTCTGTGCAGTCTGCAGCGTCGGCGTGGCGGCCGCCCCGGGGTTGTTGTCGGTGAACTCGAAGGCAAATGTCTTTGCCGTCCCACCCGTCCCCGTCGTGATTTGAAAGGATGCGTCGGCCGGGGCGGTCAAACCGGATCCGGCACCCTGCGCAGAGAAACTCCCCAAGGACAGATTATTATCGAAAGCGACTGTGTAGCCGGGATTGGTGACATTGAGGTTGGAAAGCCCCAACGCCTGAGCCAAGGAGGTTGCAGTAGGATTAGCTGCCTGCCCTTGATTTTTGATGCTGTAAACCGAACCATCCAGGCCCTGCACCACGTTAAGGTTGCCGGTGTTTCCCGCGGCCACCGTCGGGTCGAGCAAGTTGACCCCGTTGAACGACGCATCGTGAGCGAACTCGTTGATCTGCCCGATCGCCGCCGTGACAGCGTCCTGCAATGTGTTCAGGTCATAACCGGTGGAAGCGGAAGAGGTGACGGTCTGCTGCAAGGCCTTTAGTTGATCACTGACCTTGGCAATACCCGTGGTGGCAGTCGAGACGATCTGCGCGCCGAAATTCAGCGAATCCGACACGGCCGACAGTCCGGCGATGTTCGCGTTGATCGTGTTCGAGATCGAATAGATCGCAGGGTTGTCGCCGGCAGAGCTGACACGCTGACCAGTGGAGACCTGGTTCTGCGCCTGCGTCAGGGCCTGCTGATTGCTCCCGAGGGACTGCAGCGCAGCAAGCGCGCCTAAATTGGTGTTCACTGAGAAGAGAGACATGGGTTTTTTCCCGATCAAGGTTTTCGACCAGGCAAACTTACCCGCAAAGGTTTAACGCTTGATTGAGGCAATTTGAGTAACCTCAAAAAAATTGCGCAAAGACTTAGTCCCATGAGTGGTGTCACCGGCCTGCAACCCATCCCGTTATACCTGACCTACGCCAGTCAGGAAGGCAGATATGCCGCCGCCTCTCTAAAGACCAACGCGCAGGCAAATGCCGAGCTCGCCTATTTCCAGAAAGTCGCGCCTTCCATAACCACCCCGGACGCGCTCCTGAAAAACTACAAGGCGCTGAGCGTGGTGCTGGGCGCTTTCGGACTGCAGGACAAGATTGCTGATACGGCGATCCTTCGCCAACTCTTGACCCAGGATCCAACCTCCAGCACGTCGCTGGCGCGAAAACTGGGTAACGCGAAATTTCAGCTTTTCGCCAATGCTCTGTCCAACTGGAACCCGCCGCCCTTTTCGACCGCAAGCGGTGTAGCCCAGATCGCAACCGCATACACTACCAACACGTTCGAAACTGCGGCGGAAGTCCAGGCACCTGGCCTGAAGGACGCACTCTATTTCACGCGCGAGGCTAGCTCGCTCAAATCGGTCACGGCGGTGCAGGCCGATCAGGATTTGCTCAAGGTGGTGGTCACCGCGCTCGGCTTGCCGGTGACCAATTTTGAACAACTGAGCTTCGACCAGCAGACGGCTGTCCTGGGCAGCAAATTGCATCTGGCGGATTTGCAAGATCCAGTAAAGGTGAAGCGGGTTGCCGAGCAGTATCTCGTTGACCAGCAGTCAAAGGCCGATAACGGCCCCGCAAACGGAAGCGTCGCGGCACTCTTCACCGACACGGCCGATACGAGCGGAAGCTCGCTGCTCGACATACTGGACCCGAGCCCGGCCGGCACCTCAAACGATTTGTCCTCTAGCTTGCTTTCGTTGTTCGCGTAAGCGGCTTCACCCCAATTGTCTCAGACCAACCCGCCCCACCTCGTCACCATCAGCAGCATTGCCCTCCGAGCTGTTGCCGTCGGGACGGCGTCGCGCCAAATCTTGTGTGCGCCCCAATATGGCGTCCTCGTGGCGCACCACCCGGCGGGCAAGCCGTAGTGCCTGGTAGCATTTATCCGCGGCCGCATACGCCAGTGCGCCATCCAGAAGTGCCACGGCAGAGGCCGATGTCGTTGCCTCCTTGAAAGCGGCAATCAGGGTGACAGCGTCCGCCAGCCCTTCCCGGCGCTCCACATCGTCACCGATATAGGCCGTCTGCAACGCATAGTAGATCCGCCGGGCGGGCGTATCAGCCTCGTGCGGCGCCATGATCTGGCGACCGAACAGAAACCGCGCATGTGCCGTCAGCTCAATACGGCTGCGTGTGCGAAACCGGATGGCCGCACCGTTCACCACCATCATATCGCCTGGGCGTAGCTCGAGCACGAGGTTGGACACGCGTCCTCCTTTTGGATCGGCGCTCAACGATTTTCGTTGGCCCCTCCATTCTCGCGCAGAGTGGTTAACAATAAATGATCGCCGACATGGCTAGAGGTATTTGGCCAACGTCAGCTGTGACAGATCGGATATGATCTTATAAGACGCTTGAAGCTGCGCCTGAGCCGCTGACAGTTTGGTCGCCACCGTTGCCTCGTCAACATCCTGGACAGCGCCAAGCTGGGTCGTCAGCGCAGTGGCTGTCGCGGTCAAATCCGTCTGCGCCGCTGTCACCCTGTCCTGTCGCACGCCCAGGCCACCGATGTCGGTGTTCAGCGCGTCGTCGGCGCCGCTCAATGTCGTGTGCACGAGCGTCAACATGGCCTGGGTTTGCGGGTCGGCGTAATTGGCCGTGCCGAGCGAAGCCAATGTCGCGAACCCCATCAGCACGTCCCGCATGTAGGACCCTGTGCTCGTCGTGCCGGAACCGGCCGAGACCGCGTCCGCATTCTGGTCTGCGAGGACAGCGAGGGTCACGTTCGCTCCGTCGCCCAGATTGGCGGCGGAAAGTCGGTTTGAAGCCTCCAAGGACGCCGAGAAAGGTGACGTAGCACCGGCCGCAGACGCGGTGAGCAGCTGCGACTGCACCGTCGCCGCGCCCGAGACAGGCAGGTTCGCGAGCGCAAACGCAACCGCCCCGAAAAAGGCGGATTGCGTTATGCTCTCCCGCATCCGGGACCGGCGGCGTGCGGCTATCCTGCCCCGCGAACACGTAGACCTGGCCAACCTTGGTGTTCAGCAACTCGGCGACCTGGCCCAACGCGCCCCGCGCGGTGGCGGCCAATGTGCTCAGCCCCACTGCCGATCCTGTCGCCTCCCCGAGCAGCTGCCCGGACAAGCTCGACACCAACGATTGAATTTGTCCAAGTGCCGTCTGCGCCACTTGATTGATGTCGGATGCCTGGGCCGTGTCGGTCTGCGCCGCGGCGTTCAACGCCAGCTGCCCGGTCAAGTCCAACGCCGTCCCGGCGCCGCCGCCCAGGCCAGAAAACTCCGAGGAGACCAGCCCGCTCGAGCTCTGCGCTGTCAGTATATCGATCGTCCTTTGCGTCCGGTTCGCATTGTCCAACGAAATGCCGATCGCGCCATAACCGCCGAGCGAAACCGCGCCGCTCATTGCGCAACCACCATGGCCAGGGTCTCTGAAAACATCGATTGGACGGCGCTGATGATCTTCGCATTCGCCCCATACGCATCCTGCAAAGTGACCATGTGCCCGAGCTCGGTATCCATGCTGACGCCGGTCTCGGCCGACATCTTGGTCTGTAACGATGTCAGCACACCCTGCATGTCGCTCGCCTGGGCGGTAGCGCGGGCATTGTCGGCCGACTGCGCGGCCGTCAGCGCATTCGCGTAATCGCCCAGCACTTGCTGCGCGCCGAAGCTGGCCGACAGCGTGCCCGCGGGGCCAAGTCCCGTGGTGCCGATCGGTATCTGCGGCACGCCCGCCTGCGCCTGGTTACTCAACGTGTACATGACGATCCGGGTGATCAGCGTGTTGAAACCCGCCAGGCCAGTCGGATTGGGCGTGAAGGCGGAGGGCCCGGTCGCGCTGCCCGTCACCGCTTGGGTGCCGTCCCGCACCAGGGCCGGGTTCGCCGTCACCGCCGGATTGACCTGAATGGTGCCGGAATACCCCACATACCCGTTCTGCGCCGACGGCCCGGTGCTGACTGGCACCACCCCGGTCGCATCGGTGAACAAGGTTAGACCCTGAGCGGCGAACCGGCTGCTGAGCGCCTGCGCGAACTCGTCCAGTCCGGCTTGATAGGTCGGCAGCGCCGCGTCCCGCAACATCAGTCCGGCACCGAGGCTGCCCCCGGTCATGTGCGACGTCACGTCCACCCCGCCCACCATGATGCCGGGCAGCCCGCCGCCGGGATAGAAGGCCGTCGGCCCCGCCGTGGCCTGCGCGATGGTAACCGGGTTCGCCACGTCGGTCGGTAGCTGCACGCCGCCGGCCGTCAGGACAGTCGCACCGCCATTCGGCTGACCGATGAACCGCACATCGACCAGCTGCGATATCGTCGCCTCTGCCTGGTCGCGCTGGTTCTCCAAGTCCGCCGTGCTCTGGCCCTGCGCCTTCAGGCTGATAATCCGGGCGCTGAGGTCGCCCACTGTGCCCAGCGCCTGGTTCACGGCGGCCACGCCCGCCACCAGCCCATCCTGGGCCGATTGCCGCGCCTTGCCATAGCTTTGCGCGAGCGTGTTGATGCCCCCCGCCAGGGTCGACGCATCGCTGACCACGGTGCTTTGCTGGGTGGCATTCCCAGGATCGGCCAGCAGAGTGGAAAACGCAGATTGCAGCGCCGCCAGCTGGCTGCCCAGATCGTTGCCACCCGACACCGTGCCCAGCACCGGCTGCAACGCGGAAAGCGCCGTGCTGATGGTTTGCCAGGCGCTGTTCTGCGCGGTCTGGCCCGCCAACTGCCCCTGCAACGCACCGTCCGTAGCCCGCACGACCACGCTGGACACCACGCCGAAGCCTTGTCCGCCGGCCGACACGCTCTGCTGCGTAGTCTTCTCCGCCGCGTATTGCGGCGTGGATGCGTTGGCCACGTTCTGGGACACGGTGGACAGCCCGGCGCTGATGTTGGCCAGGCCGAATGTCGCGATCCCGAGTGCTGCGTCCAATCCCATCGCCCAGATCCCCGGCGCCGTCCTATTGCTTGATGTTCAGCGTGGTGGTCAGCAGTTCATTCGCCGTCGTGATCACCTTGGCATTGGCGCCATACGCCTGTTGCGCCACGATCAGCTGGGACAGTTGTGAGGCGATATCGACATTGCTGCTCTCGGTCGACCCGACCACCACGCCGCCCGCGCCGTTCTGGTTGAGGTGTTCCACCTGTGCCGTGCCGGCGGCCTGGGTGGCGGTGAACGCCTGGCCGTTCTCTCGCTGCAACGCATCGGCATCCTGGAACGTCACCAGCGGCACCTGCGCGATCGTCACGCTACGTCCGTTATCGTAGTTGGCGACGATATTTCCGCTCGCATCGGCTGCGATGCCGGTGAAGCTGCCGGGGGCCGCGCCATCCTGGGCGGCGCTGGTAACAGTATAGTCCGTGCCCGCGAATTGCGTGACCCCGACGGCCGCGCCGAAGGTGCCGAGGCCGAACGTTACCGGCTGCGCGCCGCCGCCAAAATCGGGCGAGATCTGCACCGCCCCCGTGGTGGCGGATCCTGTTACGGCCGCCGCCCCGGATGTAACGCCGAGCGAGGCTAACGTGCCGTTCGGATTGAAGGCTACGGCAACGCTGCCGATCGTCGCGCTGCCACCTGCTACGTTGTCGGGCGAGCTGAAGGTGAGCGTCCAGTTATCGGTGGAGGTCTGTGCCCAGCTTGTCTGAACCGTATGCTCGGTTCCGGCGCTGTCGTAGACCTGTGTCTGGGCGGACAAATTGCTGCTCGCAGTGGGCGTGGCTGGCACGTTTGCCACCAGCTTCACGTTGCCGGTGGCGGCAGGCGCGTAATGGGTCTGCCCCACCTGGATCGGCACCAGCGTTCCGGTGTTGACGGCTCCGGTCGCGGAATTGACCGTCCAGCCATTCAGGTACTCGCCTGCGCTATTGACCAGATAACCGTCCGCATTGGCGGTGAAGTCGCCTGCGCGCGTATAGTATTGCTGTCCCGAGAACTGGGGCGCGCCCGCCGTTGTGCCACCCGTTTGTTCGGACACCGAGAAAAATCCCTGGCCGCTGATCGCCATCGCAAGCGGATCGGTGCTTTGTTGAATCGCTCCTTGAAGCTCGTTTTCGTAACGCGGGCGCGTGGCCACGCTGCCCGACTGGTTCTGGGCTGCGGTACTGCTGGTCAGATAATCGACGAAGCTGGTGCCGACCTGCTTAAAGCCGACCGTCTGACTGTTGGCCATGTTGTCGCTGATGTTGCTGAACGCGGCTGCCTGCGCATTCAGCCCGCTGATGGCTGTGCTCATTGATCCGAACAGGGACATGGGCGCTGATCCTCATAAATGGCAACGCAAGACAATCGGCAAGACATCGAGCCAGGCCGAACGCTTTGGCGTCGGCCACAGCATGGCACAGCAGGTAGCGTGCCACAGCCGATGATGGCGGCGGGCCGCCACGTATAACCAGGTGCCTGCCCGGCGAGCCCAGCGCGATCTGCCGGGCGGCACATCTTGCCGGGCGAGACGTGCCGGCCAAGCCGCGTCCGCGTAGCCGCACTGCGGCGGCACGCGCTGGCCCGGCGTTTGCTGCTTGCCGCAACACTTCTGGAAAGGCGTCCCCGCCCGTGCCCGTTTGCACGCCTGCTGCGGCAGCAACTATACCGAGCGCCCCGGCCTGTCTCCGGACGAAGCCGCGCGCCAATGTGTTCGCCGCATTGCTTTCCTCCGATGCCACGTCGGGAAACGCTGCGATCGCATCCGGAAGATGTAGCTTGCCAAGAGCTGTCGACCAGCCTGTCTCGGCGGCTCCCGGCGGCTCTTCACACACCGATGTGCACGAGCATTCGAACACCCGCATTGCCCGCGGCACCAACGGCCATCGTTCCGGCCACCGAAGCACGGCGACCCCGGCAAACACGGTGCCGCAATCCCAATCGCAGAGTATGCCCGACAGCTCGATGACACAGCCCGATGCAGGCGGGCCCGCGGCGGCGTGCGACGTCGTGTTGGCGGATGGCGATGCAGACGCCGTCTCATCGCTTGACGCGGACGAGGGCGCAATCGAGGCGGAGAACGAGCGGTCGCTGCCGGCAGTCGAGACGGCGGTGCCGGAGCAAGCCGGCAAAGCTGCGTTCCGCACATCGGCTCATGCTGGAGCCGAAATCTCGCCTCACACCGGGCCGGCCATGCAGCCCGGTGCGTCGGCGTCCACCGCCGGCTTGCCGCCCGACGCTCGGTCCGATGGGAAGGTTGCAGACCTCACCGCGCTGACGGCGGCAGGCTTGGCGGGCCACGGGCACCCATCAGCCACCACCGGCACAAGCGCGGCCAGCATGCCCCCGCCCGGAGGGACACCGGGCGGGGCGGGGTCGGCCTCACCCGCAGCCCAGCTCACTCCCGCACTGGCGGTGCTGCACACGACGCAGGATGGCGCACGGCACGTGACCGTGCGCCTCGATCCCGCCGAGTTGGGCCACGTGCAGGTGAGCATCACGCGCGCGCCGGATGGTGCGGCCAGCGTCCGGGTTTCGGTCGATCGGCCGGAGACGCTGCACAGCCTGCAGGTCGATCTGTTCCACCTGCATCAGGCGCTGGACAGGGCGGGCTTGCCGGAGCAGCGCAGCCTCTCACTGCACTTAAACCAGCCCGGGTTGGGCGGGGGCGCCGGCGACGGCAGCGGCGGCCAGGCTGGATCGCAAGCCGGGCCGCGGCATCAAAACGCACAGTCACAATCGCTGGCATCGGCAAGACCGGAACCCTCAACCCTCGCCGCTTCCGGGCCAGACGACGCTGCACCGGCTCGCTGGCTGCGCGCCGGCCTCGACTTTACCGCCTGATCTCACACCGCCCTACCTGGAGCCAATCGATGACGAGCATCGTCCCACAGAGCCTGTCCCAGGCAGCCCAACAAGCTGCCGCCAGCAACGCGCTTGCGGCAATGGCCAGCAGCAACGCGGGCACAAGCACGGCTGCGGCGAGTGCCACGGGCGCAAACGCCCTGCAGCAGCTGGGCAGCAATTTCAACCAGTTCTTAACGCTGCTCACGACGCAGTTGCGAAACCAAGACCCGACCTCGCCGATGGACACAAACCAGTTCACCCAAGAACTCGTCCAATTCACCGGCGTGCAGCAATCGGTGGCGACGAATAGCAACCTCACTCAGCTCATCCAGTTGCAACAGAGTTCGCAGGTGCTGCAATCCTCTGCCGTGGTTGGTCACCAGGCGACCGTCTCAGCCGGCCAGATCACGTTGCAGAACGGCAATGGCGAAATTACCTTCACCACGCCGGCGGCCGAACAGGTGCAGCTCGCTATCGTCGACGCCAACGGCCGACCGGTGCGCAACGTCTTGATATCGGCACAAGCGGGCAGCAATGCATGGAGCTGGAACGGAAAGGACGATAGCGGCAATACGTTGCCTGACGGTGCCTACGGCGCGGCGCTCGAGACGGGTACGGGTGGCGCGACACCCAGCGCGGTGCCGTTCAGCGTCGTGGGCACCGCCACCGGGCTGGTCAACGGTGCTTCCGGCATGCAGCTGCAGCTCGGCAAGCTTTCGGTGGGGCTCGACAAGGTTCAGTCAATCGCCACGGGCTAATCGCCACGCGGGCAAAGTGGGGCAACACCCCGCCCGTTAACCGCGCTGAAACACCCCCGCGCCAAACTCCGGCCATGCACTGTCCGGAACGTTTTCGATGATGCCGGTCATGGATGGCTTGCGCGCTCTCGGCGTGGGCCGGCTGGTGGCGCTTGCGGCGGTCGGGCTCGGCATGCTGGTCATGCTGGGTCTGTCTGGCGCTCCGGGGCGGTACGCCGGCGCAACAGGCCCTGTTATATGGCGATCTCGATTTGCGGGAAGCGGCCCAGATCGCTGACGCGTTGGATCGTGCGCACATTGCGCATCAGGAACTGGCAGCGGGACCAGGTCACCGTCCCCGCTGCCGACGTCGCGCGGGCGCGCCTTCTGCTGGCCAAGGATGGCCTGCCGTCAGGCGGCTCGATCGGCTACGAGATCTTCGACCGCGGCGACGCCATGACGTCCAGCGCAGTTCCAGCAGGACATCAACGAAACCCGCGCGCATGGAAGGCGAGCTGGCGCGCAGCATCCGCATGCTGCAAGGGGTCCGCGGCGCGCGGTGCATCTGGTGCTGCCGCAGCGCCAACCGTTCTCGCGCGAGCTGCAGCAAGCGCAGGCCAGCGTGATGCTGACCATGGCCGGCGCGGCGCGGCTGGACCACGCAGGGTGTGCAGGCCGTGCTGAACCTGGTCGCGGCCGCGGTCCCAGGTCTCAAGCCGCAGGGCATCGCCATCATCGACAGCCGCGGCAATTTGCTGGCCCGCGCCGGACAGCCGACAGGAGACGAAGCCGTTGTGCAGACTGCCGAAGAATTGCGCCGGCCGACCGAGCTGCGCCTGTCCCGCGCGGTAGAGGAAATGCTCGAACAAAGCCTGGGCCCGGGCCGGGTGCGTGCGGAAGCCGCAGTGCAGATGAACTTCGAGCGCGTGAACGAGACAGCGGAGAGTTTCAATCCAGACCAGCAGGTCGTGCGCAGCACGCAGACCTCCACCGACAAGACCAACAGCACCGAGGCCGAGAAGGCCGTCACCGCACAGAACAATCTCCCGAATGCGGATGCCGGCCAGCGGCCAATCGGGAAGTCAGCAGCAAAAGCAGGAGGAGACGACCAACTACGAAATCGGCAAGACCGTCCGCACGATGGTGCGCGAGCAGCCGCAAATCGCGCGCATCTCGTTGGCGGTCATGGTGGACGGGACCGTGCATACAGGCCGAGATGGCAAACCCGCCTGGGACGAGCGCAGTGCGGACGATATCGCCCGTATTCAACGTCTGGTGAAGAGCGCCATCGGCTTCGACGAGAAGCGCGGCGACAAGGTCGAGGTCGTCTCGATGCGCTTTGCGGCGCCGGACGATACACCGGCGTCGGCATCGGCGGGCTGATGGGTCTTGGCCTTGAAAAATCCGATCATCATCGGCCTGGCCCAGTCCGGCTGTTCTGGCCGTTGTCGTGCTGCTCGCCCTTGTCTTCGTGCTTCGGCCCATGGCCATGCAGACTGACCGCCGTCACACCGGCACGCGTTGGGCGCAGGCGCCGCCGGCCTGCTCGACCGGCGCGGCTTGCGGGCGGCATATCCCTTGCCGCTCCCGGCGAGCTCGCCAGTCCGAGCGAGGCAGGGCGACCGCGACCGCGGCCGCGCAATTCCTGGCCGACGAGAGCATGGTCAGCCTCATCAATATCGAAGGGCAGTTGCGGGCGTCATCCCTGCGGAAGCTGTCCGACCTGGTCGAGCAGCATCCCGAGGAAAGCCTCGCCATCGTGCGGAGCTGGCTGATGCAGGAGCCTGGCGGATCGTGAGCCGGCATGGCGATCAGCGCGACTTCACAGGTGCGCAGAAGGCAGCCGTCCTGATGCTCGCGATGGGTGACGAGCATTGCGGCCGCCTGCTCAACATGATGCACGAGGAAGAGATCAACGAGATCTCCGCTGCCATGGCGCAACTCGGCTCGGTGCGCGCGGACGTGGTGGAGCAGCTCTGTCAGCCACTTCTCCGAAAGCCTCGGCAGCTCCGGCAGCTTATCGGCAATTACGAAAGCACCGAGCGCTGCTGCAGAAATCCCTTCCTCGCGACCGCGTCGCGCAGATCATGGAGGAGATCCGCGGGCCGGCTGGGCGGACGATGTGGGAGAAGCTCGGAAACGTGAACGAGGCCGTGCTGGCGAACTACCTGAAAAATGAATATCCGCAGACCGTCGCCGTCGTGCCTCAGCAAAGTTCGTGCCGATCACGCCGCCCGCGTATTATCGCTGCTGCCCGAGAGCTTCGCGATGGAAGTGGTGATGCGCATGTTGCGCATGGAAAGCATACAGCGCGACGTGCTCGACGGTGTCGAACGGACGCTACGGTCGGAATTCATGTCGAACCTCGCACGCAGCACACGACGCGACGCGCACGAAATGATGGCCGAAATCTTCAACAATCTCGACCGTCAGGCCGAGACCCGCTTTCTCGCAGCGTTGGAGGAGCGAACCGAGAGGCCGCCGAACGGATCAAGGCCCTCATGTTCACCTTCGACGATCTCGGCCGGCTAACCGCACCGTCCATGCAGGTCTTGCTGAGGAGCGTGGACAAGGAGAAGCTGCCTTTGGCGCTGAAAGGCGCTTCTGAAAAGCTCAAGGAGATGTTCTTCAAATGCTTGTCCGAGCGAGCTGGTAAGATGCTTCTCGAGGACATTGAGGCGCTGGGTCCGGTCAAGCTGCGCGACGTCGATGAGGCACAAGCCTCCATCGTGCTCACCGCAAAGGAACTCGCCCAGAGTGGCGAACTGGATATAGGCGGCGGCAAGGATGACGAGATGGTGTATTAGAAGATGGACGGCTCCACAGCTGCTTTCCTGCTAGACACTATGGACTTTTCGGCTTCAGTCGAGTCGGGCGCAGGGATCCTGTATATCGACGACTTTGATCTCGAGCCAGGTAAAGACGCCGATGTCGTTGGGGGCGCTTCGGACATCAGCCAATCCGACCCGGCATTGACACCGGCCGACCTTGAGGCGGCACACGAGTCTGGGCGACTGGCCGGCCTGCAAGAAGCCTTGGATGACGCACGTCTGGTGCAAACCCAAATCCAGGCTGCCGCAACGCAATCTCTTGCGGATGCTCTCGTCGCCTCACAAGCGACGTTGACCAAGGTTGCGCGCGAGGCGGCCGACGAAGGCGTCCGGATCTTAGTCGCACTGCTTCAAGCGTCCGTACCGGCCCTGATGGAACGGCACGCCGCTGCAGAGATGGAAGCAGTATTTCGTGCCTTGCTGCCCGGTATATGGCTCGAACCGGAACTTCGTATCCGTAGCCATCCAGCTTCGGTAGAATATGTTCACGATTTGATGGCAGGCCTGTTGCCTTACGGCACAGCCAAATTGTCGGTGGCTGCCGATGGCGCGTTGGCGCCAGGGGATGTCCAAATTGCCTGGCAAGATGGCACCGCAGTGCGTGACACGCGCGCCGTCTGGGCCGCCATACGTACGGCGCTTACACCGATCAATCTTCCTGCTATCGAGGAGTTATGCCATGGCTGCGGATTCTGAGTTCATGGAAACCCTTTCGTCCAATCCGACGCAGGACACACCGTTGCGGAACATCCGCGACCTCGAAGCAGTGTATGATATTCCAGTTACGGTCAGCGCGGTGCTGGGGCGCACCACTATGCAGGTTAGTCAATTACTCAAGCTCGGCCGTGGCGCCGTCGTGGAACTCGATCGCAAATTGGGGGAGGCCATAGACGTCTACGTGAATAACCGCCTGGTTGCGCGTGGCGAGGTGGTCATGGTTGACGACAACAGGCTTGGCATAACCATGACCGAGATCGTCAAAACCGATCGTGGTACGTGATCAGCATGATGTGACGGGATCATGTCCATGCGTGTGATGATCGTGGGTTCGATGTCGGGCTCTCTGGGGCAGGCGGCCGCTCTGGCGCGGGCCCAGGGTGCGGCGTTATCCCAGGCCGATACTGTTGTATCCGCCCTCATCAGCCTGCGCGGTCACTCGTCGCAGGATCTTGTGTTATGCGACGTCGGTTGCGGCGTGGCTGCCTTGGTTCAGGCGCTGGCCGCAGAACGCATAAACTTACCGGTCGTCGCCTGCAGCACCCGTGTGAACGCCGAGATCGCCGCTCAGGCCATGCGTGACGGGGCGCGCGAGTTTTTGCCGTTGCCACCCGATCCGGAACTGATCGCGGCCATTCTGCTGGCGAGTTCCGGGGAACCGCACGCACCGATCGTGCGCGATCCGGCCATGCTGGCCATGATGCGTCGCGCCGAGCAGGTGGCACGTTCGGACGCGTCCGTACTCATCACAGGGGAATCGGGAACAGGCAAGGAAGTTGTTGCCCGTCATATCCATCGCAACTCCCGGCGCAGCAATGGCCCCTTCGTGGCGCTCAACTGCGCCGCCATTCCCGAGCAGCTTCTGGAAAGCGAGCTGTTTGGCCATGAGAAAGGCGCGTTTTCCGGTGCTGTTGCCCGGCGCACTGGGAAATTCGAGGCCGCGCAAGGTGGTACGCTGTTGCTCGACGAAATCAGCGAAATGGACGTGCGTCTTCAAGCGAAACTGCTGCGCGCGCTGCAAGAGCGTGAGATCGACAGGCTTGGCGGCTCCGCACCAGTTCGGATCGATGTGCGCATCTTGGCCACAAGCAACCGCGACATGATGGGTCACATCTCGGCCGGCCGCTTTCGCGAAGACCTCTACTTCCGTCTGAACGTGGTTAGCCTGAGGCTGCCGCCATTGCGCGAGAGACCGGCCGATATTCCCGCCCTGGCGGCACACTACGCACGCCACTTCGCCGAGATTAACGGCTTGCCAGGACGTCCGTTATCCCCATCGGCGTTGGCTTATCTCGGCCGTCAGCCATGGCGTGGAAATGTCCGGGAACTCGAAAACACGATGCATCGGGCCGTGCTGCTGGCAAGCGGCGCCGAGATTGAAGCCGAGGCAATCGGATTGCCTGACACGCCAGCATCACCGGACGCCAGCGCATCCAGCCCAGGCAGCAATTTCGTTGGGCGCAGGATAGAGGAGGTGGAGCAGGAGGTGATCCTCCGTACCCTCTCGCACACGTTTGGCAATCGCACGCATGCGGCCACAATATTGGGTATCTCCATACGTGCGCTACGGAACAAGCTGCGTGACTACACGCAAGCCGGGATCGCGGTGCCGCCGCCCCAGGCGGGGCTGCATTCCGAACTGGCGGCCTGATGAGGCAGCCGATCCTACTCGCCCGACTTGGTGCCGGCATACGTCGCTACGCGCCGGGCACCGATGTTGGGCTGGCACTCGCCGTTTTCTGCCTGCTCTCGCTGCTCGTATTGCCGTTGCCGACGATGCTACTCGACCTGGGGCTTTCGCTGTCCATCACCGCGTCCGTCCTGGTTTTGATGGTGGCTCTGTTCCTCGAGCGGCCACTGGACTTCACCAGTTTCCCCCAATTGCTGCTGCTCACAACCCTGCTGCGCCTATCGCTCAACGTCGCCACCACGCGCCTGATCCTCAGCCATGGCAATGAGGGACCGACGGCGGCCGGGCATGTGGTGGCAGCGTTTGGCGGGTTCCTTATGGGCGGTGACGTCGTGATCGGGGTCATCTTGTTTGCGATATTGCTGGTGGTCAACTTTATGGTCATTACCAAAGGCTCCGGCCGAATCGCCGAAGTCGCTGCGCGGTTCAGTCTGGATTCGATGCCGGGCAAGCAGATGGCCATCGATGCCGACATGAACGCCGGCCTCATCAACGAGCGCGTGGCGCGGCGCCGCCGGCGCGAG
This sequence comes from uncultured Alphaproteobacteria bacterium, assembly GCA_963850605.1. GTDB lineage: Bacteria > Pseudomonadota > Alphaproteobacteria > Acetobacterales > Acetobacteraceae > BOG-908. The sequence continues at coordinate 216,417 of CAWKLX010000005.1, read as the reverse complement.
CTGGAGGAGGAAAGCGGCTTTTATGGCGCCATGGACGGTGCGGCCAAGTTCGTACGGGGCGACGCGATCGCGGGATTGCTGATCACCTCGATCAACATAGTTGGTGGGCTTGCCATCGGGTTAATTCGGCACGGGATGGCGCTCAGCGATGCCGCAAACACATTCACGACTTTGACCGTGGGCGACGGTTTGGTCACGCAAATCCCGGCCCTGCTTGTTTCGACAGCCGCTGGCATTGTGGTGACAAAAGGCGGGGTCGAAGGACGAGCCGATACCGCTCTCGTGGCTCAACTCGGCGGCGGCTACAAACCGCTTGCCCTCGCTGCTGGCGCGGCTGCAGTTCTTGCCATGATGCCTGGTTTGCCTGCCCTGCCCTTTCTGGCGCTCGCGGGTCTCGCCGGCGGTGGTGCCTGGATGCGGTTTACCCACCCCGTGCCCCCGGCAGAGGCGGATCTAAGTCCGACTTCACCGCAGCCGGCCGAGGCGCCGGTTTCCGAAGCCATGCGTATCGACATGATTCGTGTGGAGTTGGGCTATGGTTTGCTGTCGCTCGCCGGGGGTGATCAGCCGAAGTTGACTGATCAAATCAAAAGTCTTCGGCGCTCGATCGCGTCCGATCTCGGCTTCGTGCTGCCCCCTGTGCGCATTCAGGACAATCTGCAGCTCGGGGCCGATTGCTACGTCATTCGTATCAAGGAGATCGAGTCGGGTCGTGGCGAATTGCGGCCGCTTTGCCTATTGGCCATGGACCCCAAGGGTGGTCTGCCGGCCATTCAGGGCGAGGGGACCACCGAGCCCGCCTTTGGCCTCCCCGCGGTGTGGATTGATCCGGCCCAGCGCGAAGAGGCGTTGATACGCGGATGCACCGTCGTCGATCCGCCGAGCGTGCTCGCTACCCACCTGACTGAGCTGGTGCGCGAGACTATGGCCGAACTCCTCTCTTACGCGGAAACGCAAAAACTGATTGATGACCTGCCGCGCGAGCAGCAGAAGCTGGTATCCGACCTTATCCCCACAGTCATTTCGGTGGGCGGTGTCCAGCGCGTGCTCCAGGCACTGTTGACGGAACGCGTGTCGATTCGCGATCTTCCGACGATCCTGGAAGGCATTCACGAGGCGTGCACGGGTAGCCAGCGTGGCATTGCGTCCATCGTGGCGGTGGTTCGGGCACGATTGGCGCGACAGATCAGCGACAGTCATGTGGCCGCCGGTGGCGCCATACCCGTCGTGACCTTGTCGCCGGATTGGGAGGCCGCGTTCGCGGAAAGTCTCGTCGGCCCTGCAGAGGAGCGCCAACTGGCCATGGTTCCCAGCCGGCTAGGTGAATTCGTTCGCCGCTTCCGAGAGGTCTTCGACGCCAACGGCGAAGAGTCACCCGTGCTTCTGACCAGTCCCGCCGTGCGTGTCGCTGTCCGCAGCGTGGTCGAGCGACTGCGCCCCGCCACCCCTGTACCTGTCTCAGGCCGAGATATCGCCCCGCGCGCGCGTCAGGACGCTGGCATCGATTTGAGTGACCACCACCGCCCGGTCAACGCCCGCCTCGCAAACTGCCCGCCCCGCGCAGAGGGCCCAGTCGAAGTTAGCTCAAATATCGCAATTTATCCACATGCCTCAACTCAGCCTGACTTACCGCCCCGCACGACGCCAGACGAACCGAATGCAGTTTGCCGTCCAGCTGACGCGCCCAGAAGTCTAAGAAATTCCGGAGGACCGGGAAGCTCGGCGCCATATCCAGGTCCTGCCAGATGAAGCTCTGCAACAACCCCGGGTGGTCAGGCATATGATACAGGATTTCGGCCGTGGTCACGCGGTATCCGGACAAACGCTTGGCAAGGCTCATCAAATCCTCTCCCGGTCGGCGCGGCACGTGCAATGGAGGGCCATCCCGGTGCCGCGCTGGACAGCCTTGGTCAGACTGAAACAAACCTAAGTCTCGGTGCAAACAAAAAATCCATCGTTAACAAGGGCTTGGCACTCGAATAGCGACAGTGCTGCCGTCTTGACTTCCGAATGGCGGTTTCCTAAGTGGCTGGCACTCTCTACGTGAGAGTGCTAACAGCCGGGCATAGGCTTGGCGCACTAATCAGGAGCGATCCGCATGGCGAAATTTCGTCCCTTGCACGACCGTGTCGTGGTCCGCCGCATCACCGCGGAAGAGAAGACGGCCGGTGGCATCATCATCCCCGACACCGCCCGCGAGAAACCCCAAGAAGGGGAGGTTATCGCTGTAGGCGCCGGTTCCCGTAACGAGCAGGGCCAGATCGTGGCCTTGGATGTGAAGGCCGGTGACCGCGTGCTGTTCGGCAAATGGTCCGGAACCGAGGTGAAGCTCGATGGTGAAGAACTGCTCATCATGAAAGAGAGCGACATCATGGGCATCGTCGAAGGCCAGGCCGCGTTGTCCAAAGCCGCTTAACTGAACGGTTTCCGAGGGCAAACTGGCCTTTGGTCAGGGACTGGGGCAAAGCTCCAACGCTATCTTCCAACGGAGTTTCATAATGGCAGCGAAAGAAGTAAAATTCGGTGGTGACGCTCGTCAGCGCATGCTGCGCGGCGTCGATATTCTTGCCGATGCAGTCAAGGTCACTCTCGGTCCGAAAGGCCGCAACGTGGTGATCGACAAGTCGTTCGGCGCACCCAGGATCACCAAGGATGGTGTCACGGTCGCCAAGGAAATAGAACTGGCCGATAAGTTCGAGAACATGGGCGCCCAGATGGTGCGCGAGGTCGCCAGCAAAACGAATGACCTGGCCGGTGACGGCACCACCACCGCGACCGTGCTCGCACAGGCGATCGTGCGCGAAGGTGCCAAGGCGGTGGCCGCCGGCATGAACCCGATGGATCTCAAGCGCGGCGTCGATCGCGCGGTCGAGGCGATCGTGGGCGAGCTGCGCGCCAAGTCGCGCAAGATCACCAGCCAGAGCGAGACGGCGCAAGTCGGCACAATCAGCGCCAATGGCGAGGCAGAAATCGGCCGCATGATCTCCGAGGCCATGCAGAAGGTCGGCAACGAGGGTGTCATCACCGTCGAGGAGGCCAAGGGCATCCAGACCGAACTCGATGTCGTCGAAGGCATGCAGTTCGACCGCGGTTATGTCTCCCCGTATTTCATCACGAATGCGGAAAAGATGGTGGCTGATCTCGACAGCCCCTACATCCTGATCCACGAGAAGAAGCTCTCCACGCTGCAACCTTTGCTGCCGCTGCTCGAGGCGGTCGTGCAGAGCGGCCGTCCGCTGCTGATCGTCGCCGAGGATGTGGAAGGCGAGGCGCTGGCGACCCTGGTCGTCAACAAGCTCCGCGGCGGCTTGAAGATCGCAGCTGTCAAGGCGCCAGGCTTCGGTGATCGGCGCAAGGCGATGCTGGAGGATCTGGCAATCCTGACGGGCGGCCAGGTGATTAGCGAGGATCTGGGCATCAAGCTCGAGAACGTGACCTTGCAGATGCTTGGTCGCGCCAAGAAAGTTCTGATCGAGAAAGAGAACACGACGGTTGTCGAGGGCGCCGGCGAGAAATCCGACATTACGGGACGCTGCGGCCAAATCCGCGCACAAATCGAGGAGACCACGTCGGATTACGACCGCGAGAAGTTGCAGGAGCGTCTGGCCAAGCTGGCGGGCGGTGTTGCCGTCATCCGCGTTGGCGGCGCGACCGAGGTCGAGGTGAAGGAGCGTAAGGACAGGGTGGACGATGCGCTGCACGCCACCCGCGCAGCCGTCGAGGAAGGTATCGTTCCGGGCGGCGGTGTCGCGCTCGCCCGTGCCTCGAAAATCCTCGAGAACCTGAAGTCTGAAAATCCAGACCAGAAATTCGGCATAGACATCGTGCGCCGCGCTGTCCTGACGCCGTTGCGTCAGATCGCCGAGAACGCCGGCGAGGATGGCGCAGTCATTTCCGGAAAGGTGCTGGAAAACGACAGCTACGATTTCGGCTTCGATGCACAGACTGCGGAATACAAGGATCTTGTCGCAGCCGGCATCATCGACCCAACCAAGGTTGTTCGTACGGCGCTGCAGGACGCGGCGTCGATCGCATCGCTCCTGATCACCACCGAAGCCATGGTCGCCGAGAAGCCGGAGAAGAAGGCGCCGATGCCAGCCGGCGGCGGCGGTATGGGCGGCATGGGTGACATGGATTTCTGATTCAGACCCGCTCAGCCACAAAGACGGGGCGCACCGCAAGGTGCGCCCCTTTTTTGTCCGGCATTGAGACCTGTTCGCCAACAGCCTGCATTGCGCTATGCGCTCTCACGCGATCCCTGCCCGTAGCAGGTCATGGATGTGCACAAGCCCGATCGGCCGGCCTGCCTCGACCACGAAGATACAGGTGATACGCGCCTCATTCATCTTAGCCAGAGCCGCCACTGCCAGCGCATCGGCCGGCAAAGTATAGGGGCGGCGGCCCATCGCGTCGCGCACTGGCCGGTCCACGAAACCCTCTCGAAAGGCACGGCGCAGATCGCCATCCGTCAAGGCGCCCACCAAGGCACCCAACTCATCAACCACCCCGGCAATCCCGAACCGCTTCGAGGTCATTTCAACAATGCCCTGCGACAAGGTCGCGTCCATCCGCACCACCGGCAGTTCGTCGCCGGTGTGCATCAGCCCACCCACCAGCATCAGCCGCGCCCCCAGCTTGCCGCCAGGGTGGAACTGCTGAAAGTCGCGCGCCGAAAACCCGCGCCGTTCCAGCAGCAGCACGGCAAGAGCGTCGCCGGCGGCAAGCTGCATGGTGGTGCTGGTCGTGGGCGCCAATCCGTTGGGACAGGCCTCCTGCGAGGTCGGCAATACCAGGGACACGTCGGCGGCACGGCCCAGCGCGCTGCCGGCGTTCGACGTGACTGCCAGCAATCTCACGCCGAACCGCCTAGTGTAGGCGACCGTGTCGGCCAATTCGGGCGTCTCCCCCGACCACGAGATGGCCAGAACGACATCGCTGTCGCGGATCACGCCAAGGTCCCCGTGGCTTGCTTCGGCGGGATGGACGAAATGGCTGGGCGTTCCGGTCGAGGCAAGCGTGGCTGCGATCTTGCGCCCGACATGGCCGGACTTGCCCATCCCGGTCACGATCACGCTTCCGGTTGCGGCAGCGATGGTCGTGGCCGCGCGGGCGAAGGCGACCGCTAACCCGTTATCTAGCGCAGTTTCCATGGCCGCCAGCCCGGCCGCCTCCAACCGCAGCGTCCGTGCGACGCTGAGGGAGGCTGTCTGAACCGCAAGCGGATCGATCATTGTAGGCTCGTTCGCGCGGATGTCTGGGGGGATCATGCCCCCGTATCCTGCGTCATTGGGCCGCTGTGGTGCCAGGGGGCGCGCCTGCTGTCAGGTCCGGGGATCGACGGCTTTTGCGGCCAGCAGGACGCGGGCCCGCTCCAGGTCGGCCGGCGTGTCCACGCCGAGCGGGATGTCGTCTATCAGCGCCGCATCTATGCGCATCCCTGCCTCCAGCGCGCGCAACTGCTCCAGCTTCTCGCGCCGTTCGAGGGTGGATGGGGGCAGCGACACGAATTTTTCCAGCGCGGCACGCCGCCAGACGTACAAACCGATATGGTGGTAGTGCGGCCCTTCGCCCCAGGGCAGGCGAGCACGTGAAAAATACAGCCCGCGGAATCGGCCAGGTCCGTTTGCCGCGCCCACCATCTTCACCACGCTCGGCGCGTCCGCCTCGGCCTCGTCCGTGGTGCGCGCGACGGCCGTTGCAATATCAACACAATCGACCTCCTGGAGCAGCGCGAGGATGGCGCGCGGCACGTGCGGTGACACCGTTGGCAAATCGCCCTGAAAATTGATGACGCAATCATGCCGGCTGTCCGGGTCCACACGCCCCAATGCTTCGGCGATGCGATCTGTCCCGGATGGGTGATCGGCCGTCAGCACCGCGCGGCCGCCCACCGCCTCTATCGCGCGCGCGATCTCCGGGTGATCGGCGGCCACTATCACCGGCCCCACATCCGCCTCCACGGCCCGCCGCCAGACATGTACGATCATCGGCTGCCCGCAAATATCGGCGAGTGGCTTTCCGGGCAGGCGCGTGGCGGCCAGCCGCGCGGGGATCAGCACGACGGGGTTCATGCGCTTGCGTCCGCCTCGGGCCGGCTCAGCGCGATAAAGCGCGCCGCATGTCCAATGTCCGCCGCTACAATACGTCTGCGGGCTGCCGCCTCCACATCCTCGCCCCAGGATTTATTCTGAAAAACCTCGTCGAGGATCGAGAGCGCATGCGCATCGACGGCGGCAAGTGCGCCGTCGGCGACCGCTAATCCCAGCACGAGGCTGCCCAGGGCGGGCACCAGCACGCCCAATCCGGCCAGTTCGAAGGCCGGGCGGGGGTCGAGCGCGCGTCGAAAGCCAGCCAGTGACTCAGGCGGCTGGGCGACATGCAGCACGCCGTTCGTGACGCGCAGCCGCGTCCCAAAAACTGCGGCGGCCCAGTCCAGCCAAGGCTGCCAGGCTTCGTGCTGACGCTGCCGCAACGCCTCAGGCGCAGGCGCACGATAGCACAGCAGGTCCGCCTCAGCGTAGCGCGCCAGGGCAGCCACGGTCGAAGCAGGGTCAGGGGCGACGCGTTCCTGCGCGGTGCCGGCGATGCTGGTCAGCGGCACGTCCTCGGCCGACATCACGCCGCCCTTCCCGCCGCCCGCCACCTGCCATTCATCGGCAATGGCCCGTGCCAAAGGCTCGCTGTGCAGCGCCAGCACGGGGCCGCCAGGCAGGCGCATTGGCCGGCCGTCGAGCCGGATCGCATAGACCGCACCTTCGCACACCACCGTCGCGCTGTCCCAAAAGCGTTTCACGCCGCGCCCCGGCTAATGAAACAGGCCCTGCAGCAGGTCCTTCGGTTTTCGGATGACCAGCCCGGCATCGGGCGGCGCATCGGCCGCGGTTGGCATCGGGCCGCCCAGGCCGCCACGCGCCAGCGCCAGCCGGCCGGCGCAGGCGGATGGCCCAGCCGGGGCCGAGCCGATCGTCAGCCCATATCGTCCGCCCCCCACCACCGGGTCTAGGGCCGCGCGCATTTGGCCGAATGGCCCACGCAGCGACACGGGTGCCGCGATTTCGGTGGGACCCAGCCGCACACGCGGCCGCAGGTGCAGGTCGGCCGTGCGCCCGGACAGATCGATCTGGCCATCGCCGTCCAAAGTCAGGCGGGATGTATCCGCAGCCAGCGCGCGCACGTTTCCAACACCCTGGTTGAAATCGAGGCGCAGGGCGAAACAGCGAACCTGTGCCGCCCCACCGCCAAAGGACTGAACGCCGGCGGTATTCAGCACGTCACCCAACAGCCCCTGCACCAGGTTTTCATCGACCTGGCCGCCCACCATGGCCACGCCCAGATGCCCGCCCAGCGTCGCCTCCAGCGCCGGCGCGGTCTGGCCGGTGCCGCTGAGCAGCGCGTCGATTTGCAAGGTGCCGCTCGCGCCGCCAGGGTATCCGAGCGCCGCGGCCACTGCCCCGGCCGACAGCGCCGCCGACCGCAGGGTGATGGCGACCGGCGGCTGGTCGCTGCTAGCGTCGATCGAGACGCCGCCGGTCAGCGGACCATCCGGCGTCTGCGCCCGGAACGGATTAAGCGCCAGCTTGCCGTCCTGCAGCAGCAGCCGCGCCTGGGCATCGGTGTAGTGGCGGCCGCCCCAGGCGAGATCGCCGATCGACAAGGACAGATTCGTGTCGAAGCCGCGCAGCCAGGCTAGCGGCAGAGGCGCCGCGGCGGCGGGCGGGGCCGAGCTGGGCTGAGGCGAGGCCGAACTCGGCATAGACTGTGCCACGCCGGCCGATGCCGCCGCATCCGGCGGCGGCCAGATCGCCGGCACATCAAGGGTGGCGCCCGGAACAAGCCCGTCCAGATCCAGCATGTGGGAAGTCAGCGTGCCCTCGATATCCGGGCGCGGCGACCACACGCCCGTCAGCTCGCCCGACAGATCGCCCAGGCTGGATGTGACGGTCAGGTTGCGCATCACGATGCCGCGCAGCCGCACGCCGGCATCCCCCAACTCGGCCGCGAACGCCGCGTCATGGGCTGGCGGCAAGGCGCGCCCGGCCAGCGGCGAGAGGGCCGAGAGGTCAGGCGCGTGCGCCGAAATCTGTAAATCCAGCCCCGCCGCGCTCACACGGGGCGGTACCGTGCCGTGCGCTGACAGGATAGCACCAGCGGCCTGGGCATCGACCGAGATCTGGATCGGCCCGCTGGCGCCCACGATGTCGGGCTGCATGGCGGTAGCCGAGGCGCGGAGCGGCTGATCCTGATAGGTGCCGTCCACGGACAGCTGGGCGATCTGTCCCGGCCCCGGCGCGGTCAGCGCGGCCTGCTTGACCGTCAGTCCCGCCGCCCACGCGGAAAGGTCGGAGACGCCGGCATGCACCGCCACCTGGGACGCGCGCACATCCCCCTGCGACCCATCCTCCAGCAGCGCCGTGCCGGTCACCTGCGACAAGGGCGGCAGCGTAAACCCTGGCCACAAACCCGCCAACTGGCCAAGCGACGGCGCGTCCAGCCTGGCCCGCAACTGGTAGCCTCGCCCCTGCTCCGGGTGGGCAAAACCGCCCGCGATGTGCAGCGTCGCATCCCGCACGCTGGCATCCACGCTCAACGGCCAGGCCCCGGCAACCGCGCTCACCGCGCCACCCTGAAGTCGCTGCAGCGAGCCGGAGGTCGCGTGGATTTTGATCGGCATCTCATGCGTCGATCCCGTGAAGGCGAGATCAAGCGGGCCATCCACATCGTTCGAGGAGACCACCAGCCGGTCGATGGCCACCGTCAGAGGTGCGGCGGCGGTAGCCGGACGCCAGCTCGCCTGGCCGCCTTCCAGCGCCAGGCTGCGTATCTCGACGTGGCGCGCGCCGCCACCACCGCCGCCTGCGCCATGGCCGGTGTAGAGGGCGCGATGGTCGGGCTGGGCGAACTGCCAGTTCGGCGTGCCGTCGGCGGCCCGCTCCAGCAGCAGATCGGGGTTTTCGACGGTCAGCGCGGAGATCACCGCGTCGCCACCCAGCAGCGGCAGCAGTGCCACCCTGGCGCGAACGTGCTGGGCCGTCACCATATAAGTCCGGGAGAAGCCCGGCGGATTAGCCAGGGCTACGTCATCCAGCACGATCTGCGGGGCCAGCCCCAGGCTCAGGTGGACAGCGCCGGTGGTCAGCTCGCGCCCGGTCTGCCGGCGCACCGCCTCGGCCAGGTCGGCGCGCAACGTTTCCGGGTTCAGCGAGCTGCCCAGCATGAAAACGGCGAGCGCGAGCATGAGCGCCAGGCAGGCCACGACCACGACAGGGCGCAGGAGTTTTCCGGGGCGACGGGCACGGGCTTGCATGGCCGTGTCGTAGCCGAGAAGCCCGCCAAGGTGAAATCAGACGCGCCCTATCGTCAGCCCAACCGCGGAGCGGCCGGCCGCGGCGCCTCGAAACCCAATTTCTTAAATGTCTCGCGCATGTGGGGGGGCAAGTCCGCTTCCAGGCTGAGCGTGCCGCCGCGCGGGTGTAGCAGGGTCAGCGCGCGGGCGTGCAGGTGCAGCTTGTCCGCAAAACCGTCCACATGAGCACGTTCGCCGCCGTACATGCGGTCGCCGACAATGGGGGTCCCCAGGGCGTTGGTATGCACACGCAGCTGGTGGGTACGGCCCGTCAGCGGGGAAAGCTTGAGCCAAGCCAGTTTCTTGCCGGCCGCATCCATAGTCCAGTAGTCGGTCAGCGCGCGGGATGACGTCTCCTCGTCCGGTTCGGCAACCGCCACGCGTTCTCCGCCACGCAATCCGCCGAATTTTACCAATGGGGCGTCGATCTGCCCCTCCTGCGGGCTAGGGCGGCCGGCGACCACCGCCCAGTAAGTTTTCTCAACCTCGCGGCTGCGGAAGGCCGCGGCGAGTTTGGCAGCCACGCCAGGGGTGCGGGCGAGAAGCAGCAGCCCGGACGTATCCTTGTCGATGCGGTGCACCAGCCGGGGCTTGTCGCCAGCGCCGAGCCGAAAACCCTCCATCATGCCGTCCAGGTGGCGCACAATGCCGGGACCACCCTGCACCGGTAGGCCGTGCGGCTTGTTGACCACGATAAGCGCGTCATCCTGATAGATAACCATCCCCTCCAGCTCCCTTAGCGTGGCGGGATCGAGCGGTTTGCGACCGGGCGCCGGTGCCGGCGCTGCGGGCAACGGCGGCACGCGCACGGACTGGCCCGGGGCCAGGCGCGTTGCGGCTTCGCTGCGCCGGCCGTCGACCCGTATCTGGCCGGTGCGGCAGAGCTTCTGAAATCATCCCCTGGGTCAGCTCCGGAAAATGACGCCGGAACCACCGGTCTAGCCGGATAGCGGCTTCGTCCTCCGTGACGAGCCTCGTCTGGATGGTCATGGTCCGGACCAGGCGAATAGAGGCAGCAGGGCGATACGGAGCGGATCGAGGTGGATAGCCTCACTGCGAATGATGCGCGTCGGAATGCTGCCGTGCAAGGCGCGGCTGTGCTGAATGACCATGCGATCGGTGGTGCGCACGATGAGGTCGTGCCGCACGCCGGGCAGACGAAAATAGCCGGCCAGTTTGGTGCCAGAAACCACGCCGACCGAACTGGGCGAGACTACTCCTACGATCAAGAGCACGCCTATGATGCGAGCGCCTTTCGACCAAGTTCCAGCAACTGCTTTTCGGTGACCGCGGACAGGTCGGCACTTACCTCATGCATGCGCTGCGCAGTTTCGGTGTGCTTGGCGCGCAGATGCTCGGCCAGATGGTGGCCGGCATTGCTATGTCCGGCGCCGTGCCCGACGATGACAAAAGCACGCGCCCTGGCCAGCTCGTGGCAGATCTGCTCATAAAAGGCCGGGTCCTCGGACGCGCGCTGGCCCCGCTCGTGATCCTCGTTTCTATGGGTCAGGTGGTGGCGGAAATGGTGCGGATCGTGCGGTTTCAACGTGTGTTCGGCGGCGTCATGGGAGTGTATGTCGATCGAGAAAAGCCGTGCCTGATGGTGTTCGATGGCGACGATCATGTTGGGCGCGTTCTGGTCTGGCATGGTTCATGTCCCTCCGCGCGTGCAAACGGCTGGCAGGAGGCGAGGTTTCTGAGCCGACGGCCGGCGTCGACCAACATGTGGCGTGCTGGGTTAAATCAGGGCGCGCTGCCGCAACCGATCATTAGGCTGTCACTACCCGCAGCACTGGCGCTGCTTTCGGCCGAAGTAAGCCAAGTACTTCCGCCGCCGCAACAGGCCTGGAGAATAGATACCCCTGCCCGAACTTGCAGCCGAGACGTCCGAGATACGCCGCTATTTCCGGTCGTTCCAGTCCCTCGGCGACCATGTCGATTTCCAAGCTCTCAGCCAATACCAGCATGGCTCGCACACACGCTTCCGCGCGAGGGTCATAGCCACAATCGAGAACGAAACTCTTGTCGATCTTTATTCGGTCGAACGGCAGCTCTCGCAAATGGAAGAAATTCGAAAAGCCGATCCCGAAATCGTCAAGCACGACAGCTGCACCCCATTCCTGCAACAAGCGGATTAATTCGCGTGCAGTGTCCATATCCTCAATCAGCGCGCTTTCCGTGATTTCAACGGCAAGCCTACGTGGGTCAAGATGGCCTTCGGGCCATGCCGGAGGTGACTGGACCAGCCGTATCATGTCGCGCAACTGCCCGGGCGATATGTTGAATGCAAGGTAGAGATGTGACGGCCATAGCCGGGAATCGCGTATTACCTGCCGCATCAGTTTCTCGGTCAACTGCCCCGTAATGCCCATATCCTCGGCGAGCGGGATGAACACATCCGGCGGTACCAGCCCATGTTCTGGGTGTCGCCACCGCGCCAACACCTCCAATCCGACTATCTCACCACCTCGTAAGTCTACGACCGGCTGGTAGAATGGAAAGATTTGATCCGAATCGATTGCCAACCGCAGTTGCAATTGGAGCGCCGCTTTTTGGCGTATGGTGTCCTCCGTCTTGGGATCGTGCACATGCCAGGTTCCGCCGCCACGCGCTTTTGCCCGCCGCAAAGCCGACTGAGCAGACAAGACGCCGCCATCCAAGCTGGTCGCGTGAGTGGGCATGAGTGCAGCCCCAAGACTGATTTTGCAGATCACGCTCCGCTCCACCGTGAGCAGCGGCGTGGAGAATGCCCGTGATATTCGTAACGACAGCGATTCCAGATCGTCACGACAACTTACATGTGGCAGAACGAGACCGAACTCGTCGGTGCCGATTCGCGCCCAGGATGCCCCAAGCCCCAACCCTGCCAGCCGCTCGCCGACGGCTGCCAGGACCTGATCTCCGGCCGCGTACCCGATGGCAGCGTTAAGCTCGAAGAAGTCATCAATGTCCAAAATGATGACAGCGTGCGGCATGCCGGATTTCAGTGCATCGTCGACACGCTGCACGAAACTCTCTCGCAGCGTAAGTCCCGTGAGGGGATCACGCCTCAGTCGAGGCAAAACGCCCTGTATTGCAAACTCTAGCCCCGTGGCAGCACGCAGATCGTGCGTCCGCCGTTCAACCGACCTCCCCGAAAAAAAGCCAAACCCCCATGTGAGCAAAGCGGTGCTCGCCATCGTAAAGTCCTTCCAGACTTCACTGTTCAGAGCTGAGGGCAAGATAACCGCCAAATCTGCTCTCCTCACCCCGGAGGTGCAAATTTGCCTGCGGGATTAGCTTACGATACCGGAATATTGCTATCGGAGGTTGTATGTCAAGAGATATCTGGTCCTTCTACTTGGAACGGGTATCTTGGATTCAGCGGCTCAGTGGCCTCGCTTGGCAGCCATTATGGAGAGTACGCGGCGCCCCCGGTGCTCGCCGACAAGGTGGCTGGCATTGTCAAGCCCGTGACGCATAACCGTCGCGCGCCAAAGATCATGGCTGTCCATTGCCGGCACCTATTCTCTATCGCGATCTTCTTGCATCGACGCCCTGCTAGTCGCGCGCCTGTCGCAAGGTGCTCGCGATCTGCCTCGCTTCTGTAACGGCAGCAGCAGCGACTTTATCGCTGCTCCGCCCGCAGCCGCGCCCAATGCGCCAGCCGCCGGCCCACCTCACGCTCAAACCCCCGATCCACCGGCCGATAAAACTCCATTCGCCCTACCCCGTCCGGAAAATAGTTCTGCCCCGAGAACGCGTCGTCGGTCTCGTGGTCGTACGCGTATCCCTCACCGTAGCCGAGCGACTTCATCAGCTTCGTTGGCGCATTCAAAATATGCACAGGCGGTGCCAAACTCCCCGTCTCCCGCGCAGCCCGCCCGGCCTCCTTGTGGGCGATATAAGCCGCATTGGATTTGGGAGCGGTTGCCAGATAAAGCAGCGCCTGCGCCAAACACAGCTCACCTTCGGGAGACCCTAGCCGCTCGTAGGCATCCCAGGCGGCCAGCGTTTGCGACAACGCCTGCGGGTCGGCCAAACCCACATCTTCGGACGCGAAGCGGACCAGGCGGCGGGCGATGTATCGCGGATCTTCACCGCCGGCGAGCATACGGGCGAACCAGTATAAAGCGGCGTCCGCATCAGACCCACGCAGGCTTTTATGCAATGCCGAAATGAGATTATAGTGTTCCTCCCGGTCGCGGTCGTACAGCGCGGCGCGACGCGCCAGAAGGTCGGACAGCGCGGCCGCGTCGAGCGGCGGTTGTGTCGGGTCCAGGCCAGCGACTTGTTCGGCCATGTTCAGCAGGTAGCGGCCATCGCCGTCAGCCATCGCGCGCAAGGCGGTGCGTCCGTCCTCCGTCAACGGCAAAGCGTGGCCGATTTCCGTCTCCGCTCGCGACAGCAACACCGCCAGGGCCGCCTCGTCCAGTCGCCGCAACACCAGCACCTGGCAGCGCGACAGTAGCGCGCCGTTCAGCGCAAAAGACGGGTTTTCAGTGGTCGCGCCCACCAGCAGCACGGTGCCGTCCTCCACGACCGGCAGGAAGCCATCCTGCTGGGCGCGGTTGAAGCGGTAAATCTCGTCCACAAACAGCAGCGTACCTTCGCCTAGCCGGCGCCGGCGCGTGGCCTGCTCGAATACCGCTTTCAGGTCGGCCACGCCGGAGAACACGGCCGAGAGCTGCACGAATGCCAACCCCGCCTGTGCCGCGAGCAGTCGGGCAATGCTGGTTTTGCCCACGCCGGGCGGCCCCCAGAGAATCAGGCTGGACAAGGCGCCGCGCCGCAGCATGCCGGTCAGCGCGCCCGCCTCTCCCACAAGTTGATCCTGCCCAATTACCTCGCCCAGCGTGGCGGGCCGCAGCCGGTCGGCCAGCGGGCGCGGGCCGGGGGCCGTTGGTGCCGGGGATGCCGGCCCGAACAGGCCGGGGCTGTGGGTGGGGCTCACATGCTTCGCCATGCAACCTTATGCAACAAAGCCACACACTGCGACAAATCCGCAGCGCACCCGTGTAACGCTTGTCATTGCCGTGCGACTTATCCACGTCTGCATCGTTATGGACACCGACCGGATTGGTCGCGTCTGTGCGAGCAACCCACCAGAGGAGTGTCGGCCGTGCGTAAGACAAATTTGTTTGGAGCAAGTATCCTGGCGTTGACCGCCGCCGCCTGGAATGTAGCTGCCGTGGCGCAAACCCCAGCCCCCGCCCCGATGGCCGCCCCAGCGCCCGCGCCGGCACCAGCACCAATGGCCGCCCCCGCGCCCGCACCTATGCCAGCCCCCGAGGCAGCACCGGCAGCCCCGGCTGATACGACCGCCGCTCCCGCACCGGCCGCTCCCGAAGCCAAGCCGATGAAAAAGCACACGGCGCGCCATTCCATGTCGCACAAGGGCAAGCTGGCCCCAACCAAGGCGGGCAATGCGGCCGTCGAAGACCTGAACGACGCCAGCCTGAACGCAGCCAAGACCGGCAAGCCGTTCACGCCCCCCGCCACGCCGGATGCCGCCAAGAAAGAAGCCCATATGGGCGACAAGGGCACCGAACCGATGCACCACAAAGCGCATCACATGAAGAAGGCGGCCAAGCCAGCAGATGCGTCGGCCACCCCACCGGCCGACGCCAGCGCGCCCGCCCCCGCCGACGCTCCGAAGTAAAGGTTTCCAAAGGCAGACTGGCCTTTGGCCGGGTCCGGGGCAAAGCCCCGGCCTCCCCTAAAGTAAAAGGCCTGAAGGAAATCACCTTCAGGCCTTTTTGCTTGGTGCGTTACTCTGCCTCTGAGTCCGGCATCTCCGGCCGAGGTCCGCTATCCTGCCCCTTGGCCGATGGATCGCGATCCACCAACTCGATCACCGCCATATCGGCCGCATCACCATACCGCATGCCGGCCTTCATCACCCGCGTATAACCGCCGGCACGCGCGCGATACCGCTCGGCCAGCGTGTCGAACAATTTGCGGACGATCACGTCGTCACGCAGCTGCGCGTAAGCCAGTCGGCGCGCGTGAAGGCCGCCGCGCTTGCCCAGGGTGATCAGGCGCTCGGCCACCGGCCGCAGCTCCTTGGCTTTGGGCAGCGTGGTGGTGATCTGCTCGTGCTTGATCAACGCCACTGCCATGTTGCGAAACATCGCGAGGCGATGGGTTGATGTGACGCCGAGCTTTCGGCCGGCTACCCCGTGACGCATGATCTACTCCAAGAGAGAAGGCCTTCTTTTTCGAGAAAAAGAAGCAAAAAGCTTTTTCTGGCGCTGTCGCGGACTCTTCTAGAACGGCTCGTCAAGGCGCTTGGCCAGTTCTTCGATGTTCTCCGGCGGCCAGCCGGAGACGTTCATGCCGAGTGCAAGACCCATATTGGTCAGCACTTCCTTGATTTCGTTCAGCGACTTGCGCCCGAAATTCGGGGTGCGCAGCATCTCCTGCTCGGTCTTCTGAACCAAATCGCCGATATAGACGATGTTGTCGTTCTTCAGGCAGTTCGCCGACCGCACCGACAGCTCCAGCTCGTCAACCTTGCGCAGCAGATTGCGGTTGAACGGCAGATCGTCGTGGTGCTCCTCGGCACGAACCTGCTGCGGCTCATCGAAGTTGATGAACAGGCGCAACTGATCCTGCAAGATGCGCGCGGCCAGGGCTACCGCATCTTCCGGGCCCACGGCACCGTTCGTCTCCACCGTCAGCAGCAGCTTGTCGTAGTCGGTCACCTGACCAACACGTGTTGGCTCCACCTTGTAGGACACGCGCCGCACCGGCGAGTAGATGGCGTCCACCGGGATCAGCCCGATTGGCGCGTCCTCCGGCCGGTTGGCGGCTGCCGCTACGTAGCCGCGGCCGAGCTGCACTGTCAGCTCCATGCCTAGCTTGGCGCCTTCATCCAGCGTGCAGATCACCAGGTCGGGGTTCATAATGTCGATATCGTGCCCGGCCTGTATCTGGCCGGCCCGCACTTCGCCAGGGCCGGTGGCGGTCAGCGTCATGCGTTTCGGCCCCTCGCCATGCATGCGCAGGGCAAGCTGCTTGATATTCAGCACGATGTCGGTGACGTCCTCACGCACACCGGCAACCGAGCTGAACTCATGCAGCACGCCGTCAATCTGCAGCGCGGTCACCGCGGCACCCTGGAGCGAGCTCAGTAGAATGCGGCGAATGGCGTTGCCGAGCGTCATGCCGAACCCGCGCTCCAGCGGCTCGGCGACCACGGTCGCGATGCGGTGCGGATCGGTGCCGGGCTCGACTTCCAGCTTTTCCGGCTTGATCAGCGACTGCCAGTTTCTCTGGATAACCAATTCAGAACCTCTTACCTAGCTGTCAGCTTTCGGCTGTCAGTCGCCAGAAAAAGCTACCAGCCGCAGCCTCTAATGACTGAAAGCTGAGAGCTGAAGGCTGCTTGTCTGCTTAGACGCGCCTACGCTTGCGCGGCCTGCAGCCGTTATGCGGGATGGGTGTCATGTCGCGGATAGCGCTGATCGAAAAACCGACCGTTTGCAGCGCGCGCAAAGCACTTTCGCGCCCGGACCCGGGGCCGCTCACCTCAATCTCGAGCGTCTCCATCCCGTGCTCGCGGGCTTTCTTGCCCGCGTCTTCGGCCGCCACCTGGGCGGCGTACGGCGTGCTCTTCCGGCTGCCCTTAAAACCCTGGCTACCGCTCGAAGACCAAGCAATCGTGTTTCCCTGCGCGTCAGTTATCGTGACCATCGTGTTGTTGAACGAGGCCATGACGTGCGCCACGCCCGAGATGATGTTCTTCCGCTCTTTGCGCTTGGTGCGCGCCGCGGTTGCCGGCTTAGCCATGTTACTTCGTCACCTTCTTCTTGCCGGCGATCGCGACTGCCTTGCCCTTGCGGGTGCGCGCATTTGTATGCGTGCGCTGGCCACGCACCGGCAGACCGCGGCGGTGGCGTAGGCCGCGATAGCAGCCCAGATCCATAAGCCGCTTGATGTTCATCGCCTGCTCGCGACGCAGATCGCCCTCGACGCGATACTCGCGGTCGATGAGCTCGCGGATGCGGAGTATCTCGTCGTCGCTCATCTGGTTGACACGGCGGTCGGCCGGGATGCTGAGCTTGGTGCAGATATCCTGCGCCTTCTGCGGCCCGATGCCGTAGATGTAGCGAAGACTGATGACCACACGCTTGTTGGTCGGAATGTTCACACCGGCAATACGCGCCACGCCCGTCACTCCTTGGCCTGACGCAAAGCGTCACGCAAATCTGGCCTCAAACGAGGCTGGTTGACCCACCGAAATGCATTAAAGGCACCGATCCAGGTGGGACGGCGCCGGAGGGCAGCACTTAAGCCCCCCCGGCTGCCCTGTCAACGCAATGTCATCAACTTATCGTGACATGGGCCTTCGCTGGAAGCCCGGATAGCACACGACCGATTTGAGCGGTGACGGCCGCCATCTCAGCCATGCCGTCCACCGTGTACAGCCGCCCCTGAGCCGCGTAATGCGGTAGGATGGGCGCCGTCTGCGTGTGGTAAGCAGCCAACCGCGCCGCGACCGTCTCCCGCCGGTCGTCCGCGCGCCTGATAAAATCGTGGCTGCCGCAGACGTCACATGTTCCCTCGACGCGCGTCGGATGGAACGCATCGTGATAGCCGGTGCCGCAACTGGCACACGTAAAACGTCCGGCAATGCGGTCCACCAGGGCTGCGTCATCAACGCGCAACTCGACAACCGCATCCAGCGCCACGCCCATGGCGCCCAGCATGTCGTCCAGCGCCTGCGCTTGCGGCACGGTGCGCGGAAATCCGTCCAGGATGAAACCCTTTGCGCAGTCCGGCTGGCGCACACGCGCG
Organism: uncultured Alphaproteobacteria bacterium; assembly: GCA_963850605.1. Taxonomy (GTDB): domain Bacteria; phylum Pseudomonadota; class Alphaproteobacteria; order Acetobacterales; family Acetobacteraceae; genus BOG-908. Next base: position 198,293 of record CAWKLX010000005.1, on the reverse strand, counting down.
CCCAGCATGTCGATGATCAGGTCATCCGGAACCAGCGCACCCTGCTCCATGATGGCCTGAGCCCGTAGCCCGACCGCACTGCGGGCGGCAACCTCCGCGCGTAACATGTCCCCCGTCGAAACCTGCGCGATGCCCTCGCTCTGCTCCAGCCGCTTGGCCTGGGTGCCCTTTCCCGCGCCGGGCGGACCCAGCAGTATCAGATTCAACGCCCCCGCCCTTTCACCCGGTTCTTGCGGATCAGCCCTTCATACTGATGGGCAATCAGGTGCGACTGCATCTGGGTGATCGTGTCCATCGTAACCGACACGATAATCATCAAACTGGTGCCGCCAAAATAAAATGGCAGGCTGTACTTGGTAATCAGGATCTGCGGCAGCAGGCACACGGCCACCAAATACAGCGCGCCAATGGTGGTCAGGCGCATCAGGATCTTGTCGAAATAGCCGGCCGTATTGGCACCCGGCCGCACGCCAGGGATGAACCCGCCATACTTTTTCAGATTATCCGCGGTCTCCTCCGGGTTGAACACGATGGCCGTGTAGAAATAGGAGAAGAAGACGATCATCCCAGCATACGTGAGCATATAGAGCGGCTGGCCCTGCGCCAGTTGGCTGGCGAAGCTGGAGGCACCCTCGGCGAGCCAATGCGGCACCCAGGCAGGCGCCGTCATGTTGGCCGAAAAACCCGCGATCGTCACAGGCACCAACAGTATGGAGCTGGCGAAGATCGGCGGAATAACCCCGGCCGTGTTGATCTTCAGCGGCATGTGCGTGCTGTCACCGCCAAACATACGGCTGCCCACCTGCCGTTTCGGATACTGGATCACCACGCGCCGCTGCGCCCGCTCCATGAACACGATGAACGCGATCACCCCAGCACCGATGATCAGAAATGCTACAATGAACACCGGCGAGAGCGCGCCGGTACGGCCCAGCTCCAGCAAGCTTCCCAACGCATGCGGCAAGTTCGCGACGATTCCCGCAAAGATGATCAGGCTCGTGCCATTGCCGATGCCGCGCGCGGTGATCTGCTCACCAAGCCACATCAGAAACATCGTGCCGCCGACCAGCGTAATCACGCAGGACGCACGGAAAAACAGCCCAGGATCGATCACCGCCGGCCCCGTGTTGCCGTGCATGCTCTCCAACCCCACCGAAATGCCGTAGGACTGGAACAGCGCGATCAGCACCGTTAGATACCGTGTATACTGGTTCAGCTTCTTCCGCCCGCTCTCCCCCTCCTTCTTCAGGGTTTCGAGCGTGGGAATGGCCGTCGTCATCAGCTGGGTGATGATGCTGGCACTGATATACGGCATGATGTTGAGCGCGAACACCGTCATGCGGCCCAGGGCGCCGCCGGTGAACATGTCGAACATGCCCAAGAAACCGCCGCCATGCTGGTGCATCATCTCGCCCATCACGGACGCATCCACGCCAGGCACCGGGATGTAGGTGCCTACGCGATAGACGATCAGCGCCGCCAGCGTGAACCAGATGCGCTTGCGAAGCTCAGTAGCTTTGGAAAACGTGCTGAGATTGAAGCTGGAGGCTAGTTGTTCGGCGGCGGACGCCATGCTCTTTCCCCTTAAGGAAGGCCAGGGACGCTGTCCCTGGACCCTGCTGGGGCCAGTCGGCCCCAGACCCCGATACTTAGCAGAGCACGGCCGTGGAAACAGCCGTCCTTATGCTTCCGGCTTGGCAACCCTGGTGACAACAACACGCCCGCCCGCCGCCTCGACCGCAGCAACCGCCGCCGCCGATGCCCCGGTCACGGTAAACTCCAGCGCCCGTCCGATCTCACCCTTCGCCAGCAGCTTCACGCCCAGTCCGGCCTTGCCACCACGCACCAGGCCAGCCGCCCGTAGGCTGTCCTCAGTGATCGGCTCGTCAGCTTTCAGCCGGCCAGCCTCCAGGGCCTTCATCACATCGCCCAGATTGACCGGCGCATGCTCCGTGCGGAACAAATTCGTAAACCCGCGCTTCGGCAGCCGGCGATAGATCGGCAGCTGCCCACCCTCGAACCCGTTCAGCGCCACACCCTCACGCGCCTTCTGGCCCTTCACACCCTTGCCGGACGTTTTGCCCTTGCCCGAGCCAATGCCACGGCCGAGCCGCTTGGACGTCGGCCGCGCGCCGGGATTGTCGCGGAGCTGGTTCAGCTTCAATGACTCGGTCATCTCACACGCTCTCTTCGACGCGCAGCAAATGCGCGACCTTGCGGATCATCCCGCGCACCGAGGGCGTATCCTCCAGCGTGCGGGTCGACCGTATTTTGTTCAGGCCGAGCCCGATCAGGGTCTCGCGCTGCCCGGGCTTGCGACCGATCGGCGAGGCGACCTGTGTGACGCGGACTGTCGCTTTGCGCACCGTCTCAGACATCGGCCACCGCCTCGGCCGGCGCACCCTCGCGCTTGCCCAGAATATCGTTCACCTTCTTGCCACGACGGCTGGCCACTGAGCGCGGGCTGGCCGCCGCTTCCAACGCCGCAAACGTGGCCTTGACCATGTTGTGCGGATTACGGCTGCCAAGCGATTTGGCCACCACGTCGCCAATCCCAAGCGATTCGAACACCGCGCGCATCGGGCCGCCGGCGATGATGCCGGTGCCGGCCGCCGCCGTGCGCAGGATGACGCGCCCGGCGCCGAAATGCCCGGTGCTGTCGTGGTGCAGCGTGCGGCCTTCCTTCATAGGCACACGGATCATGGTACGCTTCGCCCGGTCCGTCGCCTTACGAATGGCTTCCGGCACCTCTCGCGCCTTGCCGGCGCCGTAGCCTACACGACCCTTCTGGTCGCCTACCACAACGAGTGCGGCAAACGCGAAACGCCGGCCGCCCTTCACCACCTTCGCCACGCGATTGATGGTGACAAGCTTGTCGACCAGATCGTCACCGCCGTCGCGCTCGCGCGGCTGCTCCCGGTCGCGCCCCCTGCGGCCACGATCCCCGCCGCCGCCTTCTCTGGCTTCACGTGCCATGTCCTGCGCCCCTTAGAACGAGAGACCGCCCTCGCGGGCAGCCTCGGCCAGCGCCTTGACGCGGCCATGATAGATATAGGCGCCACGGTCGAACACGACCTGCGTCACGCCGGCCGCCATTGCACGCTCGGCCACAAGCTTGCCCACGGCGCCGGCCGCCTCGCGGTCCGCGCCCGTCCGCAACGCCTCGCGCAGGCTCGCATCGAGCGAAGACGCGGCGGCCAACGTGCGGCCGGCACTGTCATCGATGACCTGCGCGTAAATATGCTTGCCAGAGCGGAACACGGACAGGCGCGGACGCCCGACCGATTTCTGCCGCAGTTGGTAACGCAGGCGCTCGCGCCGGCGCTGCCGAAGATCGACTTTCGCGCTCACTTTTTCTTGCCTTCCTTGCGGCGGATCGTCTCGTTGTCGTAGCGGACACCCTTGCCCTTATACGGCTCGGGCGGACGATAGCCGCGTATCTCAGCGGCGACCTGGCCAACCTGACGCTTATCAACACCCTCGACCATGATCGCCGTCGGCCGCGGCGTGGTGATCTTGATCCCCGCCGGTACAGGATACACCACGTCGTGGCTGAACCCCAGATTGATCACCAGGTTCGTGCCTTGCACGGACGCACGGTAGCCGGTGCCGGTGATCTCCATCGTCTTGGCGTAGCCGGTCGACACACCCTTGATCATGTTTGCGATGTTAGCCCGCGTGGTGCCCCACATCATCCGCGCCTGCGCCACGTTGCTGCGCGGTTTTACGGAGACCTTGCCGTCATCAACCGTTGTCTCAACATGGTCGGTCAACGGCAGCTTAAGTTCGCCGAGTTTGCCTTTCGCGGTCAGGATACCATCCGCAATGGCAATGGTGACGCCGGCCGGCACATCGACCGGATATTTGCCTACGCGAGACATTTCTTCGCGCTCCTCAGAACACGCGACACAGCACTTCGCCGCCAACATTGGCAGCGCGCGCCTCTGCGTCGCTCAACACGCCACGCGGCGTGGACAGGATGGACACGCCTAGGCCGGCATACACACGCGGCAGCTCCTGTATTTTGGAATACACGCGCCGTCCCGGCTTGGACACGCGGTGGATTTCCTTGATGACAGGCTGGCCCTCGGCATATTTCAGCTCAATGCGCAATTGAGCCACACCGGGCCGCAACTCCTCGGCTGAAAAGCCGCGAATATACCCTTCGCGCTTCAACACCTCGAGCACGTTGGCGCGCAGCTTGCTGGCAGGCGAAACGCAGGACGCGTGACGGCTGCCCTGCGCGTTGCGGATACGGGTGAGCAGGTCGCTCAGTGGATCGGACATCGACATTTCGGTACGCCCTTACCAGCTGGCCTTGACCATGCCCGGGATCTGCCCCGAGCTGGCCAGGTCACGCAACGCGATGCGGCACAGCTTAAATTTGCGATAGTTGGAGCGCGAACGCCCGGTCAGCGCGCAGCGCAGTTTCACGCGCGTGCGGCTGCCATTGCGCGGCAATTCGGCCAGCTTCATCGACGCCTCAAAACGCTCCTCGACAGGGGCGTCGCGATCCATGATCTGCGCCTTCAGCTTGGCGCGCTTGGTGCGGTCGCGCTTGACCATCTTCTCGCGGTTGATGTTGCGATTGACAGCGGAAGTTTTGGCCATGTGATAATCCTCCGGAACCTGCCGGCCTGCGCCGGGGGTTTTCCAATCTGGTGGTCTTGTTCGGGCTAGGCCGCCGCTTTCTCTTGAGTCGGCGCCGCCACGAACGGCAAGTCAAACGCCTTCAGCAAGGCCTTGGCTTCAGCATCGGTCTTGGCCGTGGTGACAATCACGATATCCATGCCACGCACCGCATCCACCTTGTCGTAGGCGATCTCCGGAAACAGGATCTGCTCCTTCAGGCCCATAGCGAAGTTACCGCGCCCGTCGAAACCCTTGCCCGACATGCCGCGGAAATCGCGCACACGGGGCAACGCAATGGTGACCAGCCGGTCCAAAAACTCGTACATACGTGCACGACGCAACGTAACCTTTGTGCCGATCGGCAGACCCTCGCGGATCTTGAAACCTGCGATGGCTTTCTTTGCAATTGTCTTGACCGGGCGCTGACCCGCGATCAGCGTCAGATCTGCCACCGCAGCATCCAGCTTTTTCTGGTCTCCGGCCGCTTCGCCCACGCCCATGTTGATCACGATCTTCTCCAGGCGCGGGACCTGCATCGGGTTCTTGTAGCCGAACTCCTTCTGCATCGCCGGACGCACGTGCTCAGCATAGCGCGCCTGCAGCCGTGGGGTTGGCCGGGTTTGTGTGTCGCTCATGTCAGCCCTCGATCACGTTACCGGTCGCCCGGGCCACGCGAGCCTTCGTCCCGTTCTCAAGCACGCGAAACGACACCCGGGTCGGCTTGTCCGTCTTGGGGTCGATCAGCGCGATATTCGACAAATGGATCGTCGCCTCGCGCTCGACGATGCCACCCGGCTGGCCAACACCCGTCGCCTTCTTATGACGCTTGGCGACGTTCACGCCCTGCACGACGGCGCGGTTTTCCTTCGGCATCACGCGCAGGACGTCGCCGCGCTTGCCACGATCCGAACCCGTGATGACGACGACACGGTCGCCCTTGCGAATGCGCGCAGCCATCACAGCACCTCCGGCGCGAGCGAGATGATTTTCATGAACTTCTTCGCCCGCAGCTCACGCACGACTGGGCCAAAGATGCGGGTACCAATCGGCTCCTGCTGCTTGTTGATCAGCACGGCCGCATTCGTGTCGAAGCGGATGGCGCTCCCATCAGCGCGGCGCACGGGGAAGCTGGTGCGAACGATCACAGCCTGGTGCACGTCACCCTTCTTCACCTTGCCGCGCGGAATAGCTTCCTTCACTGAAACCACGATCACATCACCAACCGACGCGAATTTCCGCTTGGAACCGCCGATTACCTTGATGCACTGGACCCGGCGCGCACCGGAATTGTCGGCCACTTCGAGGTTCGACTCTGCGTGTATCATTGCCTATCCCCTACGCCGTGGCGTCAGACGTCATAGGCGCGCTAGCCTGTGACGCCGCATGGCTGTGCGCGCGCGCCTGCAGCGAGGCCAGCGCGTCGGCTGGCGCCGTCTCCAGCACCGCGCCATTCCGCTCGACAACCGTCCAGGTCTTGCGCTTGGAGATCGGCGGACACTCGACGATGCGCACCTGGTCGCCCATCTTGCAGGTGTTGGCCTCGTCATGCGCCGCATACTTCTTCGAGCGGCGGATGAATTTCTTGTAGAGCGGATGCATGATGCGGCGATCGACAAGGACGGTGACCGTCTTGTCCATCTTGTCGCTTGTCACTCGCCCGGTCAGAACGCGTCTTGGCATGCCAAAACTCCTTTCAGGCTTTGGCGGCGGAGGTGGTCTTCTCCGCCAGAATGGTTTTCACGCGCGCGATGTCACGGCGCACGGCGCGCACGCGCGCCGTGCCCTCGTTTTGTCCCGTCGCGCGCTGGAAGCGCAGATTGAACTGCTCGCGGCGTAAATCGATCAGCAGGGCACCCAGCTGATCGGTGCTCTTGGCACGAATATCGGCGGATTTCGTCATGATCAGCCCTCACCCAGCCGGGTTACGAACTTCGTCTTGATCGGCAGCTTGGCAGCCCCCAGCGTCAGCGCATTCTGTGCCACATCGACCGGCACGCCATCGATCTCGAACATCACGCGACCGGGCTTGACACGCGCCACCCAGAACTCGGGCGCACCCTTGCCGGACCCCATGCGTACCTCGGCCGGCTTCTGCGACACAGGCACGTCCGGGAAAATCCGTATCCACACGCGGCCGGCTCGCTTCATCGCACGCGTGATAGCGCGGCGCGCAGCCTCGATCTGGCGCGCGGTTACACGCTCCGGCTCCAGCGCCTTCAGCCCGAACTGGCCGAAATTGAGCGCCGTGCCGCCCTTGGCGAGACCGTGAATGCGGCCCTTATGTGCTTTGCGGAATTTTGTCCGCTTCGGTGATAGCATTTTCTAAATCCTTAGCGCTGTGGCGCCTGTTCGGCGGCACGGCGGTCCTGCGCGGTCGGGTCGTGCGCCAGGATCTCGCCCTTGAAAATCCAGACCTTCACGCCGCACGTGCCGTAGGTCGTCTTCGCGGTCGCCGTACCGTAATCGATATCGGCGCGCAGCGTGTGCAGCGGCACCCGACCCTCGCGATACCACTCCACACGGGCGATTTCGGCGCCACCCAGACGACCTCCGCAATTGATACGAATGCCCTGCGCGCCCAGGCGCATCGCGGACTGTACGGCCCGTTTCATCGCACGGCGGAACGCTACACGACGCTCCAATTGCTGGGCGATGTTCTCGGCCACCAGCACGGCATCGATCTCAGGTTTACGGATTTCGACGATGTTGAGTGACACTTCGGCCTTGGCCATCTTGGCCAAGTCCTTCCGCAACACTTCGATGTCCTGGCCCTTCTTGCCGATCACCACGCCAGGACGTGCCGCGTAGATGGTCACACGCGGTTTCTTGGCCGGGCGTTCGATCACCACGCGCGACACACCAGCGCCGGACAGCTTCTTGCGCAAATGCGTGCGTAGCTGAAGGTCGTCGTGCAGCAACTTGGCATAGTCCGCGCCGGCAAACCAACGCGAATCCCAGGTGCGATTGATGCCGAGCCGCAGCCCGATCGGATTGACCTTGTGACCCATCAGGCCGCCCTCTTTCCTGTCTCGGGCGTGGCTTCACGCTCGGCCACCACGATCTTCAAATGACTAAACCACTTTTCGATACGCGACGCGCGACCACGACCGCGTGCATGAAAACGACGCATAACAATAGAACGGCCAACCTCGGCGCGTGTGACAACAAGCTGATCGACATCGAGCTGGTGATTATTCTCTGCGTTGGCGATCGCGCTCTCCAACGCCTTGCGGACGGCACCGGCGATACGACGCTTGCTGAACGTCAACGTGGCCACCGCCTTCGACGCCGGCTGATTGCGAATCAGCCCCGCAACGAGATTGAGCTTCTGCGGGCTGATCCGCAGATTGCTGACCACGCATTGCGCCTCGGTATCGGCCAGTGGCCTCGGTGATTTGGGCTTGCTCATCCCCGCTTCGCCTTCTTGTCGGCCGCATGGCCGGTGAACGTGCGCGTCGGCGAGAACTCGCCAAATTTGTGCCCGACCATATTCTCGTTGACCTGAACGGGCAGAAACTTGTGGCCGTTATAGACGCCAAAGGTCAGCCCGACGAATTGCGGCAATATCGTCGAGCGGCGCGACCATATTTTGATAATTTCGTTACGGCCAGACGCGCGCGCCTTCTCGGCCTTGCCCAACATATACCCGTCGATAAACGGGCCTTTCCAGACGGAACGTGCCATCTTACTTGCCCTTGCTCGCGCGGCGGATGATCAGCTTGTCCGTCCGCTTGTTCACGCGCGTCTTCGCACCCTTGGTCGGCTTGCCCCATGGCGTCACTGGATGACGTCCACCAGACGTGCGCCCCTCGCCACCGCCATGCGGGTGGTCGATCGGGTTCATGACCACGCCACGGTTATGCGGCCGCCGGCCCATCCATCGCGCGCGGCCCGCCTTGCCGAGACTCTGGTTCATGTTGTCGGCGTTCGAAACAGCGCCGACAGTCGCCATGCATTCCGCCCTTACCACGCGCAATTCACCCGATTGCAGCTTTATCTGCGCATAACCGGCATCCTTGCCGACCAGCTGGGCATACGTGCCAGCCGCGCGCGCCATCTTGCCGCCAGCGCCTTGCTTCAACTCCACATTGTGCACGATCGTCCCCACCGGGATCGCACCCAACGGCATCGCGTTTCCCGGCTTGATGTCCACGCGGGCGCCGGCCACGACGCTGTCACCCACCTTCAGCCGTTGCGGTGCCAGGATGTAGGCCAGTTCGCCGTCCGCATATTTGACCAGCGCGATGAATGCCGTGCGGTTGGGGTCGTACTCCAGCCGCTCCACCGTCGCCGCCATATCGAATTTGCGGCGCTTGAAATCGACAATGCGATAGCTCTGCTTATGCCCGCCACCGCGGAAAAAACTTGTGGTGCGGCCATGGTTGTTGCGGCCGCCGGACTTGTTCTTGCCCTCGGTCAGCCCCTTGACGGGCTTGCCCTTCCACAGTTCGGACCTGTCGATCAACACCGTGCCGCGCAGGCTCGGCGTCACGGGCTTGAATTGCTTAAGTGCCATCTATCCGTTCCCTAAGCCCGGCTCACGACAGGCCCGTGGTCAAGTCGATCGACTGACCTTCGGCAAGCTGCACATACGCCTTTTTCACGTCCGAGCGCACACCGGGGCGGCCCTTGAAGCGCTTCGTCTTACCCTTCTGCACCAGCGTGTTCACGCCAGTGACCTTCACCCCGAACAGCGTTTCGACCGCACGGCGGATCTCAAGCTTGGTAGCGTCCGTAGACACGCGGAAAACCACCTGGCCACGCTCATTCAACAGCGTCGCCTTCTCAGTAATCACCGGGGAGCGGATGATCTCATACATCGACTCGCGCGACATGTTCTCGGCACGACGGCGAAGATTCGCAATGACGGTCATGCCAGGCGCTCCCTCAACCCTTCGATGGCGGCGGTGGTCAGCACAAGCAAGTCGTGGCGCAGTATGTCATAGACGTTCGCACCCACAGCCGGCAGCACGTCGATCTTGTGGATGTTGGCGCTCGCACGCGCAAAATTGGCATCCACGGCACGATCGATGAACAGGGTGTTTGCCCAGCCCAGCACCTTCAGCTTGGCTGCCAGATCCTTGGTCTTCGCCTCGGACGTGGCCGTATCAATCACGATCAGCTTCCCATCCGCCTGCTTCTGCGACAACGCGCTGATTAGCCCAAGCCGGCGCACCTTCTTCGGCAGATCGTAGCCGTGGTCGCGAACAACCGGACCATGCACCACGCCGCCAGTGCGGAACTGCGGCGAACGCAGGCTGCCTTGGCGGGCGTTACCTGTGCCCTTCTGCTTATACGGCTTCTTGGTCGTGCCGGACACTTCACCCATGCCCTTCACCTTGTGGTTGCCGGACCGGCGCTTGGCCAACTGCCAGTGCACAACACGTGCCATAATGTCTGCGCGCGGCGCCGCTGCGAAAATCTCGTCCGGCAGTTCGGCCTCGCCGGCGCTGCCATTATCGAGTGTCTTGATACCGATCTTCATGGTCAACCCTCAGCCGGCCAGCGCGGCCGGATACGGCGCGTCGGCGTGGCGCGCGCGCTTGACCGCGTCACGCACCAACACGAACTCACCCTTGGCGCCGGGCACCGCCCCGCGCACCATGATCAAGCCTCGCTCCGCATCCACGCCGGCCACCGTCAAATTCTGTGTGGTGATCCGGTCCTGCCCGAGATGACCAGCCATCTTCTTGTTCTTGAACGTCTTACCAGGATCCTGACGGTTACCTGTCGAGCCGTGCGACCGATGGCTGACGGATACGCCATGGCTGGCCTCCAGCCCGCGAAAGTTCCAGCGCTTCATGACGCCAGCAAAACCCTTGCCCTTCGTCGTGCCGGTAACGTCTACCTTCTGACCAGCCACGAAATGCCCGGCCGTGATCGTCGCACCCGGCTCCAGCACGGCGTCGGCCGCACACCGGAATTCCACCAGCTTGCGACGCGGCTCCACCTTCACCCGTGCATAATGTCCGCGATTGGCCTTGGAAACGTTCTTCACCTTGGCAATCGACGTGCCGAGCTGAACCGCGGTGTAGCCATCCCGCTCCTGCGTGCGAACATCAACGACCTGCACCTCATCGAGATGCAGCACCGTGACGGGCACATGGCTTCCGTCGTCCTTGAACAGCCGGCTCATCCCCAGCTTGCGTGCGATCAAACCCGTGCGCATGGCTCTTTATCCAATCTCCGGGTTTCAGATCTTGATCTCGACATCGACGCCCGCCGCCAGATCAAGCTTCATCAGCGCGTCCACGGTCTGCGGTGTCGGCTCGACAATGTCGAGCAAACGGCGGTGCGTGCGTATCTCGAACTGCTCACGGCTTTTCTTGTCCACGTGCGGCGAGCGGTTCACGGTAAAACGCTCGATGTGGGTGGGCAGCGGAATGGGACCCCGAACCCGGGCACCCGTGCGCTTCGCCGTGTTCACGATCTCCTTCGTGCTGTTATCCAGCACGCGGTGATCGGTACGCCTTCAGGCGAATGCGGATGTTCTGGTTGTCCATAACTCTTCTTCTACCCGGGTCCGGTCAGTCGCACTCAGTCCATGATCTTCGCAACAACGCCCGCACCAACAGTGCGGCCACCCTCGCGAATGGCGAAACGCAGGCCTTCATCCATGGCGATCGGCTGAATCAGCTCGACATCCATCGACACGTTGTCGCCTGGCATCACCATCTCCACGCCCTCGGGCAGCTGCACCACACCCGTCACGTCGGTAGTGCGGAAGTAGAACTGCGGACGGTAATTGGTGAAGAACGGCGTATGACGGCCGCCCTCTTCCTTCGTCAGAACGTAAGCCTCAGCTTTGAACTTCTTGTGCGGCGTGATGCTGCCGGGTTTGGCCAGAACCTGGCCGCGCTCCACATCCTCGCGCTTCGTGCCGCGCAGCAGGGCGCCGATGTTGTCGCCAGCCTCCCCGCGATCGAGCAGCTTGCGAAACATTTCCACGCCGGTCACGATCGTCTTGACCGTGTTCTTGATGCCAACGATCTCGACCTCATCACCCACGTTGACAATCCCACGCTCCACGCGGCCGGTCACCACGGTGCCACGGCCAGAGATGGAGAACACGTCTTCAATCGGCATCAGGAACGGCCGATCGATCGCACGCTCAGGCTGCGGAATGTAGCTGTCCACCGCTGCCATTAGCTTCAGCACGGCCTGTTCGCCAATCTCCGGCTGCTTGCCTTCCAGCGCGCATACAGCCGATCCGTGAATGATCGGAATGTCGTCGCCTGGGAACTGATAGCTGCTCAGCAGGTCACGCACCTCAAGTTCGACCAACTCCACCAACTCGGGGTCGGCCAAGTCCATCTTGTTGAGGAACACGACCAGCGCTGGCACGCCAACCTGGCGCGCCAGCAAGATGTGCTCGCGCGTCTGCGGCATCGGCCCATCAGCGGCGGAGACAACCAGGATGGCGCCATCCATCTGCGCGGCGCCCGTGATCATATTCTTCACATAATCGGCGTGGCCGGGGCAATCGACATGCGCGTAGTGGCGGTTGGCCGTCTCATACTCCACATGCGCGGTCGAAATCGTAATACCGCGGGCGCGTTCCTCGGGCGCCTTGTCGATCTGGTCGTAGGCGGTGAACGTGGCACCTCCGGACTGCGCCAGCACCTTGGTGATCGCGGCCGTCAGCGACGTCTTGCCATGGTCCACGTGACCGATGGTGCCGATGTTGCAGTGCGGCTTGTTGCGCTCGAATTTCGCCTTTGCCATCGGTCCTCTCTCCGTAACCCCGTGTGCGGGACGAAATGTTTTACCAGCGGTAGTGGCTGAATGCCTTGTTGGCCTCGGCCATGCGGTGCGTGTCTTCACGCTTCTTCACCGCGGATCCGCGGTTGTTGACGGCATCGAACAATTCGTTCGAAAGCCGATCTTCCATCGTGTGCTCGCCACGCTTGCGCGCGGCATCGATCAACCAGCGGATCGCCAATGCCTGGCGCCGCTCTGCACGAACCTCCACCGGCACCTGGTACGTCGCACCACCCACGCGACGCGAGCGCACCTCAACGGCAGGCTTCACATTATCCAGCGCCTCATGGAACATCCGCACCGGGTCGGCAGCGTTGCCGCCACGCTTTTTCATCACATCGAGCGCACCATAAACAATGCCCTCGGCTGCAGACTTCTTGCCGTCGTACATCAGCGCGTTCATGAAACGCGTGATCACGACATCACCGAACTTGGGGTCCGGCAGGATTTCGCGCTTAACCGCGCGGCGACGGCGACTCATCTCCCCTCCTACTTCGGACGCTTGGCGCCGTAGAGAGAACGGCGCTTCCTACGCTTCGGCAGCCCCTGCGTGTCGAGCACACCGCGCAGAATATGATAGCGCACGCCGGGCAAATCCTTCACGCGGCCACCGCGGATCAGCACCACACTGTGCTCCTGCAGATTGTGTCCCTCGCCAGGGATGTAGCTAACCACCTCGAACCCGTTGGTCAGGCGTACCTTAGCGACTTTCCGCAATGCGGAGTTCGGCTTCTTGGGCGTCGTTGTATAAACACGCGTGCACACGCCGCGCTTTTGCGGGCAGCCCTGCAGCGCGGGAACCTTGTTCCGCTTCGCAGCCGGCTCGCGCCCCTGGGCGATGAGTTGATTGATGGTCGGCATACGCCCTCGTTCCAATCATGCAAAGCACGCACGCATTGGGTTGCCCCCAATCGTGCGGGTTCTTGTAGCTACATGCGGCCTTGGCCCTGAGGCGGCGCCGCGTGCGGTGGTGGCAGACGTCCGGCTGTCCCGAGGGCCGACCGAGGGCGGTTAACTACGGGGGCGTGGGGCCGCCGTCAAGGGGGTTCCAGGGTCCACCCATCCCCGTCGCGCGCGGCAACCATGCGCGACGGGGGCAGGCTTAACCTCCAACCTTGTCCTACTCGGCCGCGCGCGTAATCTGTGCCGGCGCGTCCCTCAGCACGGCGCGCTGCTGGTCACGCCCAGCCGCCACGGCCTTCAGCCGGTTCATGACGGAACCCGTGCCCGCCGGGATTAGGCGCCCGACAATCACATTCTCTTTCAGGCCCGTCAGCTGATCCGTCTTGCCGGCCGTGGCCGCCTCCGTCAGCACCCGCGTCGTCTCCTGGAAAGAGGCGGCACTGATGAAGCTGTGAGTCTGCAAGCTGGCCTTCGTAATGCCTTGCAGCACGGGCATGGCGGAGGCCGGTCGCTCATCGGCCTTCAACCGCTTCACGTTCTCCGCGTCAACTTCCATGCGGTCCACCTGCTCGCCGGTCAAATAGGTGGTGTCGCCCGGATCGGTAATCTCAACCTTCTGCAGCATCTGGCGAACGATCACCTCGATGTGCTTGTCGTTGATCTTCACGCCCTGCAGCCGATACACATCCTGAATTTCATTGACCAGGTAGTCGGACAGCGCCTCGACACCGAGTACCTTCAAGATGTCATGCGGCACGCGCGGCCCGTCCACCAGCGGGTCTCCGCGCAGCACGAAATCGCCTTCCTGAACGGAAACGTGCTTGCCCTTCGGCACCAGATATTCAGTCTCCTCACTCGTTTCATCGTTCTTCACGATAATCCGACGTTTCGCCTTGTAATCCTTGCCAAATTCCACGCGCCCGTCGTTTTCCGCGATGATAGCGTGGTCCTTCGGACGGCGCGCCTCGAACAACTCGGCAACGCGCGGCAGACCGCCAGTGATGTCACGCGTCTTGCTGCCTTCACGCGGAATACGCGCCAGCACGTCGCCGGCATGTAGCGTAGCACCGTTCTCCACCGACAGGATGGAGTCCGGCGACAGAAAGTAGCGCGCATCCGTCCCGTTCGGCAGCTTGATTACCTCACCACTCGGCCCCTTCAGCTGCAAGCGGGGACGGAGATCGACGCCCTTGGCCGTTTGCTTGTAGTCCACGACTACTTTCGACGTCAGACCGGTCACCTCGTCCATGCGCTCAACCAGCGTAATACCCTCGATCAAGTCGAGATACTCTACCTGCCCCGCCAGCTCCGTCAGGATCGGCAGTGTGTACGGATCCCATTCGGCCAATTTTTGCGCCCGCGTCACCGCCATGCCGTCATCAGCCAGCAAGCGCGCACCATACGGCACACGGAAGCGGGCGCGCTCACGGTCCTTGTCGTCCACCAGCACGATCTCGCAATTACGTGACATCACCACCGGCACGCCTTGGCTGTTCGTCACCACGTTGCGGTTACGGACCGTCACCGTGCCCTCGTGACTGGCTTCCACGCTGCTCTGCTCGGCGCCACGCTGTGCGGCGCCGCCGATGTGGAACGTACGCATCGTCAACTGCGTGCCGGGCTCACCGATCGACTGCGCGGCGATCACGCCAACCGCCTCGCCGATATTGACGGGTGTTCCGCGCGCCAGATCGCGGCCATAGCAGCGCGCGCATACGCCGATCTGGCTCTCGCAGGTCAGCACGGAGCGGATCTTCATCACCTCCACGCCAGCCCGCTCGATCTGCTCGGCCTCAGTCTCCTCGATCAGCGTATTGCGCGGCACCAGCACCTTGTTGGTAGCCGGATCAAGCACGTCCTCGGACGCGGTGCGGCCCAGGATACGCTCGGACAGCGAGGACACGATATCGCCGCCATCCATCACAGGGCGCACCGTCAGGCCCCGCTCGGAGCCGCAATCCACCTCAACGATAATGCAGTCCTGCGCCACATCCACGAGGCGGCGCGTCAGGTAACCAGAGTTCGCCGTCTTCAGCGCCGTATCCGCAAGTCCCTTCCGGGCACCGTGGGTGGAGTTGAAATACTCGAGTACCGACAATCCCTCCTTGAAATTGGCGATGATCGGCTGCTCGATGATCTCGCCAGACGGCTTGGCCATCAGTCCGCGCATGCCGGCCAACTGGCGCATCTGCGCCGGCGAACCGCGCGCGCCCGAATGGCTCATCATCCAAACGCTGTTGGTCTGGCGCCCAACCTCTTGCTTGCTGATTTCCTTCATCATCGCGCTGGCGACCGCGTCGGTGCAGCGCGACCAGGCATCCACCACCTTGTTATAGCGTTCGCCCGCAGTGATCAGACCGTCTTGATACTGCTGCTCGAATTCCTTCACCTCGCCTTGCGTCTTGCTGATGAGTTCGCCTTTCTCGGCCGGGATGATCAGATCGTCCTTGCCGAACGAGATGCCCGCCTTGGCTGCCTGCTGGAACCCCAGCCCCATCAGACGGTCAGCAAAAATCACGCATTCCTTCTGACCGCAGTGGCGATAGACCGCGTCGATCACATCCGACACGTTCTTCTTGGTGAGCTGCTTGTTGATCAGCGCAAACGGCACATTCGGATGCTTCGGCAGTATCTGCGCGATCAGCATGCGGCCAGGGGTGGTCACCACAATTTGGCGGCGGCGTGCACCATCCGGTTCGATCAGCTCCATGCGCGCACGGATCTTGTCATGCAGCTTGATCGCCTTGGCCTGCAACGCGAATTCAATCTCACCAATCGTGCCGAAGGCGGGGGATTTATTGTCTTCGGTCACACGGAAATCAGCCGTCTCCAGCGAGAGATAATAGAGACCCAGCACGATATCCTGGCTCGGCACGATGATCGGCTTGCCATTGGCGGGGCTGAGGATATTGTTGGTGGACATCATCAGCACACGGGCTTCCAGCTGCGCTTCCAGACTCAGCGGCACATGCACCGCCATCTGGTCGCCGTCGAAATCGGCGTTAAAGGCGGTGCACACCAGCGGATGGAGCTGTATCGCCTTGCCTTCGATCAGCACCGGCTCGAATGCCTGGATGCCAAGCCGGTGCAAGGTCGGCGCACGGTTCAACATCACCGGATGCTCACGGATCACTTCCTCAAGAATGTCCCATACCTCGGGACGTTCCTTCTCCACCATGCGCTTGGCGGCCTTGATGGTTGTCGCGTGACCATACTTTTCGAGCTTGCTGTAAATAAATGGCTTGAACAGCTCGAGCGCCATCTTCTTCGGCAGGCCGCACTGGTGTAACTTTAGCTCGGGGCCGACCACGATCACGGACCGGCCGGAATAGTCCACGCGTTTGCCCAACAGGTTTTGCCGGAAGCGACCCTGCTTGCCCTTCAGCATGTCAGACAGCGATTTCAGCGGGCGCTTGTTGGCGCCGGTGATCGCGCGGCCGCGTCGACCATTGTCGAAGAGCGCGTCCACGCTCTCCTGCAACATGCGCTTCTCGTTGCGCACGATAATATCCGGCGCACGCAGCTCGATCAGGCGCTTGAGGCGGTTGTTGCGGTTGATGACGCGGCGATACAGGTCATTCAGGTCGGAGGTGGCAAACCGCCCGCCATCCAGCGGCACCAGCGGGCGCAACTCCGGCGGAATCACCGGCACCACGTCCAAAATCATCCATTCCGGCTTGCTGCCGCTTTCACCGAATGCCTCGATCAGCTTCAACCGCTTGACCAGCTTCTTGCGCTTGGCTTCGCTGGTCGTGTCACGCAGGTCGGCGCGCAGCTTCACCTTGTCGGAATCGATATCGATCCCGTGCAGGATAACCTTGATCGCCTCGGCGCCGATCGCGGCGCGGAATCCGTCCTCACCAAACTCATCCTGCTTGGCGGCGAGCTGATCTTCCGTCAGAAGCTGGTGCAGCTTGAGGTCGGTCAAACCGGGTTCAAGAACCACATAGCTCTCGAAGTACAAAATCTTCTCAAGTTCCTTCAGCGTCAAATCGACCATCAGGCCAATCCGGCTCGGTAACGACTTCAGAAACCAGATATGCGCGACGGGTGAGGCGAGTTCAATGTGGCCCATACGCTCGCGACGCACCTTGGCCAGCGTCACCTCCACGCCGCACTTCTCGCAAATGATGCCGCGGAACTTCATCCGCTTGTACTTGCCGCATAGGCACTCGTAATCTTTGATCGGGCCAAAGATTCTCGCGCAAAACAGCCCGTCCCGCTCAGGCTTGAATGTGCGGTAGTTGATCGTCTCCGGCTTCTTGATCTCGCCATACGACCAGGAGCGGATCTGCTCCGGACTGGCCATCTGAATGCGGATCTGGTCGAAGGTAACCGCTTGGCCAGCCTGACCTAGGATTTTCATGAGCTCATTCATGACGAGCGCCTTTCACACAAGAGATAAGGCCAGGGACGCTGTCCCTGGACCCTGCTGGGGCTAGTCGGCCCCAGACCCCATTTTTAGACTACGCTTTGGTCTAGATCGACGTTTAGGCCTAGCGACTTCAGTTCCTTGACCAGCACGTTGAAGGATTTCGGGGATGCCGGCTTCGAAATTGTCCTGCTCGCGCACGATCGCTTCGTATACCTTGGTGCGGCCGGATACGTCGTCCGACTTCACCGTCAGCATCTCCTGCAAGGTGTAGGCGGCGCCGTACGCCTCCAGCGCCCAGACCTCCATTTCGCCGAATCGTTGGCCACCGAACTGCGCCTTGCCGCCCAACGGTTGTTGCGTGACCAGGCTGTACGGCCCGATCGAGCGCGCATGGATCTTGTCGTCCACAAGGTGATGCAGCTTCAGCATGTAAATGTAGCCGACCGTAACCTTGCGCTCGAACGGCTCGCCCGTGCGCCCGTCCGTCAGCACGACCTGACCGGACGTATCCAGCCCCGCCTTGGTCAGCATGCGTTCGATGTCGCTCATGCGCGCACCATCAAACACAGGTGTCGCAATCGGCACACCCTTTTTGAGGTTTTCCGACAGCTCGATCAGCTGGTCGTTGTTCAGCCCAGCAATCTCGTCGTCATAGACGCGGTCGCCATACACATCGCGCAGCTTTTCCAGCAGCTCCTGCTTGGCGGCGCCGCTTCGGCGATACTCCTCCACCAACTCGCCAATCTCGCGACCGAGATTGGCGCAGGCCCAGCCGAGATGCGTCTCAAGGATCTGACCCACATTCATCCGGCTCGGCACACCCAACGGGTTCAGGACTAGATCCACCGGCGTGCCGTTATCCAGGAATGGCATGTCCTCCACCGGCACCACGCGCGAGACCACGCCCTTGTTGCCGTGGCGTCCCGCCATCTTGTCGCCCGGTTGCAGCTTACGTTTCACCGCCACGAACACCTTGACCATCTTCATCACGCCAGGCGGCAGCTCGTCGCCACGCTGCAGCTTCTCGACCTTGCTTTCGAACCGCTCCTGCAGACGATGCACAGCCGCATCAAACTCGCGCTTCAGCACCTCAATCTCGGCCATCACGGCATCGTCCTGCACGCCGATGTTGCGCCAGGCGCCGCGCGGATGCTCAGCCAGAATCTCGGTCGTCAGCACCGTGCCGGCCTTGATCCCCTTAAAGCCACCGGCGGCCTTTCGCTCCAGCAACTTCTCACGCAGCCGGTTCAGGAATGCGCGCTCCTGGATCGCCCGTTCGTCATCACGGTCCTTCGCCAGCCGCTCGATCTCCGCACGCTCGATCGCCATCGCGCGCTCATCCTTGTCCACACCACGCCGGCTGAACACACGAACGTCCACGATCGTGCCAGCCACACCGGGCGGCAGTTTTAGCGAGGTATCGCGCACATCGCTGGCCTTCTCGCCGAAGATCGCCCGCAGCAGCTTTTCTTCCGGCGTCATCGGGCTCTCGCCCTTGGGCGTCACCTTGCCAACCAAAATATCGCCCGGATTTACCTCGGCCCCGATATAAACAATGCCGGCCTCATCCAAGTTCTTCAGCGACTCCTCGCCCACATTGGGTATGTCGCGCGTAATCTCCTCCTGGCCCAGCTTCGTATCACGCGCCATCACCTCGAATTCTTCAATGTGAATGGAGGTGAACACGTCGTCACGCGCGATACGCTCGCTAATCAGAATCGAGTCTTCAAAGTTGTAACCGTTCCAGGGAACGAACGCGCACAGCACATTGCGGCCCAGTGCCAATTCACCCAGCTCCGTCGAAGGTCCGTCAGCGATAATCTCACCCGCGGATACCTGATCACCCACATGCACCAGCGGACGCTGATTGATGCAGGTGGATTGGTTGGACCGCATGTATTTGCGCAGGCGATATATATCGACGCCTGCCGTCGTGCCGTCCTCGCCCGAAGCGCGCACCACGATGCGCGCGCCATCGATCTGATCGACCACACCGGCGCGGCGTGCCACAATCGTCGCACCGGAGTCACGCGCCACAGCCGCTTCCATGCCAGTGCCCACCAGCGGTGCATCCGCCTGGATCAGCGGCACCGCCTGGCGCTGCATGTTCGAGCCCATCAGCGCCCGGTTCGCGTCGTCATTCTCCAGAAACGGAATCAGCGCAGCCGCGACCGAGACAAGCTGCTTGGGCGAGACGTCAACCGCGGTCACATCCTCCGGCCGCACCAGGCGGAAATCGCCACGGTTGCGCACGGAAACCAGCTCGCCCGAAAACCGACCATCCGCGTCCTGCGGCGCATCGGCTTGTGCTACAACAAGCCGCTCTTCCTCCATTGCCGAGAGGTATTTCCACCCGTCCTGAACCTGGCCATCCTTCACGAGTCGATACGGCGTCTCGATAAATCCGTACTTGTTCACCTTCGCAAACGTCGCCAGCGAGTTAATCAACCCAATGTTCGGGCCTTCCGGCGTCTCGATCGGGCAGATGCGGCCATAATGCGTCGGGTGCACGTCACGCACCTCGAACCCCGCGCGTTCGCGCGTCAAACCACCTGGCCCAAGCGCCGACAAACGCCGTTTATGCGTCACTTCCGACAGAGGGTTCGTCTGGTCCATGAACTGCGACAGCTGCGAGCTGCCAAAGAACTCACGCACGGCCGCGGCCGCCGGCTTCGCGTTGATCAAGTCATGCGGCATCACTGTGTCGATATCGACCGAACCCATGCGCTCGCGGATCGCGCGCTCCATGCGCAGCAGGCCGACGCGATACTGGTTTTCCATCAACTCACCGACCGAGCGAACGCGGCGGTTCCCGAGGTTGTCGATGTCGTCGATCGTGCCACGCCCATCCTTCAGCTCAACCAAAATCTTGACCGTGCGCAGAATGTCCTCGCGCCGCAGCGTGCGATACTGGTCGTCGCACTCCACGTTCAGCCGCATGTTCATCTTCACGCGACCAACCGCAGACAGATCGTAGCGGTCCGGATCGAAGAACAAGCCGCGGAACAACGCCTCCGCCGTCTCGGGTGTCGGCGGCTCGCCGGGGCGCATCACGCGGTAGATATCCACCAGCGCATCGTCGCGGTTAGTATTCTTGTCGATGGTCAGTGTGTTGCGTATCCACGGACCATTCGCTTGATCGATCGCCAGCGTCGGCAACGAGATAATCCCAGCCTCCTCCAGCGCCGCCAACCGCGCTTCGGCCAGTTCCTCACCAGCCTCCGCATAAATCTCGCCGGTCTCCTCGTTGACCATATCAACGGCCACATAGCGGCCCAGCAAGTCGGCACGCCCGATCAATACATTCTTGGTCTTTTCTGCAATCTTGCGTGCGCTGCGGGCTGTCAGCTTGGCATCCGCATCGGCCACCACCTCACCCGTTTCCGCATCGATCAGCGGCTCAAGCAGCTTCAGGCCACGAAACGCATCTGGATCGAACGGCCGGGCCCAGCCTTTATCACCACGCGTAAACACGACCTGGCCGTAGAAATAATTTAGAATTGATTCCGAATCGAGACCACGAATCTCGATCGTCTCTGGGTCTTCGCCCGCCGCGATACGTTCCGCACGCCGCGCCTCGCTCGCCTCGCTCTCCAATGCATAGAGCAGCGTCGTCACCGGCAGCTTCCGCTTCCGGTCAATTCGGACATAAACCATGTCCTTGCTGTCGAACTCGAAATCCAGCCACGAGCCCCGGTACGGAATCACCCGCGCCGCAAACAGAAACTTCCCGGAGCTGTGCGTCTTGCCCTTGTCGTGATCGAAGAACACACCGGGCGAGCGGTGCATCTGGCTGACAATCACGCGCTCGGTGCCATTGATGATGAACGTGCCGTTATCCGTCATCAGCGGCATGTCGCCCATGTATACGGGCTGTTCCTTGATGTCGCGGATGGAACGCGCCCCGGTATCCTCGTCCACGTCCCACACGATCAGGCGCAGAATGACTTTCAGCGGCGCCGCGTAGTTCATCCCGCGCTGGATGCACTCTTCGACATCGTATTTCGGGTCTTCCAGCTCGTAATAGACGAACTCCAGCCGGCCGCGTCCCGCGAAATCGTCAATCGGGAACACGCCGCGAAAAACTTCCTGCAGTCCCGTGTTGGTACGACTGTCGGGCGCTATGTGCATTTGCAAGAAGCCCTCGTAGCTGGACCTCTGCACGTCGATCAGATTGGGCATGGGGGCTACTTCGGGAATGCGCCCAAAGCTCTTGCGTATCCGCTTGCGCGGCGTGAATGTCTGCGTCATTGCGTCCATCAGATTCGCCCCATCCTGCACGCCGCGACCCGTGCCACCAAGCCGCGCAACTATCGCCCCAGCAACGCCCGAAAGGGCGGGGATCACGCGCGATCCCCGCCCCAACTCAGCTCAAAACCCGCGCGACGCGGCGCGGGTACCCGTCAAACTACTTGATCTCGACAGAAGCGCCCTGCTCTTCCAGCACCTTCTTGATCTTCTCAGCCTCATCCTTGTTGACGGCTTCCTTCACCGTCTTCGGCGCACCCTCAACCAAGTCCTTGGCCTCCTTCAGCCCCAGACCGGTAATCGTGCGGATTTCCTTGATCACGTTGATCTTCTTATCGCCGGCCTTGGCCAGGATCACCGTGAACTCGGTCTGCTCCTCTACAGGCGCCGCCGCAGCGCCCCCGCCCACGGGAGCCGCAGCCACCGCAACAGGGGCTGCAGCCGACACGCCCCACTTTTCTTCCAGCATCTTGGACAGCTCGGCCGCTTCCAGCACGGTCAGCGCCGAAAGGTCGTCCACAAGTTTGGTTAAATCAGCCATTGCCTCGGTCCTTAGTTAGCGTTTGATCAGTTCCATGCAAGCCCGATGCCTCGAGCTCACTCAGGCAGCCTCGGCTGCCGCCTCGTCCTTCTTGGCATAGGCCGCCAAAACCCTCGCGAGTTGTGCGGCCGGCGCTGCGACCACGCCTGCAATGCGGGTCGCGGGGGTACAGATCATCCCCAGCAATCCGGCGCGCAGCGTGTCGAGCGACGGCAGTTCGGACAGTGCCTTCACGCCAGACGCATCAAGCGTCTGCCGTCCCAGCGCGCCGCCGATCAGCACGAGCTTCTCGTTGGTCTTGGCGAACTCGACGCATACCTTGCTGACAGCTACCGGGTCGCGCGCCCAGGCGAGCGCGGTCGGTCCCTTCAGCATCGGCGCGATGGCGTCGAATTGGGTCCCATCCAAGGCGAGGACGGCCAGCCGGTTCTTCGCGACTTTGAAGTGCGCCCCAGCCGCCCGCATCCGATTCCGCAGATCCGTCACTTCGGCCACCGTCATCCCCTTGTTCTGGGTGACGACGACCATCGACGTTTCCGCGAAGACGGCGGCGAGCGACGAGACGAACTCTCGCTTCTCCGTACGGTCCACTTCCGTCTCCTATGTGGCATGGCACGGAAAATCGTGACAGGCCGGGTTACCCACGAAGCAGCACAGCTAAGTGCCGCCTCAATTCGCCTGTCCTCAAGGTCTAAGCCGGAACCGCCAAACACTCCTCTTCAAGAGCATCGGGCCACTCCCGTCTCCCACGCGCGGATCCCGTCAGAAATCCCTTAATGCCCGAAAGCAACGTGTGGTCTTGGACAGGTTCGGGAGCCGCGAACGACCCCCTGCCCACCCGGCCAACTTCTTGCGAAGCGAACCGGGCGTATCTCGTTCAGCCAGCCAGCGTCGCCACGTCCACCCGCACGCCCGGCCCCATCGAGGAGCTCAGCGATGCCTTTTGCAGGTAGGTCCCTTTGGCGCCGGTAGGTTTCGCCTTCTGGATCGCGTCGACGAAAGCGCGGATATTCTCCAGCAGTTTTTCCGATTCGAAACTCGTCTTGCCGATACCGGCATGCACAATCCCGGCCTTTTCTGCCCGAAACTCCACCTGCCCCGCCCGCGCCGCGGTCACCGCGCCACGCACATCCATCGTCACCGTGCCCAGCTTCGGGTTCGGCATCAGCCCGCGCGGCCCCAGGATTTTACCCAGCCGCCCGACCAGGCCCATCATGTCCGGCGTGGCAATGCAACGATCGAACTGAATGTCGCCGGCTTGAACCTTTTCGGCCAGGTCGTCGGCCCCGACCACGTCGGCGCCGGCGGCCAGCGCCTCCTCGGCCTTCGCACCACGGGCGAATACGCCGATGCGCACCGTCTTGCCGGTCCCGTTGGGCAGGCTGATCAGCCCGCGCACCATCTGGTCGGCGTGCCGCGGATCAATTCCTAGGCGCAAGGAAATTTCGACCGTCTCGTCGAATTTCGCGCGCGCATTGGTCTTCACCAGGCCGAGCGCATCGCTCAGCGCATAATTCTTTGTCTTGTCCAATGCAGACTTCGCAGCGGTCAGGCGCTTACCCTGTGCCATAGGACTAACCCTCCACCACAGCGACGTGCATCGATCGTGCCGTACCCACCAGCATCTTAACCGCTGCCTCCAGATCGGCCGCGTTCATATCGACCATCTTTTGCGCCGCAATCTCGCGCAACTGGCTCATCGTCACCCGCCCCGCCACTGCACCCTTGCCTGGCGTGGTGCTCCCAGCGGTGATCCCGGCTGCCTTCTTGATGAAATATGTGTTGGGCGGCGTCTTGGTGATGAAGCTGAAAGTCCGGTCACCGAAGGCCGTGATCACCACGGGAACCGGCATGCCCGGCTCCATCGTCTGGGTGCGGGCGTTGAACTCCTTGCAGAACTGCATGATGTTCAGGCCGCGCTGCCCAAGCGCGGGTCCCACCGGCGGCGACGGATTTGCCTTGCCTGCCGGAATCTGCAGCTTGACGAAACCAACGATTTTCTTGGCCATGACCTATCCAGGCTCCTGCAAACGGGCCGGACCGCGGTGCAAACGGCGCTGCCTGCCGCCCAGCCCAGGGCCGGTGGCATGGATGCGTCTCCCGCGTTCCAAATGAGGGGCGGTGCCTAGCGTGTCCATGGCGCCGCTGTCAAGTCGTGTGGCACTCGCCGCTAGCCGGGCACCGCCGTCAGCGGCTGCCGCATCAGCTGCGCCCACCGCCAGAACCGGCCCTTGGTCACCACCACATAGGTCAGCACATACTGCTCGCCCGCGCCCGACCCTACCACGCTCACCCGCGGATACAGCAGCAGCGCCTGGTCGCCCAACGGCGTCGGCGCGTTCGGCCGCGACACCAGTGGGGACGGCTCGCCCCAATGCAGCCCATCGCCCGACATGCGGCTATCAATGCCACCATCAAGCAGCCGCAGCATGACATACTGACGCCGCCCCGGCAGGTAGGTGACGGTGCCGCCGAACTCGCCGGGTATCGCGCGGTCGATCAGCGGAGTGAACGCGCCGCCAGCCCCATACCCCGCCGATGACTCCGACCCAAGAACAGAAGGCTGCGTCCATCCGCCACGATAAAAATTGTGCCAGGCGACCGGCATGCCGCTCTGCACACCGGCGCAAAAACCAGCGATCGGCGCCCGGCTGACGCTCATGCAGCCCGGATTGCAGGCGCCAGGATTGTAGGCTGGATCCAGTGTAGCGTTACCGGAGAACAAATACAGGTATCCGTCACCCCCAGCCACCACGCTCGGGACATTGTTATAGGGGTTCTGCTGTGGCGGCCGCCCACCGCTGCGCGTCCAATCGGTCGAAAGGTTCATGCCGATGATCTGAGCCGTGCTCGTGCCCTCGGCGGCTGGCATTTGCCTGACCCGCGTGACCGCTGACTCACTCGCGTTGTAGACAGCTACGCCTTGGCCGAACCAGCCGCCGCTGCCCGACACCCCATCCGGCGAGGTATGATTTTCGCCGTGATAGAAATACACGCTGGTGCGATTATCCGGGCAGCGGAAGTAGGCGCCACCGCCGGCGTAGTCCCGATCGAAATACGAGAGGCACGCCGCCCCGCCCGCCGAGCCCGCCGCAAGCCGTGTCCGCCCCGCGCCGCATTCGGCTGCGTGGTCGGTCAACACCGTTCGAACATCCTGAGGACCGGACGCCCGCGCGTCCGATCCTGACGCCAGGATCTCCGTAAGGTGCGGATCGACGTGCAGGTTGAAGGCCGCCATGCGTCCCGGTCCGCGCACAGGGCCCAGCGACCCGGCCGAATTAATGTAATACCGGCCGTCCTTGCCCTGGTAGAAATCGATCGGCGCATCCGGCCCAAACTTGATCTGCAGCATCGCCCGCTGCGCATCGGTGATCAGCGGGGTCGGTGCGCCCGCCGTTACAAGATGTACCGGCGCCGGCACGGCCGCATGCGCCAACATCGCCAGGCCGCACAGTATCGAGGCCAGACGCAATGGCCGCATCGGGGGCATGCGAAGCTCCGTGGAGTTACGTCGGGGCGAGAGGTTGAACGATGCAGCGCCGCCAGCGTTCACGTCAGACGCCTAATTCCCGGCAAGGAGGTTTTTATGTCACACCGCAGCCTCGCCATACTCGGCCTAGTGGCCGCCAGCCTGATCAGCATGAGCGCCATCGCCCAGGATGCACCCACCACGGCTGCCCCGGCGCAGTCCGCCGGCGCCCCCAATCCTGGCACTCAGCCGGGCGCACCTCAGCCCGTTGTGCAAGCCCCCTCGCAAAATGCGGCGCTGTATCACGCCGCACCGGTGGTGCGCCTGTTTGGCCTTCCCGCCCAGCTGCAGATCGACGCACCCGTTGATCCGTCCTATGCGCCAACCGCCTATCGCACCTTCGGCGGCCAAGCCGAGACCAGTGCTGACGCGACCGCCGAGCAGAATACGACCTGGCATTAGAGTATGATCCGACGGCGCAGGCTCACTGACCATGCTCTCATCACTTGCTCTCGCAAGTGTCTTGATCCGACCGGATAGGTCCGTTCGTCGGGTGAAGTTCTGGGTCCTCTGCCGACGTTTGTATGCCCGGATTTGGCAACCAGGGAGTGACTAAGGCAGTATCCACCGATCCGCACAGGACCGTACCATGATTTTTCGCTTCGCTCTGACCGTGGCACTCGCGTGCGTCGTTGTCCCGTGTCTGGCGGCGACGTCGGCCGCACCGGCCGTCTACCCCGCCAAAATTTCGCCGAAATATGGTAAGGAGACACCGGGCAAGGCACGTATGCATACCTGCCTGGACCAATACAACGCCAACAAGGCGGCGCAGGCCAACGGGGGGCTAACGTGGATCCAAAAAGGCGGGGGGTACTACAGCGCGTGCTCGAAGCGTCTGGGCGGGGGCTGAGCTGGGCGTCATGAGCTACCGTCCAGCCACCACGCTGCTACATGGCGCAGTTGAGCGTACGCCGTATGGCGAAACTAGTGAGGCCATGTTCCTGACTTCCGGCTTCGTCTACGACGATGCCGAGCAGGCCGAAGCAACCTTTGCCGGCACCGCCACGCATTACCAATATTCGCGGTTCGGCAACCCGACGGTCACGGCCTTCGAACGTCGCATGGCGCTGTTGGAGGGCGCCGAGGCCTGCCGGGCGACATCCACCGGCATGGCCGCCATAAACGCCACCATGTTGAGCCACTTGCAGGCCGGCGACCGGGTGGTAGCAAGCCGCGCGCTCTTCGGCTCGTGTCACTGGATCGTCTCCACCCTGCTACCCCGGATGGGGATCACCTACGAGTTCGTCGATGCCGGCGACCTGGAGGGCTGGCGTCGCGCCCTCGCCAGACCGGCGCAGCTTGTGCTGATCGAGACGCCGTCCAACCCGATGCTGGACATCGTCGATATGCAGGCGGTCGCAGACCTTGCCCACGCAGCCGGCGCGCTCGTGGTGGTGGACAACGTTTTCGCCACACCCCTGCTACAACAGCCTCTGAAATTCGGGGCGGACGTCGTGGTTTACTCGGCCACGAAGCACATCGACGGCCAGGGCCGGGTACTTGGCGGTGCGGTGCTTGGCCGTCAAAAATGGATCGAGGAGACGCTGCAGCCGTTCATCCGCAATACCGGCCCCTCCCTGTCCCCGTTTAACGCCTGGATACTGCTGAAAGGCATGGAGACCCTCTCGCTGCGCGTGGAGGCAATGTGCGCGCGCGCCGCCAGCCTGGCCGACTTCCTTGCCACGTGCGGGATCGTCTCCCGCATCTGGTATCCGGGGCGCGCGGACCACCCACAGCATGCGCTCGCAATGCGCCAGATGACGGCCGGCGGGACACTCGTCACTTTTGAACTAGCCGGCGGCAAACCAGCGGCGTTCCGCTTCTGCAACGCGCTGCGCCTGATCGCGATCAGTAACAATCTCGGCGACAGCCGCAGCATGGTCACCCATCCGGCCACCACCACCCACATGCGCATCGGCGCCGAGGAGCGTGCGAAGCTCGGCATCACCGATGGCGTAGTGCGGCTGTCCGTCGGTCTCGAGGACGTTGACGACCTGCGCGACGACCTGGCGCGCGGCCTGCAAGCCGCCACGCTCCGCCAGGCGGCCGAATGAACGCGCGCGAATATGCCCAGGTGACGCGCGACATAAATGTTCGCGTGGCCGCCTTCTTCTTGGAGGATCAGTCCGAGCCGGATGAGGGCCGCTACGTCTGGGCCTACCGTGTGACGATCGAAAACCACGGCGAGCAAACCGTGCAGTTGCTCAGCCGAACCTGGCGCATCACCGACGCGCGTGGCCGCACCTTCCTGGTGGAAGGCGAAGGCGTGGTGGGCGAACAGCCGGTGCTCGAACCCGGCGAGGCCTTCGAATATACCTCCGGCACGCCGCTAGAGACGCCGTCCGGCTTCATGGTCGGCCAGTATCACATGGCCGCCCACGGCCACGGGCCGGCGGTGGCGCAGGCGGCCGCCACGATCGAAACGTTCGACGTGGCCATCCCCGCTTTTAGCCTGGACAGCCCCCACCAGCCCGGCCGCGTCCACTAGATCGGTTGCGGGGCCGAATCGCCATACCATCTGTCCCCCAGGCGGCAGGTGCCGCAGCCAGGGAGCCGCCAAGTTGAACGAAGCCAGCCAGCCCAAGCCCGTGCAGCCGCACGTCTCGGTCGCGCGCCCGAGCCAGGCCGAGGCGGAGGAGGCGGTGCGCACGCTGATCCGCTGGGCAGGCGACAACCCGGACCGCGAAGGCCTTCTGGACACGCCCAAGCGGGTCGCCAAATCCTACGTCGAATTCTATCGCGGCTATAACGAGGATCCCGTCTCCCTCCTCGAGCGCACGTTTGAGGAAATCGAAGGCTACGACGAGATCGTGCTGCTGCGCGACATCCGCGTGGAAAGCCATTGCGAGCACCACATGCTGCCGATCATCGGCCGTGCCCATGTCGCCTACCTGCCGCATCGCCGCGTGGTGGGGATCAGCAAGCTGGCCCGCGTGGTCGATGCCTATGCCAGCCGCATGCAGATCCAGGAAAAACTGACGGCCCAGATCGCCAACACCATCAACGATGTGCTCGCCCCGCTCGGCACGGCCGTTATCATCGAGGCGGCGCACGAGTGCATGACCACGCGCGGCGTGCACAAGCCAGGTGTCACAATGGTCACCAGCCGCATGCTGGGCGCCTTCCGCGACGACCCGGCCACGCGCCGAGAACTGCTCGCCATGGTCGGCAGCCGCGCACCCGGCTGCGCCGACGCCTGACAGCGCTGTGCCCGCATGGTTGGACAATCCACGTCACAATCCCTGCTTGCGCCAGTCATGACCCAGGACACTTTCTTGGACTGGGCCGAACGGCAGGACGGGTGCTACGAACTCGAATTCTTACACGCCCCCGTAAACCGCGTTGGGTGGACTGCGTGCAGCCCCCCGAGACCGCGCCGAGGCACCGGTCGGCGCCCACCCTTACCGCGTGGGCTTGGCCGGCGTCACACCATAGTCGTAAAACCCGCGGCCGGATTTCCGCCCGAGCCATCCCGCCTCCACATACTTCACCAGCAGCGGCGAGGGCCGATATTTGCTGTCCGACATGCCGGTGTAGAGCACCTGCATGATCGCCAGACACGTGTCCAGGCCGATGAAATCGGCAAGCTCCAACGGCCCCATCGGGTGATTGCAACCGAGCTTCAGTGCCGTATCGATTGCATCCACCGCGCCGACACCCTCGTGCAATGCCGTGATTGCCTCGTTGATCATCGGCATCAGCACGCGGTTGGCCACGAAACCGGGAAAATCCTCCGAGCGGACCGCGATCTTGCCCAATCTTCGCCCGAGTGCGATCACCGCCTCGTAGGTCGCGTCGTCGGTAGCGATGCCGCGTATCACCTCGACCAGCTTCATGACTGGCACAGGGTTGAAGAAATGCATGCCGATAAAACGGGATGGCCGATCGGTGCAAGCTGCCAAGCGGGTGATGGAGATAGACGACGTGTTGGTAGCCAGGATGCAGTCTGTCCCAATGTGCGGGATGACGCCCTGGAAAATCGCGCGCTTGATGTCTTCGCGTTCCGTAGCCGCTTCGATCACGATATCCGCGTCCGCAAAACCGTCGTAGCCGTCGACCGCGCCGATCCGCGCCATCGCGGCGTCACATTGATCGGCGACAATGGCGCCTTTCGCAACCTGCCGGTCGAGATTTCTGCCGATCGTGGCCATGGCGTTGGTAACGGCGTTAGCGCTGGCATCCAGCAGCTTCACGTCCAGCCCGGCCATCGCGACGACATGCGCAATGCCATTGCCCATCTGTCCCGCACCGATCACACCTACCGTTTGCATCAGTAAACCCTCGGTGTGACCAGGCAGCAGGTGCCGCTATACTCGTGTCGGAAAAAAGACCCGACACCGAAACGACTCGACACCAAGCGCAGGAACCTCGGCGTCGTTAGTGTCCTTGAGCGTTCAAACCGTCAAAAGCCGCCGGCTCGCACACCCACACGGGTTAAGCGCGCTCCAGCTCCGCCTTCAGTTCCGGCAGCGCCGTAAACAAATCCGCCACCAGCCCGTAATCGGCCACCTGGAAAATCGGCGCGTCCTCATCCTTGTTGATGGCAACGATGATCTTGCTGTCTTTCATGCCGGCCAAATGCTGGATCGCTCCGGAAATGCCGATCGCCATATACAGTTCGGGTGCCACGATCTTGCCGGTCTGACCCACCTGATAATCGTTCGGCACATACCCCGCATCCACCGCCGCGCGCGAGGCGCCCACGGCCGCACCCAACTTGTCGGCGATCGGATCGAGCAGGTGGAAATTCTCGCCGTTCTGCATCCCGCGCCCACCCGAGATCACCACGCGCGCCGCCGTCAACTCAGGCCGTTCGCTCTTGGACAATTCGGCCGACACGAAGCGCGACGATCCCGTATTGCCCGCATCCGTCACGTCCTCGATCGAGGCGCTGCCACCCTCGGCGGCGACCGGGTCGAAACTCGCCGCCCGCACCGTGATCACCTTCTTCGCATCGGAAGATTTCACGGTAGCCATTGCGTTGCCCGCATAGATCGGCCTGACAAACGTGTCGGAGTCTTCCACGCCCGCAATGTCGCTGATCGGCTGCACGTCGAGCAGCGCGGCCACGCGCGGCATCACGTTCTTGCCTGTCGCCGTCGAGGCCGCCAGCAGATGCGTGTAGTTGGGCGCCAGCGATACCAGTAGTGCGGCCAACGGTTCGGCCAGCGCATGCGTGTAGCCGGCGGCGTCGGCACGCATGACCTTGGTCACACCCGGCAGCTTGGCTGCCGCCTGCACCGCCTCGCCCACCTGGTATCCGGCCACCAGTGCATGCACCTCGCCCAATTTGAGTGCCGCCGCCACTGCACTGCGCGACGGCTGTTTTATCGAGCCGTTCTCGTGATCGATCAGGACAAGTACGGACATGGTTAGGAAATCACCTTCGCTTCGGTGCGCAGTTTGTCCACCAACTCGGCCACCGACCCTACTTTCCGGCCAGCGCTCCGCTTCGGCGGCTCCACCACCTTCAACGTGGTCAGCCGCGGCGCGGGGTCAACGCCCAGATCGGCCGGCTTGATCGTTTCAATCGGCTTTTTGCGCGCTTTCATGATGTTGGGCAGGCTGGCATATCGCGGCTCGTTCAGCCGCAAATCGGCCGTCACGATAGCCGGCAGGGTCAGCGCCACCGTCTCCAAACCACCATCCACCTCGCGCGTCACCGTCGCGGTGTCACCCTCTATCGTTACCTTGCTGGCGAACGTGCCCTGCGGCCATCCCAGCAGGGCGGCCAACATCTGGCCGGTTGCGTTCATGTCGTCATCGATGGCCTGTTTGCCCATGATGACCAGTTTCGGATCTTCTTTCGCGACGAGCGCCTTCAACATCTTCGCCACCGCTAGCGGCTCGGGCGATATATCCGTCTCGACCAAGATGCCGCGGTCAGCACCCATGGCCAGGGCCGTCCGAATCGTCTCCTGGCAGGCGGCCACACCTATGGAAATGGCCACGATCTCGGTGGCGACCCCCTTCTCCTTCAGGCGGACCGCTTCCTCTATGGCGATCTCGTCAAACGGGTTCATCGCCATCTTCACGCCGGCCAGTTCCACCCCGGTCTGGTCGGATTTGACGCGAACCTTCACATTGTAATCGACTACCCGCTTCACGGGCACCAGGATCTTCATCGGTTTTGCCGCTGCTATGACGTTCCGGTCGTAGATAAGGGTCCGGTTTCGGGGGTGTCAAACAAGGTCAGCGGGCAGTGGCCGGGGCGACAGTTGCCACCCGACTGCGGCTAATCCGCTTTGACGTGAACGCCCAGAAGGTGGGCACGCGTGGTCATCGGGGCCTGGGCCACCTCGCCGATGCTGATTCTCTGCGGCGGATTCATCGTCACCGTCAGCCGGTGGGGGTTGGTCAGAAACGCCGTCACCTGGTCGGCGGCGTCCGGCTGGTCCGGGATCATCAGCCCCAGGCTCAACACCGGCATCGCCAACTGCGCGCGCACCACGTCCGGCGTGGCATGAAGCTGCGCGGCCGCCACCGAGATCACCCGGTTGGTCAGGCTGCCATCGTTCCATACAAGGGTCGCATGATTGATCACGGCGGCCATGGCCGGTCCCTCCGGGTGACCGGGCACGGCCTGCCGTGCTGCCACATCATTCAGCCCGCCGAGGCTCGCGTCCAAATGCAGCGTGCCGAGGTCGTGCAGCGCCAGATCCTCGTGCACCTCGGTCTCCCCGGCCGTGTTCACGGAATGCCCGGTCGCATCGATATCCAGGGTCAGGGTGCGCATGCCGAACGCTGCCAGGGCCGGTTGCGCGGTCGCGGGCACCGGCATCTCGCCCAGGCCGATCGTCATGCCGTGAAGCCAACCCCGCCCGGCCCGCCCACCATCGGGCGCCATCGCCCCTTGCTCGGCGTGCAGGTCGGTCACCGAAAAATCCGGGCCGGCCGGCACGTGCATGGCCAGCCCGCCCGCCTCGGCCAGACCATACCCAATCTTCTGCAAGGTCGCCTGATCGGACGCTCCCGTCCGCTGAATCCGCTCCAGCGCCGCCCGCGCGTCCACGTCCTTCACGTCGATATGGTCGAGCGTAATATCGACCAGTTTACCGCCCGGCTTCGCCGGCGCGTGCACCGCGGCCTCCATCAGCGCCGCGGCCCCCAGCTTGCCTGCATCATAGTTGCTCAGCGTCATGGAGCGGATGCCGGCCGTGCCCTGTTTCGGCGCCTGCTCGGTGAACGACACCTTGTCCACCGAAGCGCTATCCAGCGCCATGGCCAGCGCCGCATCGGCCGCGAAGGCCGGGTTCACCCGGTTCTGCGGCGTGGGCGGCATCGCGAATGGACGGCCGCTCAGCCGGTGCAAGGTCACACTCTTTACTGTCACTAGGCCGGTCTGCGGCGGCTTCGGCAAAAATTGCACGTTGTCGGCCGTCGCGTCGGCAATCAGCAACCGGCGATCGGTCCAGGCAGGGTGCCCCTGCGGATAGGCAGCCGGATCGAACACGTCCGAGAGCGCCCGCTGGTCCGCGCCGGCCACCGTCAGCGTCTCGGCCAGCATCACCGGCACGCCGTCCTTGGTCACCGTCACCCCATGCACGGTCACCGCGCGTGTCAGCGGATTGACGTCCGTGACGCCATGTTTGATGGCGTATCCAGGCGGCAACTGAACCAGTAGCTGGTCGATGCCTTGGTCCAAGGCGGCCCCGGCCTTTTGCCGCGTGACCGATCGCGCCCCGAAAAACCCCACGGCCAGCACCAGTATGGCGCCCGCACCCCAAAGAACGCCGCGCTGCATGGTCAAGAACCCCGGTCGTTTCGTCTCAAGCACTAGCGCGCGGACCCTCGTCCGGCAATCACACCTCGCCGCGCAGCCGGCGCGCCAGATGCACCAGCATCGAGGCCGTCGCCCCCCAAATGTAATGCTCGGAGTGCGGCCATACCCAAAAGCTCCGCATACGCCCACGGAATTCTGCGTCGCGACGCTGCGGCGCGGCCGGATCGAGCAACACGGTCAGCGGCAGTTGAAACACCGCCGCCACCTCGTGGGCAGATGGCCGGGCAACAAACCCCGGCTGCACCAATGCCACCACGGGCGTCACGCGATAGGCGCTGACTGTGACGTAATCGCGCAATCGGCCCAGCACCTCGGTATGATCCGGCTCCAGCCCGACCTCCTCCTTCGCCTCGCGCAAGGCGGCCGCTTCCGGCGAAGCGTCGCCCGGATCGATACGACCGCCGGGGAAACTCACCTGCCCGGAATGGTGCCGCAAATGCTCCGTGCGCCTGGTCAGCAACACGCCAGGCGCCGGCCCCGTCACGATACCGACCAGTACGGCCGCCGCTGCCAGGCCCGGGCCGTCGGGCAGCTCGCTATCGGGCGTGACCGATGCGGCGTCGGCGGGGTCCGGCCCGGTCAGCCGCGCCCGCAATTGCGCCGGCGTCACGCCTCGTCGGTGGGGACGAGGTCGCCTAGCGCGAAGAACACGCCGCAACTCCACACGCCGAGCTTCTGCTGTCCGCCTACGCAGCCCGGCACGGCCACCGCCACCAGCTCGTAATAGACCGGCCGCGCGATACGCGCCTCCAGCGGGCGCCCGCCCTCGCCGTCGCGGATGTGGATGTAGGGCACAGGCTCGCAGGTCAGCGCGTTATGGGCCACGCGCAACGGGTGCTCCGGGCCGGCGGTCACCACCTGGTCCACATTGGTGCGGAATGACAGGCACTGGTTGCGCCCGCTGCCGCAGCGCCGCCAATCCATCTCCACGGCGATCCAGGGCGTGTCCTCCACCTGGATGCGGCCGCGCTCGACGGGAGTCTCCAGATAATAGTCGCCGGCCGGGTCACGCGTCAGAACCGAGCTGAACAGACAGACCAGCTCCTTCCGGCCGATCGGACTTCCCCGATACAGCCAGGTGCCGTCGCGCTTGACCAGAAAAGGCATGTCGCCGCACTCATGGCGGGTCCGGTGCGGACGCTGCGTGGTGCCGGTCAGGGCGGCAGCGGAGTCGATCACAAGCGAGTTCACGGCGTGCGGCCCAGGGGACTGATCCTTCGCATGACCCGCATATAGGTAGGCACCTGTCCCCTATGTAATGGTGCCCCGCCAATTTTGCGCATAGCCGCACGCCGGTGTGGCTGGACGTGGCGGGAGCCGCGGTTGCAGACTGCGCGCTGGCCGACCTTCCACACCCGAGGACAACTTCGTGCAGGACAACCTAGTCGCCGACGCGGACCGGCTGGCCGCCTCCGTTGCGGCCGCCCGCGCCGAAATCGGCCGCGTTATCTTCGGCCAGGCCGATGTGGTGGAACAAACCCTTGTCGCGCTGCTCGCCGGCGGCCACGCACTGCTGGTGGGCGTGCCAGGCCTGGGCAAGACGCTGCTGGTTGAAACGCTGGGCACGGTACTGGGTCTGGACCGACGGCGCGTTCAATTCACGCCCGACTTGATGCCAGCCGACATCACCGGCAGCGAGGTGCTGGATGACGAGGGCGGCCGCCGCGCCTTCCGCTTCGTGCCCGGGCCCATCTTTTGCCAGCTGCTGATGGCCGACGAAATCAACCGTGCCAGCCCCCGCACCCAGTCCGCCCTGCTCCAGGCGATGCAGGAGAAGCGCGTGGCCGTCAGCGGCACGGACCACCCCCTGCCCGCGCCGTTCCACGTGCTAGCTACGCAGAATCCGCTGGAGCAGGAGGGCACTTATCCGCTGCCCGAAGCCCAGCTCGACCGGTTCCTACTCCAGGTAGATATCGGCTACCCGGCGGCCGCCGAGGAACGCGCCATGCTGATCGCCACGACGGGCGCGCAGGCCGCCTCCGCCCGGCCGATCATGACAGCCGCCGATCTGATGCGCGCCCAGGCGCTGGTCAGACTGGTGCCGGTGGGCGAGCAGATCGTCGACGCCATTTTGCACCTCGTCCGCGGCGCCCGGCCCGAGACGGCCGACGATGACGGGGTCCGCCGCCACGTCGCCTGGGGTCCCGGCCCACGCGCCGCACAGGCGCTCATGCTGGCTGCCCGCGCCCGCGCCCTGCTGGACGGCCGCCTCTCCCCCAGTCTGGACGACGTGGCCGCCCTCGCCCACCCGGTTATGCGCCACCGCATGGCGCTGGGCTTTTCGGCCCGCGCCGAGGGCGTGGCGCTGCCCGGCGTGATCGACCGACTGGTATCGCGGCTTGGGTGATCGTCCTCGGCAAGCCATGCCAACCCAACCAAATCCGTCATGGTCGGGCTTGACCCGGCCATCCGCGCCGCCGGGTGCCTTGCGCCCTCGATGATCCACCATCGGGCCGAAGCTCTCGCCGCGCGGCTGCCGCCGCTGCTGGTGGCTGCCGAGCGGGTCGCGTCCACGGTGGCGCAAGGGGTGCACGGCCGTCGGCGCGTCGGCGTGGGCGACAGTTTCTGGCAATTCCGCCCTTTCGTCACCGGTGACGCCCAAACCCGCATCGACTGGCGCCAATCCGCCAAGTCCGACCGTTCCTACGTGCGCGACATGGAGTGGGAGGCGGCGCAGACCGTCTGCCTGTGGCGCGACGCGTCGCCCAGCATGGCCTGGCGCTCGGCGCGCGCGCTCCCCGAAAAACGCGAGCGGGCTGAGCTGCTGCTTCTCGCGCTGGTGTCGCTGGTAGCACGCGCCGGCGAACAAGTGAGGCTGCTGAGCGTCGATGGCCGCGTGTTCTCCGGCCGGTCCGCACTGGAAAACGTGGCGCGCGCCCTGCCGCAAGCCGACCTGCCCAGGGCAGGCGCGGCACCCCGGCATGCCACCGCGGTCCTGTTCGGCGACTTCCTTTCCCCCTTGTCCGACATCCGGGCGACCCTGTCGTCCCTGGCGGAGCTGCCGGTGCACGGCCATGTGGTGATGGTGCTGGACCCCGCCGAGATCACTCTGCCTTATGACGGCCGCGTCAAATTCCGCGGCCTTGAAGGCGAGGGCGACAACGTCGTCTCCCGCGTGCAGGGCGTGCGGGACGCCTATGGCGCCGCGCTGGCGGCGCAACAGCAAGGCCTTGCCGCGATCTGCGCGGCTACCGGCTTCGGTTTTGCCATCCATCGCACCGACGCGGCGCCGGAAACGGCTCTGCTTCCGCTCTGGCTCGCCCTCTCCGCGCAAGTCGCGGGACAAAAATGATTTTCGTTGCCCCCTGGGTGCTAGCCGCGCTGGCGCTGCTCCCGGTGCTCTGGTGGCTGCTGCGTGCCACGCCCCCTGCCCCGCGGGCCCAGACCTTCCCGGCAATCCGACTGCTGGCCGGTCTGCGCCCGCGGGAGGAAACGCCGGCGCGCACCCCCTGGTGGCTTCTGGCGCTGCGCCTGGCCGCGGCCGCCCTGGTGATCGTGGGCCTGGCCGGCCCGGTGCTGACCGCCGGCCGCGTCGCCATCGCAGGTGGCGGGCCCGCCCTGCTGGTCTTCGATGACGGCTGGGCATCAGGCCCGGATGTCGCCGCCCGCCTCGCGGCCGCCGGCGCCGTGCTCGACCGCCTGGAACGAGCCCATCGGACCGTGGCCCTGCTCACCACCGCGCCCACGCCGGACGGCCACGCACCGGCGCAAACGGCGGACATGCCGGCCGCCCTGCTACGCCCAGATTTGGCCGCGTTGCAGGCCAAACCATGGCCGGTCGACCGGGTGCATGCCGCCGCCGCCGTGCAGGGGCATGGCCCAGTCTTCTACGTGACCGACGGCCTTGCCACGCCAGGCAGCCCCGCCCTTTCCCGCGCGCTGACGGCCCGCGGCCCTGTCACCGTGTTCGCCGGAGACCACACCGCCCCGCTGCTGCGCGCCTCCGCCGCCCCTGACCAGCTGCTCGCCGTGTTGCGCGGGGTTCCCGCCCCGGTCGCGCGAACCGCGTTCGTGCTGTCCGAAACCGGCCAGGGCCGGGTATTGCAGCGCACCCCGCTCCTGGTCCCGGCCGGGGCCGCGGAAGCGCAAGCCGCCATTGCCCTGCCCCCGGAAATGCGTAACCAGCTGGGTGCGCTGCGGCTCTCGCACGACGCCGGTGCAGACCAGGGTGCCGGCGCAGTGGCGCTACTCGACGAGGGCGCGCGCCGTCATCCGGTTGGCTTGCTCAACGGCGGCACCGCGGCCGACACGCCACTGCTCGGCGACCTGTTCTACCTGGACCGCGCGCTTTCCCCCACCGCCGAGCTGCGTCGCGGCGAGATACAAACACTGCTGGCCCGTCCGCTCTCGCTGCTGGCGATCACCGCCGGAACGCTCCCGCCTTCAGAAGCGGCCCGCATCGGGGCCTGGGTCAAGCATGGCGGGGTTCTGTTGCGCTTCGCCAGCGCCGGCCTGACCGGCGAGTCCGATGCCGGCGACGGCCTGCTCCCTGGCCACCTGCTGGCCGGCGACCGCCAGCTGGGCGGCGCCATGTCCTGGAGCCAGCCCGCGCATCTCGCCCCATTTCCGCCCAACTCGCCCTTCGCCGGCCTCAGGATACCGGCCGAGGTCACCGTCAACCGCCAGATATTGGCCGACCCGTCCGACACCGGGGCGCAAACCTGGGCACGCCTGACGGACGGCACCCCGCTCGTCACCGCGGCGCGGATCGGATCGGGCGAGGTGGTCCTGTTTCACGTGACCGCAAATGCCGACTGGTCCAACCTGCCGCTCTCCGGACTATTCGTGGATATGCTGGGCCGGCTGGTGCAGCGCTCCGCCGGCGTCGCCGTGCCGGACGAGGCCCGCGCGCTGGCACCCGCGCTGGCGCTGGACGGGTCCGGCGTACTCGGCACGCCGCCGCCGTCCGCCCGACCAATCGGCGCGAGCGACATCGGCACTGCCCTGCCCTCACCGGTCCATCCGCCAGGCCTGTATGGACCGGAGCGCGACCGCCACGCGTTGAACCTGGGTGCCGCCCCCATCGACCTCGCCCCGATGGTGCCGATTCCAGGGGCCGCCACCCTGTCGTTGGACGCAGCCCCGCGCGAAACACCGATCGGCCCCTGGCTGATCGGCTTGGCCCTGGCCCTGCTGGCCGCCGACATGGTGCTCACCCTGGCGCTGCGCGGCCTGCTGACCCGCCGCCTGGCGCCGGGGCTCGCCGCGCTGCTGCTGATCGTGGCGTCCGCCGCGCACGCGCAAAACCCGGCGCTGGCGACCCATCTGGCCTATGTGGCAACCGGCGACGTGCAAGTGGACGCGGTGTCGCGCTCGGGCCTGCTTGGCCTGTCGGACTACGTCAACGGGCGCACCGCCGCCGTGCTGGCCGATCCCGTCTCGGTCGTGCCCGGCCACGACGATCTTAGTTTTTACCCGCTGCTCTATTTTCCCGTCACGCCGGACGCCCAAACCTCCCCCGCCGCGATCAGCGCGCTCAACGCCTACATGCATGCAGGGGGCATCGTGCTGATCGATTTACGCGGCGGCGGCGCGGCGGCGGAAGGCTCCGGCGCCGGCATGGCCCCGGACACGGGTGCCGCCCTGCGCCGCATCGGCCAGGGCCTCGACATCCCCCACTTGGCGCCACTCACCTCGGCCCACGTGCTCGCCCGGTCCTTCTATCTGCTGCAGGATTTTCCCGGCCGCTACGACGGTGATACGGTCTGGGTGCAGCAGGACCAGGACCGCAGCAACGACAGCGTCAGCCCGGTCATCGTCGGCTCGAACGACTGGGCGGCCGCCTGGGCGCAGGACGAGGACGGCCGCCCGCTCTACGCCACCATCCCTGGCGGTGCCCGCCAGCGCACGCTTGCCTACCGCTTCGGCGTCAATGTCGTCATGTACGCGCTCACCGGAAACTACAAAGGCGACCAGGTCCACGTCCCCGCCATCCTGGAGCGCCTGGGCCAGTGAAGGTACCTGTCCACGCAGCGCCGCTGCTGGTTGCCGCACTTTGCGGCTGCTCCACAGCGGCAAAGAGAATCTCTTTCGCGGACCTATCGACAACTCGTGCCGACGCGGCACTGCTGGCCGTGCCACTGGCCCCTTTCACCGAGGCAACGATCAACGAATATGATTTATCGACAAAGACGACAATCCGAAACTGTGTAGGCGTGTTCAAGACCGGATTCCAATCGGCCTGGGTCCACAACTCGCCAAATTGCGCACATGCCGAGCGTTACATGCAGGACGGCGAGGCTCTGACACGATGCACAGCATGGGTTGACGATGGACCAACGACGTTTCTGCTGTCTCTTCCTCCGGGCACATACGTCGCAGGCGGCACCTATCGCGATCCAGATTCGGCGGCCAAAACGGTCGACGGTTTGGCATTTACAATCAGGAGATCCGACCGGCTGGTGCTGCCCCCTACGCTGGACGTGCCCAACAGCTCCACGGACGTCGATGCAGTGGCCGCCAGTCATATCCTGACGGACATCAAATCCCTGCAGCAGCAACGATTTGTTCCCGCCGCAGTGATAGCCGCGAAAGCTCGGCCGGTGTTCCCCTGTTTCGTTGGCCCGTAGCGGAAGCAATGGCATGACCCAAGCCATCTCCGCGTTGCGGTTCGTCCCGATCCTTCCCCCTCTGCTACTCGCGGCCCTGATCCTGGTCTGCGCTTCAGCCGTCGCCATCGGCTTCTGGCGCCGCGCCCGCGGCAGCCTGTGGCGCGGCGCCGCCTTCGCCGTGCTGCTGTTCTGGCTGGCCGGCCCCACGCTTGTGCGCGAGACACGGCAAGGCCTGTCCGACATCGCCCTGCTGGTCCAGGACCAGTCCGCATCCATGCAAACCGGCGATCGCGCCGCTCTCGCCGTCCGTGCCGTGCATGACCTCACCCGCCAGGCGGCCCGCCTGCCCGGCCTGGAACTGCGCACGGTGACAATCCCCTCCGGCGGCCATGACGGCACCCAGCTCTGGGCCGCCATCCAGCGCGCGCTGGCCGATATCCCCGCCAACCGTCTCTCCGCCATACTCGCCATCACCGATGGCCAGGTACACGACGCCGGCACCGGCCCCCCGGGAGCGCCGCTGCACGCGCTGATCACCGCCCGGCACGAGGAATGGGACCGGCGCGTGCGAGTTATTCAAGCGCCAGCATACGGTATCGTCGGCCACTCGCTCGACTTGCGCGTGATTGTCGAGGACCTCGGCCCAGCCAGCGCCGCCCCACCCGGTCCCGCCCATCTGACCGTGCAGATCGACGGCGGCGCGCCGCAGACCATGGACGTGGCGATCGGCGAGCCACAAACCCTGCCGATCGCCATAACCCGTGCCGGCCAGATACTGGTGAAAATCGCGACCGATCCGGTGCCAGGCGAGGCATCCCCCGTCAACAACCAGGCGGTCGTTGCGATCAACGGCGTGCGCGACCGGCTGCGCGTTCTGCTTGTCTCGGGCGAGCCCAACCAGGGCGAGCGCACGTGGCGACGTTTGCTGAAATCTGACCCGGCGGTCGATCTTGTCCATTTCACCATCCTGCGCCCGCCGGAAAAGGACGACACCACGCCGCTGAACGAGCTCGCGCTGATCGCCTTCCCAACTCGCGAGCTGTTCCAAGACAAGCTGGCGGGTTTTGACCTCATCATCCTCGACCGCTTCACGGATCGCGGCGGGGCCGTCCTGCCGCACCTCTATCTGCGCAACATCGCCGACTACGTCCGCCGCGGCGGGGGCTTGCTG
Organism: uncultured Alphaproteobacteria bacterium; assembly: GCA_963850605.1. GTDB lineage: Bacteria > Pseudomonadota > Alphaproteobacteria > Acetobacterales > Acetobacteraceae > BOG-908. Next base: position 156,799 of record CAWKLX010000005.1, on the reverse strand, counting down.
CTGACCGTCGGCCCCGAATTCGCCGGCCCGCGCAGCCTGGACCAGACTCCGCTCGGCGACGTGCTGCCCGCCCACGCCCCCACCGACACCGTCTCGTCCACCGACGAGGGCATCCTGGACGGCGCCTTCATCCCCAAAATCTCGGCGCTCGGCGCCCGCCACCCGGTAACCGAAAACCTGGACGGCGGCCCGGGCGCCCCCGCCTGGGGGTCCTGGTATCGTGCCATTGCCGCTACTGATGTCGCCGGCCAGGTGCTGATGACCGGCCCGCAGGGGCGGCCATTGCTTGTGCTCAACCATGTGGGCGAGGGCCGTGCGGCGATGCTGCTGAGCGACCAAATCTGGCTTTGGTCGCGTGGGCACCAGGGCGGCGGCCCGCAGGCGGAGCTGCTGCGCCGCGTCGCCCACTGGCTGATGAAGGAGCCGGAACTCGACGAGGATTCGTTGAACGCCCGGATCGCGGACAACCGCTTGCTGGTCGAACGCCGTTCGGTAGCCGATCAGGCGGCGGGTCAGGTGACCGTCACCCCACCTGACGGGCCCGCAAAAACGGTACGACTAAGCCAAGCCGGCCCCGGCCGCGCCGCGGCCACGCTGGATGCGACCGCACCCGGCATCTGGCAGGTGGGCGACGGCACGCACACCGCCTATGCCGCCCTGGGCCAGGACGACCCGCTCGAATTCTCCGACCTGCGCGCCACTGCCGAGCGGCTGCGCGGCGCGGCCGCCGCATCCGCCGGCGGCATCGCCTGGCTGGCCGCAGGCACGCCCGAACTCCGCCGAGTCGGCGACAACGATCCGGCGTCCGGCCCAGGCTGGATAGGTCTGCGCCAACGCGGCGCGCATCTGGTGACAGGGGTGGCCAGCATCCCGCTCCTGCCGCCCTGGCTGGCACTACCATTGCTGCTCGGACTGGTTCTGGCCGCCTGGCGCCGCGAGGCAAGTTGATACCCGGGCCTGTATCGCTCGACGAAAAATATGTTAAGGCGACATCATGATTCGCATTTCACTGGTCGCGTCCATGCTCCTGCTCGCCTCGCCCGCGCTGGCGCAGGTGGGCCCGTCGCTCGGCGGTGCCGGCAGCTATGGGGGCTCCGGCCTGCAGGGTTCGCGCGCCGGCTCCGGCCTGCCCTCGCGCACGCACGACCAGGACGACCAGGACACCAAAAAGGAGGACAAGCCGGCCGCCCCGCCACCCTCCATCCCAGGTGCGCAACCCGATGCTGACGCCGTGGTCATCCCATCGGACAAGGTGGCCGCCGAAATGGCCCCCAACGACGCCCTGTTCGACGCGGTCAACCGCGGCGACCTGGCCGCCGCCAAAGACGCTCTGAACCGTGGCGCGCAGCTCGACGCCCACAACGTCCTCGGCCAAACACCGATCGACGCCTCGATCGACCTGAACCACAACGACATCACCTTTCTGCTGCTCTCAATGCGCGGCAGCACGCCCAACACCCGCGCCACCACGCTGGTCAACGCGAAGGCACCTGCGCCTGGCCGCCACACCAAGGCGACGCTGGTGAAAGGCACGGCCCACCCCGCCCCCCGTGCCCCCGTGATCGCCGACCGTGGCACACCCAACCCAGCCGTCGGCTTCACCGGCTTCTGACCCGGTCGTCTGACATCTGACGATTGAAAACCGACGACTGGATAGAGCGTTCGGCTGCGGCCCCCACAGCAGGAACGAACAATGGCCGACACGACGGACGAAACCTACATGCGCCGTGCCATCGAGCTGGGCCGTGAAGGCGAGCGCAACCCGGGCGGCTCGCCCATCGGCTGCGTCATCGTGCTGGACGGCCGCATCATCGGCGAGGGTCACAACATGACCCATGGCCGCCACGACCCCACCGCGCATGGCGAAGTGGTGGCCATGCGCCGCGCCGGGGAAACACTGCAGAATTGGGAATTGCGCGGGGCCACCCTCTACAGCACGCTGCAACCCTGCGGCATGTGCACCATGGCCAGCATCTGGGCCAAGATCGGCCGCATCGTCTACGGCGCAGGCCGCGAAGACGTCCATCGCATGTACTTTGAAGACCGGCACCTGGACACCGAAGACTTCATCCGCGACGCCTACCGGAAAGATCTGGTGATTGAGGGCGGCCTGCTCGCAAAGGAGTGCGCCGAACTCTACTATAAACCGGACCAGGAACTGTCCAAGGAAGAGCAGGCCAACATCTGAGCATGGCGCATGCATGATCTGTGGGACCCGGCGCGGAGCTACACGTGCACGTCCCTGCGCGACGTGCACACGGAAGCCTCCGTCGGTCTGCACCCGTGGGAGCGGCACCCGGAACGGCCCACCCGGCTGATCGTCAACGTCGACATGTTCGCCCACACCGATGGTGCGGCACCGGGCCACTATATCGACTACGATCCGATACGGGCCGCCATCGCCGCCTGGCCCGGTCGCCCGCATACCGAGCTGCTGGAAACACTGCTGGAGGAGCTGATCGCCCACTGCTTCGACAACCCGCTTGTGGAAGCCTGTAAAGTCTCGGTCGTCAAACCTGACATTTTCAACGAGGCTGCAGGCGCGGGCGTCGAAGCCTACCGCGTTCGCGCCGCGTGATGCGCGTGCTCGTCACCGGCGGCGCGCGCCGCATCGGCGCCGCCATCAGCCGCGCCCTGGCCGCCGATGGCTGGCATGTCATCATCCACCACAACAGCTCGGGCGATGAGGCGGCGCGCCTGGCCACCGACATCGCCCTGCAGGGCGGCATCGCACACCCGATCGCCGCCGACCTCTCCGACCGTGATGCTGCGGCGGCACTTGTTCCGGCCTGCATAACGAAATTCGGCCAATTAGAAGCGCTGATCAACAACGCATCGAGCTTTCGCTACGATACGATCGACACCATGGACGCTGCGTCCTGGAACGCGCACGTGCGGCCCAATCTCGAAGCCCCAATCGTGCTTGCCCAGGCCTTCGCGCGCCAAAACCGCCCTGGCAACATCATCAACCTGCTCGACCACAAGGTGACCGCCCCCAACCCCGACTTCTTCTCTTACACCGTCGCCAAGATGGCGCTGGCCGGCGTCACGCGCCTGCTCGCCCAGGCGCTGGCGGCGCACGCGATACGCGTGAACGGCGTTGCTCCCGGTATTACACTGCTCAGCGGTCAGCAGACCGAGGCCGGCTTCGCGCGCGCCTGGCAAGCCCCGCCCCTCGGCCGCAGCTCCACGCCTCAGGAGCTGGCCGGCGCCTGCCGCTACATCCTGGCGACCCCACCGCTGAACGGCCAGATCCTGGTGCTGGACGGCGGCGAGTCCCTGCTGGCCCGCCCCCGCGACATCGCCTTCGACATGGCGCGGTCTCCCTGAGCACCGGCCTTATTCGCCGGCCGGTGCAGCCGACGGCCGCGCCTCGCACAAGCTCAGCGGCCACACGTCCAGGGCGATCCATCTCAGCCTGGTCTCGGCCGCCAGCCGGTGACCATGAAGTGCCACCATGACCACGCACACCGGACCCAGCAGCCAAGGCCGGGCCACCCGTGCCGGCGGCGGCCCAGCCAGACCCCGCACTGCCACCGCGCCGATCAGACCCACCATCGCGCCCACGCACACCTCCAACGGCGTGTGTACCCCCAATTCGAGCCGCGTGGCGCCCGCCAGCAGCGCCACTGCACCGGCAAGGAGGCCCACGCCCACCCCACCCATCCGGCCGCGCGGCACGAGCAAGGCCGCCAGCCCGCCATAGACCACGCAGGCGGAGGCGGTATGGCCGCTCGGGCTGACCAGGCCCAGCCGTCTCCACCCCAGAACGTCACCGCAGGCGAATCCCACCAGCTTCAAAGCCAGTATCGCCGCCAGCACGCCGGCCACGCACCCGCCCCAAGCCCACCCACCGCGCCACCAGCCGGCTACCAGCAACCCAAGCAGGACTGCCGCGGCGACGGGAAGTATCACCGCCTGGTCGGCGAAGTCGGTCAGGAACTGCACGGGCAGCGTCTAAAGCACCGCTACCCCGACTGAAACAGCCGGCATGGCGTTATGCGCACAACAAAATCCTCCCGGGTTGCCCGCCGCGCGGCGATCCTTCAGGGTCGTGCCAAGAAGACACGCCCCGGAGACGGCCCTTGACGCTGCCAAACACCGACGATTGCGGCCCCTACGACTACCCACTGATCATCAAGCAGTTGCTGATCACGCCCCTTCGCCAGTTCCCGCACCAAGAGATCGTCTATCGCGACACGCAGCGGTTCACCTACCGCGAGTTCGGGCGTCGCGTGCACCGGCTCGGCAGCGCACTGGCCGGCCTCGGCGTGCGCCATGGCGACACGGTGGCGGTCATGGATTGGGACAGCCACCGCTATCTGGAATGTTTTTTCGGCATACCGATGCTCGGCGCCGTATTGATGACGGTCAACGTCCGCCTCTCCCCGGAACAGATTTTCTACACCATCGATCACGCCAAAGCCGATGTGATTTTGTGCAACGTCGAATTCCTGCCGCTGCTGCGCGCCCTGCGTCCCGCACTGAGCCGCGTAAAAACCTTCGTCGCCATCACCGAAGATGCGACGGTCCCCGAGGACGGATTTGCCTGGGACGGCGAGTACGAGCGGTTGCTGGCGGCCGGCGACCCGCACCACGTCTTCCCGGATTTCGACGAGCGCACGCGCGCCACCACCTTCTACACGACCGGCACCACAGGCAATCCCAAAGGCGTGTACTACTCGCACCGCCAGATCGTGCTGCACACGCTCTCCGGCATGGCCACTTTGGGGTTCAAACCCGACGACGTGTACATGCCGATCACGCCCATGTTCCATGTGCACGCCTGGGGCAATCCCTACAACGCAACCGCGCGCGGGCTGAAGCAGGTCTATCCGGGCCGTTATGCGCCCGACTTGCTGGTGAAACTGTTCGTGCAGGAAGGCGTCACGTTCTCGCACTGCGTGCCGACCATCCTGCAGATGTTTCTGGCCGCCGCACGCGACGTCGATTTGCGCGGCTGGCGCGTCATCATCGGCGGCTCGGCCCTGCCGCGCGCGCTCGCGCAAGCAGCGCTCGACCGCGGTATCGACGTGTTCGCCGGTTACGGCATGAGCGAGACGGGGCCCATGGCGACGATCGCGCTGGTGCCAATGGAATTGCGCGACGGCGCGGAGACGGAGCTGACCTATCGCTGTCGTGCCGGCCGTCCTGTGCCACTCTGCGACGTGCGTATCGTGGACTCGCAGATGCGCGAATTGCCGCAGGACGGCGTCAGCGCGGGTGAGGTCGTGCTGCGCTCGCCTTGGTTGACCATGGGCTATCTGGACAACCCGCAGGCCAGCGCCGCACTTTGGCAGGGCGGCTGGCTGCATACCGGCGATATCGGCACCATCGACGACCACGGTTTCCTGGCGATCACCGACCGTATCAAGGACGTGGTCAAGACGGGCGGCGAGTGGGTCAGCAGCCTACAGATCGAGGACATATTGGCGACGCATCCCTGCGTGGACGAGGTGGCGGTCATCGGCGTCCGCTGCGACCGCTGGGGCGAGCGGCCCGTCGCCATAGTGGTGCGCAAGCCCGGCCAAAGCGCGGACGCGGAAGGATTGCGCGCCCATGTGATGGAACATGTCGACCAAGGTGCGATTTCGAAGTACGCGGTTCCAGAACGCGTGGAGTTCGTGCAGGCGATCGCGAAAACCAGCGTGGGCAAACTCGACAAGAAAGCACTACGCCAACAATTCGGCCCATAACAAACAAAGGCTTTTTGGCTCGTCGTTCAAAAAACAGCTTCTTCTCCGGCCTTGAGGACCTCGCCCATGTCTCGCCCCGATCTGCTCGCCACCGCTTCCCTATGCCTAGCCCTGACCGCCGGCATCGCCCAAGCCGCCCCGGACAATCCGCTGCTCGCGCCGAACGCCCTGCCCTACCACGCCCCGCCCTTCGATCGCATCCACGATGCCGACTACGTGCCGGCGATCGAGGCGGCCCTGCGCGACCACCAGGCGGAAATAGATCGGATCGCTGGAGATACCTCCCCACCCAGTTTCGCCAACACGGTCGTCGCCATGGAGCGCTCGGGCGAGCTCCTCACCCGCGTCGTGCAACTGTTCGAGAACCTCACGCAGTCGAACACGGACGACGCACTGGATCATGCCAAGGAAGAGATTGACCCCAAGCTGCAGGCGCACGAGGACAGCATCCACCTCAATGCGCGCCTGTTCGCGCGCCTGAAAGCGGTCCATGCCGCCAGCGACACGGGTAACCTGGACGCCAAATCGCGTTTCCTCCTCGACAACACGTTCAAGGAGTTCGTGCACGCCGGCGCCGCCCTGTCGCCGGCCGACCAGGCGACGTTGCGCACGCTGAACCAGCAGATCACCAAGCTGCAAACGTCGTTTCAGCAGAAACTGCTGGCCGCAACCTCGGGCGGCGCCGTGGTGGTGGACGACCCATCGCAGCTCGCAGGCCTGGACAAGCCGGCGATCGATGCCGCCGCGGAAGCCGGGAAGTCGCGGGGCCACGCGGGCAAATACGTGCTGCCGCTGCGCAACACCACACAGCAGCCTGTATTGGCCAAGCTGACCGACCGCGATCTGCGCGCACGTATCCTGGCCGCCAGCGAACAGCGCGGCGACACGGCCGGGCCGAACGATGTGCGCGACCTCGTGGCGCAGCTGGCGAAATTGCGCGCCGACAAGGCCAAGCTGATGGGTTTCGACAGCTTCGCCGCGTACACGCTCGACAACCAGATGGCGCACACGCCGCAAGCGGCCGCCAAACTCATGGACAGCCTTGTGCCCGGCGCCACTGCCAAGGCGCGCGGTGAAGCAGCCGACATGCAGGCGATCATCGACAAGCAGCGCGGCGGCTTCAAGCTTGCCGCGTCGGACTGGGAATTCTATTCGGAAAAGGTACGCGCGCAAAAATATGCGCTGGACGAAAACCAGACCCGCCCCTATTTCGAAATCGACCGCGTTCTGCACGACGGTGTGTTCTTCGCGGCAAACAAGCTCTACGGCCTGACCTTCAAGGAACGCCACGACATCCCCGTCTATCAGCCGGATGTGAGAGTGTTCGAAGTCTTCGACGCCGACAACACACCCATCGCCCTTTTCTACGCCGACTACTACGCGCGTCCAAACAAACAGGGCGGCGCCTGGTGCGACGCGCTGGTGCCGCCCTCAGGCCTGCTCAACCAAAAACCCGTCGTGGTCAACGTCACCAGCTTCACAAAACCCGCCCCAGGTCAGCCGGCGCTCATCGGCTTCGACGACGTCACCACGATGTTTCATGAATTCGGTCACGCCCTGCACGAGATTTTCTCGAACCAGCATTTTCCGAGCCAGAGCGGCTTCAACGTGCCGACCGACGTCGTCGAGTTCCCCTCGCAGTTCAACGAGCACTGGGCCCTGGACCCCGCCGTGTTCGCCAGCTACGCCCGGCACTACAAAACGGGCGAGCCCATGCCTGCCGAACTGGTCGAAAAGATCAAGCGCGCGAAAACCTTCAACCAGGGTTATTTGCTGACCGAATATCTGGCGGCCGCCCTGCTCGACCTGGAATGGCACAGCCTACCGGCGGGCGCACCTCTCCAAACCCCCGATAGTTTCGAGGCTGCCGCGTTAAAAAAACACGCGATCGATTTGCCCGAAGTGCCGCCACGCTACCGAACCACGTATTTCGCGCACATCTGGGCCGGCGGTTATGCGGCCAATTACTATGCTTATCTATGGGGCGAAGTACTGGATGACGACGCGTATTCATGGTTCACCGAACATGGCGGTCTCACGCGTGCCAACGGCCAGCACTTCCGTGATACCATGTTGGCGCCCGGCCACACCGCCGACCCGATGGCGCTATACCGCGATTTCCGCGGCCACGATCCCGACACCGCGCCGCTACTGCGCCAACGCGGCCTTGACAGCAAAAGCTGATGACCCACGGACGCGCCTGCCTTCTTGCGCCCCGGCCACCATGCGATGGGGCACGAGCCTGGCAATAACTTGCTGGTTGTAACCGCCCCGATCTCTCCCGTCTTTCTCGAACCGCTGCCGACCCGGTTTCCGTTGTCGGGACAGGCCGTCGCCCCTCGTCACCAAGTCGCTTGCTACCTCGAACCAGCGAGCAATGTGCGTGACCCGCGCCGTGATAGGCGGGCCGCCTGCGCGAACGTCTTGGCATTTGCTTCGGCGGGCCACTTACCCACAGCCCCCAATGAAGTCCGCGTTTATGCTGTTTCCAGCTGGGCCGCATGATGCCGCAAATGATCCTCTATCACCGTCTGAATGAACCAGTACGAGTGGTCATACCCTGCATGGCGCCGCAAATGCAGCACCTGTCCCGACTGATGCGCCGCCGCCTCCAAAGCTTCAGGTCGCAACTGCGTCGGCAGAAACTGGTCGCTCAATCCTTGATCCACCAGCACCGGCCCGGGAAACGCCGCACGCGTCATTAGCACGCTGGCGTCGTACTCCGCCCAATGCGCACGATCCGGGCCTAGATAATTCCCGAACGCTTTTTCGCCCCAAGGTACATCCACGGGATGACAAATGGGCGCCAAAGCCGATACGGACTGCCAGCGGCCAGGATGACGCAACGCCGACACCAGCGCTCCGTGTCCTCCCATAGAATGCCCCATGATGCCGGCCGCACCCGCCCGTATCGGAAAATTCTCCGCAATCAACGCCGGCAGTTCATCGTTGACATAACTGCCCATGCGATAATTGGCCGACCATGGCGCCTCGGTCGCATCTAGATAGAACCCGGCACCCGTCCCAAAATCCCAGTCGGTGTCCTCGCCAGGAATGCCGGCCCCACGCGGACTGGTGTCGGGCGCCACAAGGAGCAGCCCCAGCTCGGCAGCCAGGCGCTGTGCCCCCGCTTTCTGCACGAACGTATCCTGCGTGCAGGTTAACCCCGCCAGATAATACAGCGCAGGACACGGCCCGTGTTCGGCAGCCGGCGGCAGATATACAGACAAACTCATGCGCGTCCGGGTCTCTATCGACTGGTGCGCATACACGCCCAGCCGGCCACCGAAACACAAACTCTCGCTGACTTTTTCCAAAGCCACGCTCAGTACACCACGACGCTGCGAATGCTCTCGCCGCGCGTCATCAACTCGAAACCCTCGTTGATCTTCTCCAGCGGCAGAACATGCGTGATCAGGTCATCGATGTTGATCTTCTTGTCCATGTACCATTCGACCATGCGCGGCGTGTCGGTGCGGCCCCGTGCACCGCCGAACGCGCTGCCCTGCCACACCCGGCCCGTCACCAATTGGAACGGCCGCGTCGAAATCTCCTGGCCTGAGGCGGCCACGCCGATGATCGTGCTCTTTCCCCAGCCGCGATGCGCGCATTCCAGCGCCTGCCGCATTAGCGTCGTGTTGCCCACGCATTCGAAACTGTGGTCGGCGCCGCCGCCGGTCAGCTCCACCAGATGCGGCACCACGTCGCCCGCGATCTCCTTCGGGTTGACGAAATGCGTCATGCCGAATTTCTCCGCGAGCGCCCGCCGCCCAGGGTTGATATCCACCCCCACGATCATGTCGGCGCCCGCAATGCGCGCGCCCTGGACCACGTTCAGACCAATCCCGCCCAGACCGAACACGACAACATTGTCGCCGGGTACCGCCTTGGCCGTGTAGATCACCGCACCCACGCCGGTGGTGACACCGCAGCCGATATAACAGATCTTCTCGAACGGTGCGTCCGTCCGCACCTTCGCCAACGCGATCTCGGGCAACACTGTGTAGTTCGCGAACGTCGAACATCCCATGTAGTGATAAATGGGCTTGCCCTGGTGGCTGAACCGGCTCGTCCCGTCTGGCATCACGCCTTTTCCCTGCGTGGCGCGTATAGCCGTGCAGAGATTCGTCTTGCGGCTCAGGCAGCTTTTGCACTGCCGGCATTCCGGCGTGTAGAGCGGAATCACGTGATCGCCCCGGGCCACGCTCGTCACCCCAGGCCCTACATCCACCACAACGCCCGCGCCCTCATGCCCCAGGATGCACGGGAATAGCCCCTCGGAATCCGCGCCCGACAAAGTATATTTGTCGGTGTGGCAGATGCCGGTCGCCTTGATCTCCACCAGCACCTCGCCGGCCCGCGGCCCTTCCAGCTGCACCGTCTCGATGCTCAGCGGCTTGCCCGCCTCCCACGCCACAGCCGCACGAACGTCCATACCCCATCCCCCATAGCAAACGCCGCACCCTAAGCCCGCGGCCGGCCCTGGCACAGACCCCGCGCCCCCCACTTTCGTCCCGATTGACGCCCCCCTGGCCACCGCGCCCCCGCAGCCCTAACTTCCGGCCAACATCGAAGGGAGCCACCAACCATGCGCGACTACACGAAATTCTACATCGATGGCGCCTGGGTGAACCCTGCCGCCCCAAACGCTCTGGACGTCATTAACCCCGCCACCGAACGCCCCTGCGGCACCATCAGCCTCGGCACCGCCACCGACGTCGACCACGCCGTCAAGGCAGCCCGCCGCGCCTTCGAAAGTTTCGCCCACACCACGCGGGAAGACCGCCTGGCCCTGCTCGGCCGTATCATCGACGTCTACAAGGCGCGCTACAACGACATGGCTGCCGCCATCACCGAAGAAATGGGCGCCCCCGTCTCGCTCTCGCAGAACGCGCAGGCTGCCATCGGCATCGGCCATTTTCAGGCGGCCCAGGGCATTCTGCAGAATTACGTTTTCGAGGAAATGCGCGGCACCACGCTCATCGCCCGCGAGCCGATCGGCGTTTGCGGCTTCATCACGCCGTGGAACTGGCCGATCAACCAGATCGCCTGCAAAGTCGCGCCCGCGCTGGCCGTGGGCTGCACGATGGTGCTGAAACCCAGCGAAATCGCGCCCTTCAGCGCCTGGATCCTGGCCGAGATCCTGCACGAGGCCGGCGTGCCCCCCGGCGTATTCAACATGGTCAATGGCGACGGCCCAGGCGTGGGCGCCGCGATCAGCGCGCACCCCGACATCGACCTGGTCAGCTTCACCGGATCAACCCGCGCGGGCATCGAAGTGGCCAAAGCGGCCGCGGCAACCGTCAAGCGCGTGCATCAGGAGTTGGGCGGCAAATCCCCCAACATCATCCTGGCCGATGCCGACCTGAAACGCGCTGTGACCAGCGGCGTGAAGCACGTGATGCAGAACACCGGCCAGTCCTGCAACGCCCCCACCCGCATGCTGGCCCCGCATCACCTGATGCCACAGGTGATCGACATCGCCCGTACCGCCGCCGAAAGCACCACCGTGGGCGACCCCAACGGCAACGCCGAACTCGGCCCCGTCGTCAGCGAAACCCAGTGGAACAAGATCCAGGGTTTGATTCAAAAAGGCATCGACGAAGGCGCGCAACTCGTCGCCGGCGGTCCGGGTAAACCCGAAGGTCTGGAAACCGGCTACTACGTCAAACCCACCGTGTTCGCCGGCGTCACCAACGACATGACCATCGCCCGCGAGGAAATCTTCGGACCAGTCGTGGCTATCCTCGGCTACGATACCGTGGACGAAGCAATACGCATCGCCAACGACACACCCTACGGCCTGGCCGCCTACGTCCAGGGCAAGGATCCGGCGCAACTTCGCCATGTGGCCAGCCGGCTGCGCGCCGGCCAGGTGAATATCAACACCGCCGGCATGGACATCATGGCCCCATTCGGCGGGTACAAGCAGTCCGGCAACGGGCGTGAGTGGGGTGATCTCGCGTTTGGGGAGTTTTTGGAGACGAAAGCGGAGATTGGTTACGCGGCGGTGGCGGCTGAGTAAGGAAGAAAGCAGTTCTTTCTTGAAAGAAAAAACCAAAGAACTTTTGCGAATGACGTCCTCTTTCCTTGGGAGAGGGTTGGGTGGTGATGTGGCGAGACCTCAGCCCCAATGACCGCCTTCCACACCGCGCGCGACCCGATCCTCTCCCTCTTTCAATCCGCGTCCGCCGGCATAAACCCGGCCGCCGCCAATCACGTGGTCGGCATTCGAACCGCGCAAATCCCACCCGCCGAAATCCCCTCGCCGGCGTTAACCTGCGCCCATCTCGGCCTGCAACTCCTGGAAGCGCTGGCCGCCGGCAACCACGACGAAGCGCTGCTCCTGCAAAACCGCCTCAGCTTCTCCGAATGCGACCCGCTCTGGGCCGAAACCCTTATCCGCTACGCCGCCACTTATCTGCAGGCTGGCCGCCCACCCACCGTCCCTTACCTCCGCCACACATCGCTGGCCGACTTCGTCATCCCTGCCCCTGGCCCCACCATGCGGGTCGCCCTGCTCTCGGATTGGGGTACAGGCACCGACGAAGCCCGACGCGTGCTGGCCCTGCTCGCCGCCCAGTCACCGGACGCTGTCATCCACCTCGGCGACATCTACTATTCCGGCACCGAAACCGAATGCCAGGCGCACTTCCTTGGCCCCATGCGAGAAGCCCTGCCCGCCACCCGCCTCTTCACCCTGTGCGGCAACCACGACACCTATAGCGGCGGCGCCGGCTACTACGCCCTGCTACAACGCATCGGCCAGCCCGCCAGCTATTTTTGCCTTCGCAGCCCCGACCAATCCTGGCAAATCCTGGGCGCTGACACCGGCCTGAACGATGCCAACCCGTTTGACGAAACCACAGCGCTGACCCACCTCGACCCCGCCGAAGAAGCCTGGCACGCCGACAAGCTGAACGGGTTTCAGGGCTTGACCATCTTCCTGACCCATCACGAACCGTTCTCCGCCTTCCGCCAGATCGGCGCGCGCGCGAACCGCAGCCCGCAAAACCCCAACCTCATGGCCAGCCTGAGCCGCCTGCAAGCATCCGGCCCAATTCACGCCTGGTTCTGGGGCCACGAACACCGCCTGCGCCTCTACGCCCCCTATGGAGGCCTCGCAGCCGGCCGCAACATCGGCTACGGCGCCATCCCTGTCCCTACATCGCTGGATTTGCCAGGTACCCGGGCCTCATCGACTCACCCGAAACCCTGATCGACGTCCCACTTGGCACGGTGGACGGCGCCTACACCCACGGTTTCGTCATTCTCGACCTGTCCCCCAACGGCGCCTCGGCCGCTTATTGGGCGATCACTCAACCAAACGCCCCGATCCACATCGAGCATTTCACGGCGACCAGCATCGCGTGACCGTCCGCACCTAGAGCATCATTCGACCGAACGGTTATCGTTCGGTCGGATAAAGATGCTCGCCAAACAATAAGCTAGAGCTTGAGCCGTGAGCCAATGCGAACGGATCATGCTCTAAATCGATGGGCTCCTCCGATCGCCCCGAACGCGGCCGAACAGGCGATCCACGGCGCAGGGCACGAGGCAGGAGCCTACGGCCTGCTCACTCGAGCCGACCGGTTGCCTCCGCGTTGAGCAATACCGCCCGCGCCTGCTTCAGATGCGGCACATCCAGCATTCGCCCGTCCAGCCCGACCACCCCGGCCCCTGGCTGAGCAGCGAACATCGCCACCACGCGCCGTGCCCAGGCCACCGCCTCTGGGCTGGGCGTGAATGCCGCATTGATGACGGCAACCTGGTCGGGGTGAATGGCCAGGCGCCCATCGAACCCTTCGGAGGACGCCGCCCGGCACCCCGCCTCCAGCCCGGCCGCATCGCGAAAATCGGCGTGCAGCGTATCTATGGCCAGAACGCCGGCGGCGCGGGCGGCCAGCAGGGTAGCGGTCCGCGCATACTGGTAGGCGGGCGCAAAACCCCCGTCCGCCGCCCGGTTGGTAGAGGCACCCAGGGCAGTGGACAAATCCTCTGCACCCCAGGTCAGCCCCGCCAGTCGCGGCACGCGAGCTTCAGCATACGCAGCCAGGTTCAGCGTAGCGGCCGGTGTTTCGCTCGCCACGGGTAAAGTCGTGGTGCATCCGGGCGGCAGGCCGTGCGCCGCCTCGAACGCGTCCAGCCAATGCGCCAGCCGCAGCATGTCGGCCGGCCCGCGCGACTTGGGCAGCACGATACCGTCCGGCGCGCCTGGCATGACAGCCGCCAGATCACCCAGCGCACCGTCATCCAAGGCATTCACCCGCACCCATAAACGCGACGCGCGCGCGGCCGCGGGTCTGTTGGCCAGATATGCCGCCACTTTCTCGCGTGCCGCCGTCTTGCCCGACGGCGCCACCGAATCCTCCAAGTCCAGGATCAGTGCATCCGCCCCCGCGCCCTCCGCCCGCGCCAGCTTGCGGTCGCTGTCACCGGGCACGAACAGCCAGGACCGCGCCCTCATACCGCCGCCGGCCGCTTCAGTTGCAGGCCCGAGCGCCGGCAATGCGCCACCAGCTCGCCATGCTGGTTATAGGCGCGGTGCACGAACGTCACGATCCCCGCGTTCGGCCGCGATTTGCTCTCGCGCAACTCCGCAACCTCGGTCTCGATCCGAATAGTGTCGCCGTGGAACAACGGTTTTGGAAACCGCACCTCGTCCCAGCCCAAATTCGCGACCGCCGTGCCCAGCGTGGTGTCGCCCACTGAAATGCCGACCATCAACCCCAGCGTCAACGCGCTGTTGACCAGCCGCCGGCCAAACTCCGTCTCTGTTCTGCAATATTCTTCATCGAGATGCAGCAGCGCCGGGTTGTGCGTCATGCACGAAAAAAAGACGTTGTCGGCTTCGGTAATGGTGCGACGCAGCGCATGTTTGAAAACCTGACCCACGCTCAGCTCATCGAAATACAGCCCCGCCATCCCGCTCTCCCAAACCAGCCTGGGGCGCGTGCTTACGCGGACGCGGAGGACGGAGCAATCGGGGTGAAATCGACCCACAGCGTATCGGCAAAAATCCCGCGCTTGACGAGCCGCCCCCTGGACCCGTCCGCCCGCCGCACGCCGCGCCGCAACAACGCGGAAAATATGGCTGGCAGTATCACGCGGTTGATGTGCTCACCAAAACAACTATGCAGTCCATAACCAAAATGCAGATAATCGCTGGCCGGCCGGTCGGTGCGAAACGCTTCGGGATCGGCGACGCGCCGCGGGTCGCGCATGGCGGATGCGAACGACACGCCTACCGTTTCCCCCGGCGCCAGATGCGTCTGACGGCGCGTGCCCGGCGCCAGCATCGCGTGCGCGATTACGCGGCGCTGCAGCAGCGGCGCCAGCGGATCGAACCGCAACGCTTCGAACATGTATTTTGCAACCGTATCCGTGTCCCCAGCGCGTGCGGCGGCTTCCGCCTCGACCAGGCTGCGCGGCCGCTGCAATATCTGCTCAAGCGCTTGCGGCAACACCATCGGCGGCTGCGGCAGGCCACCCACCAGAAAGCCGATCAGCGCGCACCTGATCTTTGCGTCGGAAAAGCCCTCGCCCCCACCTTGGGCCTGCCGCGCGAGCGCACGGCCCAGCACGTCGTCCGGACCAGCCTGTGACGCGCGGCGCACGGCAATCAGACCATCCACATGCGCGCGCAACAGTGGCGCCATGCGGGCTGCGGCCTGATACAACTGGATCGGCCACATCCGCGCCGAATTTCCCCGAATAGGTGAACTGGAACTCGAACAGCCGTGTCGCCCATACTCGCAAGTCGCCCGATGAGGGCAAGACAATCCCAAAATACCGGCACAGCACGTCGAACGTGATCTGCCGCGTATACTCCACCACCTCAATCCTCCCGCCGGCTGCGTCCAGTATGCGGTCGGCGGCCTGCGCGCTCTCGTCAGCCAAGTGCGGCAAATCGCCGGCCCGCACCACCTCGCGCATGGCCGCCGTGTCGCGACGGTAATCGGGCGTGTCCCCCATCCCCAGAAAGAATTTATCGCCACCCATGATGAGATCGAGGTTTTCGGCATACGGCACGCCGAAGCACGAATCCTGTAAGAACACCTGCCTCACGTCGTCGTACCGCGTGACCAAGGCGAAGCCCGCTGCATGCGGGATCGGCCAAACGGCACGCAACGCACGAAAGACGGGCGGGTAGCGCGTCAGAAATTCATGCTGAAGCCAGGCACCGAAGCCGCGCCCAGCGGGACGCAGAACCTCCGTGTCACTCATGCCGCCGCGCCCAGGCCGGCCAGGAAGGCCAGCGCCGGCAGGCTGGGGAGAAAGAAATACTCGCCGCCAATCAGTTGCACGAACGTGGCGATGTTGGGCCGCAAACGCAGCGGGTCGGCCGGAATGGTGAACGGGCTTGCCGGCCCCAGCAATGGATCGTGCTCATCGAACAGGGCCGCGAAACTCGGATTCATCAGCCACGTCTGTTGAACAAACTCGAATTGCCGTTCCAGGTCGGTGTTCAGGCACATGAACAGCAGCCCCGGCAACGACGGCGCATCCGGCACATCGTAGGCCGCGTATTTCCGTCCGCGGCGCAAGATACGATGATTGTTCGCCGACTTCAGCAACGTCGCTTTCGATCCTGCATCCGGCGCCAAACCGTCCCGCGGATTGCTGCGCCGTACATGCGAACCAAGCGGACAGTGATTGCCGAGCGCATCGTCGTCGAAATACAGAAAATCGTTCCCGGGTCCATCCTTCGTCGCCGCAGGCGGCACCTCCGAAAGCACCACACCATCTTTCGTGCGCCCAACCACGCGCTCCGCCACCCAGGCGGCATTGCTGTGCCCCAACTGCCGGGCCGCGTCCGCCATCGAGCGCCAGAACGCGTCCACATCCTGGCTTAGCTCGCGCACCACAAGATAGCTGCCGTTCAGGCCGAGGCTGACGAACCCCGAAAGCCCGGGTGCAGCGGGCAAGAGCGCCGCGCCCGCAGCCGTCGCCGGCATGGTAGGTCCAGGCGAAGGCTCGTCATGCGCGTTGATGTGCCCAATCAGCAGGTCACCCGTCGCCACCGCATGCACGGGGTGCGCCGGATACGCCAAACCCGCATCAGTCACAATCGCATCCCCAAACGGCACGGGCTGCGAAATGCCATCGGCGAACCCGAAATGCTCGCGCGACAATGGCGGCGTGCTGTCGTCGAACATCAGCGACAGCGACAACTCGTGTACGATCGTCACGCCGGACGCCGTCAGGCAACCGCGTACTGGCGCGGCATACGCGGCCAGCTTGTCCGCCGTCTCGTGATACAGCAGGACCGCCGCGTGCACAGTGCGCTCGCATACCACCGCGTCCGGGTTCGCCTTTTCCGCATTGCCACCCCAGAGCGGACGGCGCGCGCGGGTGGGCGGATCGAGCAGCGCATCGCCCAGCCGCCGGCGGCGGTTGAGCGTGTGCATGCCCTCGATAAACGGCTGCGCAAACGTCTCGAGCACGGCCGCGTCCAACCCCAGGAGCGACAGACCCGGCGCGGTGAAAGTCAGCGCGCAACACCCCACAGCCGCGCCCAATTCATCGACGTCCTTGCCCGTAGCGTCCGTCACGCGCAGGCAGCCCCGTGCCGGATCAAGCAACGCGCGCAGCCAGGCAGCCCCCGGGGCAGCGCTCGCATCCAGCAGCAGCGCCACGCCGTACGGCAGATGCGCGAACGGGCTGACAATCAAACCTTGCGTCGCCGCGGCGACCGGCGGGGCCAGGCGCCACGAGCCAGCATCGACCTTCGCCAGCATCACAAATTCCTCGCCCACGCAGTGGCCGCGTCCGCCGACAGCACCGGCTGGCTCAAGCCTTCCGCCACCGCCGCCTGTCGCACAATGTGATTGACCGTCAGAGACGGATACGCGGCATACCAGAATCGGCTCGGTGTCATGGAACAACGTGCCCAGGCCTTGAACTTTCGCCCTTCAGTCGCGCCACCGAGTGACAAGTATCGCGGCGGTGGGAAGCCGAGGCAATTACCCCAGGCCAGCGTCAGTCCCGCATGTGCCTTCTCGATGAAATCATCCAGATAGCTTTCCCAGCTGCCATCGAAGTTGCTCAGGAACAGCAGCCGCCGCCCGCCATCCACAATCGCCCAATGCGCAAAATGAATAGTGCGCATGCTGCCCAGATAGCCGTCGGTGGAGACCACGCGCACCGCCAGTGTCAGCGCGCGCATGCCCACGCGTAACAGCAACGATCGCAGCCAGCCCGGCTTGATGATGACCACGCTTGCCATATGGTCCGGCCCGCCGGAGTGGCAGTCTTCCCAGCTCCGCAGCGCCGAGACCAGAGCGGGGCGTGGCACGGAGTCGGCCGGCGCGGGGTCGGCCCGCTCCGCCCGGCGCAGTGCGGCCAGCAGCAGAAGCACGCTGGCCAGTAGGCCGGCTACCGCCAGCGCCAGCCACGCGATCACTCCGTGACGCACGACGAAGAACGGCAGCACCAGTGCCGCCAGCAGACCCAGGCCGATGGCGAACGGCAGCGCCCGATACGCAGGGCGGCCCAGCAGGTGCAACAGGTCGCCCAGATCCGGCAAGAACAGGAGGCTGGCCACACCGGCGAGCAAAGCGGCCACGCAGGCCGGCGCGGGCCCGACCAGCGATCCCACGACCAGCCAAGGCGACGCCGCTGCCAGCGCAACACACAATCCGAACACCCACAGCGCACGCCTGTCGGCCTGCATATCGTCATGCGTGATCGGTGGCGTCCAGGTCTGGCTGAGCCACGTGAATTGCGGCAGCAGCGCCGCCCGCAGCCAGGCATGGAGACCGACCGCTCCGCCGGCCAGCACGTCGGCAGGCGGCGGCAACAGCGCCTGAGCCGCCCGAAACAGCGTATCATGGCACAAGATACGGGTTCGGCTCAGCCCCCGGTTGCCGGCGTGCCCGGCTGCCGGAAACACGCTCTGCCGCTCAAGCAGAGGTGCCACCGGCAGGCGTGCGCCCGGCGCCGTTACCGCCCAGAACAGCGCGTCGCCCGCCCCGCGGGGCGGAGCGCACAGGCGCAATATCTCTCGTAAATCTTCGCCGATAAGCGCTTCCAGCGCGGCCCAGAACGGACCGGGCGCACCGTCCACATTGGCCTCCAGGACGAACAGAGGTGTCACCGGCATCCCGCCATCCGGCACGCCGGCCATCTCGTCGAACACCACCATCGACAGGAAGTGCAGGGTCGGCAGCCCGTCCCGTAGCCCCGCGAAATTATCTGCCGTCCCGCCCAGGCGGGTGCGCAGTGCCTCCAGCCTGTCCTGCAGCAACACCGCGTTCGCCGGGGCAAGCGGAAAGACGACACTCACGATGGTCTGCTGCATGGCACCATCCGATTTCGTCGCGCGGCCGCTCACACGAAGCCGCACTCTGACGGGACTGTCACAATACAGTAATCGGAACGCCTAGGCGATGACGCAATTCCGGTTGTAACCCTGCCGCTACGTTGCAACCGCTCGGCAGATTACCCCGCCCGCACTTCACCTTCCGCTGCCTCGGCGCCGGTACGCCAGCCCTGCGCCAGAGTCTGGCCGACGCGCTCGCCCAATTCGGTCAAGCGGAATGGTTTGTAGATGACGCCGTCGGGTCCGGCGAGTGCGCCCACCTCATCCAGGTCGGCATACCCGGTCATGAACAGTACTGGCAGCTCCGGCCGCAACATGCGCGCCTGGCGCACCAGTTCGGCCCCGTTCATGCCCGGCATGGCGAAGTCGGCCAGCAGCAGATCGATCCCCGGTTCCGCCCGCAGCAACTCCAGGGCTCCAGCGCCCCTCTCTGCTGCCAGCACGCGATAGCCGAGCTCCCGCAGGCTGGCCACCGCCAGCGCTCGAATATCCGCATCGTCATCGACGACCAGCACCGTCTCGCGCCCCAGCCAACGGCTCGGCTCGTCCGGCCGGCTGGCCGTCTCGATCTGGCCGTGCGCGCGCGGCAAATAAATGTCCACCACCGTGCCCTGGCCAGGCACGCTGGCGATGCGTACGGTGCCGCTCGACTGGTGCGCAAAGCCATAGACCTGGCTCAACCCCAATCCCGTTCCCTTGCCGACGCCCTTCGTCGTAAAGAACGGCTCGAATACCCGTGCCCGCACCGCGTCCTCCATACCCACGCCTGTATCGGCAACCGACACACGCACGTAGTCGCCGGGTGACAGCGCGGACGGGCAGTCTTCTCCCGGTGCCGTTACATTGCCAGTCGAGATCGTGATCGTCCCGCCATCCGGCATGGCGTCGCGCGCGTTGAGCACCAGATTGAGAATAGCGATATCCAGCTGGCCAGGGTCGGTCATTGCCGGCCATGCGTCAGGGGTCAGCACGCGCTCGATCGCGACCCGGCCGCCGAGCGAGCGGTCCAGCAACTGGCCCGAGGCAGCGAGCGTCGCATTCACATCCGTCGGCCGCGCGTCCAGATGCTCCTTGCGCGCGAACGCCAGCAACTGGCGCGTCAGTTGCGCACCGCGATCGGCGGCGTTGCCGATCAGCCCTAACAGCTTCTGCCCGGCTTCCGTGTGCACATGCTTGCGGCCCAGCATCTCCAGCCCGCCGGTGATCGCCTGAAGCAGGTTGTTAAAATCGTGCGCGACCCCGCCGGTCAGCTGCCCGAACGCCTCCATCTTCTGCGACTGCCGCAGCGCCTCCTCGGCGGCCCGCCGCTCGGTGATGTCGAGCGCATCGGGCACGATGGCGAACACACGCCCGTCCTCATCGTGGATCGGGCGCACGGCAAAATCGAACACGCGCGGGCCGGCTGGCAGGATCGCCTGAACCTCACGCCGCGTGGTCTGGCCGGCGGCGGCGGCCTGGACAGCTGCCCTTACCTGGTCGGGCAGCCCGGGTGTTGCAGCAAACCACGGGCTGTCCCAGAATTTTTTGCCCGCCACCTCGGCCAGCGTGCAGCCGATCACATTGAGGGAAATCGCGTTCGCATCCAGCACTGTGCCATCGACGGCCAGCAAACCCTGCAACTGGTGGCTCGTCTCGAAGATGGTGCGCAGCCTCGCCTCATTGGTGCGCAGCAGCGCGGTGCGCTCGGCCACCTGCTGCTCCAACGTCTCGTTCATCCGCCGAAGCGCCTCTTCGTTCCGCCGCCGTTCCGTCAGGTCGCGCGCAACACCGCCGTATCCCACCGCCGTGCCGGCCTGGTCGCGCACCACGAACAAATTCGCCTGGACTTCGACCGGCGCGCCGGTCGTGGCGTGGCGCACGACCAATTCGCCCTCCCAAGATCCCTGGCGGGCCACGGCCGGCTGGATACGGTCGCGCAGAGTCGCCAGACCGTCGTCGAAGAACAGGTGGGCGACCATCATCTGATCCGGCCGAGGCCAGCTCAGCCCCAACAATCGGCAGCCTGCTTCGTTGACGAACAGCAGCCGACCATCCCGATCGGCGAACCCCATGAAATCGCTGGACTGCTCGACAATGGCCGCGAGGCGTGCCCGCTCGGCCGCCGCGGCCCGTCGCGCGGTGATGTCGATGGCGGTGCCGATGGCGCGCACGCACCGCCCTTGCGCGTCGAACACGCCGCGCCCCTTGGCCGCAACCCAGCGGATGATTCCGTCCTCGGCGCCGATCGTGCGGTATTCAACGTCATAGACCAGACGCTCGCCTGGGTCGATCGCTGCGGCGAACGCGGCGCTGGTGGCGGCGAGGTCGTCAGGGTGCAGCCCGCTGTAGAAGTCCCGCATCGTGCACACCGCGGACGGCGAAAACCCGAACATCGCCTTGGTCCGGTCCGACCAGGTCAGCTCGTTGGTCAGCAGGTCCAGGTCCCACAGCCCAATCTCTGCCGCTTCGCACGCCAGATGCAGTGTCTGCTCGGGTGCCTGCACCCAGGCCAGGTCGGCCTGCCCGGCGAAGTGGGTCAAACTGCTCATCCGGGCTGCAAACGATCCAGGCTCTGTCCGTGCGTTTCAGGAGGTATGGCCGTCGCTGCTTCGGCAGGTCGCAACACTATCGCCGCACCGTAAATGACAAGGCTAGGTTCTGCAAAGGTTCGCGTGCTCAGGGCTGCCGTAGCGTCACGCGGGCAACGCGCATTGCTGCGTAGATCGTGGCACTGGCCAGAATCACCGCGGCCAAACCAAGCACCTGCGCGCGAGGTGCGACCAATATCAGCGCCATCATGCTGGCGATGCCCAGGCACGCCGCCACCGGCAACACGCGAAAACGCACAGCCGGCCCCAATGTCTGCGTGCCGCGCCGGTGCAGCACCCAGGACGCGCCGCATCCCATGATATACAGCCCAGCCGTGTTCAGCGTGGACGCCACGACGAGCCCCGTGAAATTGCCTGAGATGGCCATGCCGGCTGCAAGGGCAGCATGGCCCAGGATGGCCACGTCTGGCACGCCGCTGCGATGGTGCAGATGTGCGAGCGGCGCTGGCAGCAAGCCGTCACGCGCGAAGGCGAACAGGATGCGGGGCGCGCCCAGGATGTCGCTGCCGATCCACCCCAGCATCGACAGCGCGGCACCCGCCACCAGTAACGCACGGAACGGCCCTGCCACCCGCCCGGCCGCATCGGCCAAGGGTGCCGCCGAGCGCGCCAAGCCATCCCCCAGCAGATGGCCTGCCACAAGCTGGATGGCCACATAGAGCACAAGCACGAACCCCATCGCGGCAAACAGGGCACGAGGCAGGTTGCGGTGCGCATCGGCCACCTCGCCGCTGGCGCCCAGTACCTGTCTCCATCCCGCTAAACGCGAAGGCGGCCAAGATTACCGCCGTGCCGAGGCCGGAGAGCGGCGCCTGTGGCGCCGCGGCGGTGCCAGGAGACCATGCCCACACACCGAGGGCCACGAAGACCAGCAGCGGCACCAATTTTATCAGCGTCGCCACCGACACCAGGCCGGCCCCGCCGCGCACCCCCCGGAGATTGACCCAGCTTATGCCGCCAATCGCCGCCAGGATCACCGCCGCTCGTCCGCCGCCGCCAGCCACCGCCGGCACCACGGTCCCCAAGGTAGCGGCGAACGCCCCAGCGATCCCACCGCAGGCCAGCACGCTCGCCATCCAGGTCAGCATCCCGCATACGAAACCGGCCAGCGGCCCGAACGCATCGGCCACGTAGCCATAAACCCCTCCGCTGGTCGGCATCCGGCTTCCCGCCTCTGCCAGGCAGAGCACCACCATGCTAAACGCCGCCGCACAGATCAGATACGCCCACGGGGCTCGAGCCCCTGCCGACTGCGCCATGGCGGCCGGCAACGTAAAAATGCCAGCGCCAACCACGCCGTTGACGACCGCCGCGCCAAACGCCCAAGGGCCGATATGCCGGCGCAGGCCCTCGTCGCGGGAAGTCACTCCTTGTGGTATCCGCGTAAAGCGGACATTGCCGCAGGAATGGTGTTTCGACCGGCTTGCATCGTCGCGCATGGTGACGCCATAAACAGCGACGTCAACGTCGAACCGAGGCAAAACCTCGATCTATCGCCAAAACGAGCAGCGTATGACCGGTCCGACACTAACAACATTGTCATGGCCAGTGCAGCGAAGCAATCCGCCAGTCAGGCCACGGGCGTATAGGGTGTGGCGCCGTGGATGCTCCGCTCCGCTCTCTACGATACCTCAAGATTTCGGGCCAATCGCATCAGACACTCTGTTCGGACCAGGCCGGTAGTCACTGTTACTGCATCCTGAACCGTATGGGCAAAGTCTTCGGTCCGCTCACAAAACTCGCCGCCGTCAAAGCAGGCTGGCCGTCGAACTCCACACTTTCTAACCGCGGTATCAACTCCTCGAACAAAATCCGCATCTCCATCTTCGCCATATGCTGCCCCAGGCACAGGTGCGGACCATACCCAAACCCCAGATGCCGATTCGGTTCACGATCGACACGGAACACGGTCGGGTCCTCAAAAACCTCCTCGTCCCGATTGCCCGACAGATAGCACAGCATCAGCCAGTCGCCCTTGGCGATACGCCGCCCGCGCAACGCGGTATCCGCCGTGGCACTCCGCATAAAATGCTTAACGGGAGTCGTCCAACGCACCGCCTCCTCCACCAAACCAGGAATCAGCGACGGATTGGCGCGCACCTTCGCGAACTCGCCAGGGAATTCACACAGTGCCCACAGCGCGCCCGCCGTGCTGGACGACGTCGTGTCGTGCCCCGCTGCCGCAATGATCGTGTAATAGCTCATCGCTTCGAATTCGCTGACCGGCTCGCCATCGATCAGACCGTTCGCGATCACGGTCGAAACATCGTCGCGCGGATGCGCCCGTCGGTCCGCCGTGACCTTCGCGAAATAGGCCGAGAAATCCATGAACACGGCAAAGAGCTGCTCCGCCGCGGCGGTCGGATCCGACAGCCCGGCCGTACCACGCGCAAGGTCGCCATCGGAATTGCCGAACAGTTCCTGAGTCAGCTTCAACATGCGCGGCTCGTCTTCGGGCGGCAGCCCCAGGATCAGCATGATCACCCGCAACGGATACAGCGCCGCAACATCGGTCGCGAAATCGCAAATGCCGTCCCGCGCCGCCATGTCGTCCACCGCCTGCCGCGCCAGCGCCCGTATCTGCGGTTCTAACCGCTTCAACTGTCCCGGCATGAACCAGCTTTGCGTGAGCTGTCGGTATTTCAGATGGTCAGGATCGTCCATGTGCACCAGCGTGCGTATCAGATGCGGCCCACCCGTCAGCTCCGCAACACGTTTCACCCCCATCTTGTCGGCCAAGATGGTCTGACGATCACCATTGTGAAACAGCGCCTTATCGCGCCCCACCTGCATGATGTCGGCGTGTTTCGTGATCGCCCAGAACGGATCGAAATTTTCCGTCTCGATCCTCGCCACCGGATCATGCGCGCGCAACCATGCAAAATTGGCAAGCAGCGTGTGCAGCTCGGCATATGCCCGGGGACTGACGATACTGCGGGCGATACTTTCGGGCGCGGCTTCTCGTGCCAAACTCATGCGGAAAACTCCTTTCTCAGCCGGCTCGAACCGCGTGCGGGCGAACGCGCCTGCGGCCCCATACCAGGGTAGCCGACATCGCGTAATTCCACACCACCCCGATGACCGCCCCCAAAGCGCCGGCCGGCGTGCGCCCTGCCTGGCCGCCCGCATACAGCGCGCCGGCAATGCCGATGTTCGCCGCCGCCCCCACGCCGCAGACCGCCATGAACAGCACCAACCCCCGCCACAGCCGCCCGCCATGCAGCCGCTGGTCGCGATAGGTGATGAGGTTGTTGAGAAAGAAATTGGCCACCATCGCAACGAGTGTAGCAACCGTCTGCGCCAGCACGAAGCGCGCGCCGAACATCCCGGCCAGTGTCAGCACCCCCAAATGCACAAACACACCAAATCCGCCCACCAGCGCGAACGACAAGAAGCGGAGCGGCACCATGCCCGAAAAGCCCTGGTCCAGCAGCAGCGCCCCGAACTGCAGCAGCACCAGCGGGCTGAGCTTGCTCTCCCCGGACAGCCGCGGCCCGAACCGCGCGCCCACTTCCCGCACCCGCAGCCTCGCGGGGGCGGCCAGCAGGATGTCGAGCAGGATTTTGAAACCCTGGCCGGTCAGGCGCGGCGCCACGGTCTCGAACGTTTCACGCCGCAGCATGAAATACCCACTCATCGGATCGGTCAGCCGCGTCCCCAGCATCAGCGTTGCCAGCCGTATCCCGAGACTGGACAGCGCCAGCCGGCGCCCGCCCGCCAACCCGGCCGCATCCCCACCCGGCGCGAATCGGCTGGCCACCACCACATCCGCCTCCCGGGACCGCAATATGGACAGCATCTCCGGCAGCCGCGTCTCATCGTGCTGCAAGTCTCCGTCGATCACAGCCAGAACTGGCGCCGATGTCGAAAGCGCCCCCTCGATCACGGCGGAGGCCAGGCCGCGCCGTCCGATCCGCCGGATGCAGCGCACGCGCGCATCACGCGCCGCGATGGCCCGCACGGCCTCAGCCGTACCATCCGGGCTATCGTCATCAATGAACACCGCCTCCCAGGCCACGCCGTCCAGGGCGGCCTCTAGTCGAGCCACCACCGGCGCCACGTTGCCTCTCTCGTTGAAGCACGGGATCAACACACAAAGCTCTGCCGGCAGCCTCATGCCCGCCGCCGCGCGACCATCGCCCAGCCAAACCCCGCAAGAGCACTCACGAAACTGAGCAACCCGAGCCAGTCCGCCATTCGCGCCCAGGGCGGCTTGCGCCAGGCAAAAGGGCGGTAGCCGGCAAAGGCCTCAGCCTGCACCGCCTGCGCTTGCGTGAACGGGTCACCTGGCCGGCAGCCATTGGCCGCGGGAAAAACATAGCAGGACGGGTTTTTCAGGTTCAGGCCATCGCCCGCGCGCGCGGTGACATCCCCCGCATGAAGCGCGCCGCGCCGAAAATTTTCCAACCCGTAGCCGAATAGCGGCTGATAGCAGTCAAGCGTCGAGCCGCCGTCGACCAGAGCGTTTTGCCCGTCCAGGAATGCCCTGAAATCGTCCAGCCCATGCGCCGGTGCCGCCTCCAGCCTCGTTATCGCCGGCACCCGCCCAGTCATCTCGGCAAGCCGCCACGCGCGTTGTGCCGGCCCCGGATCGTAGGCGCCCTGAAACGACCGCCCGCCACCCACGGTGACAAGAAGTGCCGCCAGCGTGCCCGCCGTGCCAGCCGAGCACAACACCACGCCCGACATGCCCCGCACCCGCAGACGGTCCAGTGCCATTGCAGCGCCGAGCGTCGCCGGCAGGATATAGGCGCTGAACCACCGCACCAGCAGCGTGCTCTGCCGCAGCACGGGCAGAGTCTTCAGCCAAGTGCTCCAGGCCAGACCGTATGTGTTGAGCGCCAGCGGCACGGCCAGCAACACAACCAAGGCTAACCAGAGCGATCCCGCGCGCCTCCCCGGCCAGGCCGGCCGCCGCCACGCACCCCACGCCCAGGCCAACATCAGCACAAATGCGGCCGGCCCCACGCCATAATCGAATTCGTGCAGGAACGGGTGCACATGCGCGTTGCGCAACTTGCCCGCCATATCCGGCCATGGCGCCAGGAAAACGGCGCGCAGCGCCACCCAACCAGCCGCGGCCAGGCTGTCGTATCCCGGCAAACCATAGGAGTCGCGCGGCAGGTTGCCCACCAAGGACACCATAGCCGCCAGCTTGCCGGCCGAGATCGCCAACCCACACAAACCACCGCCCGCCAGACGCATAAACGCCGGCAGCACCGCCCCCCCGGACGCCAACCCATGCATCACGGCAACCACCACCAGGGACAGCAAGCAGGGCGCCAGAAGCGCCGCCATCCCGCCCTCTATCTGTGCAGCCAGCAGCAGCCCGACGCTCGCCATACGCATGACTTCGCCGCGCCACCCCGCTCGGCGCGCACCGGTCATGCAGGCGGCCAACGCCGGCAGCAGCATGAACGGCGCGAATCCCAGATGGCCGACCATCATGCGCACGCCGTAAAAACCGTTGAACATGAACAGCACGCCGGCGAGCACGGATGCCGCCCAACTCAGCCGGAACGCACTCCGCGCCAGCCAAACAGCCCCTGCCCCGCCGAGAGCGCCGTATAGGAGAAAAGCGATACGCACGGCCGGCAAAGGCCCGAACGCGACCGCCAGCGCCTGAGTGACCGACAGATACATGCCCTGCGGGTCCGCATGCAGCGCAAAGCCGCCGCATTGCGCCGGCGTGAACCATGGCAGGGCGGCCAGCGCATTTGCACGCCACCAGAACGTGCCGGCCAGCAGATTGGGCAGAAAGAACGCGTAATCAGGTCCGATCCGGGCATTCGAGGCCGGCAGGCCAGGCAGCCAGACTGCCCCGAGCACAGCCACCGCAAGCAGCAGGCCGCCAGCCGCAGCGGCGACCCAGGTTACGCCGCCGGGCCGAAGCGGAGATCCCGACACGTGACTGCTCCGCGTGAACCGGAACGATCAGTACACGCCGCAGCCGCGCCGCCGCAACCTGGGGCGCGCCGCATCAATGAACCAGAGCGGGCACCATCTCGTGCTGGCGAATAGCGGCAAACGCCAGATCCTCGGCGCCGGCCACAGCCATTGGCGTGCCATCCGCGCCGTGAATGGCAAATGCCCTGGCGCCGTTGACCAGCACCGGTTTGACATACGCCAGCTGCGACACACCCAGAGCTGCCAGCTGATCGACCGTCAGATGACGGATATCGAACGCGCCGATCGGGGCGGCAGGGGTATCATTGTCCGAGGAGGTGTTCATAATACAGGATACTCCGTGGCCGATATGTCGCCTGGTCTGGCCAACTCATCGGATGTGCTGCCCGCAAGGTCGCCCCGCGTCGCGGCAATATTAAGCAAGGATTACGCCAGAAGTTTGTCCGGTGGGTTAACGCGCGCCCATCATTCGTCCTGGCCAGCCGCCTCGACCACCTTGGTCGCCTGTCGGCTCTGACGCGGGCGCGCTATCTCGATATGCCGCACCTTCGGCTCGGGCTGCGGCCGCGAAATCTCGATATGGAGCAGGCCCGCCTCAAGCCAGGCGCCCCCCACCTCGATCCCCTCGGCCAGCACGAACGCGCGCTGGAACTGCCGGGCCGCGATCCCGCGATGCAGGAACACGCGCCCCTGCGTATCGTCCGCCTGCCGCCCGCGTATCACCAGTTGGTTGTCTTCCTGCGTGATCTGCAGGTCGTCCATGGTGAACCCGGCCACCGCCAGCGTAATGCGCAACTGGGTGGGGGCGGTCTGCTCGATATTATAGGGTGGATAGCCGTCCGAGGATGTCTTGGACGCACGCTCGAGCATCTGCTCGAGATGGTCGAAACCCAAGAATAGCGGGGACGCAAACAGGCGGGTACTCAAAGACGCCTCCTCCGGATGAGCGAGACACGTGCCAAGGCCCAGACCGGCGCCCTGACACCCGTCAAATCGTGGAACTCGTCCTGCTTTGCAAGATGGCGCGCTACGCCAGCATCCGGCGCACATGCAGCGCGGTGCAGGCAGCCAGGGCCGCTATATCGTAGCCTCCTTCCAGCACCGAGACGAGGCGCCCGTCCGCCACCTCGAGCAGCCGGTCGGTGATCCAGCCGAAATCCTCCGCCTCAAGCCGCAATTGCGCCAGCGGATCGGCCCGGTGCGCATCGAAACCGGCCGATACGATCAGCAGCTCCGGCGCAAACGCGCGCAGTGCCGGAAGCCCCGTCCGCTCCCACGCGGCGCGGAACGCGGCGCCACCATCCCCCGGCGCCAAAGGCATATTGCCGATGTTGCCCACGCCCGTCTCATGCGCCGCGCCCGTGCCCGGGTAGCACGGCATCTGATGGCTGCTCGCATAGAACAGGTTCGGATCGTGCTCGAACATGTGCTGCGTGCCGTTGCCGTGGTGCACGTCGAAATCGACCACCGCCACCCGCTCGACCGCCCAGCGGCGTCGCGCGTGATACGCCCCGATCGCCGCGCTGTTGAACAAACAAAACCCCATCGCCTGGCGCGCCTCGGCATGGTGCCCGGGCGGCCGCACCGCGGCGAACGCCGCATCCGCCGCCCCGCCCATCACGGCATCGACGGCCGCGATAACCCCACCGGCCGCATGGCGCGCCGCCAGCACGCTGCCGGGCCCCACGAACGTATCCGCATCCAGCGCCCGCGTGCCGCCCTCGTCGGTCTGCAACGCCAAAATGCTGTCCACGTAATCGCGCGAATGCGCCAGGCACAGCGCCTCCCGCGTCGCCGCCGGCGCACGCTCCCGAATCAAGGCCGAAAAATCCGGGCCGTCGAGTGCCGCCAGCACCGCTCGGATACGCGCCGGCTGCTCGGCGTGACCCGCACCGGGGTCATGCACCGCGCAAGCCGGGTCGCTGAACAGCACCACCCGCCTCACGGCCCATCCCCCTCGCGCGCCGGCCGCCGGCGTATCGTGAAGCTGAACACGCCCGCCTCCTCGCCAAAGGCGACCAGATCATGCCCCGTTTCCCGGCAATATGCGCGGAAATCGGCCACCGACGCCCGATCCGTCGCCAGCACCCGCAATTTCTCCCCTGGCGCGAGCCCCCGCAGCGCACGGTTGGCCCGCAGCACCGGAAGCGGGCAGTTCAAGCCTTTCACGTCGAGCAGGGTTTCAGCCATGGGGCCGTCTTGAAGGTCCAATCAGGTGGCCAGGTAAGACCTGCGGAAAGCGAGGCACGGTTTGGCCCGCGCCAGCGCGGACGGTTTCAAAACTCCCCCTCCACCTCCAGCTCGGACACAAGTTCCGGCTCACGCTTGGCCTCCTCGACCCACTCCACCATCTCGGCCAGCCCCATAATCCGCTCACGATACGCTTCGCATACCGCATCCAAGTCCACGTCGTAGGTGGAAAACCGGGTGCACACCGGCGCATACATCGCATCCGCCAAACACATTTTCGCGCCGAACAGAAACGGCCCGCCATACTGCGCCAGGCACTCGCGCCAAATCTCGGTCACCCGCGCGATGTCCGCCCGCACTCCGGACCAGATTGGGAAGTTCGGCCGGAACGCATGCAAATTCACCGGCAACGCCGCGCGCAACGCCGCGAAACCGCCATGCATCTCCCCGCTCACCGCCCGGCAATGGGCGCGCGCCGCCTGGTCGCCCGGCAGCAGCCCCGCCTTGGGGCACCGCTCATGCAGATACTCGGCGATCGCCAGCACGTCCCAGATCACCACCCCCTCATGCGCCAGCGACGGGATGCGTATGGAGCTGGTCTGCTGCAGCAGTTCGGCCCGCGCCACCGTGTCATCGTTGGACACGCGCCGCGTCTCGAACGGCAGACCCGACAGCCGCAAAAGCAGCCACCCGCGCAGCGACCACGACGAATAGTTGCGGCTGCTGATCGTCAGCACCGCACGGGTCTCACCCTTGCCGGTCGGCGGCATGTCCTGTCTCCCCACGGGCCTGCCGCCAAGAAGCGACGAGGTCGCCCGCCCATACGCTAGATTAAGGCTTTCGCAAGTGCGAGTACGCGACCATCTTAGCGCCCATGCTCTACCAGCTCTACCAGGCCCAATCGGATCTCCTGGCCCCGACCCGCGCCGGCGCCGCGCTCTGGCTAGGCCTGCTCGCGCAAGTCCCGGCAGCCCGCGCCCTCCCGGCTGTGCGCCTCATGGCCGCCGGTGCCGAGCTGTTCACCAACGCTGTCGTCACCCACAAGCGCCGCCCCTTCGCCATTCCTAGCGTCAGCATGGACAACCGCAACGTCGCCGTGCGGGAAGTCATCGCCGCCTCAACCCCGTTCTGCGACCTGCTGCATTTCGAAAAAGACTGCCTGACGCCGCAACCCAAAGTGCTGGTGGTCGCCCCCATGTCGGGCCATTTCGCCACTTTGCTGCGCCCCACCGTGCAGACCATGCTGGCCGATTTCGACGTCTACATCACCGACTGGCGCAACGCGCGTGACGTCCCCGTTATGGCCGGACGCTTTGGTTTGGACGAATATGTGGACGAGCTTATTCATTGCCTCGAGGCACTCGGCCCGGGCACAAACCTGCTCGCCATCTGTCAACCGGCCGTCCAGGCGCTCATGGCCACAGCCATCATGGCCGCCGACCGCAACCCGGCCACCCCGCGTACCCTAACGCTCATGGCCGGCCCGATCGACACGCGGCTCAGCCCCACCCGGGTCAACCTGCTCGCCAAGAAGCAGACGATCGCCGATTACGAGCGGAAAGCGATCTCGTCCGTCCCGTCCCGCTACGCCGGCGCAGGCCGGCGCGTGTATCCCGGTTTTTACCAACTCGCCTCGTTCATGGCGATGAACGCCGACCGCCACATCAACGCCCAGCTTGGCCAACTCCGCCGCTTGTTTACAGACGATACGGAAGGGGCGGCCGCCCACCGCCGCTTTTACGACGAATATTTTGCGGTCGCCGACCTGCCTGCGGAATTCTACCTCGAGACGGTCGAGCGCGTCTTCCAGGGCCACGATCTGGCGGACGGAAAGATGACCTGGCACGGCCGCACCGTCGATCCGGCCGCCATACGCCGCACCACGCTCATGGTTGTCGAAGGCGAGCGGGACGACATTTGTGGGGTGGGCCAGACAATGGCGGCGCTGGACCTCTGCCGGAACATCCCCGCCACACGCAAATCCTACCATCTGCAGACTGGCGCGGGCCATTACGGGGTGTTCAGCGGCCGTGCCTGGACCGGAACAATCTACCCGAAAATGCGGGCCATGATCCAGGAAGCCGCCTGATCCAAATGCGCCTTCGCCCAGCCTGCCTGTCGTTTCTGCTGGCCGCGCTAGCCGGATGCGTGGCGGCACCCCAGCCCGTCGGCCACGACTACATGCAGTCCGTTGTCGGCACGTTCGTCCTCAATCAGACGACGGTGGCCCAGGCCGAAGCTGCGCTGGGGCCACCGGCACGGCAATCCACGCTGCGCGGCATCGCCAAACCCACCGCCACCCTGGTCGCACCCGGCACGCCATTGCAGGTGACGACCCTGAATTACTTCTTCGCACCGCTCGGCACCGGCCTGCGCGGCCCCCACCCCTTTAAGTCCGGCTTGTTCGTTTTTCTGAGCGACAGGCTCGTCGCCTACGACCTGAAGAATAGCATCCCGGGCGAAGTGACGGCAGCCATCGACGAAGGACGGCTGGCCGAGTTGCATCAGGGCCAGACGACGCGAAACGAGGCTATCGCCCTCTTCGGCATGCCGATCATGCAAGGTCTGCATGTGCTGGGCGCCCAGGCCGGCACCAGTGAGATCGCCTACGGCTGGATTCACCGCCACGACGGCACTGTCGAATCGCGCATCCTCCACATCTATTTTGATCGGACTGGCCGGATGAGCAGCTATGCCATCTTGGACAACACCTATCCGGTCAACGGCAGCCCAATCCCCAACTTCATGCCATCCCCAACCATGCCAGGTGGGCCGAACGCTCCGGTGCCGCATTTCGCCCCACGAACGCCCGACCTCAGCCACACCTGAGAAATCTCGCGTAGGTTCACATTTCGTTCTTGACTGGCGCGCCCGGGACCAGCAATCCTTCGCTGGAACGAAGAGAGAACCCTTAATGCGGCAGGCCCACGCATTCTCGTCCGCGCCCCGTCAGCCCATCCCGCCGCACGCCATAGCGTCCTGCGGCAAACCTGCTGGCCGGGGCGCGACCTCCAATCCGCCCAATCGGTTCGACACCCGCACCGCCGAACCTTTCGACGACGGCTGGGACACGCTGGACGGTTTGGCAGACCTGCCACCCCTGCCCACCACCCTGGCGCGCGATGCATCGAAGACCGTCATCTCCTGGAACAACTCGCCCGACATCGGCTTCGACCGCGCCGTCAATCCCTATCGCGGCTGCGAGCATGGCTGCGTCTACTGCTACGCCCGCCCAACCCACGCCTATCTCGGCTACTCGCCTGGGCTCGACTTTGAAACCAAGCTCGTCTTCAAGCCGGACGTCGCCAGCCTGCTCGAACGCGAGCTCCGCCGCCCGGGCTATGTCTGCAAGCCGATGGCGCTCGGCTCTAACACCGACCCTTACCAGCCGGTCGAACGTACCCTCAAACTTACCCGCTCAGTCCTGGAAGTGCTGGAACGCTTTTCTCATCCGGTCAGCATCGTCACAAAATCCGCCGGCGTGCTGCGCGACCTCGACATCCTGCAGCGCATGGCCGCAAGGGGCCTGGCCCGCGTCTATCTGTCCGTCACCACGCTCGATGCATCCCTCGCCCGCCGCATGGAGCCCCGCGCCGCCACGCCCGAACGCCGTCTTGCCGCCATCGCTGCCCTCACCCAAGCCGGCGTGCCGGCTGCCGTGCTGGCGGCACCGATGATCCCCGGCCTGAACGATGCCGAACTGGAACGCATTCTGGAGCGCGCGTCCCGCGCCGGCGCGCAGCATGCCGGCTATGTTCTGCTCCGCTTGCCGCACGAACTGCGCCAGATGTTCGAGGACTGGCTGGCTACTCACTATCCGGACCGCGCGCGCCACGTGCTCAACCTCGTTCGGGACACCCGCGCCGGCGCGCTCAATGACAGCGCGTTTCATGAACGATTCCGCGGCCAAGGCGCTTATGCGGACCTGCTCGCCAAACGCTTTGCCAGAGCCGCGCGGCAATGGGGCTTTTCCGAGCGGGCGCCGCTGGAAACAAAGCATTTCTTGGTGCCGGGCGCTGCAGCCCCGACACAACCGCAACTGAGCCTCCTCCTCTGACGAACCAAAGATGGCTGCTCCATGAAGCTTCCATGACAATCCCCGCCAGAATGCTAGGGAACCCACCCACCTCTGCTAAGCAGACGGAACACTCCGGGCGGATTTCCCTTGCCGAATACCACGCCAACGCGCCTCGCCCTCTTGCACGGCGTCAGCCTCACCGCCCTTTTGGTCGCCTCGCCGGCGCGTGCAGGCTCAGTCCATAAATCGCTGTCTCAGGCGCTCGCTTCGGCCAGCCGCGCCGCCCAGGCCGCGGTCTCGCCAGCAGCCGGCATTACCGCCAGCGCCCATGCGGCTCTGGGCGCCCAGAACCTGGTCCGCGCCACCGCGCAATATCATAGCCTGTCCGCCGCCCTGGCGTCGGCGGCCAAAGCCGGACCGACAGGGCCGAGTCCTGTCATCGTCGACGGATATGGCTCTGGTCGCGGCCTGCAGGCCGCTCCAGGTGCCGTGTCAGGCACCGCACTATGGCAGGGCGCGCTTACTCCGGACGACCCCGCGAACGTGGGCGGCATTGTCACCCGCCCCTCCGGCGTCTCGGTAACCGTCAAGCAGACGGCCCCGGTGGCGCGCCTTGCCTGGCAGACCTTCAATGTCGGCGCTCACACGACGCTCAACTTCGACCAAAGCGGGGGCGGCACCCTGGCCAGCTCCTGGATCGCCATCAATACGGTCACCGATCCCACCGCCAATCCGTCGCAAGTCCTCGGCGCGATCCATGCGCAGGGCAAAGTCTATGTACTGGACGCGAACGGTATCGCCTTCGGCGCCGGCTCCACGGTCAATGTCGGCTCGCTGATCGCCGCCACGTCCGTCATCGCCCCCAAGCAGTTCAGCACCGATGCTTCTGGCAACATCAGCTTCAACTTGTATGGGGCGCAGGTCGTGGGCGCGGACCCGGTCACGCAGCTCAAGAACTACTACGCGCCGACTTTCATCAACGGCACATCCAGTCCAATCACAGTCGATGCGGGCGCCTCAATCCAGACAGCCGCACCCACCGGAACCAACGCGGGCGGCTATGTCATGCTGCTCGGTGGCAACGTCGCCAATGCCGGGCTGATCGCCACGCCGCTGGGCCAGACGGTGCTGGCCGCGGGCCAAGCCTTCACCCTACGCCCGGGTTTTGCCGGCTCGGTCACCTCCGGCAACATCCTCTCCACCACGCTCGGCAGCGAGGTGGCGGCCAGCAATGTCGGCACGGCAGGCGTCTTCACCACCGGATCGGTCGCAAATAGCGGCATCGTCGTCGCCGACCAGGGCGACATATCGTTCATCGGCCACGCACTCACCCAATCCGGCGTTCTGCTTTCCACCACAACGGTGAACACGCGCGGCACTATCCATTTCCTGACCCCTACCGACGGCAGCGATCCCACGGCCAGCGTGACCCTGGCGGCCAACTCCGTCACTGAGATCGAACCCGAGGATAACGGCCAGACCGAGCTGAACAGCGCGCGAGCCGCCAACGTGGCCAATAGCCTCGCCGCCAATGCCGCGCGCGCCGTCTCCGGATCCGTCAACGCCACCACCAACCCGCAACTCAACAACCACGACCTTTTGCCCGACCAGTTGGGCGAGAGCCGGATCGAAATCTCGACCTATGGGTCCGTCGCAGTCGGCGCGGGCGCCCTGGTCCAGGCGCAAGGCGGCCAGATCGCGGTGGGCGCGGGCAGCCAGCTCACGCTCGCGTCCGGTGCCACGCTGGACGTCTCGGGCACGACAAGCGCGCTACTGCCGGCCAGCATCAACAGTCTGCTGGTCAACGTGCAGCCCTTCCAGTTGAGCGAGAGCGCGTCCAACCGCACCGGCGGGTTGAAGGGCGCCAACGTCAATGTCGATGCCCGAACACTGGTCGAAATCGCCAGTGGCGCCTACGCCGGCAATATCTACACGCCGGGCGGCCTGCTCCAGGTTGGTGGCTTCCTGGGCCAGGTGCCGCACGGTATCGAGGAACTGACGGCCATCGGCGGCCAGGTCACGCTGCAGGCGCAAACCAGCGTGAGCCTGAACGGCACCGTCACCACGAGCCTCGGCACCATCGTCACCGAGCCTGGCTCGGTCATCAACCTGCAAGGCGGCGCTGTCAGCTACGCGCCCGGCGCCGTGCCGCAAAGCTACGTCCAGACTACCGATGGCGTGATCTACAACGTCAATACCGCGCCAGCCACCCTGGTCTATAGCGGCCTCTACACCGGCTTCACCGTCGATCACGCACGCTGGCACGTGACCAATGTGTACGACAACCCGCTGCTGACGCCAGCGACCCTGACCGACCCCGGCTACACCGTCGGCCGTGACGCGGGCTCGCTCACCCTCACCGGCGCCACGCAACAGATAGCCGGCAGCATCTATGCCGGTGTCACCCTCGGCCAGAACCAGATCGGACCACGGCCCGGCAGCGTCACCGACCCCTACCTCCTGGCCCAGACGGTCGTGCCACAATCGGGCGCATTGCTGGTCGGCAATTACCAGACCGGCCAGTTGCAGCTGACGCCTGTCTCCAGCCCGGTCTCGATCGTCCCCATCCCGGCCGGTGCCGTACCCGTCCCAGGCAGCATCACGATCAACTCGAACACGCTGAACGCCGGCGCGCTCGCCAATTTCGCGCTCAGCACGAGCGGCAACATCACCGTCTCCGCCACGCTGGCGGTGGCCGATGGCGGCACGCTGTCGCTGACCGGCGCCAATATCGCCATCAACGCGTCGCTCACCGCCCGCAGCGGCGCGATCACGCTGACCGACCAGAATGGCCTTCAAGGGCCAGTCGGTACGGCTACCTCCATCACGCTGACCCCGGGCGTGATGCTGGATGCACGCGGCGTGTTCACCAACGCGCAGCTCGACCCCAACCACTTGGCGGGGCTGGGCCACGCCAATGGCGGCACCGTGTCCATCATCACTGCCGGCAGCGTGAACCTACCCGCCGGCGCACGAATCGACGTCTCGTCGGGGGGCGGGTTCCTGGCCGGGGGCGGCACGCAGGCTGCCGCAGGCGGCTCGGTGACGGTGCAGGCCGACGCGGTCCTGATCAGCGGCGTGCCTCGAACCGCACCGGTCACGTTGGATGCGACGTTCCTCGGCTATGGCAACGCCGGCGGTGGCACACTCACGGTCAGCGCGCCCGATTTCAACATCGGCACGTCCGGCCTGAACTCGACGGCTGGCACCGTCGTCAATTTGGGAAGCGCGTTCTTCAACACCGGCTTCTCGCGCTACATCGTTAACGGTATTCAAGCTATCGACGTGCTGCCCGGGGCGCAGGTCACGGCCGCCGAACCCGTTTATGTCGCCAACGGCCTGTTGAACGTGCCCACCGGCGGCGATCCCTCACAAGCCTACGCGATCATCCTGCCTGCGCTCTACACCCCCAGCCGCGGCAGCGACGTGCTAGTACAGCGTGCCGGTGGCGCTAGCGTCAGTCTGCTCTCCGTCGCCAACCCGAACAACACGAACATAAGTGGCGGCGGTACCGTCACAGTGGGCGCCGGCGCCCAAGTCACCGTCGACCCCAAGCAGTCCATCGCGGTGGCCGGCTACGGCCAGGTGAGCGTCTACGGCACGCTGACCGCCCATGCCGGCGCGGTGAGCATCGGCAATACGCGTGTCGATACGTTCAACACGGCCAGCGGCCTGAATACTCCGACAACCACTCTCTCCGAGTTCCAGGCCGGAGTCTCGGAATGGATCGGTGCCGGCAGCCTGATCGACGTTTCCGGTCAGGCGGTCGTGCAAACGAACTCATTCGGCCGCCGCTTCGGCTCCGTCTCCTCCGGCGGCACGATTGCACTGGGCGGTTACAACCCCTTGAACGCCGCCCAATCCACCTGGGCCCAGATCATACTTCGCCCGGGCGCGACCCTGGACGCCAATGGCGCGGCGGCCGTTCTCGATGTGGTGCCCAACACGGTCGAGTCCGGAACGGTCTTGGCCGCGTCCCATCCGGTAACCTTGGCCGGCGCGGGCGGAACTATAACAGCCCGTTCGCTGTCCGGCATCGCCCTGGACGGGACCGTGCTCGCCCATGCCGGCGATGCTCAGGCTGCGGGCGGCTCGCTCGGTCTCACGATCGACCCGATCGAGCTTGCCTACTATGCCAACATCCCGACCACCGTGTTCCAGCCGCGGGAAGTCCTGGTCTCGAACCAGGCAGTCGCCATACAGCCTGACACCGCCCAGGCCGGCGACACACCACCGCCGGCCAGCTATGGCCTGGCCCGCATCTCCCAGCAGCAGATCGATGCAGCGGGCCTGGATGCCGTGACCTTCGATGCGATCGGTGGCGGCGTGATCTTCGACGGCAACGTGTCGCTGCACACGGCCCGCAGCCTGACTTTCAGTACCTGGCATCATCGGCGATACGTCGCCCTACGGCGTGGTGCAGATCACCTCACCGCACGTCGTGTTTGCTGGCTACACCACCTTTGTGGATAGCGGCACAAAGGACCTCCAGCCGCTTGCCCCCTACATCGCGAGCTTCTCGACATTGCAAGTGTCGGCCGACCTCATCGAGATCGGCAATATGGTCGATCTGGGCGGCAGCGCCAACGTGGGCGTCAACGCATCTCCCCTAAACCACCCTACCGCGCCCGGTTTCGGCGCACCGCTGAACCCCGTCTTCAGCTCGGGCTTCGGCTTCGCCACGGCCGCCTTCTCCTCAACCGGCGATATCCGCCTGCTCGGCACAAGCGATCCTTCCCTGGTCGCCGGCACGCTCACCAGCATCGGCGACTACAGCTTCACCGCCGCCCAGCTCTACCCCACCAACGGCCAGTCGGAAGTGCTGCTCGCCGGCCTGAATACCGAGATGAACGGCCCGGCCACCTTGGGTCATACCATCACCGTCCAGGGGCTCGGCGGCGCAGCACCCCAGGCGCCCTATTCGGTCGGCGGTTCGCTAACCCTGCTGGCCGACACCATCCTGCAAGACGGTGTGTTGCGCGCGCCCCAAGGCGAGATCACGCTCTCGGACGGGACCACGAACAGTGGCCTGAGCGAGCCCAGCCAAGTCGTGCTCGGCCCCGACAGTATTACCTCGGTCAGCCTCGCCGACCAAAGCGTGCCGTATGGCGGCACCGTGGACGGCGTCACCTACCAGACACCCGGCGGCACGCGTACCTTGCCTCCACCTCAGATCGTAGTGCAGTCCCAGTCGCTCGACGCGCAATCCGGCGCCACGATCGACCTGCGCGGCGGCGGCACGCTGACCGGCGCGGGCTTCATCTTCGGCCGCGGCGGCACCGCCGACGTACTCACCACGCCGCTGCTCGACATCAATGGCGGCGCGGCTATCGCCAACGCGGGCGCCCAGGTCACCGCCATCAAGCCGGTCCGCAGCGGCGACCAGGTTTATGCGATCCTGCCCGGCTACCAATCCGCCTACGCACCGGCGCCCTCGGCCAGCGATGCGCCTTACACGCCCACCCAGACCGGGGAGCAGATCACGGTCACGGCGGGCGAGGTCCCGGGCCTGGCAGCGGGCACCTATACGCTGCTGCCCGCCTATTACGCGCTGCAACAGGGCGGCTACCGGGTGGAGCTGACCAGCAGCCCGCAACCGATCAACACGTCGCTCTACGCCGGCAATTTTACGACCGCCGCACCCGTCACACTCTCTTTTGCCGGCACCGCCATCAGCAGCCCAACGCCAGTGGCCGCGCTGTTCACCAGCGGTACCGCAGTACAGCCAGCTCTCCCAATACGACGAGGAGACCTACAGCGCTTTCGAAATCGCCCAGGCTGCCCTGACCGGCACACCGCGCCCCTTCCTGCCGCAGGACGCCAAAACCCTTTTGCTGCGCTATCCCAGCGTCGGAGGCACCCAGATCGCGCTGGCCGTCGCACCCGCGAACCTGCTGAAAACGCCCGATACCGGCGGCTACGGCGCCACGCTGGAGATCGACGAGCAGCAGGAAAAACTCGGCACAATGACCGTGCCGACCAACCTGCTGCTGGCCCCGGGTAATACCATGACACCGGGCGTGGTCACGCTGGACGCCGCCACCATCAGCGCACTCGATGTGCCGCGTTTGGTGATCGGCGGCACGCTCAGCGTGCTCGCACCCAGCAACACTGTAACGATCACGGCGGACACGGCGAGTGTGAAGGTGCTGCCTTACGCGACCCTCTCGGCCGGCGACATCTTGTTGACGGCACTCCCATCCAATGTTGGGGCTGCCGGCCAGGGCGCCATTATCGTCTCGCCGAAGGCCACCCTGACCACGATCGGCTCTGGGCCAGCGGCATACGATGTGACCAACGGTTACTATTTCACCGAGGAGACTGTTGCAGGCAATGTGGGCCCGGTGCTCAACGTCAGTGCCGGTCGGCAAGTGTTCCTGCCCACCTCAGGGGGGAATTCCGGGGCTTCCATTACCCTTGGTGATGAGGCCACTTTGCTGGCCAGCGGCAGCCTGAATTTCGTCGCACCATCCGGCACGCAGGTCGATATCGGCGCCGGCGACGATCGGCGCCGCCTACGCCTCGATCGCAGTGGCCACGATCAACATTGGCACACCTGCATCGCTGGCGAGTGAGGGCACAAACCTGCCCCCCGGCCTAAATTTCACGCCACAAACCCTCTCCACACTGCTGAACGGCAACGCCCTGGCCGGCATTCCCGCCGCCCAGCAATTGGCGCTGACGGCGACCAGCCAGGTCAACATCATCGGCAGCGTGCAGCTTAATACTGGCACCACCGACCTTGTTTTGAATACGCCGGCCATCTACGGCACCGGTGTCACCGGCGACGTGGCCACCATTTCGGCCGCTGCCTTCACCTGGAGCGGCTTGGGCGGCGCCGGCGTCTCGGCGCTGCCCGGCGGCCCGATCGCGCAGAAAGTGACCGGCCAGACCTCGGGTACGCTGGCCGTGTTGACCACGGGCGCGATCACGCTGGGCTACGGCCCACAAACTCAGCCGGACGCGCAAACTCAACTCGACCGCCTGATCACCGGCTTCTCGGATGTTGTGCTGCAATCGGCGACCGAGATCATCGCCAACAACAAAAGTTCACTCAGCGTCTATCAGACCCAAGCGACTTTCGGCTTGCCCGGCGCGGGCGGCACCCTGACCCTGTCGGCACCGCTAGTCACCACCGACAGCGCGGCCGTTCTCTCATTGACGGCGGGCGGCGCGGTTGCCCTGTCCACCCCGACCGGACTAGCCCAGGCGTCGACAGCCGGCGTCAGCACGCTCGGCGGCGAGATCGATATCGCCGCCCCCGGCATAGCTCTGGGCGGCGCGGTGGCCCTGCCGAGCGGGCGGCTCAGCCTGACCGCGGGCGGCGACCTCAGCTTCCTGCCCGGGTCGGTCACCGACCTGTCGGGACGCACGGTGCACCTGCTCGACCAGACCATCTTCAGCCCGGGCGGCACGCTGGTGGCCGAAAGCACCGCCGGCAACATCGCGGTGGGCGGCCTGGCCGACGTATCCTCGTCTGGTGCGTCGGCCGGCAGCCTGTCCTATTCGGCGCTGGCCGGCGACCTGGAGGTGGACGGCACACTGCGCGGCGCGGCACCGGCCGGCCAGACCGCAGGCGGCGTCACGCTGCTGGCTGGCACGCTATCCACCACGACCAACGCACCCGCCAGCGACGTGTTCGGGCTGGTCAATGCCGGGCTGAACGTCGGCGGCCTGTTCGGCACCCGCATTTTCGAAGTGCGCGAGCTGGCCAACGGCCCCGGTCCGGGAGCCGCCACCACGCAGGATATCACTATAGGCAACGCGGCGAATGGGACACCCCTTCTGGTCGCCCACGACATTTCGGTAACGGCGGACAGGGGCGCCATCGACGTCACCGGCACGGTGGACGCATCCGGCACCGGCCCGGGCAGCATCGCGCTGCAGGCGACCGGCAACGTGGTTCTGGACACCGCGACCGGCACCCCGGCGCTGGACGCCAACGCGACCACGACGGCGATGGACAGCTATCTCCAGCCGGTCGATGCCGAGAACCGCGCGCACGTCACACTCACAACCACCAACGGCTCGCTGCTGCTGCAAGGGGGCACGATCAACCTCGGCTACGTAAACGCCAGCGGCCAGCTCGGCTATGCAGTGGGCGAGCTGGTGTTGAACGCGCCCCGCATCGGCGCCGCGCCCGTCACCGGCGGCGACGTGGCCATCGACGCGTCGGCGCCGACCGACATCATCGGCGCCAGCAGCGTCGCGCTGTATGGCTGGACGCACTACACCGCCACCGACTCGATCGGCAGCATCGCGCAATCCACTCAGGTGGATCCAACCGCCAGCGTCACGCTGGCGGCCATCAATGCGGACAACGCGAACTTCATCAACAATGCCGGCACCAACACGTCGCTCACCGCCCGCCTCGCCGGACTGATCGGCAGCAACCCCGGCACGTTCCACCTGCGCCCCGGCGTGGAAATCGACAGTTCGATGCAATCGGGCGGCAATTTGACCATCGTCAGCGATCTCGACCTGGCGACAGGCCGCTACTCGGATGTGGGCTACGGCACGGCGCAGACGGGTATGCTGGGGTCAGGCGAGCCGGGTAGCGTGGTGTTCCGCGCCAGCAACGATTTGGTTGTCAACGGCAGCGTCACCGACGGCTTTGGCTCTCCGCCCGACATCAAGGACCCAATCCCCGCCGATCGCGGCTGGACCTTCGGCTCGCCCAGCCGCACCGATCCGCTCTCGGCAGATTTCTTCCTGCCCTCCACGATCGTCGCCAAGGTGCAGGGCGGCGGCAAGGTGACAACCCTGGTGCTCGGCAAAGGGACATCCATCGACTCCAGCCGAAACGTCTCGCTCAACTATGA
Source organism: uncultured Alphaproteobacteria bacterium (assembly GCA_963850605.1). Lineage (GTDB taxonomy): Bacteria > Pseudomonadota > Alphaproteobacteria > Acetobacterales > Acetobacteraceae > BOG-908. The sequence goes on along the minus strand of CAWKLX010000005.1, from coordinate 114,254 downwards.
CATCGTGGTGAAATCGACGACGATCCCGGGCGGCACGGTCATTCCGTTCGGCGCGATGCTGGCCACCCCAGTGATCGTCCCGAGCGGCGGCTTCGTCACGACGGCTTCCGTCACGACAACGACGGGTGTTGTGCCGGCCGGCACGCTCCTGGCGGCTGGCACAGCCATCACGGCCTTCAGCGCCGGCGCGGTGCTGCCCGGCAGCACGACACTGGCGACACTGGTCACGGGAACCCGCATTCCCGCCGGCACGCCGCTCGATCTGTTCTTCGGCGGCTTGGTCCTGTCGCAAGCAACGATGCCTTTGCCGGTCAACGCGTTCATCCCGGCTAATTCCAGGCCTCATTTTGAGGGTTTCTTGAACGGCAGTGACGTAATGCTGAAAAACCTGTCGTTCCGCCCCGATGCCTATCATTTGTCAGGCAACAAGGCGCAGGGCTATCTCTACGCGCTGGCGCCGCTATTGCCGGCTGGTTCGCTCTCTTGGAACCTCGATTTCGTGGCCGGCGCCAATATGAACAGCGCCGATGTGAATGCCGTGCAGTCGCGCTCGGCGCTGGCGGCCGGGCCGGAAACGCAGCCGGTCAACACCGCCTATCAGGGCCATGGCAACCTGATCCTCGACGACCAGCATTATTTCAACCCGCCTGGTGCAGGCGGTGTTGTCACGCCCGCTTTTAGCGTGATCCGCACCGGCACCGGCGATCTTTCGCTGGTGGCAGGCGGCAATTTCGACCAGAGCTCGCTCTACGGCATCTACACCGCCGGCACCCAGACGATCCCCGGTGCCGGCTTCAGCCTGCCGCGCGCCGGTATCAAAGGCCGCGAACTGTTGACCAAGGGCACTGATGCGGCGGCCTACAACCGCATCTTCAAACAGGGTTATCAGGCCTATTACCCGAACAGTGGCGGCGACGTGCTTGTGGCCGCGCAGGGTAGCGTGACGGGCGACCTCTATGGCGGCAATTTCTCAGGTAATGCCAACTTTCTGCTGCCCAGCGACGCCGTTGGCAACTGGCTTTGGAGACAGGGAAGCGTTCAGCTTGGTGAGGCAAGTGCATGGTGGATCAATTTCGGAAGCGTCGCGTTGCCATATGCGTATGGTGATAATGGATATCTTAATCTCAATCTTACCGGCTCCTCCTCAAAGCCGCTGGTTCAGCTCGTCGGATTTCAGGGCATTGGCGCGCTGGGTGGCGGCAACATTGTAGTCTCAGCCGGTTTGGATGCCGGCCAAACAACTAGCCGCGCGGGATTTAATGCAGGCAATCAAACCCGCAGCGAGGGGCTGGTCATCGCGGTCGGGAGTACGGGCCGCGTGCAAGCCGATGGCAGCGTGGTCCTGACCGGCGGCGGCAACATATCTCTCCAGGTCGGAGGGACGCTTAACCCAATCAATGCCATCCAATACGGCTTGTCGAATACAAGCTCCTTGCCGGCCACGCTCGACGGTGCGATCACCGACATCCGGGGCAACATCGCGGTCAAAGCCGGCTCGGTTGGTCGGATCGAATCCTTTTATGGGCAGGCGAACCCGTCGGATGGACCGTTCACACCGAGCTACAACGGCGTCGATGACCTGTCCAATAGCGGTATCGAGGTCAATCCCGGCGACGGCATGGTCAGGATCAATGCCCTGCGCGACATCGTGCTAGACGGAGTGGGCGATCCGGGCCGGGTAACCATACAAAGCCTGCCGCTAGCCGATGTCTCTCAAGGTGGATCAATCACGCAAACAGGCGTTGCCGCCGGCTTCACCCTGTGGACCGCCGACACGTCGATAAGCTTGTTCGCATCCGGCGGTAACGTCACGCCCACAACACAGCCGAACACACCCGCCTCTACCAATAGCGCGATCGTCAATGATGCATCTACCGACTATCATTTTGTCTACCCGACCGAGCTTTTGGTCACAGCTGCCAGTGGAAATATCATATATGGCACCAACAATACATCGTCGGGCACAAACCTTGGAATATCGCTGGAGATTATGCCGTCGGCCAACGAGCAGGTATCGTTCTTGGCAGCTCAGTCGATTTTCGCCAGCAATCTCGCAATCGACCTATCGGGCGCAAATCCAACCGGACTTTCCCGACCGGCAGGTCCGGCCTTTGCAACATTTGCCGGAGGCGCAGATGGCGGCCCTCTCGTAACGAATATTATAGCTGGTTCCGGAACGAATTCTTCTCCGCTCTCACTCTTTGGACTTGGGGCGGACACGCCAAGTGTTGCCTATCTTTCCCAGGCGGCACAAGCCACCCCCGCGCTGTTCTATGCCGGCGCCGATATCGTGAATTTCATCTCCGGAGAAACCGAAGTCTTCAGTGCCTCGGCTAATGAGTTGCTCCGGCAATGGTATCTGGCCGCCAAGCCGGTGCGGATCGAGGCCGGGCGCGACATTCTAGCCAGTGGAACGAGACTATCCCTCACCGGCGCCCCTGGCGGCCTTCAGCAGAACATCGGCTTAAATCCCTTCATTCCTAGCACTATGCTCACGCTCAGCGGCAACTTGTTCCTCAACACCGCACCCGAGTCCGTCTCCGTCGTCTCCGCCGGGCGCGACATCCTCGACAGCTATTTCTACGTGGGCGGCCCCGGCCTGCTCGAAGTCGATGCCGGTCGCAACATCACCAACCTTGGCGGCGCCGGCTCTATCAAAAGTCTAGGCTCGCTGCTGGCCGGGGCACCCATCAGCCTCACCGGCGGCGCCGGCATCGAAGTGGCCGCCGGCCTCGGCACCGGCGCCGACTACACCGCGTTCGCCGACCTGTATCTGAACCCCGCCAACCAGGCCAATCCCGCCCTGCAGATCACCGATCCGGCCAATATAGGAAAAGTGCAGGAAACCTACGGCCCGCAACTGCTTCTGTGGCTGCAACAGAATTACGGCTACACTGGCGACCAGGCAGGCGCGCTCGCGTACTTCCTGAACCCGGCCAATGTGCCGGCCGCCAACCAGGATGCCTTTCTGCGCGGCGTCTTCTACAACGAGCTGCTGGCAAGCGGGCAGCAATACAACGACCTCGCCAGCCGTTTCGCCGGAAGCTACGCGCGCGGCCGCCAGGCAATCGACACGCTGTTGCCCGGCACAGCCGGGCAGAAATCCAGTGATGGCACGCCCAAAGGGTATGCCGGCGCAATAACAATGACCAGCGCCGGAACCATCATCAATAATCAGTCCTACACGCTGGACGCGGGTGTCGCGACCGAGCACGGTGGTGACATCCAGATCCTCGACCCGGGTGGCCAGGTGATCCTTGGCACGTCGGGCAGCGTGAACCCCGGCGGCGGCACCGGCCTGATCACCAACGGTTTCGGTAATATCGACGTGTTCGCCAACGGCAGCGTGCTGCTCGGCAAAAGTCGCATCTTCACCAATGCCGGCGGCGACATCCAGATCTGGTCTGCCTCCGGCGACATCAATGCTGGCGTCGGCGCCCGTACCGACGTGACGTTCACGCCACCAGTGCTCGTATACGACAACACGGGCGGGATCGTGGACAGTCCTGCCGTCCCTACCAGCGGGGCGGGCATCTCCACCCAGCAGCCATTGCCCAGCATCCCGCCCGGCAACATCGACCTGACTGCCCCCACGGGCACCATCGACGCGGGCGAGGCCGGCGTCCGCTCCTCGGGTAACGTCAATCTGGCCGCGCTCCATCTTGCCAACACCGCCGGCATTACATCAGGCGGCAAGACCACCGGTATCGTGAGCGCCCCCTCCATCAGCGCGAGCGTCGCCTCCGCCGCCGGTGCCGCGGCCGGCGCTGCGACCAATGCCGCGCAGGACGTGAACCGCCCCCGCACGCAAGCGCAAGAGCCTTCAGTTATCGAGGTCGAGGTCAGCGTGGTGCCCGAAACCGAGGACGAAAAGCGACGGCGCCACCACGTGTAGCAGCCGTAACTGGAAGGGGTGCGCCGGACCCGCTATCTCCACGGCCATGCGGCGGACCGACGGTTTTACGCTGATCGAGATTTTGGTCGTTCTGGCCATCCTTGGCGTGGTGCTCGGCGTGGTGCTCGGCCGAGGGCCGCTGCGCAGCCGTGGGCTGGAAGCCCGGGCGGCGGCCGGGTCGCTGGCCTACACACTGCGGGCCGCGCGCGCCCAGGCAATTAATGGCGACCGCCCCGTCTCTGTCGCCATCGATCAGGACCACCACGCCTTCGCCATCGACGGAGGCCCGCGCCAGATACTTGCCCCGGACCTGGCTGTGTCCGTGCAAATACCCGAGCCACCCCCCGACCCGATCAACCGGCCCAGGCCGGGGGCGGACCGCATCAAGCTGATCCGTTTTTCGCCGGACGGCTCGGCCACGGGCGGCCGGATCACGCTGGGCACCGGCCGCCATCGTTTGGGGGTCACTGTCGAGTGGCTGACCGGGCAAGTCAGCGTCGCCGATGCTGATTAAATTCTCCTGGCGGCTGAAGCCCACAGGCCGGACATATTGGCCGGATTTAAGCAAATTCCGCCGTCCCGCACGCCAAACTGGCGAGTCCGGATTCACCCTGCTCGAAGTCATGATCGCTTTCGTCATCGCGGCGCTGGCAATCGGCGCTTTGTTCGGGGGCACGGTGGCAGGGCTGGACGCGACCCAGGTGGCCGGTCGCTACGACGAGGCGGTGTCCTTGGCGCGCTCCCACCTGGCTGCGATCGGCCATGGCGCCACCATCGCGCCGCAGCAGACCAGCGGCGCGGATGGTGAAGATTTCAGTTGGCATTTGCGCATACGCGAAGCCGGCTCCCGCCAGCTCAGCCTCAGCGACCAGGACCGTGCCAACGACGTCAAACCCACGCGCGCCATCCTGTTCGACATCGTCGTTACCGAAAGCTGGAAGGAAGGCGGCCGGGACCGCCAGGTCAGCATTGCGACAAGGCGCTTCGATGTGAAGGCAGCGGACCAGTGATCAGCTTTCAGCCCGTCTAGAGGATCTGATGATTCAAGTGCCATACGTTGTCACGCGACCGGCGACCTACAACCGGAAACCCAATCAGGTTTCACCCTGATCGAGGTTATCGTTGCGATGGTCGTACTCGGTTTCGTGCTGGCGGGGCTGGCGCAGGCGCAGCGTTTTGGCGTGTCGGCGTGGACGCTGGAGACACGGCTGGCGGAACGCTCTGCCGGGTTGGAGCGGATGGACCGCGTGCTGCGCAACCTGATCGAGCAGGCGAGCCCCCCGGCCTCCACCGACGACAAGCCGCTGGCGGGCGAGGAGCATCGCCTGGTACTCATGACCCAGATGCCGGAACAGCCGCAAACCTACCCCGCGCGCCGGGCCGAGGTGGCACTGGGCGTCGATGACAGTCACCGGCTGGTGCTGCGCTGGCGCCCCCACCCCTACGCCATCGCGCTCGGCACGCCGCCGGCGATGCAGCAGATTGTGCTGGCCGAGGGGGTGGAGCGGGTCGATCTCGCCTATCGCCAAAGCGAGTCCGACGGCGGCAAATGGTCGAAAAACTGGACCGAAAGCAATTTGCCCGCGCTCATCCAGATCCACTTCGTGCTCCCACGCGGCAAACATCGCTGGCCCGACATGGCAGTGCCGACAATGCTGGATTCCAATGGAAGTTTTTGATCCGCCGTCGACTGACAAGGGTTTCGCGCTGCTGCTGGTGCTTTGGTCGATGGCGCTGCTGTCGCTATTGGCGGCACAGGTGACCGGCGCAGGCCGAGCGGAGAGCAGGCTAGCCGCCGCCTTGCGGCAAGGCGCGCAGTTGCAGGAAGCGGCCGATGGCGCCACGTACGAGACGGTCTGGCACATGCTGGATGGCGGCGGCGACTACTGGCCGCCAGGCGCCATGACGCGCGTACTCGATGAGGCGACAGGTCCTGTGACGGTGACTGTCGAGGACGAGCGGGGCAAGCTGGATGTCAACCAATCGCCACCGGCTTTGCTGCTGGCGCTGTTCACCACTCTGGGCGCGGACCGGACCACCGCACAAACCGCGTCGAACGCAATCGCCGACTGGCGTTCCCAGCAATCGGGCGGCAACGATTCAGAAAGCCCGCTTGTGCCGCAGTACCGCGCCGACGGTAGGCGATGGGGTCCTGCCGGCGAGGAATTCCAAAGACTGGACGAGTTGCCGCTGGTGCTGGGCATGTCGCCGGCGCTGTATCAGGCGGCCCTGCCGTATTTGACCCTGGCACTGGAACAGGGTCCGTGGCTGCAATACGCTTCGCCCCAGGTGCTGGCAGCAACCACGCTGGCCAAACGCAATGCGGGCCTGACGGTCGAGACGGCCGATGCCAGGGGCCCGATCGTGTTGCGCATCATCGCAGAGGCCCGCGGCCAAAACGGGGCCGCCTTCACCAGACGCGCGCTGTTACGCCTGGACGGCACGCTCAGCGGCCCAGCCTGGAAGTATCGCATTCTGTCCTGGGACGACGGCGAATAGAGAAAACTTGTTTGCTTTTACCTTTCAAGAAAGAAGGCCTTCTTTTCTGAAGACAAAAAGAAGCAAAAAACTTTTTTCGTAAAGCGTCCGCGATGCCTCGGTATCTGAAGTCATTTTAATTCTAAATCGTGAGGCAATGGCACCTGGTGAGCAGTCACCTGCTTGCTTAACGTATAAAGAGAAGGCGGCCACCAAGTGGCCGCCTTCATTCGAGCAGGGACAGGTTTTCTCGTTACCGCCCAATCACGCCGGCACAAACAGTGCCATTCTGTATATTGGTGTTGTAACCTTTCTTGTTGGCGAGGATGTTGGCTTCGATTGCCGCCACGAAGGTCTTCGCACCGCTCTTGGCCAAGGGCACAAGGCCGTTGTTGATCTCGGTCGTCGCATACGTGCCAGTGCCCTGGTAATGGTCGCTCTGGAGGAAGGTGATGAAGGCGTTGCCGACTGACGGGTTGTGATAGCACTGCGCGAGGTCGAACGTGGTATAGCCGACCACGGGGTAGCCCTGGCTGACTGTCTGGATTACCGGCACCAGGTTGACGGGGTTGGCGAAGCCGCCGGCCGAGGTCGGTGGCTTGAGCGACTGGCCCTGTTTGGCGTGGTTCAAGCCGGTCGCGATGTTCTGCTCGGTTGGCAGCACGCCAGCCGCCTTGCCCGATAGCGTACCCAGCACGGCGCCCACGTTGAGCTGGCTCTTGCTGCCGTCAGCCAGCACCGCATTGCTCTTCGGGTCTACGGTCGTCCAGTCCGGCGAGATGTAAGCGATTGCAGAAGTGGGCGCAGCCACGCCACCCTGGCCGGAGAGGTAGTTGGCAACGCCGCTGCTACCCTTCTCACCGAGGAAATTGCTGGGAACGGGCTTCGGGGGAGTTGGGTTGTTCGGGTTGCTGCTCGGTGGCGCGGTGAACACGTTGGTAAACGTGTTGCTCACATTGATAGCAACCTTGCCGGTGTTCGGATCGACCGGGAAGTTCGAGTTGGTCGTGTTGCAGACCGCCGAGAGATGGTTCAGCAGCAGGAAGGTGGCGCCCGATCCGTCGGACCGATAGACGACCTGGATCGGGTTGTCCGGGATTTTGCCGGCAAACGAGGTCTGGTTCCAGTTCTGGATCTTGCCCGAGAAGATGCCGCACAAATCGCTCGGCGTGACCACGCCGCGGACCGGCTTGCTGTCCGCGTCGGTCAGCGTAACCGCGCCGTTGGCCGAGAGATTGCCGTTGTCCACGATGGGGAAGGACGTGCCCGTGCCCATCGACGGTATCTGGATCAGGTTGCCGGCCATCGACTGGCCATAGGTGGAGCTGGCCCATTGCGCGATCTGGGTCGACGTCAGCGTCGAGTCCGACGCCGCGTAATCAACGAAGTTCGTGCCGCCATTCGCGGTGGGTGGCAGGTTGCTGCAGGCGCCGATCACGCCGCCTGCACCCGCCAGGTTCAGCACCTTGTTCACGTCGCAGGTCAGGTCATCGTTGAGAAACGCAGCCTGGCCCGAAGATGAGGCTGACGGCCAGTAGATCGCGTTATTCCCCGTCGCGGGTGACGGGTTCAGGAAAACGGCGCCATTGGCCGGCTGGCTGGCGTTGAAAGCCGGGAGTTCGACGAAATAGTCGAATTCGGCCGAGGTAGAGCCGCCGCCCTGGATTGGCGCCTGCTGGGCGTAGGTGCCTGACGACACGCACAGGGCAGCCGCTGAGGCGGCTCCCAGAAGTTTAATACGACACATGACTGCTTCCCTATGTGGCACAACGCCAACCGCCCTTCGATTGACACGCGAACTCCTAGCACATCAGTATGGTAGGATACATATCGCCAAAGTAGTATTTCGATGACGAATTCGTCCGGTGAACACGCGGGGACAGACGGGGAGAGTGTTTGGCAACAAAAAAGGCGGCCACCGAAGTGGCCGCCTTCCCTTGTGCTCCGAGGGACTAGCCGCTTAGCGGCCGGACACGCCGGCACAGACGGTGCCGTTCTGGATGTTGTCGTTGTAGTTCTTGGTGTTGCTGAGGATGTTGGCGTCGATTGCAGCGATGAACGTCTTGGCGCCGCTCTTGGCCAGCGGCACGAAGCCGTTGTTGATCTCGACGGTCGCGTACTTGCCGCTGCCCTGGTAGTGGTCGGACTTGAGGAACGTGATGATCGCGTTACCAACCGACGGGTTATGGTAGCACTGCGCGAAGTCGAACGTGGTGTAGCCGATCACCGGATAGCCCTGCTTCACCGTCTGGATCAGCGGCACCAGGTTGTTCGGGTTGGCGAAGCCGCTCGCAGAGGTCGGCGGCTTGAGGAACTGGCCCGACTTCGCATTATTCAGGCCAGTCGCAATGTTCTGCTCGGTCGGCAGAAGATTCGCAGGAACAATCTTGCCCTGCGCGTTCTTCAGCAAGCCAAGAACCGCGCCGACGTTCAGCGGGCTCTTGCCGCCGCCGGTCAGCGTCGCGTTGCTGTTCGGGTCGATAGTGGTCAGGTCGGGCGTCAGATAGGCCGTCGCCGAAACCGGAGGTGCGCTGCCGTCAGTGCCGGCCAGGCGGTTCGCGATGCCGCTGCTGCCCTTCTCGCCGAGGAAGTTGGCGGGGATCGCCACCGGAGCCGCTCCGTTCGGCGGTGCTGTGAACACGTTGGTGAACGTGGTGCTGACGTTGATTTCAACCTTGCCGTTGAGCGACGGGAAGTTGGAGTTCGCCGTGGTGCAGACCGCCGACAAGTGATTCAAAAACAGGAACGACGTGCCCGAGCCGTCATTGCGGTAGATGACCTGGATCTGGTTGTCCGGAATCTGGCCAGCAAACGAGGTCTGGTTCCAGTTCTGGATCTTGCCCGAGAAGATGCCGCACAGGTCGGAGTCCGTCAGAGTGACGAAGCCGTTGGACTGCAGGTTGCCATTGTCGACGATCGGGAACGAGACGCCGACGCCCATGGAGGGCAGCTGGATCAGGTTGCCGGCCTGCGACTGGCCATAGGTCGAGCTGGCCCACTGCGCGATCTGGGTGGAGCTGAACGTCGCGTCGGACGCGCCGTAATCCACGAAGTTCAGGCCATTACCGTTGGGGGCGGTCGGAGGAAGGTTGCTGCACGCGCCAACCACGCCACCGGCACCGGTCAGGTTCAGGACTTTGTTGCTGTCGCAGGTCAGATCGTCGTTGAGGAACGCGGCCTGGCCCGAGCCGGAGCCAGCCGGCCAATAAAGCGCGTCCTGAGACGTTTGGCCGTTGATGAACGGGTTCATCCAGATCGCGCCATTGGCGGGTTCAGCGGCGTTGAAGTTGGCGAATTCGACGAAATAGTCGAACTCGGCCAGCGTCGAGCCGCCACCCTGGATCGGAGCCTGTTGGGCAAACGCGCCAGTCGAAATGCAGGCCAGGGCAACCGCAGAGGCGGCTCCCAGCAAATGGGTGCGAAGTCATGTGAGGTTTTCCCTATTTAGCGGAAGACCAGCCGTCTTCGGGCTGGCTGCCCGGGGTGTTAGCAGGATCGGGTTGCTTTAGGTGTGACGCGCGCGTGATAGGTTTATGACAGATCGATGACACAAGGGTTGCCTTCCGTGCGTTGCCCGACGGGATTCCTGTTGCGGTCGGCGAGTGACTTCCGCACCTGCGCCGATTGCTGTTGCTGCACCGCGCCAATCCTGGCTAGAGAGGCGCGCACGCGCGACGGGTTGCCAATGGTACGCGTGGTGGGTTGCGGGTGGTGTTACGCATGAGTGTCGGGCCGGGTACAGCATGGACGGCGGAGCGGCCGGTGCACGGCATGCACGCGCGTCGATTGCGCTGGAGCTGCATCGCTTTCGTGGTTGCCGCATCGGGCGGCGCGTCACAACCGGGTCATGCTGCACCGCCAGCTCTGCATTTCGAGCTCGACGAAATTCGGGTGGAAGGCACCACCGTGCTACCGCAGGACGTGGTTGAGCAGACCGTCTATCCGTTCGTGGGGCCGGACCGTACGACCGACGATGTGGAGCACGCTCGCGCCGCACTGGAAAAAGCCTACCAGGATGCAGGCTTTGCCACGGTGTCCGTTACCATACCGCCACAGCATATCAGCACCAGTGGCGGCGTTATCGTGCTGCAGGTGATCGAACGCCGCGTCGGCCGGTTGCGCGTGACAGGCGCCCGCTATTTCCTGCCGAGCGACGTACGCGCCGGCGCGCCCTCGGTCAAACCTGGCACGGTGCCGAACGTGAACGACCTGCAGCGAGACCTGACCGCGCTGAACACGCTGCCGGACCGCCAGGTAACGCCCGCGTTGAAAGCGGGGCGCCGCGCGGACACGGTGGATGTCGATCTGGCAGTAGCCGACACGCTCCCCGTGCACGGCTCGCTGGAACTCAACAACCGCTACAACGCCGACACCACACCGCTGCGGCTGGACGCGTCGCTCACCTATGGCAACCTGTTCCAGCGCGGCAATTCGGCGACGGTGACGTATTCGGTGGCGCCCGAGAACGTCGCCGACGCGGAGGTCGAATCCGCATCCTACCTGTTCCACATTCCTAACAGCAGGCTGCAGCTGCTGATGAGCTACCTGCATTCCAACAGCAACGTGCTGGCATTGGGTACCACGGACGTGGCAGGCCGAGGCACCACCACCGGTTTTCGCGTGCTGATACCGCTTGGCAGCACGACCAATTTCAGCCATTCGCTCTCTGTCGGGTGGGACTACAAAAAATACTATGAGCTCGACGCTTTCGCGCCGACCAAGACGTTCACCTCGGCACCCGTCACCTATTATCCGCTGAACGCGCTGTATGCCGCCAACTGGACCGGCACGCATTCGACAACATCGGCCTCCGTCAGCCTGGAATTTGGCTTGCCAGCGTTCGGCAGCACGCGCGCGCAGTTCGACAACAAAGCCTACGCCGCGCCACCGGGTTTTTCCGTGCTGCGCGCCACAGTAGAGCGCGAGCAGGATTTTTCGCGTGACATCCAGCTTTGGGGTTCCCTGACTGGCCAGCTGAGCAACGATCCTCTGGTCAGCAGCGAGCAGATCGGCATCGGAGGCGCGGACAGTGTGCGGGGCTATCTGGAAGCCGAAGCGCTGGGCGATACCGGCGTTTATGTGCAGACCGAGCTGCGCAGCCCGTCGGTGGCGAAATATCTCGGCGGCCCGCTGAAATCCTGGCGATTCCACGTCTTCGCCGACCAGGGAGTGGTGAATCTCACCACACCGCTCGTTGGCCAGCGTTCCACCTATGGGCTGGCCTCGGCAGGTATCGGCAGCCGTGTCAATCTGTGGGGTTATCTGAATGGTGTCCTGCAAGATGCGCAAACGTTTGACAACGGACCGAATACCAAAGCCGGCACCAACCGGGTGCTGTTCCGCGTCTATGGGGAGTTTTGAACTGATGACGTGGCGAAACCATTTTGGCTTGGCCGCACTCTGCGTCTGCGCGATGATGATGCTGTCCGGCGTGGCGCATGCCGCCTGGTGGAACGGCGACTGGCAGTATCGCATAAAAATCGACGCCGATACCGGACCGAAGGGCGCCAATATAGGCGAGAAGATCGGCCGCACGCAGGTGCTGGTCCGATTGTTGGCCAACAACTTCAAGTTCGACAGCGCCAAGCAGGATGGCGGCGACTTGCGTTTCATTGCGGCGGACGACCGCACCCCGCTTCACTACCATATCGAGAAATTCGACGGCTTGGTCGATCAGGTCGCCCTCGTCTGGGTCGACGTGCCCGACATTTCGCCCGGCGCCTCGACTAGCTTTTTCATGTATTGGGGCAACGAGAAGGCAAACGACGCCTCCGATTCGCATGCAACCTACGATGCCGACCAGCTTCTGGTCTGGCACTTCGGCGAGGAGAACGGTCTGCCGAAAGACAGCACAAGCTACGGCAATAACGCGCTGACCCCCGGCAAGCGCGACCTGAACGCCATTATCGGGTTTGGCGGAAAACTCGACGGCACGGCGCCGATCAAACTCACGCCCTCGCCGACGCTCAATATCTCGGCCGCCGAGACGCTCACTTGGCAGATGTGGGTGAAGCCAAACCCGCCCACGCAGACGGCCATGCTGTTCGATCAGCGCGACGCCGCCGGGGCGGCCGATTTCGCCGTCTCGCTCGCTGCAGGCGTGCCGCAGGTCGATGTGGCCGGCGGCGCCGCCCCACTGCATCTGGCAGGTAACGCGCCTCTCGTCGCCGATAGCTGGCATCTGCTAACGGTGACGACCCAAGCCGACAAGGTCACGCTTTACGTCGATGGCGCTAAAGCGGCCGAGGCGGCCGGCGCGCTTCCCGCCATTACCGGGGCCGGCGTGCTGGGCGGTCCGGCCATGGCCACATCAGCGCCGGCCGCACCCGCCGCGCAAGCCGCCGCTCTACCCGCGAACTTCATCGGCGAAGTCGACGAGCTGCAGATCAGCAAGGTGGTGCGCCCAGCCGGCGCCATCCTGCTGGCCGACCGTGACCAGGGCACGCAGTCCAATCTTCTCTCCTTTGAAAATCCTGAGCAGACCAGCAGTTTCGGTTCCGGCTACATCGGTATCATCCTCAAATCCGTCACAATCGACGCGTGGGTGATTATCGGTATACTGATTTTCATGATGCTCGTCTCTTGGCTCGTGATGGTCGCCAAGGCGAGCTACGTCTCGCGAGTTGCCGGCGCCAACAAGCGTTTTCTGGCGCTGATGCGCGAGGTAAACCGCCGCGACCCGGCGCTACTGCCCGCCGTGCCGAAGGATCGTGCACGTGGTGTCACCATGTCCTGCCTTTATCGCGTGTACCGAGACGGGCGTGCGTGAAGTAAACGACCGCTTGCAGGGCGGCCGCACGATGCCGGACGGTTCGATTGCGCCGCAATCGCTGGCGGCCATTCGCAGCTCGATGGATGCGCAGATGGTGCGCGAAATTGCCAAGCTGAACAATCTGATGGTGTTCCTGACGATCGCGATCTCTGGTGGCCCGTTCGTGGGCCTTCTCGGCACCGTCGTGGGTGTCATGATCACGTTCGCAGCCATCGCGGCGGCCGGCGACGTGAACGTGAACTCCATAGCGCCCGGCATCTCGGCCGCTTTGCTGGCAACCGCCACCGGCATGTTCGTGGCTATTCCAGCGCTGTTCGGCTACAACTATTTCCAGACGCGGATCAAAACCGTGATCTCGGAAATGGCGGTCTTCGTGGACGAAATCGTCACTCGCATCGCCGAGGGCGACTACGCGCGCGCCCGAATCAAACCGGCCGAATAAGGGCGGGCAGAGACATGCAAATCAACGATGACAAGCCTTACGACGACATCAACATCACACCGATGCTGGATCTGGCCTACGTTCTGGTGGTCATTTTTATCATTATGACCACTGCTAGCGTGCAAGGTGTGAAGGTGGATCTCCCGAAGGGCAGCTCGACTGTTTCGCTGGCTGTGCCGAAGACCAAAGTTATATCCGTCAACGGTGCCGGCCAAGTTTTCATCGACGCCATCCCGGTCAGCCTGGCGGAGCTGGAAGCGAAGTTGCGCGACGCGAAAGCCATTACGCCCGATCTGCCGATCGTGCTGAAGGGCGACCGTCAGTCGCAGTACGAAAAAATTATGAATGTGCTCGACGTGTGCGGCCGGGTCGGCATTTCCTCACTTGGCTTGGCCGCGCAGCGCTCCCCGGGCGTGTGACACCATGTTGGACGACGACGATTTCAACGCCGAGCTGGACCGCAAGACCCCGTTGCAGCGCTACGGCCTGCCGGTGGGGGGCGCCGCGTTCATCCTTCTGGCAGGGCTGTCCGCCTATGCCGTGTTGAGCAATCACAGCGGCCCCGCGCCGCGCCCGCATAACGAGCCGCACATCACCCAGGTGCAGCTACCGCCGCCTCCCCCGCCGCCACCTCCGCCGAAGACGCCGCCCCCGCCGAAGAAGCCGGAGGAGACACCGAAACAGCGCGAGCCGACGCCGCAAAAAACCGTCAGCAAACCCGCGCCGAAAGCCCCCGCGCCACCCGCGGCCGTGCAAACATCGATTGCCGGTAATGGACCCGGCACGCTAGGCCTGGGCAATGGCGGCGGCGGCGATTGCGTTGGCACCGGCTGCGGTACTGGCGATGGCACTGGCGGCGACAATGACGGGTATTACGCCAATCTCGAACAGACTCTGATCCGCCAGGCGCTGGAGCGCGACGAGAAACTGCGCTTTGCGAAATACACGGCGACCCTCGCCTACTCGCTCGACTCCGCCGGCCATGCGATGGGCGTGCACATTGTAAGCTTCTCAGGCGACGAAGACGTGCGCGGCGAAGTGCAACGCCTGATCGCCTCGCTCTCCACCGGCGACATCCCCGCCGCGTCCATCGTCGGCAGGCAATTCAGCGCCCGCATTGTGGAACGCCCCCGTGGCTAAGATCATGGCGAGGACCGGCATGGCACAACAGATCGCCCGCGCACTTCCGATTGCTGCCTGTCTTCTTCTCGCGACCGCTCAGGCCCGCGCTGACAGCCAGACCAGTGAGGACCGGATGCGTGACGCGCTGCGCCAGGCCGTGACCGAAATGCGCGCCGCCCAGGACGAGGCCGCGCAAGCCCAGGCCGATCTCGCGAAGGCGCAGGCAGACAAGACCGCGTTGCAGACGCAACTCGATGCAGCGAACGCCAAGCTCGCCGAAGCGCCCGCAAAACCGGCGGCCAAACCCGCCGATCTCGACGCGCTCCAAACCCGGCTGCAACAGGCGGAAGCGCAAGCGGCGAGTTTGCAACAAGCCAATGCCAAATTGCAGGCCGGCTACCAGGGCGCGGCCGAGCAGGCGCGCGCCGCCGGCGAACAGGGCCGCACGGCGGAAGCGGGCCTGCGCGCCAACACCGCCGCCCTGCAGACCTGCAAGGCCACGAATACCAAACTCATCGATGTCGCCGAACAGATCTTGCATCTCTACCAGACGCAAGGCTTCCGCTCGATCCTGCTGAAAAGCTACGAGCCGTTCGTAGGCTTCGAGCGCGTGAAACTGGAAAACCTCGTCCAGGACTACGACGATAAGATTCATGACCAGGAATATGTCCCGCCCAAATCGCATTAGCGCGCTGCTTGCGGCCAGTCTCGCGCTGGCGGCGGCGGCTCCCGACCCCATCATCGCCGAGCGCGGCCGCGACCAGATCACGCTTGGCCAGGCCCGCGCCATGGTGGCAGGCCTGGACGCCGATGCCCGCAAGAAACTGACTGCCACGCCGGCGGCAATGACAGATTTCCTGCGCAATATTCTTGTGCAACGCGCCGTGCTGGAGGAAGCGCAGTCTGTCCGCTGGGACCAGCGGGCCGACGTGGCGTCGCTGATCGCGCGCGCGCGTGACCAAGTGATCGCGCAAACCTTCCTGGCCGCGCACGCGACGCCGCCAGCCACCTACCCCTCGGACGCCGAGTTGCAGGCCGCGTACACGGCGAACAAGGCGCAGTTCATGCAGCCGCGCGCCTATCACCTGGCACAGATCTACACCGTCAAGCCGCCCACGGGCACCAACGAGGACGGCCGTGCCAAGCTGGCCGCGCTGCGCCCGCAGATCGAGCGCGGCCGCATCGCGATGGCGGACGCGCCCAAGCACGATCCTTCGCTGCAGTACGGCGACATGGGCTGGGTTGGTGACAACCAGCTCGTCCCCGCCGTGCGCGACGCGGTGTCCGGCCTGCTGGAAGGGGCGCTGACCGCACCGGTGTGCGTGGAGAATGGCTGCCACCTGCTACGCCTCATCGCCACCCGCCCCGCCGGCCCTACTCCGCTCGCCGACCTGCGCGACGGCCTGGTTCGGGCACTCCGGTCGCAGAAGCAGGCCGAATTGGAGCGCGCCTACGCCAGCACGCTGCTTGCCAAACAGCCTGCGGAAATCAATGAGATTGAGGTTTCCCGATTGGTTCAGTAGAAGAAAGACTTCCTTTCTTGAAAGAGTGAAACAAAGAACTTCTGAGTAGGGAGATCGCCCGTGCGTGTTGCTTGTTTACTCTTGATTTTGGCGGGGCCGGCGATTGCGCAGCAGCAGACGCACGACACCTGTGTTGATGTGCAGGTCGGCAGCGCGCAAAGCTACGACTGCATCAACCAGCGCCTGAAGGCCGCGGCCCAGGCCGCCCCGCGCACCTCCTCGGACACGGCCGCACCCTACAACGCCACCTCCCCCAGCAACGTCACCGGCCAGTTCAACGAAAGCGCCACACGCAACCGCCTTGGCGCCAATTTCGGCCACTCCGTTACGCCGCAGCGCCCTCAGCAGAACTTCGCGCCCCCCCACTGAGTTGAGCTTGCTTCTGTTCCTATGCAGACGGACGGCTTCAAGTCCCTCGCAATTCGTTTCAGGACCGTATATAGTTCCCGGATGTCACCGGGAATGCTCTCCGAACGCCGGCTCACCATCGGCTATCTCGCCGCCCTGAGCCTTGTTGCCATGCTCACGATCGCTTCCCACCTCACGCTCAGCCGCGTGCTCGTCGAACACGAAGGCTCTGCCGAAATTGTCAACGTGAGCGGCCGCCAGCGTATGCTGTCGCAACGGATCGCCAGCTTGGCTGCGCAGTATCGCCTGGGGTCACCGACCGCGAAGGCCGATTTGCTGGTCGCGACCAACCAGTTCGAATCCGCCCACCACAAGCTGCTGGCGGCGAGCATCGCTCCTGGCCAGTTGGACCGCAGCGCCCGCATGTTCCGCGACATTTATTTCGGCGGAGAGGCGCCGCTGGACGGGGAGGTCGCCGCCTATGTCGCGCTCGCGCGCCAGATCGTGGCAGGGCGCCCAGACGCGGCCGATACCGGCCAGGCGCTGGACCAGCTGTTTCGCGAAGCGCGCTCGCCCTTGTTGAAACGGCTCGACGACGTCGTGGCCCGGCACCAGCAGGATAGCGAACACCAGCTCAGCCTGCTGGAACTCCTGCAGGCCGGAACCCTTGCCGTGGTCCTGACGACGCTGGTGGCCGAAGCGTTGATGATCTTCCGCCCCATGGTCCGTCGCGTCGCCCGCTACGCACGCGACCTTCTCCAGCTTGCCACCACCGACGGCCTGACCGGCACGCTCAATCGCACCAGCTTCATCGAGCAGGCAGCCGCCCACCTCGTCCAGGCACAGCGCCGTTCCGGGTCGGCTACGATTCTGATGCTGGATGCGGACCATTTCAAGGCGATCAACGACACGCATGGCCACCATGGGGGCGACACGGCCTTGCGCGCGCTCGGCCAGGCGATCCGCGCGGCGTGCCGCCCGGGGGACATTGCGGGCCGCCTGGGCGGCGAGGAATTCGCCATGCTCCTGCCGGATACATCGGAAGCGGCCGCACTCGCCGTGGCCCAACGCCTGCGCGCCGCGGTGGAACAGCTCGATCTGCAGCACGCCGACAAACCGATCCGCTTGACGATCAGCATCGGTGTGGCATCTGCCCCGCACACGGGATCGGACGACCTGCCGGCCCTGCTTCGCAAGGCCGACCGCGCGCTTTACGAGGCCAAGGAAGCGGGCCGCAACCGGATAGCCACCGCCACGCCGCCTCCCAAGGCACCGGTGCTGGCCTGGTCGCAGTAGGCCCATGATCTTGGCCGAAGGTAGTAGGGCGTCACCTTCCCAGCGGCCTTGACTATACATCCTCAGGTTGCAACTTGGGACGGAATAATCCGGTATCACTGTATTCCGTCCGACGACCTGAACGTAGCATCAATTCGGCCCGGCTTATACTTAAGAAATATCGTGGTTCTTTTGTTCAGAAAAGGACTGCTGTCTTCTTGGCGGACCCGAATGGATTCGAACCATCGGCCTCTGCCTTCGGAGGGCAGCGCTCTATCCAGCTGAGCTACGGGTCCATACTTCCGACTTAGCGCAACAGGTTCAATATGGCCAGACCCGCCGCAGCCCAGTTCCGTCCAGGGAAGCCGGCGCATCGTCAACCCAGGCGTGGTCCGCCCGCCATGCCGCCGCGTTGATATCGGCGCCCGAGGGTAGCCAGGCTTGCGGGTTGTCCAGCCACGCCAGCACATCCGCATCCACCAGCGCCCGGTCCAGGTCGCGCGTCAGCAAGTGATAGCCGGACAGATAGAAGCCCCGCCGCACCCCGTCCGGCAACTTGGCCCAGGCCGCTGCGGTGGCCGGGGGCGGAATCACCTGATCCCGCCGGCCGTTCAACACCAGCGTGTTGGGCGGAAGCCGCGCCGCCGCCGCCTGCGCCGCATCCATCAGATCGACCAGCCCGCGCAGCATCAGCACCGTGGACCCGCGTAACGTCAGAGGATCATGGGCAAGGGCCAGCAACGCCTCCCGGTTATCGCTCGCCGCAATGTCCAATGGCACCTCCCGACCTGTCAGCTTCCAGCCCGGCGCCAGGCGGGATGCGGCCCACAACGCTCCCCTGACACTCGGCGCCATTTCTGCCCGCCCCCACACCGCCGGCGAGAACAGCACGTAAGCGTCCGCCGTGGCCGGAGCTTGGGCGGCCAGGCACATCGCCACGCCGCCGCCCATGCTCTCACCCATTATCACCAGGCGCTGCCCGCGGTATTGCGCGCGCAACTGGCCAGCCAGCTCGGCCGCATCACCCACCATCGCCGGCACGCCCGCCCATACGCCGCGATCGGCGGTCGCCCCGAACCCACGCTGGTCGGGTGCGAACACCGTGTAGCCCGCCGCTGAAAAAACCGGCGCCGGATAGGCCCAGGCATCGCGGCTATCGGTGAAGCCGTGCAGCGCAAGGATCACACCCCGCGGTTCCACCCCAGCGGGCGGCCGCCACACGCGGGCGGGAAGCGCAAACCCGTCTCGCATGCGAAAAACAACGTCAGGCGCCGGCATCGGCCCGGTCGCCGCCAGATTGCTTCCCACCACGCTCACGGCCGGCCCGGCCAAGCTGCCGGTCACGCCGGCCGCCAGCACCAGCGCCGCCACGGTTGAAACAGCCACGCGGCGGCGTATCATGCAGTCATCCCCCGGCAATCCAATCAGGACACACACATGGCCTTCGGTGCCGCGACCCCAACCCCCGCCGTGGGCACTCTAGAGACGATCCTGGTCGATAGCCGTGTGCTCGCCTGCGACGGCGGTGATGGTCCCCTGGGCCACCCGCGCGTCTGGCTCCGCATCGAGCACCAGCAGACGTTCTGTCCGTACTGCTCGCGCGTGTTCGTATTGAAGCCTGGCGCGTCGGACCACCCCGAGCATTGAATCAGGTGTCAGCACCCGGCTCTCAGTCATCGGAGGAAGTTGCGCCGGCACAACCGAACCTCGTGCTGATCGATGGTTCCGGCTATATTTTTCGCGCCTTTCACGCTTTGCCGCCGATGACCCGTGCTGACGGTACACCGGTCAACGCCGTCTTCGGTTTTACGAATATGATGGCCCGCTTTCTCGCCGGCCACGTCGGCACCCATCTCGCCGTCATCTTCGACGCAGGCAGCACGACGTTCCGGAACCGCATCTACGACCAGTATAAGGCGCAGCGCCCAGAACCGCCCTCCGAACTGATCCCCCAGTTCAAGCTCGTGCGCGATGCGGTGGCCGCCTTCGGCGTTGCTTGCGTGGAACTCGATGACTGGGAAGCGGACGACCTCATCGCGGCCTACGCCAAGGCCGCGGTCGATATGGGCCAGACCGTCACGATCGTCAGTTCCGACAAGGATCTGATGCAGCTCGTCCGCCCCGGCGTCACCATGCTCGACCCTATCAAGCAAAAGACAATCGGCCCTGCCGAGGTTTTCGAGAAATTCGGTGTTCCCCCAGAGAAAGTCATCGACGTCCAGTCGCTGATGGGCGACAGCGTGGACAACGTTCCGGGCGTGCCCGGCATCGGCCCGAAGAACGCCGCCGAACTCATCACCCAATACGGCGATCTCGAAGCCGTGCTGGCGGCCGCCCCGTCGATGAAACCCAGCAAGCGTCGGGACAATTTGCTGGCCCACGCGGAAGCCGCCCGCATTTCGAAAAAGCTCGTGCGGCTCTGCGACGAAGCTCCCATGCCGCTGCCTGTCGATGCGATGGTCACCGGTCCCCTGGACCGCACTCGCCTGTCTGACTGGCTGCACACCATGGGCTTTCGAAGCACTGCCCTTCGCCTGGGGCTGCAGGAAGGTCCGCCTGTCACCGAACCTGATGCGGATGCCACGCAACGCGCCGTCATTGCCTACGGGCCCTACGAGATCGTTGCGGACGAAGCGGCGCTCGCTGCCTGGATCGACACCGCCACGCGCGCCCGGCGCGTCGCACTCTACATCCAAACCGACCTCGATCCACGGCCCTGGCGCGCCACGCTCTTGGGCATCGCCCTGGCAATCGCGCCAGGCCGGGCCTGCTATATTGCGCTCCCTGTCACCGAACTCACGGAACCCCGGCTGGGGCGCGAAACGGTGTTCGAAGCCCTACGCCCGCTGCTCGCGGATACGTCGGTGCTCAAAATCTCGGCCAACGCGAAATATAGCCGCCTGGTGCTTCAACACGCCGGCCTGCCGCCCCCCGAACCACAGGATGACCCGACACTCATCAGCTTTTGCCAGGCCGCCGGCGCGCACGACCATGCGCTTTCAGACCTGGCCCCACTTCATCTGGGTCACACGCCCAAATCGCTGGACGAGACCACCGGCACCGGCCGTAACCGCCTGACCTTCGCGCAGGTGCCGGTCAGCCGCGCCGCCGCCTATGCCGCCGAACAAGCCGATATCACATTACGTCTCTGGTCCGCCCTGCGCCCTCGCCTGCGTACCCACGCGGCCCTCTCCCTCTACGAACAGATGGAGCGCCGTCTTGTCCCCGTGCTTGCCGAAGCCGAGCGCGCCGGCATTCGCGTGGACGCCGAAGAACTCCGCCGCCTTTCGGCCGATTTTTCCGAACGTATGGCCGTGCTCGAAGAAAAGGCTCATGCGCTCGCCGGCCACCAATTCAGCTTGTCCAGCCCCAAACAGCTTGGCGAAGTCCTGTTCGACGAACAGGGCCTGCCGGGTGGCCGCCGCACGCCGTCGGGTACCTGGGGCACTGACGCCACTATCCTGCAAACCCTGGCTGACCTCGGCCACGAACTGCCCGGCCGCGTGCTGGAACACCGCCAACTTGCCAAATTGAAGTCGACCTACGCCGACGCGCTGGTCGAGGAAATCAACCCCGCCACGAACCGCGTCCACACCTCCTACGCCATGGCCGCCACCTCCACCGGCCGTCTTTCGAGCAACGACCCCAACCTGCAGAACATTCCGATCCGCACCGAGGAAGGCGGCCGCATCCGCCGCGCCTTCGTCGCCGAAGCGGGCCACCTGCTGGTCAGCGCCGATTACAGTCAGATCGAGTTGCAACTCCTTGCTCACGCCGCCGATATTTCTTCGCTCAAGGAAGCGTTCGCAACCGGCCAGGACATCCACGCCCGCACCGCCAGCGAAGTTTTTGGAATCCCCCTAGAAACAATGGATAAACAGACCAGAAGCCGCGCCAAGGCCATCAACTTCGGCATCATCTACGGCATCAGCGCCTTCGGCCTCGCCCGCCAACTCGGCATCGACGCGGGTGAAGCCGCCACGTACATCAACGCTTACTTTCAAAAATATCCCGGCATCCGCGCCTACATGGAAAAAACCAAGGAGGAAGCAAGAATCCACGGCTATGTGACAACCCCGTTCGGCCGCCGCTGCACCATTCCCGGCATCGCTGACCGCAACATGCAGAAGCGCGCTGCCGCCGAGCGGCAAGCCATCAACGCACCCCTGCAAGGCGGCGCCGCGGATGTGATCAAACGCGCCATGGTCCGCCTCCCCGCCGCTTTAAACGCCGCCCGCCTCCGCGGGCGGCTGCTGCTCTCGGTGCATGACGAATTGCTGTTCGAAGCGCCTGAGGAGGAGGCCGATGTGCTCGCCGGTGTGGCGAAACGCGTGATGGAGGGTGCGGCCTCGCTCAGCGTGCCGCTGATCGTGGAGACAGGCCTGGGACGCAGCTGGGCGGAAGCCCACTGAGCGGGCGGGCGGCGAGGGAATTGCCCGATCGAACGAAACCGTTCGATCGGGCAAAGATGCTCGCGAAACAAACAGCTGGAGCACGATCCGTGAGCCCGTGCGAGCGGATCAGGATTTACGCCGTCGTGATCACACGCCGGTAGAGATGCCAGGTCGCGTGCCCAAGCACGGGAAAGACGATGGCCAGCCCGATCAACAGCGGCAACGACCCCAGCACCAGCAACCCCGCCACGATCCCGCCCCAGGCGAGGATCACCGGCCCATTCATGCGCACCGCCCGCAGCGAGGTCTCTACCGCCTGCTCCACGGTCACGTTGCGGTCGAGCAGGAGCGGAAACGAAATGACGCCGATGGCCAGCGTCAACGCCGCGAACACCGAGCCCACGCCGACGCCCACGGCAATCAGGGTCCAGCCCTGCGGCGTCAGCAGCACGTTGTGCAGGAATTCGGCGGCTGATTTCGGCTGGTCGTCCCCGAACGCCGCTGTGTAGATCAGCGTGGCCGCAAACAGCCATAGCGTGAAGATCGCCAGCAGCCGCGCCCCCATCCACAGGATCGAGCCGATTGAAGGCGAGCTGAAAACCGAGAAAGCATCGGCCCAGCTTGCCTCTCCCGCAGTCTCCCGCACCCGGCTCATCTGATAAAGTCCGGTCGCCAGCAATGGCCCCAAGAGCGCGAACCCCGCCACCAGCGGGAAAGCCATCGACAGAAGACCGCCGCCGATAATCAGCTTGCCGATCACCAATCCCGCCAAAGGATAAAAAACGCACAGAAGGATTGCGTCGCTGCGACAGGCCGCGAAATCGGCGAAGCCGAGCCGCAGGGCTGCGGCCAAGTCGTGCAGGCCGATCCGGTTGACGGTAATCGGCCCTGCGCCGGTCTTAGCGGCGTCAGACCGCAATCGCGCGGCGCGCAAGGCCTGGAACGTCCAGGTGAGCGGGTGGTCGATAACACCGTCCTTGGCCATGGCAATCCTCCGGAGCTGTTTCTTGTGAGACCTCGTTCGACAAAGGCGGGCCGCGAGACCCTGACGAAGACTAGCTGGAGGCGGTGCGCCTTGTCTTGGAGATTCGCGTTCCGCGTGCTGCTGCCACAGCCCTTTCGTATATCGCCCGCGCGTGTATGCGAACCTGGTCCAACGCTTCCTTGCGGCAAAGGCGGGTCAGCGATGCCGAGCCAGGTTTTGGTAAGCCGCGGTCACCGATCTGCTTCATTTGTTCGTCGAGGTAGGCTCCCTCGATTGTCTGACTCTTACCCAGGGTGATAACCGCCGTCGTGCCGGACCTTGCCGCGAAACACCCAGTAGGACCAGCCAGTGTAGAACAGGACGACCGGAAGAAGCACCAGCGTACCCACCAGGAGAAAGGCCTGCGTGGCTTCTGGGGACGCTGCCTGCCAAAGGGTGAAATGGCCTGGCACGATCATCGGCCAAAGGCTGATGGTAATTCCGAGGAACGAAAATGCGAAAAGCACGATCGAAGCGGCGAAGGCCTGCCAGTCACCCTCCCGGCCCAGCACGTGCCAGGCGTAGATCCCCGCAGCCACGGTCGCGGCGGGCAGAGGTAGCAGCAGCGCCGTATTCGGCCAGCCGAACCAGCGTTGCGCAATGGCAGCGCTGGCGAGCGGCGTCCACAGGCTGACGGCCGCGATGCAGCATGAAACGCCAATCAGGCAGATACGGCCGGCGCGGCGCGACCAGGCCTGCAACGGACCCTCGGTTTTCATCACCAGCCAACCAGCGCCCAGCAGAGCGTAGCCGAACACCAGCGCCACGCCGGTGAGCAGGGCGAACGGCGTGGCGAAATCGAAGGAAGAGCCGCTGAAGACGCGGCCCTCAACCTTGAACCCCTGGATGAAGCTTCCGAGGACCATGCCTTGCGCGAAGGTGGCGAGCAGGGAGCCGGCGCAGAACGCGCCGTCCCACAGGCGGCGCAGGGCCGGGTGCTTGAAGCGGAATTCGAAGGCGACGCCGCGGAACACCAGCGCCAGCAGCATCAGCAAGATCGGGAAGTAGACCGCCGGGATGATGATGGCGAAGGCGACCGGGAAAGCAGCGAGCAGGCCCACGCCGCCCAGGATCAGCCAGGTCTCGTTGCCGTCCCAAAACGGGCCGATCGAGTTCATCACTGTGTCCCGATCGGATGGCTGCACCAGGCCGTGCAGCATGCCGACGCCGAGATCGAAACCGTCCAGGGCGACGTAGATGAAGACGCCGAGGCCTAGAATGGCCGTCCAGATTGGGACCAGGCTGTGCCACATGGGATTCTACGCCCCGGCCAAGGGAACGAATTGTGTGGCGATTGGGGCCGGGGCCGGCCGCCCTGCCTCGATCGGCCCGCTTGGTGCCGCGTCGGACGCAGCCACGCCGCGCCGAACGATGCCGGCCATGAAAGCCAAGCCAGTGGGGAACATGATGGCGTAGACCAGAATGTAGAGCGTGAGCGAGATTGCGACGTCCACGCCCGTGAGTGATGGGGTAACGGATTGCGCGGTGCGCAGCAGCCCGTAGACCGTCCAGGGCTGCCGCCCCACCTCGGTCGTGGTCCAGCCGGCGATGACGGCGACGAAGCCGAGCGGTGCGGTCCCTTGGCAGAGGCGCAGGAACCATTTGGCTTGATAGACACGGCCGCCGCGGCGCAGCATTTGGCCCGCCACAGCGATGCCCAGCATGATGACGGCGATGCCGACCATGATGCGGAAGCCGAAGAAGGGGGCAGCGACCGGCGGCCGCTGATCCGGCGGGAAACTGGTCAGGCCAGGAATGGTGCCGTCCGTGGAATGGGTCAGCAGCAAGCTGCCGAGCGCCGGGACCTCGACCGCGTAGCGCATCCGTCCGGTGGCGTCGTCCGGGATGCCGAATAACGTGAGCGGCAGCGGGCGCACGGTGTCATAGCGGCCCTCGATGGCGGCGAACTTGGCTGGCTGGTAATGTTTGGTGTTGGCGCCGTGAAGATCGCCGAGAACCATCTGTACCGGCACGAGCACGATCAGCATGTTGAGCGACATGCGGATCATGATGCCTGCCTCCTCCGTGGAACGGCCTCGGCGGAGCAGCCAGGCAGCGACACCAAGGACCACGAAGCCTGTCGTGATGTAGAATGCGGTGACGTTGTGGAGGTAGCGGTACGGAAAAGACGGGTTGAAGATGATCGCCCACCAGTTATCCGGGAAAAAGCGGCCGTCCGACACGTGAAAGCCTTGCGGCGTCTGCATCCAGCTGTTCACCGACAGGATCCAGAAAGTGGAGAACAAAGTCCCTGCAGCGACCATGAGGCCGGCGAAAAAATGCAGCCACGGCGGCACCAGCTTGCGGCCAAACAGGAGCACGCCAAGGAAGGACGCTTCGAGGAAGAAGGCCGTCAGGCCCTCATAGGCGAGCAGCGGGGCCAGCACGTTCGCCGTGGTGTCTGAAAACCGGCTCCAGTTGGTGCCGATCTGGAACGGCATGACGATACCGGAGACCACGCCCATGCCGAAAGAAACGGCGAAGATGCGGGTCCAGAACGCGGAAATACGGCTCCAGACGGATTTGCCGGTGAAGAAAGCCAGGCCCTCGAGGACGGCGATGTAGGAGGCCAGGCCCACCGTGAAGGCAGGCAGCAGGATGTGCCAGGAAATCACCCAGACCCATTGCAGGCGAGACAGCCAAAGCGGATCTAGGGTCAAGCGCACCGTCTCCGCAGTTGCTTACCGACGGTTTGGCTGTGTCTTTCGAACTCAGGGCATTTGGCCAAGTTAGGGCTCTCCCGACGAAGTCCGTAAAGCTAGGCAGCGACGGCACCGCTCGGGAGGTTCGGAAACTACCTATTGCCGTCTTTTAGCCATTGATCAGCTTTGTTGCAGCGTCTGTCAACGTGCCTTCCAGGCGGTAGCCCACCATTGCGAGCCTGAGCGGCAATACTAATGATCTTCGATGCGATCTCTTCCGGGGAGAGCACAAAGTCCACGCACCCACTTGCTATCGCGGAAGCCGGCATATCGGGAAAGTCGGTAGTCTCGGGCGCCTGGGCGATTGTTATACCGCCTGCTTCCCTGATGCCGCACAAAGCCGCCGCGCCATCTCCATCGTAGCCCGAAACGATGACGGCGACCAGGGGCCCGTGCCAGTGCCGCGTTAATGAGACAAGGCAAACAGTGATGACGTCCGGCCACCCGCGCGGCTTCGATATCGGCTCAAGGTGGAATTTTCCATTGCGAACGTGCAGGTCGCGCTTCTCCGGGATGATGAAAACCCGGTTGGGTCTCACGTCCAGTTCGTCGGAGATCAGGTCGACGGGCATGCTCGTATATCGCGGCAATATCTCCGGCAGCAGCGTGGCGACCGTTCTCAGATGGTTCACGATGACAAGGGCAACGCCCATTGTGTCCGGCAGGCGCCGCAATAGTCTGATATACGCGTCCAGCCCACCCGCAGAGCCGCCGATACAGACTATTGGAAAGTCTTCGGAGCCTCTACCCGGATCCATCAGCCGAGACCGTGAACGTGCGTAGTTATTCGACGCTGTCCATCCGGCGTGCCGCCTGTGCCTCAAGTGCTGAGATCTGCACATCCAATCGCTCGGTCCCGACCTGGCCAGGCTCGCCGGACAGCGTTCACCAGAGGCTACAGGTTGCCCGGCACAGCGCGAGGGTCGGAAACTACTCAGCTATCCCGGAGGGACTTGTGGCCGTGAGCGCCCGCCTGCCAAGGATGAGGAGCTGTGGTTCGGTGACGCTCGACAGATCAGCCGTCACCTCACGGGCAACCCGTTTATACGTCTCGGGGCAATGCAGCTTGAGATGCTCGATCAGATGATGCGCGGCGTCACTATGTCCTGTTCCATGCCCAATGACGACCACCCGGCCGCACCTGGCAATCGCCTCGGCGATGCGCCTGTAGAAGCCCGGATCCTCGGGCGCCCTTTGACCGCGCTCACGCGATTGATCCTTGTGTGCGAGGTGGTGAATAAAGTGGTGAGGATCGTACGGCCGGATGACTGCCTCGGCAGGGTCGCGGGACCGAACATCCAGATGGTAGAGCCTCGCTTGATGATGCTCCATCACGACTAGAACGTCGTCGGATGTGTCTGCCGGATGGTTGGCGACAGCCGATCCAACCGGCCCTGCCGACCCTTTGTGCGGTGACCAGCCGTGCTGGGTCAACACGTGGCGAAACTCCATGACTTCGGACGTGGTAAGGTCCTTGGTGTGGGGCTTTCGAACCAGGCGATGCTCACCCCCGATCGTAAAAGCCACCTCATTATTCGACTTTTGCTCGACCGAACCGAGCCTCTCGAACAGGGCAACGACATCGGCCCACTCCAGATTATGAGCAAGCGGATGGCGGTAGATGGCATCAAGGGTTGCCAAGGCCGCTTTCGGCAGCGTTTGCCGGTCGCCGGCCACCGGCCCGAACGTCGCATCAATATCGTTTGCCAGCACGATCGCACTCCTGTGAAGCCTGCCCGGTTGCGCCACCTCGCCATCCGCGCAAAGCGCCAAGCAGGTTCGGCAATTAACTCGGCCCGTGACAGGATCGGAAACTACCTATTGGGCCACGGTGCGCGACCAAAAGGCTGCATCTCCCTCGCAACGTTCAAAGTATCCAAGGCTTTTCCGAGCCTGTCGCCTGGAACAGCCCTCCCGTTTTCGGCGCAGCGCCAAGCCGAGATCATCGCACGGTGACAGCCGGTTTCGGCCGCCAAAAGCCGCTCCGGAAAATCCGATCACCAGGCTGACAAAAGACGCTGCGTAGTTTCCGAACCTGCCCATGCGTCGCGCGGTGCGCCACCATGGCCGCTTATTGAGAGGCCAATCCATGCGCCTGCCGCCAAACAACCCATTCTCCGCGCCGTCAAAGGCTGAGCCCCACGCCTTCTTGCCGCAGATCGAGACCCTTCTGAAAAGCCGATCATCAATCGTTATGGCGTCAGGCATGGTGGCCGCCGTCTCGTCGTCGAAGGACGCGAACGCGATGATGCAGCTTATCCGTTGCGAGATCGCCGTCAGCAAACTTGCTCAAGGCCCGCTGTGCCGGCGGTAGCGACGAACCGGCGATTGATCAGCGGCGCCTCCATGGAAGACGCCTTTGATCCGGCAACACCTGCAGCGTGGAAGCTGACCGATGACGGCTTCGATCCGCTGCGAGAGAGTAGCCGGCAATCCCGATACGCCATCAGCAACGGCTTCCTGGGTATCCGGGCGGCCCGCACGATAAACCGCGTAAGCGGGGCCGCTGCGCATACCTGCGTGGCCGGCCTGTTCGACGTGCCGGGCCCCGAACAGCCTGTCCCGCTTCTCGTTCCCGCGCCGGATTGGCTTCAACTGAGCGTTAAGGCCACCGGACACACGTTGGCACCGGCTCTGCTGGATATGGCCGAGCACCAGCGGCGGCTCGATCTATCCCGGGGCGTACTACACACCGGCTGCCACATGTGCATGCAAGAGCTCGGCTTCAGCCTTCGGACGGCGCGGCTGGTGTCGCTGGCCGATCGCCGCATCGGCTTGCAGCTGATGCTGCTGGAGATCGAGGAAGGCGAGGCGGAGCTGCGGATCGAAGCGTGGTGTGACGGCCTGCAATCCAGCCTGCTCCCCCTGCATCTGGGCCAGGAAGAAGCCGCCTGGCGAACACGCATCTCTGGCAAAGGTCTCGGCTTCGCCGCTTGGGCGTCTCTCGAAACCGAAGGCCGCGCGATCACTGCGCAACAGACTGGGCCATTCCGATGGGCGTGGCTGTGGCGTGCCGAACCCGGGAAGGCGCTCTTTCTGCAACGCCTCGTCGGCATCGTCCGTACCGACATGCCATCGGCTGATCCGGCAACGCTCACACGGCAGGCACTGGCCGACGCTAAAAGCCTGGGCTGGCGTGCGGTGCTGGGCGCGCACGCGGCGGCCTGGTCGGAACGCTGGCGCCTCAGCGATGTCACCGTGGAAGGCGATCCGGCAGCGCAAACCGCCCTGCGCTTCGCCGCCTACCACCTGAACAGCGCCGCAAACCCGGACGACGAGCGCGTCTCCGTGGCCGCCCGTGCGCTGACCGGTAGCGACTATCACGGCCATGTCTTCTGGGACACGGAGATCTTCCTGCTGCCGTTCTACAGCCTCACCTGGCCGCAGGCCGCCCGCGCCATGCTGATGTATCGCTTCCGCACGCTGGATGCAGCGCGAGCCAAGGCCACCCGACTGGGCTGGCGTGGCGCACTCTATGCCTGGGAATCGGCCGATACCGGCGCGGAAACCACGCCGGAACACGCCATCGGCCCGGACCGCCGCGTGGTGGAAATACTGTGCGGCACACAGGAGCAGCACATCGCCGCCGACATCGCCTACGCCGTTTGGCAATACTGGCAGGCCAGCGCGGACGAAGGCTTCCTGCGCAACGCCGGTGCCGAGATCCTGCTGGAGACCGCGCGCTTCTGGGTCAGTCGGGCGCGAAAGGGGCCGGACGGTTGCCGCCATATATGCGGTGTCATTGGACCCGACGAGTATCACGAGCATATCGACGACAACGCATTCACGAACATGATGGCGCGCCACAACATCGCGCGGGCGCTAGCTGCGGCGGATCTACTAAAGACGCGCTGGCCGAAGGATTGGACGCGTCTTTCGGCCGCGCTCGCCCTGAACGACGAGGAGCTTTCCGGCTGGCCCGACGTCCTGGCCGCCATCGTGACCGGCGTGCAGCCTGCCACTGGGTTGTATGAGCAGTTCGCCGGCTATTTCGCCCTCGAGCAGATTGATCTCGCCCACTACGCTGAGCGGTCGGTTCCGATGGATACCGTGCTGGGCCACGATCGCATCCAGCGCTCGCAAATTGTCAAGCAGGCTGATGTGGTAGGTCTGCTCGCCTTGTTGCCGGGCATATTTCCCGGCGCGGCGGCGGCGGCCAATTTCTCCTTCTACGCCCCGCGCTGCAGCCACGGCAGTTCGCTCAGCCGCGCCATGCACGGCATGGCCGCCGCCCGCCTTGGCCTGTCCGGGGAGGCGCTGGGCTATTTTCGCCAGACCGCTTCCATCGATCTGGCGGACAGCCACGTGGCCATCGATGGCGGCATCCATATTGCGGCGCTGGGTGGCGTTTGGCTGATGGCGGTGTTCGGATTTGCGGGCGTGTCGTTGCACGACGATTTTCTGGCGATCGATCCGATTCTGCCGTCAGGCTGGACCGCCATGCGCTTTCCGCTCCAATGGCAGGGCAGTCATCTAACGGTCAGTATCGACGCTTTGCCCTTGAGCGTGTCCGTGACGCTCGCTGCGGGAAGACCGGTCCCGCTGCGGGTGTTCGGTGAATCCCATCTTTTGGCAGACGGCAAGCAGTGTTATTCACGCAAGCGCGGGGCCTAAGTAGCGTGGTCGCCATTGGGGTGCGATTTCGGGTGCAATTCCTGTTTCCTCGCTAAAAGCAAGACCTTTTTTTGAAGAAGAGCTTTTGTCCGGCTATCGCGTGCTCAATGGGCACGCTGTAGCGCAATCTCCAGCGTGGAGAAATATCGCCGCTGCTGCCGGCGTGGAAACAGACCTGCCCGTAGCAGCTTACGCAGCACGCGCATGTTGGCTTCGCAGAACAGCACCCGTACGCCGCGCCGCTCCAGCCGTGTGGTCGCTTCCAGCAGCGCCTGTATGCCGGTTATATCCATGAATGGCACATGTCCTAGCCGCAAAATCAGGCAGCGCGGATCGGTAGACGTATGTTCCAGCGCCTGCTCCAGCGCATCCACTGCGCCGAAAAAGAACGGTCCCTCTATGGCATATACCAGAACACCGTCCGGCAGCGTGCGCGATAGATTTGCGGAACTCTGCGCTACCACATCCACGCTGGCGGCCATGCGACGCAGGAATTGCAGCATGGCCAAGATCACACCGATATTCACCGCGATCACCAGATCTGTCAGGATGGTCAGCGCGAAGGTGATCAGCAGGATGACCACATCCGCCCGCGGCGCCGTGCGCACCATGCGCATGAAATGCGCTACACCGCTCATGTTCCAGGCAACCATGAAAAGAATCGCCGCCAAGGCACAGAGCGGTATCCGGCCCGCCAAAGGTGCCGCCGCCTCCAGCACCACCACCAACGTCAGCACATGCGCAATGCCGGCCAGCGGTCCGGTGCCGCCGTTGCGGACATTCGTGGCCGTTCGCGCGATGGCACCCGTGACGGCGATGCCGCCGAACAGCGGAGAGAGAATGTTTGCCAATCCCTGGCCAATGAGTTCCTGGTTGGGATCGTGACGTGTGCCGGCCATCCCGTCGGCCACTACCGCAGACAGCAGGGATTCGATTGCGCCGAGCATGGCGATGGTGAACGCAGACGGCAGCAGCGCCTCCATCTGGTCGAAATGCAGCACAGGCATCGTCATATGCGGCAGCCCTTGCGGAATGCCGCCAAAGGCGCTGCCAATGGTGGCAACACCGGGCAGATGCAGCACCGCCTGAGCGGCGGTGGCGGCCACCAGCGCAATCAGCGGGCCAGGCACGCGCGCCAACCCTGGCAGGCGCTGCCCAAAGCCGACGAGCACCAGGCTCCCCACCGCCATCGCTGTGGTCGCAATATCCAAATGCGGCAGCACCAGCATGAGGTGGAAGAGCTTGTCGTAGAAATGCTCACCGCCCGTCTTGGGCAGGCCGAAGAAATCATGCCATTGTCCGACCCAGATGATCACTGCGATGCCCGCGGTAAACCCGCTGATCACCGGATCGGGAATGAAGCGGATAGCGCGGCCGAATTTGGCGGCGCCCATCGCCATCAGAATGACGCCCGCCATGATCGTGGCCATCAGCAGCCCGCCGGCGCCATGCTTGGCCACAACGCCTGCAAGGATCACGATGAAGGCACCAGTGGGCCCCGCTATCTGCACCCCGCTGCCGCCAAACAGCGAGACGACAAGGCCGCCGATGATGGAGGTGTATATCCCCTGTTCAGGCCGCACCCCGGAAGCAATCGCGAAGGCAAGGCCCAAAGGCAGGGCCACCACACCCACGATGACGCCTGCAATGATGTTTGCCGCCCATTTCTTGCGGGCAAACAGTCCGGATCGCCAGGCTTCCGCTGCCGCGATCATGAGGATCGATCCTGGTTGATGCTCAAGCCATTCCGCTTGTCAAAGTGGGGCATACCTTCGACCGAAGACTGACAAGACGAGCAGCACGTAAAGAGAGTCGAATCATTGATCGGTAGCGGATCAGCGCCAGCATCGACAACAAATTGACTGACATTTGGAACAGGCTACCGAAATGATCAGGGGTGACTCCGCTCAGCATCATTTGTCTCGATCATCGAACCGCCTGTCCTGCTTGCATGGCAACAAGACCGTGTCGTGCCTTCCTATCGCAAGACCATCGACGGCAAGAGCTTCGGAAACTACGCACGCCCATCGCCGACGAGCTTCGCCGCGTGCGCCTAGGTAGTTTCCGGGGCTGCCGCCGGGCGCCCGGCGGCATCAGCTATGGGCTACGCCATGTGCCGCAGGTCGATGACCTGCTCGCTTGTGCGGCATCACAGGAGAACTTTCATGTCCAAGGATACCAACCTTCAGCAGGCCGTCACCGCCGAACTCGGCTGGGAACCGAGCATCACTGCTTCCCACATCGGCGTCACTGCGGATAACGGTGTCGTTACCCTATCCGGCCACGTGAACTCTTTCGTCCAGAAGCACGCGGCCGAAGATGCGGCGCGTCGTGTCAAAGGCGTACGTGCAGTGGCCGAGGAAATCGAGGTGCGGCTGGCTTTCGACGGCAAGCGCGGGGACGACGATATCGCCGCCGCCGCCGTAAGCCGCCTTGCATGGGACATGTCCGTGCCGCGCGATGCCATCAAGGTGCAGGTGGAGAAAGGCTGGGTCACGCTGACAGGCACGGTCGAATGGCACTACCAGAAGGTCGCCGCCGTAAACGCCATTCGGCCGCTGATGGGCGTGGTCGGTGTATCGGACAACGTGGCGCTGCGCCCGCGCGTCAGCACCAGCAACATCAGTGACGACATCATGCACGCGCTGCATCGTTCGTGGTTCTTCGACGGCGACACCATCAAGGTCAGCGCCAACGGCGGTGACATCAAGCTGACCGGTACCGTCAGTTCCTGGCACGATCGGCAGGTGGCGGCCGAGACCGCCTGGGCAGCGCCCGGTGCCACCAGCGTGGTCAATGATCTGATGGTCGAGTAGCAGCACGCTGTTGCAATGCCCGCAGCCCGCGCCGGTTCGCCCGGCGCGGGCACCGCTTTGATGGACGGAAGCCGCATCACGGGCGCAAAGCCTGGTTGGTCTGCTCGCAACTCCGGCAGCTCCTACTGCATTGCGCTCACCGGCGACTGGTCGATACGCACCGAGTCCCGATGCGCCGAGGCCGCTTTTGAGGGCGGATCGTGCCCTGTCCTTCAACGCGGACGAGCTCGGCACCTGGGACAGCTCGCTGCTGGTGTTTCTCGCCGCCCTGCGCCAGCACGCTGCCGCTCGCAGGCTCGGCTTCGATCCGGCTGGCTTGCCGGAACCAGCCCAGCGGCTGCTGGCTTTGCTGCCACAATCCAATGCCGGGCCGGCTACCGTTCGCCCGCGCCCCTTCTGGATCACCCGGCTCGGCCTGGCGGCCACTGGCCTCGTCGCAGAGTTGACGAACGTGACCGCGCTCGTCGGCGACACTGTGTTGCGTGTTTCCGCGGCACTGGCCGGCCGCTCGCGAATGCGCCCCACCGATCTGCTCGGCGCGATGCGCGACGCGGGTATCGGCGCGCTGCCGATCGTAGCGGTGGTGAACCTGCTGGTCGGCGGCATCCTTGCTTTCGTCGGCGCCGTGCAGCTCCGCCGTTTCGGTGCGGACATCTATGTGGCGAACCTGGTAGGCGTCTCCGTCGTGCGGGAGATGGCGGCGCTGATGACCGCCATTGTCATGGCCGGACGCACCGGGGGCGCCTACGCCGCCGAGATCGCGAGCATGCAGGGCACCGGCGAGATCGACGCGTTGCGCGTGATCGGCATTCCCATTCAAGATTACCTGCTGCTGCCGCGCACCCTGGCGCTGACCGTGATGATGCCGCTGCTGTATCTGTATGCCAGCGCCATCGGTATTTTCGGCGGAATTCGCCGTGTCCGTCGCCATGCTGCACCTCTCGGCGGCGAGCTTCCAGGCGCAGCTGCTGGGCTCGCTGTCCGGTAGCCAGGTCCTGTTCGGCTTCGGCAAGAGCATCGCCTTTGGCGCGCTGATCGCCATTGCAGGCTGCCGCATCGGGCTGCGCGCCGGGCGCAGTGCCGCGGATGTGGGGCATGCTGCCACGAGCGCGGTGGTGGCCGGCATTGTCGGCGTGATTGCGCTGGATGCGGTGTTTGCCGTTTGCGCCAATGCGATGAGTTTTTGATGGAAGGAAGGAAGGCCTTCTTTTCTGAAGAAAAGAAGCAAACGACTTTTGTCCGTGCTGTCGCGTGCTTGGCTCTCCTTGCTTAGCGTGGCCGACCTCGCCATCGGCTACGGCGATATGCCCGTGCAGCACAACATCAGCTTCGATGTCCGCGCAGGCTCCATCTTCGCCATCATGGGCGGCAGCGGCTGCGGCAAGAGCACGCTGCTGAAAGCACTGATCGGCCTGCTGCGGCCCACCGCAGGCCATATCCTGTTCGGCAGGGAAGACTACTGGGCCGCGACCAAAGGGCGCCGGGCGGACATCAGCCGCCGCTTCGGCGTGCTGTTCCAGGGCGGCGCGCTGTGGAGTTCCATGACCGCCGAACAGAATGTTTCGCTGCCGCTGCAGATGTTTACCGAGCTGAAGCCTGCCGACATTGCCGCCCTTGCCAAGTTGAAACTGGCGCTGGTCGGGCTGGACACAGGCGGAGACGCGATGCCGGCCGACCTCAGCGGCGGCATGGCCAAACGCGTAGGCCTGGCGCGCGCGCTGGCGCTGGAGCCGGACATGCTGTTCCTCGACGAACCATCGGCCGGCCTGGACCCGATATCATCCAGACGCCTGGACGAGCTGATTCAGGTTCTGCGCGACGCGCTGGGTGTGACGGTGGTGATGGTCAGCCACGAACTGCCCAGCCTGCTCGCCATCGCTGACGACGGCATCTTCCTCGATGCGGACACGCAGATGCCAATCGCCCACGGCGCGCCCAGCGCGTTGCGCGAAAGCTGCACGCATCCCACCGTGCACGCGTTCATGAACCGCGCGCTGCCACCTTCGCCAGGTGCGCCTACTTATGGCTGAACGCAATTCTCTCGCCGTCGGGGCGTTCGTGCTGGGCGGATCGGCACTGGGCGTGGCAGCTATCCTGGTGTTTGGCGGCATGCGCCTGTTCACCACCACGGTCCCGGCAGTCACGTATTTTCCCGGCTCGGTCGCCGGCCTGTCTGTCGGCGCGCCGGTGACATTCCGCGGGGTGAAGGTCGGCCTGGTGAAAAGCATGCGTGTGCATGTGAAACTCTCCGACCTGCACGCCGTGATCCCGGTTTTCCTCGAATTGGACCCGGGGCAGCTTGCTTGGACGGACGGCACGCCGGCACCGGGCGACGCGGAGCTGCGCCGCGCCGTGCAAGCCGGCTTGCACGCACAATTGGTGGCGCAAAGCCTCGTCACCGGCCAACTGGCCGTCGATCTCGATTTCCGACCGGGTCCCGCCGCGGAAACTTCGGCCAGCGGCGTGCTGGAAATCCCCTCCGTCACCTCGGACATGCAGCATCTGAAGGATCAGCTGACCGAGCTGAACCTGCCGGCGCTGGCCGACAAGGCATCGCGAGTGCTGACTGCTCTGCAACGCATTCTTGACGATCTGGGCAGCAGGACCGCGCCGCTCGCGCAGAACGTGCTGCTGGCCACCGGGGACGCGCGCGCGACGTTGCAGGCGGCCACCGCAGCCATCCACGCCGTGCAGGCCGATGCCGGCCGGACCCTGGCCGGCATGGACCGGTTGAGCCTGGCCGGCAATCGCGTGCTGGCGGACGCAAGTTCGCGCCTGAATGTGGTGCTTGCACGCGCTGCCACCGCGCTGGCGCAGGCCGACACGCTGACGGCGTCGCTGAATACCGCCACCGCCGCTCGCTCGCCGGAACGCGCGGATGTGCAGGCCATCCTGCGCGATCTGGCCGCAAGTGCCAGCTCGCTACGCAGTTTCACGCGCGACCTTCAGCGTGCTCCGGCCAGCACGCTTCTGGGGCACGCACCGAAATGAAAATCTCTGGGCCCATGGCGCTTGGCTTTTGCCTTATTCTGGCAGCTGTGCGCCTCCGGCCCGTCCACCCGGCTGTTCCTGCTAGCAGCGCCCGCAGCCGGGGATAGCCAACCCGCCACGGCCGGCGCGGCGGTTCAACTGCAAACCGTGCTGGTGCCCGACTACCTGGACACTACCGACATCCTGACGCGCGCCGGCCCGCACGAGGTGGCCGCCAGCCGCACTGGGCGCTGGAGCGAGCGCCTGTCCCAAGGCATTACTCATGCGCTGCAAGCCGGCCTGTTGTCTCGATTGCATGGCAGCCGCCTCACGCTCAGCCCGCCGGCAGACCCGACTGCCACGCAACTTCTCGTCACCGTCGATGCCCTGGACTCCTGGCCGGATGGACACTGCGTGCTGACCGCGCATTGGACGATCTTGCGCCGCGCCACGGATGCGGATGAACGCGGCGGGCAAGTCTCGTTCACCGGGCCGCCCGCGACGACGACGGACGATGCGGCACGCGTGGCAGCCATCGCCAGTGTTGTCGATCTGCTTTCCGCCGAAATCGCGGCGTCGCTTCAGCGTGAGGGGGCCGTGTAACCCCCAGCGGACGGCATGAGTACCGACAAAGGCGCATCAATGGTGCCGGCAATGGCTGGGCTGGGCTGGGCTGGGGGGGCAGCTTCGGAAGCTACGCGGAGGAGGCAGGCAAACCGTTTTCAAATGAGAGGTTCTGATTTGACTTGATTAGGTACTTTCCGAACCTGACGCGCGCTGCCAATTTAGCCAAAATGACGGGCCACCCTGAAAGGCCCACATATGTCTCCCGGCAGCGTCGATACACCAAAAGCCTACCTCGTCGGCGGCGGCATTGCCTCGATGGCAGCGGCCGCGTTCCTGATCCGGGACGGCGACATGATTGGCAACAACATCACCATCCTGGAGGAGATGGAAACGCCTGGTGGCAGCCTGGATGCTTCCGGGTCACCGAAAGACGGCTATTCCATGCGCGGCGGCCGCATGCTGGAAAGCAAGTATCTGTGTACGTTCGATCTGTTCGCCTCCATCCCGACGCTGGATGACAGCCAGACTGTCACGGACGAGATATTCCAGTGGAACAGGACGATGAAGACATCATCAAAGTCACGCCTGTTCCGTCAAGGTGAACGGCAGATTGCGCCATTGCTTGGCCTGCATGAGCAGCACATCCTGACCATCGAACGGCTTGTGTTGGAACCTGAAGCGCTGCTCGGCCGCACGACGATCGCAGACCAGTTCGACGCCTCGTTTTTCACCACCGATTTCTGGTTCATGTGGTGCACCACCTTCGCTTTCCAAGCGTGGCATTCCGCAGTGGAATTCAAGCGATACCTGAACCGCTTCGCTCACATGATCGACGGCTTCGACCGGCTGTCCGGTATCATGCGGACCACCTACAACCAGTATGATTCTCTTGTGCGGCCACTGCATAAGTGGCTGAACGAACGCGGTGTGCGTTTCGAATTTGCCACCCGCGTCACCAATCTGCAACTGCAGGACGACGGGACCGAACGCAGGGTCAGCGCGATCGAGCTCGAACGCGGCGGCATGGCAAGGCGCATCGTCGTTGCCGCGCAGGACCTCGTGCTGGTAACGCTCGGATCGATGACGGACGGCGCCACGTTCGGCACGATGGAAAGCGCGGCCGAACCCAGCCCAACGGAAGGCAGCGCCTGGGCCTTGTGGAAAGCGCTTGCCATTGGTCGGCCGGAATTCGGCCATCCTGCAGTGTTCACCAGTTCGGTGGAGAAATCTCAATGGGTCTCCTTCACCACCACTCTGTATGAGCCGACCTTCCTCCGCCTCGTACGTGACAAGACTGGCAACGTTCCCGGCGAGGGCGGCCTGATCACTTTTCCCAAATCAAGCTGGCTCGCTTCCATCGTTATCCCGTACCAGCCGCATTTCATGAGCCAGCCGGACAATGTAGATGTTTTCTGGGGCTACGGCCTGGCCGTGGACACGCCCGGCGATCATGTTCGCAAGCCGATGTCCGAATGCTCCGGGCGCGAAATCATGATCGAGATATTGGGCCATCTGCGCATCAAGGACGAAGCTGCCAATATCCTGGGGAGTGCAACCTGCATACCCTGCATGATGCCGTTCATCACCGCGCAATTCATGCCACGTGCCGCTGGCGACCGGCCGGCTGTCCGCCCCGCCGGTTGGCAGAACCTCGCCTTCACCGGGCAGTTCTGCGAAGTGCCGGATGACGTCGTGTTCACCGTGGAATACTCGATCCGCTCGGCGCAGTTGGCCGTATACAGCCTGCTCGGCCTGCATCGCGCGCCGCCCCCCATGTATCAGGGCAAATTCGATCCACGCGTGTTGTTCAAGGCTTTTCTGGCTCTGCACGATCTGCACCGGTCTCCCATTCACGCCTAACCGATCCAGCCGGCCAGACGCGGATCCCGTCATGAGCTACGAAAGCATCAATCCCTGTAGCGGTGAATTCCTTAAGACCTCCGCTTAGATCAGCGATGAGGCATTCGAAGCCAAACTAGCCACAGCCGCCGAGTGCTACAAGGCCTGGCGAAAGACACACTACGCAGTGCGTGCGGCCAGTGTCGCGCGCGCCGCGGGGCTGATGTAGGGACCCACCGAAGTCGTGGTTTAGACAATGACGCTTGAAATGGGCAAGCGCTGTGAAAGGGTTCCTCGTTGTAGAAAAGTCGGCCGAGGCCTTTCTCGCCCGCAGGCGGCGAACTGAGTAGTTTCCGATCCTGCCGAGAGGACCGGCCGCCGCGTAGGTGAAGGCGTTCGCGTAAAGGTCTCCATCATGAGCAGCGTTTCCATCACACCGGCCGTGGCGGCACCGAAGACCGGCTCTGTCGCGATGCGATGGTTTCTGCATGATATCTTCTATATCGCCATGCTGGTTCTGGCTCTGGTTGGCGTCGTGTTCCGCCTTCCGGTCAGCTACTGGGTAATTCTTACCCCCGTTTTCGGCGTGATCACGGTCGCTGAAGGCTGGAGCCATTTCGCTGACAGACATGAGCGGCTTGGCCTCGTGTATCGCGTTGCATTGAACTGGTGTGCACTGCTCCTTGCCATCTACTTGCTGTCGAACGAGGGTGTACGTGGCGTCATGAATGCGAACGCGACCTCTCTGTCGATGGTCACGTTGCTGGCGCTGGGCACGTTCGTCGCCGGCGTGCAGGCTCGGGTGTGGCAGATATGCGCTGTCGGTGCTCTGCTATTCTTCTTCGTTCCGGGACTTGGCTGGCTGGATCAGTCGCCGCTCCTGTTGACTGTTGTGACCTGCCTGTTCGTCGGGCTCGGAGGATTGGCGTGGTGGGTGGGTGAACACCGCCAGACCAAGCAACCCGCGCTGGCTCCACAGCCTGCAACAGGCAGCAGCTAAGCCGAGCTTACTTAAACAAATCGGCGGCTGCTCGAAGTAAGTAGTTTCCGACCCTGACGTGGAAACGCGGAAGATAGCAGTGTCTTATAAGACAGTGTCGGAGCCGATGCGTTCGGCACCAACTCAAGAAGGAATGGCTCATGCTGCAGCAGGGATTGGCGTTCAAAGATTTTTCGATCGAGGCCAGCGATGGCAAGATCGGCACTGTCAGCGACTTCCTGTTTGATGAATTCGACATGGAAGCTGCGCTGGCTGGTGGTCGATGCGGGCAACTGGCTGGAAAACCGGAAGCTGCTGCTTCACCCGAGCGCCATCGACCGGGCCGACATACCGGGCCGAGCATTACTGGTGAAGCTGACACGCGGCCAGGTCGAGAAAAGCCCTGCAATCTCCGCCGACCAACCGGTATCCTTGCAGATGGAATACAGTCTCTACAGCTATTACGGTGTGGACCCAATATGGGGTGGCGTCCAATATGGCCGCAACGTTATCGCGGAACCGCTTGCCGCCCCGCATGTCGGCGCCTCGATGCTCGCCGGTGCTCCGCATGGCCCTCACGGGACGGGTGATCCACATTTGCGCAGCGTGACGGAAGTGACCGGGTACAACATCCATGCGACCGACGGCGAGATTGGCCACTTGGAAACTTTCCTGATCGAGGATGACAATTGGGACATCCGCTATCTGGTCGTCGATACGCGCAACTGGTGGTTCGGCCGTCACGTGTTGCTGTCTCCGGCCTCGGTTCTCAACATCAGTTGGCACGAACGCAAGGTTGACCTGAATCTGACCTGCTATAAGATAAAGGGTAGCCCGCCCTGGGACGCCACCGGGCTGTTGGATCGGGCCTATGAGGCGCTGCTGCAAGCCTATTACGATTGGCCGGCCAGGTTTCTTCCGCCGCGACACACGATGGAGAGCACGGCGAGCACAGTGACGTCGGTGCACGAGGATGTCCTGTCGTGATGGCGGTGTTTCCGATGATCGGGCTTGTGCTGCCGTTCATCGCGGCAATCATCGCCGTCGCCCTTGTCGCGGGCACGGTCAAGATCTTGCGGGAATACGAGCGGGCCGTGGTGTTCACGCTTGGCCGGTTCAGCCGCGTGCGCGGGCCGGGGCTGGTGCTGCTGGTCCCGCTCATCCAGGAAATGGTGCGGGTCGATCTGCGCATCCAGGTGATTGAAATTCCGAGCCAGGACGTGATATCGCGCGACAACGTCTCGATGAAGGTCGACGCTGTGCTGTATTTCAACGTGGTCAACCCGGAGCACGCGATCATCCAGGTGCAGGACTACCTCCCGGCGACCAACATGTTGGCGCAGACGACGCTGCGCGCCGTGCTCGGCCAGCACGAGCTGGACGAGATGCTGTCCGAACGGAAGAAACTCAGCACCGACGTGCAGAGCATCCTCGATGCGCAGACGGAGACCTGGGGCATCAAGGTCAGCAACGTCGAGATCAGGACGGTGGAGCTCACGGAAAACATGGTGCGGGCGATCGCCAAGCAGGCGGAGGCCGAACGCGACCGGCGGGCGAAGATCATCCACGCGGAAGCGGAGTTCCAGGCCTCGCAAACCCTGGTGGATGCCGCGAAGATTCTCGGCAGCATACCCGCCGCAATGCAGCTTCGCTATCTGCAGACGCTGACCGAAATCGGTGGGGAGCAGAACTCGACGATCGTGTTCCCGATGCCGATCGACATCATGAAACCGTTCCTCGACATATTGGAAAAGGCGGACAAGGCGAGTGCCGCGAACGGCGCTATGCGCGCGCCGGCGGCGGTGACGGTGCCATTGCTGTCCTGATGGCAGCTTCGGCCGGCCAAGGCGGTTCCCTTCCATATGGGCGCAAGGTGGCTCCGCACCCGGGATAGGTAGTTTCCGATTCTGCCGGGCCGGCACGCCCTGGCCTAGAAACGCGTGGCGCACCACCCGACGAAAAAGGTTTTCAGCAATGGACGTAGCAGCGGAACCGCGTCTGCCGTATATGGCGGACAAGCCAAGCGGGGCGGACGTCATGACGCCTGGTGAACGGGCGTTGACAAACGCGTATTGGCGCGCCGCCAATTACCTGTCGGTCGGCCAGATCTACCTTTATGACAACCCGCTGCTGCGCGTTCCTCTCACGTTGGCGCATGTCAAGTCGCTCGTGGTCGGCCATTGGGGCACCACGCCGGGGCAGAATTTCATCTATGTTCATCTGAACCGGGTTATCAAGAAATACGACTTGGACATGTTTTATGTCGCCGGCCCTGGTCATGGCGGGCCCGCGCTTGTTGCCAATACCTACATGGAAGGCAGCTATAGCGAGATTTATCCGGACATCAGCCAGGATGAAGCCGGGCTGAAGCGGTTCTTCACCCAGTTCTCGTTTCCTGGCGGCATTTCCAGCCATGTCGCCCCCACCACGCCCGGTTCCATCCATGAGGGCGGCGAGCTCGGCTACTCGCTCAGCCATGCATTTGGCGCGGTGCTGGACAACCCTGACCTGATCGTCGCCTGCGTGGTGGGCGATGGCGAGGCCGAGACGGGGCCGCTGGCCACCGCCTGGCATTCCAACAAATTCCTCGACTGTATCACCGATGGCACCGTGCTGCCGATCCTGCACCTGAACGGCTACAAGATCAGCAACCCGACCGTTCTGGCGCGCATCGACCATGACGAGCTGGAGCAGTTTTTCCGCGGCTGCGGCTGGACACCTTATTTCGTCGAGGGTGACGACCCCGACATCATGCACGAGAAGATGGCGGCGACGCTCGATGCCGCCATCGAGGATATCAGGTGCATCCGGGCAGGCGCGCGGGAGATCGGGCGGCATGAGCGTCCGCGCTGGCCGATGATCGTGCTGCGCTCACCGAAAGGTTGGACCGGGCCGAAGATGGTGGACGGATTGGCCATCGAAGGTACGTTCCGCGCGCACCAGGTGCCGCTGATCGTCGACGCGGCGCATCCGCAGCATGTGAAGTTGCTGGAAGACTGGATGCTGAGCTATCGGCCGGAGGAGCTGTTCGACGCGAACGGCCGGCTGATCGCCGAACTTGTCCGCGCTGCGCCCGTGGGCGACCGCCGCATGGGTGCCAACCCGCACACCAATGGCGGCACGCTGCTGCGCGACCTGCGCATGCCGGACTTCCGCGACCATGCCGTGCACGTGCCGTCTCCCGGGTCGGTCTCGCTTGGCGACACGGCCATTCTGGGGCTGTTCCTGCGCGACGTGATCGCCAGCAATGCGGCGCATCGCAATTTCCGCTTGTTCGGGCCTGATGAGACGCTGTCCAACCTGCTGGGCGCCGTGTTTGAGGTCACCAGCCGGCAATGGGATGCCGCGGTCACGGGTAGCGACGAATTCCTGGCTCCGGCGGGATGGGTCGTAGAACTCGATGCTGAGCGAGCACCAATGCGAGGGCTGGCTGGAAGGCTATCTGCTGACCGGCCGGCACGGCATCTTCAACAGCTATGAGGCGTTTATCCGCATCGTCGATTCCATGTTCAGCCAACACGCCAAATGGCTGAAAGTGACGCTGGAACTGCCGTGGCGGCGAAAAATCTCGTCGTTGAACTACCTGCTCGCCTCGCATGTCTGGCAGCAGGATCATAACGGGTTCACGCACCAGGATCCGGGCTTCATCGATCACGTGATCAACAAGAAGGCCGATATCGTCCGCGTGTACCTGCCGCCGGATGCGAACTGTCTGCTGTCCACCATGGATCATTG
This sequence comes from uncultured Alphaproteobacteria bacterium, assembly GCA_963850605.1. Classification (GTDB taxonomy): domain Bacteria; phylum Pseudomonadota; class Alphaproteobacteria; order Acetobacterales; family Acetobacteraceae; genus BOG-908. Next base: position 70,759 of record CAWKLX010000005.1, on the reverse strand, counting down.
CCTGCGCAGCCGGCACTACGTGAATGTGGTGGTGGCGGGCAAGCACGCGCTGCCGCAATGGCTGTCCATGGAGGCGGCCGTCGTGCATTGCACGGAAGGCGCGGGCATCTGGCAGTGGGCCAGCAACGACCAGGGTGGCGAGCCTGACGTGGTGATGGCCTGCTGCGGCGACACGCCGACGCTGGAGATACTCGCCGCCACCTCCATCCTGCGCGTGCATCTGCCAGAGCTGAAGATACGCGTGGTGAACGTGGTCGATCTTCTCAAGCTGCAATCGTGCAGCGAACATCCGCACGGTCTCTCCGAGGCGGACTACGATGCGCTGTTCACCACCGACAAGCACATCGTGTTCGCGTATCACGGCTATCCGTCGCTGATCCATCGCCTGACCTACCGGCGGACCAATCGCAACCTGCATGTCAGCGGCTATATTGAGGAAGGCACGATCACCACGCCGTTCGACATGCGCGTGCAGAACAGGATGGACCGGTTTCATCTGGTGCAGGCGGTGATCGACCGGGTGCCAAAATGCGGTGGGCGCGGCGCCACTCTGCGTCAACTGGTTCAGGACAAGCTGATCGAGCACAAGCACTATATCGACCGGCACGGCAAGGACATGCCGGAAATCCTCGACTGGATGTGGGGCGCGGCCAGGTGAATACGGCGGCACTGATCGCCACAGCCCACGCCATGCTCTCCGGCGGACGCGGCCTGCTGGCGATGGATGAAAGCACCGGCACGTGCGACAAGCGCCTGGTGGCGGCTGGCATCCAGGCCACGTCGGAAAACCGCCAGGCTTGGCGCGAACTTCTGGTAACCGCGCCCGGACTGGGGGACAGCGTCGGCGGGGTGATCCTGTACGACGAGACGATCCGGCAGAGCACCGCTTCGGGCACGCCGTTCGTGGATGTTCTGGCCAGGGCCGGGATCATCGTCGGCATCAAGGTCGATACCGGGGCCAAGCCGCTGGCCCTGCATCCCGGCGAGACGGTCACGGAAGGGCTGGACGGCTTGCGCGAGCGCCTGGCCGACTATGCCGGCCTGGGCGCCCGCTTCGCGAAATGGCGTGGGGTGATCGGGATTGGTGAGCAGCGCCCCAGCGCCGGCTGCATCCATGCCAACGCGGATGCCTTGGCGCGCTACGCGGCGCTGTGCCAGGAGGCGTCCATCGTTCCGGTGGTCGAACCCGAAGTGCTGATGGAGGGCGCGCACAGCTTGCGGGATTGCGAGCGTGTGACGGAGCATGTGTTGCACGCCGTGTTCGCCGCCTTGCGGCGCCAGGGCGTGTGCCTGGAAGGCGTGATCCTCAAGCCGAACATGGTGCTGGCCGGTTCCGCGCACGCGGATCAGCCGGCGGATGCGGAGGTGGCCGAGGCCACGCTGCGCTGCCTGCGGCGCGCCGTGCCCGCCTGTGTGGCCGGCGTTGCGTTTCTGTCGGGCGGACAATCGGGCGAGCAGGCCACGTCGCGGCTGGCGGCGATGCGGGCGGCGTCGAACGGGTCGGACACGCCCCTGCCCTGGGCGCTGTCGTTTTCCTTTGCGCGCGCCATCCAGCATCCGGCGCTCGAGATCTGGCATGGCGCGCCGGCCAATGTCGCGGCGGCGCAGCGTGCGCTGCTGCATCGCGCGGCATGCAATCGCGCCGCCCGTCTGGGACGCGGCATGCCGGCGGCCGCAGCGGCATGAACCTGCACGTTATCCGGCATGGGGAGACGGAATGGTCGCGCAACGGGCGCCATACCGGGAGGACCGACCTTCCGCTGACCGAGGCGGGAGAGGCACAGGCGCGCCGCCTCGCGCCGTTCCTCGCGGCGACGCGGTTCGCGCTGGTGCTCTCAAGTCCGTTGCTGCGCGCCACGCAGACTTGCGTGTGCGCGGGCCTGGGCATGCACCGGACGATCGATACCGATTTGGCCGAGTGGGATTACGGCGACTACGAAGGCCTGCGCTCGGCCGAGATCGCGCTGGGACGCACCGGGTGGAATGTGTTCGTCGATGGCTGCCCGGGCGGGGAGACGCCGGCGCAGGTGGGCCTGCGGGCGGACCGGGTGGTGGCACGGTGCCATGCGTCGCCCGGTGACGTGGCCGTGTTCACCCATGGCGAATTCGCCAGCGTGCTGGCCGTGCGCTGGATCGGGCTGCCGGTGGCGGCGGGCGCCCATTTCTGCCTTGGTCCGGCTGCGCTGGCGGTTCTGGGGTGCCGCCCCGGCCATCCGGACATCGCCGCCATCCTGCTCTGGAATGTCCTGCCCGGCGGCCCATTGCAGTCTCGGACATGACAGAGCCAGCGGCACAGACTCCGCAGGCGGGCAGGGTGATCGCCGTGCGTGGCGCCGTGGTCGATGTGCATTTTTCACAAGGCGCGCTGCCGGAGGTGAACACCGCGCTGACGGTCGCGTGGGACCGCCCGGAGGCGCTGGTGCTGGAGGTGCACAGCCACCAGGACCCGGTCACCATACGCGGCATCGCGTTGCAGGCGACAGCCGGCCTGGCGCGTGGCGTCGCGGTGCATCCCACCGGCCAGCCGGTCAGCGTGCCGGTGGGCGAGGCCGTGCTGGGGCGCCTGCTGGATGTGATCGGCAGCATCCAGGATCGCGGCGCCGCCTTGCCGCAGGACACGCCGCGCCGGTCCATCCACGCAGCCCCGCCCGCCTTGCGCGACGAGCGCTCGAGCACGGTGGTCTATGAGACCGGCATCAAGGTGATCGATCTGCTGGCGCCGCTGGCGCAGGGCGGCAAGGCGGCCATGTTCGGCGGCGCGGGCGTGGGCAAAACCGTGCTGGTGATGGAGCTGATCCACGCCATGGTCGAGAAATACAAGGGTATTTCGGTGTTTGCCGGGGTGGGCGAACGCTCCCGCGAAGGCCACGAATTGCTGACCGACATGGCGACATCGGGCGTGCTGGCGCGCACCGTGCTCGTGTACGGCCAGATGAACGAGCCGCCCGGGGCACGTTGGCGGGTGCCGCTGACGGCGCTGACGATCGCGGAATATTTCCGCGACCAGAAGCACCAGAACGTGCTGCTGCTGATGGACAACGTTTTTCGTTTCGTCCAGGCCGGCAGCGAGTTGTCCAGCCTGCTGGGTCGCCTGCCGTCCCGCGTTGGCTACCAGCCGACCTTGGCCACCGAGGTGGCGCTGCTGGAGGAGCGTATCGCCTCCGTATCCGGCGCGGCGGTCACCGCCATCCAGGCGGTTTATGTGCCGGCGGATGATTTCACCGATCCGGCGGTGACCGCCATTTCGAGCCACATGGACAGCATGGTGATGCTGTCGCGCGAACTCGCGGCACAGGCATTCTATCCGGCGATCGATCCGCTGGCATCGTCCTCGGTGCTGCTGGATCCTTTGGTGGTGGGCGAGAAACACTACGCGCTCGCCGAGCGCGTCCGAGAAGCGCTCGCGAAGCTGAAGGATTTGCAGGATATCATCGCCTTGCTCGGCGTGGAGGAGCTCGGCGCGGCAGATCGTCTGACCGTCAAGCGGGCGCGGCGGCTGCAGCGCTTCCTCAGTCAGCCCTTCATGGTGACGGAGGCGTTCACCGGCACGCCGGGCCGCAGCGTCTCGCGCGAGGATACGTTGGCCGGTTGCGCCGCCATTCTGGACGGGGAGGCCGATGACTGGGCCGAAAGCTCGCTCTACATGGTCGGCACTTTGGGCGAAGCGCGCGACAAGGAAGCGCGCGCCGCCAAGCTGGCGAAGGCCGCATGAGGCTGCGCATCGTGACACCTTTGGCCGTGGTGATCGACCAGACCGGTGTGGCCGCCCTGCGCGCGGCCGATACATCGGGCAGTTTCGGTATCTTGCCGCACCACGCCGATTTCCTGACCAGCCTGTCGACAACCATAGTGCGCTGGACAGCGGGAGATGGCACGCGGCAATTCTGCGCGGTCCAGGGCGGCGTATTCACGGTGACGGGTGGAACGGATATCGCCATCGCGACGCGCGCGGCCACGATCGGCCGGGATCTGGCCACGCTCGCGCAGACCGTGCTCGCGCGGTTTCATGCGGATGCGGAGGCGGAGCGCAGCGAGCGTTTCGAAAGCGTGCGGCTGCAATTGCGCGCCATTCGCCACATCGTCAGCCACCTCAATATCGCCAGCTCCGGATGACAGGGCAGGATCCCGCCGAGCAAGACCCGGTGCTGCAGCGCGTGCGGCTGGAGGCCGGCCGCGACCGGGCCTGGAACGCTTCGGCCGAGCCTGCGGTGACGGCGCGGCTGGCGCAGATCGGCGTGCTGGGCTGGATGATCGTGACCCCTATTCTGGCCGGGGTGTTCACGGGGCGGTGGCTGGACCGGGTGTTTCATTCCGGCCTGTTCTACACGGCACCGTTGTTGATGCTGGGTGCGGTGGTGGGTTTGTATTGCGCGTGGCGTTGGATGCAGCGGGCGTGAAGGAAGGTCTTCTTTTTCGAGAAAAAGAAGCAGAAAGCTTTTGCGAGGGCTGTCGCCGTCGTTTGAAGCGTGCCGTTTCAGCATCGCGCACCCGCCAGAGACAAAAGTTTTTTGGTCCTTTTTTTCAAAAAAGGACTGCTTGCCTATGACCCAAATAGCCTTCCTCGCCCTGGGTGTCGCGGCAGGCCTGCTCTATTTCACCTCCGTCCAGTGGACGGCGCGAGGGCTCGTCTATGCCGGCCTCACCTTCGGTGTCGCGGCACTGATCATCTTCCGCGTGGCCGCGCTGACGCTGATGCTCTACCTCGCCAGCCGCACCGGCGCGCTGCCGCTCCTGATGACCGCGCTTGGCATCCTCGCCGGGCGTACTGCCGTGCTCCGCCGCGGGCGCGTGGCATCGTGAGATCCCCGCTGGCCAGCATCGCCGTCTTCCATGTGGCCGGCGTGGGCATCACCCAGTCCGTGCTCGTTACCTGGGCGATCATCGTGGTGCTGACGTTGGGCGCCCTGCTGGCGACGCGGCATTTGCGCCTGGCGCCGTCCCGCACGCAGGCTGCATTCGAACTGATCGTGGCGACGGTGGACGCGCAGATACGAGACACCATGCGCACCGAACCTGCGCCGTACCGCGCCTTCATCGGGTCGTTGTTCGTGTTCATCTTCGTCGCCAACTGGTGCACGCTGGTACCGGGGATCGAGCCGCCAACGGCGCATCTGGAAACCGATGCGGCCCTGGCGTTGCTGGTGTTTCTGGCGGTGATCTGGTTCGGCATCCGCGCCGGCGGCGTGCGCGGCTATCTCTCCACGTTCGCCACGCCGGTAGCACTGATGATCCCACTGAATTTTCTCGAGAGTCTCACGCGCATCTTCTCGCTGTTCGTGCGCCTGTTCGGCAATGTGATGAGCGGTGTGTTCATGATCAGCATCGTGCTCTCGCTGGCCGGCCTGTTCGTGCCGATTCCGCTGATGGCGCTCGATCTTCTGACGGGGGCTGTGCAGGCCTATATCTTTGCGATTTTGGCAATGGTGTTCATCTCCGGCGCCGCCGGCACCGACTTGCCCGCGTCTGCACCCCGGAAAGGGACATGACCATGAATTGGCTTGCTGCCTGCAGCATCGTCTCCGCCGCCCTCGCGGTCTCGTTTGGCGCCATCGGTCCCGCTCTGGCGGAGGGGCGCGCGGTTGCGGCCGCGATGGACGCCATCGCGCGGCAACCTAAATCGGCCAGCACGATTTCACGGACCTTGTTTGTGGGATTGGCGATGATCGAAACGATGGCGATCTACTGTCTTGTTGTTGCCTTGCTTCTGCTGTTCGCCAACCCGCTGCTCAAATAAATCGGCCGTGAAAATCGACTGGTGGACGCTCGGCTTCCAGGCCGTCAATGTGCTGGTGCTGATGCTCGTTCTGCGGCATTTCTTCTGGGCGCCGATCGCAGCCATCATCGCCAAGCGGCAGCAAGCGGCACAACAGATTGTGGACGATGCTGCCAAGCAGAAGGCCGAGGCGGCCAGCGCGCAAGCCGATATCGCGGCGACCAGAGCGAAGCTCGCCGCCGAGCATGACGCCATCTTGGCGGCATCCCATACGGAGGCCGACCGCACCCGGGCGGCGCTGCTGGAGCAGGCCAAGGCCCACGCTGCAGGCCTGGTGAAGGCCGCTCACGATCAGATCGAGGCGGACCGGCAGGCAGCCGAAAAACGCTGGGCGGAGCACGCCAGCTTGCTGGCGGTCGATATCGCACGTCATCTTGCGGCGCGACTGGAGGGGCCAGCCGTGCGCGCCGCCTTCCTCGACTGGCTGCTGGCCGCCATCGCCGCGCTACCGCAAGCCACGCGGCAAAGCTTGGCGGCGGAGGGCAGCGCGATCGACGCGGTCAGCGCCACCGCGCTCAGCCCTGAAGAACAGGCGGCCGCGGCAGCGCTGATCGGAAAAGCATTCGGAGCCCACCCGAATTTGGCGTTCCGGGTGGATCCCGCGATCATCGCCGGCTTGGAGCTGCATGCGCCGCATTTGACGGTCGGCAATAGCTGGCAGGCTGACCTTGCCACCATCGCGGCGGAGCTCGCCCATGCCGGATGATCTCGGCGCGCGCTCCGGCGACTGGCTCCACGACATGCAGGCGCGCGTCCATGCCAAATCCCTCAGTCCGCGCGTGGAAGAAGTCGGCCGGGTCGAGGAGGTTGGCGACGGCATCGCCCTCGTCTCCGGCCTGCCGCATGTGAGGCTGGACGAGCTGGTGCGGTTCGGCGGCGGCCAATCCGGCTTCGTGCAGTCGCTCTCGCAGGACCGCGTCGGCTGCGTGCTGCTGGACGGCGTGGATGATGTGGCGGCCGGCGCCATCGTGCGCGGCACCGGTGATGTAGTGCGCGTGCCGGTCGGCGAAGGCCTGCTCGGCCGCGTGGTCGATCCGCTCGGCCGGCCGCTGGACGGCAAGGGCCCGATCACGGCCGACAGCCACGAGCCGATCGAGCGTCCGGCACCCGCTATCGTGGATCGCGACCTGGTGGTGCAGCCGGTGCAGACGGGACTTGCGGTGGTGGACACACTATTCGCGCTGGGCCGCGGCCAGCGCGAACTGATCATCGGGGACCGCGCCATCGGCAAGACCACGATCGGGATCGATACGATCATCAACCAGAAGACCAGCGACATCGTCAGCATCTACATCGCCATTGGCCAGAAGACCTCCAGCGTGCGCCGGGCGATGGACGCGATCTTCGCCGGGGGCGCCGCGGACCGATGCATGATCGTGGTGGCGGGTGCGGCGAGCCCGCCTGGCCTGCAATGGATCGCGCCATTCGCCGGCGTAACGATGGCCGAGTATTTTCGCGATCGCGGGCGCCACGCGCTGGTGGTGATCGACGATCTGACCAAACATGCCGCCACGCATCGCGAGATTGCGTTGCTGACCCGCCAGTCGCCGGGCCGCGAGGCCTATCCGGGCGACGTGTTCTACGTGCATGCGCGGCTGCTGGAGCGGGCGTCCAAACTGTCCAAGGCGAAAGGCGGCGGATCGCTGACCGCGTTGCCGATCGCGGAGACGGATGCGGGCAATCTCAGCGCCTATATTCCGACCAACCTGATCTCGATCACCGACGGCCAGATCGTGCTCGATTCCAAACTGTTCTATCAAGGACAGAAGCCGGCGGTGGACGTGGGCACCAGCGTGAGCCGGGTGGGGGGCAAGACGATGGCGCCGGCCCTGCGCAGCACCGCGGACACGCTGCGCCTGGATTATGCGCAGTTCCTGGAGCTGGAATCGTTCACCCGGTTCGGCGGCATGCCGGATACGCGCGTGCGCCAGCAGCTCACGCGCGGTGTGCGCATCCGTGCCATCCTCAATCAGCCGCAGCACGCGCCTCTCCGCCTGGCTGAGCAGGTGGCCCTGGTGCTGGCCGTGCAATCCGGCTTTCTGGACGCGTTGACCGTGCCGGACGTGGCCGCGTTCCGCGCACGCCTGGGTGCCGCGATCGACGCAGGTGCTGCCGACGCCGTGGCGGAGATCCAGACTTCCGGCACGTTGTCGGACGAGCACCAGAAAAGGTTGCGCAGTGCGGTCGAGCAACTTGCGAAACAAAGCCTTCTTTCTTGAAAGAAAGAAGCAAAGAACTTTTGTCAGTGCTATCGCGGGCCTTTCCACACGACCGCGACAGCGACGGAAAAGCTTTTTGGTTCTTTTTTTCAAAAAAGAACCGCTTGCCTTTATGACCGAGCGCCTGGCCGATATCGGCGCGCGGATCGACGGCGTGCGCCAGCTCGGCGCGGTCGTCAACGCCATGCGCGGCATCGCCGCCGCACGGGCGCAGCAGGCCCGCGCGCAGCTTGCGGGGGTGGACACGTATGCGGCAACGATCGCCGCTGCGATCGGACGCGTGCTGTCACTCGCGCCGGCCGCGCGACCCGGCCGTGCGCGCGCGCCGGCGCATGCAGCTTTGATCTTGTTCTGTGCCGAACAAGGGTTTGCCGGTGCCTTCAGCGAGCGTGTGCTGGATGCGGCCGGTCCGGCCTTATGCACATCCGAGCTGTTCCTGATCGGCACGCGCGGCCTGATGGCGATTGCCGAACGTGGTGTGAAGCCCGGCTGGACAGCACCGATGCCCGCGCATGCGCCAGGCATTCCGCAACTTGCCGATCGCGTGGCGACCGCGGTCTACGCCAGCATCGCCAGCAAGCGCATGGACCGGCTCGACATCATCTATACCCAGTGGCATCCCGGTCATCCGACGACGGTGGAACACCATCTTCTGTTTCCCTTCGATCCCGCCGCCTTTCCGCGTCCGCCAAGCGGCGCGGCACCGTTGCTCGACCTGGCGCCCGGCGCGCTGATCCGTGCGCTGACGGCGGACTACATGCACGCTTTGCTGTGCCGTGCGGCGCTGCACGCGTTCGCGGCCGAGAACGAGGCCCGCATGCAGGCGATGTCTGCCGCGCGCAGCCAAGTCACCCGCCAATTGGCAGACTTGCAGGCGCGAGAGCGGCTTGTGCGCCAGGAGGAGATTACCGCGGAGGTCATTGAACTCGCGGCCGGCGAGACCGCCAGCACGGGGGCGCCTGCGTAGATTCCGAGCCTGCCTCATCCCGGCGAGACGACCGAACATGGCCAGGATCGAAAGGCAGGACCATGAGTTTCTTGCAGGACACCTCATCTCGGAAGCTCGCCCAGCCGGACGTGCCCAGGGGGCCGCCCCAAACCACCGCCCTTCTGAAAGGGCGCGGCACGATCGTGATACCACCCAGTATGCACGCCGCCAGGCTGGAGCAGGCGCGGACCGCGCGCACGACCCGCCTGGCGCTCACGGCCGGTATCTTCGATGTGGACGGCGTGCTGCTGGCCTCACCGCACGAACGCGCCTGGCGCGAGGCGTTGACCGGCCTGGCCGACCCGACCCGCTTTACCACGGCGATCTACCAGGCCCGCGTCGCGGGCCGCCCGCGATTGGATGGCGCTCGCGCCGCGTTGCAGGCGTTGGATGTGCCGCACGCCGAAGAGCAGGCGGAACTCTATGCCGATCGCAAGCAGGCCCGCCTCGAAGATCTGATCAAGGCGGGGTGCGTGACCGCCTACCCGGATGCGCTGCATTTCCTGGATGCAATTCGGGCGCTGGGTTGGCCGGTGGCGGCGGCATCGTCATCGAAGAACGCGAACCCGATGATGCAGCTGATCCATGACGGCCCGGACCACATGCTGCTAGAGACGTTCAATGCCAATGTGTGCGGCCGCGATCTGGCCCGCGGCAAGCCGGCGCCCGATATCTTTCTGCTGGCCGCGTTCGAGTTGAAGACGGCACCTGCCCATTGCTTCGTGGTGGAGGATGCGCCGGCCGGCATTGTAGCCGCGCGGGCAGGCGGGATGACGGCCATTGGCGTGGCCCGGCACGACGACGCGGCTGGCCTGTGGGCGGCCGGTGCCGATCTGGTGGTCACCAGCCTGGACGAGGTTGCCGTCAGCCGGCTTTCCCACGGCATGCTGTGCCAGAAATGACGCCACACCGATATCTGCATGGCCGCAGATTGCATACCGGCTAACATGTTTCGGGGCCGCACACCGCAGCTTCGCCGGTTCCGACACGCCCGGCGCCGATCCCGCCCCCGATGCTGGGGCTCCGCTCGCCGCGTCCCGGCGACCGGGCTGCCGTGCGGTGCTGGCATCGCGTCAGGGCGCCTGGGCCGCCTGGTGGCAGGCCCGTGGCTTGACGGTGTATGGCGATCCGGCTTCCCGCACGCTGCTGCCGTTCTACGGCCTTCCGTCCCGGTCGCGATCGTCTCTCAACAGTGGACGGATTGGCGGCGATAGAGATGGTCCACGGACGTGCCCAAGGCCGCGTTCCCAGCGTGGCTTGGGGCCCCTGGCCTACACCTCTGTACAACAAAGACCGCCGCAACCGGTGAAGGCGTCCGATCAGTTCATGGATTCAGGGGGTTGCGGGGCGAATGGCTGGGGGACCTGGATTCGAACCAAGGCTTTCCGAGTCGAGAGTCGGAAGTTCTACCGCTAAACTATCCCCCAAAGGACAGGCCGTCGGGCGAGCCGGGCGGGCCTGTCTAACGGCAGGCCGGGACGGGTGCAAGGCGTGCTGACTCGGCCGATCGCAAACAGGGTTCGCCTGAACCGCGCTGCCCTGCCCGCGCGCAACCTGGCTGCGCCGCAGCCGTTATGTCGCGCATGAACCGCCCGGCGCGGCGCCACGCCAGGCGCGCGGTCCAGCGCCGCCGATCGATCATTTTGGAGGAGTGCTTATGCGCAACATCTTGCTCGCGTCGGTCACGCTATTTGGCCTCGCCTGCTCGCCCGCACTGGCCCAAACCGCGTCATCGGAGCCAGGCGCGCCTTCGGACGCCGGCACCGCCGTGGACGCGCCGGCCGCAACCAGCCGGGCTGCCCCGACAAAGCCCGTCCATCATCGGGCGGTCAAGCGGGTGGCCGATTCCGATGGCCAGACCTTTGCCCATGAGCCGGGCACAGGCGAGAGCGGCCCGGCCTCGTCCACCGCCAGCAATATCAGCGAGGCAGACAGTCACTCCGCCATCGCACCGCACCTTCCTGCTCCGCCAGGCGGCATGAATGCGGGACCTTGGAACTATCTTCGGGACGCCGACCGGGCGCTGGCCCATCCACCAGACGGGCCAGGCGCAACAGGCGCTGGAGATGGCCGAGACAAGGCTGCTGGACCGCAGCACCCCGGTCGACCAAGCCAACCAGCCAGCGCAAGGCCCGGAGATCATTCAGGTCAACCAAGCCCGCAAGGCGTTGGGCGCGGGTGACATAGCCGGCGCCCGGTCCGCCATTCACACGGCGCTGGCCGGCGCTCCGGCCGGGGCTGGCAGTGCGAATTAGTTGACGCCGGCGGGCGAGGCGCGATGCAGCCCTGCCATGCCGGCTTCGGCGTCACGGCTTTTTCGCTCGCATCTGCGAAGCCCAGCGACTATCTACCGGGCAACTCGGCTCGCATAGGGGTCTGACCGTCCGGTCAGGCCCTTTTCGCATGAGCCACTGACCCTACTGGTAAAGTGCGCGCCCCATGGACATACGCAACGTCGCCATTATCGCCCATGTCGACCATGGCAAGACAACCCTGGTCGATCAGCTGCTGAAGCAGTCGGGCGCGTATCGCGAACACCAGGCGGTGGTCGAACGCGCGCTGGACCGCAACGATTTGGAAAAGGAGCGTGGCATCACCATCCTGGCCAAATGCGCCAGCGTGGTGTGGCACGACACGCGCATCAACATTGTCGATACGCCCGGCCACGCCGATTTCGGCGGCGAGGTGGAGCGCATCCTCAACATGGTGGATGGCGCCATCGTGCTGGTCGATGCCGCCGAGGGCGTGCTGCCCCAGACCAAATTCGTGGTCGGCAAAGCGCTGCAACGCGGCCTCAAACCGATTGTCGTGGTCAACAAGATCGATCGACAGGATGCACGCCCAGACGAGGTGCACACCGAGGTTTTCGATCTTTTTGCCGCCTTGGGCGCCACTGACGAGCAGCTGGATTTCCCGATGCTGTACGCGTCCGGCCGCCAGGGATGGGCCGATGCCGAGCTGGAGGGCGCGCGAAAGGATCTTTCGGCACTGTTCAACCTGGTGCTGAGTCATGTGAAGGCGCCGGCGCTGGATGCGGAGGCGCCGTTCGCCATGGTCGCGTCCATCCTCGAATACGACAATTTCCTCGGGCGCGTGCTGACCGGCCGTATCGAGCAGGGGCGGGCGCGGCTGAACATGCCAGTGCGCGTGCTGCGGCAGGACGGCTCCGTCGTCGAGAGTGCGCGGCTGACCAAGCTGCTGGGGTTCCGCGGCTTGGACCGGGTGACGGTCGAGGAGGCCGAGGCCGGCGACATCGTGGCCGTGGCCGGGCTGACTGACGCCACCATCCCCGACAGCATCGGTGCGCCGGAGCTGACAGAGCCGCTGCACGCGATCCCGGTCGATCCGCCGACGCTCGCCATGACATTCCGCGTCAACGACGGTCCCTTGGGCGGCAAGGAAGGCAAGAAGGTCACGTCGCGCCAGATACGCGACCGGCTGCTGCGTGAGGCAGAGGGCAACGTCGCTATCCGGGTTACCGAAAGCCAGGAGAGCGAAGCGTTCGAAGTTGCCGGCCGCGGCGAGTTGCAGCTGGGCGTGCTGATCGAGACGATGCGCCGTGAAGGTTTTGAATTGTCGATCGGCCGTCCGCGCGTGCTGACCCAGCAAAATCCGGAAACGGGTGAGCGTGAGGAGCCGTATGAAGAGGTACTCGTGGATGTGGACGAGCCGTATTCGGGCGCGGTGGTGGAAAAGCTGAGCCGCAGAAAAGGCCAGATGCAGGACATGCGCCCGTCAGGCGGCGGCAAGGTCCGGCTGACCTTCATCATGCCGAGCCGAGGGCTGATCGGCTATCACGGCGAGTTTCTGACCGACACGCGCGGCACCGGCATCATGAACCGGCTCTTCGCCGGCTATCGTCCCTGGGCGGGGCCGATCGAGGGGCGGCGCAACGGGTCGCTGATCAGCTCGGAGAACGGCAACGCCGTGCAATATGCGCTTTGGTATCTGCAGGAGCGAGGCACTCTGTTCGTCAATCCTGGCGAGGCCGTCTATGTCGGCATGATTTTGGGCGAGCACTCGCGGGAGAGCGATCTCGACATCAACCCGATCAAGGAGAAGAAGCTCACCAACATCCGCGCCGCCGGCAAGGACGAGGCGATGCTGCTGATCCCACCGCGCCGCCTCAACCTGGAACAGTCGATCGCGTATATCGAGGATGACGAGCTGGTCGAGGTGACGCCGAGCGCCGTGCGTATTCGGAAGAAATACCTCGATCCGAACGAACGCAAGCGTCACGAAAAGAAAGCGGACGCGGCGGCTTAGATAGATCGCATCGTCCGCACTGCGCCGGATCTTGCGGCGGGGGCTGTTTATCTGTATCGTTTGCGAAATGGTATAGGATACGTCCCCATGATGTCTCGTCGGGTCCTGGCGCTTTCGTTGGCTGTATGTGGGGGTTCGTTCGTAGTGACAAACGCCACGGCGCACAGCGTGTTCGTGGCACCTGCGCCACAGGTCCATATTACGGCTGGCCGGCAGAGTTTTAGCGGTCTGCATGGACGCGCCGGGTCAGGGTATGCCCGTCTGGGCACCCGCACCGTGATCAACGGACAGTTTGTGTTTGTCGGTGGCTACAATTCGGGCGTAGCGGAACGCGAGGCGAATGCGGGTCCGTTGCTGGACGCGCCCGTTCCCTCGGACGCTGATCGCTACCGCGCTTCGACCGGCGCTATCTTGCCGCCGGAGCACGGGATGATCGTGCTGCCACCCACCACACCGCGCGGCGACGTCACCTATTTGTGGTCGAACACCGGGGAGAATTGACGGTCTTCCGTCGAAAGATGGGAACGTCACGCGCCGACTTTGATAACCATGCTGCTCTCAGCTGCGCTGTCATGAGTTAGAACCAAACGGCGCTTTCTGAAGCTGCATGCTGGTTTAGCATCGTTCCAAACTGCGCCGCCGGAGACCGTCCCCGGCGTGGCGATCAACGCCGACCGTCGGACCGATCACCTCGACGGCGCTCGGCTGAGAAAACCTTCATGGCGGCGGTCTCCTTGAGATATCCGCGAAACCAGCTCATCACGCTGTATCGGCAGAACCACACCGCCGATGGCGCCAACATGGGCGCCCACCGCATTTACGATTTCGTCATGTCCCTGTGGGAGCCTGCCTGAACACTTCGAGAAACCGATGAACGCCATATCACCTCTCGCGGCAAGGTCACAGGGCAGCCAATTGGCGCCCGACCGGCTGCGGGGTCAGCAAATCACTGCCATCGCGCGATGGACTCCGACCATGGCTGCGTGTTCGCTGGTCACCTCCGCAATCATCGTGATCACATTCTGGAATGTGGCGTCGCAGACCTACCTGATCAGTCTGTTCCTAACGCTCACAATTCTTCACGGTCTGGCAATCTTCGGCGCAAGGCGGTGGCTTGCCGCAGGCCATAAGGTGGCCACAGCACGGACGCGGCGCGTGCGTATCGCGTTCACACTGCTCATCGCTGTCACCTGGTCCACTATGCCCGTCATGCTGATGCCGGTCGCCACGCCAGATCAGCGGCAGTTGCTGATCTATGTCGGCGCGGGTTTGATTTCGGCCAGCGTTATGCTCGCCCCCTTATTGCCGGCTGCCCTCTCGTTCGCCGCGCTGATAACCTTGGGCGTGCTGCTACCGATGCCGCTACTGCATCAGTCGATCAGCCTCCAGCACGCCCTGACCTTGATCATCTTCTGTGCTATGACCAGTGGTGTTGTTTGGAGCCAAAGTATCGACTTCGCGCAACGCGTTCTCAACGAGATCACGCAGCGAAGAACAGGGCGAAGTCATCGGCCTTCTTCTCCGCGAATTCGAAGAAAATGCCTTGGACTTCTTGTGGGAAGCCGATGCAGATTTGCGATTGCATCGCGTCTCCGAACGTCTCGCCCAGATTATGGGCTGCCCGCCCGCAGTGCTTGAGGGTGGCTCCATTTTGGGCTGGATCAAGGGTGGTTCGTGCGAGGCCGGCCAAGAGGGGCGGGACACGGCCAAGGTCCTGGCCTGCCTTGCCGACCGGGTGCCCTTTCGCGACATGCAGATCGTTATCGCCCTTGAAGGCCAGCTCCATTGGCTCATGGTCTCGGGAAAGCCCGTGCTCGACAGCTATGGCGGTTTCCAAGGGTTTCGCGGTGTCGGGTCGGACATTACCGCCGCCCACAGGTCGGATGAGCGCATCGCCTACCTCGCCCGTTATGACAGCCTCACTGATCTGCCGAACCGCACCCTCTTTCAGGAGGCACTCGCCCAAGCCTGCGCCCAGCCGACCCGGTTTGCCGTCCTGTGCCTCGATCTGGATGGGTTTAAAGCCGTTAACGACACGTTCGGGCACAGCACCGGGGACGCGCTGCTGGCCGCAGTCGCCGGGCGGCTACGGACCAGCGTGCGCGAAGGCGACGTGGTGGCCCGGCTGGGCGGCGACGAGTTCGCCGTCTTGCAAGCCGGCGCAGATGCGGAGGCCGCCTCCCTGCTTGCCCAGCGCCTCATCGAGCGTGTGGCCGATCCCTTCCAGGTCGGGGGGTCTTCCCTGACCGTGGGCGTCAGTATCGGTATCGCCTCCGAATGCGCTGGCCTGTTCCCCGACGATTTGCTCCGAACCGCTGACCTGGCCCTCTATCATTCCAAGACCGCAGGTCGTGGCACCTGGTGCTTCTTCAAACCCGAAATGGCCATTCGTGCGCAAGAGAAACACAGGCTGCAAGCCGATTTGCGCTACGCCATCGATCATGACGAGCTGACCCTCGATTTCCAGCCGATCGTAGACATCGGCTCGGGCGACGTTATCGGGGCAGAAGCGCTGGCCCGATGGACCCATCCGGTTCGTGGCCGGGTGTCGCCTGCCGAGTTCATCCCGGCCGCGGAGGAGGCGGGCCTGATTTATCCGCTCGGCGCCTGGGTGCTGCGCCGGGCCTGCGAGCAGGCGGCAGGCTGGGCCGGCAAGTCCCGCGTTGCCGTCAACCTGTCCCCGCTACAATTCCGCGACCCTGGCCTGCTCGACCTGATCGACACCGTTCTAGCTGACACCGGGCTGCCGGCCACGCGCCTGGAGTTGGAGATCACCGAGTCAGTGTTCCTGGATGCCTTGGACACCACACTGACTTGCCTGTATGCGCTGCGCTCGCGCGGCATTCACATAGCACTGGACGATTTCGGAACCGGCTACTCGTCCTTGAGCTATCTGCGGTCATTTCCCTTCGATAAAGTCAAAATCGACCAGTCTTTCATCCGCGACCTTGGCGTTACCGACAACGCGCTCGCCATAATACAGGCCATTGTCGGCATGGCCGGCAGCCTAGGGATGTGCACCACCGGCGAAGGTGTGGAGACGCACGCCCAGGCCGAGTTGCTGCGGCGCACGGGGTGCAGCCAGGTACAAGGCTACTTCTTCGGCCGCCCGTGCTCCTCAGACAGCATCGCCAACGTCATGACAATCAAAGCATCTCCGCCCAACCGCCTGCTCTTGGCCGGATAACTTGCGCGCCGGATGGTTCGCGGTCTCACCGAGGTGAACTGCCGTGCACGATACTAGCGCTCGCCGGCAAAACGGCGTCCCTCCCGCTCCAGCGACTACCGCGCCACGACGACAGAAAGTCTGGCAGACGTTAGCCGAACCACGACGTGTCCAGCTATTGAGCGGGGGTGTCCGGCCACGCTACTGGCAGCTCAAACACTCCTCGTAATTGGCCGCCGGCGCCGTCGCGACCGGCAATGGCAGCACGTCATTTGCCGGCCCCATGTCGATCAGCGAGCTTTTCGGCATGTCGCTGACCGTGTCTGCGCGCTGAATGGACAACGACCGACAGTAATACAGCGACTTCAATCCGCGCTTCCAGGCCAGCATATGAATTTCATGGAGGTCGCGCTTGTGCACGTTCGCCGGCAAGAACACGTTTACCGATTGGCTCTGGCATACGAAGGGCGTGCGGTCGGCGGCGTGCTCGATGATCCAGCGTTGGTCGAGCTCGAACGCAGTCTTGTACACGGCACGCTCCTGCTCGGTCAGAAAATCGAGATGCTGCACGCTGCCGGAGCGCAAGGTAATGGACGACCACACATCCTCATTATCCATCCCGCGCGCTTCCAGCAGCTGTTGCAGATGACGGTTGCGCACAGTGAAACTACCGGACAGGGTTTTCTGTAAAAAAACATTGGCGGCGATCGGCTCAATGCCCGGTGAAGCGTTACCCGCAATGACCGATATGCTGGCGGTGGGGGCTATCGCCATCTTGTTGGAAAACCTCTCCATTACGCCGTAATCCGCCGCATCGGGGCACGCGCCGCGTTCTTCGGCGAGCAGGCGGGAGGCAGCGTCGGCCTGTTCGCGGATATACCTGTGCATTCGCGTGTTCCAGACTTTGGCAATGACGCTTTCGAACGGCACATTCTGCGATTGCAGAAACGAGTGGAAGCCCATGACGCCCAAGCCGACCGAGCGTTCGCGGGAAGCCGCATATTTAGCGCGCTCCATGTCGGAGGGGGCGCGCTTGATGAAATCCTCCAGCACGTTGTCGAGGAAACGCATCGTGTCCTCGATGAACAGCGGGTGGTCCTTCCAGTCGAACCAAGTCTCCAGGTTGACCGAGGAGAGGCAGCACACTGCCGTACGCTGTTTGCCGTACTGGTCGAGTCCGGTGGGCAACGTGATCTCGCTGCACAAATTCGACGTCTTGACCTCCAGCCCCGCGAACTTGTGATGGTCGGGGCGGGCGTTGTTCACGTGATCGGAGAAGACGAGGTAAGGCTCGCCCGTCTCCACGCGCGCGATCAGGATACGTATCCATAGCGAGCGGGCGGAGATCTGCCGGACGATCGACTGGTCCTTTGGTGAGCGTAACGACCACATGCCATCTGTCTCGACCGCGCGCATGAAATCATCGGGGACGAGAATGCCGTGGTGCAGATTGGGCGCCTTGCGGTTGGGGTCCCCGCCGGTGGGGCGCCTGATCTCGATGAACTCTTCGATTTCCGGGTGGCAGACGGGCAGGTACACCGCCGCCGAGCCGCGCCTGAGCGAGCCCTGGCTGATGGCCAGCGTCAGCGAATCCATCACGCGGATGAACGGGATGACACCGCTGGTCTTGCCGTTCTGGCCGACCTTCTCGCCGATAGAGCGCAAATTGCCCCAATAGCTGCCTATGCCGCCGCCCTTGCTGGCCAGCCAGACGTTCTCGTTCCACAGGCCGACGATGCCGTCCAGGCTGTCGGAGGCCTCGTTGAGGAAACAGGAAATCGGCAAGCCGCGCTCGGTACCCCCGTTGGACAGCACCGGGGTGGCCGGCATAAGCCATAGCCGGCTGATGTAGTCGTAAAGGCGCTGGGCGTGGGCCTGGTCGTCGCCGTAGTAGCTGGCGACGCGGGCGAACAGGTCCTGGTAGCTTTCGCCGGGCAGCAGATAGCGGTCGTCCAGCGTGGCGCGGCCGAAATCGGTGAGGAGGGAGTCGCGCGTGCGGTCCACACGGACCTGGTGGCGGCCACGCATCTGCACGACCCCGTCGAGCAGAGCCAATTCCATGTCGCGACCGACCATACCGTCCATGCTCTACCCTGTCCCATCCGACTCGCCGGCCATACGGCTTGTGCTATATGTAGGCATTCCCGGCCCGCGCCGCACAAGATGCGCGAGGCAGGCCGTGCTTTTTACGTCGCGGTGATCCCGTGATACCACGCCCGGCCACGCAGCACCGAGGACGATGGATGACTAGTTTTGAGGGCCGCACTGCCGACCATCCCATCCTGCCCCTGTTTCTGGAGCGCTGGTCGCCGCGCGCCTTCACCGGGCAGCCGATGGACGAGGCGACGCTGATGACGATCTTTGAGGCGGCGCGCTGGGCACCCAGCAGCTACAACTCGCAGCCCTGGCGGTTTGTGTATGCACATCGCGACACGCCGGGGTGGGAGAAGCTGTTCGGCTTGCTGATGGGCGGTAACCCGGGCTGGGCGAAAAATGCGGCGGTGCTGATCGTGATGGCTTCCAAGCTCACGATGGCGCCGCGGGGAGAGGAGATGGAGAGCTACAGCCATTCGTACGATGCCGGGGCCGCGTGGCAGAACTTGGCGTTGCAGGCGACGGCGTTGGGGTGGCATGCGCACGGCATGGTAGGGTTCGATATGAAGCGGGCCGCGACCGAACTGAATATTCCCGACGAATATCGAGTGGAGGCAGCGATCGCCATCGGCAAGCGTGGGGACAGGGCCATTCTGCCGGAGACGTTCCAGGCAATGGAGCAGCCCAACGGACGCAATCCCATCGGCAGTTTCGCGTTTGAGGGAGTGTTTCCGGCGGTTTGAGGAGCTGCGATGGCCGGGGGAGGTGGGACGGGAACGCCCGTTCTGATCCAGGCGATGCGGCGTGTGACCGGCATGCGGTGCTCTCGCCCCTTTCCGATGCACGACGGGCGCCATTCTGCTCGAGCATTATCCGATCGAACGGAACCGCTTGGTCGGAGAAAGACTCTGGCCAAAACAATAAGCCACAGCTTGGTCCGTGAGCCAATGCAGACGGATCATGCTTTAGGAAAATGCCGCCTCCCTCTCGCTCGTCGCCCGAACGCGCGCGTTCGGGAAGCCCAGCCGCACCCTTGTGCCGACGCCTTCGGTGGACGTGACGATCAGGCTGCCGCCATGCGCCTGCATCAGGCTGCGGGCTAGAGTGAGGCGGAGGCCGATGCCGCGGCTTTCCTCAGGATGGCGGTCGCCCTCGGCCACGGGAATTCCTATCCCTTCATCCTGCACGGTCAGCGACCATTCGGCGGCGCCGGGCTCGGCCGAGAGTTCGATCCAGTCTCCGTCGCGGGTGCTGGCGGCGGCGGCGAACAGCACGTGGACCAGCACTTGGTTGAGCGCGCGACGGTCGGCCAGCAGGCGGATGGCGTGCAGCGTCGGATCGACGCGCCAGGCGCGGCGGCTGGGGCCAAGATGGGCGGCCACCTGCGCGACGGCAAATTCCAGCGCGGGGGTCAGCGCCGTATCCTCCTCGGCCAGGATGCGCCGGATGTCCGGCGCCTCGGTCTGTGCGGCCAAATTCGCAGACATGTCGAGCAGGCGTCGGGCCAGGGCGATGAGCGCCTGATCGGGCGGGCTGGCGGCCTGGGCGTGCCCGAACAGGGTCAAGGCGACATTGCGCTGGTCACCGGCCGACAGGCGCAACAGCCGCACTGTGCCGTCCTGCATGGCGAAAGCCGCGTCCGCCTGGCGCAGGGCGCGGACCAGACGCACATGTTCCAGCACCCAGGCCGCGGACGCCGCGGCAGCCAGGCAGAGCAGCGCGGCGCTCCACTCCAAAGACCCCATGCGGACCAGTGAACCACGGGGGAGACAGCAAACGGTTAACGGCGCGACCCAGTAGGGTCGCGGACCGTCAGAGCGCGGCGGCGGCGGCGCGCTTGGCCGTGGCGCGCAGGATGCGGCGCTTGATTGCCTGGGCCGCTTCCGGCAGGTCGCGATTGGGCGTGGTGGTCAGGAACGCATCCAGCCCGCCATTATGCTCGATCGTGCGCAGCGCGCGCGTGCTGACCCGCACGCTCACCTGGGTGCCCAGCGCGTCCGACAGCAGCGAGGTTTCCTGCAGGTTCGGCAGGTAGCGGCGGCGGGTCTTGTTATTGGCGTGGCTGACGTTGTTACCGCTCAGCACACCTTTGCCCGTCATCTGACAGCGGCGCGACATTGTTCAAAACCTCGAAACACGGTGCGCGGCGGAGCCATCGCTCCACCGGGAAGCGCCGTGTATGGGCAAACGGCCTCGCGGCGTCAACCCGCCGAGGTCGCCTCGTCCACCCCGACGGGCGCGAAATCCGGCAAATGGGCCGCCTGTGCCAGTTCGGCCGGGGTCGCGTCCGTACCGGCGTGGTAACATTGCATCACGTGGGCGGCTGGGCCGTCCATGCGCACGCGCCCGTGGTCCATCCAGATGACCCGGGTGCACCATTCCAGCACCGCCGCCGGCAGATGGGTCGACAGCACCAGGATCTCCGCGCCGCGCACCACCATTTCCAGCCGCGCCCGCGCCTTGGCGATGAAGTTGGCGTCGCCGGCGAGGAACCACTCGTCCATGAGCAGGACTTCCGGCCGGATGGAGGTGGCCAGCGCGAACCCCAGGCGGATCACCATGCCGGAGCTGTAGAAGCGGACGGGCAGGTCCAGGAACTCGCCAAGTTCAGCAAAATCCTGCACGTCCTGTTCCAGGAGCGCGATCTGCCGCTTCGAAAACCCGTTATACAGGCCGCGCAGCATGATGTTCTCGCGGCCGGTCAGGTCGATGTTCATGCCCAATTGCGGGTCGAGCAGGGCGTTGAGCACGCCCTCCACCCTGACCCGCCCCACGCCCGGCTCGTAGATCCCCGCCATAGTGCGCAGCAGCGTGGTCTTGCCGGCGCCGTTGGTGCCGACCAGGCCCAACCGGTCGCCGCTGCGCAGCTCGATGTCGATGTCGCGCAGCGCTTCAACCACCACGCGCTGCCGCTTGTCTTCGCCCAGCCTGCCGGAGGCGGCGGCGAACACGGTCTTCTTCAGGCTGCGGGCGCTGCCATGATACAGGGGGAAGTCGAGCGACACGCCCTCGACGCGGATGCGGGCCATCGAGGGCTACATCCAGTAGGCGATGCGGGCGCGCACATGCGCGAATATCAGCCAGGCGAGGCCGCAGAACGCGGCACTGTCGGCCAGCGCCAGTTCCCACACCTGCAAGGAGGCTGGGTGCCCCAGCAGCGGGGCGCGCACCACCTCCAGCAGCGCGTCGAACGGGTTCAGCGGCAGCCACCAGCCGGCCGCGCCCAACTGCTCCGGCCGCCACACGATGGGGGTGACGAAGAAGGCGATCTGCATCACGCTGCCGACGATGGGCGGTATGTCACGGAACCGTGCGCAAAGTGCGCCGAGCAGGAAGCAGGCGGCCACGGCGTCGCACATCCACAGCCCCAGGCCGGCCAGGCTCTGCGTCGCGACCAGGCCCGGCCAGATGCCGAAGATGATGAACACGCCGACAATCACCGGGACATTGTGCAGCAGCGAAATCGCCGTGCGCACGACCACCCGCATGGCGTGCACGAAATACGGCATGCGCACGGACCGGATGGTGCCCTCGGCCTGGGTGAAGGTGAAGCAGGCGTCGCCGACCAGCCCGCCCATGGAATTCCACATCACCAGGGACAGCGCCAGGAAAGGCAAGTAGGTGTGCAGGTCCATATGGAACAGCACGCTGTACAGCCCGCCCATGGCGCCGACCATGATGGCGGTTGAGATGGTCAGCCAGAACGGGCCCAGCAGTGAGCCGCGGTATTTCAGCTTGATGTCCAGCCACCCCAAGGTCGCGCCCAGCCGCCACAGCCGGACACCGTCGGCGATGTCGGCCCAGGCCATGCGGTGACGCTGCGCTCGCGTGACCTCGGAGCCGATATCCAGGGTGGCCAGGCCCAGCCTGGGCAGCATGTGCTCGGAAATGGCGTCCATGACGGGCGGGCGGTACTCCTTTCAGTCCAACCCCGCAACCGCGCCCAAGGTTTCGCACGCGCTCGCTGGCCCTGGCGGCCGTTGCGGTTTGACTTGGTCGCGACAGCGCCGGCGATCCGTAACGCGGCGGCATGCTGGACCTGGCCGCCCACCAGGCGCCGGGCACGATCGATCGGGTGATCAACTCGTCACCGAGATCTGGCAGTTACTCGCCACCACGCGGCCGCGTCGGCTGCGCGGACGGTCTGGCCTTCGACAGGCGCTTGTTCCGCGTCCGCTTTCGCCGGCGCTGCCCCGTATGCACCCGCGTCGTCGGACGGAGCGGCCGGCGCGCATCCCAACCGTGGCGCGCATCAGGCCGCCGGTCATTTCCCGCTAAAATGAACGCCAGGGCCCACACTTCAACTGGCCTTGTGGCTGCCTCACCACAGACCCAGAACCGTCATCTTTCTGACGTTCGGTTGTAACGTTGCCAAATTAGAGCGCAACCCAGTTTTCGGGGAGTGCTGTGATGAACCATCGGGCATGTCTGCGCGGCGGTGTTGCGGTTTGGCTGTTGGCGGCGGTGAGCCCGGCGATAGCTCAGCCAGACGCCGGCGCCCCCACCGATATCGGCCGCGTCACGGCGCGGGGCGAGGACGACACGCAGTCTGGCGGCCTGAACGTGAAACCCAGCGGAACCGGCACGCGCGCGCAGGCCAAGGCGGCCGAGCACCGCGCGATCAACAAGATCATCGTGCAGCCGCAAAGCGAGATAGAGAAACTGCCCGATGTCAGCATCGCGCAGGCGCTCTCCCGGCTGCCAGGCATCTCGCTGGAGACCGATTCCGGCGAAGGACGGTTCATCGACATTCGCGGCCTGGACGCCGACCTGAACGCCACGACATTCGACGGCGTGCGCATCCTGCCCAGCAACCTGTCGTCGCCGACCGGCGGCGGCCGCGCTGTCGCCTACGACGTGCTGCCCGCCGGCCTGGTCGGCGGCATCGAGGTGAGCGAAACGCTGCGGCCGGAAGATGATGCCGAGGGTTTGGGCGGGCTGGTCAACCTGCTGCCCCGCCGCCCCAAGCCGGACGGCCAGCCATATCTGTCGGCGACCGCCGGGCTGGGTTTGGAGACGCTGCGCGATACGCAGATCCTCGATTACGGCATCACCGCCAGTGCCAGCTTCGGCATCCAGACCGGCCAGGGTCCGTTCGACCATCCGGTCTCCGGCAGCGGATTTTTGTCGAACCCAAAGCCGTTCACCTTCCTGCTCACAACGTCGCAGCACAATGATTATCGCGGCGTGGATGATTTCGAGCCGAGTTATTCGGATAACCAGCCGGCTGCACCGGACAAGCTGCTATCGGGTATCAACCTGCGCCACTATCTCTATAACCGGCGGCGTTTCGACCATGGCGGCGAGTTCGACTTCGATCCCAATGACACGGACCATTTTTTCATCCGCTATGCCATTGCCGGATATAATGAGCATGCGGAGAAAGACTTTCTGAATTTCAGCGGGCTGGACTCCGCTTACAATCTCGGTGCGCCGTATTTCTATGCGGGTGACCCGACACACCATACGTTCCAGGCGCCCGTGGGGACCGTTCTTGTCAATGGCGTGCAGACAACGTTCGGCGCAGTCGCGTCCCGGACGAACACCGACACGGAGGAGGAACTTCGAAACCAGATCCTCGAGGTGGGTGGGCGCGATGTGCTCTACGATAGCATCAAGATCGACTACCATGGCGCATATTCAGAAGGAACCGACAAGTTTCCTACCGCTTACGGCGCTCGCTTTGCGACCGGCCTCATCCCCGTTGCCTACAACAATCTTAGCAACTCGGCTCACTTTCAATATCAGACGCTGGACGGCACGAACTTGCTGAACCAGTCGATCTACAGCGGCGGCACCAACTCCGACTCACCCAGCAGCGCTCGCGACCGCGAATACAGCGGTGCTGCCAACGTCACCATTCCATTCCAGTTACTGACAGCGGACGACCAGGTGAAATTCGGCGCGGTGATCCGCCTGCGCGACCGCATCGTGCAGAACTCCAACAGTCCCACCGTGAACCTGCCCGGCACGCTGGCCGATTACACCAGTGGTCCGTCATTGGTGTTCTACAACGGCTTCTACAATATCGGCCCGTCGATCAACGCCGCCTCCGTCAATCGTTTTGTGGGAACGCAAGGCACCGGCTACGACCCCACGGCTTTCCAGCATGACACCGAAAATGTGTATGCCGGTTACGCCCAATATCAGGGTTCGCGCGGCAAGCTCAGTTGGCTCCTCGGTATGCGGTTGGAGTCGACGTTCGGCGTGTATGAGCAAGCGCCCGGCCAAACGAATTTCGTCAGTTTTTCTCACGCCTACAGCAGTTATTTCCCGAGCGTCCAGCTGAAGTACGATGTGACGCCGGCAATGGACGTGCGCGCGGTATATTCCACCGCCATTGGCCGACCCGGGTTCCAACAGATCTCGCCGGGGGCTAGTTTCAACGCGGCCGGGCCAAGCGTGAATATCGGAAACCCGAACCTCAGCCCCGAATATGCCGACGCGTTCGACTTGTTCTGGGAATACTACCTGCCGCGCGGTGGCAAAATTTCAGCTGGCGGATTTGACAAGGAATTCAATACATTTATTTTTCAGAATACACTTAATGCCGTGTATGGCAGCGCCGCCCTACCGGTGGGTGTCGGCGCAGCCCTCGGTATTCCCGCCTCGCTGATCGGCACCGTCGTGCCTGTCACGACCTACCAGAACTCCGGCTCTTCGCGCGTATATGGCTTAGAGGCCGAATATACGCAGCAGTTCCTATTCCTGCCCTCCCCTCTCGATGGCTTCGGCATTGACAGCAACTTCACCTACAATCAATCTTCCGCCCAGATCATTCGCAATGGCGTGGCCGAGACGCTGCAGCAGCCGCAAACGTCGCCGTGGAACTTCAACGCATCCGTGTTTTACGAAAAAGACCCGATCACCTTCCGGCTCGCCGCCAACTACGTCTCGAAGGACCTCTACTCGCTGGGCGGCTCCAAGCAGACCGACGTCTATGTCCAACAGCGCTTCCGCCTGGACCTGGGCACCGCCTACCAAGTGACAAGGAACATCCAGCTCTATTTCGACTCGCACAACTTGACAGACCAGACTCTGAAATACACTGAGACGGCCTCAACTTCCCGCCCCATCCAGCGGGAGTTTTATGGCATCGACGTGCAAGGCGGTATCCGTGTCACCTACTAAGCTCTTTGTTCTCGCGACCTTTGCAGCGCCGCTCGCCCATGCAGCCGACTCACCCGCTCGTCCGCCAATGCCGCGTTACGACCACATTTTCGTTATCGTGGAGGAAAACCAGGGCCTGGCCGATATCGTCGAAAAACCGTTCACGCCGCGTCTGACCGCGCTGGCCCACCAGTACGGCCTGGCCACGCAATACTACGGCGTCGTCCATCCGAGCGAAGGCAACTACGT
Source organism: uncultured Alphaproteobacteria bacterium (assembly GCA_963850605.1). Taxonomy (GTDB): domain Bacteria; phylum Pseudomonadota; class Alphaproteobacteria; order Acetobacterales; family Acetobacteraceae; genus BOG-908. The sequence goes on along the minus strand of CAWKLX010000005.1, from coordinate 44,894 downwards.
CGCCATGCTCGGCGGCGATACGTTCGGTATTCACGATGACGACGCGTATTTCTGCAAGCCGCACCAGCACGACGCCGTCTGCAAGGATTCCGACACGCCGGGCTTCGTCGATCACACGATTACGCAACCCAGCCTGGCCGACCAGCTGACGGCGAAAAACCTGACCTGGAAAGGCTATTACGAAAGCCTGCCCGCGCCCGGCGCCAAAGACGTCGTATGGCCGCTGGCGGGCAACCCGGCGCACATGCCGATCGCCCTCTACGCCTCCAAGCATAACGGCTTCAACGCGTTTGCCTCCGGCCAGTCCGACCCGCAACGCGCGCGGCACATCGTCGACTTCCACCAGCTCGACGCCGACCTCGCCTCCGGCAGCATGCCCAACTTCGCCCATATCGTGCCCAACCAATGCAACGAAATGCACGGCGTGAAAGGTGAAAACGTGCCAGCAGATTGCACAAAGGAGAACGAGCAGGGCCGCATCGCTCGTGGTGACGCCTACGCCGGGGCACTTGTGGACCGCATCCTGCACAGCCCCGTCTGGACCCAGGGCAACACGGCCGTCGTCATCACCTTCGACGAAGCCAGCCACCACATCTACCCCGGCGATCCCACCGGCTGCTGCGCGTACGAACCCGGCAGCCTGGCCAATTTCGGCGGCGGCCGCATTGCCACCATCGTCATCGCCAACCACGGGCCGCGCGGGCTGCAGGATCCTACGCCATATAACCACTATTCGCTGCTGCGCACGGTGGAGGACGCGTTCGGTATTGACACCCACCTGCGGCACGCGGCGGAGGTGATGACGATGTCGCCGCTGTTTCAAACGAAGTAGGCAAGCGCTTCTTTTTGAAAAAGAAGCAAAAACTTTTCATCATAGGACAACCTATATGCGCCGTTCCATCTTGCTTGCTGCCGCACTCCTCACCGGTGCGGCCGCACCCTCTTACACGATCAGCAAGACGGTGCCGCTCGGCGCGCCGGACAAGTGGGATTATGTCACCTTCGACGCAGCATCGCACCGAGTCTTCGTTGCCCATAGCGACCACACCGACGTGATCGACGCTGCCACCGGCGCAGTCCTCGGCAAGCTGGCGGAAGTGAACGGCGCACACGGACAGGCGGTTGCAGCCGACGGCGCCATCTGGGCCGTGAACGGCAAAACGGCAAACGTCACCGCCCACGATCCAAAGACCTTCAAGGCGGTCACGACTTTGCCGGCGCAACTCGACGCGGATGGCGCGATTGTCGATCCGTCCGGCAAAACCCTCGTTGTGCTCAACGGCGATGGCGAGAGCGCCACCCTGATCGACACCGCCAGCCGAACCGTGCACGCTAACATTAAACTCGGCGGCTCACCCGAATTCGCTGCGGCCGATACCGCCGGTCATCTCTACATCAACATCGCCAGCACGCGTGAAATCGCCGCGGTTGACATGCAGGCCGGCCGTGTCACAGCGCGCTACGCCGTGCCGGACTGCCTCTCGCCGCACGGGTTGGCGATGGACCCGAAAAGCCGTCGCCTGTTCACCAGCTGCGAGAACACAAGGCTGCAAGTCGTGGACGCGGACACCGGCCACGTGCTGCAAACATTACCAATCGGCCATGGCACGGATGCCGCCGGTTTCGACCCTGTCCGCCACCTGGTCTACAGCTCCAATTCCGACGGTACGCTTTCTGTGTTCCACGAAGATGGTGGCAAGCTCACCGCCCTCGGCAATGTGCAAACGCCGCCCGGCGCGCGCACCATGGCGGTCGATCCGTCGAACGGCCGCGTGTTCCTGGTCACAGCGGACCTGGCCGCCACGCAGCCCGCGCCGGAAGGCGGCCGCATCCACTACAATTATAAGCCTGGCACGGTGAAACTGCTGTTCCTCGATCCCACGGCCAAGTAGCGCCGGCCGATGCGCAACTGGCCGTCACGCCGACGCCGGCGGGCACGCATCGAGATCATCCCGATGATCGACGTGATGATGTTTCTGCTGGTCTTCTTCGTGCTGATCAGCACGAACGTGTTGCCGGCGCTCGGCCTGAAGGTGGCGCTGCCGAAATCGGCGGCGCCAGATCCCGTGCACGAGCCACACCGCGTCACCATAACCATCAGCAAGGACGCCCAGTATTTTCTGGACGCCGCCCCCGTCACCCTGGCCGACCTGCCTGGCCACCTGCGCGACATGCAGAAGGACGGCACAAAACTCGCCGTCATCATAGCCGGTGATCAGGGGTCGCAGGTTCAGTCGCTGGTGGGCGTGATGGATGCGTTGAAGGCGGCCGACGTGCAGGCGGCGTCGATCATTACTAAACGGCAATGATCTCCAACTCGACGCGGCGCGACCCCGCCAGAGCGATATCCGACGCGGCCGCTGCACTCCTGACCGCCGCGCTGATCGCCCTGCTCATCCTCCGCCCACCCAGCCGTCCCGCGGTGCAGCCCGAGGCGCCGGAACCCACGCAGGTCACGCTGTCTGTCGTGGAGGAACCGCCGCCTCCCCCGCCCCAGCCCGCGCCCCCGCCCGAGCCGGAGCCGCCGCCTCCCCCGCCACAGGTGGCACCCAGCCCGCTGCCCCCGCCACCCCCGCCCCGTCCGCGCCACATCGTGCGGCCGCCCCGTCCGCACCCGCCGCGCGTGGTCCAGCAGGAGGCGCCACCGCCGCCGGTTGATCGCCCGCCGACCGAGGCGCCCGCCCGCCGTGCCCAGCAGGCGCCGGAAAACCACAGTGCCGAGGCTGCCTATATCGGCCGGCTGCACAGCCTGGTGTCGCGCAACACCGTGCCCCCAGGCGGGGCCGCCTACCGCCTCAGCCATCCCAGCGGCGAAGCCGATATCGGTTTCTTGCTCTCGCGCACGGGTGCCGTGTCGGGTGTGCACGTCATCCGTTCCTCCGGCTCGGCGATGCTGGACCAGCAGGCGGTCGCGATTGTGTCGGGTGGCCATTACCCGCCCATTCCGGACGACGTCTATCCGAATGCGGCCACCCACGCCTTCAGCGTACCGGTGGCCTTCGCGCCCGCCGGCGGCAGCGATGATCTGTAGCCGCACACCGAAACGCAGGAGTTTTCCGTGAATTACGACCGGCTGCACGCGCTCACTTTCGACGCGCTCTATGTCTGCCTAGCCTTGCTGACATTCGTGGTTATCGAGCGCCTGCTTTATCTTGGCCATCTGGCCCGCCGCACCTGGCGCGTGCGCGCCGCCATCAACGCCGCCGGCTTCGACCCGGTGCACCACGCCGCCCATCTGACCGCCGGCGACGTCGTCACCTGTTCGGTGCGCGACTATATCGATTTTCAGCGGCACGAGCAGGTCGCCCGCGCGCGGGTGGACGATTTGTCGAACGCGCTCTTCCTGCGCGTCGAGCAGCGCATCAATGCGCGCCTGTGGGTGCTCGATACGATCGTGACCGCCGCCCCGCTATTGGGCTTGCTGGGTACCATTCTCGGCATCATGCAAACGTTTACCGCGCTCGCCGCAGGTGGCGTGTCCGATCCGGCCGAAGTCAGTCGCGGCATCGGCACCGCGCTGCTGGCAACGGCGATCGGCATCGGCACGGCGCTCTACGGGTTGGTGGGGCTGAACCTGCTGTCGCGCCTGTCGGAATATTTGATCGACCGCTTCAAGGTGTTTCTGCTACGGACGACTTTATGAGGTCTTCTTTTTTGCAAAAAAGAAGCAAAAAACCTTTGTCAGTGCTGTCGCGGACTCAAACTGATAAAGGTTTTTTGGTCCTTTTTTGCAAAAAAGGACTGCTTGCCTTAAGTATTTTCATGTCGTGCTGCGATCCAGCCGGAGCGTCATGCAATATGCGCCGCCACCCGACAGGATGAACGGATCCAGATCGACATCAGTCACCGCATAGCCGCGATCGCTCAGCATAGCGCGCACATGCGCCGGTGCGCGCGCCATTACCACGGTCCGGCCTATATTGACCGCATTCACGCAGAACGCAGCTGCATCCTCGGCACTCGCCTCAAGCCGCTGTTCGGGTGCGACATGCGCGTGGATGCAGGCCAGCGCGTCGGCCGTGAACGCAGGCGGGTAGAACAGCACCTCACCACCGGAGAGCGGGCAGAAGCAGGTATCGAGGTGATAGAACTGATCGGTCGCGAGCTGCAGCGGCACCACGCGCTGGCCGAAGAATTTCGCCAGCTCCTGTGTGGCGGCGAAAATCGAACGCTGACCGAAGCCGGCCCAAAAAAATCCACGCGAGGCATCCCAGATCGCGTCGCCCGCCCCTTCCTGGAAACATTCTTCCGGGAAAAACGCGACCTCGTCCAGCAGCCCGGCCATTTTGAACCCTTGCAGCGCATCGAAATACGGCTGTTCCTCGCCCTGGCGTTCCGCGCACGCAAAACGCGCCACGATCGCCCGGCGATCGAGCACCACCGCCGCGTTGGCGGGAAACACCATGTCCGGCTGGCCGGCCACGCCCGGCACGATGTCCAGCAACGCACCCGCATGGCGCAGCGCGCTGGTCAGGCCTTCGAAGCAGGCGCGCGCATGCGCCGCATGACCCGTGGGGTCGGCCGCCCAATCACCGGGCTTCATCCATGGGTTGATGACGTAGCTGACGTCAAAATGCGCGGGATCGACCAGCATGATGCGGGGTGCGTGTGACATGGGTGTCCGGGGTTTGCGGTGGGTGCGCGACAGGACGGCTCAAGCGCGGTTGCGCGAGCCTGTAGCGGATCGGGCGCGCCATGTCAGGGGGGTGCCGCCTGGCCGATCGATGGCAAGCCGGCGAAAATTCTTTCTCCCAAGAAAGGGTTTGGGGCCGACTGGCCCCGCCAGGTCAAGGGCAGAGCCCTTGCCTTGCCTTGCCTTTCCGCAATCCTAGGCGGGCAGCACGCCCGCCTTTTTCGCCGCGAACGTCGCCAGCATATCCATGAGCGCGGGCGACAGGCAGTCATACGTCTCCAGCCCGGCGTGCCTGAGCTGCCCGCGCACCTGATCCATCCTGTCCGGCGCTACCCCGGCTTCGATCACGGAGGAGACGAATGCGGCAAAGCCCGGCGGTGCCCAGCCCGCCTCGTGCGACAGCTCCACATGGATGAAATCGAGGCCCTTGAAGGCGTGGTCGCGCTCAACGGGCCCATACAGATGCACGCGGCAAGCGGTGCAGGCGTGGCGCTGGATCAGCGCCGAAGGGTCCACCACGGCGAGCTTGTCACCATTCTCCAGCACCTCCACGTCGCCCCCGGGCACCACGCCCACCACCGAGAACATCGCACCTTCCGGCTTCCAGCATTTCGTGCAGCCGCAGGCATGGTTGAACAGCACCTGGCTGCGTACCGCCACACGGACCGGCCGGTCCGCGCAGTGGCAGACCAGCGTGCCGCCGGTGAAACCCTCGGCGGCGGGTTTCAGGCCGGCGTCGATCATCGGATGCAGATGCAGTGTTTCGGACATGCCATTTCCCCCAAGTTGCGCGTGACCCTGAACCGGCGGGGTGGACTGGTCTATTCGACTGAAGTCGGCGTGGCGGCGGAGCTGGCGGCGGCCAAGCCGGATGCGAGGCTGGTCCGTAGCGGGCCATTGCCGTCGGCGCCGAGGACGTTTCGCCTAGACGTCGCAGCGGTGTGAAGCGATATCGGGCACCCCGCCGCGCACGACGACTTCCACGATGCGATCCGGCCTACTCAGGCCTCGCCGCCGCCGCCAGGCCGCATAGTCCGTCGCCAGCAAGGGTGCGAACGTGGCCCGCCCGCGCCGTGCGGGACGATGGATCGTCGCGCCGGAGTTGATGGGGCAGATTTCGACCTGGTCGGCATGCGCGCGCACCAAGCCGAGCGTGTCGAAGACCAGCACTTCGCGCGCCCGCGCCCGGTTCGCCCGCGCGCCAAGTAGCCGCTCGGTCCCGCGCGCGTCGGCCCAGAAGAACACCCGGTCGTTGAGCATCGCCAGCCAATCATGCGCAGTCAGGCCGTCATCAAGGCAGGAGGCCAGCTTGCGCATGTGCAATGGCGCGTTGTCGTTGAGAATGGCGGTGCCGTGGACCGAATGACGCAGCGTGACCTCGGCCGGGCGCCGGTCTGCCAGGGTGCCAGGGCCGCAGTCGAAATGCGCTACCAGCCTGGCCGCCGAGAGCAGCCCCGACCGGGCGATAGACGGCCAAGCGCCGGGCGCGGTGACATGGTAGAGCCTTGGATGAAGGCGGGCGAGTTCTTCGGGCGTCACCGGCGGTCTTCCTTGGACTTGCACTTGTCTCTACCAAGCGCGGCCTGATCGTCACGCGAGGCCACGTTGACCACCGACCTGCTGATCGCACGCGCGACACACCTGCGCCCCATCGCCGAGATCGCCGCCCGCGCCGGCATCGCCGATGCGTTCGTCGAGCCATACGGCCGGTTCAAAGCGAAGATCAACGAGGCGATCCTGCCCACCCTGCCCGGCCACGAGGGTGCGCTGGTGCTCGTCTCCGGCATCAGCCCCACGCCCGCCGGCGAGGGGAAGACCACGACCACCATCGGTCTCGGCGACGCGCTGGCCGCCTCCGGTGCCCGCACCATGGTCTGCCTGCGCGAACCGTCGCTGGGACCGTGCTTCGGCATGAAAGGTGGGGCCACAGGCGGCGGGCGCGCGCAGGTGGCGCCGATGGAGGACATCAACCTGCATTTCACTGGCGATTTCCACGCCATCACCGCCGCCAACAACCTGCTTTCCGCCCTGATCGACAACCACATCTACTGGGGCAACGCGCTCGGCATCGACCCGCGGCGCGTCACCTGGCGCCGCTGCGTGGACCTCAACGACCGGGCATTGCGCCAGGTGGTGACCAGCCTGGGCGGCAACGGCGCCCTTCGCGAGGATGGGTTCGACATCTCGGTCGCCAGCGAGGTCATGGCGATCTTCTGCCTGGCCACCGACCTGGCCGACCTGCAGGCCCGCCTCGCCCGCATCATCGTGGCCACCCGCCGCGACGGTTCAACCATCACGGCCGCCGACCTGGACGCTGCCGGCGCGATGGCGGTGCTGTTGCGGGATGCGCTGCGCCCCAACCTGGTGCAGACGCTGGAAGGGACGCCGGCGCTGGTGCATGGCGGCCCGTTCGCCAACATCGCCCATGGCTGCAACAGCGTCGTGGCCACCAAATTGGCCTTGCGGCTGGCCGACATGGTTGTCACTGAGGCCGGATTCGGCGCCGATCTGGGTGGCGAGAAATTCCTGGACATCAAATGCCCGTCCGCCGGCCTAGCACCGCGAGCAGCCGTTATCGTGGCCACGATCAGGGCGCTGAAGATGCATGGCGGCGTCGCGCGCGGCGATCTCGGCATGCAAGACGCGGCAGCGGTGCGCGCCGGGGTACCGAACCTGATGCGCCATGTGGAAAACATGCGCGGCTTCGGCCTGCCGGTGGTCGTGGCGCTCAACCATTTCGATGGCGATGGCGCGGCCGAGATCGACGCGGCGCGGCAAGCGCTGGCACCGTTGGGCGTGCGCCTCGTGCTGTGCCGGCATTGGGCGGAGGGCGCTTCGGGCGCCGCCGAGCTCGCCAGCGTGGTGCGCGACCTTGTCGCCGGGCCATCCGGCTTCCAGCCCCTCTACGCGCCGGATATGCAGCTGGCTGAGAAAATCCGCACCGTCGCGCGCCGCATCTATCGCGCCCGCGACGTGGCCATTGAGCCGGCGGCCGCAAAAAAGCTGGCGGCCTGGCAGGCGCGCGGCCATGGTCACCTGCCGGTCTGCATGGCGAAAACCCAATACAGCTTTTCCGCTGACCCCACCCGGCTCGGCGCACCGGACGATTTCATACTGCCGGTGCGCGACGTGCGCCTGTCGGCCGGCGCCGGCTTCGTCGTGGCGCTGTGCGGGGAGATCATGACCATGCCCGGCCTGCCGCGGGTGCCGGCCGCCAACTCCATTCGGCTCGATGAACAGGGCCAGGTCGATGGCCTGTTCTGATCATGCGGGCAGACTGTCCGGCTGCGGCACGACGTCCGGCAAATGTGGGTGGCGCCTGGCCATGCCCCTCCTCCTGGGTGGTATAACGGGGCACGCCACTGGCGCGGCGACGGTGCGGGCCGGCGAGCATGGTGATTTCAGCCGCGTGGTGTTCACCTTGCCCGCCGGCATCACCTATCGCGCGCGAATGATCGGCAACCTGCTTGTGCTCAGCTTTCGCCATGCCGGCCAGATGCCGTCCGCCAATCCCCCGCCGGCGCACATGCTTTCCGTGACCGGCGGGCAGGATCAGGCGGCCATTGGCGTGCCCTCAGGTTTGCATGCTCATGTGTGGCAGATCGATCAACGCGTGATCGTCGACGTATTTGCCGGGCCACCCCCACCACCCTGACCTCACGCATCCGGCAACTTTCCAGCTTCCCTGCGTTCAGTGTGACATCTGCACAAAGTCAAGGGTTGCACGACATGGGCCTGATCCTCCTTATCATCCTCGTTATCCTGCTGTTCGGCGGCGGGCTCGGCACAACCTTCGGTGGCTGGGGTGGCCCCGAGTATGGCCATTACGGTTATGGCGGCATCGGGCTGGGAACGATCCTCCTGATCATCCTGATCGTTATGTTGCTGCGCAGAGCTTAGACGAAAACCTTCTTTCTGAATAAAGAAGCAAAAAACTACGGTCACTAGGCACCCACCTAATCGAGCAAAGTTTTTTGGTCCTTTTTTCAAAAAAGGACCGCTTCCTTCATTCTCCGCCCACCGCAATGGCAGCATGTATCAACGCTGGATGGCTAAGCGCTTGCGGCATGTTGCCAAGCATCTCCCGACCCGGATTCAACTGCTCGTGCAACAGCCCTAAACCTCTGCCCGTCGCTGCCAGCAGCGTGTAGGTCTGCCTAGCGTCCGACCAGCAATGCGCGTCCACCCAGTCGCGAATACGGTCCCGCTCACGGGCCCACCGGGCCGTCCTGGGCCAGGCCGGGCGAGGATTGCGGCTGCTTGTGGAATTTGGGCTGCGGATACGAGGTGGTCGGATCCTGCATCGCGTATCGATTGGGGGTGTGGCTATCCACCTGACTGCTCCTGGCGCTGGAATGGTCGTGCGGGAACGTGACGGCCCACTGGCGGTTCGAGCGTGTCTGGCGCGCGCAACCGTCTATGTGCGGCGCGTTTGTCCGGGCGGAGCGGCGGAGAAGGACGATGCAGGACGCTGAAGCGCCGGTGCGGTTCACCATCGAGGAGCGGCCCGACGTGCCGGTGCTCGGCCTGTTGATGGGCGGGGCGGCCATGGTGCCGTTCGTGCTGTTGGTCGGCGCGCTATGGGTTTCGCCGGCGGCCTGGTCGGCCGCCTGGCTCGGCTGGCTGGTTGATTGGGGTGGGGCGATCCTCGCCTTCCTGGCCGGGGTACGGCGCGGCCTCAGCTTTCGCACGCCCGGCGGCGAGCGGGCGGCGCAAATCGTGACCACCGTCTGGCTTTATGTCCTGGCGGCGCTCGCGCTGATGTGGCCGGTCGCCGCGTGGCGCGTTGGCTTTCTGCTCGCCGGTTATGCCAGCCTTGCGGTCATGGATCCGCTGGCGGCACGGCGACAGGAGGCGCCGCTGTTCTTCGCCCGCCTGCGGCCGCTGCAAATGCTGGTGCCGCTCATCTGCCTCGGCGCGGCCGAACTATGGCTTTACCGGCACTGACCGGAACCGTGCCGCGCCCGTGGCGTAACCTGCGCCGCAAGACGGAGTATCGAGCATGCCGATCTACCATTTGACCCCGGTATTGGCCCGGCTGGCCGACCCTGCCTGGGGCACCAGCCGCATCCGGGGAGAGTGCTGGGTGAATGGCGCCGACGAGGCGGAGGCGAGGGCGCTGGCGGCCGGCCATTTCCAGGACGCGACCCAGACCATCCCCGGCGAACCCAGCCCGAACAGTGCGTGGCGCGACCCTGGCCTGGTGGAAGCACGTTTGCTGGAGCGTGCGCCCGACAACATGACCATACCGAACGGAACGGTCGTGTTCACCAACCAGGCCTAGTCCGTGTCGCGGGCAGGACTGCATCGCAGTCAGCTTCGAGCCGCGTCCACTCAGAAGCCAGCGGCACCCTGTCGGGGTAATCTGGTGCCGCACCCATCGTGCAAGCCTGCCTCGATCCTCACGACCCTGTGACCGTTCATCTACTTTCCCGACACGTTTGTAGGTGATTAGTGTCGGTTTGATGAACATACCACATGGGTGAACGCGCCGCTGATGTCACAAACAATATTGATCACCGGCGGCGCGGGTTTCATCGGCACCTATGTTGCCACCGCGCTTTTGGCTGCCGGCCATCATGTCCGCATTCTCGACAGCCTGATTGAACAGGTTCACCCGGCCGGCGGGCCGCGCAACCCCGTGCTGGACCATGTCGAGTTCTTCCGCGGCGACGTGCGCGATCCCGCCTTGGTGGAGCGCGCCCTGGGCGGATGCGACAAGCTCATTCACCTGGCGGCCGAAGTGGGCGTGGGCCAGAGCATGTACGCGATCGACCGCTACGTTTCGGTCAACGATCACGGGACGGCGGTGTTGTTGCAGGCGCTGATCAAGCACCGCGTCGAACGCGTGGTGGTCGCGTCGTCCATGAGCATTTATGGCGAGGGGCGTTACGTGACGCCCACAGGCGCCGTCGTCGATGATGCCATGCGCCGTCCCGGCGACATGGGCTGGAACCCGGTCGGGCCGAACGGCGAGGTTCTGACGCCCATTGCCACGCCGGAGGAAAAGCCGGCCAATCTCGCATCGGTCTATGCGATTTCGAAATTCGTGCAGGAGCGGCTGACGCTGAACGTGGCGCCGGCCTACGGCATGCAGGCGGTAGCGCTGCGGCTGTTCAACGTGTACGGCGCGGGGCAGGCACTGTCCAACCCATACACCGGCGTGCTGGCGATATTCGCATCGCGCCTGTTGAACGGGCAACGGCCGATGGTGTTCGAAGACGGGGCGCAGCGCCGCGATTTCGTGCATGTGGAGGATGTGGCGCGCGCCTTCGTGCTCGCACTCGACACGCCGGCGGCGGATGGCGGCGTGTTCAATATCGGCAGCGGCCAGAGCGTGAGCGTGGAGGAGGTGGCGACAAGTTTCGCCGCCGCCATGGGCCGCGCGGATCTGTCGCCCGACATCACCGGCAAGGCGCGCACAGGCGACATCCGCAATTGCTTCGCCGATATCGCACGCGCCCGGCAAGTGCTGGATTTTCATCCGCGACGCAGTTTCGAAGACAGTTTCGACGAGCTGGCCGACTGGGTGTCCCGTCAGACCGCCGTCGATCGCGTGGCCGAGGCACGGCGCGAACTCGAGACGCACGGGCTGGTCGCGTGATCGAGCAGGACCATGCAGGCCGGCTTGGGGCGACGATCGTCCATGCATCGTCCATATCTGCTGATATCGACACCATCATTGATCAGATAACACATCTCGGCTTGCGCCATATCCGGCTTGTGTTGAACCGGGGCGAGGAGAATTCGTCGCTCGACACGATACTTGCCAGGCTGATCGACGTCGCTGAGGTCTTGCCCTGCTTCGGTGACATCGACCCACATGTCATCGGCAGGTTGCTCGACCGGCATGGTGGCCATGTCGACGCCGTGGAGTTGACGGTACAGCCCTGGGATTTGGCGAACTTGGTCTCCTGTGCAGGCGTCGTGCGCGATGCGGGCAAGAAGGTGGTTGTGGGACTGGGCGCGGGCAGCCCGGCGATGCTGGCCAGGCTTGGCGAAGCGGGCGTGCTGCGGATGTCGCATGCAGTCGGCATCACGGCTGCATCCGATACGGTGCCGGATGGAACGCGGCAGGATCTGCTCGCCGCATCCCGTGCGCATGCACCCCATGTCCGGCTTTGGCTCACGCAAGCCGGCAACGCGGCCAAACCCCACCAGCTCGCCGCACAGCTGACGGCTCTGCTGGACGCGCTGGCCACGGATGCCGAGCGTATCTATTGGGCTGCTTTGTCCGATACGGATCACGCCCATGGCGCTGGCTTCTATGATGCGCATGGGGGAAAAAATCTGCTGGCACGGCTGCTCGCCGGCGGTGTGCACGAGCTTCAGCGCACCCTGGCACTCACGCGCCGCCTGCCCAAATCGGTCGCAACCCGCCCCGTGCTGGTCACCGGTGGCGCGGGCTTCATCGGCGTCAATCTCGCCGACCGGCTCGCGGCCCAGGGCCACGACGTGCGCCTATACGACGCGCTGGCCCGGCCGGGCGTGGAACGCAACCTGCGTTGGCTCGCCAAACGTCATCCAACCCGCATCAGCTTCCAACTGGCCGATCTGCGCGACGAGACGGCGCTGGAAGGGGCCGTGGCCGATGCGTCGGCGGTGTTCCACCTTGCCGGCCAGGTCGCGGTGACGACCAGCATGGTGCGGCCGCTGGACGATTTCGACGTGAACGCGCGTGGCACGCTGGCGCTGCTGGACGCGCTGCGGCGCCGCAATCCGGATGCGCCACTCATCTTCGCCAGCACCAACAAGGTCTATGGCGACCTGTCCGACATCGATCTTGTCCGCGACGGCGACCGGTACCTGCCGTCACGTGCCGATATTCGCGCCCATGGCGTCTCGGAATCGCGGCCGCTCTGCTTCCACACGCCCTATGGTTGCAGCAAGGGAACAGCCGACCAGTACGTGCTCGATTACGCGCATAGTTTCGGCCTGCGCACGGCCGTGCTGCGCATGAGCTGCATCTACGGCGAACGCCAGTTCGGCACGGAGGACCAGGGATGGGTTGCCCATTTCCTGTTGCGCGCCATAGCCGGCGAGCCGGTCACCATCTATGGCGATGGCCGCCAGGTGCGCGACGTTCTGCACGTGGGCGATGCGGTGGCGGCATACCTGGCCGCCTGGCAGGATATCGATACGATAGCCGGCCGTGCCTACAACCTTGGCGGCGGCCCGGCCAACGCCATCAGCCTGCTCCAATTGATCGAACACATGGAGGCGATGCTCGGCACGCGCATCGACGTCACCTTCTCCGCCTGGCGCCCTGGGGATCAACGCTACTTCGTGGCCGACACGCAGGCGATTCGGCGCGACCTGAATCTGGCCCCGGCGCTTGGCTGGCGCGCCGGGCTGCGCCGCCTGGCCGAACATTTCGGCGCCACGCTGCGGGCCGACGCGCCGGTGCAGGAACCCGCGCTGTGAAAGTGGCGCTGGTCAACCCGCCCTGGCATTTCGAGGGCAGCATCTATTTCGGCTGCCGCGAGCCGCATCTGCCCATCGAACTCGGTGGCTGCAAGGTATTGCTGGAGCGTGCGGGTCACCAGGTGCTGCTGCTGGACGGGCACCTGAATGCCACGAAGCTGCGCGACCTGGCTCAGGAAGTGGCCGATTTCCACCCGGCAATGACGGTGATACCGACCGCGCCCAGTTATCTTTTCTGGCGGTGCGCGCCACCCGAACTGCGTGTGCCGCGAGAAATGATCACCGCACTCGACGGACGCGGTGGCCGCATCGTGGCCGTGGGTCCGCACGGCTCGGCCACGCCGCGCGCCGCGCTGAAAAAGCTTGGCGCGGATGTCGTGATCCGCGGGGAATGCGAGGAGGCGGTGGCCGCGCTTGCCGATTCATGGCCGTGCACGGACGTGCCGGGTGCCGCCGTGATGCAGGATGGCGCGCTCCGTCTGAGCGGCACCGCGCAGGCCACGCGCTTCACCGATCTGGCGGCGCTGCACTGGCCCGATGCCTGGGTGGCGCGGCACCACCACCATCACCATCGGTTCGACACCACGCCCGCCGGCCCCGGCGCGGAGGTGGAGGCTTCGCGCGGGTGCCCGTATCATTGCACGTTCTGCGCAAAAATCGATTTTCGCGACGGCTACCGCAAGCGCGATCTCGGCCCCGTGCTGGACGAGATCGACGCCCTGCGCGCGCAAGGCGTGGGCTACCTCTATTTCATCGACGAAATCTTCCTGCCGCAGCCCGCTTTGCTCGAGGCGCTTGTGGGACGCGGTGTGCAATTCGGCATGCAGACGCGCATCGATTTGTGGAAACCGCCGATGCTCGAGCTGCTGGGGCGCGCGGGCTGCGTATCCATCGAGGCCGGCGTGGAAAGCCTGACGGTCGAGGGCCGCGCGTCACTCGACAAGATGTGCCGCATGAGCACGGATGAATTGACCGACCGCCTGCTGCTCGCGCGCCGTCACGTGCCGTTCGTGCAAGCCAACCTTATTGAGACGACCAGCGACTGCGACGACCAGGTCCAGGCATGGCGCACGCGCCTGCAGCAGGGCGGAGTGTGGGCGAACGATCCGGTGCCGATGTTCCCATATCCCAGCAGCCCCGACTACCATGCGCGGTGGGGCGCGCCGGATGACGATGCCTGGGAACGCGCGCTGGATTTCTATCTCGACCAGTTCTCGCACTTCTCCGATATCCAGGATAGCCGTCCGCTCGACTTGGCGGCGCTGGAAGCAGATTGCCTCGTGTCATGAGCGTGTTCATCACCACTGACGCGGTGGGCGGGGTATGGCGCTACAGCGTCGCATTGGCACGCGGACTGGCCGAACGCGGGCAGCACTGCACGCTTGCCGTTCTCGGTCCGGCGCCGGACGAGGCGTGTCGGTCGGAGATTGCGGCGATGGACGGATGCACGTTGCTGCATACGGGGTTGGAACTGGAATGGACACTTGCGGATGGCCCCTCGCTCGACTGCCTAGTCCGCTCGCTGATAGCCATTGCGCGGGATATGCGGGTCAGCATCGCGCACCTGCACGCGCCGGCACTCGCATCGCTTGCCTGGCCCATGCCCGTCGTGGCCGTGGCCCATTCCTGCATGGCCAGCTGGTGGAACACGGTGCGCGGTGGCCCGCGCCCGCCGGAGATCGCCTGGCATGCGCGCGCGACCTCGGCCGGCCTGGACCGTGCGGATATCGCGGTGGCACCCAGCCATGCCTTCGCCGCGCAACTCCGCGCCGCCTACGGCCCAAGGCGGCGGATCGAGGTGATCCACAACGGCTTACCACCCGTGTCCCAACCGGAGAATACGCGGCACCCATTCATTTTGGCCGCCGGCAGGCTATGGGACGAGTCGAAAAATATGATCGTGCTGGACCGTGCAGCTTCTGCCTTGCGGGCGGGCATGATTTCAAGCGGCCGGGCCCTGCACGGCCCCGGGCGGCACGCCGGCGCGCTTCGAGCATATGCACCTGCTCGGCACTCTTTCTCTGACTGCGCTGCGAACAGCGATGGCGCGCGCGTCGGTCTTCGCCAGTCCCGCGATTTATGAGCCGTTTGGCCTGGCCGTGCTGGAGGCCGCGCAACTCGGCACGCCCCTGGCACTCGCCGACACACCGGTTTTCCGCGAGCTATGGTCGGAGGCGGCCCTGTTCGTCGCGCCGCACGATGCACATGGCTGGGCGGATGCACTCAACGTGTTGTTGCACAACGACGACGAACGCGCACGGCTGGGGCACGCCGCTTATACCCGCGCCAGCGCATACACGCAGGCGCGGATGGTGTCGGCCACCATGGCGCTGCATCAGCGGGTGCAGCCGCCATCGCGCCACGCCGCCTAGAGCATGATCCGTTCGCAATGACTCACGGACCAAGCTCTACCTTATACTTTTGGCGAGCCTCACCACCCGAGCGAACACTTCCGTTCGATCAAATGATGCCCTACTAGCCCCCATATGCGCATCGTCTATTTCACGCATTCGCTCGTCTCGTGCTGGAACCACGGCAACGCACATTTCCAGCGCGGCGTGTTGCGCGCGCTCCAGGACCAGGGCCACGACGTGGTGGCGTATGAGGCAGAGACGAACTGGAGCAGGCACAATCTCGCCGCCGACCAGGGTGAGGCGGCGGTGCAGGCTTTCGCACATCATTTTCCGACGTTGCAGTCGCACGCACGCACGCTGCCCGACGATCTCGCCCATTGTGTGGACGGTGCCGACCTGGTGATCGTTCACGAGTGGAACGAGCCCGTATTAATAGAGCAGATCGGGCTCTTGAAGCGGCGCGGCCACTTCACCCTGCTGTTCCACGACACGCACCATCGTGCCGTCAGCGACCCCGAATCCATCCGCCGTTTCGAGCTGTCCGACTATGACGGCGTGCTGGCGTTCGGCGCCACGCTCGCCCTTGTCTATGAACGCTGGGGATGGCGACGCCGCGTGTTCATCTGGCACGAGGCGGCCGACACCGCCCTGTTCCACCCGCCCGCACGGCAAACCGAACGGCATGGCGCGGTTTGGGTCGGCAATTGGGGCGATGGCGAGCGCACGTCGGAGATCGAAAGTTTTTTGCTGGCGCCTGCGCTTAAAGCAGACATACCGCTCGACATACACGGTGTTCGATACCCGCCCGAAGCGCTGGCCCTGCTGAAGCGATATGAGGCGCGGTTCCACGGCTGGATCGCCAACGCGCGCGTGCCCGAAATATTCGCGCGGCGCTGCTTCACGGTGCATGTCCCCAGGCGCGCCTACACGACCCTGCTGCCTGGCATTCCCACCATCCGCGTTTTCGAAGCGCTGGCCTGCGGCATCCCGCTCGTCACCGCGCCCTGGGACGATTGCGAGCGCTTGTTCCGGCCGGGGGACGACTACCTGGTGGCGCGGAGCGGCTTGGAGATGCAGACACACATGACCGCGCTGGCGCATGATCACGCGCTGGCCGCTGCGGTCGCCGCTTCCGGGCTGGCGCGCATACGGGCGCACCACAGTTGCGCCATTCGCGCCGCCGAGCTGCTCGGCATCGTTGAAACGCTGCGTGCCCGTGCGGTGGCCGCCTGATGCATATTGCCTTCTATGGCAGTTCCCTGCTGTCCTCCTACTGGAACGGTGCGGCCACCTATTATCGCGGCCTGCTGCAGGCCTTGGCTACGCACGGCCACGACATCATCTTTTTCGAACCGGACGCGTTCGAGCGCCAGCAGCACCGCGATATCGAGCCGCCCGACTGGGCAAAGGTTGTTGTCTACCCGGCCACAGAAGCCGGTCTGCGGGACGTGTTGGCCCGGGCCGCGCACGCCGATGTGGTGGTCAAGGCCAGCGGTGTCGGCGTATTCGACACCGAATTGCTGGGTGGCGTCCTCCATCACGCCCGCCCGCACGCGCTCCGCATTTTTTGGGACGTGGACGCGCCGGCCACGCTGGCCATACTACAGGCCGAGCCGGACCATGTGCTCAGGCGCAATCTCGGACAGCTCGATATGGTGTTGACATATGGCGGTGGGGCGCCGGTGGTGAACGCCTACACTGCGCTGGGTGCCACCGCCTGCGTTCCGATCTACAACGCGCTCGATCCAGCGACACATTTTCCGGTCCCCGGCGACCCCGACCTCACCGCCGATCTCGGTTTTCTGGCCAACCGCCTGCCCGATCGCGAGGCGCGCATGGATGAATTCTTCTTGGCTGCAGCAGAAAAGTTGCCGTCCAAAGCATTTTTGCTGGGCGGCAATGGCTGGCACGACAAGCAGATGCCGCCCAACGTACGCCGGATCGGCCACGTGCCGACCGCGCGGCACAACGCGCTGAACTGCTCCTCGCTGGCCGTGCTGAACGTGGCGCGCGACAGCATGGCAGAGGTCGGTTTTTCACCGGCCACCCGCGTGTTCGAAGCGGCCGGCGCCGGCGCCTGCCTGATCACCGATTTTTGGGAAGGCATCGAGCAGTTCCTCGAGCCCGGCACGGAAATCCTGGTCGCGCGCGACGGCCAGGACGTGGCCGAGCACCTGGACCGCCTCACCCCCGCGCGCGCCCAAACCATCGGCCGGGCGGCACGCGCCCGTTGCCTGGCACAGCACACCTACGCCCAACGCGCCGCCCAGGTGCACACGCTGCTGACCGAGGCAGCTGCACGCCACCGCGAGACGGCGCTGGCATGAGCCGCATCGTCGTCATCGGCCTGTCGCTCAGCTCCTCCTGGGGCAATGGCCATGCGACCACCTACCGCGCCCTGCTAGGGGCGCTCGCCGACCATGGGCATACAACGCTGTTTTTGGAATGTGACCGGCCCTGGTATGCGCAGCACCGCGATTTGCCTGACCCGGATTTCTGCGATCTCGTGCTTTACGATCAGACAGCCGATCTGCACCGCCACCGGCGAGCGATCGAATGCGCCGACCTGGTCATCATCGGATCCTACGTCGTCGATGGCGTCGCGGTCGCCCGGCTGGTACGCCCTTGGGCCAGGCTGCTGGCCTTCTACGATATCGACACGCCGGTAACTCTGGCCATGCTGGCGCGCGGCGAGGCCACCTACATCTCGCGGTCCACCATACCGCTTTACGATATTTATCTTTCATTCACCGGCGGCCCGACATTGCGGCTGCTGGAGCAGCGCTACCGCGCGCGCCGGGCGGTGGCCCTGTTCTGTGCCGTCGATCCCGCGCTCTACCGCCCCGACATGCCACGGCCCGCGCCGCGTTGGACGCTCGGCTACCTTGGCACCTATAGCCCGGACCGACAGCCGGCGCTGGAGCGTCTGTTGCTCGAGCCTGCACGGGCCTCGCCGGACCTGCGTTTCGTGGTAGCCGGCCCGCAATATCCGGACAGCATCGACTGGCCCCACAATGTGGAGCGCATCGAACATCTGCCGCCTCCCGACCACGCGGCATTCTACAACGCCCAGGCCTGGACGCTGAACGTGACTTCGCGCCGACATGGCGCAGGCTGGTTACAGTCCCAGCGTCCGCCTGTTCGAAGCCGGCGCCTGCGCCACTCCCATCATATCGGACGAGTGGCCTGGACTGGACGAACTTTTCACGAGCGGCACGGAAATCGCGATCGCGCACAAAAGCGAAAACGTGCTCGGCTACTTGCGTTGGCCGGAGAGCCGCCGCCGATCCATGGGTGAGGCCGTACTGCGCCGCGTTCTGGCTGGCCACACCGCCGCGCACCGGGCCACCACCCTGGAAACGGTCATTGCCAGCCTTCAGCCGATACGGGTCATCGCCTGAAGCACCGGCTGACCACGAAACCCGGCGCTACCCGGTCTGATTCAGGCAGGCGAGTGTGAACATGGCCATTGGCTGATCCGTCTCGAACAAGCTCATAAGCTGCGCATGCTTCAGTCCCGGCGCTACTTCGGTCCTGACCTTCTCGCCATGGCTGCGGAGCACCGTCTCGAACAAGTGCTCCTGCTCGACGAAGCGCGGATTGGTGTCTTCGTTCAGCAGGCAGAACTCGGGATGTGCCCCCATCTCTTTCACATGATCAACAGGGGAGTAGCGATGCCATAGCGCCGGGTCGCTTCCGAACACCTCGCGCCGTGTTTCCGACGGAAAGTGCGTAACATTGACAGCCACGTCGAACACACCGTCCAAAGCGATAACGGTGTAGAGCTTGGCCGGGTCCACGCCGGCGCGTCGTAGGTAGCTCTGGTCAGTGCCCAGCAGCGCCGCCATGTGTGCGCCCGAGGAATGGCCCATGACGGCGAAACGGTTTGGGTCCAGCCCGAACTGGTCGGCATGGCCCAATAGATAAGCCGCAGCTTGCGCCGCATCGGTTACGGCCCCCCCCACATCCGTCTCCGGCACCAGACGATAGCCCACGCTGGCCAGGCTGTAGCCGGCCTGGTTCAGCGTCGCCGCCAGCCGCCGACCGCCAGGGTGCTGGTTACCGCCCGTCCAACTGCCGCCGTGCAGAAACAGGACCAGCCGATGCGGCCTCGTGCCTGGGGCGGGATAGAAATCCAACTGCTGGGCCGGCGAAGGCCCATAAGATATGCTGGTTGTCTGCGTCATCATACCTCTGGGAGCCGCTTGGGACGGCCGCGGCGCCCAAGCAACTGCCAAGCAGATAAGGATTGCGCTAGGCCAAAACCGCATCGCCAGCGCCCTAATCCGAGAAGAAATCGTAGAAGACAGCGACCAGCATCATCACAATGACCCCCGCTATCACTGCCATCATGACCATGGCCGAACTCCTTTCCGAGCCTGCACAGCGCAAAGCCATCTTTGCCGGTAATGCCAGCCCGGACTAACAGCCCGGCATCTCGGGCCGCCGCCACATTTAAAGAGCTATGGGAGAAGGCGGGTCAAGCTCCGGTCGAACTCAGAGAAGCATATGTGTGATGAGGCCGTGTATGATCGGGCCGGTATCTGCCTGGACGGTGCGTAACAGGGCTATAGCTGGCGACGCGAAGGCATGAGTTGCTACCGTGATGTCCGTCCCGCCATGACCGTCAGAGGAAAGGCCGAACCCTGCGCCGACGGGACCGGATATCGCTAGCGCATCCACGCGCACATGATTTTCGTATAGCGTTAGCTTGCCACCGGAATAGCTGAGCGAATTCGCACGCACACCGTTAATATCGACTGCGTCGCTTTGGCCAAAACCGGTCAGGTTGGTGGTAACCTCGCCTGGCGAGGCAAGCACCAGAGTGTCCGCGCCAGCAGCGGAAAAGGCGATGCGCGACACGTTGACCGCCCCGCTCAGGGTCAGCGACGCGGAGGCGCCCAGCTCGATCGTGCCGCTGCTTATGCCGCCGCCAAGCACCCAGTTTGCGTGCGCGTCCTCGCTGATCGTCGTCAAGCCGGTGATGTTCGTGCCGAAGCCGGACAGCGTGCCCGGCGCCGTGCCGGCCAGTTCTAGCGTGCTTTGCGCGGCACCGGTAGCCAACACCGCACCGTTGAACACCGCGCCGGGATCGACCACCAGCGTGCCGCCAAGCGTACCGAATTGTACGGCCGCACCCATTGCACCATCGCCCATGGTGCTGACACCACCGGCACCGCCGGTGATGGTGCCGGAGGTGGTAAGTTTTCCGCCATCGATGAAGACACCAGCACCCCCAGCACCGCCAACATAGTAGTTGGTTCCGCCACCCTGCCCACCGGTGATGGAGCCAGCATTGGCGACGCGGCCTCCATTAGTAATGGAGACCCCTGCACCACCTTGAGGGGGTCCGGGATACGCATAGCCTTCGTAGCCGCCTGCCCCGCCAATGATAGTGCCGTCGCTTGAGACGACGAACTTGCCGCCGGACAGGCTGACGCCGATTCCTCCGTCGGTCGCGGCCGCGGGGTAATCGTTAGCACCCCCGGCGCCGCCCAGGATGACGCCGGAATCTGTAACGGTGGCAGCGTTGGAGACGAGCGCCACACCCGTACCGCCGGCAGCGCCATAGAAGCGACCCTGAGTATAATATGAAAAGCCCGTCCCGCCGATGACGGTCCCGGTGTTGGACAGTGATCCACTCTCAACCATCGCGCCACCCGACGCGGAATCGCCAGAGATTGTACCGCTGTTGCTGACACGGCTCGCGCCGGCGATCACCACACCTCCACCAGGAAAGCCGTAATATTGCGATATGCCGCCGTTCACCGAGCCTGAGTTTATGAAAGTGCTGCTTCCAGCAAGATAGACGCCCGTCCCATTCCCTGGGCCAGTTCCGCCCATGATGCTGCCGCTATTGCGCAACGTGGCGCCAGCGAGCAGGTTGACACCAACGCCACCTCGGCTTCCGGCGTAATACCCGTATTCGGCCGGGCCACCTTGGATCACGCCGGTGTTGCTGGCATGACCGCCATCGAGGGTGAGACCTGCGCCACCGACGCTGTAGAGGTCGGACGCGCCGCCCAGGATGGTGCCCGAATTCGTGACAGTGCCGTCTTTTGCGTAAACGCCTGCCCCGCTCGCGCCTGCGACATCGCTATAGGCGACCGCCCCGGCTTTGATCAGACCGGAATTGACCAGAGTGCCGCCCGCCGCGAGGTCAACCCCAATACCGCCCGCGCCGCCCGGCCCGGTATGTCCATACGTGGAGCCAAGACCGCCTGCGCCGCCCGTCACCGTGCCGCTGTTGTGAACGGTATCCCCAGCCGCCAACAAAATGCCGGCACCGCCAGCGCCGCCAGTGCCCGCTGTGCCGCTATTGCTTCCATCGCCACCCGTGATCGTGCCCGAATTGGTCACCTGGCGGCGGCGGCGAAATCCACGCCGTTGCCGCCCGCGCCGCCCTGGGCCATTCCGTAGGCGCCGGCCCCGGCGGTGATCGTGCCCTGGTTCGTGAGGCTCCCCTGACCGGAGGAAGCGCCCAGATACACGCCGTTCGCGCCGGCAGTGAATATCCTGATATCGCCAGTCCCGGTCACGGTCAGCGTGTCGGCAAATTTACGGCTGCCCAGCACCACCGTGTGGTGGACATGCCCCGTGACGGTGCCGCTCATATGCTCGACCCTTTGATGTGCGGCATACCCGAACAATGTCCGCCGCCAGTCTGGGCCGGACCGTGACACGCCCACGAAACAGGAGGCAACAGCAAAGCCCGCGCACTTTGAATTTTGGCGGCCATACTGCCGGCCTCTGCACGGCAAAGCGGTCGTGGTGAGCCCGGTGGGAATCGAACCCACGACCCCAAGATTAAAAGTCTCGTGCTCTACCGACTGAGCTACAGGCTCCCCTGACCGCCCCTAAAAGGGCACGGCGCGCCACAGGTCAACCCTCTGGCTATGAGGCCCCTAGTTCCGCCTTGATGATGCGGTCCGGGTCGCGCACCGTACCGCCCCCGCCGCTGCCGCGCTTGATCTGATCGATGTGCTCCATGCCGTCGGTCACCTGACCCCAGATCGTGTACTGGCCGTCCAGATGCGGCGCGGGCGCGAACATCACGTAGAACTGGCTGTTGGCACTGTTCGGGTCGCCGGTACGGGCCGCGCCCACCGTGCCGCGCACGAACTTTTCGGTGCGGCTGAACTCGGCCGGCAGGTTGCCATACTTGCTGCCGCTGGTGCCGGTGCCGGTCGGGTCGCCGCCCTGCGCCATGAACCCCTCGATCACGCGATGGAACGGCGTGCCGTCATAAAACCCCTCACGCGCCAGCATCTTGACGCGCTCCACATGCTTGGGCGCCAGGTCAGGACGAAGTTTTATCGTGACGCGGCCCGACTTCAGATCGAGATAAAGCGTATTTTCAGCATCGTCGGACATGCGTGTTCCTGTATTGTTGGTCTGGCCGGACAGCGGCTACTTCACGTCGGCCATGAGGCGCATGTGCACGATGTGGTCGGGGTGATCCACCTTCCCGTTATCATCCGGGCTGCCGCGCTTGATCTTGTCCACGTTCTCCATGCCAGAGACCACGTTGCCCCAAATAGTGTAGTTGCCGTCCAGGCTGGGGCCGGGCGCGAACATGATGAAGAACTGGCTGTTGGCGCTGTCCGGGTCCTGGCTGCGCGCCGCGCCCACCGTGCCGCGCAGGAAGTGGGCGGTGTTGCTGAACTCGGCCGGCAGGTTGGGGTATTTGCTGCCGCCCTCGCCGGTGCCGGTGGGGTCGCCGCCTTGCGCCATGAAACCTTCGATGACGCGATGCCACGGCGTACCGTCATAAAACCCGTCACGGCATAATTGCTTGACGCGCTCGACATGCTTGGGGGCGAGATCGGGGCGCAGGCGGATAACCACGCGACCGGTGGTCAGGTCCAGATACACCGTGTTGTTCGGGTCGAGCTTGGGCGGCTCGGCCGGTGACACATCTTGCGCGCGCGCGAGGGCTGCCGCGCCGCCGGCCAAAAAAACCGCCAGCATCGTCCGTCTAAACATGGTGTTCTCCCTGAATTCTGACACGCTTCAGCGTGCGCGCCAGAGTTAACGCCGGCACGAAACTGGAGACGTCACCGCCCAGCCGTGCAATCTCCTTCACGAAACGGGAGGAGATAAATTGGTGGTGTTCGCTGGCCATCAGGAACACGGTTTCCACGTCCGGGTCCAGCCGGTAGTTCATGCCCGCCATCTGCAACTCGTAGTCAAAATCCGAGACTGCGCGCAGGCCGCGGATCAGCATGGTGGCCCCTACCGAGCGGGCAAAACTGATCAGCAGCGTGGAAAAACTGACCACCTCGATCGGCGTGCCGGCGCGATACGCGATGGCGGCGCATTCCTCGCGCACCAATTCCACCCGCTCCTCCAGCCCGAAGAGCGGCCCCTTGCCGATATTCTCGGCCACGCCCACCACCAGCCGGTCAACCAGCCGCGCGGCCCGCGCCACGATGTCCAGATGGCCGTTGGTGACCGGGTCGAACGTGCCAGGATAGACACCGCATCGTTCAACCAATGTCCGGCTCCGGCACGCCGGGATCGACCGCGTCCGGCCGCGTGTCGTCTGGCGCCGGGGTTGCATCTTCCAGAACCGGGAAGATGCTCGTCACCCGCTCGCCGTCGCTGAGCCGGAACAGGGTCACGCCCATGGTCTGGCGCGCGGTGATGCGCACCTGGTCGGCCGGCACGCGGATCAGCCGCCCGGCATCGGTCACCAGCATCACGTCGTCACCGCGCCGCACCGGCAGGGTCGCCACCACCGCCGTCCCGTTGCGCGGGGCCAGCATGATGTTGGTGATGCCCTGGCCGCCGCGGCCGGTCACCCGATAATCGTAGGCGGATGATCGTTTGCCGAACCCGCCATCGGTCACCGTCAGCAATATCTCCTCCGCGGCCTCCAGCTCCAGCACGCGGTCGAACGACAGGTTCAGGTCGCCCGCCTCCTCCTCGCCATTCTCGATATCGGCCGGCACCGGTTCGGCGGCGACCTCGGCCGCCTCCTCCTCGTAACCCGCGTTGCGGCGACGGGCTGCGATGGTGCGCAGGAAGGCGGCCCGCTCTGCATTGGTTGCGTCCACATGGCGGAGCACCGCCAGGCTGTTCACCTCGTCATGCGCGGTCAAACGGATGCCGCGCACGCCGGAACTGTCTCGGCCGGCGAAAACGCGCAGCGTTTCATCGGAAATCTGGAAACGTATGCAACGGCCGAGGCGCGTTGCCAGGAACACGTCATCGCCGTCACGGCACGTCGCCACGCCCACAAGGTGATCGCCTTCATCCAGCTTCATCGCAATTAGCCCGTTCGTGCGGATGCGGCCGAAATCCGACAGACGGTTGCGTCGCACGTTCCCGCTGGACGTTGCGAACACCAGATGCAGGCTCTCCCACAAGGTCTCATCCTGCGGCAAAGGCAGCACGGTCGTCACCTTGTCCGCGCCCAGTTCGGGCAGCAGGTTGATCAGCGCGCGGCCTTTTGCGGTGGGGGCTGCTTCCGGCAAGCGCCACACTTTTTCGCGGAATGCTTTGCCCCCGCTCGAAAAAAACAGGACCCATTGGTGGGTGTGCGCGTTGAAGCTGCGGGCGACGATGTCGTCCCCACGCGTGCCGGACGCGATGCGCCCGCGCCCGCCGCGATTTTGCGCGCGATAGGTTTCCAGAGGCGTGCGCTTGATAAATCCGTCGCGGGTGATGGTGACCACCATCTGGCCGGGCTCGATCAGGCTTTCGTCGTCCTGATCGGCGGCGTGATCGACGATGGCTGTCAGGCGCGGCGCGGCGATTTCGGCGCGCACGACAAGAAGCTCGTCGCGCATAACTTCCATGCGGCGAACGCGGCTGGCGATGATGTCCAGCAACTCGCTGATGCGAGCGGCGACTTCCCCGAGCTCCCCTTGAATTTTCTCCTGTTCCAGGCCCGTCAAGCGCTGCAACCGCAGCTCCAATATGCCCCGCGCCTGTGTATCGGTCAGGCGCACCAGGTCATTGACGATAACGTTGCCGCTGTCGTCGATGAGTGCCAGCAGGGCGGAGACGTTGCCCGCCGGCCAGTCAACCGCCATCAGCGCGGCCCGGGCGGCCGCCGCGTCCGGACTGGCGCGAATCAGGCGGATGACCTCGTCGATATTGGCGACGGCAATCGACAATCCAACCAGCAGATGAGCCCGCTCGCGCGCTTTGGTCAGATCGTGTCGTGAGCGGCGAAGAATCACCTCCTCGCGGAAATCCACGAAGCACATCAGTAGGTCTTTAAGACCCATGGTGCGCGGGCGACCGCGATCGAGCGCCAGCATGTTGCAGCCAAAGCTGATCTGCATGTTGGTAAACCGGAACAGCTGGTTCAGCACCACTTCCGGTGTCGCATCCCGCCTTAACTCGATGACCACGCGCATGCCGGTGCGGTCGCTTTCGTCGCGTATGTCGCCAATGCCTTCGATCTGCTTGGCGCGCACCAGTTCGGCGATTCGCTCCTGCAGCGTCGCCTTGTTCACCTGGTAGGGCAGCTCGGTAATGATGATGGCGGTGCGGTCGCGCCTGATCTCCTCGAAGTCGCAGCGGGCGCGTAGGGTGAGCGACCCACGCCCGGTCTCGAAGGCGCTGCGTATGCCGGCGCGGCCCACGATCAATCCGCCGGTCGGGAAATCAGGCGCCGGCACGATCTTCATCAGATCGTCCAGCGAGGTTGCCGGATCGGCGATCAGGGCCAGGGCCGCGTCGATGATCTCGCCAGGGTTGTGCGGCGGTATCCGCGTGGCCATGCCGACGGCGATGCCTTCGGCGCCGTTGATCAGCAGGTTGGGGTAGGACGCCGGCAGGACCACCGGCTCCTGCTCGCTCTCGTCGTAATTGGGGACGAAATCGACGGTGTCCCGATCGATATCGGCGAGCAGAAATGTGGCCGACTTGGCCAGGCGCATCTCGGTATAGCGCATGGCCGCCGGGTTATCGCCGTCCACGGAGCCGAAATTGCCCTGGCCATCGATCAGCGGCACGCGAATGCTGAACGGCTGGGCCATGCGAACGGCCGCATCGTAGATGCTGGCATCGCCATGCGGGTGGTATTTGCCCATCACGTCGCCCACGATTCGGGCGGATTTGCGATAGGGCTTGTCGGGCGTGTAGCCCGCCTCGTGCATGCCGAACAGGATGCGCCGGTGCACAGGTTTTAGGCCATCCCGTGCATCAGGCAGCGCTCGGCTGACAATGACCGACATGGCATAGGCGAGGTAGGAGCGCTGCATCTCCTCCTCCAGCATCACCGGCTGGGTATCGCCGGGTGCGCCGGGGGCTGGGTTCTGGGGGTCTTCGGTGGAGTCGCTCAAAGTTTTTTAGATGCCTTGGATGTAGCGTGATGGGCGGCCCTTCTACATCGGCGCTCACAAGCTGCCAAACGAAGGGTCCGGGTAGCCGGCGGGGACCTCCGCTCGGCTTGGACGGCCATCAATCAATGTGTATGCGGGCCTTCATGGACCGTTACGGGCCTCACGCGACTACCCCACGCCCGAGCAGGGACGAGGCGCTTGAAAGCATGCGCGGCATCGCGGCGCTGATTGTGATCGCTTGGCATCTGCTGCTGGCGTTCGACCCTCGCCGGCCCGGCGTTATGCCGGACTTTCCGCCGGCACAGTCCTGGATCGGCACGCCCTGGTATGGGCTGGTGAACGGGACGGCCTCGGTCGGTTTCTTCTTCGTCCTCTCCGGCTACGTGCTGACATATCGGAGTCTGGCCAGGAACGACGCGGGCGTACTGGCCCGAGGTGCCATCAAACGCTGGCCGCGGCTGGCCGGCACGGTGGCCCTGGCCTCGATCATCAGCTGGTCGATTTTTCCCCTCGGATGGCATTGGTTTGCCGAGGCCGCGCGCCTCACCAAGTCGCCCTGGCTAGCCAATTTCGGTTTCCTCCCCCCGATCTCGCACCCCGTCGCCAATTGGCAGGATGCTTATCAAGCAAGGACTATGGTCTACAGCTTGCCGCGTCGTGGCTTGGCGTGCCCCTTCGCGAGGCATTCGTGTACGGGCTGGGCGGGGCGCTTATCCTGTGCGCGGTCGAATTGCGTCCAAGTCGGCCGAGATGGTTAGGCGGAGCGCTTGCCCGCGTGTTGGGGCGGCTTTCCTTCCCCCTCTACCTCCTCCACATGCCGGTTCTGCTCTCGGCCGGCTGTTTCGCGTTTCTCCATTTGGGCGGCGGCTGGCGAGGCTATGTGGCCGCGACGCTGGCCACGCTGGTGATCACCCACCTCGCCGCCTGGCCGCTCGCCTGGTTCGACGTTTGGTGGACGCGCAGCTTAAGCAGCACCGCGAATTGGCTGGCGCGTGAACCCATGGCCATCGTTTCCGCCACCAACTGACCTAAAACGGAATTTCGTCGTCCAGATCCCCGCCGCCCGCCGGCTCCCAGGAGGGCGCGCCACCGCCGCCAGATCGCACCGGAGCAGGTTTCGCGGCCGCGGCGCGCGGCTGATATCCCCCGCCCTCACCTGAAAAGCCGCTGCCGCCATCGCCGCCTCGGCTGCCGAGAAGCGTCAGTTCGCCCCTGAATTGGGCTAGCACCACCTCGGTGATCTCGCGCTCCTGGCCGTCTTTGTCAGTGAACTTGCGGCTCTCCAGCGCGCCCTCAAGGTACACCGTCGATCCCTTCTTGAGGTATTTTTCCGCGATCTCACCCAGCTTCTCGTTGAAGATGGCAACCCTGTGCCACTGCGTCTTCTCCCGACGTTCGCCGCTGTTCTTATCATTCCAGTTTTCGCTGGTGGCGACCGAGAACGACACCACCTTGCCGCCGCTCTGCATGGTCCGGACCTCCGGGTCGCGGCCCAAATTGCCGACCAGGATCACCTTGTTTACGCTGCCTGCCATCGTCCTGCCCTCTGCCTCTATCGTGCGCGCCGTGGGGCCATTACCCCCACGCGCCGTTGCGTCTGGCAAGGTTTAGCATCAAAGACATAACGGAAAGACAACGTCTATGCCCCACCCCGCCTTCGATCTGACCGGCCAGGTCGCCCTGGTCACCGGCGGCAATGGCGGCATCGGGCTTGGCCTTGCCGAAGGGCTGGCCATGGCCGGCGCGAATGTGGCCATTTGGGGCACGAACGAGGCCAAGAACCGCGCGGCCGTGGCCCAGATCGAATCCCATGGCACGCAGGTCGCCGCCTTCGCCTGCGACGTGGGCGACGAAGCCGCTGTCGATCAGGCCATGTCTCGGACGCTGGACCGATTCGGCCGGGTGGACGGGTGTTTCGCGAACGCCGGCGTGGGCGGGCGCGGCACCCCCTCCTTCGGCGAGATGAGTTTGGACGAGTGGCGGCGGGTGATGCGCATCAACCTGGACGGCGTCTTCCTGACGCTGCGGGCGGCGGCGCGCCACATGGTCACCCGCCAGGGCGGGGGCGTGCTGGTGGCCACGTCCTCGATGGCGGCGGTGATGGGGGC
This sequence comes from uncultured Alphaproteobacteria bacterium, assembly GCA_963850605.1. Lineage (GTDB taxonomy): Bacteria > Pseudomonadota > Alphaproteobacteria > Acetobacterales > Acetobacteraceae > BOG-908. Next base: position 16,075 of record CAWKLX010000005.1, on the reverse strand, counting down.
GGCCCGCAACGAGCATTACGGCGCCAGCAAGGGTGGGGTCGTCTCCATGATGCGGGCGCTGGCGGTGGAATATGCCCGCCACGGCATCCGGGCCCACGCGATCCTGCCCGGCTGGGTCGAGACGGAGATGACCGCTGACGCGTTCGCGACTGAGAAATTCGCCGCCAACGTGAAACCCCGTATTCCCATGCGCCGCTGGGGCCGGCCCGGTGATTTCGGCGGCATCGCCGTCTATCTGATGAGCCAGGCATCGTCCTGGCACACCGGGGACAGCTTCTTGATCGACGGCGGATACACCATCTTTTAAGCTGGTGCGTCCGGGGCGGCTGGCCCCGTGGGGAAAAAATTTGTCGTCCATCGTCGTCCGCGGTGCCAGAGAGCACAACCTCAAGAACGTTGACGTGGAGATTCCCCGCGACCAGCTGACGGTCATCACCGGCCTCTCCGGCAGCGGCAAATCCTCGCTGGCCTTCGACACGATCTATGCCGAAGGCCAGCGGCGCTATGTCGAGTCCCTCTCCAGCTATGCCCGCCAGTTCCTTGAACTGATGGGTAAGCCGGACGTGGACAGCATTGAAGGACTCTCGCCGGCCATCTCGATCGAGCAAAAAACCACCAGCCGCAACCCGCGCAGCACGGTCGGCACAGTGACCGAGATCCACGATTACATGCGCCTGCTCTGGGCGCGTGCGGGCGTGCCGTATTCGCCAGCAACCGGCCTGCCGATCGAGGCGCAGACGGTCAGCCAGATGGTCGATCGGGTCATGGGCATGAAGGAGGGAACAAGGCTGCTGCTGCTTGCGCCCGTGGTGCGAGATCGGAAAGGTGAATACCGTAAGGAACTGGCCGAGCTGCAGCGCCGCGGTTTCACGCGCGCCAAGGTGGACGGCACGCTATACGACGTGGCCGAAGTGCCAGCCCTGAACCGGAAGACCAAGCATACGGTCGAAGCGGTGATCGATCGCGTGGTGGTCCGCGCCGGCGCCGAGCAGCGCCTGGCCGATAGTTTCGAGGCGGGGCTGGGCATGGTGGCCGACGGCATCGTCTATACCGAGGATGCCGACACCGGCGCGCGCACCACGTTCTCGTCGCGCTTCGCCTGCCCGGTCAGCGGCTTCACGATAGAAGACATCGAACCTCGGCTGTTCAGCTTCAACTCGCCGCACGGCGCCTGCCCGGCCTGTGATGGGCTTGGCGTAGAGACGTTTTTCGACCCGGCCATGGTCGTCCCGGACGAGCGGCGCAGCCTGGCCGAGGGGGCGGTGGCTCCCTGGACCGGGGCGATGAGCCCGTATTTCGACCAGACGCTGCAAAGCCTGGCCAGGCACTTCAAGGTCACCACCCGCACCCCCTGGGCCGAGCTGCCGGAGCGGGTACGCGACGTGATCCTGAACGGGTCCGGCGAGACGCCCATCGAGATGACCTACAAGGACACAGTGCGCGCCTACACGGTCAAAAAGCCGTTCGAGGGTGTGCTGCGCAACCTGGAGCGCCGCTGGCGCGAGACGGACAGCGCCTGGGTGCGCGAGGAGATGGGCCGCTACCAAGCGGAAAAGCCTTGCGAGGTATGCCATGGCGCGCGCCTGAAGCCCGAGGCGCTGGCGGTTCGCATCGACGGCCAGACGATTGCCGCCGCCTCCGACCTTTCCATCCGACACGCGCTGGACTGGTTTCGCACGGTGGAGGGCACTCTGACCCCGCAACGGGCGGAAATCGCGCGCCGTATCCTGCGCGAGATCGTGGAGCGGCTGCAGTTTCTGGTCGATGTCGGGTTGGACTATCTTTCCCTGTCTCGCGGTTCAACGACGCTCTCGGGCGGCGAGAGTCAGCGTATCAGGCTTGCCAGCCAGATCGGCAGTGGGCTCACCGGCGTGCTTTATGTGCTGGACGAACCCTCCATCGGCCTCCACCAGCGCGACAATGAGCGGCTGCTCGGCACGCTGCGCCGCCTAAAGAGCCTGGGCAACACCGTGCTGGTGGTCGAGCATGACGAGGATGCCATCCGCCAAGCCGACTACCTGATCGACATGGGGCCGCGTGCCGGCATCAACGGCGGCCACGTCATTGCGCGCGGCACGCCGGCGCAAGTTGCAGCCAACCCCGCCTCGCTGACCGGCGACTTTCTGAGTGGGCGGCGCCGGATCGAGGTGCCGGCGCGCAGACGTGTTGTCGATCCGAAAAGGCTCCTGACCGTAGTGGGCGCCACTGGTCATAACCTGAAAAGCGTTAACGCCTCGTTTCCGCTCGGCACATTCACATGCGTCACCGGCGTCTCTGGCGGCGGCAAGTCCACCCTGGTTGTGGACACACTTTTTAAAGCGACCTCGCGTAAGCTGATGGGGTCGGGCGAGGTGCCATCCGCACACACGCGCATCGATGGTTTAGGAGAACTGGACAAGATCATCGATATCGATCAGTCGCCGATCGGGCGCACGCCGCGCAGCAACCCGGCCACCTACACCGACCTGTTCGCGCCGATACGCGATTGGTTCGCCGAACTGCCGGAAAGCCGTGTGCGCGGCTACAAATCCGGCCGCTTCAGCTTCAACGTGAAAGGCGGGCGCTGCGAGGCATGCCAGGGCGACGGCGTGCTGAAGATAGAAATGCATTTCCTGCCGGACGTGTTCGTCACCTGCGACACGTGCAAGGGCGCCCGTTACAACCGCGAGACGCTGGAGATAAAATTCAGGGGCCGGTCGATCGCCGAGGTTTTGGCGATGACGGTGGACGAAGCCGAACCACTTTTTTCCGCCGTGAACCGCATTCGCGACCGGTTGCAGATATTGCAACGCGTCGGGCTCGGCTACATCAGCCTGGGCCAGCAATCGACCACCCTGTCCGGAGGCGAGGCGCAACGCATCAAATTGTCCAAGGAGCTGGCAAGGCGAGCCACCGGCCGCACGCTCTATATTCTGGACGAACCGACCACCGGGCTGCATTTCGAAGACGTACGAAAATTGCTGGAGGTGCTGCATGCGTTGGTGGACCAGGGCAACACGGTCGTGGTCATCGAGCACAACCTGGAGGTGATCAAGACTGCGGACTGGGTGATCGACATGGGACCGGAGGGGGGCGATGGCGGCGGCCGCATCGTAGCCGAGGGGACGCCGGAGACGGTGGCCGGCAATCCGGCCAGCCATACCGGGCGCTTCCTCGCACCGCTGCTGCCCACTCTCCGCCAGGCCCGCACCCGAAAGCGCGCCTAGGACAACTCAATGCAATATGTTAATGAGTTTGGGGGCATACCATGCTATCGACTACGCGTCAGGGCGCGGGAGTCCGCCATCTGACCGTGTAGAGTTCCGCCCCATCGTCGTCGTGAGGCAACCGAGGTGAGTGTCGCGTCGCCCGAACTGGCCATCATAGAGCGGGAGCTGACACGCCCCAGCCTAAAGCTTGGGTTTCGTGATGTCGAGGTTGAACGGCGCTACCTGCTTGAACGGCAGCTCAGCGCCCGCACCTATCACTGGGCGTCGCTGCTCATTTTGGTGGCGATCTATGATGCGTTTCTGATCGCGGAGTTGTCCGCGGCACCCGAAATCGTCGAGCTTTCCGCGTGGCTGCGATTCGCCTTTCTGACCCCGGCCGCACTGGCCTACGTTCTGCTGGATTGGCGGTGCAAACTCGGCAGATGGAGCGGACCAATCTTCGCGACGCTCATCGTCGCGCCGACGCTTGTGTCAGCCATCGAATCGCAAGCGATCACAAATCCCGCCATACTGTACGCGTTTCAGACCACGCCGTTGCTTCAATTGGCGGTCCTGACCTGCCGAATGGGCGTGATACAAGCCGCTTTCGCCAACGCCGCCCACTGCGCAATCTACATCACAGCGGTGTTGGCGACGTCGATCGTACCCTCGGCCATGGTGCCATCCCTACTCCTGACGGACGGGGCCATCGGCATTGCCGTGCTGGTGTTCACCGTGCGCATGGATATGCGTGACCGGCAGGTATTCCTGTTCAACCGTCAGGCGGAGATCAGGGGCCAGATATTGGTCGAACAGAATAACAGGCTGGCCCGCCTGACACAGATCGACGCGCTGACGGGGCTCGGAAATCGCAGATGCTTCGACGAGACGCTGGCCAATTTCTGGGCCGATGCGCGCGTCAGGCACGCGGACATCACGCTCATCATATTCGACATCGACTGCTTCAAGCTGTTCAACGACGCGCTGGGGCATCAAGCTGGGGACGAGTGTCTGATCACCCTCTCACACACGCTCACGCGCTGCTTGCGCGATGAGCGGGATACGCTGGTGCGCTATGGCGGGGAGGAGTTCGCGGTCGTGCTTCCGAGCACGTCGCTGGCCGAGGGCTGGTCGGTTGCCGAGCGCATACGCGAGGCCGTCGTCAACCGAGCCGTCCCTCACCCGCTGGGAACCCCAGCCGGCTTCGTAACCGTCAGTCTCGGGGTAGCGGCGGTCAAGCCGGCCGACTGCACCGCCGCTGCCCTGATCGAAGCGGCTGACCGGTGCTTGTATGCCGCCAAGCGCGCTGGACGAAATCGCACGGTGACACTGGACATGTTGACCGAACCGTTGCCGCTGTTCGACTTAGCGCCGCTTGTGGACGACAAGGCACGGGTCGCCTGATACCCCGGGTGAGCGGCCCGACCTGCGAAGCCCGGTCATCTTTCAAGCCTGCTTCCATGCGGCGTGATACGACCGGCAATGCTCTATGACGATTGCGCAACGGCGTGGTCGGGCGTTTGCTGCGCCTGCGTCCCATCCGGGACGGCCGGAGCCGGTTCATGACATTGCCACTTGAAATGCTGTCGCCATGGGCTGTCGTTGCCTTGTGCGCGGCAGGCCTGCTTGTGATCCTGCTGATCGCGGGCAGGTCCTTCGTGTTCATCGATAACGACAGCTACGGCGTGGTCGAACGCAAATGGTCGCTGCGCGGCGGCCATAACTCCGGCTTCATGGCGCTTCAGGGCGGCCCAGGCTTTCTGCCTGGTACAATCAAGGGCGGCTGGCACCGATTCGCGCCGTTCCAGTATCGCGTTCACCGACAGAAATTGATTACGGTACGCAGCATCGGCTACCTGTTCGCCCGCACTGGCGCACCACTCGCCGAAGGCCAGGCGCTGGCAGCTTGGCCGAACGACGTGGACCCTGGAGATGCAGCCGCATTCCTCGCCGGCGGCGGGCAGGGCGGGCCGCAGCGGCGAATCCTGCGCGCGGCCACCTACGCCATCAACACCGCGCTGTTCGTCGTACTGACCGACGAAGGCGTGCGCCAAATCCCGCTCGGCGACCCAGACCGCGCCAGCCAACTGCACGCGCTGATCACCGCGCGCCACGGTTACGAACCGGTGGTCATCGACAGCGACCGGGTAGCCGTGGTGACGGTTCAGGATGGGCCGGCGCTGGACCACGGCGAGATCATCGCGTCCACCGTCGGCACGGACGCCAAATTGCCGGCCGCCTTCCACAACTCGTTCCAGGATATCCCCAAATTCCTGGCCGCCGGAGGCCGCCGCGGGCGACAGGAGCAGGTGCTCGTCGAAGGCACTTACTACATCAATCGCCTGTTCGCGACGGTGGAGATGACGTCGAAGACGCAGATCGGGATCGGTAATGTTGGTGTCGTAATCAGCTACACCGGCCCGAAAGGCGACGATCTCTCGGGCGACGATTACCGGCACGGGCGCCTAGTAGCGCCCGGTCAGCGCGGCGTCTGGCAGGTGCCGCTGCAACCCGGCAAATACGCGGTCAACCCGTTCGCGCAAGACGTCAAGCTCGTTCCCACCACGAACTTTCAATTGCGCTGGATCGAGAACTCGCCAAACGACACACATAATTTCGACGCCAACCTGTCCGAAATCCGGCTGATCACGCGCGACGCGTTCGAGCCCATCCTGCCGCTCTCGATCGTCGTGCATATCGCGCAGGACGACGCGCCTTACGTGGTCCAGCAATTCGCCGAAATCGGCAAGCTGGTCGATCAAACCCTGGACCCGATGGTCAGCGCCTGGTTCAAGGACGCGGCACAGGAAATGACGTTGATCGAGCTGGTCGCCAAGCGGGCCGAGCTGCAGGCCAAGGCGCTGGGGGAGATGCAACGCCGTTTCCAAAAGTATCGTCTGCAGGTGATGGAAGTCATGATCGGCACGCCACGTGCCATGGTCGGCGACAAGCATATCGACACGGTGTTCGAGCAGTTGCGCGTGCGCCAGGTCGCCCGCGAGCAGGCTGCGACCTATGATAGCCAGCAGGAAGCCGCGCTGAAGGAACGCGTGCTGAACGAGGCGCGCGCCATCGCCCAGCAGCAAACCGCGCTTACCGCATCGAAAGTGGCCATTCAGGTGGCGCAGAACGAAGGCGAGGCGCAGTTGCAAAGGCGCGAGCGCGAAGCCGCCGCCATCAAGATCACCGCCGCCGCCGAAGCCGAGCGCACGCGCGTCAGCGGCCAGGCAGAGGCCGACCGCACCCGCGCCCTGGGCGAGGCCGAGGCCGCCGCTACAAAGGCGCAATCCGACGCACTCGGCGGCCCGGATGCCGCGCTGCGCAAGATGATCGCGCAAATCGCCGCTGACGCCATGCAGCACGCCAGCCAGCCCCTTGTGCCACAGATTGTGTTGGGGGAGCGCGGGGCTTCGGGCGTGGTGGATATGCTGATGGCTATGTCTTTGGCCGATGGGTCTATTGGGCAGGCTTTGAAGAAAGAAAGTGCTTCTTAAAATCAGGAGCAAAAATCCTGGGCGCCTCATCCGACGGGAGCCCTCCCTGATAACCGCGAAAAGCAAATGTTGGCCAAGATTTACGGCGGGTCCGGGGAAGTTCCGAACAGCTCCCGTGCGTGGAGAAAGACTTTGACTGTCGGCGATACCGAGATGATGGTCATTGCAATCCAGAATGAAGGCTAAACTGCTGCTCGGTATTGTTCTTTCCACGCAGGTTGAACGGCGCGCGCCCAGTCGGAAAGTCTTTTGCTTTTTTCAGAAAAGAAGAACCAGATCGTCCCGGTGGATCAGCTCGTCGCGCCCGCGCCACCCCAACAACCCCTCGATCTCATCAGATTTGTGTCCAGCCAGCCTGGCCGCATCCGCCGCATCGTACGCCGAAAGCCCCTGCGCCAGCTTCGCCCCATCCGGGCCCACCACCAGCACCGCGTCGCCCTGCGCGAAACGACCGTGCACGCCGCGCACACCGGCGGGCAGCAGAGATCCGCCGATGGCCAGGGCGCGGGCGGCACCCGCGTCCACCGTGTAGGTGCCGGCTGGTTGCAAGCTGCCGGCGATCCAGCGTTTGCGCGCCGAGCGCGAGCCCGGCGCCGGCAGGAACCACGTGCATCGCGCGCCCCCGGTCAGCGCGGCGAGCGGCCGCTCGCGATGGCCCAGAGCGATGGCCATCGCCACACCGGCGCCGGTAGCGATTCGAGCGGCCAGCAGCTTGGTGCGCATGCCGCCAGAGGAATAGCCGGGCGGCGGATCGCCGCCAGCCGCCTCGATCTCAGGTGTCAGGCTCTGCACGACCGGGATATGTGTGGCGGCCGGATCGCGCCTTGGGTCGGCACTGTACAACCCATCAATGTCGGAAAACAGGATCAGCTGATCCGCCTGCACCATCTCGGCCACGCGCGCGGCCAGGCGGTCATTGTCCCCAAAACGTATCTCTGCCGTCGCGACGCTGTCATTCTCATTGATCACCGGCACACAGCCCAGCGCCAGCAGCGTTTGCAGGGTCGCGCGCGCGTTCAGATAGCGGCGCCGGTCCTCCGTGTCGCCCAACGTCAGCAGAAGTTGGGCGGCCGTCAGCCCGTGCGCGGACAGCGCATGCGACCAGGCTTGGGCCAACCGAATTTGGCCTACGGCGGCGGCGGCCTGCTTCTCCTCCAACCGCAATTTCGGTTGCACGAGGCCCAGGCGCACCCGGGCGAGCGCAATCGCGCCCGACGAAACCACCACCACGGCACAGCCCCGGGCGCGCGCTTCGGCGATGTCGGCTGCCATGCCGTCCAGCCAGGCGGTTCGCGGCTCAGCGCCATCGGCCACCAGCGCGCTGCCCAGTTTCAGCACCAGCGTGCGCGCATCCCAAAGCGAGGGGAGCATCAGCGCGCGGCGGCGCGGTTGGCCGTGATTGCATCCTGCAGCGCGCGCAGCATGTCCGGCACGCCCTGCCCCGTAGCGCCGGACATGACGTGCACCCTTTGGCCAGACGCGCGCGCCAGGGCGATGCGGCGCGCGGACAACTCGCGGGGCGTCATGGCGTCGGCCTTGTTCAGCACGATCAGCTCGGGTTTTTCGGCCAGGCCAGCGCCGTAGGCGGACAACTCGCCCCGCACGGTGCGCCACGCATCCACCACGCCGCCGGCGGCGCCATCAACCAGATGAAGCAGCACCGCGCAGCGCTCCACATGGCCCAGAAAACGATCGCCCAGCCCCGCGCCCTCATGCGCGCCCTCGATCAGGCCGGGAATGTCGGCCAGCACGAATTCCTCGGTGTTGGACAGGCGTATCACGCCCAGTTGCGGGTGCAGGGTCGTGAACGGGTAGTCGGCAATCTTCGGCCGCGCGGCGCTGCTGGCGGCCAAAAAGGTGGACTTGCCGGCGTTGGGCAGCCCGATCAGCCCGGCGTCGGCGATCAGTTTGAGTTGCAGCCACACCCAGCGCTCCTCGCCCGGCCAGCCCTTGTCGGCGCGGCGCGGGGCGCGGTTCGTGCTGGTCTTGAAATGGGTGTTGCCGTGCCCGCCATCCCCGCCGCGGCACAAGACCACCGTCTTGCCCGGCGCATCCAGGTCGGCCAGCAGCGTTTCCTGGTCGTCGGCCAGGATCTCGGTGCCGATCGGCACGCGGATGCGCACTTCGTCGGCGGACGCGCCGGTACGGTCCGATCCGGCGCCGTTGCCGCCCTTTTTCGCGCGGAAATGCTGTGTGTAGCGGAAGTCGATCAGCGTGTTGAGGTTGGGCACAGCTTCGAACACGATGTCGCCGCCGCGTCCGCCGGTGCCGCCATCCGGACCGCCGAATTCGATGAACCGCTCGCGCCGAAATGCGATCACCCCGTCCCCCCCATCGCCGGAGCGAACGTAGATCTTGGCCTGATCCAGAAACTTCATGGACGACGGGGTCCGGGGGGGATCATTCCTCCCGGCGGGGTCCGGGGTAGAGCCCCGCCCTCACTCGGCCGCAGCCGGAACTTTCTCAACCGACACATAAACCCGGTCATCGGCGCGCGTCTGGAACTTCACACGACCTTCGACCACGGCGAAGATCGTGTGGTCCTTGCCAAGGCCGACATTCGAGCCAGGCTTCCAACGTGTGCCACGCTGGCGAAGGATGATGTTGCCGGGGATGACGGCCTCACCGCCGAATTTCTTGACGCCCAGGCGCCTGCCCTCGGTATCGCGGCCGTTGCGCGAGGACCCGCCTGCTTTCTTGTGTGCCACAGAACTCTCCTATCGCGTCAGATCTCGCCCGCCTCGGGCGAGATGGGGGCGGTTTCCGTCTCGACCGGCGTATGAGCAGCCGGCGCGTGTGCGTCGCCCGAATGGCCATCCGCGGCGATGTCGGCCACCCGCAGCACGGTCACATGCTGACGATGCCCGTTCTTGCGCCGGCTGTTCTGGCGACGGCGCTTCTTAAAAATAATCACCTTGTCCAGGCGGTCCTGAGCGATGACGGTTGCGGTCACACTGGCGCCGGCCACCACCGGCGTGCCCAACGTGACGCCTGCCTCCGACCCCACGGCCAGAACGTCCGTGAACGTGAATGTGGCGCCTGGCTCGGCCTCGAGCTTTTCGACTTTCAGCACCGCGTTCGGCGTCACGCGGTACTGCTTTCCGCCCGTGCGGATGACAGCAAACATGGTCAACTCCGTTCGTGACCGCTCGTGGCGGCCAATTCTTGTTATCGGGGTGTCTGCGCACCTCGCCGGCCGCACCCGCGGCCACGCACCAAGACAGGCTCGGCGCGAGCGCGCCTGATACCCCCCGTCGTCAGACTATGTCAATCAGCCAGCCGCATGTTGCGCTGCCCATCCCGGCCTTCGTATAACACCCCGCCACCGCGCTTGGAGAGGTGCCAGAGTGGTCGATCGGGGCGGTCTCGAAAACCGTTGTACCTTCACCGGTACCGTGGGTTCGAATCCCACCCTCTCCGCCAGCGGCCCTTTTAGTGCCCGTCTTTGACAACCGCGCACTCACATCGGTCCGATGATGATGGGCTCATATGCCCTCGCCAATGCCCAGAAAATCGGCTGGTGTCAGCGGCGGCGCCGGTGTCGTGTGCGAGAGCTGCGCCACTAGCCGATCGATCTGCAGGTTGATCTCCGGCACGGCCGTGATCTCCCACCAATTTGGGCGGGTAAGCGGCCCGAGTGCGAACAGCCACTGCGACGGACTACCCGACCTATCGATGATTGCGCAGTCCTGCGTGAGAAAGCCCACGCCGAGCGGGTCCGAGACGGCGAGCCCGCGTTCCCGCAGATCGGCAATCAGCGGAATAGCGATCTTGTCGAAACCTGCGCCGGGCCCGGTGCAATTGATGACGCGCCCTGCACGAAACACCCGGTGTGTGCCGCCGCGCACAAGCAGATCCACGTCCACCGTGCCGTCTGCTAACGTGTAGCCGGCCACGCGACCGGCCACGATCTCGAGCGCGCCCTTCTTCAGCAGTGATCTTAACGCATCGTCGATCCTGGGGGCCATGCGATGCCGATGGATGTCCCAACGTACACGAAGGTGGCGCGTGAACTGGCGGCGGCTTGCCGCCGACCAGTTGTGCCAAATGCCGGGCACGGCCGGGCGTGCTGCGTCGAACACGCGTTGCCACGGCACACCTTGCGCCTGGGCACGGGCCACCTCCCGCCGGATGACGCGCGTCAATGCGAGCGGGGAAGCTGCGTTGTGCTGTGCCAGGAATTCCGACCATGCACCGCCGGCTTCGTGGCGCAGAGGAAGCAGGCCTCGGCGCGAGACCGCAAGCATGGGGCCGCGATGGCCCTCGGCGGCCAGCCGCAATGCCACGTCCACCATGGTCAGCCCGGCGCCGATCAGCAGCAGAGGTTCGTCCGAATGGATGTCGGCGAACGCATCCCTCGCCCATGGATCGGGCACGAAATAGCCGGTGTCGTACACCCAGGGGTCGGCGCCGCCCGGCGGGCGCGGCGCCAGATTCCCCATGGCGAGCACCACGATGTCGGCCTGTACCTCGCGCCCGTCATTGAGCAGAACGCCCTGCTCCTCGCGCAGCATACGGACGACTTCGCCGCGCAGCGTGGTCAGCCCGGCGATCGATCGTGTGTCCAGCGCCTCGCCGATCCGCTCCTCGATATACTCGCCGAACAGGGCACGCGGGACGTACGCGCCAAGCACGTCCAGCCGGCTTTCGACCAGGCATTCGGCGATCCTGCCGCGATGCCGGTCCAGCCACGTGGCGAAGCCCGGTTGCAATCCGATCTCCATCCGGCTGACCGGCACGTTGAGCAGGTGCTGCGGCCCGCAAGCGCCATACGCAAGGCCACGGCCGAGCGACCGCTTCGGCTCGATGATCACGACGCGCCACTCTGGCCGGGCAAGATGCAGCTTCAGCCCAAAGACCGCGCCCGAGAACCCGCCGCCAACGATCGCGACCGTATAGGGCCGTGTCGTCAACGCGCGCTACTCTGCAGCCAAGCTCTCCTGGACATGGGTGACATTCGAGCCGCTGGTCTTGTCGGCCACGCTTGCCGGCCCGGCATAGGCGCCGTGGAAGGCGCCGGCCGTACGTGTCGACTCCACGCGTCCGTCCGCCGTGCCGATGGGTTTCTGGCGTGAGTTGCGAGGCGCGTATTCTGTCTGCGCCCGGCCTCGCCTCTGCAGTTGCGGGATTTCATAGTTGATGAAATCGGCGACAATACCCGGCGTGACGGCATGGGCCAGAGTAAAGCCGCCAATTCCGCTCTCGTCCACCCACCGCCACAGCATGTCGGCGACGTTCTGTGGGCGGCCGAGACGGTGCTGCGGCATTGGTGGATCGTCACCCCCGGGCTTCGCCGCGCCCGCCTAAGTCACCAATTTGGCCCCCGCGCGCTGGATGGAGCCGTGATGGGCGATCCGCAGGTGATTGCCGACCAGTTCGACACCGGCGGCCTGTTGCCGCGCGTCCTATCGGTCCGCGATGCCCTCTGGTCGAGGTGGGCAGACCGCCGATAGAAGTGGCCATTACCGACATCGGTGCAGCCCCTTTCGAAAGCTTTGGCATGAGCGATACGGCGCCGCGGATCATCGACATGCGGCTGCGGCCACCCTTCCTGCATCCATTCTTTGGCGCCCATCCCGGCACGCCGGAGCATGATCTGGTGCGCTGGGTGAACCGCCGCGTCGGCGCCACCGACCCAGACCATTTCACCCGCATCACCACCTTGACCGACGTGCTGGCGGGCATGGACCAGGCCGGCATCGATCTCGGTGTCACCGTCGGCCGGAGCACGCCCACGGTCCGTATCGAGAACGACACGGTGGCAGCACTGGCCGCCCAATCCGCGGGCAGGCTGATCGGTGTGGCCTCGGTCGACCCCTTGGCGCTCGGACGCGAGGCCGCGGTCGCCGAAGCGGAGCGGGCCGTCAAGACGCTCGGGCTGGCCGCGATCAACCTGGATGCGGGTTTTTACGAGACACCGCTGCGCGCCGACGACGACCGGCTGATGCCGCTTTATGAAACCTGCCTGACGCTCGGCGTGCCCGCTTTCGTCATGTCCGGCCCGACGACGCCGGACCTCGCCTTCAACGATCCGCTGGCGATCGACGCGGTGGCCCGAACATTTCCAAAATTGCCTGTGGTGGTGTGCCACGGATGCTATCCGAACATCGACACCATGATCGGCGTGGCGTTCCGGCACGAAAACGTTTTTGTGTCGCCGGACATGTATATGTTCGCGCCGGGCGGGCGGCGTTACGCGGAGGCGGCGCGCGGGTTTTTGCGCGATCAGCTGCTGTTCGGCTCGTCATTTCCGTTCCGTCCAATGCGGCAGAGCGTGGAAGATGTCAGGTCGATGGATTTGGGCGAGGACATCACCGCCCGCGTGCTCGGCGGGAACGCCGCCCGGCTATTCGGCCGGATCGCCGCACCTGCCATGGGCCATGCAGCTGAGTGACGTGCCGACCCTGGCACCCAACGTGAGTGATCAAGCCGGGGCGGCTACCGGCCTGGTGCTGTCGCATGTCGGCAAGATTTTCGATGCGGGCGCCGGCGCCTTCGCCGCGGTGCAGGATGTATCGCTCGAGATCGAAGCGGGCGCCTTTGTCGCCATCGTTGGTGCCAGCGGATGCGGCAAATCCACCCTGCTGCGCATGATCGCCGGCCTCGAACGGCCGGACAGCGGCGAGATACGGGCGGGTGGTCGGGTCGTGACCGGCACCGGACTGGACCGCGGCCTGGTGTTCCAGGAGGCCAGGCTGCTGCCCTGGCTGACCGCCGAACAGAACGTGGCGCTCGCTCTTCGCAATGCGCCCATGGACGCGGCGCGCAAGGGACGGCTGGTGGCCGAGCACCTGGATCTCGTGGGCCTCGCCGCGTTCGCCCGCGCCACGCCCGGCCAGTTGTCTGGCGGCATGGCGCAGCGCGTGGCTATCGCGCGCGGCCTGGTTGCCCGCCCCGGTATCCTGCTGCTCGACGAGCCATTCGGCGCGCTGGATGCGCTCACCCGGCTGCGCATGCAGGCCGAGCTGGAACGGATCTGGCGGGCGGAACGCACCACCATGCTGCTCGTGACCCACGACGTGGAGGAGGCGGTGGTCCTGGCGGACCGCATCGTCGTCATGTCGCCGCGCCCCGGGCGGATCAGCGCGATCGAGGCGGTGCCGTCGGGCCGTCCGCGCGACCGCGGCGCGCCCGAGCTGGTAGCGCTTAGAAAGCGGCTGCTCGGCGCGCTCGACGCGACGTAGGATCAGGCGGCCTATATCATTGTCATTTAGTATGGTATGCGGCCGGGCACTGGCCGAACGTCCGTAGTGCCGTCTCTCCCGAGCGGCCGGCCGCCGGTCCGCAAGGGGCGGATGATGCAGATGAGTTCGAAACGACGCCGCACTTTGGCAGCGGGCTGCGCGATGCTGACCTTTGCGGCGTTGGCGGGCAGCCCTTGCCTGGCGCAGTCGCAGACCGTGCGGTTGGACTACGCATACTACAACCCGCTCAGCCTGGTGCTGAAGGACAAGCATTGGGTGGAGGATGCGCTCGGCCCCAATGTTGGCGTGCAATGGGTGCTGAGCGCGGGCAGCAACAAGGCGCTGGAATACCTGCGCGGACGCTCCATCGATATCGGTTCGACGGCCGGGGCGGCCGCCCTGCTCGGACGCGCCAACGGCACGCAAGCCAAGGTGATCTACGTGTTCTCCCGGCCGGAATGGTCGGCGTTAGTGACCCGGCCCGGTTCGGGCATCGCCAGGCTCTCGGACCTGAAAGGCAGGCGGGTGGCGGCGACGCCGGGCACGGACCCGAACATCCTGCTGCTGCGCGCACTGGCCACCGTGGGGCTGGGCCGCGCCGACATCACGCTGGTGCCGCTGCAGCACCAGGACGGGCGGCTGGCGCTGGATCGCGGCGACGTGGATGCCTGGGCCGGTCTGGACCCGTTCATGGCGCAGGCGGAACTGCAAAGCCACGATGTGCTGTTCTTTCGCGACAAGTCGCTGAACAGCCCCGGCACGCTGCTCGCCAGCGACGTCATGATCGCGCAACATCCTGACCTGGTCCGCCGCGTGCTCGCCGCCTACGAGCGCGCCCGCGGCTGGGCACGCACAAACCCGGACGGTGTGGCGACAATCCTGGCGGCCGCAGCGAAGCTGCCGACGGACGTGGCCAAGCGCGAGCTGGGCCGAACCGATTTCAGCAACCCGGCCGTCGATGCCGGGACGCGCGCGCAAATCGCGGCAGCCGCCCCTATTCTGAAGGCCAGCGGCAGCCTGTCGGCCGGGGCCGACCTGGCGCGTGCGCAAGCCGAACTGTTCAGCCCTCAAATCAAGGGCAACTGAGCCACGCATGACGCGATCCCTCGCACTGGCGGCGCTCGCCTCGACGGACGCGGTGCGTGACGGAGACCGGCTGCGCCCCCGTCCGCCTCTGCCCCTGTTAAGTTCCGCCGCGGGTTTCGTGCTGCCCGGCGTGCTCCTGGTCGCCTGGCAGCTGGCAAGCGTGCATCTCGTCGCGCCCGACCTCCTGCCACCGCCGGCCGCCGTCCTGCGTGCTTTGGCCCAGATGGCGCGGAGCGGCGAGCTGATCAGCAATCTCGCGGCCAGCCTGCGGCGCCTGGCGCTCGGTTTCTGCCTGGGTGCGCTTCTCGGCACCTTGCTGGGGGCGTTGACCGGCGGGTCACCGACCGCCCGGCGGTTTGTCGATCCGACCGTGCAGGCGTTGCGCAGCGTGCCGTCGATCGCCTGGGTGCCCCCGTTCATACTGTGGTTCGGCATTTTCGAAAGCTCGAAAATCTATCTGATCGCGCTCGGGGCGTTCTTCCCGGTTTATCTGAACCTGATGGCCGGGATCGCTTGCGTTGATCGCAAGCTCGTCGAGGTCGGACGGGTCCTCACGCTCACGCGGCTGCAGACCGTCACGCACATCCTGATGCCCGCCAGCCTGCCGGCCTATATCGTGGGCCTGCGTACCGGGCTCGGGCTTGGCTGGATGTTCGTGGCCGCCGCGGAACTGATGGGCGCCAGCGACGGATTGGGTTTTTTGCTGATGGATGCCGAACAGACCGGGCGGCCGGAACGGGTGATCGCCGCCATCGTGCTGTTCGCCTTGTGCGGCAAAGTAAGCGACCGGCTCGTTCAGTTTCTCGGTGCTCGCATGCACAATGCAGGACACTGAGAGTGGCGACGCGAACCGTAGTCTCAGGCAGATAGACTTTCACGTCCGCTGCCGGAACGCTCGTCCGGCTTATACCAAGTCTCTGAAGTCGTGACTCGGCAGGGTATCCCCGAAACGGCTGGCATCTGATTGAAGATGGCAAACCATGGAGTTTGTCATGCCGATCCCGCTGCGGTCTGATTTTGATGCCCCTCAGCTAAGGGCATTGGCCAAAAGACGAAGTATGGCGCTCAGGCTCGGCGCCTTTTGTCCCTCGCCGCGATCTACGAAGGCGCCAGCCGAACACAG
>CAWKLX010000004.1:0-44430 GCA_963850605.1 uncultured Alphaproteobacteria bacterium | reverse complement strand
TTTTTTTTTTTTCTTCGTTTCAGTAGGTCTTGCTGCCGGATGCGCACGACTTTCCGCCGATCGCGTTGACGATGGAAGCCACCCATTGCGGGCCAGTGCCGGTATTGCCGGCGGCATGATCGGAATTCCTCCGCCGTCGGGATCACCCAGGTGACTGCGGGCAGCGCACAATACTGGCATGTCGGTGAGCACTTGTGCCGGATTATCGGGCACCACGTGGTGCACCCATTCCGCACCCGTGCAGGTCGCCACGCCATTGACCGGTTTGGCGTGGCAGATGTGCTTGATCGCATCGGGGGCCGTCCAGATGCTGCCGGCGCGGGGCGCGTAATAGCGCCAGGAAAGCGGTGGGTTGGCTGCGATCAGCAAATCGCCCAGCGTGCGATGTTCGAAGCAGGGATAGACGGCGCGGTGATGATCTTCCGATCCGCTGGCATCGATCAGCGCCACCGTCTGCCCGGCTTCGGCGCATGCAGCCGGCCACATTGCCGGTTCGGCGCTGACTACCGAAATTCCATGTTTTCAGGCGGCAAGCAGACGGCGACGACGGCAGCGGCAGACGAGGTGCCGCAGAAGATGATCTGGTGCGCAGGAAAACTCGGCCCCTGGTTGGTCTGAAACATTCGGTTCGCAAACCCGTAATTGCGCAGCCATGTCGAAATAGGGCTGCACGGTGCCGGTCGAATTATCCACATAGATGAATTGCGGATTGCGCGGCAGCTTTCCGGTGCAGCTGCTGCTGTCCAGCGGCTCGACATCGAACCCCTTGTGCAGCGCATATTCGAACGAGGCGTGGGAATGCGAGATGTCGTAGCAATCGTCCAGCGGCAGCGGCGCGAAGCGGCACCGTCTCGCCCTTCGACGTCACACCCGAGCTGGCGATATCGACGCCCGGCTCGAAGGTCGGATTGCTGCCGAAAAGATTGTCGGGCGTGCGGTTTTCCTGAAAAACGATCACGATGTGCTTGAAACTGGGTGCCGCCTGGGCACTCCAGGCCATGCCGCATACCATCAATGTACCCAACCAGCGCATTCCGCACCCCTGCCAAACCGCGCCGACCGCGCGCATCATGCCCACAACCGCACTGCGCGTCGAAAGACCAGGGCATATACAAAACTTTACAGTTGCACGCTCACGGTTCAAGGAGCCTTGAGCAGCCCGGCAAACCCGCTCTCGGTGCCGAACGCCAGCCATTCTCCATCGGGAGCCCAGGCCAGGGCGGTGATCGCACCATGCCCAGGGGGGGCGGCGTGCGCCACTCCTTCGGTCGCAATCACGGCCAGTTCGACCGCGCCATCGGCGTAACCGGCGGCCACGAGATCGACGAGCGGGTGACAGGCCACCCGGGTACATACCGCCTGCCGCTGCGCCAGCTCGATCGGCGGTTTTCCCATCGGACCGCCGCCGAAAAACGGCCACACCACAACAGCGTCCGCCCCCGAACTCGCCAGATACCTGCCGGTGCGCGTGAAGCCGAGCGACTCAGGCTTGGCGGGATAGCCGCTCATCCGCATGTCGTGCCCGTCCGGCAGGCGCCAGCCATGCAGCGCATTCTCCTGCATGGCCGTCACCACGGCCTCGGCCGCCGGATGCACCGCCACACCGATATGGCTGCCTTTCCACTCGAGCCGCTCGCGGCGTTTGCGAGGTGCTGCCCACGAACCACAACGAAGCTCCGTTGTAGTGCGATACCGCCACGCGTTTGCCACGCGCATCGAAGCCGATGCCGGTCACCGTGGAGGGATGCTCCAGCTGACCGCAGCCTGTCGCCGTCGGCCGAAAACAGATGCAGCATCTTGCCCACCGAACAGGCCAGCACACCCGACTTCCCGTCCGAGACGCTCGCCACATGCTCCACCCATCGCGATCCGAACGCGGCAAGCTCACGCACCACGCCGTCCGCGCTCACATGGGTCAGCCTTCCGTCATCCCCGCCCGTGCAAAAACCCGTGCGCGGCCCGGCCGCCAGCGCCAGCACGGCGCCGTCATGCACATCCACGCGCGCCCACTCGTCCGGCGCGGCCAGGCTGGCCAGGCGCAACGTGCCGTCACCCAGCGCGAACGCGGCCGACGTGCCGGCCCGATCGAACGCCACGGCAACGACATGCGCGCCCAGATTGCGCTGCGCGTCATGCTGCCGCCGCCAATCTGTCCAATACTCGGCCTGGCTCACGCCGGCACCTGGCAGGCCTCGAACCCGCGCCGCAAGTGCGGGCGGTTGAGATCGCGCCCGATGAACACCAGTCCGCGAGCGACGCGGCGAACCCTCCGGCCAGGCCCGATGAAATCGCCGTCGGCGATCATGTGCACCGCCTGGAACGCAAACCGCCGGTCCTCGTTCGGATACGCAAGAATCCCTTTCGTGCGCAGCAGGTCCTGGCCCTGCTCCTGCAGCAGCGTGCCCATCCATTGCTGGAATCGATGCGGGTCGATCGGGCGCCGCACCTCGAAACTCACGCTGTTGATGCCTTCGCTGTGGCCGTGCTCCTCGGTGTCCAGAAATCCCGGGTCGTTGCAGCCAGTATACGGTCCAGATCGAACGCGCCGATCCCGAGTATTTCGGTCACCGGCACGTCGCTTCGCGTCGCATGGTGAATTCGCGCGATAGCGTTGATCGCGCGTATCTGCGCGCTCCACGGCGGCAAGCTCGTCCGCGCTCACCAGATCGAGCTTGTTCAGCACAACGACATCGGCAAACGCGATCTGCGCCGCGGCCTCCGCACGTCTCGGCCAGCCTGTGCCGGCAAATTCCTCGCATCCACCACGGTCACGATCGCGTCCAGCCGCGCCTTGGCCCGCACGCCCTCATCGACGAAAAATGTCTGCGCCACCGGCGCGGGATTGGCCAACCCCGTGGTTTCGACGATGATGCCATCGAACTTCTTGGCGCGCTTCATCAGCCCGCCCACGATGCGGATCAGATCGCCGCGCACGGTGCAGCAGATGCACCCGTTGTTCATCTCGAACACTTCTTCGTCCGCATCGACCACCAGGTCGTTGTCGACGCCCAGCTCGCCGAACTCGTTGATCACCACCGCGTAGCGGCGGCCATGATCCTCGGACAAAATGCGGTTCAGCAGCGTGGTCTTTCCCGCGCCAAGAAAACCGGTCAGCACGGTCACGGGCACGCGGGCATCGGTGGTCTGCGCTTCAGACATCGTTTTCAACACTCCTGGGCCGCCTATTAGAGCATCATCCGATAGAACGGAAACGTTCGGTCGGATAAAGATGCTCGCCAAAACAATCAGCTAGAGCTTGGTCACGTGAGCCAATGCGAACGGATCATGCTCTAGGTAGCGAGCAGGCGCGCACGCAACTCGCCCAGCCGGGCGCGGGCGGCGGGCGCGTCGAACGCTTGCGCCCGCACCCGGCCAGCGGCCGCCAGTTCCGCCCGTAGTCCGGGGTCGCGCGCCAGACGCAGGATCGCGGCCGCCAGCGCGCCGCGCTCCGGATCGGCGGCCAACGACACGCCGTCGGCCACCTCCGCCAGCCCGCCACGCAGGCTGCACACCAGCGCCGCCCCACAGGCCAGCGCCTCCAGCGCCGTCAGGCCGAACGGCTCCGCCCAACGGCTGGGCACCACGGCAATCGCCGCCCGCGCCAGCGCATCCAGCACCGCGGCGTGCGGCCTGAAACCGTGCAGGGTGACGCCTGCCGCCGCCGCCCTGGGCCGCAGCGCCCGCTCGAACGGCGTGGCCGGGGCATCGGCGAAAAACCGGTCGGCGCCGATCATCTCCGCCCGCCACCCCGGCAGGTCGGGCAGCACGGCGGCGCAGGCGTCCACGAACGCGTCCGCCCCCTTATCGGCCACCATCCGCCCTACGAAAACTATGGTCCGGTCCCGTCCCTGCGCCGGAAGCAGCGCCGGCAGAGCCGCAAGATCGATGCAGTTGGGGAGCACCACGGGACGGGCATCGCCGGGGCGCAAACCCTCGGAAAACCGCTCAGCCAGATACGTCGACACGCACACGACGGTCATGCGCCGCAACAGCGCCGCCCGCTCGGCCGGCGCACGGGCCTGCCGCATCCCCTGCGGGTCGTTGTGCACGAACAGCACAACGCGCGCCTGCGGACAGGCGCGCGCCAGGTCGAGCGCAAGATTGGCCCGGTTATGCACCTCGATCAGCCTCGGTGCGAGGCGCCGCACCGTGCGCACCACCCCGGCCATGTACCGCTCCACCCGCCCGAACGGCGGCCAGAACGGCGCCTCGGCCGGCACGAAGCGGCGGTCGGCAAAGGGCGCGTCCACGCCACCCTGCCCCACCACAACGTCACCAGCCGATCCCAGCCGGTGCACCAGCAGCCCGACCGCGCCCACCGCCGCGGGCGAAAACCCCTCGCGCGGCGGCAGAACCGTAACCAGTCCGCTCAGGCCGACAAGGTCTCGTATTTCGGCAGCAGCCAGGCATCCGGCTCCCGCGCCGCCTCGTCATACCAGGCCGCCACCAGCGGATGCGCGCGCACCGCCTCGCAATACGCGCGCGCCACCTCGGACAGGGCCGGCCGATACGTCAGCAGCCGGGCCACGACAGGCGCGAACATGGCATCCGCCGCCCCGAAAGCGGCGCCGAACAGATATGGCCCGCCCTCGCCATACGCAGCGCGCGTCCCGCTCCAGATCGCATCGACGCGCGCCACATCCGCCAGCGCCTCCGCCGTGTGGCCGATCCCCGCATAGTCGTCGCGGCCCAAATTCATCGGCATCGCCATGCGCAACGCCCGGAATCCCGCATGCATCTCGGCCGCGATCGACCGCGCATGGGCGCGAACAACGCCGGTCGGCTGGCCACAGGGCGCCAGAAAATTCGGCGCAATACTCGCAGATGGCCAAGCTTTCCCAGATTTTCGCGCCGTCATGTTCCAGATACGGCACCAGCCCGGCCGGGGTCGCCTGCTTGATCGCCGTCGTCTCGCCGCCTTGCAGCGGAATCACCACCGTCTCCACATCCAGCCCGGCCAGCTGCACCGCCAGCCAGCCGCGCAGCGACCAGGAGGAATAGCGGCGGTTGCCGATGAAAAGCTTGCCCATGGGCACCGGTTGTCCCGTGCGCCCGTGCCTCGGTCAAGCTAGGCTTGTGCGGCATGGATGAAGACCCCAGCCTGTGCCGGGATTGCGGCCACCTGCCCGCGCCAGGCCCGCTCTGCCCCGCCTGCGCCTCCCCACGTATCCTGCGCCACCCCCAACTCTTCACCCTCACCGTCGCCCATATCGACTGCGACGCCTTCTTCGCCAGCGTCGAAAAAGCCCGCCGCCCGGAGCTGGCGGACGTGCCGGTCATCGTCGGCGGCGGCACACGCGGCGTGGTCACCACGGCCTGCTACATCGCGCGCCTGTCAGGCGTGCACAGCGCCATGCCCATGTTCAAGGCGCGCAAACTGTGCCCGGACGCGGTGGTGATCAAGCCCGACATGGCCGCCTACGCCGACACCGCCCGCCGCATGCGGACAATGATGCTGCGCCTGACCCCCCTCGTCCAACCGCTCTCGATCGACGAGGCGGCGCTCGACCTGTCCGGCACCCAGGACCTGCACGGCGCACCCCCCGCCGCCGTGCTGTCCCGTTTTTCCCGCGAGGTGGAGACGGAACTCGGCGTCACCGTCAGCATCGGCCTGGCCACCAACCGGCTGCTGGCCAAACTGGCCGCCGGGCGAGACAAGCCGCGCGGCTTCGCGGTGCTGGGGTCCGAAGCGGCCGCCGTGCTGGCGCCCGAACCCGTCGGCATCCTCCCCGGTGTTGGCCCCGCACAGGAACGGCGCCTGGCCGCACTCGGCCTCACCCGTGTCGGCCAGTTGCAGGCGCTGGACGACCGGACAGCGCGCGCGAAACTGGGCGATGACGGTCCCTCGCTGGTGCGCCGCGCCCGCGGCGAAGACGCCCGCGCCATCGAAATCGGCGGCGCCGCCAAATCCATCAGCGCGGAAACCACCTTCTCCACCGATCTCACCCAAACCGCCGACCTCGAACGCCATCTGTGGCGCCTGGCCGAACGCCTTGCCCAGCGGCTGCGCGCGCAGGACTATCTCCGCCACCGGCGTGGTCCTGAAACTCAAGACCGCCCGTTTCGCCAGCCGCACCCGCACGCAACGCCTGCCCGCCCCCACCGCCCTGCCCGACACGCTGTTCGAAGCGGCCCGCACCCTGCTCGCCCGCGAGGCGGACGGCACCGCCTTCCGCCTCATCGGTATCGGCGCCTCCACCCTGGCGCCGCTCGCCGCCGCCGACACCGGCGACCTCGCCGACCCGGACGCCAGCCGCCGCCGCGCCCGCCAAGGCGCCATCGACGGCCTCCGGGCGCGGTTCGGCGCCACGGTCATCGGCCGAGGACGCGGCCTCGATAAGTAAAGGTTCTCTGCTTCTTTCACGAAGAAGAGTCTTCTTTTCTGAAGAAAAGAAGCAAAAGACTTTTACGAATGCGGCGCGCGCACCTTCGACAATCAGTACGCCCAGGGCCACGATCGCTAGCATGGACAGCAAACCCGGCACGCCTGTCTGCACATCCTGCAGGTCGGCCCAGACCACGCCGGCCAGCGCCAGCAACACCACGATCGGGCCCAGCGGAAACAGCGGCGCCGGGGCCAGCGTGCCGGCAGTAGTCCCACGCCTGCGGCCAACGATCGAGGCCAGGCACAGCGTCGCATACGTCGCAATGTTGCCGTTCGCGAGCACGGTAATCAAAACGCGCTCCGGTAAAAAGCAGCACGCCAACCCGGCGGCACCCACCGCCAACGTAGCGATATGCGGCGAACCAAAGCGCGGATGCACGCGCGTCAGCCACCGCCCGCCGGCATCCGGCCAGGCACCGTCGCGCGCACTGGCGAACAACTGCCGCCCCGCGCTCAGCACAATGGCGATCATCGCATTGAAAATGGCCGCCGCCACCGCCAGGCTGATCACCCGCGCCAGAACGGGGCCGCCCGCGCCAGCCATGAACATCTGCACCGGTGCCCCAGCCACCGACAGACTCGCCATATCGGGCGCACCGACGACCACCCCGGCCATCGGCACCAATTCGATCACCGCCGCGATGGCCAGCGACCCATACACCACCCGGGCCACGGTACGCCGCGCGTCCCGCACCTCCTCGCCGAAGAAGATGATCGAGCCATACCCGTTGAACGCGTAGATGCCGCCCGCCGCCCCCAACCCAAGCACCGCCCACGGCACCGCGCGCACCCCGCCACCACCGGCCGCCATCACCGGATGCACCAGGCGCGAAAACCCGCCCGGCTGCGCGTGCGCAAACCCCAGCCACGCGACCACGCCCAAGGACGCCAGTTCGCAGGCCAGCAATAGCCCGGTCACGGCAG
Organism: uncultured Alphaproteobacteria bacterium; assembly: GCA_963850605.1. Lineage (GTDB taxonomy): Bacteria > Pseudomonadota > Alphaproteobacteria > Acetobacterales > Acetobacteraceae > BOG-908. Next base: position 37,121 of record CAWKLX010000004.1, on the reverse strand, counting down.
CGTTGGTGCGAATGCTGAGCACGGCCAGCAGCGTGACGATAATCACCAACGCCAACGCCGTGGGAAGCAGAGGCAAGCCGGGCACCACCGCCCGCAAATACCCGGCCGTACCCAGGCCGGACAGCGACATCGCCAGGCACAGCCCGCACAGATTGATCGACAGCATGGCAAACCCATACGCCGGCCCCAGCACACGCCCGGCAATGGTGTATTCACCGCCTGCCGTCGGCATGGCGGAGCCGAGTTCGGCATAGATCGAGGCCATCGCGATGCCCAGCACCACCGCCGCGCCGAAACACAGCACGGCCCCGCTCCCGGCCGTGCGGATCACGTCCGATCCCACGATGAACACGCCGATGCTGGGCGACAGGCCAGCCAGCGTCACCAGCAGCCCGTCGAACGCCCCCATGTCCCGGCGCAGCGCCGACGCGGCGATACGCGTATCAGCGGTCACGCCACCCCGAACCGCTCAAGGCGCACAACACGTCAAAACGAAAGCGTAACCGGGCCGGGCAACAACTACCCGACCCGGCCGCGCATCAATGCGCCATGCCGCGCCCACCCGCCTCGGTGGAAGCCTCCGCCCCACCACCGACGGTGTAGCTATACGGCAGCACCGCCAGCTCGTTGCCCTCCGGAATGCCGGGCGGCACGCTGCCAAGATACGAGTTCACATACAGCGCGCCATTCACCACCGTGCCGGACGCGCCCTGCGGCGTGATCGTCACATTCACCGTCGTGCTCTGCCCAGGGTTCAGCAACACCGGGGCAAAGCTCGTCAGCTGGCCAATGGACAGCAGCCAGAAATCGTTCGTCGGGCTGGTCACCGCCGGGTCGAACGGCTTGGTCGTCACCGTCATCGACACGTTGGCGAAACCCTTTGGCGCGGCATGCGGGTAGGGGCCGATCTCGTCCGGATTGGCATACCAGAAACCCTGCTGCAGCAGGCCGGCGCCAGGAGTGTAGGACCCCGATGCGGTGTTGCCGGAGCCGGGCGCGCCATACAGATCCGGGTCACCATTGAACGGACCGTAATCGAACTCGATCGGCAGTGTGGCCGTCGCCGCGACCGACACGCTGGACGTCTGCGTCGGCACCAGCCATTGCGGCGTCGCCGCACCGGGCCGCAACGGCAGCGGATAGCCCTTCTTGCCCGCCGGCGGCGCCTGTTCCGTCAACACCTGGCTGACCGGCGTCGCAAGCCGCGCATCGACGAACACCGATTCCGGTGCCGTGCCGTTATTGGTGACAGTCACCGGCACAGTCACCGGCGTGCCGGCCGCCAGCATGGTGCTGGGACTATCCGGCAGGCCGGAGGCGGTCGCCGCGACCTGGTTGAAGGCAATCGAGCCGGTAAAGGGCTGCGAGATCTCGTTACCCACCACAGGCTGAACGAAATCGACGATCAGCGTCCAGACACCCGGGATCGGGTCGGCGGTGTTGGCCGTCAATGACTGCCCGTTGCCGCCAATCCCGGTGTTCTGGCCAAAACCCACCGCCGTACCCTGCGGATTGACCAGGTAGGCGCCCACCGCCGTCCCGAAATCGTTCGTCAGCGACACGTTGGCCGTAATCGTGCTGGTCCCCGAGGGCACATTGAACGCGTAGTAGGATACCTGGCCAGGCACCCCGGCACGTCCGTTGCCGCCCGTCAGCACCCCGCTGAACGTGCCGCCTTGGCTTATATCGACCAGGCTGCGCAGGGTGACGGCCACCGAACGCTGCTCCTGCCCCAGATAGGGGTCGGTCCCCGCGCCCGACGCACTGACAACAATCGAGCCGTTGCTGTCGCCGGGGCTGGACGGCGTGGTCGCATGCACCTGCACCGTCTTGCTCTCGCCAGGCTGCAGATGAAGCGAGGCTGGCGAGACCGAGCCGAACGGCACCGCGTTCTGGGTCGCGAACCGGTAGGGCACGGTGCCGTTCACGCCGCCGATGGCCGCGATCCGGCTGAAGATGATCGCCGTCCAGGTGCCGGCGACAGGCTTGCGCACATCGACCTGTCCGAAATCGCCCAGACCCTGCGGCAGGGTGTAGGCGGCGGCCCGGCCACGCGGATCGACCAGCGTCATCGAGACAACCTTGCCCGGCGGGTTGGACGGCGGAAACGCAATGGCGCCCGTCAACCGGTCGGCGCCAGCCGGCACCTGGAAGGTGACGGTGACGTAGTTCTCCTGCACGCCGGTGAAGCTGGTGAATTGCGGGTTGGCGCCGTCCTGCAACGTCACCGTGCCGGTCTGCACGTTCTGGTCCGGGCCGATCGCCTGCCCAGCCAACGTCACCTTCTGGGCAGCGGCCCCGGTGTTGGTGATCGTCACGGGCCAGGTCTCGGCCGTGCCCGGTGCGTCGATCGCGTTCAGCTGGTTCTGCGAGAACAGCAGCGTGCTGCCCGTCGGCGTAGGCGCGCCATCCCCTGTCTTGATCGACTGGGCCAGCAGCACGGCGTTATAGGTGTTGAGGATGCCGTTGCCCTGCTCGACGGCCGGCACATCGAGCGTGCTGGTCGTGCTGGTCAGGATCTGCTTGATCAACGCCGGCGTGGGCGAAGCGCCGCCATGCGATTTGCGATACGCCTCGATCACCAGCGCGGCCGCACCGGCCGTCAGTGGTGCGGACTCGCTGGTGCCACCGCTGTCGGAGACGCCGCTCGGCTGGCCGAGCAGGTTCGTGCAGCCAGCCTTCTCGTTGCACGTCACCCAGTTCAGGTCGCCCGGCGCCACCAGATCGACCGTGCGCCCGGACTGCGTATAGCCGCCCGAGCTCAGCGCGCTGATATTGTCGTCCAGCCAGCCGGTGGTCGCGAAGTAACGCACCGCCGCCTCGTTGATCTGGGCATACAGGCGGAACGTGGTGGTGGCACCGGCATTGATCACCAGCGGATCGCTGGAGGGCGAACCGATGGTGTTGGTCGGGCCGGCGTCACCGCTGGAAACCGTCACCGTCGTACCAGCCGCCACGGCTGCGTCGTTGAACAGCTTGTTGACGTCCAGAGAGGTCGTGTCCGGAATGCCATTGCCGCCGTACGACTCGTTGAGCACGTCCACATGGTCGGTGAAGACCGCGTAGTCGATCGCCTCGAGGAAGTTGGACGTCAGCGTGTCCTCGTTCACCCCGAACACGTCGAGCCCGAGCAGCGACGCGCCCGGCGCCACGCCTTCGATACGGATGTTGCAGGTGGCCGGCAGACCCTGAACGCTGTAGCCGCTCACGTCGTAGGTGACGATGCCCTGGCCGGCGATGGAGTTGGCGTCCAGGAACGCCTCGCCCCCGCTGGCATAACGGCCGGTCCCGTCGCCGGAGAAATCCTGGTAGTCGAAAAACACGCTGCCGCCGAAGGGGCGGATGAAGTTCGCGTTCTTCGTGTCGATGCTGTCGGCGATCCAGGCGACCTTCACGCCGGCGCCGGTGTAGCCGAGCGAGCGGGCCGTCTTGGCCTTCTTGTCGTCCGAATTGGTGTTGGTGGTCAGCAACGCCTCGGGGTTCAGCTGAACCTTGCCGTTCGGGCTGCACGAATGCGGGATGTAGTTCGCCGGCGGCGACGTGGTGTTGTTCAGCGCCTCACGCGTCGACGTGGCCGCCAAGGAGCGCGGCGCGCGGTGCATGATGGCGTCGTTGGCCACCGCGGCCACGGCGGGGTTGGCGCGCAGCCGGGCGAGCTCGTCTTCCGCGACCGTGGCAGCCAGGGCGTTGACCAGGCGATACTGCTTGATCCGGGTGGCACCGGCCCGGTGCAGCTCATCCATCAACGGCGCCTGGTCCGCCAGCGCCTGCGCGCCGGCCAGCCGGTTTTTCATCACCACGATGACCGGGTGGCTCACCGGGCGGGCCGGCTCGGCCGACAAAGCAGGGGCCGCCAATCCAAGCGCGGACAGACCCAAGGTTGCAACAGTTCCGCGGCGCATATGCGTGTCCCCAAAAGTTTCGGGGACCAAATCACGCCCCGGCGATTTCAGCAACAGCCCAGCCCGTCCGATACGATGCGAAAATGAGTAAAAGTCTTTTGCTTCTTTTCTTCAGAAAAGAAGAGCTTCTTTCTTGAAAGAAAGAAGCAAAGAACTTTTACTCCCTCAGCTCGTGCCAACTATGGCCGTCAGCGCCCAGCATCTTGTCGGACCCTTCCGGCCCTGCGCTGCCGGCGGGATACAGTTCGGGTGCGTCGCCGCCGTGCTGGATCGCGGGGTCGACCGCCGCCCAGCTCGCCTCGATCATGTCGGCCCGCTGGAACAGCGAGGCGTCGCCGATCAGGCAGTCGTAGATCAGCGTCTCATAGCCCACGTTCGGCGCAAGCTTGAACCTGTCCTTGTACAAGAAACGCAAATCCACCGGCGCCAGTGCCATCTTGGGACCCGGGTGCTTGGCGCTGATCGACAGCGTCATGCCCTCATGCGGCTGGATGTCCAGCGTCAACACGTTCGGCGTCAAATGATCGACTTCGGTATCGCGGAACAGCGCGTAGGGCGGTTTGCGGAAATGGATCACCACCTCGGTCTGCCGCCCGCCCATGCGCTTGCCGGTGCGCAGATAGAACGGCACCCCGGCCCAGCGCCAGTTCTCGATATGCAGCCGCAGCGCGACATACGTCTCGGTGTTGCTGTCGTGCGCGACACCCGGCTCGTCGCGATAGGCGGCCACGGCCTTGCCCATCACCTCGCCAGCCGCATACTGGCCGCGCACCACGCTGTCCGGATCGACCGGGTGGATGGCCCGCAGCAGCTTGGCCTTCTCGTTGCGCACATCCTCCGCGTCGAACGAGTTGGGCGGCTCCATCGCCACCATGCTCAGCAACTGGAACAGATGGTTCGGCACCATGTCGCGCAGCGCGCCGGTCGGCTCGTAGAACGCGCCACGCTGCTCCACGCCGACCGTCTCGGCCGCGGTGATCTCCACATAGTCGATATGGTCGCGCCGCCACAGCGGCTCGAAGATGCCGTTGGCGAAACGCAGCGCCATGATGTTCTGCACCGTCTCCTTGCCCAGGAAATGATCGATACGGAAGATTTGCAACTCGTCGGCCTGCGCCAGCACGCGCGCGTTGAGTTTCTTGGCGCTCTCCAGGTCGGCGCCGTAAGGTTTCTCGATGACCACGCGGCGGAACGCAGTGCCGTCCTGCTTGAGCAGGCCCGCTTTGCCAAGCTGCTCGACGACGTCGCCGAAAAATCGTGCGGCGACTGCCAGATAGAAAACCGCGCTGCCGGAAATCTCATGGGCCAGCTTGGCGATATCGTCCGGCTTGGAAAAATCGGCCTGCACATAGGCAAGGCGCTGCGTCACCCAGCCCCAGGCCGCCTGGTCGATCGTCTCGACGTAGAACTCGGCCGTCTCGTCATGCGTGAACTCGTCCATGGTGCGGGTCAGCTCGTCCCGCCACTGCGCCACGTCCGCCTGCACGCGGTCCACGCCGACGATCTTGAAACCTCCATCCAGCAACGCGGCGCCGGCAAGGTTGTAGAGCGCCGGCATCAGCAGACGCTTGGTCAGGTCGCCATGGGCGCCGAAGATCACCAGGGTTGCCGGCGGCGCGGGATGCGCCCCCGCAGCCGAGACGTTCGCCTCCGGTGCTGTGGGCGTCGCGGTAGCCGATTGCGCGGTCTGGTCCATCGGATGGCTCCCATGTGGCTGAAGCTAAAGTAACCGGGCGAGCGGGGGTTGCAGCCTGTCCGCCGCGGTGTCAGGCAGCGCCATACTATGGGCCAGGGAGGCCGGCGATGGGTTTTAGGGTTGCGGTGGTGGGCGCCACGGGTGCGGTCGGGCGCGAGATGCTGAAAACGCTGTCCGAGCGTGCATTCCCGGTGGACGACATCGTGGCCCTGGCCTCGGCCCGCTCGGTCGGCCAGCAGGTCAGCTTCGGCGAAAAAACCGTGCTGACCGTGCGCAACACCGAAACCTTCGATTTCGCCGGCTGGGATATCGGCCTGTTCAGCCCCGGCGCCGCCGTCTCCGCCGTGCACGCGCCACGCGCGGCCGCCGCCGGCTGCATCGTCATCGACAACACGTCCCATTTCCGCATGGATCCGGACGTTCCGCTGGTGGTGCCGGAGGTCAACCCCCAGGCCCTCGCCCGCCATGCAAAACGGCGCATCGTCGCCAACCCAAATTGCAGCACCATACAGATGGTGATGGCGCTCAAACCGTTGCACGACCGTTTTCGGGCGCGCCGCGTGGTCGTCAGCACATACCAGTCGGTGTCCGGCGCCGGCAAGGAAGGCATGGACGAGCTGTTCACCAGCAGCAAGGCGTTCTTCGTCAACGATCCCGCCAAGCCGCAGATCTTCACGAAGAACATCGCCTACAACGTCATCCCCCACATCGACCGTTTCCTCGACGACGGCTCCACGAAAGAAGAGTGGAAAATGGCGGTCGAAACACGGAAAATCCTCGATCCCGACATCGCCGTGTTCGCCACCTGCGTGCGCGTGCCCGTGTTCATCGGCCATGCCGAAGCGGTGAGCGTCGAATTCGAACACCCGGTCAATGTCGGCGAAGCCCGCGACGCGCTGCGCGGCATGGCCGGCGTGGTCGTCGTCGACAGCCGCGACGACGGCGGATACATCACACCGGCCGAGTGCCAGGGCGAGGACGCCGTCTATGTCAGCCGCCTGCGCCGTGATCCCACGGTGCCGAACGGGCTTGGCTTCTGGTGCGTGTCGGACAATCTGCGCAAGGGCGCGGCGCTGAACGCGGTGCAGATTGCCGAATCGCTGGTCGCGCAAGGATTGGTAAACGCCTTGGCAGCCTGAACAAGGCAAGGCCTTCTTTTTTGCAAAAAAGAAGCAAAAAACCTCCATCGGCGCTGTCGCGGACTCAACAGACAAAAGTTTTTTGGCCCTTTTTTTCAAAAAAGGACCGCTTGCCTTCCGCGCGGCCCCTCGCTAAACACTGAGCCATATGGTTCAGTATCTCACAACCCGCCTGGACGCCTCGTTCGCCGCGCTCTCGGACGCCACACGGCGCGGCGTTCTGGAACAGCTCGGCCGTGCAGACGCCTCGATCACGGACCTTGCCGAGAAATTCCACATGACCCTGACGGGCATGAAGAAGCATGTCGGCATCCTGGAGCAGGCGGGGCTTGTCGCCACGGAGAAAGTCGGACGCGTGCGGACCTGCACACTCGGCCTGCGCCGACTGGAGGAGGAGGCGGCATGGATCGAGAAACATCGCCGGCTCTGGAGCGCACGCTTCGACGAGCTCGACCACGTCGTTGAGGAACTAAAACGCAAGGAGAGGGTCGATGGACGCCGAAAAACAAAATGAGGCTACCCCGGTGAAGAACAACACCACGGTGGAACGGACATCCGACCGTGAGCTGGTCGTCACCCGAACCTTCAACGGCCCCGTCCGCCTCGTGTTCCAGGCCTGGACCAAGCCCGAGCTGTTCAAGCGGTGGTGGACACCGAAATCGTGTGGCTTGACCATGCTGTCCTGCGACATGGATGTTCGCGTCGGGGGCACATACCGCTTGGTGTTCCGCCACCCTGCCGCAGAGCAGCCGATGGCGTTCTTCGGCACGTATATCGAGGTCGTGCCGCACGCCCGCCTCGTCTGGACGAACGACGAAGGCGGCGACGGCGGCGCCCTCACCACCGTGACCTTCGAAGAACGAAGTGGGACAACCCTGGTCGTCTTGCACGACCTCCATCCCTCGAAGGAAGCTCTCGACGAAGCCATCGCTTCTGGCAGCACGAGCGGGTTCAGCGAAACCTTCGATCAATTGGACCAGCTGCTCGCCACCTGAGCGCAAGGACGCGCCGGTTGATGTCCGCTCCGACCCGCCGCAGATGACCGGCATTGTCTGAAGGTCCCGCCCAAGACAAGCGTCAATGCCGGTCGCCTCCGCTCTCGAAGGCTTCTCGGGCAGCGAGCGCACCGCTGGCGAGTAGTGCGGCATCGGTGGCAATGGTGAGGAGGTCGAAGCCCATCTCGGCCATGCGCCGAGCGTAAGCTGGTGATTGGCAATACAGGCCCGCGTGTTTGTTCGCAGCTTTTGCAGCTTCAACAATCGACCGGAGCGCGTCGATGACGCCGCCTTCTTCGCGATCCGATCCGGGTTCATACCCAAGACTGAGCGCAAGGTCATTAGGCCCGACAAACAGACCAGAGACGCCCACCGTCTCCACGATCTCGCGAACGGAGGCGAGCGCCCGCGCTGTCTCGATCATGGCGAAGACCTCGACGCTCGCTGCAAAGTTCAGATAAGGCCGCTCCCCCGCGCGAAGCAGCGCCTGCATCGGCCCATAACTGCGCTGACCCAGCGGAGGGTAGTGCGCCGCTTGGACCAGAGCGCTGGCCTCGGCAGCGCTATTTATCATCGGAACGATCACGCCATCCGCACCGAAATCCAACACCTTTCCTATGGTGCCCGGCTCATTCCAGGGGACCCGCACGAAACGCCTCGGTCGAGGCGACGACAGCGCTGACAGGGTACGAACAACAGCGGCCTCGTCGTACAAACCATGCTGCATATCGAGGGTGAGGCTGTCGAAGCCGGCCCGAGCGATCACCGCAGCCGCGAACGCATCCGGAATCGTCAGCCAGGCGTTGGTCCGGGCGATCATCATCGGTGCTCAGCCAGATGCAACATCGGTCGTCCTGCGAAAAGCGCCGAGCGAAATCTGCGCACGCGGCATCTCAGCCGGCGCCGTGTTCCGGCGGAAGTCCCGCCTCCGCGCGTTCCTTGAGCCGGGCAAGCCAAAGATCGTGTCCCACGCGCATCCGGTTCGGCATGAACAGCGCTTGCGCACGTGCAGCCAGGCCGTTCTGGTTCTCTTCGGTCAGGACCCAACAGCCATCGTGGCGCGGCTCGATCAACCAGGCATGATAGACGTCGAGCAGGGTTGCAGCCCCGTCCCACGCAATCCGCGCCTGCGGGACGAATTCGCGAACCGTCGACCTGACAAGCACCCCGAAGGTGCGCCAGCGGAAGCTGGCGCCGAGACTCAGGTCCGGTGTCCCACCGTCAATCTCGACATCGCGGCTGTTCGGGTACCATTCCGGCCAGAGTTTAGCCCGAATGAGCCACGCCCAGACCACGGAAGGGGGCGCACCGATCGCGATTTCGTTGCGGACCTGCACTGCCGTACGGTCCGGAGCGTAGCGGTCGGGCCAGATGATCCCCATGCAAGCCACTCCTCAAAACGTGCCGGTGACGTTACCACAGGCAACATGAACCGACAGACATGAACCGTCGATGGTCGGACGAACGGCAATCCGCTCGATCGAGCGCGACAGCCGCGCGTCGTGCGCGCTTCGCGAGCTCCGCAGGGAACTTGGCGGAACGCCGTCGCGCCTCACCGCCGCCACCGACAAACCCTTCAGCAGCGCTCGAAAGCATTCGCAGATCGAGTTTACGCTTGTTCGCGCCACAGCCGTCGGCTGCCGCCGTTTCTACTACGCCTCATTCCCACTCGATCGTGCCCGGCGGCTTGCTTGTCACGTCGTACACCACGCGGTTCACCCCACGCACCTCGTTGACAATGCGCGCCGCCACGCGGCCCAGGAACGCCATGTCGAACGGATACATGTCGGCCGTCATGCCGTCCGTGCTTGTCACCGCACGCAAGGCCACGACGCGATCGTATGTGCGATAGTCGCCCATCACGCCCACCGTGCGCACCGGCAGCAGCACCGCGAATGCCTGCCATATGGCATCGTACAGCCCGGCCGCGCGTATCTCCTCCAGATAGATCGTGTCCGCACGCCGCAAGATGTCCAGCGCCTCGCGCGTGACCTCGCCAGGGATGCGAATGGCCAGCCCCGGCCCCGGAAACGGATGACGGCCGACGATCGCGTCGGCAAGACCCAGCTCGCGACCCAACGCGCGCACCTCGTCCTTGAAAAGCGCGCGCAACGGCTCGACCAGCTTCATGCGCATCCGCTCCGGCAGCCCGCCCACATTATGGTGTGATTTGATCGTCACCGACGGTCCGCCGGTCACCGACACGCTCTCGATCACATCAGGATACAACGTGCCCTGCGCCAGAAAATCCGCGCCGCCGATGCGCGCCGCCTCCTCCTCGAAGACCTCCACGAACAGCCGGCCGATCGCCTTTCGCTTCGCCTCGGGGTCGGTCACGCCCGCCAGCGCGCTCAGAAAAGTATCGGAGGCGTCGCGATGAACAAGCGGCACATTGAACCGGCCACGAAACGTCTCGACGACCTGCTCGGCCTCGCCGGCGCGCAGAAACCCGTGATCGACGAATATGCAGGTCAACTGGTCGCCCACCGCCTCGTGGATCAGCACGGCCGCCACCGAACTGTCCACGCCGCCGGACAGGCCGCAAATCACGCGCCCCTGCCCCACCTGCGCCCGAATGCGGTCGATAGCAGCGGCCCGGAACGCGCCCATCGTCCAATCGCCGGCGCAGCCGCACACACGATGCGCGAAATTGGCCAGCAACTTGGCGCCGTGCGGCGTGTGCACCACTTCCACGTGGAACTGCGTGCCATAGATGCGGCGCGCCTCGTCGGCGATCACCGCGAACGGCGCGCCCTCGCTGCTGGCCACAGCCACGAAACCGGGCGGCAGCGACGTGACCCGGTCGCCATGGCTCATCCACACCGTCTCGCGCGCGCCCACCTCCCACGCGCCCTCGAACAGCGCACACGGCGCCGACACATCCACGGTCGCGCGGCCGAACTCCCGGTGCTCGTGACCCTCCACAGTGCCGCCGAGCTGAGCCACCAGCAGTTGCTGGCCGTAGCAGATGCCAAGGATCGGCAGGCCCATGTCGTAGATGGCGGGATCGGCCAGCGGCGCGCCAGCCTCGGCCACGCTGGCCGGACCGCCTGACAGGATAAGCCCGCGCGGCCCAAACGCGGCAATCCGGTCGGGTGCCGCCGTGTAGGGGAAGATCTCGCAATACACGCCCGCTTCACGCAGCCGGCGGGCGATCAGCTGCGTCACCTGACTGCCGAAATCCAGGATCAGTAGGCGGGAGCTGGGGTTGGGTTCCATGGCCCATTCAGCATGGCCGCCCGCTACTGGGCAAGCGGCCCGTTACCCGCATCCTGAAACGCGATCACAAAAATCTTGCCAAAGCATGTTTTTTGAGACAGTAAACGGGAGGTAAACGCGACCTCGCTCGAGCGCCGAGCCTGCATTAAGCCGGAGACATGACCCATGACCACCATCGGCTGGAAATCGGGCCAGGATGGCATCTGGACCGACCCTGCCGCCTGGTCGGGTGGCTTGGTGCCCAGCGCCGGCGACGACGTGCTGCTGGCAGCCCCGCCGGCCGCCGCCCCCGGCTACACGGTGCTGCTCGCCACATCCCAAACGATCCACTCGCTCACGCAAACCCAGCCGGGCGCCACGCTCGACGTGGCAGGCGGCATCCTGGCCGTCTCCGGCACTTACGGCCTGGCCGCCGGCACGCTGGCGCTCGAGGGCGGAACCCTGGCCGGCGGAACCCTGGCCCTGGACGGCGGCACGCTGCTGGCCGGCCCGGGACTCATGCCCGGCGAGCCGCTGACCAACACCCTGTCGGGCCTGACGGTGCAAGGGCCGCTCATCCTCGCCACGCCCCATGCCGCCGTGCAGGTCACGGCCGGGTTGACGGTCGAAAACCCGTCCAGCGCGCCCGGCAAAATCGGCATCGAGGGCGCGGGCGACACGCTGTCCATCGGCGGCACACAGACGCTCGACCACCTGTCGATCGGCATCGGCGACCCCGCACCCGACTATCTGGGTGACGCGCTGTTCGCGGACGGCCCGAACGGACAGACGAGCACACTCACCCTCGGCGCCCACGCCTCCGTGCTGCAGACCGGCAGCATCGCCACACTCGCCGGCGCCGGCGATCACGGCCTGGTCGTCAACGATGGCAGCATCACCGCCGGCCTGCCCGGCACGTTCACCCTGCGCTCGCTCGCCAATGCCGGGCACATCGCGGTCGGCGGCGGCGGCGAGGCGCTGCTGGCCGGCATCTGCAACACCGGCACGATCACCGACACGGCGGGCCTGGTCTCGGTCCAGGGCAGCCTGCTCAACACCGGGCGGATCGCCATCTCCGGCGCCGGCGCGTCCTACCAGGCCGACCCATACACCCTCCCGGGCCTGACCAATGACGGGCGTCTTCAGCGTCAGCGCCGGTGCCACGGCCAGCCTCGGCCTGTACGGCTATGGCTGGACCAACGCCGGCACGCTGGCCATCGGCGCCGGCCTGCTCTCCGTGGGTGGCAGTTTCTCGCGCGCGCAGCTCGGGCACGTGCAAATATCCGCTGGCGGCACGCTCGGCCTCGCCGGCACGCTGGCCAACACCGGCACGCTCGCCATCGGCGCCGGCCATGCGCTATCCTCGCTGGCGCTGCAGGCCGGGGGCGAGATCGCGGGCGGGGTTGTCGCCGATGCCGGCGGCGGCTTGCTGGTGCAAGGCGGCACGCTGGCCGGCGTCAGCTATCGCGGACAGCTGGCGCTTGCGGCCGCGGGCGCGCTGGCCGTGGTGGATGGCGGCCTCACCCTGACGAGCGCATCCGGACAGGGCGCGGGCAGCCTGTCGGTCACCGGTGCGGGCAGCGCCCTGCTGTTCGCCACCGGCACCACGCTGGACGATGTGAACGTCGCATTGGGCGGCACAGGGGGCGGCGCCGCGCTGGCCGTGGCACCGGGCCAGACGCTCACGCTCGGCACGCAATCCAGCGTCACGCAAGTCGGCAGCCTGGCCACGCTCGGCTCGGCCCAGGCCGCCGTCGTCAACGATGGCCGGATCACCGCCAGCCAACCCGGCGGCACGCTGTCGCTCGCGGGCGCCTTCGCCAATGCCGGCACGCTCGCCGTCAGCAACGAAACGCTGCTGCTCCGCACGTCCGCCCTCACCAGCACCGGCCTGATCACCGTCACCCACGGCACGGTCCAGGTCGAGCAGGCCACCGCCACGCAGCTCGCCGCCATCCGGCTCACCGGCAGCGGCGTGAGTGTCACGGGAACGCTGCAAGCGAGCGGCGCCACTCTGGCCGTGGGCACGGGCAGTGCCGTGCCGGTGCTCACCCTCTCAGGAACACTGGCGGGCGGCACGCTGCGCGATGCCGGCCGCGGCCTGCGCCTCGTGGGCGCCCCGGTGCTGGACGGGGTCGCCTACCAGGGCACGCTGACCATCGACCGGCCGTTCACCTCCGTCACCGTGCGCAACGGACTGCGCCTGGCCGACATAAGCGGCGCCCTGCCCGGCGCCCTGGCGCTGACCGCCCCGGGCGGGTCGCTGGTCTGGAACAGCGGGCAGGCCCTGGATCACGCGACACTCTCCATCGGCGCCCCCTCAGGGGTGTATCCCGCGCCATCCCTGCTGGCCGCGCCCGGCGGCCCCGCCGTGCAACTCGGCAGCCAGTTGCAAATCCGCCAATCCGGCACGGATGCGCAGATCGGCGGCGGCTATGGTGCGTTTGCCAGTGCCGCGACGATCACCGCGAATGTCTCGGGCGGGCAATTCATCCTTGCTGGCGACAGCTTCAGCAACACCGGCACGCTCGGCATCGGCGGCGGCGATACGGTCACCGCCGCCAGCGCATATTTCGCCAATGCCGGGCTGATCGTCCTGGGCGTGGGCGGCGCGCTCGACCTCAACCTGTTCGCCTACCTTCAGGGCGGCGGCCAGCACGGCCAAAACTTTGCCAACACCGGGCACATCCAGATGGCGGGCGGCACGCTGGCCGAGCTGACCTATGGCGGCGCCCTGCCGAACGTCCCGCTGCTGAACGCGACCGGCGCCAGCATCACCGGCGCGGGCCTCATCGCCAGCCAGATCGACAATCACGGCATCGTCGAGGCCCGCGACGGCACACTCAACCTGGTGCAAACCGTATCGGGCACCGGCACCTTGCGCATCGACCCGGGTGCAACGCTTGCACTGGGTGGGGTGGGCGCCGGACAGATCGCCGCATTCGGCGGCCCGGGCGCGGTGCTGGGGCTTCAGCCGACCTACTTCCTGGGAAAGGTGGACGGATTCGCCGCCGGCGACATTATCGACCTGTTCGACACCAGCGCCCAATCCGCGCATTTCTCAGGCGATTTCCTGGATGTCACGCTCACCAATGGCGGCCTGCTGCAACTGAACATGACGTCGAACCTGTCTGGCGCGCTCGCGGTCGCCAGCGGCTTGCATGGCGATACGCTGATCCAGTTTGCCGCCGCACATGCGGTGCCGGCCAGCCTGCACCACATCTAGAGCATCATCCGATCGAACGGAGTCGTTCGGTCGGATAAAGATGCTCGTCAAAATAATAAGCTGGAGGATGGTTCTTGAGCCAGGGCGAACGGACCTTGCTCTAGAAGCAAGCAGTCCTTTTTTGAAAAAAAGGACCAAAAAACTTTTCCTAATTGTTCCGTGATGGCACTGAGGGACGTTTTGGATTCAACCAACATTTGCCCGGTCGAACGCGCCGCGTATGCCCCGACGGTCCACCTTGCCGCTGATGGTGCGTGGATGGCTGGCAACCAGCCTCACGGTAGCCGGCAAGCTGGCACGCGGCAGATAGCGGGCCATCGCCTGAACATTGGCCGCCCCATCCGATCCACCCTCCGCCGCCAGCGCGATCCGGTTGTCGGCCACCATGGCGACCGGGTTCAGAAAGCCGCAGCGCCTTGCGACAGCCTCGATTTCGCCCAGATCGATGCGTAGACCATTGATCTTCACCATCGTGTCCTTACGGTGGGAAAAGTACAGCTGCGTGCCGGCCTGCCGGACGTAATCCCCCGTATCGAAAGCGCGCATCTCGCGCCCGAACAGCGCCACGGTTGTGAACTGCGGTGACGGCGCATTGACATAACCCTCGGCGATATTGTCCGAAAGAATGATCAGCCGGAGGTCTCCCGCCTCCGGCATCGACACAAAGTTCCAGGACGGAAGCGCCTGCCCGATGGGCAACGTCGGCTCTGCCGCGTCCTCCATCTCCGGCCTGTATTCGTGAAACGAGCAGAAGAGCGTGGCCTCGGTGGGTCCGTAGGTGTTGATGATACGGGCGCCCGGATAGCACTTGGCAAGCGCCTCTGCATCGGCGCGCAAGAACGGCTCGCCGCAGAAGGTAAACAGGCGGCACGCAGAATCGGCGGCCGAAGGCGTTTTCTGCATGAACTCCTGCAGAAAATACGGGATCATCGAGGGCACGGAATGCCAGTGTGTCAGACGCGCCCGCGCCACGGCCCGCGCCGGCCGCAGCCGGTCGATCTGCGCGGACAATGCGACCAGCACCCCGCCGCCGCACACAACGGTCAGGAAGTCCGCCAGCGACAAATCGAAGCCGATGCTGGAAAACTGGCCCCAGCGCACGTGGTCATCCACGCCGTAAAAGGGGATCGCCCAATCCAGGAAAGCCATCGTTCGATCGTGGCGAACCTGGACCAGCTTAGGCACCCCGGTGCTGCCCGAGGTTGCGATGTAGTAGCACGCATCCCTGTGGGGCTCGATTTCCGGGCGACCGGGTGCATCGACATCGGCCGGCATGTCGATCCTGCAGCACCGGCCATTCAAGGCCCGGCAGCGTGCGAGCGCCTCTTCGCTGTCGCACAGTATGACCGAGCCCTCGAGCTGGGCGGCGATGTCGACGACGCGCTGAACCGGGTTCTCGGCATCCAGCGGGCAGAAATCCAGGCCATACAGAAAAGCACACGCCAGAAACGTGTAATACAATGGGCCTTTGTTCATCCAGGCAACCAGTGGCCGCCCAGCATGGGGCGCCAATGCCTGATTCAGGGCGGCGGCGGCGGCGGCAAGCTGTTCGCCAGTCAGGCGCCAGTTTTCACCAGCATCTTCAATCGCCGGACGCGGTCCATAGCCTGCCAGCGCGGTGCGAAGTCGAGCAGAGAGCATGGACATTTCGGACCTAGCACGCACCTTCCGCCCCCGGTCAAGTTTCTCCACAGCAAGGTTGGCGTGAGTTCTGCACTGTCAGGAGGCACGAAGCGGACACCGCCACGACTATTCTATCGTATCATGAAACGTCGGGACCGGCCACACACGCCGCCGTGATGGCCGCCGATCCAGGGGCTGGAGCATTAACCCGTCGAACGAATACGCGCCGTCGGATAAGACGCTGGCCGAAACAATAAGCTAAAGCATCATCCGATCGAACGAAATCGTTCGATCGGATAAAGATGCTCGCCAAACAATAAGCTAGCGCTTGGTTCGTGAGCCAATGCGAACGGATCATGCTCTGGAACTTGACCCGTCAGCCAAGGCGAACGGACCAAGCTCTGGCACCGAACCCGCATACCGAAACCATTCTCCGACACTCGCGCGCCAGTGTGTCACCCACTGCGGAGCGGCCGCTTGCAACCGCTCCGCAACCCGTATCACACGCCGGCAGTCTGCCCCGCGGCCGTCAACGACATATACTTCTGCGTCGTCGGAACAATGGCGCCCTCGATGAACTTCGCCATCGCCTGCTCCTCGGCCAGCGACTGCCGCAGGCTCGGTACCGCCGCCGTATCGCCGATCTGCTCGGCCATGGCGATCAAGCTCGTGTAGGCCGCGATCTCCTGGTGCTCGAACGCGAAATTCGCGAACGTGTTCTTCAAGATCTCGTCCGGCGCCGGCGCATGCAAAGCCGCAGCGACGTTGCCCATCACCGCGGTCACGCTGCTCTTCAACGTTGACGGCGAAGTACCATGACGCTGCAAGATCGCCTCCAGTCGGCGCGCCTGCTCCAGCGACTCCGCATGATGTTTTTGCAGTTGCGCCTTCATCTCCGGATAATTCTCCAGCCGTTCGACCTGGCGCTCTGTGAGTTCGATGGCTGTCTGCTCCAGCGCATGCATGTTGCGCAGGCCCGTGTGGTAGATCTCGTGCAGCTTGTTGCCGCCTGCATCGCCGTCCATTGTGTCTGTCTCCTGTGATGGTGCGCAACGCCGCACCCATGTCTCGCACAGCGCTCTCGCGGGCCTCAGGCTCCCGCCGTCACGCGCCTGTGAAGCTCAGCGCCGCCGGCGCGTGGCCGCCCCCAGGAACAACGCGCCGAGGCTCGCGGCCAGCGCGGTCGCCGCCGGATTAAGCTGCGCCTCCAGCAACAGGCTGGTCTTTCGCGTAAACGGGTGCAGCGTGCTGCGCTCGCCCAAATCCTCGCGCACCTCGTACAGATTGTCGCGCCGTGCCGGATCGCCGGCATTCTTGGTCGTCTGCGTGAAACGGCCGGCATTGGCGAACACCCAATCCATCAGTCGCGGCGCCGCCTGATTGGCCATCACCAGAGACATGCCGCCCGCACCCCCGATCGTGATGTCGCGCGCGCGGTGTTCCGCCCCGTGCAGAATGGCGCGGGCGACGAGGTGCGGGTGGTAGGCGGGCGGCGGGTTGCGCGTTCCCGGTGAGCCGATCAGGTTGCGCGCGTGCTCCATGAAGGCTGTATCGATCGCGGCAGGTTTGATGAGGGTCAGCGAAATCGGATGCTTGCCCGCCTCCATCTCGCGCCGGAACGCCTCCGTAAATCCTTTCACCGCGAACTTCGCGGCACAGTAAGGCCCCTGGAACGGTATCGCGAATTCGCCCAGCACACTGCCGACATTGACAATCGCGCCACCCGACTTTTTCAAATGCGCGCTGGCGGCCAAGGTGCCGTGGACCACACCCCAGTAGACGACGTCGAACAGACGGCGCTGATCCTCGACCGGCACATCCTCGATCGCGCCGTAGATGAAGGCGCCGGCATCGTTGATCCAGGTGTCGAACCCGCCGAACAGCTCGATCGCGCGCGCAGCGGCCGCATCGACCTGCGCACGGTCCGCCACATCGGCCACCGCATACTCCGCATGGCCACCACGCCCGCGCAACTCGGCGCACAGCTTCGCCAGCGCCTCCTCGTTACGCGCCACCAGCAGCAGGCGCGCGCCGCGCTCGCTGGCCAGGCGCGCGGTGGCCAGGCCGATGCCGGACGTGGCGCCGGTCAACACGATGGTCTGGCGGCCAATGGGCTTAAGCTGTGGTGCGGGCATGGGGCGTGTCCAAAAAATCCTGGCACGCGAACACGGGGAACGCAGCGTAGTTTCCAGAAGGCGTCAGGCACCCGCGTGTTGTGACCGCGGCGCGCAAGCCAGGCGCGGGCGGCTGGACACCGCCATCAGACCAGCCGTCGCAAGCGGCGTGGCCGCCGACACCACGGTCAGCGCTGGCACACCGAGTACCGGCGATCAGGGCTGGCGGCGCGAACATGGTCGCCAGCCACACAGCGGCCGCGGTGGACGGCTCGCCACGCCGCCACGGCCGCACGCCCGCATCCAGCAGCACCAGCACGGCGGCCAGCGCAGGCAGCAGCGCGTCGTAGTCGCCCACATGCGGCGACGCGAATACGGTCGCACACAGCAGCACGCATAAACGCTGCCCCCAATCGGCGGGGCGCGCGAACACGCGCCATACGCAGACGGCCGAGAACAGCACTGCCAGCCCCTGCCCCGCCGTCGCCAAAGCCTCGGAAGCGCCCAGCGTGCGCAGGCAGGTATGCACGCTCTGATCATACAGCCGCACGGCACCCACCAGGCCGCTCAACGCCGGGTCTCCGCCTGTCGCCAGTCGAAGCCACGCCACCCAAGGCCGCGTGCCGGTCGCGGCCAGGCTGCACGTGACCAGCCACACCGTGCCCGCCACGCCACCGGCGATCGCGCGCCAGTGCCGGCCAGCCAACAACGCCACCGGCACCATCAGCGCAAACTGTGGTTTCAATATCAAAACACTGAACAGCGCCCCCGCCGACGCCGGGCTGGCCGGCAGCCACGCAACACCCGCCAAAACGACCGCGGCCACGCCAAAGCTCAGTTGCCCGGCGCCCAGAATATAGGCCGAGGCCGGACAGAGCAGCGTGCCAACCAGCAACCAGCCACGCGCGCCCGCATCTCGCGCCCATGGCCAGAGCGCCGCCACCAGCGCAACCGTGCTCGCAGCCAGGAATGCCACCAGCGAGGCCAGATAAGGCAGCCATCCGAACGCCAATGCCAGCAGCAGCGTCACCGGCGGATAGACCCAAGGGTGGAACATCAGCGGCTTGGCGAACCAGGCGCGATGCGTCCAGTTCAGCAGATCGGTGAACGCCAGCGGATCGGCCAGCGTGTGGAAGTCGCCCGTGCGCGCCAGCCGGGCGGCTTCATGGAAAACCACCCAGTCCTGGCCCGGCACAGTGTGGAACACCGCGAAAAACATCGCCCAGCCGAATGGCGCCAGGCATGCGAACATCAACGCAATGCGCCGCGCTGTACGACGCTGGCGCTCAAACCGCGTCCCGGTCACGCGGCGTCGCGAATGCGCAAGCGCCGTGACAAATCCGATTGCAGCCGCCGCCCGGGATCGACATCGTCCAGGACAGTCCGAAACTCGTCCCAACGCGGATACATCGCGCGGAAATCATCCGCCGTAATCAGCGCGTCCTTGGCCAGGTACACACGCCCCCCATAATCGCGGGTGATGGCGACAAGCCGGGCATACAGGGCCTCGATCCCCGGACCTGCCGGAAAATCCAGCGCCAGCGTGTAGCCGGGCTGCGGAAACGACAAAAGCCCCGCCTGCCCGGGCGGCATTATGCCGGCGCCGAGACGCTTGAGCACGGCCAGGAACGAAGCCCGGCCGGACGAGGAAATCACCTCCAGCAATTCTCGCAGCGCGCGCGGCCCCGCCTCGAACGGCAGCACATTCTGAAACTGGTGGAAGCCACGCCGGCCATAGATGCGGTTCCAATCATGCAGCGCATCCAGCGGGTACAGGAATTTCTCGAACGGCACCCACCGGACCACGCCGCGGGAAGGCACACGCCGCCAATACGCCGCGTTGAACAGCCTTATACTGAACGGGTTGAGCACGAAGTTCGGCAAGTCGAACGGAACGCGCAACCGCCGGCCACGCCGCACCGGCATGTCCGCATCGCTCGGCTCGGCCGTCTCCAGCACGCCACGCCCCAGCGCGCGCCCACGCGCGGTGCCGTCGATCCAGCCCACGGCATAGGTGGCGCCAGCGGCCCCATCCATGGCGGCAAGGAACATGTCGAGATCGGCACACCGCCTGAGTGCCACACGCACCCCCCGCCCCGGCACCCGGGCCATGCGGAACGCCACGCGCGTCACAATCCCGGTCAGGCCCAGCCCCCCCACCGTCGCTGCAAACAGTGCCGCGTCGCGCGCCGGGCCGATCGTCCGCAGCGTGCCGTCCGGGGTCAGCAAGTCGAGTTCCGTCACGTGCTGCCCGAAACTGCCGGCGTGCTCATGATTCTTGCCGTGCACGTCATGCGCCACCGCCCCGCCAATGGTCGCGAACCCCGTGCCAGGCGTCACCGGCACCAGGAAATTCCGCGGCAGAAACGCCGCCAGCAATTGCCGGAACGTCACCCCCGGCTCCACCTCGAGATCGCCCGTGCCAGGATCGAAGGACAGCACGCGGTCCAACCCGCGCGTCAGCAGCGCGCTGCCTTCCGCGTTCAGCGATGCATCGCCATAGGACCGGCTGGCACCATGCGCGATCAGCCCATGCGCGCGCGGGCGCGGCTCGGCAAAAATCCCGGCCAGCTCCTCCGTATTCAACGGCGCCAACGTCACGCTGGACGAACGCAGCACGCGCCCCCAGCCCGACAATGTCGCCAGCCCGCGCTCCATCACACCGTCGCCGCCAATATCGCCAGCAAGCTCGCCAACCCCGTCGCCAGACTCACCCGGTCCCGCAGCGCGAACACGACAGGGTCGTCATGCATCAACCCGCGATTGGCGAGCATCAGCACCCGGCTGACCCAGAACAGCAAAATCGGGCACAGCGCCCACAGCGCCGACGGATGGCGATACAACGGCAAAACCTCGCCGCTATTCACGTACAGCGCCATCACCAGCACCGCCATGTAGCCGGATGACGCAGCCATGCTGCGCAACATGTCCAGATCCTCCGGCGCATAACCCCGGCCGGACAACACCGGCGCCTCGGGCGTGCGCCGGACGAACAGCGTCAGCTCGGTCAGGCGCTTGACCACGGCGAGGCAGAAAAACAAAAACAGGGAGAACGCCAGCAGCCACGGCGAAATCGGAATATGCGTCGCCGCCGCCCCGGCGAAGATGCGCAGCGTATAAAGCCCGGCCAGCATCACCACATCCCACACCGCGCGCCGCTTCAACACAAAGGAGTAGGACAGCGTGCACACGTAATACAGCGCGAGCATCGCCAGGAACTGCGCCGGCAGCAGCGCGCAGATCGCCAGCACCGCCATTCCCAGCCCCGCCATCAACCCCGGCGCCCAACCCAGCGGCAAAGCGCCACTCGCGAACGGCCGATGCCGCTTGGTCGCATGCGCGCGGTCATGCGGCAGATCGAGCAAATCGTTCAGCAGATACACGCTGGACGCACACAGGCTGAACGCCAGAAACGCCAACACGGCGTGGGCGACGCGGGTACCGCCCGTCGCATGCGCGGCCAGCAGCGGCACGAACACCAAAAAGTTCTTGGCCCATTGGTGCAGCCGCAACGCGCGCGCCAGCAACCGCCACATACGCCCCGCCGATGGCGCCACCCCCACCAGGCTGACCTGGCCACACACCGACCGCGCGGCGCGCAACAGGCCGGCGCTGGGCGCCACCACGTAAGCGTGCCGCGCCGCACGCCACACCGGCAAGTCGGCCGGCGCATCGCCCACATAGTCGAAGCGCTGCCGGCCGAACGCCCGCTCCAGCGCCGCCGCCTTGGCTGCTCCCTTCAGGTTGGTCGTGCCATCGGACGCCATCACGTCATCGATCCCGCCCACATGGCGCGCCACCTCCAGCGCCACATGCCGGTCCGCGGCGGTCGCCAGGAACACCGGGCGCCCCTCGTCCCGCGCCGCCTGGGCCAATGCCAGCACGTCGTCATTATACGGCAGGCTCGCCGCATCCAGCGGCGCCGCTCCCGCCAGCGCCCGCTTGAACGCGGCCCGGTCGCCGAACGCACCCGGCAGCAGCGCCGCCAGCCGCCACGGATGGGTCGCCAGCAGCCGCAACGCCGTCTCCACCAGCGTGTCGGACCGCACCAACGTGCCGTCCAGGTCGAGCACAAGCGGAGTCATTTCGATACTGTGCCCGATCCCACGCCCCGGCGCGAGGGCCTCCCCGGCCACTACGGTTTCAGCGCGTCGCGACGTATATCCAGCAGGTCGTGGCCGCCCAGCTTCGCCAAAATCGCCACCAGGATCAGGAACACGCGGTAGAGAAAAGCCGAAACATACGTCTGGCCGAACTGGCTTTCGGCACGATCATACTTGGCCATGACCAACAGGCCGAGTGCCGTCGTCTGAAGAAGTGTGTCGTAAAGGCGTGTAGACTTTTCGAGAACCTCGGCGACCTGCTCACGCTCGCCGGGCAAGCCCATTCTCCTGAACGCCCACGTTCTCGTCGGCGCCCTTTTCCAGCAGTTCACGAAAACGGCTCGATGTCAGCGTATTCCGCAAGTAGATGTACATGGCCAAGTCGCGGGTAGCCCGGTCCGCTCGCGCCAGAATGTCCGGGCTTAGGCCATTCCGGCACGTCCCGTCGGCGGCTGTCTCGGTCGGTGGCATGCCGTCTCCCATGCTCGGTTCGTCGTCCTGCCTACCATAGATAAGCGCCCGCCGGCTACAATCGAGGGCATCCGCGCGCCTTCCCAACCCTCCTGCCCCGCCCCTACTCTGCCGCCATGAACCCCACCGCCTGCATCGTCGTCATCGGCAACGAGGTCCTCTCCGGCCGCACCCAGGACGCCAACACCGTCTACCTCGCCCGCCGCCTCGGCGAGCTCGGCCTCCCCGTGCGCGAAGTCCGCATCATCCCCGACGTGCCCGACACCATCATCGACACCCTCAACGAAGTCCGCGCCCGCTACGACCACGTCTTCACCACCGGCGGCATCGGCCCCACCCACGACGACATCACCAGCGAGTGCGTCGCCGCCGCCTTCGGCGTCCCCTGGGAACCGCAGCCCGAAGTCTGGGCCCGCATGACCGCCCATTACGGCGCCGACCGCTTCAACGCCGCCCGCCAGCGCATGGCCACCATGCCGCGCGGCGCCGTGCTGATCGACAACGGCCACATCGCCCCCGGCTTCTCCATCGGCAACGTCCACGTCATGGCCGGTGTCCCCTCCATCATGCAGCTGATGTTCGAAGCCCTGGCCCCCACCCTGCGAGGCGGCGCCCCCGTCCTCTCCCGCAGCGTCCACGCCGCCGGCGTGCGTGAAGGCGACATCGCCGCCGGCCTGACCGACGTGCAAACGCGCTACCCGCACATCGACATCGGCAGCTACCCGTATTTCCGCGACTCCACCTCGGGCGTGGCGATCGTCGCCAAGGGAACCGACGCCCACGCGGTCGAAGCCGCCATCGCCGAAGTCACCGCGCAGCTTGGGCTTGGGGCGGTGCAGGGGGAACCGAAGTAAGGAAGGCCTTCTTTTTTGCAAAAAAGAAGCAAAAAACTCCTATCCGGCTGTCGCGGACCCAACTGACAAAAGTCTTTTGGTCCTTTTCTTCAGAAAAGGACTGCTTCCTCTACTCTTCCTCCGCCTTCAACGCCGCCACCACCGCCACCGGATGCAACTGCCAAGGCACCCCGATCACCGCCAGATCGGGTCCCGCATCCTGCAACAACGCCCGCCGCAGCCGGCGCTCGCGATGCGTATGCAACAGCGTCTCCCACCACCGCCCCTCCACCAACTGCGGCAGCACCACCGCGATCGGCCGCCCCGGCTCCCTCTCCTGCTCCTCGGCGATCAGGCGCAGCAACGGCCCCAGCACGTTGCGATACGGCGAAGACCGCACCAGCAGCGCCGGCACGGCCAACCCCGCCGCCCTGGCCGGCGCCTCCACGCAATGCGACCACTCCGCCCGTATCTCGCGCTCGTGCTCCTCCGCGTCCGGTCCCTCCAGCTCGGTGCAATGCAGCGCGGTGACGTCGCAGGACAGGCGCATCGCAAAACTCACCGCCTTGTGCGCCACCCGGTCCCACCGCCCGATCGGGATCAGCAGATGCGGCGGCTGCGGGTGCCGCAAGTCCAGCGGCGCGTCGCTGCCAGGCAGAAGCTGCCGGTCCAGCCCCGCATAATACCGGTGCACCGCATACAACCCGAACAGGGTGGCCGGGATCACCAGCACCGTCAGCCACGCGCCCTCGGTGAATTTCGCCGCCAGAATGATCGCCAGCGCCATCCCCGTCGCCACCGCCCCCAGCCCATTGATCGCCAGCCGCGCCCGGTCCGCCCCACTTGCGCCCAGGCGCCACCAATGCGCCGCCATCCCCGCCTGCGACAGAGTGAACGACAAAAACGCTCCCACCGCGAATAACGGAATCAGCCGGTCGGTAATGCCCCCGAACGCCAGCAGCAGCAGCCCCGCCCCCGCCGCCAGGAACAGGATCCCCGCCGTATACACCAGCCGCCGCCCCGGCACCGCGAACGCCCGCGGCAGATACGCATCCTCCGCCACCAGCCGGCACAACCGCGGAAACCCGACGAACGACGTGTTGGCCGACAGGCACAGCACCGCCAGCACCGCCCCGATCACCACATAGTAAAACCAGCCCCGGCCATACACCGCCGAGACAAGCTGAGACACGACACTCTGGTACCCCGGCTTCGTCTGATCCATCGCCGAAATCGAATAATGCGTGCACAGCACAGCTATCCCGCCCAGCAACAGCCCCAGCACGACGACAATCACCGTCAACGTGCCATGCGCGTTGCGCACCCTTGGCTCGCGAAACGCCCCCACCCCGTTGCTGACCGCCTCCACCCCCGTCATCGCCGTGCACCCCGCCGCGAACGCCCGCAGCAGCAGCCACAGCCCGGGCGCCCCGGCCGCGGCCGCCAGCGCCGGCGGCTTGATCACCGGCGCCGCATGCCCGCCCGCCACATGCCAGGCCCCCAGCGCCAGCACGCCGCCCAGCCCGAAAATGAACACGTAGGTCGGCACCGCGAACCCCAGCCCCGTCTCCCGCGTGCCCCGCAGATTGACCACGGTGATCAGCGCCAGCACGCCGAGGCACAGCGCCAGCGTATACGGCTGCAACGCGGCCACGGCCGAGGTCAGCGCGCCCACCCCCGCCGAAATCCCCACCGCCACGTTCAGCATGTAGTCCACCATCAGCGCCGCCGCCGCCAGCAACCCCGACCACGCCCCCAGATTTTCCCGCGCCACGGTGTAGGACCCGCCATTGGACGGATACGCCGTGATCGTCTGCCAATACGAAAAGAACAGGATCGCCAGCAGCAGCAGGATCACGCCCGTGATCGGCACTATGCTCGCCAGCCCCGCCGCCCCCAGCGGCGCCAGCACCGTCAACGCCGCCTCCGGCCCGTAGGACGCCGACCCGAGGCCATCCAGCCCCATCGCCGGCACCCCCTCCAGCACCCCGATCTTGGCCTCGTCCGCCTCCCGATTGGCCAGGCGGCGCCCGAAGACGGCACTCATGAACGACATATGGCGGCCCTATGCGATGCGCGCGCAGAACGCGACGGGGTGCAAGCAGGTTCTTACCCATGCCGCACGAGCCACGACACCGCATCATGGTTGACATGCAGACCACATGTTCACATGGTGGCCGCATGCCAGTCATGGTTCAAATCCGCAACGTCCCAGATGCCTTGCACCGCCGCCTGAAATCGCGCGCCGCTTTGGCCGGCATGTCATTGTCCGACTTTCTGCTGCATGAAATCACCGAGCTGGCGCAACGCCCGACGATCGACGAGCTGCGTGCACGCTTGAACACCCGCACCGAGCAGACGCTGTCCGTGCCGCCCGCCGATGCCGTGCGTGCAGAACGCGACCGCGTGTGATCGTCGTCGATGCGTCCGCCCTGCTCGAAGTGTTTCTCCGCACGCCAGCCGCCCCCGCCGTCGAGGCCCGTCTCTTTGCCCCCGGCCAAACGCTGCACGCACCGCATCTGCTCGATGTCGAAACCGCCCAGATCATCCGCCGCTACGCCGCTTCCGGCGACATAGACGCCGAGCGTGGCCGCCTGGCCCTCATCGACCTGGCCGACTTCCCGCTCCGCCGCTATCCCCACGCCATCCTGCTGCCCCGCATCTGGACGTTGCGAAACAACGTGACCGCCTACGACGCCACCTACATCGCGCTCGCCGAAGCGCTAGACGCCCCACTCCTGACCCGCGACGCCCGCCTGTCCCGCGCCCCAGGCCACCACGCGCAAATCGATCTTACGTAACGGCGTTGGACGTGCGCGCCCCGCCCCCACGACCGTCACCACCGGCGAGACCTTCCCGGCGCTTCTCGAGAATGCCGCTGACGCCCCGATCTCCGTCATCGAAGAAACGCGGCAACCCGTAGCCCGCATTTTCAAATGCGGAATCACGCGCGCAACACCAAACCGACGCTACACCTCCAGCGTCGCGAGCGGGCGTAGCGTGGGTGAAGCGACGCGTAACCCGAGGACCGGAACGGCCAGATAGCACCATCGCTACACGCCATGCCGCGCCAACAAAGCGTGCTAAACCCACGCCGCTAAACGTTGGTTACGCTCCGCTTCATCTACGCGACAGCTTGCTGAAAACCCTGGCGGCCCAAGCGGCAAATGAATGGAGAAAATCGTGAACTTGGTCACGGCGAACCAAGCTTGCAAAGGCCGGTCTCGCGGATCATCGTATAATGCCAGTATCCTGACAAATCGTTTTTCAGCAGCCTGATGATTTCCGGAGCCCGCTGGACTGAACACCCGCCTACAGCCGATGAAAAAGGATCACGCAACCCCGAGCCACGCCACACGTAACAAATCGCCCAACAGCCTCCAACCAGCGCCAGGCACGTATTTTAGCTAGGAGCCACCATGTCCTCAATCGCCTGGGGTCCCTTCGACGACCCGGTGGACGCCGCCAACAACCTGGGAAAATTCACCGACCAGGTGCTCGACCCGCAATTCGGCATCGCCTGGATCGGCAACAACACCCTCTACACCCTGCGCGGGCCCACCTACGATGCCAACGGGGACGGCAACGTGGTCACGTTCGAGTACCGGGATGCACCTCCGCCGCCACCGCCGCCCAGCGGCTTCGGCGGCCGCGTGGTCGCCTGGATCAAGCGCTCGTTTGAACTTCAGGGCGAGATGGAACTCGAAAATAGCCGCATTCAGATGGAAGGCGCCCAGGCGTTCGCCCGGGGCATATCCACCCTGTATCAGCGAGCAATGGGCACGCGAGACCGTCAACTCGACACCGTCGGCATCGTTTTGGACGGCGTAGCGATCGGGTTCTCGCTCGTGCTGCTCAGCTTCGGACCTTTGGAGGTGCTCGGGGTGATCGGGCTGATCGGCGGAGCCGCCCTGTTGCTTGCCGACGGTTCGGCATACCTGGCCGAACTCGCGGGCGCTGACGAAACGTCTGACGAGATCAAATCCGCCACCTTCTACCCTCGCTGCCTGTTCGCGCTCATGACCCTGCCGGATGCAGCTTGGGGGTTGGGCAAGGTTGCGCTGGAAAGCGCCGAACTTGGGTCAAAGGCGATCAAGGCCGGGGTTGCCAGCCGTCAGGCAGCCGCAGGCGTCGCCAGGAATACACAGGCGGCCGCAGGAGCGGCCGACGCCATTGCCGCCTCGGAGAAGGCATCTCGGGCGGCGCGATACGCCAAGGTCGGCGAGCAGGCGCAGCGCCGTGCCAACGCGGCACGACAGAAGCTTGCCGTTTTCATGGGTGCGCAAGCTGGCGGCAGACTAACCATCCCGCCAGGCCTGCTTCTGCTCCTCAAAGAAAAAGACGATGGCGCCGAGAGTCGTGCGCGTATGACCGCCAAGATCCGAAACTACACGTTTCACGTGGCCGCGTTACACAGGTCATGAAGCTCCCCGCTGAGAAATCGCCACTGCAAGTCGGCTTTACGGATGCCCTCCGCTCCTCGGCCGGGGTATTGCTCCCGACCTATCTCCTAGTGTCGGTGCTGTTGATCACCGGCGCGGAGTTCGTCGGCATCCCGTTCGCTCTCAGCGCGCCGATCGCGCTGACGTGCGGGGTTGTCTTCGTGACGGGCGTGGAGATACTCAGGCGCTATGTCTTGACGACCAGGCCGTCAGGCCACGGGCAAAGCGCGGTCAGGATATTTCGCGGTATCATCTGGCTGCTTCTTTGGGCGGCACTCCCTGTCACCCTGTTCGCCGCAGCGGGCGCGTTCACCCGCTGCTTCGGGAACGTTTGCGGGCACACGGACCGCTTCATGATGTTCGCAATGCTCGTCTGGTCACTCATCGCAATCGCCATGCTGCCCATGGGCTACCGCTTGCTAAACCAGGCAGACTGGCTGCGCGCAAGAATGGGATGAGTTCTTGCCCGGGACACGGCTAAATAAGCGTATATCCAAAGACCGAGCTTGTTGGCGGAGGGGATGTCCGCCCAATTCAGGCGATAACAAATTGGCCGGGCATGCTCTTTTCCGGGGAACAAAGGCGTCATGCCTCGGAAGGTGCCCCGCTCGTTCGGGTGGTTGCGGACTCTTTGCTTATCTAGGGTGTATTCCCCGGTAATCCCGACCAGCGACAACTGCTGCCAAAAAGTTGGGGCGTTCACCTGCATGGCGAGCACCCGCCACCGACGACCGCTACTGATCGTACCCGCCCGACCAAAACCGGAAACCGCTCATTCTGCGGCCATGCTTCATTGCTGCTGGTGCGCGAATCTGGGACTGTGGTCTGTCCGCCACGCCCTCTAGGCCGGTGTAGGCGCCTCAGAAGGAAGCGGCCGGCCAAGCGGGGCGACAGCAAATGCACGGTCGACGTGCGCGGGGAAACCAACGGATTATATACCTCGGCACCAGGTGCCAATGGGACGCGATGCCGAAAAACTCGCTGCCGCGCAGTTTGATCAACAGGAACTTGCTGCGGAGATATTGTGACTACGCGCTGGATCAGCTTCTCCACGCGCTCTACGTCCGATACCGCCAGACAACACCGACCTGCTGGGCCTTTCGATGAATGCAATTACTCGGACAGGAACCGCGCTGCCTGCGTGGATGATACACGCAAAAGGCCCTCCGTCTCGATGAGACGAAGGGCCTTGCTGCTTGGCTACGGGTTTCCGTATGTCGCCTCAATATCCAGAAGCCGGCGGACGCGTGTATCGACGTCTTCCGCGGTTATCGAGAGGTGGCGAGCGACCTGCGTCAAGAGCATGACGTAGATCCCCCAAGTCTTTCGGAGATCCGAGTCCGGGGTCGTCGACTGATCGATCTCTGAATGACGGATCGTCAGGCATAAAGCGTCGATCCCGGTTCGCAGCTCGTTCACCAGGTGAACGAAATTCACGTCTAACCGGACTTGCGGCACGGCGGACAGCCGGCGCAAGCGCTCCATCTCCGGACCGTCGTTAGGGTCCGGATCGGGCGGTGTTGATTTCGACATGGCGGTACCTTTCGCATGCCGGCCAACCTTCATCCCAGCCGAGCGCTTAACGTTCGGTGCAGACGGCACATGCGTGATGGCGGTAGAGAATTCACTCGACCGCTAAATCATGGATAAAATGGCCGGACAATATTGTCTGCGACTTTTCAAGTAGTCGTAATACTATATAATTCAATAGACGCATTCAAAGAACTAGCGTCTTATAAATATATCTGACCAAGCTTATACTGCATTGGATTCGACTAGCCGGATTTTCCAATACTTTTGCCCACCAAGCGCCGCGCTATGAGCAGCATAAGTCAGCACCAGCCTGCCACGCATGCGGCTAAGCTGGATGTCCGCTGAATTGACTCCGCGGGTGAACTTTCATCATTCAGGAACAAGCGCCTGGATCACCACACCGGCTATGAGAAAGCGGTCCTCGCCGCGCTTCCAGATGGCTGTGGCCGAAGGCCAGGGCATCTCGACAGGCGAGGCCGCGGCGGGGTCAACCGGCTCCGACGACCTGAGCTGTAGCCAGGCATGGCCGTTTCGGACCTCCACTTCGCGAACGGTGACTTCGACCAGGTCGCGGATCCGCTGCAAGATGACGCGTTGGCCGTGCAGCAACACACCGTCCCGGGCCGATAGCGGCACAGCGATCAGCACGGTGCCCTGCCGATAGATCTTTTCGGCCCCTTGGCCACGGACCACCACACTGAAGGCGCCGGCGCCCCGCAAGTCCTCGTCGACCATAACAGGGCACCGGAACTGTTCGTCCAGGGGCATATCGAACGAGCCGCGCCATGCTCCAACGGTTACCTTCGCCCGCACTGTCAAAACTGACATCCAACAGGAGACCTGCCCACTTTGGGTTGCCACGGTGCTGTTGCGGCAGGTAGCTGTCAACACATACTTGTATCGTGTCCGAAACAATTGGCTGCCACGCTCGGGTGGTTGCTAAGTCAAGTTTTCTTATGTGAAATCTTGGTAAATCGCCCGCGCAACCGAGTGCCTCGATTGGCTCGCCCTCCAAAAACGAGGGCCCACGTATGAGCAAAGAAGATATCCGCCACGACCGCGCTTCGCCGGCCGCGCGTGTTCTCCCCAACGGAACTGATAAGTCCGGCCGGCAGGATAACTGGTGCCGGGAATGCCGGGCAGCAACCAAAAGGCGGGATGGCAACGTCCGTCAGGATGCCTCGGCAGCGCTCCCCTTGGGGGATGCCGACGGATCCTCGCGTGGTTGCGGGTGCGTCGTTTCCTCAGTGGTCGAGCAATGCCCCCTGCCCGCCTGCGACTTGCCGGCCTGCGCGTCCGTCATCGCGACAAGCGAGCTGCGAAAGCCCGGCGCTGGGGACGCACCAAGCATGGATGCTCTGGGCACGTCTCAACGGCGGACCAGGCAGGTAACCGTCCAAAACTGCGGCCTGCTCTCGACCAGCGAGCTTGCGACGATCTTTCGGCGCACCGACCGGACGATCCGCTCCTGGGTCAAGGCCGGTCGCCTCAGCCCATTGCGGGTAGGCCGATCAGTTTTCTTCCGAAGGCATGACGTCGAGGCTCTTCTTGGTCTTGAAGTAGCGCAGGAAGATCTGAGCGATCTCAGCGCAGTAAACGAGAGTAGTTGATCCCTTACGCCACTAAGGCCAGTTATCAGTCATGGTATAGGTCAACTATCTTCCGCAGACTTCCGCAATCTTCCAAGGATCAAAACTTATGTCATTTTTCTCTCCAGTCCATCCGCTCGCACTCAACGGCACTGCGCCGGTTTCCGCACCGATCGTGCATGGCGGACAATTCATCGCCGACATCCTTCCAACGTGGAGCGATTTGAACCAGCAGCGTGTGCGTGACCTCAAGAGCGCCGTCTGCTGCACGGCGAGGATCCTTGGCATACCCAAGGAGAACCTGCTTCTAGAGTGCGACTACCTGAACCGCCATCTGAAGCGCGGTTCGATCGCGACAGAGAAAATCCATCCGAACGTGGTCGTCCGGTTGCGCTACATAGTGCGGCGCCTCGGCGGCCACGGGCCGAAGAGTAAGGAAGCACCCCCTTTGACGAGCGCCTGGGGGGCATTGCTCAAGATAGTGGAGAACGAGAGCCGCCGTCAAAGCCTGATGTCCTTTGCCCGCTATTGCTCGACGTCGGATGTCTCACCGGAGCTGGTGGACGCCGATGTCCTCGCCACCTTCGAGGTGTTTCTCCAGAGCGCGACTCTTTGCAACGATCCAGCAGGCCGAGCACGACGCACGCTCGCCACCTGGAACTGGGGGCTGAAAACTCTGCCCAACTGGCCGCGGGTCAAGCTCGCCCGAAAGGGGATGCGCGTTCCCTACACCTTCCCTTTGACGACCTATCCCCAGTCGTTCCAGGACGAGGTGGAGCGATTACCTGGCTGGCCTGGCCAACACCGACCTCGACCAGATCTATCCGGACGGCGTCGACTTGGTGGATGGCGCGCGGCAGCGACATGCTGAAAGCGCTTGGCCATCTGGGCGAGCTGGACGTCATGGTCCCGCCAAACCATCCACCATTGAGACACGACGATTTCAGATCAGGCAAGCGGCGGCGGCGCTCGTCCACAAGGGGCACGACCGCTCGACCATCACCGGCCTGAGATCGTTCGTGGAGCCAGCATCCCACGCTGCCGAGATAGCCAACTTCTTTTGGGACAGGGCCGGTCGAAAGAAGAACGGCCAGGCCGCCGGCATCATGGAGTTCTTACGCCAGATCGCGCGTTTCCAGGCCGACTTGCCGGCCGCGGACATGAAGCGGATCGCCGACCGTGCCAAGAGAGCAGCTCCCGACCGCCAAACGACAATGACCCCGAAGAATGCCCGTCGTCTGCGTGGCCTGGCCGAGCCGACCAATCGCGCCGTGCTCCTGCATCTGCCGATGCAATTGATGAAAGAGGCGAGGAAGCCCTCGCCGGAACACCGGAAGCGGCTCGCCTCGCGATGAGCGCTGTCGCCTTGGAGTTGCAGCTCATCTGCCCACTAAGGATCGGCAATCTGCAGAAGCTGCATCTGACGGAGAGCCTGCTCCGGCTTGGTCCGGGCGGCCGCCAAATCACCCACCTCTTCGTGTCTTCCGAGAACGTAAAAAACGGGCAAGGGGTGGACTGGCCCCTCCCCTCGTCCACGACAAACCTGCTTGAGACGTTTCTGGCTCGCTATCGGCCGGGAATCGCGGCAATGGGGAACGAGTTTCTTTTCCCTGGCGTCGGGCAAGCCCCGCGCTCTTTGAGTGGAATGCGGACGACCTTGTGCGAACCAGTTCGACGCTGGGTCGGGGTCGAACTCAATGCCCACCTTCTCCGCCACTACGCCGCCTGGAGCTATCTAAAAACCCACCCTGGGCATTACGAGACCGTGAGGCGGGTGCTGGGGCACAAGGACATCAAAACCACCATCCAGTTCTACACGGGCCTGGAAGCCGAGTTTGCCGCCATCTCGTTCGACGCCACGGTCTTGAACGACCGCAAAGCAACCCGCGCGGAAGCGGCAGGTGTCTTTGGTGCGAGGGCCAAGGCCAAGAACCGCGGCGCGAAGGGGGCACATCAATGATCCGCGCTCCTGTCGACCCACGCCGGCGCTGCCTGAAGTTCTGTGATTGGCCACCCGATCAAAAGAAAGCCTGGCTGACCGGAATCGATCGGTCGGACGACCTCGACAATTTCAGCTATGGCGCGACCGTTGGGCTACGCACCCTGTCGAAAATCGAGAAAGGGTATAGTCGCTGGCTCGGCTTTCTTGACCATCGCGGTTTGCTCGACCCAGCGAGTGAGCCCTGGCAAGATGTCACACCGGAGAACGTTCGCGCCTACATTCGGCATATGCAGGCACTCAGCAACGCCGATTACACCGTGGTCGGGCGCGTAGTCGAGCTGCAGCTCGCCTTGGGGATCATCGAGCCCAGCCGCGATTTTAAGTGGGTAAGCTCCCCAGGCGGTTCACCGCTCCGATCGATGCTGCCGATGGCTACCCGGCGGCTGGAACGTTATGACAGCAATCAGCTTTACCGCTGGGGAGTCCACCTGATGGACACGGCCGGGGCCAGGTCGCTGGCGCGCCGCCAAGTGCAATTCCGGGATGGCCTTCTGATTGC
Organism: uncultured Alphaproteobacteria bacterium; assembly: GCA_963850605.1. Taxonomy (GTDB): domain Bacteria; phylum Pseudomonadota; class Alphaproteobacteria; order Acetobacterales; family Acetobacteraceae; genus BOG-908. The sequence goes on along the minus strand of CAWKLX010000004.1, from coordinate 3,756 downwards.
GATCTTGGCAGCTCGAGGACCCCGTCTGCGCTCGGTGACAGCCATGCGGGTTGGCGTTCACGTCATCCGTGGCAAGTCAGGCTTCCGTCTCGTATTCGGAGCGGAAGACATCAAGACTGGACGGCCGATTGAATACCAGCTGCCGGCCGGCCTGACGTCCTACGTCGAGCGTTACCTCGACGTCGAACGGCCGGGAACTGCTGGGCGATCTTTCGCACGATGCCTTTTGGGTCAACTGGAATGGCAAGCCGCTCGGTGAGGTCGGTGTGGAAAAACGCATACGCTGGCACTCCCAAAAAGAATTTGGGGTTGCGTTCGGGCCACATCGGTTCCGGCACTCATTGGGAACCAGCCAGGCCATAGCCGATCCTGCTAACCCCGCAGCCGGGGCCGCTATCCTGGGTATCTCACCGGAGATGGTGGAAAAGCACTACAACATCGGCGGCCAGATCGAGGCCGCAAGTGCGTTCGTCGCTTCGCTCGAGGAGGAACGCCGACAATCCGCGGCGATCGCACGAAGGGTATTCCAGCGGCCATCAGGGAGGTCAGGCAATCCACGAGTATAACTGGGAGAGCTTCGTCTCATGCCGCCGCCCGCCTGCACTTTCGCGCTGAATTGCAATCCAACCAGCGCTTGTGTGCGAGGGTACGAGCTACGCGGCGTCTTCCGGGCTCGGCGCGAACGTGGACGATCCGGCCAAGGCGGCTGACGCCATGCAAGGATCCGCGCCCTGCGCGAGGGGCGACGAGGTATGATGACGCGGACGCCCCCCTGCATTGCGTTTCAATCCGCGCCCCTGCGCGAGGGGCGACCCTACTGGCGCGACAGGTGTGCCTGAGCCACGCCCGGTTTCGATCCGCGCCCCTGCGCAAGGGGCGACCAGGATGACGGCGCGGGGCAAAGGCAATGTCAGCCCGCCGATGATTATGGCGGTCAACGTCGGCACCGATAACGGGGGCTGGTAGTGGCGTGTGCCTGGTTAGCGGTGACCATTTCTTGGCGCACTCGATGCATTCCGTCGGACCAGGCGGAGCAACGTGTCGCGGCTTGTAGAGAGGGCAAGACGGTTTGCCAAACGGGCGCCAGCGGCATCCCCAACGCCATTCCTATATGGCGCTGTATCTGGGCGAGCCGTCCTGTTCGCCGCGAATGTGCCACCATGAGTTCCGGTAACTGCTCCACAAAAGTCCTGCGTTTGCAATGCGGGTTAGCGCAACGGAAGCGCCGAACCGTGAGCGCGATGACCACTGCTCGACCTTGCTAAGGAAGATCAGCAAGCCGGCGATTATAGTGGCTGTGAACGCTGCCCGACCGTTATTGGCAGCCGGGACAACAACAGGATTTTGCCTTTAGGCTGGCCCGTATCGTGATCTGATCTGCTGCTGTCAAAACCTCGGCGACGGCCAACACAGATGGCACAAGTGTGATTTTTCCGCCCGAGATTGATGAGCCGAAAACTGTAAGGCCTACTCGCAAGCGCAAGCTGGTCGACGGGGTGTGTGAGCAGTGGGACGTGTCGATCCGGCGGGCCTGCCGGGTTCTTGAGGTCGACACTTCCACCTACCACTACCGCTCGCGTCGGCACGATCAGGTCGGGCTCGAAGCTAGGATCAACGAGATCTCCGCCACGCGCGTTCGCTACGGCTATCGTCGCGTGCATGTTCTGCCGCGGCGGGAGGGTCGGAAGGTGAACGCCGAAGAGAAGTTACAGAATCTACAATGGTTTAGGCTTGCAACTTCGCAACAAGACACCGAAGCGCCGTGTTCGCGCGAAGCTGCGCAACGACCGGCAGGTTGCCAGCCGGCCGAACGAGACCTTGGCGATGGACTTTGTGCACGATCAGCTGGCGACCGGGAGGAAGATACGAGTGCTAACGGTGGTCGACACATTCTCGCGGTTCTCTCCTGCGTCGATCCCGGGTTCAGCTACCGTGGGGAAGACTTGGTTTTGGCTCTCCAGGCGGCCTGTGCGGCGGTTGGCACGCCGAAGACCATCCGGGTGGATCAGGGCTCGGAATTCATCTCGCCGTGACCTGTATCTCTGGGCGTATGCCAACGAGGTCACGCTGGACTTCTCCCGGCCTGGCAAACCGACCGATAACGCTTTCATCGAGGCGTTCAACGGCCGCCTGCAAGCGGAATGCCTGAACGCGCACTGGTTCCTGACGCTTGCCGACGCACGGGAAAAGTTGGAGGCTTGGTGCAGGTACTACAACGAGGAGCGGCCGCACGGAGCGATTGGTAATCAGGCGCCGATATCACTGCAAAGTCTCGGCGGGACAGCGAGCCCGGTGATGCCGAAACAGGCCGAAAACTCTAACCTCGGGTGATCCAAAGAAGAGGTGCACTTCACTTCCACCCTCCTCGCGGGCCAGGCTCTACGCAAAAACTGGAAATCCGGGGCGTAGCTCAATGGTCCGGGCTGATACATGCCCGCATGGTATCACCACTGCTGTTGAAGGTCGATGGTATGTAGAGATAGTTAGCATTCGATATGCCGTCAATTGTGTTATTGGAGAGTACGCTCCCTTCAGCGTAGCCCTGAGCCGCTATAAATGGTGCTGAGTAGCAGTTGTCATGTGCAGTAGCATCAAACTGCATGACGTTGTTCTGGACGGTCGCGTTACACATGCCGTCTACAACTAAACCTGCATTTACATTCGCACCGATCCCGGCCGTCGTGTTGCCAGTTACAGTAATGCCGAAGCTCGTGTTGGGTAAGCCCTCCAACTGATTTGGACGTCCATACCATTGACGAGACCCAACTGAGAGCAGAACATCCACGTATGTCGCAATCCCAGTCCAAAGGTTGTTGTTGATAACGCTCGCCGAAGCGAAGTTTTTCGTGCCGCCGCTGGGACAGGTTTGAGGTTGCGGGTTTCCAGAAACATCGGTTTGCCCATCCGCAACGATGCCGGCAAAGGCTGGATTACCGCTGTTTATGATGACATTGTTTTCTACCGTAGAAGACTGTAAGTCGGTCGGATAACCGACGTTATTATTTGAGCCGTCAAATAAGACTATGCCCACGTCAGTTGCATCCACGACACTGTTCGCTGAAACTGTTGCTCTGGCGCAGCCAATACTTAGTCCATCAGACCAATAACCACCGTTTCCATTAGTGAATACGTCAAAATGATTTGTTGCATATTGGGTAGATAGGTTTCCCGAGACTACATTCGCAGTCGTGCTACCGCAGCCAGAGTAAATTCCCGAAGTCGCTCCGCCATATGCGGCTAGGTTGGTCCAGCCGTCCGAGTCAGATAAGCGGGAATTGATTACACTCGTATCTTGCCCTCCGTCCAGTTGGACGCTCAGGCAGCTATTATTGTTTGTATCGCCAAAACAGTGTCCTAGACTGGTCCTGTTCCCGTCCACCCAAACGCTCTCAAGTTTTGCCCCTGGGCAGACCTCCACCATGGAATAGATGACTGATGGGTGGTTTTCCTCAAGGCCACAGCCTTCATACGACGTGTAGTTGTTTTTTGTCCGGATAAATCGGGCCATCATTCCGTATGGTTTGGCGCGGGCGTCCCAATTGTCTGCAGGGTAATGCCGGCAGGCACGACCACAGTCTGATCGACGGTTATTGCTGCGCCCGGAGCGAGAGTGACTATTGTCGTCCCGAGAGATTTTGCCTTCTTTAAAGCACTGTTGTAGTTGTGCCGCCGTGCCACCGCTAAACGATGCGCCTGAACCAGATTGCAGAAGATTCAGACTCTGATCACCGCCCCACCCATAAGCACCGATTCCGT
>CAWKLX010000003.1:577500-677199 GCA_963850605.1 uncultured Alphaproteobacteria bacterium | reverse complement strand
GTGGTCTAAAGCACCCTACTTGCGATTGATGCCTGCGCTGTTTGTGATTGTGACGTTGATTGGTGACGGTCTCGAATGGTTGAACGCACACGCCCCAGCGTTCTTGACCGGCGCTTGCTTTAGTATGCTTGTTTGGGTTCTGAGAACGCTTTTCGAAAAAAACCTGGCAAATGGCTAGTAGCCGAAACCGTCATATCCATAACCTGGGGTCGCGTAGGGTACGCTGTAAAACGCATCCGGGTAATCGAAGCTGTGCGGATTACCTACGGGATAGTCGTTATTATACGGCCCGCTCTGCCCGTATGCATCCATTTGCCGCATCCGAACATGCGCAGCCATGCACCGGCGATAGGCATAATCATAGCGTTGTGCCGCCAAGCCTCCGGAACCACCCTTGATGGCCGCACCGCCGACCCGGCTGCAGGCAGCTTCATCCTCAGCAAAAGCCGAGAAGTCGCTGCCATAAGCCGCGCGGGGGCAATAGACGGTGGACGCGGCAAACCCCGCCGAGAACGCCGCCGCCAGAAGAATTTTTGAACCCGATACCATGGTTTATCGAACGCGCCAGGGTCGCCGCGGGTTCATAGCCGCACATTTTTGATGGAACAGACGGTGCCGCGCTATCGCATGTTGTTTTGACGAGCATCTCTATCCGATCGAATATTGCGATTGGTCGGATAATGCTCTGTAGGGCAGCGCAGCGGCCATGCGCCACAGGTCGGCCGTGTTCATTCTTGGCCAAATCCTTCTCGTGCCAGTCCGGTCGCCATGCTGCTTCACCAGGACTGACCAAGATGCGCTACTATGGCGTGTGCGCCGACCAGCTGCGGACTGGATGGGGCATCCCAGAGTTGGGCGTCGGCTTCAGCAGACTTTGCGAGGCGCAAGGCTTCGCCACGGCTCCCGGCAGCAGCCAGAATCTCGGCTCGGGCAAGTCGTATATCGACGCTCGCCCGCACGTCGTATTCCAGCGTGATGGCGCTGAGCGTGCGCAACGATTGTACGCTTTGGGCCTGCGCCTCGGGCAAGCTGCCTTGCGCCAAAGCGATGCGGGCAAGACCGGCCTGTGCGAGGGCGGCGGCGATCATGGGACGGCCATTGTTGACTGCGAGGATGGCGCGATATTCTGCGGCAGCCGATGAGGCGTCGTTATGGTCCAGCAAAAAGCGAGCCCAGCGTTCGCGGGCGCCGAGTGCGCCGGCACCGTCCTGCGGGCCGTAATGCAGCCAGTCGGCGCGGGCCGCCTTGAGTTGGGCGCGGGCTTCCTCGGAGCGGGCGGCTTGGTCGTAGGCGTCGGCGAGCATGATGCGGGTGCGGCGGGCATTCTGCTCGTCGTGGGGATGCAGGAGCGTCGCTTTGAGGACTGGCTCGAGGGTGGCGATGGCGTCGGGGTAACGGCCTTCACGTGCCATGGCGGCGCCGATCATGCGCTGTAGGGAAGTGGATTGGCCGCTTGCGGCGGCGCGGTGCTGGTCGATGGATAGGGCCTCGCGGAAGATGCGCCAGGCGCGGTCGCGTTCGCCACGCAAGTGAGCCATTTGGGCGCGGCCGATGAGTGCGTGCTGATACCAGATGCTGTCGGTGCCGAAAAGTTTTTCCGCCAACGTCTGGGCCAGCAGGTAATTGGTTTCGGCCTCGCCGACGCGGCCGAGTTCGTTGCAGGCTGCCGGCCTTGTCGGTGTAGTAGGCAAGGTCGTTGCTCTGGTCGCGCTGGTGGCGGGCGATGTAGATGTCGCGCCGCGCCTCGATGGAGGCGAGCGCGTCGGTGTAGCGTTCACTATCGTATTGGTAGCCTGCGAGGTCATACAGCGCGTCGAGGTAATGCGGGTCGTCCGGAAAATTGGTGCGGAAGATGTCGATTGCCTGTTGATCGTCACGCAGGGCTTCCTCGCGGCCGCCTGGCGTGGCCCGGAGCGCGCGGGCGCGGGCGGCGAGCCACCACGCCTGCAACTGACTGGTTTGGCCGTAGCGGGCGAGAAGGGGCTGGCGTATGCGATCGAGAAGCGCCTTTGCTGCGTCGTCGCGCAGAAAGTAGATTTCGCTGTAGGCGAGCTTGATTGCGCTATCGATCACCCTGGGGTCGGCGGAGCCATACAGATGGGTGGCGAGCTCAAGGTGGCGCCGCCAGACACGTTCGGCGCGGTCGGACTGGTCGGCCCAATCGTAGATTTCTCCTAGCGTGTCCAGCAGCTCGATTTCTGTGGCGGGATCGAGGGCGAATGCGGTATCGGCCCGGTCGGCGCCGGCGTCCAGCATTTCGCGGGCAGTCATGGTGTCCAGACGCTTGCCGGCGCTGACTGCATCGCCTTGTTTGAACAGGGCGATGAGGAAGTCCTTCACGGCGACGGCTCGGGCGGCCTCGCGCTCGGCGCGGTGGGCCTGCCAGGCGACCCCGATAATGCCTGCGAACAGCGCGACGGCCAGCAGGGCGGCAAGGCCAGCGGGCACGCGGTTGCGTCGGACGAACTTGCCGGCCAGTGCCAGCCGGCCGATGCGCCTGGCTGAGACTGGAAGCCCATCCTGCCAGCGGCGGAGGTCGCGGGCAAAGGCTTCGGCCGATACGTAGCGTTGAGACGGCTCGATAGAGAGGGATTTCGCGATGATGGCGTCCAGGTCGCCACGCAATCGGCGGCGTAGGGCGGGAGCGTCGGACAGCCCCGCCGGCGGGCTGGCGGCAACGCAGGCGGAGGCGAGTGGCGCGGGATCGCCGCCGAAGTGGAGCCGCGGCGGGCGTTGGCCGGTGCAGAGCTCGAACAGGAGGACGCCCACGGCGAACAGGTCGGTGGCGACTGTAACCCGGCCGCCTTCCATCTGCTCGGGCGCCGCGTATCCAGGGGTGGCGAGGCGGCCGGCGGTGGTGAGCACATGGCCGTCGATCGCCTCGGCGGGGTCAAGCAGGAGGGCGATGCCGAAATCGAGCAGCTTGACCGTGCCTTCCGCGGTGACGAGGACGTTCGACGGTTTGATGTCGCGATGTACGATCAGCCGGGCGTGGGCGTATCCGAGAGCGGAGAGCACCTGACCGATCAACTCAACCCGGCGTTCCAGGGGCTTAGCGGCGGCCTCGCACTGCGCGGTGATCGGCTGACCGGAGACGAGCTCGAGAGCGAGGTAGGGGTGTCCGCTGGCAGCGACGCTCGCATCGTAGAGTGTGGCGATGTGCGGATGGGACAAGCCGGCGAGCAGGTCGCGTTCACGGCGGAAACGGGCACGAAATGGACCGGTGACCATTTCCGCATGCGGAAGTTTCAGGGCAACATCGCGGGCGGGGCCGTCCTGGGCTGGGGCGGCGCGCCAGACCCGGCCCATGCCGCCCTGCCCGAGCAGGGCGATCAGGCGGTAAGGGCCGACCATGTCGCCGGGCGAGAGGTCGTCGGAGATTTCAAGGTAGGGAGACGGGTGGGAAAGAAAGTCGCCGGGTACTGGCGTTGGCGGCGCTGCCCAGAACGCGGGCAAGCCAGGGGCGCAGCTCTCCGTCACTGTCTTGGAGCGAGCGCAACCAGGTGTCGCGCTCCCCCTCAGGCAGCTCCATGGCTTCATCGAGAAGAGAGGAGAAGCGCGACCAGTATTGCGGCGGGCAAGGCAGGGCGGACATCCGACAGTTCCAGAGTTTCTTTGCTAGAGGACGGAAAATCGGAGCCGATCCGGACATGCAGGGTTCGCGACAGCGCGAAAAAGTGTTGCTTCTTTTTCTCGTGAAAGGGGGGCTTGCGTGCCTTACACGTCGCTGAGCATGGTCCGCAGCAGCAGCCGGGCCTTTTCCCAATCACGCCGCACGGTACGTTCGGTGAGCCCGAGTGCCGTGCCGATTTCCGCTTCGGTGAAACCGCCGAAATAGCGCATTTCCACAACCTGGCTGAGGCGCGGTTCGACTGCGGCGAGCTGGTTTAGGGCGCGGTCCAGGTCGAGGGGTTCGTCTTGAGCGGCGCCGCCGTCGGCGATCGCGGTGCTGAGGGTGATGCGGGCCTGGTTGCCACCGCGTCGCTGTGCCTGTCGTTCGCGCGCGAGGTCGACCACCACACTGCGCATCGCGCGCGCGGCATAGGCGAGGAACTGCCCTGGCGAAGCTTCCCGCAGGCTGGCGGCGCCAGCGACCCGAAGGTAGGCGTCATTCACGAGGCCGGATGTGTCGAGCAGCGTGTTGGGTCCGCTGCGCCGCAGACGCGACCGGGCGAGTTGCTTGAGGTCCGGATAAAGTCCGGTCCAGAGCGCATCGACGGCCGCTGCGTCTTGCTCATACATTTGTATGTATCCTGCTGGTTCCGGGCAGATCGCGCATCCTCCGATCGAATGGCGATGCCTTTCTCGAATGATGAGTTTTCGACGAAAGAGAGCTGGAGCATGATCCGCAGGCGAGTAAGGCCGGATCATACCCAACGTGAAATGCCCAAACAATACGCGACCGTAGCTTACGAGCAAAGATTTGGTTTTGAAAGGACCATGTCGAGGCCGCGTGCAGCGGCATCTGGGTATCCCGCCTTCAGCAGATTGTATCGGTTCATGTCCGGTTTCGCCGCGGCATCGCGTTCATTCGATGGAGAGCCCAGACGACGGCCCTCACATCGCCAAACGTTCCTCACTCACATCAACGGAGATCAACATCATGCGTACCATTCACCTCGCGAGTCTGGGCCTATGCCTGGCCTCTGCGCTCGCAACGAGCGTTGCAACTGCCGCCACCTGGCCCGCGAACATCATCGGCAGCTACACCGGCGGCGCCAACACCGCTACCATCCAGCTCAAGATCACGTCGCAGGCGAACGGCACACCATGCGTCGCCATCGGCGGCAATTTGGTCGATACGGGCGCAGGTAGTACCGATCCGGTCGTCGGCTATTATTGTCCGAAAAGCGGCGCGATCGCGTTCGTGCGCAATGATCCCGCCACGGGTCAAACCTTCCAGGTTTATCGCGGCAATTTCGCGGTAACCGCCCCGCGGCAGAGCAACAAGCTGGGCGGAACGTTCGGCGAATACGACGCTCTTGGCAACCTCGGCGACTATCCCTTCGCAGTTAGCAACTAATCTCAAAATCTCACCCAGTCTGGAAAGGACTTATCCAATGAAAAAGCTTCTTGCTCTCCTTGTATCCGCCGGCAGCATCGCTGCGGTAACCAGCGCTTCTGCCGCGCAGTTTCCGGCGTCTGTCGTCGGCGGCCCATGGGTTTGGAACGCGAACCAGAGCGGTGTCGCAGTTACAGTCACGTCGCAATCGTCGAGCGGAACGTGCGACCAGATTCTCGGGACCATGCAGGCCGTCGGCACGTCTAATGTAGCCGATATGCAGGGCTACTACTGCCCATCTACAGGGCGCATTAGCATGCTGCGAAAGGACCACGCGACACAGGTGACGTATCAGGTTTGGTCGGGCCAGGTCGACGCACAGCCGGAACTGTCATCTGCCTTTACGGGTGGCACATTCCTGAGCATCGGAACGGGCCTGTTCGCCGGGGAATTCTTCTTCTCCGGAAGCTTTGCCCCTAATTAGCCGTCAAGGCCCAAGCACGCCGACCATACCGTCCCGGTCTGGTCGGCGTCGTTACGCCTCGCCTACCCATTTGTCACGGTGCAAGCCTGCTGATGTCCCGGGTCTGAAGCTCAAAACCGGTGTTTGCCGCGATCGACATGGCCACCGGCCGGGTAATTGGCAGAGGCGATACCATCGAGCGCTTCGCACCTACAACACATCAGCCCAAGAATGAGTGACCGAAATTGTGGTTCACGACACTAAACCGACTGCAAATACGCGTCATATTCCACATCCGTCACCCGCCGCCGGAACTCCGCCTGCTCCTGCCGCTTGCACGCCGAGAACAGGTCCTGGTAGTCCAGCCCCAGATACTCGCCCAGCACGTCGCTCGCATCGAATTCGTCGATCGCATCATCCCAGTTGACAGGCAGCGCACCGAACTCCGCCTGGTCTTCGCCTTCGATGGCGCGGCCGGGGTCGATTTCGCCGCGCAATCCATGCATGGCGCCCGCCAACACGCCGGCCACTGCAAGATACGGGTTGCAGTCGGCACCCGCCACGCGATGCTCCACCCGCGTGGCCCGCCCGGCCGTGATCACCCGCACGGCGGCGCGGCGGTTATCCAAACCCCAGGTGAGATTGGTCGGCGCATGGCCGCCAGGCGTCAGCCTTCGAAACGAATTGGCATGCGGGGCGAGCAGCAGCATGGTGTCGGCCATCGTCTCCAGCATGCCGCCGACCACGTGCTTCAGGCGCTGCGTGGGTGCGCCCCCCTCGCCGGCCATGATGTTTTGCCCACGCTCGTCGAGAATGGACATGTGCACGTGCATGCCGCTGCCGGCCAGATTGCCGTAGGGCTTGGCCATGAACGTCGCGTCCAGCCCGTGTTGCCGCGCGACACCTTTCACAATGCGTTTCAGCAAAAACGCATGGTCGGCGGCGACCAGCGGGTCGGCCACGTGGTTGAGATTGACCTCGTACTGGCCAGGGCCGTTCTCCCGCACCACCGTGTCGGCGGGCAGGTTCTGCCGTTCGCACGCGTGAAAAATGTCGGCCAGCAGCGGTTCGAAACTGTGCAGCTCGGCAATGGACAAAACCTGCGTCTGCCAGCCGTTCCAACGCCCCTCATGACTGCTGGGCGGGGAGACCGGGTCGCGCGGTGTGCGACGGCGGTCGATGATGTAGAATTCGAGCTCGGTCGCCATTACCGGCGTCAGCTTCGCGTCTTTGAATTTTTGCGCGACGCGGGCCAGCACCACGCGGGGGTCGGCGTAGAAGGGGGTGCCGTCCTGATCGACCATGCTCAACAGAAGCTGCGTGGTGGGCCGTGTCAGCCAGGTGACCGGCAGCAGCGTTCCCTCTACTGGCATGCAGATGCCGTCCGGGTCGCCAGTGCCGACGCACAGGCCCGCTTCCGGCACGTCGCAGCCCCATACGTCCAGCGCGTAGACCGACCGCGGCAGGGCCACGCCCTTTTGCATCACCTCGGGGATGCGCTCGGCCGGCACCCATTTGCCGCGCGCGATGCCGTTCACGTCGACCACGAAGGCTTCCAGGACCGAGGGCGCGGTGTTGCTGCGAGCGGGAACGTGCGGGTCGGTAAAATCCAAAATGGCGTGCTCCGTTTCAGTTGTCAGTCGTCAGGCGTTAGTTAGGCCGCGAGCCGCGCTTGCCGGGGCTGCTTCGCGTAGGCGCGGGCGGCCTCGCCGAAGGTCCGAAAAATCACGACCGAGAGCGGGTCGTCGCGAAACGCCCATTCCGGGTGCCATTGCGCGGCGAAGACGAATTTTTCCTGGTCATCCAGGCGAAACGCCTCCACCAGCCCGTCCGGCGACGTCGCCTCTATGGCCAATCCGGGCGCCAGGCGGTCCACCCCCTGCCCGTGCAGCGAGTTCACCTGCGCCCCGGTCATGCCGGTGGCGCTGTGCAGAAGGCCTCCCGGCGTGAACGCTATGTCGTGGGCGGGCGCATACTGCGCGGCGAGCGGCATATCCGGCGTCTCGCGATGGTCGTTCAACCCCGGAACATCCTGCACCGCCTGATGCAACGTCCCACCGAGCGCCACGTTGATTTCCTGGAAACCGCGGCACACGCCCAGCACCGGCAAGCCCACGCGAACGGCCTCGCGTATCAGTCTAAGGGCGACATGGTCGCGAGCGGGATCGGCCGGCGAGTTCGGGTTTGCGAGGGTGGCGCCGTATGCCTGGGGGGCCACGTTGCTGAGTGCGCCGGTCAGGAAAAGGCCGTCCAGCATCCCTAATGCCTGCGCGAAATCGGCCTCGTCAGTCCAAGCGCCGCCTGGCGTGTCGATCAGCGCGGGGAGGATCAGGGCCAGGCCGCCGGCGCCGCCGGTGACGGCATCAAGGTATTTTTGCTGGACGGTGTGGGCGACGTGCTTGCCGCCAGAAAAAATGTCGGCCACCACGCCGATCACGGGTTTCATGGGTGCACTCTCCTTGATCGCAACATAGCCTGCCGGACCAGCCGCCGCCACCCCGGCTGCCAACCAGGGGCTGAGCCAGATGCCGGAGCACGGAAAATGGCCGAAATCGTTTTCGTCTACGTGACGCATCCCGAGACGGACGGGGCCCGCGCACTCGGCCGCGCGTTGGTCGAGGTGGGCCTGGCCGCCTGCGCCAACGTGCTGCCGGACATGAAAACCGTCTATCGCTGGCAGGGCTGCATCGAGGAGGGTGGCGAGGCGGTGCTGATCGTGAAAACGCGCGCCGATCTGGTGGACGCGTTGAAGGCCCGCATTCGGGCGGAGCACCCCTACGACTGTCCGTGCGTGGCGGTGTTGCCTGTTGTGGGCGGCGATCCGGGCTACCTGGCGTGGATCGCCGCGTCGTGCCGCCCCGCGCCGCCCGCCGATGATGTGGTGCGCCCGGCAGGACTTGAACCCGCAACCAAGCCGTTATGAGCGGCCCGCTCTAACCAGTTGAGCTACAGGCGCGAAGATCCAGGCTAAAACACCAAGACGGCATGGGACGCAACCTTGCCGCCGCCAGTGTGCCGGTTTCGAAGTTCAGCGGCTCTGCCGCTTGACGTCGAAACAGTCCGCGCACTGCAAAGACAGAGGGTGGCGTCCATGATGCTCTGGCGTGGACAAGCGTGGGCACCTGCATTAACCGACGCCGGCTTGCGGCGCGCCCCGCAGACGCACCCACACCCTTGCGCCAGGAGCGGCCGGCCATGAACGTCACATCTACGCAAACGGGCAAGGCGCCGCCGGCCGACATCAATGTCGTGGTTGAGATCCCGCAAGGGTCAAGTGTGAAATACGAGGTGGACAAGGCGACCGGCGCGCTGGTGGTGGACCGGTTCCTGTTCACGCCAATGGCTTATCCGGCCGCCTACGGCTTCATTCCCGGCACGCTGGCCGATGACGGGGATCCAGCGGACGCGCTGGTGCTGGTGCCGTCGGCAATCGTGCCGGGCGCAGTCATACGCTGCCGTCCGATTGGCGTGCTGCACATGACGGACGAGGCGGGCCAGGATGAAAAAATCATCTGCGTGCCGCACGACAAGGTCCACCCGCTCTACCGCGACGTGCACACGACGGCAGATCTGCCAGAGATCGTGCGGCAGCAAATCACCCATTTCTTCGAGACCTACAAGGACCTCGAGCCCGGCAAATGGGTGAAGGTCAGCGGCTTCGGCACGCTAAACGAGGCGCACGACATCATCACCAAATCCATCGCGGCCGTGGGCGGTAGCAGTGGCGGGTAGGCCACAGCTGTGCGTTGTTACGGTCTCGTCTGCCACACTGGACAGTACAGGGCAGGGCCGGGCATAGCGCGGGTGTAGACCGAACGGTTCGTTCATCGCACGGTGGCTGCAATCAGGGCGGGCGCGCATGGACGACCACACAAGACCCGACATCGAGGAAACCCACAGCAGCACCGGCGAGGCGCCTGCGCCCAAAGGGCGGTCCTGGCTGCGAATTTTGCTCATCTTCGCCGTGCTGCTCGGCGTGCTCTTGGGCGGGGTGTTGTATTGGCTGGACGCGCGGCACTACGTGACGACCGATGACGCGTTCATCGACGGCTACATCTCCCAGGTGTCGCCGCAGATCGGCGGCCGAGTGGTGCGTTTGCTGGTGCAGGACAATCAGTTTGTGACCGCCGGCCAGGTGCTGGTCGAGATCGACCCGCGCGATGCGCAGACGAGGCTGGACCAGATGCTGGCGCAGCGCGACCAGGCCGCCGCCCAGTTGGAGCAGGCGCGCGCCACCTTGCCGGAGCGTCAGGCGGAGCTGGACCAGGCAGCCGCCAACATCCGCGTCAGCCAGGCCGACCTGTCGCAGAACCAGCGGGACCTGGCCCGCTACACGGCGGTCAACCCGCGCGCCATCACCGCGCAAACGCTGGACCAGGCGCGCGCCACGGCCACCGGTGCGCAAGCCAGGCTGGAAGCCGCGCGCCAGGCGGCCGCCGGCATGCGCGCCCAGCTGGTGGTCGCGCGCACCCAGGTGGACGCGGCGGAGGCGGCCCTGCGCACCGCCGACAGTAACGTGGCCAATGCGCGGCTGCAGCTCGGCTATACGAAAGTGGTCGCCCCTGCCCCCGGCACCATCGCCCGGCGGACGGTGGACGTCGGCAATTACGTGGGCATTGGCCAGGCTCTGATGGCTGTCGTGCAGCAATCCTGCTGGGTGACCGCCAACCTGAAGGAAAGCCAATTGACGCTTTTACGGCCGGGCCAAGCGGCGCGGGTCACCGTGGATGCCTATCCTGGCCATCCGTTGGCGGCCCATGTCGACAGCGTGCAGCACGGCACGGGTGCGGTGTTCTCCAGCCTGCCGGCCGAGAATGCGACGGGCAACTACGTCAAAATCGTGCAGAGACTTCCGGTTAAGCTGGTGTTCGACGATGCCGGCGTGTGTCAGCGCATGGTGCTGGCGCCCGGCATGTCGGTAGAGCCTCGGGTCACGGTCCGCTAGCCCATGATCCGCTCGCACACGCTCACGGATCATGCTCCAGCTTTTTGTTTTAGCGAGCATCCTTACCCGATCGAACGATGCGGTTCGATCGGATGATGCTCTAGAATGCCGCGCGAAACGGCCGGCGAGGCGCCAGGCGCTGGGCGCGCGGACGGTGGCGACGACCTGCCCTACTCGGCTGCCGGCAACCGCAGCCCCTGGCTGATTGCGGTTATCGTTTCGATCGCGACGTTCATGGAGGTGCTCGATACCACTATCGCCAACGTAGCGCTGCCGCATATCGCGGGCAGCCTGGCCGCCAGCCAGGATGAGAGCACTTACATCATCACGAGCTACCTGGTCAGCAACGGCATCGTCATTCCGATCAGCGGATGGCTGGCCAACGTGATCGGCCGCAAACGCTTCTACATGATCTGCGTGGCGCTGTTCACGGTCAGCTCGCTGCTTTGTGCAACGGCCACCAGCCTGCCGCAAATGCTGTTCTGGCGCGTGCTGCAGGGCGTGGGTGGCGGCGGTCTGGCGCCGGTGGAGCAATCCATCTTCGCCGACAGTTTCCCGACCAGGCTGCGCGCCGCCTCCTTCGCGCTCTACGGCATCACCGTCGTGCTGGCGCCCGCCATCGGTCCGATCCTCGGTGGCTATCTGACGGACGCCGCCTCGTGGCATTGGGTGTTTCTCATCAACCTGCCGTTCGGCTGCCTCTCGCTCCTGCTAACCTGGCTGTTCGTGGTCGATTCGCCCGCAACCCAGGCACGCCGCCGCAAGCTGATCGCCGATGGCCTGCGGGTCGATTACATCGGCTTCGGGCTGGTGGCCGTGGGTTTTGGCGTGTTGCAGCTGGTGCTCGACCGGTTCGAACGCGAAGGCGGCTGGGGAACGCCTTTTGTCAATCTATACGGCTCGATCGCCGTCGTTTCGCTGGTCGCGCTGGTGTTCTGGGAGTGGAACCATCCGCAGCCGGTGGTCAATTTGCGCCTGCTGCGGACCCGCGCCCTGGCCATCGGATTGGTTCTGATGTTCGTGGTGGGCTTCATCCTGATCTCGACGACCCAGTTGCTGCCGCAAATGGCGCAGGAGCTGATCGGCTACGACGCCAGCACCGCCGGCCTCACCCTGGGCGCGGCCGGGGTTGTCACGATCGTGCTCATGCCGGCGGCCGGCATCCTCACCGGGCGCGTGGTGCAGCCACGCATCCTGACCTGCATCGCGTTCTCAGGCACGGCGGCGGCCATGTATTATGCGTCGGGGCTGGATCAGCAGATCGGCTTCTGGGATCTTTCGCTGGCCCGCGTGCTGCAAGCGATGTGGCTGCCGTTCCTGTTCATTCCTGTGAACTCGGCCGCCTTAGTCGGCGTGCCACCCGACCGCAACAACGAGGCTTCCGCGCTGATCAACATGGCCCGTAACCTGGGTGGCAGCATCGGCATCAGCTACACCACGACGCTGCTCGCCTATCGCGGGCAGTTCCACCATGCCCGGCTGGCGGAGCACATCACCCCATACAATGGCTACGGAGCGGGTGCGAACCTGGCCGCCGTTTCGCGCATGATAGCACCGCAGGTGACCATGCTCAGCTATATCGATGTGTTCTGGGCGCTGATGCTGCTGGCGGCGGTGGTGGCGCCGCTGGCCCTGTTCCTGCCGCGCGCGCCCGAGGGAAGTGCCGCCGCTCATTAGAGCACGATCTGAAAGCAAGCGGTCCTTTTTTGAAAAAAAGGACCAAAAAACTTTTGTTCATTGAGTCCGCGACAGCCGGATAGAAGTTTTTCTTCTTCTTTTCAAAAAAAGCTTTGCCTTTCGTCGATGTATCAATCTGCAAGCTTACAAGTTTGTCGGTTCAGGCGATTCCAACCGAACCGACCATGCTTTAGCGGTTTACCCAGCAATAGTGCGGGCGATCAGCGCGTCGTACCTCGCGAGGTAGGCTGACATGTCCAGATTGGCTTCCGCCCAGGCACGCGCGCCCTCTCGTAGCCGCCCGGCGCGGGCCGTGTCCTCCAGCATCTCCACAACCCGGTCCGCGATCACGTCGGGCTGCAAGAACGGGGCGAGCAGGCCGGTGACGTCGTGCTGGATGAATTCGTGCACCGGTGCCGTGTCGCTGGCGACGATGGCGCATCCGGTCGCCATCGCCTCGCGCAACGACCAGGACGCAACGAACGGGTAGGTCAGGTAGACATGCGCGTCCGAGCGCTGCAGCAACTTCACATACGTTTCGTATTGGACGCGGCCGGCGAAATGGACGCGCGACATATCGGTGCGGCCCGCGATTTCTGCCTGCATGTGCTCGCGCCACGTGCCTTTGGCCGGCCGGGACCCGTAGCTGACGCCGTCCCCGCCTACCAGGATAACCCGCACGTCGGGACGCGCAGTCAGCAGCCGCGGCAGGGCGCGCATGAACACGTGGAAACCACGATACGGTTCCAGATCGCGCACTACATAGGTAACCAGCTTTTCGCCCGGTCGCACCTTGTAGCCGCCCAGTGTGACGGTGCGCCGGCGTAAGTCCGGGTTCGGCCGGCACACATCCAGGTCCACGCCCTCACGCAAAACCGTGATTTTCGGGCGTGCCCAGACGGGGTATGTACTGAGTTGGAATTCGGTCGGTGTCTGGCCGGCACCGGGGTTGGTCAGTGCTGCCAGGTTGACCGCGTTCTTCAGGCGCAGGCGGGCTGCCATGTCGGCCGCGGGCGGGAACTCCGGGTCGAACCCCACGTCGAAGCCATGCACGTTGTAGTAGAACTCGTGGTAGCCGAGCAGGGGCGCGTACGGCCAGACGTCGCCCAGATGCAGCATCTCGCCCCAGCCCTGATGACCGATAATGATGTCCGGCACGAAACCGAGCGCCTTGAGGTTGCGCGCTGCAGACACCACGATGTCCGCTCTCGCCAGGGCAAGTTCGAGCTCGACTGCGTAGGGGTGGGTGCTGCGGGCAGGCGCGCGTGGCAGGCCTCGGATCACCTTGCGCACGCCGGCAAGATGGTTGCGCTGGGCTTCCGTGATGAACAGCAGCTCGTGCTGATTCTGTGCCGCCAAGTGGCGTAGCAGATGCACGAACTGCGCCGGAAAATTTTGGTGGACGAACAGGTATTTCACGGCGCGTGACCCGAGCTGGGCTTATTTCCGGGTGCGCGGCTTTCCCTTGGTGATCGTGGGGTCTGCGCCTTGAGCCGGCGGCGCGGGTTTGGCGCGCACCGCGGCTGGCGGAACGACGGCGATGGGCGCCTTGGACCGGCTTCGCGGTACCTTGCCGGATGCCGATGCTGGGGGCGCGGCTGGCTGGTCCGCGACCTCTGGCGGTGGACGGGATACCACCCTAATCTTGAAAGCCTCCAACGGTGACATGCTGTCGGCCTGGCAGGGCTCGCCATTGTCCAGCGGACCCACCTTGGTGCCGTCGACGAAGGTGGCGCTGACGATGCAATCGAAGCGCTCTGCTGCCTCGCCGCGCAGACGCATCCGCAAGCCCAAGATCGGCAGGCTCATGCCGCGGCTGCCGCAATACTGCCCTCCCTCGGCCCATGGGCTGAGCCAGCCGCGGCCCAGCACCGCCTGGTATTCCACGTCCGCCGGCCCGATCTGGCCACGCGGTGCAACGGCGAAGCCCTCGATCCAGCGTTTGCTGTCCGGCTCGCCCATCCATTCCCCAAGGCGGGCGGACACGTCGCCACGCCCCTGTAAATGAGCAACCACCTCGCCGGCCTCGGCCAGGTTTGCAACCTGCCCGCCGCCGGCAGGGGATTGTTGCGGCGCGGCTTGGGCGCCGGCCGGAGGGGGCGGGGCTGGCGGCGGGGCCATCGGCAAGCCTGGCTGGGCCGGCAATGCCGATAGAGGCGCAGGCGGTCTGGGCTGGCCAGCAGGCAGGTTCAATGGCGGAAGTGCAGCACTTTCCGCAAGCCGGATAATCTGCAGCTTCGGCGCCTCCGCCTGGCTGTTGGGCGCCTGGTAGATCGTGACCAATATCTGCGCCGGGCCGCGCGTGACGCGCACCAGCGCCGCGCCGTTCCACCCGCCCAGCCAGCCATCGTCACGAAAACTGGTGATCGTGACTGCTTCGGGCCGAAATACCGGGCCAGGCGGCAGCGACACGCGTACGCCTGGCAGGCCGGTCCCGGCGTCCGGCAACGCGCTGCCCGGCGCGTTGAAAATACAGAACAGCCCCGAATTCGAGTGTCATGAGATTGCCCGAGACTTTCAACTCGGTCACAGTCCGCTGCGGCGCGGCACCTGATCCGGCGGCGACCTGGGTTTTCTGATCACTCACGGCTTGTCTTCAACTCCAAAACATGGGTGCCGGGGCGCACCATAGGGGCAAGACCATGGCAGGCAAACCCGGCCGGGCGCGGCCTACCGGGGCGGCATTCATAACGATAGCAGCACATCATTAACACGGGGTGCAGGCAAGCCGAGCGGCAGCACCCACCCACGCCCTGTCTCGCGCACACGCAGCGCCGGCGTGCCTATGTCGAATACGGCGGCCGGCAAGTCGGCACCCCACGCATCGCTCAATGCAAAACACCAGGTTTCCGGCCACACCGATGGCAAGAACGCGAGATCGGCCCCTTGTGACCTGATCAGCGCGACCGCCTCCTGCGCGCCAAACTCCCCGGTGACGAACACCCGGCCAGTGTCCATCAGCGCATCGTCCTGGCTGGTATAGCCGACAACCACGAATTCGAGCGGCAAACGGCGGAGCGCCGCATCCTCCGCGCACGCCAGCAGCACGCCCACGCCTTTCTCCAAGCCGATCGCACCCACGACCGCCACACGTCGCGGACGCTGTCCCGTCCGGCGGGGCACATTTCGTGGCGGCACCTGGGCGAGAGCCACAGGTTGTTCCCATGGTTCGACTACGGGGAGGAGCCCGGGCACGTGGCGGGCCACGCGGCGCGCCACGTCCGCCGACGGAACGACCACCCGCTGTGCACCGGCGAAATCGGCGGCGCTGCGGGCGCGCAAGGCTGCCGGCGCAATCGGATCGTCGATGCCCCTGCCCCATGCGGCGATGCAGGCCTCGCACACGCTGGCTGGTGCTTCTCCGCAAAACCGGCCCTCGCCGGTTACGAAGGAAAGGCGGGCGCAGAACCAGCCATAGTCATGCACCCAGATATCATAGGGCACGCCCAGCTCGTGCAGCAGCCCGAGCAGGCTGTGGTCGTGGCCCAGCAGGTGATGCAGCTCGGCCGAGACTGGCCGTTCGGCCGCCAGCAAACCGCGCAGCTTTGCGCCTTCGGCCGGTAGAACATAGGCGAGGTTGGGATAGCCGCCTACGGCATCGCCCACCTCGCATCGCCCGTTGCGGGCCAGCAGCATGATCGGGCGATGGCCTTGCGCGCGAAGGGCCGCGGTGCGTTCGGCCACGACCCGGGCGGTGCCGCCACCGCCGCCATGGGTGATCAGCAGCACAGCGCCGCACGGCGCCCGCGCCTCTGGCCGGCTCCGCCAGCGCGCCGCATCCAGCCGCCGGCGCGCCGGGGCGAGCGCGTCGGCCACGATGAAATCGGCGACCCGCGCCGGGTAGTCTGGATGGCGCGCACGCAGCAACTCGAAATTGCGGCGCAGCAATGCCTGGCCGGCGGCTCCGAACGATGCCCCGCCCAGATGAGCGACGAACACGCCCGGGACCGCCACATGCCGATAGCCCAAGGCGCGGGCTCGCTCGCAAAAGTCGTTCTCTTCGCCATATCCCTGCGCGAACAGGGCGGAATTGAGCGCGCCAGTGGTCATCAGGCAGTCGTGCCGGATGAACATGCAGAAGCCGTGCGCGGTCGGCACATCGACGAGGCGTCCGGCATTCACACGGCGTGCGAGGGAGGCGAGCGCGCGCGTGCCGGCCAGATCCGGGGCGGGATTGCCGCCTTCCGCCTCGGGGTAGCTGAAGATGCTGGCCTCGTTCGAGATCGGCGTAGCTGTACCGATATCGGGCGCACTGCAGGCGGCATCGCGCAGCGCTTCCAGCCAACCCTTGGCCACCAGGGTATCGCTGTTCAGCAGCACGACATGGCAGCCGGCGGCCTGCTCCAGCCCCGCATTGACGGCGGCCGGGAAGCCGACCGGGTGGACGGCCGGCCTGATCAGCTTGAGGCGCCCGGACGCGGCAAGACGGTCCAGGGCTGCCGCCAATGCCGGCTCCGGCGTTGCGTCATCGACCGCGACGATGCGATGCGGTGCGGCCACGCTGGCCAGGACGGATTCGAGGCAGTCGAGACTGGTCTGCAACCCGCGATGGATCGGGATGACAACCGCGACAGGCAGATCGGGCTGCGGCACCGGGAGCGGCCGGGCTTGCGAAGCGTAAGGGGGAGGCCGATTCGGAACGCCCGGCAATGGGCTGCCGAACAGGTGCGTGCCGTCAGGTCCGAGTACCTGGATGAGGCAGGTGCGGCCAGCCTTCACGCTGAAGCCACGCGGGCGGGCCAGTGGCCGATCGCCGGTGACCGGCAACAGGTCGCGCGCGATAATAGTCGAGACGGTAACGCGGTCGCCATCACCGGTCAGCACGCGCAATTCCGGGTCGCGATCAGGATTGGCCGGGAACCATGCCCATCCGGTTACGCCGGCCTTACTCCGCTCCACCACCCCTTCCAGGCGCCGGAACGAGTTAATATCGAGTGGGCTGCCAAGCAGTGGCCGGCCGTCGCACGTGATCACCAGCCGGTGCGCTGCCCCCTGGGCTAGCACACGATAGGCACCCCGCCCGTATGAGGCGGTCACATCGCGACCATCCAGCACAAGGGTTAGGGGAGCACATTCCGCGTCGGCCAATACTGTTCCGTCGCGATCCAGGCCGCACCATCCGGGCAGTCGGGCCGCGGCGGCGATCTGGCGGGCGAGTGGGAAAGCGGCTGCATCGACGGCGTGGGCCGAGAGGGCGCGCTGCATGGCACCGGCAGCCGCTTCCATGTCGCCGGCCAGACACTGCGCGCTGGCCAGGCCGGTCCAGCTTTCACGCGTGTCATAGCGCCGCGCCATCGGGCCGAACAGGAGTGCCGCCCCGGCCGCGTCCCCAGTGCGCAAGCGCAGGGTGGCCAGCGAAAAAGCAAGGTTCTGGTCCGAGGGTGCAAGCCGGTGGGCCCGGCCCAGCCACGCCAGGGCGCCGACGAGATTACCTGCCTCGGCGC
The DNA here is from genome assembly GCA_963850605.1 of uncultured Alphaproteobacteria bacterium. GTDB lineage: Bacteria > Pseudomonadota > Alphaproteobacteria > Acetobacterales > Acetobacteraceae > BOG-908. Next base: position 659,668 of record CAWKLX010000003.1, on the reverse strand, counting down.
AACTCTCGCCCATGTCCCAAGCACCACGCGCCCTGGCAAGGGCCGCGCCCATATCGAGCGCAACCGTCTCTCTCGCCCGGACGGGCGATGGCGACACGTCCTGTCTGAAACGGGTCGGGACGGTCTACCCTCCCCACATCACAGCACTGTCGGCCCGTATCCCCGGGGTTCGAACAGGACCGGCGGAGCCGGCGACCAATTCAGTTGATGGCCTGGCCCAGCAGCGCCGGCTCGGCAGCGTCCGACAGCCGGTCCAGATCGTAACGCGCTTCGGTAACCCCGGCAGCCTGTGCGCGCTCCAGCCAAAGACGGGCCTCTCGGACATCCTGCTCGCCCCCCAAGCCGCGTGCCAGAAAGCGGCCCAGCATCATTTGCGCGTGGTGATGCCCTTTTTCCGCAGCCAAGCGATACCAGCGTCGCGCCTCCTCTCGATCTTCGGGCACGTCATGGCCGCCGCCAAGCATGGCGCCGACGGCGAAGATTGCACCCACATGACCCCGCTCGGCAGCTTGCCGGAACAGACGGAGCGATTCGGCGTGGTCCCTGGGTCCGCCGGTACCGTTAAGCGACATTTCGGCAAGTGCCACCTCGGCATCCAGCATGCCGGAGGCTGCCGCGCGCTCGATCCAAATGCGCCCTTCGGCCGGGTCAGGCTCAATACCGCGTCCCTCAGCAAGCATGCGCCCATACCAGGTACCTGGGCGTTGACGACTCCGTCCGCCGCGCGTCTCAGCCAAAGGATGGCCCTTCGGTCATCCCGCTCCACACCCACGCCCTCCGCCAAGCAGACGCCCAGGTTGAACGCGGCCACAAGATCGCCGGACCCGGCGGCCGCCTCAAACAGTTCGCGGGTGCGCTGGCCATCTTCCTCAGTGCCGGTCCCGGACAGGAGAAGGTTGGCCAGGTCGGCCTGGGCTTGCCGGTCACCACCTTCAGCCGCACGTCGAAACCATCGGCCAGCCTCTTCCGGGTCGCGGTGCACGCCGGCGCCCGTCAGGAACAGCAAGCCGAGTGCGCGCGCCGCGGCTGCATGACCAGCCTCGGCCGCGCGATTGTACCAGATGGCCGCTTCCGCGTAGTTGGGCGGAAGGTCACCCCCGCGGGCATAGATGTCCCCTACCAAGGCCGCGGCCTCACGATCGCCAGCATTGGCCGCGCGCCGCAGCCAGGATTCACCATCGACCGGATTGCGCGACACACCCCGCCCCTCGAGCAGGGCCAAGCCCCATCGTGCCTGCCCGCTTCGAACGTTCTTCTCGGCCGACTGCCGATAATAGGTGCTCGCTTCCTCGAGACTGGCGGGGACACCCGCGCCGCGCTCGTGCATGACACCAAGCAGATACAGCGCCGTGGGCAACCCGGCATCGGCCGCCTTCTTGAGCGCGGCCGCGGCCACCTCATGGGTCGCGTAGTCATGCGCGGCACGCAGCAAGGACAATCCGCGGCCCAAATGCCCCTGAGCACAATTGGCCGCGGCAGATCGATCGTACCACTGGTCCGCCTCGGCGAGATCTCGAATCTCCTCCGGGCCGGAGGTCAAGATATAGCCGAGCAGCGCTTGCGCTTCCGGCGAGCCGGCGGCTGCACCACGGCGCGCCCATTTCAACGCCTCAGAGAAATCGGGCTCGTCCGCGCCGCCTGAGGTCGGACTGCGCGTGAACAGCGGACTGCCGGGCGCAGATTTCACGCCGCGGCCGGCAAGTCCATACAGATAGAGGGTCGCGAGCAACGTTTGCGCTTCGACCCAATCGGCTTGCGCGGCCCGTTCCAGCCAAGCCGCGCCGTCGCGCCGGCTAACCGGCACCCCCGTGCCCTTCAGGTAAAGCCGGCCGACCCAGAACTGGGCTTCGGGCAAGCCGGCGCGTGCGGCGCGGCTGAACAGCGCGAAAGCCCGGCGATGCTGGCCCGCCTCGTCGAGCTGGATGGCGCGTTTCAGGGCCGCGGCGGGCGAGCCTGCCGAGACAATCCGGTCGATAAGCGTCAGCATAGGCAAAGGAGGTCCTGCACTTGTCCGATGTGTGGGCAGCTACCGATTAGAACCCATGAAAGTATCGGTTTTGTAAAGACCCGCCTCGCTCAACCGGGCAAACTCGTATTGCCCGGTTTGAGCGTTGATCACACGATCAGGTCGGTTCCCGCATGCCTTCCTGTAGGATCGGCAGCATACGCTCGATCAGGTACTCCCAAATCGTGCGCTCCCCTACCTTGATGTCGGCCTCCACCGGCATGCCCGGCACGATATGGGCCTCCTTCGGCAAATGACGAAGTGCCAGCCGGTCCATGCTGACGCGCACATCGAAAAAGTATGGGCTGGTGGGCTGCTGTCCGGTGAACACGGAGTCAGACGTATTGCCCGCGCTCGTGGCCGTATTGCCCGAGACACCGCTGCCGGTCAGAAAACTGTCGGCACTGACGAGACGTACCGAGCCCTCGCCAGAGCCGAACCGAGAGAATGGATAGGCTGCGAACTTAATCTGAGCCGGCTGCCCATTTTCCAGGAAGCCGGCCCCATCACCAGTTACCTGCCCATCAATTTCGAGCGGCGCGTTGAGAGGTACCAGGGTAAAGAATGTCTGACCGCTTTGCAGGACCGAGCCGACTGAGGCGGGAGCCACAGACAGCACGGTCGCGTCCTGCTCCGCACGCAAATCGATCAGCTTTCCACTCAGAGCCGCATGCTCCAATTGATCGCGATAGCTGGCAAGCTGAACGCTGTCGCTCGTGATGTTCTGTGACACATCAGCAAACCATTGCTGATTGTAGTTATCGAGCTGTCCACGCAGGGCTGCTACGTTCTGCCGGGCGTTCTCCGACTGTTGCACGCTTGCCAGCACCTGCCGCTCGGACTTCGAGCCGCTGGTTGATCGCCGCCAGGGTATCCAGCCGGCTGCCGACCTGATCATGCTCCAGCTGAGTCCGGATACGTTCGACATCGACGTTCACACCCGTCTCTTTGGCATATTGGCGGATATCAGCATCCGCCTGCGCCGCCAAAGCCAGCTGAGCATTGATCTGGCCCTGATAGTAGCGCAGTTCCGCTTCGCGCGCCGAGGCGCGTTGGGCGAAAATGCCTTCCTGCACGAGCGCGCCGGGGCTCAGCTTCCGCGGGTGATAGGACACTTGGCGGTTTTCGGCGGTCAGACGGTCCAGCTCAGTTTGATAACGGTCAACCTGGTCCTGGGCCGCCGTCAGGTCCGCCGTTGTCAGGGTGGGATCGAGCTGGGCCAGCAACTGACCTTTGCGCACGATATCGCCGGCTGACACAGCGATCGTCTTGACGATCGACGTCGTCAGCGGCTGAACGACTACTTCGGGCGTCAGCGATACGACCTTACCGCTCGCCACCACGGTCCGATCAACCGTCATGACCCCGAACAAGATGAAGATGATGCCGACCATCAGGCCAAATAGCAGGATGGTGCTGCGAGCCGCGCGCTTGGCGGGAACCGAGGATAGCGCGAGCGATGGCGAGTAGAACTCCATCAACTCGGCCGGGGTGTCGTCGCGCACCCGGCGAACACGGCCGGAGAACAGGCCGCCCCGCGTGGTAGGTGGGGTCTCCCGGCTGGGAGCCGGGGTCGGTGTGGTGGTGACGGACATGGTTATTCTCCCTGTGCCAGGGCGGCGGCCGCGCGGACTGGATCGATGTGGCGGTTCTGCTGGTTCCACAGCGTGCGATATACGGCGCACCGGTCTAGCAGCACGTCGTGCGGCGCGATGTCCACGACCGCACCGCGATCCAGCACCATGATAAGGTCGCAGTTAACCAGGCTGGAGAGCCGGTGGGAGACGATCACCATCGTCCGACCCTTGCCGATCCGGGTCAGGTTGGCGTTGACCAAGGCCTCGCTCTCAGGATCGAGCGCGCTGGTTGCCTCGTCCAGGATCATGATGCGTGGGTTGGTGATCAGTGCGCGGGCGATCGCGAGACGCTGGCGCTGGCCGCCCGAGATATTGGCCGAACCTTCCTCGATCCAGGTGTCGTAGCCCTGCGGCATGCGCTCGATAAACTCTTCGGCGCCTGCCAAGCGCGCCGCCCGTACCGCATCTTCGAGTGTCAACCCTGCCCGGCCGGCAGTGATGTTGTCGCGTACCGTGCCGCGGAACAAGAAATTGTCTTGAAGCACAACGCCGAAGCTGCGGCGAAGATGGGAAAGATTGATCTCCCGCAGCTCGGTCCCGTCGATCCGGACAGCCCCGGAATACTCGCGGTTGATACCCTGAAGCAGACGAGTGATCGTCGATTTGCCTGAGCCGGATCGCCCGACCAAGCCGAGCATCGTGCCGGGCGGCACCGAGAAGCTGACCTTGTTCAGCGCTGGCCGTTGCCCCAGTGGATAGGTGAAGGTCACGTCCTCGAATGTCACTTGGCCCTCGAATTGTGGCCGCATCCCGTCGGTCTGCGCCCGCGTCTCCGTCGGGTTGTTCAACACCTTGGCGATCTGGCCGACCGCCGTGCGCACCTCATGGAAGTCCTCCAGCAGCTTGGCAAAGCCAACCAGAGGCGAGGCTACGCGGCTCGACAGGATCATGAAGGCAATCAGGCCGCCCTTGTCGATCGTCGTGTCGTTTTGCAGCGCGAGATAGGCGCCGAACAGCACCACGCCGCGCGACATGAACGTCTGCAGTGGGTCGATCAGGGTCTGCGGCCAATTGCCGAGACGGCCCGCGGCCAGGCGCCAGCGGCCGGCATCGGCCACGCGCTCATCCCACATGACTTTCTGTTGCGGCTCCAGCGCAAGCGACTTCACGGTGCGTATGCCGTACACCGTCTCGCTCATCACCGCGCCCTTCTTGTGCTCGGCTTGAATGGCCAGCGCGATCAGCCGCCCGACCGGCCGAAGGAATACCATGATGATCAGTGCAATCATGCCGGCAACTGCAATCGACACCCAAGCCAGCGTCGGCTCCATGTAAAACATGAAGGGCAGCATGATCATCAAAGTAATGCCATCGAGAAAGGTGTAGAGCAGCTTTCCGGTCAGGAACTCACGCACTTTATAGACTTCGCGCAACCGCGAAATGGTTTCACCGGCCTGGCTCCGTTCGAAGAAATCCAGCGGCAAGGACAGCAAACGCCCGAAAACGTGCAGGTTGAGCCGCACGTCCAGCCGCGACGACAAGACCAGCACCAGTTCTCGTCGTGCCCAGCCGATCATCATTTCGAAGAACATCAGCACTGCCATGATGCTGGTCAGCAAGTAGAAGGTTGAGAGACTGTTGTACTCCAAAACGCGATCGATCACCGCCATCACCATCAGAGCGGGGATGATCTGCAGCGCGGATAAGGTCACCGAAGCGAAGCCGATTTGGGTAAGAAATCGCTTTTCTTCCAACACCTTGCCAAAAATCCAGCCGAGCGTGAACGGCGCCTCGCCTTCGCCCTGACCATAGGGACGCTTGACCAGCACGACTTCGCCACCCCAAGCCTGCTCCAGCCGTAAGCGGTCCACGGCCACCGGCGGCTCTGAATCGCGGGCAGCAGGGCTTTTCAGCCAGACGATATCGCGGCCAGGGTCGGCGCCGACCACCAAGCCGGCCGTGCCATCCTTCAGGAGCAGAACGACAGGCGCCGCTTCCTTGAACCTGAACAGGTTGCGCCAGACCAGCTTCAACGCGCGGGCACTCAGCCCCTGCTCACGGAGCCAATTCACCAGCGACGCCGGCGATGGATATTTCTCCCCAACAGGGCCGCGATAATCGCCCATATCGAGGTCCACACCGTGGAAGCGGGCGGCGGCCACCACGGCACGCAAACGCAACTCGGTCGGGGTTAGGGCCTCGGCAGCGACATCGGACTCGATCTGCAATGGCTCGGGAGTGTCTGACACGTCGTATCCCTCTGGATGTGTGGCCTGCCCGGCCCTGCGAAAACTCGCGGTATTTGGCGTTTCGTGCTCCGCCCATACCACGGAGTTCCTTCATAAGGGCATAATTTTTGGCGACCCCGCTGGCCTGTTATGCACGCCACGCGCAAGCTTTGGACTGGCCAGGAGACCATTAGGTGAAGATCGAGCTCGTCGCCCACCCGGACATGCCGGAAATCCAGTCCATCTATGCCCACCACGTCCTATTCGGCACCGGCACCTTCGAGGAAATACCGCCCTCCATCGAGCAAATCGGCCAACGTTTTCAAACAGGTAAGGCAGGCGGCCACGACTGGGTAGCAGCGCATGACGACAGTGGCGTGCTGGGCTTCGGCTATTACGGCCCATTCAGGCACCGCAGCGCCTATGACTGGACCGTCGAGGACAGCGTGTATGTGCGCGAAGATGTGCGCGGCCAGGGCGTAGGCAAAGCGATCGTGGCCGAGCTGCTGCGGCTGGCCGAGGGGCGCGGACTGCGGCAGATGGTCGCCCTGATTGGAGACTCCGACAACATCGGCTCGATCGGCATGCACGCCAGCCTGGGGTTCACCCGCGCCGGTGTCATGCGGGCCTGCGGGGTGAAATTCGGCCGCTGGCTCGACGTCGTCATCATGCAGCGCTCACTGGGCCTTGGCGACCAGGACGTGCCGGCGCGCGATCGGGGCTAAGCCGGAAGCACGCGCGGGCCACCGGATCGGTCGAAACGGCATGGGCCAGTTCGGCCCGCCCAGGGCCGGTGCACGCGAACACCACGACCCGCCGAAAGAACGGAAGCTGCCCGCGCGCCCGGCCATGCAGCAAGGCGGTCAGCGCCCGGCCGGCCCCCGTGCGTGGCGCGCAGCATGCGCATCCGAGCGCATGACCCGCGGCCCCGGGCGCGAAGTTCGCCGCGGCGCCCGGATGCTCGCCCTCGGCCAGCAGAACATCGCCCGGCCCCACCTGCTCGGGCGTGCCGAAAGCGATCTCAATGCGATGGTCCGCCGGATCGGTCATGGTTTACGGCCCATACCCCCTATATCGGTGCTCACCGTCCCCGTTCCACACTCCTGCGAGGCTTCCCCGCGTGACCCGACCCCATCTCCTCGATGCCCTGCGTGACCAGGTGCTGCTGTGCGACGGCGGCACCGGCAGCCGCGTGCAGGCGATGGATCTGGATACCGAGCACGACTACTGGGGCCAGGAAAACTGCACCGACGTGCTGAACCTGTCCCGTCCCGACCTCGTGCGCGACATCGCAAGCGGCTATTTCGCGGCTGGCGCCGACATGGTGGAGACCAACACTTTCGGCGCCTCCCCCATCACGCTTGGCGAATTCGGCCTGGCCGAGCGCGCCCGCGAAATCAACCGCGTCGCCGCTGGCCTGGCGCGCGAAGCGGCTGAAGGTTTTTCGGACGGCCGCCACCGCTGGGTGCTCGGCGGCGTGGGACCGGGCACGAAACTGCCCTCCCTGGGCAACATCGACTATGACACGCTGGAGGCCGGCCTAGCCGAGCAGTGCCGCGGGCTGATCGACGGTGGCGTTGACGCTTTCCTCATAGAAACCTGCCAGGACACGCTGCAGATTAAGGCGGCCGTCAACGGCGCCAAGATCGCCCGGGCGGAGGCTGGGCGGGACACGCCGATTTTCGTCCAGGTAACCGTCGAGACCACGGGCACGCTGCTGGTTGGGCCGGACATCGCGGCCGCGGCCACCGTGGTGCACGCGCTGGACGTGCCGCTGATCGGGCTGAACTGCGCGACCGGGCCGCAGGAGATGGCCGAGCATGTGCGCTGGCTCGCCGCCAACTGGCCCGGCCTGTTGAGCGTGCAGCCCAATGCAGGCCTGCCCGAACTGGTCGATGGCCATACGCGATACCCGCTCGTCGCGGACGCCATGGCCAGCTGGATGGAGCGGTTCGTCGAGGAAGACGGGCTGAATCTGATCGGCGGCTGTTGCGGCACGGATGTGCCTCACATTCAGGCTTTAGACGCCATGCTGCGCCGGCGTGCACGAGCAGGCTATCGCCCCGCCCCAGTTGCGCGCCGGTCTGTTTGGGTGCCCAGCGTCGCCAGCCTATACAGCGCGACACCGCTCCGCCAGGATAACAGTTTTTTCTCGATCGGTGAACGCTGCAACGCCAACGGCTCGAAAAAATGGCGCGAGCTACAGGAGGCCGGCGATTGGGATGGCTGTGTCTCCGTCGGCCGCGAGCAAACGGCGGAAGGGTCCAACTCTCTCGATGTCTGCACCGCCTTTGTCGGGCGGGACGAGCGCGCCGAGATGGACGAGGTGATCCGGCGCTTTACCAACTCGGTCAACGTGCCGCTGGTGATCGACAGCACCGAAACGCCGGTCATCGAGAGCGCGCTGAAACTGCACGGCGGCAAGCCGATCATCAACTCGATCAATTTCGAGGATGGCGAGGGCGCGGCGACCGATCGTCTGGTCCTCGCGAAGAATTCGGTGCCGCCGTGATCGCGCTGACCATCGACGAGACCGGCATGGCCAAGACGCCGGAAGCCAAGCTGGCGATTGCCGAACGGCTAGTGGCCTTTGCCTGCGATCGGTTTGGCCTGCCGCAGAGCGATCTGCTAATCGACCCGCTCACCTTCACCATCGCCACCGGCAACGAGGACGATCGCAAACTGGCCAAATGGACACTGGAAGGCATTCGGCTGATCCGCGAGAAATTTCCGGATATCCAGATCATCCTTGGCCTGTCCAACGTCAGCTTCGGCCTGAACGCGGCTGCACGCGCAGTGCTGAACAGCGTTTTCCTGGATCACGCTGTCCGCGCCGGCATGACCGGCGCCATCGTCCATGTTAGCAAGATACGCCCGCTGCACCTGATCGCGCCCGAAGAAGTGCAGGTGGCCGAGGACCTGATCTTCGATCGTCGTTCAGAAAACTACGATCCCTTGCAGCGCCTGTTGGAGATGTTTGCCGATCGCAAGCTGGCCGAGACCGCCAAGCGCGCCCGCGCCGACACGGTGGAGGGCCGTCTGCGCGACCGCATCGTCGATGGCGACCGCAAGGGCCTGGAGTCGGAGCTGGACGAGGCGCTGCGTACGCGCGAGCCGCTGTCGATCATCAACGACGTGTTGCTGGGCGGCATGAAAATCGTCGGCGATCTGTTCGGCGCGGGAAAGATGCAGCTGCCCTTCGGTACTGCAAAGTGCCGAGACGATGAAGGCGGCGGTCGCCTATCTGGAGCCGATGATGACCCGCGTCGCGGGCCAGGAAAAAGGCACGATCGTGCTGGCCACCGTAAAGGGCGACGTGCACGACATCGGCAAGAACCTAGTCGATATCATCCTGACCAATAACGGCTATCGCGTCGTCAATCTCGGCATCAAGGTGAAGCTCGCCGACATGGTCGATGCCGCGCGCGCCAACCATGCGCATGCGATCGGCATGAGCGGGCTGCTGGTAAAAAGTACCGTCATTATGAGGGAAAACCTTGAGGAGATGTCGCGCCAAGGTCTGGAAATCCCGGTGCTGCTGGGCGGTGCGGCACTCACCCGCAACTATGTCGAGGACGACTGCGTCGCCGCCTATGCCTGCGGCCGCGTGGCTTACGCGCGCGATGCGTTTGACGGGCTGCATCTGATGGACCGGGTGACGGGCAACGGCTTCGACGACTATCTGTCCGCGCTGCAGGCCAAGCGAAGCGGACGGGCGCGCAACACCAAGCGCAGCCTTGGAAAGGCCGATGAGCGCGCCTGGCGCCCGATCGATGTCGCAGCGGTGCAGGCTCGCCGTCGGCGGCTGACGCAGGATACGCCCGTGATGCAGCCGCCCTTCTGGGGGGCGCGGGTGATTGAGGCGCCGGCGAAAGCGGTGGTGCCGTTCCTGAACGAACGCAGCCTCTATCAATTCCAATGGGGTTTCAGGAAGCAGGGCAAGAACCTGGATGATTTTTTGGGGTGGGCAAAGCAGGAGCTTCGGCCGATCATGAAGCGGATCCTGGCCACATGCGACGCCGAAAACATCCTTCGGCCACAAGCGATTTACGGGTATTGGAAAGCAGCCGGACAGGGCAACGAGCTGTTGTTGTTCGAGCAGGACGGGGCGACGGAAGTGGCGCGCTTTGCCCTGCCGCGCCAGCCGCGCGAGGATGGCGACTGCATCGCAGACTTTTTTCGGGATGTGGACGAGGCCGAGCGCGACGTGATCGGGTTGCAGGTGGTCACCGTCGGGCAACGCGCGTCCGATACGGCGCGGCTGTGGTTCGAGGATGATCGCTACCAGGACTACTTATATCTGCACGGGCTGTCGGTGGAGATGGCCGAGGCCATGGCGGAGTATGTGCACAAGCGTATCCGGGCCGAACTGGGCTTTGCCGGCGAGGATGATCGCGACATGGAGAAGATGCTGGCGCAGGGCTATCGTGGATCGCGCTATTCGTTTGGGTATCCGGCCTGTCCCCGCGTCGAGGACCAGGAGGTGATTTTGAAACTGCTTGGTGCGGAGCGGATCGGAGTGTCGCTTTCGGATGAGCACCAGCTACATCCGGAGCAGAGCACAAGCGCGATCGTGGTGGTCAATCCAATGGCCAAATACTTCTCCGTGTGATCTGTAAAGGGTTCTTTGTTTGTTTGGAGAAAGAAGAGAGAGGCAGCAATGTCCCGCCTAGTTGAGACGATGACCTTTACGCCGGTGCACATCGCGGTGCTCACCGTATCGGACACGCGTGACGCCAGCACGGATACGTCGGGCGACATACTTGCCGCGCGCGTTCAGGCGGCGGGACATGTGCTCGCCGATCGCGCGATCGAACGCGACGACGCGGATGCGATCGTTGCCCGGCTGAGCGGCTGGATCGCCGATCCGGCTATCGATGTGGTCGTCAGCACGGGCGGCACCGGTGTAACCGGACGCGACGTGACGCCGGAAGCGTTCGATCGCGTGCTTGAAAAACGCATCGAAGGCTTTGGGGAGCTGTTTCGGATGCTGAGCTACGCGAAGATCGGCACCTCCACCATTCAGTCGCGCGCACTGGCCGGTGTCGCACGTGGCACCTATCTATTTGCATTGCCGGGCAGCACGGGTGCCGTAAAAGATGGCTGGGACGACATACTGGTGTGGCAGCTCGACAATCGCCACATGCCCTGCAATTTTGTGGAGCTCATGCCCCGGCTGCAGGAGGATCGCCGGCGAGCGACTGGATGAATTGCCACGCGACGCGTCCGGACCGGGCGCCGCGCGTGACCGCCCATTCCCGTGCGGCCGCCAGCAACGATTCGGTGTCCATTCCAACGCCGAACGCGGCTGCGTAGCCTTCGACCATCGCCAGATAGGTGGCTTGGTCACAGCCATGGAAGCCCAGCCACAGACCGAAACGGTCCGACAGGGATACTTTTTCTTCGGTCGCCTCGCCTGGGGAGATGGCGGTGGCGGCCTCGTTCTCGATCATATCGCGCGGCATCAGATGGCGGCGATTGCTGGTGGCGTAGAACAGCACATTTGGCGGCCGCCCGGCGATCCCGCCATCCAGCACCGATTTCAGCGCCTTGTAGTCGGCGTCCTCTCGCTCGAATGAAAGGTCATCGCAGAATACCAGTATGCGCCGGTTCGTGTCGCGCAATCGATCGAGCAGGTCTGGCAAGGTGGCGATATCGCCACGAAAGATTTCGATGAGGGCCAGCGCGCCCGGCGAAGAGGCGTTGACGGCAGCGTGCACGGCCTTGATCAGGCTGGACTTACCCATGCCACGCGCGCCCCACAGCATGGCGTTGTTGGCCGGCCTTCCGGCGGCGAACTTATGCGTGTTGTCGAGCAGGATGCGCGCCGGGTGATCGATGCCGCGCAGCAAATGTAGCCCCACGCGCGTCACATGCGGCACTGGCACCAGGCGCGCGCCGTGCCCGGCGCTTGGCGGATGCCAGACGAACGCGTCCGCATGGTCCACACAGAGAGGCGTGTCGGGCGGCGGCGCCAGCCGCTCCAGCGCGTCCGCGATGCGACGCAGCAGATCGTTCGTGTCCATGAAGGGCCGCTTGACGGGGGAAGGCCGGAACCTATGGTGCGCCGCGACATGCCGCAACCCAACCGGGATGACTAAAAGATGTTTTCGCTGATTTCGGATGCCCACGCGCAGGAGGCGGCCGGCGGTATCGCCAGTGCGCAGGTGATGCAGTTCCTGCCACTGGTGCTGATCTTCGTCGTCTTCTATTTCCTGATGATCCGCCCGCAGCAACAGCAGCAAAAAGCACTGAAGGCGCAGATCGCGGCCGTAAAGCGCGGCGACCGCGTGCTGACGGCCGGCGGCATCGTCGGTGTGGTGCAGAAAGTGCGGGACGGGGCCAACGAGATAGAGGTGGAGATCGCGCCCAACGTACGCGTAACGGTGGCCAAGGACACGTTGTCCACCGTGCTGAACTCGGGCGCGGCGTCCGAAAGCAAGTAGAAGCGCTTGCGCCCGGCCGGGGTGGGCGCACATTGCCGGTATGATATCCCTCGCGCTGGCGGCCCTTGCTTTCACCCTGATCCACCTTGGAGTCAGCGGCACCAGACTGCGCGACCGGCTGGTGGCCGCCATCGGGCTTCCCGCCTACATGGTGGTGTTCTCGGTTGCCTCTGTGGCCACGATCGTCTGGCTGGTGAGCGCCTATAAGGGCGCCCCCTACATCGAGACCTGGGGCCAGTTGCAGTGGTGGAAGCCGTTCGCCATCGCGCTGATGTTGCCGGCTTTCCTGCTGGTGGTCATTGGGCTGACCACGCCGAACCCCACCTCGGTCGCGCAGGAAGGATTGGCCAGCCAGCCCCCGCGCGGCATCGTTCGCGTTACGCGGCATCCGTTCCTGATCGGCGTGGCGATCTGGGCTGGCGTGCACCTGGTGGGCAATGGCGATGCGGCTTCGCTGCTGTTCTTCGCCAGCCTGGCCGTGGTTTCGCTGGCGGGCACTGTGTCTATCGACGCCAAGCGCCGGCGGGCTCTGGGCGCTGAGGCATGGGATGGGTTCGCGCGCCAGACGAGCATCTTGCCGTTCGCGGCCGTGCTCTCTGGCCGGTCGAAACTATCCTGGCCCGAACTGGGCTGGTGGCGGCCTGCCGCGGGGGTTGCGGCTTATGCGCTCATGCTGGGCGGGCACGCACACCTGATCGGCGTCTCACCCTGGCCGATATGAAGTGAGGACGCTGGCGCACCCGGAAGGACTCGAACCTCCAACCCCCAAATTCGTAGTCTGGTGCTCTATCCAATTGAGCTACGGGTGCTGTGCGGAGGCGGCGGTTTAGCCCAGGGGCGTATCGCCTGCAAGGGCGTTAAGCCGCCGCTTTTTCCAGTTCGCGCAACACTGCCTCGCCCATGACCCCGGTGCCCACTCGGGCAGCGCCGTGGACCATGATGTCGGGAGTGCGCAGGCCGTTGCCCAACACGCGGACGACCGCCGCTTCCAGTTCTGCGGCCAAATCCTCCTGTTCCAAGGAATAGCGCAGCAGCAAGGCGAAGCTGAGGATTTGTGCGAGCGGGTTGGCGATGCCGCGGCCCGCAATGTCGGGCGCGCTGCCGTGGATCGGCTCGTACAGCGCGGGGCGGCGCCCATCCGGTGCCACCGCGCCCAGCGTGGCGGAAGGCAGCATGCCGAGGCTGCCGGTCAGCATGGCGGCGAGATCCGAGAGCAGGTCGCCGAACAGGTTCGTGGTGACGATGACGTCGAACTGCAGCGGCTGACGCACCAGCTGCATCGCGCAGTTATCGGCGAGCACGTGGCTGAGTGCAACATCGGGGTATTCGCGCGCGTGCAGCGCGGTGATTGTTTGCCGCCACAGCAATCCGCTTTCCATCACATTGGATTTCTCAACGCTTGCCACGCGTTTTTGGCGCTTGCGCGCCAGGTCGAATGCGACACGGCCGACGCGTTCTACTTCGTGTGTGGTATACACCTCGGTATTGACACCGCGCTTGGTGCCGTCGGACAAGGTTTCGATGCCGCGCGGCTCCCCGAAATAGACGCCGCCGGTGCTTTCGCGCACGATCATGAGGTTCAGGCCGCGCACGATTTCGGGTTTCAGCGTGCTGGCATTGACGAGCGGGTCGTACACAATCGCTGGCCGCAAATTGGCGAACAGACCGAGTTCCCCGCGCAGTCCGATGATGGCGGCTTCCGGCCGTCTTTCGAAAGACTGCCCGTCCCAGGCGGGGCCGCCGACAGCGCCGAACAGGATGGCATCCGACTCGCGCGCGAGGTCGAGGGTGGCATGCGACAACGGCGTGCCGCGTGCGTCGATGCTGGCACCGCCGACAAGGTCCTCCTCGATGTCGAAGGCGACGCCGCGACGGCGCTGCAACCAGTCGATGATGCGCTTGACCTCTCGCATCACTTCCGGGCCGATTCCGTCGCCCGGCAATAACAGCAGTTTCTTGCGCGCAGTCATGGTTTGCCCCCGTTCACCTCACGGCGATTGACGGCATCCAGGGTTGCTCCTGCTGCTGCCGTGCCTCGAACGTGTCGATGGCCGGCCCGCGCTGCATGGTCTGTCCGATCTCGTCAAGCCCTTGCAGCAACATTTGGCGCTGCAAAGGATCGACGTTGAAAGAGATTTCGTGGCCGTTCGGGCGAACCACCACCTGACGTTGCAAATCGACGGTAATACGCGCGTTGGCGCCCATGCGGGAGTCTTCCATCAAAAACTCGCAAGCGTTGCGCGGCAAGGCGATTGGGAGAATGCCGTTTTTGAAACAGTTCGTTTGAAAGATGTCAGCGAAATCGGGCGCGATGACGCATCTGATGCCGAAATCCAGCAACGCCCAGGGTGCATGCTCGCGCGACGATCCGCAGCCAAAATTCTCGTAGGTGATGAGGATTTCGGCGTCGCGATAGGCCGGCTGGTTCAGCACGAAATCGGAGCGCTCGGCACCATCCGCGTCATAGCGCAGCGTGTCGAACAGGTGCACGCCGAGGCCGCTGCGCTTGATCGTCTTGAGAAAACGCGCGGGGATGATCTTGTCCGTATCCACGTTGGCCATCGGCAGCGGAGCGGCCACGCCTGTCAGCGTGGTGAACGCGCGCATGGTCAGGAAAAATCCCGGACATCGGTCAACATACCGGTCACGGCAGCGGCCGCCGCCATCGCCGGCGAGAGCAGGTGCGTACGGCCGCCCGGGCCTTGCCGGCCCTCGAAATTGCGGTTGGACGTGCTGGCGCAGCGCTGGCCGGGCGTGAGCTTGTCGGGGTTCATGCCCAGGCACATCGAGCATCCCGCCTCGCGCCATTCGAAGCCAGCATCGAGAAAGACACGGTCCAGGCCTTCCGCTTCGGCGACGAGTTTGACCAGGCCGGAGCCGGGCACGACCATGGCACGCACGCCTGGCGACGTGTGATGCCCGCGAACGATGCCGGCGGCTGCGCGCAGATCCTCGATACGCGCGTTCGTACAACTGCCGATGAACACCACGTCGATCGGAACGCCGGCGATTTTTTGCCCGGGCTGAAGCGCCATGTAGTCCAGCATGCGCTGCATGTCGGCGCGTTTTGCGTCGTCTTGCACATGAGCGGGATCGGGCACCGTGCCATCGATGGAGATAACCGTTTCGGGACTGGTGCCCCAGCTCACCATGGGCGCGATTGTGTCCGCCTGTATGTCGACGACTTTGTCGTACACGGCACCCTTGTCGCTGGCCAGCGTGCGCCAGTAAGCGATCGCGTGGTCTAAGGCCTCGCCCGCTGGCGCATACGGGCGGCCGCGCACGTAGTCGAAAGTGATGTCGTCTGGTGCAATCATGCCAGCGCGAGCGCCTGCCTCAATCGACATGTTGCACACGGTCAGGCGTCCGGCCATGTCCAGAGCACGTATGGCGCTGCCTGCGTATTCGATGACGTGACCGGTGCCGCCCGCGGTGCCGATGCGGCCGATGATGGCCAGCACGACATCCTTGGCCGTAACACCGCGGGCGAGCGTGCCTTCGACGCGTACCAGCATGTTCTTGGCCGGCCGCTGCAGGAGAGTTTGTGTCGCCAGCACGTGTTCGACTTCGGACGTGCCGATGCCGAAGGCCAGGGCGCCGAGTGCGCCATGTGTGGAGGTGTGCGAATCGCCACACACGATCGTCATGCCAGGCAAGGACAAACCTTGTTCCGGACCCACAATGTGCACGATACCCTGGCGCGCATCAAGCAGCGGAAAATACGGCACGCCGAATTCAGCGACGTTGCGTTCGAGCGTTTCGACCTGCAGCCGGCTGTCCGGCTCGGCGATGCCGGAGCGGCGGTCCGACGTGGGGACGTTGTGGTCGGTCACGGCGATTGTGGCATCTGGCCTGCGCACGCGCCGGCCGGCCGAGCGCAGCCCCTCGAAGGCTTGCGGCGAGGTGACCTCGTGCACCAGATGACGGTCGATGTAGAGAACGCAGGTGCCGTCCGGCAGGCGCTCGACGACGTGCGCGTCCCAGACTTTATCGAACAACGTGCGCGGCATGGTGTTGACCTCTCGATTGGTGAAGGCCAGCGGCTCTGCCCCTGGCCCCCCTACTTGAGGCAGCTTCTAAGGACGCCTGTCCTCAGCGGAGGCCCAGGGGCAGAGCCCCCAAGCCCTGCCTACTCCGCAGCCGCTATGTCCTTCGGTGTCTCGCGCGCCTTTTCCGCGATGCGGGCGGACTTGCCGCGGCGGCCACGCAAATAATACAGCTTGGCACGGCGCACGTCGCCGCGGCGCACCACGTCGATGGCAGCGATCTGCGGAGAGTAGAGCGGGAAGACGCGCTCCACGCCTTCGCCGTAGCTGATTTTGCGGACGGTGAAATTGCTGTTCAGGCCACGGTTGCTGCGGGCGATAACGACGCCTTCGTAGGCCTGCACACGCGTGCGCTCGCCTTCGACGACGCGCACTGACACTTTTACCGTGTCGCCAGGGGCGAAGTCCGGCACGGCGCGGGCGGCGGTGAGACGCGCGACCTCCTCGGCCTCGAATGTTTGCAGCAGGTTCATGGTGAAAAATCCTTTTTGAAGACGAGGCTAACGAGAGGCGTTCGCATGGGCGGCCCACAGATCGGGGCGGCGTTCGCGTGTGACGCATTCGGCCTGTTCCCGGCGCCAGGCGCGAATGGCCGCATGATTTCCAGACAGCAGGACGGGGGGCACGGCGCGGCCGTCCCATTCGGCGGGACGGGTGTAATGGGGGTATTCTAGCAGGCCGTCCGCAAAACTCTCCTCGGTGGCGCTGTCTGACTCGCCCATGACGCCTGGCAGCAGGCGCACGCAGGCGTCAAGCAGCAGCATGGCCGGCAACTCGCCGCCGGACAGCACGTAGTCGCCGACGCTGATTTCCTCGGCACCGGACGCCTCGATGGCGCGCTGATCCACGCCCTCGTAGCGGCCGCATAGCAGCACCGCGCCTGGGCCGGCGGCGAAACGCTCGGCATCGGCCTGCACGAAGGGGCGACCGCGTGGTGTCAGATACACTGTGGGACGGTCGTCGCGCACGGCACCGAGTGCCACCGCAACCACGTCGGGCCGCATGACCATGCCGGCGCCGCCGCCAAAGGGTGCGTCGTCAACCCGGCCATGACGATCGGTGCTGGCTGCGCGGATGTCGCTGACGTCGAGCGACCACACGCCGTTTGCCAGCGCGCGGCCGGCCAGCGAGTCCCCCAGCGGCCCTGGAAACATGTTCGGGAACAGGGTCAGGACAGTCGCGCGCCAGATCATGCGGCCGCCTCGCTCGACAACTCGATTTCGGCCGGGGGGTCGATGGTCAGGTGACCAGCGCGCACATCCACGTCCGGCACGGCGGCGCGGGTGAACGGGATAAGCAGCGGGTTGGCTTCTGGGCGCTCGATTTCCAGGCTGGTGCCGGCGCCGTAATCGTGCACGGCGGCAACCTGGCCCAGCCTGGTGCCGGCCGCGTCGCGCGCTTCCAGCCCGACCAGGTCGGCCAGGTAGAATTCGTCGGCGTCCGGGGCAGGCAGGCGGTCGCGATCCACGTAAAAACGGGTGTTGACCAGGCGCTCCGCGGCGCTCCGATCAGCCAGGGCGCGACCTTCCGCGTTACGGAGCTCGGCCAGGCCCTCGCCGCGCCAGACCACCGACCAGGCGCGTCCGCTCTCATCCAGCAGCGGGCTGTAACGGGACAGGTCGGCGGGCTCGGCAGTATAGCTGTGCACGTGCACCAACCCCCGCACGCCGTGCGGCCGGCCCACCACGCCCATCAGGATGCGCGAGTTGGTCACGTCAGCCGGCGGCGGCCGCCGCGGCCTTGGCCCGTTCCTGCGCCTTTTTCTTGGGTGCGGACTGCTTGGGCTGCTCTGCGTAGGTGGGCTTGGCCATCAGGCCGGCATTGCCCAGGAAACGGGCGACGCGGTCTGTGGCGAGCGCGCCTTCGCTCAGCCAGTGTTTGATGCGCTCGTCCTGCAGGCGGATGCGCTCGGCGTGCTCGGCCGGCAGCATCGGGTTGTAGCTGCCGACCTTTTCGATGAAGCGACCGTCGCGCGGGGAGCGGCTGTCGGCGATGACGATGTGGTAGTAGGGGCGCTTTTTCGCGCCGGCACGGGCAAGGCGGATTTTCAGGCTCATGAAACAGTTTCCAGTCGTCAGCTGTCGGTTGTCAGAAAGTACGGCTAGTAGCCGCGAGGGCGTTGTTGCTGGCCCATACCTTTGGGCATCAACGCGCCGAGGCCTTGGCGCATCAGGCCTTTTTGGCCGAGCTTGCCCATGCGTTTCATCATCGTGCTCATGTCGTCGAATTGTTTGAGCAGCTTGTTGACGTCCTGCACGGTGGTACCGGAGCCGGACGCTATGCGCTTCTTGCGGCTGGCCTTGATGATGTCCGGCGCGCGGCGTTCCTTCACCGTCATCGAGCCGATGATCGCTTGCTGGCGTTTGAAGACGGTCGTATCGATGTTGGCGTTCTCGATCTGCGACTTCATCTGGCCCATGCCGGGCAGCATGCCCAGGATGTTGCTGATCGAGCCCATCTTGCTGATCTGACGCAGTTGTGCCGCGTAATCCTCCAGCGTGAACTGGCCGCGCATCATCCGCTTGGCGACGCGTTCGGCCTCGTCCTGGTCGATAGTCTCCGACGCACGTTCGACCAGGCCCACGATGTCGCCCAGGCCCAGGATGCGGCCGGCGACGCGTTCGGGGTGGAATTCCTCCAACGCGTCGATTTTCTCGCCGCTGCCGGAGAATTTGATCGGCGCGCCGGTGACGTGGCGCATGGAGAGGGCGGCGCCGCCGCGCGCATCGCCATCCATACGGGTCAGGACGATGCCGGTGACACCGACGGCATCGTTAAAAGCTTGGGCGGTCTGCACCGCGTCCTGCCCGGTCATCGCATCGACCACAAGGAGCGTTTCGACCGGATTGGTGACGGCGCGTATCTCGCGCACCTCGTCCATCAGCGCTTGGTCGATGGACAGGCGGCCGGCGGTGTCGAGGATGACGACGTCGAAACCCTCGCGTCGGCCGGTCTCCATGGCGCGGCGGGCGATCTGCACCGGGGTCTGGCCGGCGACGATGGGAAGGCTGGGCACGCCGGCGCGCTCGGCCAGTTGGGCGAGTTGCAGTTGGGCGGCGGGGCGTTGCGTATCCAAACTGGCCAGCAGCACGCGACGCTTTTCGCGCCCGGCAAGCCGCAGCGCCAGCTTGCCCGAGGTGGTGGTCTTGCCGGAGCCTTGCAGGCCGACCATCAAGATGGGGGCGGGCGGAGTGGTGGACAAATTTAAGGGTACAGCGCCCGCGCCCCCCAGGGCTTCGACAAGCGCATCGTTGACGATCTTGGCGACCTGCTGGCCCGGCGAGACGGCGGACAGCACTTCCGCGCCGATGGCCCGCTCGCGCACGCGGGCCACGAAATCCTTCACCACCGGCAGCGCCACGTCGGCGTCCAGCATGGCCAGGCGCACTTCCCGCAGCGCCTCGGTCACGTCTCCTTCGCTCAGCGCCCCGCGCTTGCGGAGGCCGTCGAAGATGCCGGTGAACTTGTCCGACAGCGCGTCGAACATGGGTGAACCTCCAAAACGCTTTACGCCGCTGCGCGAACACTCGCGGAGCGGCGATGTCCCCGCGTGTGGCGGGGCCGGGCGACATTTGCCGACCGATGGGCCTAGTGGCGCAGCCTAGCCTCGCGAGTCAAGCGAACTCTGGCCGCGGTTGGGCGATGCTGCCTTGTGCAGGGCCAAGGAGAGAAAAAAATGACGGCACTCCCGAAGAAGGGCGACAAAGTCAGCTGGGGCACATCTCAAGGCAAGACACAGGGGACGGTCGAAAAAATCGTGACCTCGCCCACCAAGGTGAAAGGGTTTACCGCCAAGGCGAGCAAGGAGCATCCGGAGGTGATGGTGAAGAGCGCGAAGTCCGGGAAGGTGGCCGTGCACAAGCCCGAGGAGCTGAAAAGGACATGACCCGTCGAACGAGCCTGGCCGGTGCCGTGCTGCTGGCGGCTTGCACCACGTCGGCCAGAGCGCAGCCGGCGGCGCCGGTCAGCCCACCGGCACCTCGGCTGGGAGCCACCGTCATTCACCCGCCCACCGGTGTGGACCCCGGCATGAAAGTGACGCCCAAGCCCGCACCGCGGCTGCCCACCCCGGTGATCCATCCGCCCGTGCAGAAGGGGGACACGGTGATCGTGCCGAAGTAGGCGCCGGTTCAGCCTCGGAGGCGATTGGCGCGCGATGGGGTGGGGGTGCGCTCGCCCTGGTCGGCGAAGCGATCGGGGAATTCTCCGAGATTTTCCTGGATCGAGGCTTCCTCGACCACCTGGAGGCGGTCCGGATCGGCACCTGGCTGGGTGGCTGGATTGGGCAGCTCAGCCGCGCCGGCACTCTCCTCCATACCCACCAGCTCGCGAGCCCGTTCCCAGAATTCTGTCCTCGCGGCCATGTGGGCGGCCGTCGGCCTCCCATAGATGGTAGGCGCGCTCGCGTATGTGCTGCTGACGGGTTTCGTCGGTGTCGTCGAGTGGGTTGCTGGTCATTGTCGGGCTCCGATGGTCAGGAGGTCACGGGTTAAGTTGGCATTGAACGTGCGGTGGGCCGTCCCGTTCGCCACGTTTCCAAACCTGGCCCGATCGCCTATCTGTTGCATACGGCCGAAAGCTGAGAGCTGAACAATGGACGCATTACAGGTCAACAGTCTGGACGCCTTCTGGATGCCGTTCACGGCGAACCGGCAGTTCAAGGATGCGCCGCGGCTGCTCGTGGCCGCCAAGGACATGCACTACACAAGTCACGATGGCAGGCAGGTGCTGGACGGCGCGGCGGGGCTGTGGTGCGTGAATGCGGGCCACTGCCGTCCGCGCATCGTGGAGGCGATACAGCGCCAGGCGGCGACGATGGATTTTTCGCCGGCATTCCAGATGGGCAATCCGCTGGCGTTCGAGGCGGCTTCACGCCTGTCGGCCATGCTGCCCGAAGGCCTGGACCACGTCTTCTACGTCAACTCCGGGTCGGAAGCGGTGGATACCGCTTTGAAGATCGCGCTGGCGTATCACCAGATTTGCGGGAACGGCGCGCGCACCAGGCTGATCGGACGGGAGCGCGGCTACCACGGCGTGGGGTTCGGCGGCATCTCCGTCGGCGGCATCGGCAACAACCGCAAACATTTCGGCGCCATGTTGCCCGGCGTGGACCACTTGCCGCACACGCATGACGTCGCAAAGAATGCGTTCAGCCATGGCCAGCCTTTGCACGGCGCCGAATTGGCCGACCAGTTGGAGCGTATCGTGGCGCTGCACGACGCCTCCACAATCGCTGCAGTGATTGTGGAGCCGCTGGCAGGATCGACGGGCGTGCTGGTGCCGCCCGTCGGCTATCTGCAGCGGCTGCGCGAGATTTGTACCGAAGCACGGCATTCTGCTGATTTTCGATGAGGTGATTAGCGGTTTCGGCCGCCTAGGGTCGCCATTCGCGATCGACCGGTTCGGCGTGGTGCCGGATATTGTGACCTTGGCGAAGGGGATTACCAATGCGACCGTGCCAATGGGGGCGGTGGTGGCCAGCACGGAGATACACGACGCGTTCATGCAGGGGCCGCCGGGTGCCATCGAGTTTTTTCATGGCTACACCTACTCCTCCCATGTGCTGGCTTGTGCGGCCTCGATCGCGACTCTCGATACGTATCGCGATGAAGGTCTGTTCGAGCGTGCGGCCGAGCTTTCTCCGTATTTCGAGGAGGCCGCGCACAGCCTGGCCGGCCTGCCGCATGTCATCGATGTGCGCAATTTGGGTTTGGTAGCGGGCGTGGAGCTGGCGCCGCGCGCGGGTGCGCCGGGGGCGCGAGCATATGAGGTTTTTGTAAAGTGCTATGAGGCGGGGGTGTTGGTGCGCGCAACAGGCGACATTCTGGCGATATCGCCGCCGCTGATTATTAGCCGGGCCCAGATCGACGAGGTTTTTTCGACATTGGCAGATGTTATCAGAACTGTGACATGACGCTGAGCCTATCAGCGAACAATGCCGGCTGCTGACCATTGTTGACGGTTACACCTGGTGCATGACGCTGCCGCGATTTTGCACGTCGCCTTCGCCGGCGTGCCGCGTGGGCGCGAGGCGACATCATCTGTGGAGGCCACGGCCGACGCAACCGTGACAGTTCGGGCAGGATGTTACTCTATGTCATTCGAGCTCAGTCGCCACCGGCTGTAGCGTTGGCTCGTCCACTTCAACGAGGAACGAGACATGCGCGTTTCATATTTTCTTCTGACGGCCTCGCTGGCGGTAGTTTGCAGCAACGCTCTGGCCGACCCGGCAGGTCATGGGTTCCATCGTGGCGACGATTTCCTACGTGGCGTGTCTCTGACCGACGCGCAACGCGAGCAGGTCCGACAAATCGAGCAGGCCGGATGGGCGCAGGCGAAAGGCGGCTTTGAACAGATGCGGTCCTTGCATGAGCAGATCATGGCCCGGCTGCTCGCGCCGGGCAGCGTGACCGAAGCCGACCTCGCACCTTTGGTGCAGCAGGAGCAAACCCTGCGGGCGCAGGAAGATGAGCAGCGCCTCGCACGCGCATTGCAGGTGCGCCAGATCTTGACCCCGCAGCAGCTTGCCGAAGCGGCATCCCGCCATCAGCAGCTCGAGAACCTGCATGAGCAGGAACATCGATTGATGCAGCCTTCGGACGAACATTGAGAGCACCGGCGGGGGCAGGCACCGGCTGATCACCTGGCCGGCGGCTCCCAGGCTGCCGGCGTCAGCCGGGTCGCCACCCGGTCAATCTGGCGGGCGGTGTCGACCAGGCGTTCCAGCCGTCGCGCAGCAGAGGCGGCGACCATGGTGTCTCCTGCATCCTCGTCGGCCAGACTTTGCAGCAGGGCGTGGAACTCCCGCTCACCGTCGGCTGGCATGTCGGCGCGACCAAGCGTGTAGTCGGGCAGGTCGGCGGGTGGGCCCTCGGTGATGTCGCGCTGGCTGCCGAAATAGTTGAGCAGCGTGCCGTCGTGGGCGAACACCGGCGAAATGAACAGCAGGTTCCAGAACTTCTCGCCGTTCCCGCGATAATTCAGGATCCACTCGACGCAGCCACGCTGCTCGGCGATGCAGGCACGTATGCGCGCGGGGGCCTTGGCGTCCGTGCCGGCCCCCTGCAAAAAGCGGCAATTGCGGCCCACCGTCTTGTCCTTCGGATAGCCGCTGATTGTGCCGAATGCCTCGTTGACCGCGATCATCGGATGGTCGGGCAAGTTCGGGTCGGTGACCACCATCGGCTGGTCGCTGTACTGGATGGCGGTGATCAGCGCGCGCGTGATCGGATGCTGGGCTGTCATGTTGTGCACTAACTTTCCTCGCCCTGACAATCGGCCACGCCGCCGCTGGCGCGTGCCCAGAATTGCAGTTTGGCGGGCGCCACGGGCCGGCCGTCCGCGCCCAGATAGTCGATCACGATGACCGAGTTTGCGCCCGGCGCATTGGCGAGTGCAATGGCGTCCGCAGGCGCGATCGGATGGCAGTCGTGGTCGAGCAGTTTGACGCCGGGCGTGAACGCCCAGATGTAGGTTTTCGCCAGGCCGGGATTGTCGGCGAATGAGAGGTCCGTCAGCTGCAGGCCGGGGTTGCCGTCCAGCGGGCCGCCGCCGACGATCAGGCCGCTGTCCGACCCGGAATAGAGTTTTAACACGAACCGGTTGGATGTGCGCGCGTGATAGGGCGCATGCAGCGGAACGGTCATGCCGAATGGCTGGGTACCTGGCTGTGTGGCATGGCAACCGGCCAGGGCGGCCAGGATAGCCGTGCTCCGGGCCGCGCGCCGGAACGAGCGCCTGTGTTGTAGTCCTGCCATGGCCGGCTTTCCTTGCTTGGCCATAACGTTACCGTACGCTGGCGGCTACATCCAGCCGCGGCGCTGCGCCTCCTCATACGCGGCGTCAAGCGCGTGGCGCGTGCGCTCGATCAGGGTGTCGGCTTCGCTCTCGCTCAGAACGAAGGGCGGGGCGGCCAGCATGCAGTCGCCGGTGGCGCGCAGGATCAGGCCGGCGCCGTAGGCCACGTCACGGCAGAAGGTGCCGATCTCGCCCTGCTTGGGGAAGCGGGCGCGGCGTGCCTTGTCCGGCGAGAGCTCCAGCGCCCCCATTAAACCGACCATGCGGGCCTCGCCCACCAGAGGATGCTCGGCGAGCGCACGCCACCGCTGCGCCAGATACGGGCCGATGACAGCACGCACCCGCTCGACGAGCCTCTCGCGTTGAAGAATTTGCAGATTGGCAATCGCGGCAGCTGCGCAGGCCGGGTGGCCGCCCGTCGTGTAACCGTGAAAAAAATCGCCGCCAGCGGCCAGCACGTCAGCCACGTGATCGGCCACCATCACGCCGCCCATCGGCAGGTAGCCGGAAGTGACGCCTTTGGCGATGGTCATGAGGTCTGGCTTGAAACCGTAATGCTGGCTGCCGAACCAGGTGCCCAGGCGGCCGAAGCCGCAGATCACCTCGTCGCTGACGATCAGCACATCGCGGTCGCGGCAGATGCGTTCGACCTCCGGCCAGTAGGTGTCGGGCGGCATGATGACCCCGCCGGCGCCCTGCACCGGTTCGCCGATGAAGGCGGCCACATGCTCGGCGCCCAGCCGGTCGATGGCCGCGCCCACCTCCCGCGCCGCCCATAGGCCGAACTCGTCCGGTGGCATCTGCCCGCCCTCGCCCCACCACCAGGGTTGGGCGACGTGCGTGATGCCCGGGATCGGCAGCCCGCCTTGCGCGTGCATCCACGCCATGCCGCCCAGGCTGGCGCCCCCGACGGTGCTGCCGTGATAGCCATTGTGCCGGGAGATGAAATGCGTCTTCTCGGGCTGGCCACGCAACTTCCAATAGTGGCGCACCATGCGGATGATAGTGTCGTTCGCCTCGGACCCCGAATTGGTGAAGAAGGTGCGGGTGAAGCCGGGCGCCAGCTCGCCCAGCATCTCGGCCAATTCGATGGCTGGGATGGTCGTGGATTTGAAGAACTTGTTGTAAAACGGCAATTGCAGCATCTGCGCGTGCACCGCGTCGGCAATTTCGTGCCGTCCGTAGCCGACGGCCACGTTCCACAGGCCGGAGAATCCGTCCAGGTAGCAGCGGCCCTCGATGTCGGTCAGCCAGACGCCCTCGGCGGAGGTGATGATTCGGACGCCCTCGGCGTTCAGCGCGTCCATGTCGGAGAACGGGTGAATGTGGTGGCGGGCGTTTCGCGCGCGCAGGGAGACAGCTTCGTTCATGGAAAATGTGATCACATTTCAGCAAGCAAAAAGCAAGCGGTTCTTTTTTGCAGAAAAGAACCAAAAAACTCTCATCTACTTGAGGTAGAACTATGCAATACAGTCCGCGACAGCCTAGCAAAAGTTTTTGCTTCTTTTTCCAAAAAGAAGTTCTTCCTTCCTTGACCCGCCCACGGCACGCTGGCCACTGTCCTACCGCCGATGGACATCTCCCGCGACCTCCCCCTCGACCAGATCCTGCGCGGCGATTGCGTGGAGATGATGCGCATGCTGCCCGCTTCATCCGTCCACTGCATCTTCGCCGATCCGCCGTATAACCTGCAGTTGCGCGGCGAGCTGCGGCGTCCGGATGACAGCCTGGTCGATGGGGTGGACGATGACTGGGATCGCTTCACCGATTTCACCGCCTACGACACTTTCACCCGGACGTGGCTGACCGAGGCGCGACGCGTGCTGCGCAAGGATGGCACGCTATGGGTGATCGGCACCTACCACAATATTTTCCGGATCGGTGCCATTCTTCAGGATCTGGGGTTCTGGATCCTGAACGACGTGATCTGGCGCAAATCTAATCCCATGCCGAATTTCCGCGGCCGCCGCTTCACCAACGCGCACGAAACGCTGATCTGGGCCGCACGGCAGTCCGATAGCCGTTACCGTTTCAACTACGCGGCGATGAAGGCGCTGAACGACGATCTGCAGATGCGCAGCGACTGGCTGATTCCGCTGTGCACCGGGGAGGAGCGATTGCGCAACGAGCACGGCCTTAAACTGCATCCGACGCAGAAACCGGAGGCGCTGCTGCATCGGATCCTGCTGGCCAGCACCATGGCCGGGGACGTGATCCTGGATCCGTTCCTGGGCAGCGGCACGTCGGCCGCGGTCGCCAAGCGACTGCACCGGCATTTCGTAGGGATCGAGCGGCACCCGGCCTATGTGGAGGCGGCGTGGGGACGCATTCGGCGGCAAAAGGCGGCACCCACCCCATCGGTCGAAGCTACTCCCAGCCGGCGTGATATGCCGCGCGTGGCGTTCGGCAGCCTGGTCGAGCGAGGGCTGATCACGCCAGGCACGGTGCTGACCGACCGCGCGCGTCGTGTGGCGGCTACGGTGATGGCCGACGGCACGCTCGTCTGCGGCCCGCATCGAGGCTCGATCCACCAGGTAGGCGCCCGCGTGCAGAACGCGCCGAGCTGCAATGGCTGGACGTTCTGGTATTTTGAAAGAGATGGGGCAGAAATGGTTTTGGACATCCTGCGCGCGCCCAATGGATAAAAGTCTTTTGCTTCTTTTCTTCAGAAAAGAAGAATCTTCTTTCTTGCAAGAAAGAAGCAAAGAACTTTTTCTCATTTGGGCGTTCTTATCGCGGCAGAGATACGGGGTTTGATTATGGCTTTTCCACTGCGCGGCAGCACGGCCGTGATAACCGGTGCGGCGGGCGGCATTGGCGCGGCGCTTGCTGCTAACCTCGCCGGACGCGGCACGCATCTGGCGCTGGCCGATCGGAATGCCGATGGGCTGGCGCGTGTGGCGGAGGCCGCGCGGGCGCAAGGGGTGCGGGTCAGCGAGCATGCGCTGGATGTGGCCGACCGTGCGGCGCTGGAGGCGTTACCGGAGGCGGTGCTCGCCGAGCATGGCAGCGTGCAGGTGCTGGTCAACAACGCCGGCGTGGCGCTGGCCGGCAACGTGGCGGACGTGTCGCTGGCCGACATCGAATGGCTGTTCGATATCAACTTTTGGGCGCCGGTGCGGCTGACCCGCGCCTTCATGTTTGCGCTGAACCAGGAGACCGCCGCGCATATCGTGCAGATCTCTAGCCTGTTCGGGATCATCGCGCCGCCGGGTCAGGCGGCCTACTGCGCGTCGAAATTCGCGTTGCGCGGATTTTCGGAGTCGTTGCGGCACGAGCTGGCGGGTGGCCCGGTGTCACTGACGGTGGTCCATCCCGGCGGCGTGCGCACCGAAATCGCGCGCAGTGCGCGCATTCCGCAGGGTATCGATCCGGTGGCCGCGCGCGCCGAGATGGCGGATTTCGACAAGCTGCTGCGCACCAAGCCGGAGGACGCGGCCGAGTTGATCGCGCAAGCCATACTGGCGCGCGCGCCGCGGCTGCTGATAGGGCGCGATGCCAGAATGGCCGAGCGGCTGCAGCGGCTATTCCCCGTGACCTATTGGAAATACATCAACCGGCAGACGGGCGGAAATATTCGCCAACGCAAGGATTAGACCCATGGCCAGCCTACAGGCGCACGCGCTCGACCTCGTGGTGCGAGCGCTGTTCAAGCGCACGATGCATAAGAACCTGGATCTGGCGAGCGTGCGGCGCACGCTGGAGGGCGGCAAGCTGCCGGCGCCGAAGCCGCCCGACGGCGTGACGTTCACGCCCGGCGAGGTTGGAGGCATTGCCGGCGAGTGGGTGCGTGGTCCCCAGGCGGCGGGTCAGGCTGCCAGGACGCTGCTGTATTTGCACGGAGGCGGGTATTTTGCGTGCTCGCCACGCACGCACCGGCCGTTGACGGCGGCGTTTGCCAAGCATGGTTTTCAGGTGTTCGTGCCGGATTACCGGCTGGCGCCCGAGCACCCCTGTCCGGCCGCCGTGGAGGATGCGGCTGCTACCTGGCGGGGGCTGGTGGCGGAGGGTCGGGCACCGCAGTCGATGGCGGTGGCCGGGGATTCGGCGGGTGGCGGGCTGAGCCTGGCCCTGATGCTGACGCTGCGCGATGCGGGAGAGGCACAGCCCGGAGCCGCCGCTCTGTTCTCGCCCTGGACCGATCTGGCCGGAACGGGCGAGTCGGTCCGCACCAATGCGCGGCGGGACGCGATGTTCTGGGCGCCCGGCCTGAGCCACGGCGCCAGCCACTATCTCGGCGGGCGGCCGGCCAACGACCCGATCGCCTCGCCATTGTACGCCGACCTGCACGGGCTGCCGCCGCTGCTGGTCCATGCGGGCGACCGCGAGATATTGCGCGACGACAGCACGCGCCTGGCCGAGCGAGCGCGTGCCGCGGGGGTCACCGTCGATCTCCGTATCTGGCCGGTGGTACCGCATGTCTGGCAGTTGGCGCCATTCGTGCCGGAAGCCCGGGAGTCGGTGGACCTCGCATCGGCCTTCCTGACATCGCATTGCACATAGACGTTACGGCACCGAGGCAGCGTGCAACCTGCCCGCAAATCCACCGTTTGCTGGTGACAACTTACGTCGTGAGGGGGTTGCGTATGTCTATTCTGGCCTGGCTTATCCTGGGACTTATCTCCGGCTTCATTGCGAGCAAGATCGTTAACCACACTGGGTCCGGCGTGGTGATCGATATCGTGCTCGGCATTATCGGCGCCATGGTCGGCGGCTGGCTGTTCGCAACATTAGGCGCCACGCCAATCACTGGCTTCAACATCTACAGCATGTTCGTGGCGGTCGTAGGTGCCATCGTCGTGCTGGTTATCTACCACGCCATTTTCGGCCGGCGAGCGGTCACATACTAAGTGGAAGGGACGCGTCTCCTGAAAGGGAGGCGCGTCTACCGTTAGCGCAACGCCCGGCTGGGTGCGTCAAACGAGATTCCTGGCACGGTTAGGTCGAGCGGCCCTTCATGCGCGGGCGCTTCGGCTACTTCGAGATCAGCCTGCCGCACGCGCCCACGCGCATGGCGAAGGTCAGCGGGTGCCGGATCGAGATCCGGCATCGGTGCCCTGGTCACATTCGCCACCATGCTACCCTGGTCTGGACGTGGGTAAATAAAGCCGTGGGTCGGGTAGATGCTTCCGTATCCGGCACCCCGCCCGAGTTGGACGCGTACCGCGCTCCAGTCGTTGTTCTCCGAGACGTCCTTGACCTCAATATCCCGGGTGATGCCGCGGCTGTTCCAATGGGACTGGTCGATGACGATGGTCCGGCTGTCCTCGATGCCCGAAACCACGGCCACGTGGCCGAGTGGCATGCGGACATTGGCGAGGAAACTCAGTACGCTACCGCTTTCCGGCCGCTGGCCGCGTTCGTAGACGCCCGCCGCCCTGCCCCACCAATCGCGGGCGTTGCCGGAGAGGTCGATCCCTGCATCCTGCTTGGCAAAGGCTACGCACTGGATGACATGGCCGCCACCGACCAGGCCTGCGAAGTGGCGCGCGTGGAACACGTTGTAATGGCCGCCGTGTACCGGGGTGACATGCCCGGTTCGATGAGCAGCATGGCTTCCATGAACCTGCCGGCTATGAGCGCTGGCCGCTCCGGCGAACAGCGTGCAAGCCGCAACCGTTGCGCGAAAAACGTTTCCTGTCTTCCCGGTCCGCGTCATGCCCACACTATCGTCCTCGCCAAGTTGCAAAACTCGGTAACAACGGGTGTGCAACCCTGGCAACCGTTTAGATCACAGCTTGGCGACTTTAGTGTGCATTAGACCAGATTGCCATGTGAGTAATGTGTGAAAATCAGATGATTTTCCTATTTTCGTAAAAACGTGCCATTTCGCAATGACCGTGTTCCGGCTAATGTTACATTTTCCGCTTGACGTGACACTTTTACAACGCCGTGTCGGGAGTGCCACTACTTGCAGGTGGTGACCATGATTTCGACGAGCCACGCCGGATCGGCTAACTCGGCTTGGACGAGGGCACGTGCGGGGGCTGCGCCTGAGGGCAGCCAGGCAGCCCAGACCGCGTTGAAGGCTGCGCGGTCGGCGATACGCTTCAGCCAGACCTGCGCCTGCAACAGCCGTGTGCTGTCGGTCCCATGCGCCTCCAGAAGCGCGTCGATCTGGGCCAGCACATCGGCCGTCTGGCCAGTGATGTCGAGCGACGAGTTGCGCGGCACCAGACCCTGGGTGAAGACGAAACCGTGGTATTCGACAGCCCTGGAGAAAAGATCGGTCGTTTCGGTGCGAATGATGCGGCTCATGGTCGGCTCCTCGGATCGGGATGGCGGGTCATCGTGGCGCGTCGGCCGTGTCCTGCGTGCCGCGGCGGACGCAGTTGTCGACCATCTGCTCGTGCCCGTAGCGATCGGACAATCCGTTGGACGGCAGCCCCGCCTGCGACGCGCCTGAGAAGGGAGCATCCTGGTCGTCGCGTTGCGAGAGCTGGGCGCGGTTTCGGGTGTTGTAGATGCGGTCGGCTTCGCTGCGGCAATCGGCCAGTGTCTCCCGGTCGCCCGGCGAGAGCGGCGGGGAAAAGCCGCACCCGCCGAGCGCGCCGGCGCCGGACAGCAGCATCAGGCAGAGACTTGGTTTCAGGATACGCATGGCGTGTGCTCCTAGGTGGGCCGGGTCTCTGTCGCAAGGCTCCGGCGCAGCCCGGCCGCGTCGAAGCCAGCCTCTTCGGTCAGCGGCAGCTCGGCTGCAAGTTTGAGCAGGACCGGATCGAGCCTGGCCCGGCCGCCGTCGAGGCGCACCAGGGCTGCCGCCCAGGATTCCGCAGCCAGCAAGTCGATCAAGGCCAGCAGCCGCAAGCAGACCGACACACCGGTGAGAGTGCAGAGCCCGACCGCGCGGTCGATCGCGCCGGCCCAGCACCTGGCGTGCGGGTCGTTCAGATGGAGCCCGGTCCAGCCGCCATCGGGGCGAGGGAAACGGAAGGCGCGTTCCACGTCCCAAGCAGAGGCTTGCGCAGCATCGCGCGCCAGGTCCCAGGCGGCGGCGAGTTCGCGGCTGGGTACCGGGGGCAGGTCGGCCAGCGTGTGACTGACTTCATAGGTGAGCGTGCCATTGCCGGCCGCTGCTTGCGTGATCCCGGTCATGCGCCGGCACAGCGCATATAGCCCGCAGCGTGCGCCTGTTCTGGCGTGTCGCAGTCGGTCAGCACGCCGGGGGAGTCGACCGGCACCTCATGCACCACTGTGCCTGCCCCTTGCAGCAATTGCCGCCCGCCCGTGTCGCCGGACAGGCCGGCCAGCACCGCGAAGCAGCGCCTGTTCCAAAGCACCGGGTTGCCGCGCCTGCCCTGCCACACGGGCACCACGGCGTCGCTGGCCCGGCCTGGACCGCTTGCGGCGATGAGGCGGTCCATCGTCGCTGGTCCGACATGCGGCATGTCGGCCAGGCAGACGAGCACACCGTCGACCTGCGCCGGCAGCGCGGCCAGGCCAGCGCGCAGGCTGGCCGACAGGCCAGTTTCGTAATGGGGGGCGTATACGAACCGTGCGTCCGCCCGCAACCGGATGGTGCGCATCGCCTGCGTCACCCTGTCCGCCTGGTGGCCGGTGACCACGATCAGCCAGTCGGCCTGGCTGGCCGAGCACGCGGCGGCGACGCTGGCGGCCATGGCCAGGCCGGAAGCATCCTGCAGGAGCAACTTATGATCCGGGCCCATCCTGGTGGATCGTCCCGCGGCCAGGACCAGTGCAGCGATACGGGGAGGCGGCAGAGTGGTCATTCGCGCCGGCCAAGCGCCGCGCCGCGCCGGACCGCCACGATCTCCGCCAGAATGCTGAGGGCGATTTCGGGGGCGGCGACGGCGCCC
Source organism: uncultured Alphaproteobacteria bacterium (assembly GCA_963850605.1). GTDB lineage: Bacteria > Pseudomonadota > Alphaproteobacteria > Acetobacterales > Acetobacteraceae > BOG-908. The sequence goes on along the minus strand of CAWKLX010000003.1, from coordinate 627,752 downwards.
AGCGCCAACCCGACAGGTCCGCGCACCCGCGCCAGCGCCGCTTCGCCATGGCCCAGGGCTGCCAGCCGGTCCAGCCGGGCGGCCTGGCTGCGGCGAGAGCCGAGCGCGCCGATATAGGGTGCCTGGCTGCGCAGCGCGCGGTCGAGGGCCGGGTCGTCCAATTTGGGGTCGTGGGTCAGCGCCACCACGGCGGTGCGGGCGTCGGGCGCCAGGCTCTCCAGCGCCGCGTCGGGCCACTCGACCAGGCGCGCCACATCGGCGAAGCGTTCCGAATTGTTGAAGGCGGCGCGGGGGTCCACGATGGTCACGGCAAAGCTGAGCAGGCGGGCCATCGGCACCAGTGCCTGCGCGATGTGCACGGCGCCGACCACAATGAGCCGGTAAGGCGGGGCGTGCACGTGGAAGAACCATGCCTGGCCATCCACGTCGTGGGTCGCGCTCTTTTCCGACGCCAGCGCCTGGGCGGCGACGCGCCACAATGCCTCGATGGAGACGCCGTCTGGGCGTGCCTGGGGACGATCCTCATCGAGCAGCACCTGCGCGCCGTCGGCCAATCGCGTGGCCAGGACAGAGGCCCGATGCGCCGCGCGCGCGCGTATCAGCGCCGACAAGACCGAGGGCGTCATGCGCGTGGGGGGACGCCTGCGGGATCGGCCACGATACGTTCGACCATCACGTCGACCTGACCGCCGCAGGCGAGGCCAAGCGACCAGGCCCGCTCGTCGGTAACGCCGAAGCTGAGCAGGCGCGGCGCGCCGGTGAGCAGAACTTCCTGCGCCGCTTCGGCCACTGCCACTTCGATGCAGCCGCCGCTGACCGAGCCGGCCATGCGGCCGGATGGGGTGGTGACGAGCTGGCTGCCGGGCTGGCGTGGCGAGCTGCCCCAAGTGCGCACTACGGTGGCCAGTCCGACCGCCCCTTCCTCGGCCAGCCAGGCGGCGGCGGTTGCCAGCACGTCTTCGATATCGGGCGTCGTCTGCATCGCCGTCAGATAGGGTGGCTGGCGGGAAATGTCCTTAGAGCATGGTGGAAATGGTAGCCCTGACGAGGACCAATTTTGGGCGCCTACGCGGCTATTCTTTCTGGCTCGGGCCAGCCGACTGGCTCGCCATCGGCGAGCAGGACCGGGGTGGCGGGTGGCGGGCCGGACGTCGCCGTGGTCGGCAAGGGGCAGCGCAAATAGGCCCAGCGCAGCGTGCGGGCGAGGCGAGGCTCGGCCGCCGTGCCGCGTGCCTGGGCCAGTTCCGCGACCAGCAGCGCCACCATGGCCTGGGCCGCAGCGCCGACCACGGGATGGCCGGCGGGCTCGAGACCGAGCGCCAGGCATTCGTCCACGTAGCGGCAGCAGAACGCCGCGGTCTGGTCATCCACGGTGGACGGATCCTGTGCGGCGAAGAACAGCCCCCAAGCCTTGTAGAAATTGCCGAGATGCCGTTCGGCTGCGAACAGGGTTGCCATCTCAACGTAGCAGGTCACGTCGCCCCGCTTGGCGCCCTGCCTCAAAGGCGTCATCGCCCGGCGCCGGGCCGCGCGGCTGGGCCGAGCAATGTACAGCGTCGCGTAGAGGCGGCCGAGCCGGGCATAGGCGTCGATCGCGCCACGTGAGATGGCCAGCTTGTAAAGTCGTATTGCCTCGCCCGTATTCTGCAGGGTGGCACCAAGTCCCGTGCGGCAGCGGTCGCCGGCTTCGAGCAGCGCCTGGGCCGACCGTGTCCTGGCCCCGAGTTCGGCCGCGCCAGGCATCGCGCCGGCTGCCTCGAGCACGACGCGCACGATTTCCGAGGGCGAGCCCCGAAAGAACTCCCGGTTGGAGGCCACGCGCAGGCCGCGCCGGTCCAGCTCGTCGTGCACCGCGCGTTCGGCCGCCCGGCAATCGGCCACTGGCTGGTCGAAGGCTAGAACGAAGGGTGTGGCAATGCCGGTGACCGAGGACAGCTCGGCCACACGTTCGGATGGCGGGCGTGACGTCCGGCCTACCTTGGCCAGGCCAGGCATCGACGAATTGACCAGAACGTAAACCCAGCCCGGCTCCATGCTGCTCCCCCTACGCGTTTCGCGCGAGGCAAACTGCGGAGGAAAGAACCACCTGTGAAGGGAACGGAGACGGAACGATGGTGAAAAATGCAATTACAGGTTGTTTCGATCGTCGCCTTCACATCCACTGGTAGTTGGGCAATACGTCATACATGCTCCAGCACGGCTTCGGCACGGCTTACGTCGAAATCACCGGGTTTTTCCACGGCGAGATAGGTCACCCGCATGTCGTCGGCGACCAGGGCGAAGCGCTGGGCGCGAATACCCATGCCACGCTGGGTCAAGTCCAGTTCCAGCCCCAGGGCGCGCGTGAACTGCCCCGATCCGTCGGCGAGCATGACGATATCCGGATTGATGGACTGGCTGGCGGCCCAGGCGCCCAGCACGAAGGCGTCGTTGACGGCCAGGCAGACTACCTGGTCGATGCCGCGCGCGCGGAACGCTTCCAGGTTGGTGTTGAAACCAGGCAAATGCTGGACCGAGCATGTCGGTGTGAAAGCGCCGGGCACGGCGAACATCACCACGCGCTGGCCGGCGAAGATATCGGCCGTGGAAATTTCGCGTGGTCCCTCGGCCGTTGCGCGCATCAGCTTGAGCGTCGGGAGCAGGTCGCCTTGCTTGATCATGACATCTCCGGACAATTTTCCATGTCAGTCATCTATCGGGTTCATAATTTCATGTCACCAGAGCGGGCTTGACGCGTTGCTCACGGGGCATGGCACGCCTGGGGCTGTCTCTTGGCCAGGGTCGGACGAGCACTCAGATAGGTGTCAAGCGTAAGTGCAGCATTTCAGGACCGATCAGCATGGCAAAACCCGCTTCACCCCGATCCACGAAGCCACGCGGGAAGCGCACGGCGCAGGGCGCGCCGGTGCGGGCGACGGCCGAGCCGGCTACCGAGGGGTTGCTGACGGGGCAGTTCCTGATCGCCATGCCCAGCATGAATACGCCGCATTTCAGCCAGGCGGTCATCTACGTGTGCGCACACACACCTGACGGGGCGATGGGCATCGTGCTGAACCGTCCGCTGGCCAGCCCCAGCTTCGGCGACCTGTTGCAACAGCTGGACGTGACCCCCTCCCCGCCGGCCCGGCAGATCGATCTTTTTCGGGGCGGCCCGGTCGACAGCGCGCGCGGCTTTGTACCTGCATACGGCTGACTGGACGGGCGACGGCAGCCTGATGGTCGATCCGCAGATCGCGCTGACCGCAAGCCTGGACGTGCTGAAGGCAATCGCCGATGGCGGCGGCCCGCGCCGGGGTTTTTTGGCGCTGGGCTACGCCGGCTGGGGACCTGGCCAACTGGACCGGGAGCTGACCGAGAATGCCTGGCTGTCGGCGCCGGCCAGCCTGGACCTGCTCTTCGACACGGATCATGAGACGAAATGGCGCAGGGCCATGGCCATCCTGAAGGTGGACCCGATCCTGCTGTCGGATGTTGCCGGGCACGCGTGATACGCCGCTAGAGCATGATCCGTTCGCATTGGCTCAGGACCCATGCTCTAACTTTCTGTTTTGACGGACATCTTTATCCGATCGAGCGATTCAGTTCGATCGGATGATGCTTCAGGTCGCGGAGGGGCCGGGCATACCGTCGATCGGAAAGATTTGCGGGGGCAGCGCACTACCGGTGATCAGCCTCGTTCCGCGGCGAAACGTGACATAAGCCCAGAACCACTGCACCAGCACCGTGATCCGGCTCCGCCCACCGATGAGGAACGCGATGTGGGCGCCGCCCCATAGCCACCAGGCGAGCGCGCCCGTCAGCAGGACCGGTCCGAACTCGGCGACCGCCGCCTGCCGGCCGATCGTCGCCAAGCTGCCGAGATGACGGTAGCGGAATGGTGGCGGCGGCGCGCGGCCGGCCAGCCGACGCCGTATGACGCGGGCGACGTAGGCGCCGCCCTGCTTGGCGGCCGGCGCCAGGCCGGGCACGGGCTTGCCACCCCAGGCGGTGGACGCGGCCGTGTCGCCGATGACGAACACGTCCGCCAAACCCGGCACGCCCAGATCGGGGCCCGCCTCCAGACGGCCGGCGCGATCGGCTTTTCCGCCCACCCAGAGAGCGGCATCCGACGCCATGACGCCGGCGGCCCAGATCACGGTGCGGCTGGGCACGATCTCGCCATCCACCACGGCATGGGTCGGCAGCACTCCCTGCAGCTTGCGGTCCAGCCAGACTTCCACGCCAAGCGCCGTGAGCCGCGTTGCCGCGTCGTCGGACAGGCGCGGCGGGAAGGCCGGGAGAAGTTTCGACGCGGACTGGATCAGGATCACGCGGGCGCGGGCCGGATCGATGCGGCGGAACTCGCCGTCCAGGCCGCTATGGGCTAGCTCGGCCATCGCGCCCGCCATCTCGACGCCGGTGGGGCCGCCACCGACCACGACGAAGGTCAGCCAGGCGTCGCGTTCGGCGGGTTCATCGCAAGTCTCGGCCGCTTCGAACGCCTGCAGCAGGCGGTGGCGGATGGCGGTCGCGTCCTCGATGCTTTTCAGGCCGGGGGCCAGCGCCGCCCACTCGTCATGGCCGAAATAGCTGTGCTGTGCACCCGTTGCGAGCACCAGCGTGTCGTAGCCGATCTCGCCATGCTCGAGGCGCAGCACGCGGCGCGCGGTGTCGGCGCCGGTCGCCCTGGCCAGAACCACGCGCACGTTCGGCTGGTGGCGGAACAGGGAGCGGATCGGGGTTGCGATCTCCGCCGGAGACAGGCCGGCGGTGGCTACCTGATACAGTAGTGGCTGGAAGAGGGTGAAATTGCGTTGATCGACCAGCGTGACCCGGCACGGCGCACCCCGCAGCGCATGGGCGGTGGCTATTCCGCCAAAGCCGCCGCCGACGATGACCACGTGCGGCAAGCGGTCCAGATCCGGCGCGGCGTCTGTCCGCCTCAGCCTGGCGGCGAGGATTTGATCGAGCGACAGAGGGCCGCCGCCCGACGCAATCAGGATGGAAAGTGCCAGCAGCCAGTAGAGGCGATCGTCGGAGATGCTCATCACCTGGCCGAGCGGGACCAGGGCGAACAGGACAACGCCGACCGGGCTGACGGCCAGCCCGATCGCAACGCAGAAGGCCAGCAGCAGGCCGAACCAGGGCGGCAGGTGGGCGACCATGCCTGGCACGTGCGGCAGAAACGGATGGGCGGGCGCCATCACGGGCAGGACGAGGGCTGCCGGCGCTGCGGCCAGCCAGGCGCGCAAGGCGAGCAGCGCAACCGGCGCCAGACGACGCGTGGCCCACTCGTAGGCAGCCCCAAGCGGCGCGGCGCCTGGGAGCGCGCTGCGCCGCAAGCCACGGCCGAGCAGATGGTCCAGCGCGAGAGGGCCGGGTCCAACGACCACGAGCCAGGCAAGCAGAACAATCCAGAACGGGCGGAGTGCGTCCGCCGCATGCGGGAGCGGAATCAGGACTGCTTCGGCGAGCATCGCCAGTGCTGCCGGCCTAGCGAGCAGGCCGGCAGCCAGCAGAAGCGGGCAGAGCGCCTGCACGGCGGCACCAGGGCCGGAATGAGCGAGCTGCATGGAAAGGCCCGACCACCAGCCGGCACCGAGTGGCGCGGACAGACGCGCGTCCGCGTCGCCGTGCATGATCATGCCGAGCTGCTGGGCCAGGAATGCCTGGGCGAGCCAGATCCGCACGGCGAACGTTACCCAGGGGTGCAGGGCCGTGCGGATTGCCGATACTGCACCCAGAACTCCGGGGATCACGTGGCCCAGGCGAACAGACGCTGTCGCTGTGGCGTGGCCGTCGCGAATGGCGGCGGGTTGCGGCGCCAAAGGTTGTCGATGCCGAGGCTGCGGCCGGCGCCGGTGCTGGCGAACATGCCGTGCGCGACGATGATGGCGATGTACGTCCACGGCCACTCGGTGGGATCGTTATACAAGCCGATCCACAGATGCACGGTGAACAGGACGGCGATCAGCGAGGCGGGCCGCACGAACATGCCGAGCGTCAGGCAGATGGTGAACGCCATTTCGGTCAGATAAACGAGTGGCTGGAGCACCGCGATACCGGGCAGCAACACGCTGTGCACGAGGGCGGCATGCACGGGCACCGACGTGAATTTTTCCAGCGCACCAACCCAGAATTTGAAAGCGTCCGAAACCGGCAAAGGGAGTTTCCAGAACGTGCCCTGATACCAAAGCCCGGCCAGGACGACGCGCATCAGCCAGATCGAGACATGGTGCGTGGTGCGCTGGCCCGGGTCGGTCGACCAGTTGCGCCACGCGATATATGCGCTGCCGGCGAGCAGGCCGATGTAGAACGCAACCCAAGCGTAGCGAATGTTTCCGATCGGGTTGTAGTCGGGCGAGGCGCCGATCAGGAAGCTGAGCGTGTCGCCGAATGGGTTGTGCATGTAGTGTCTCCGAACCTGGGGCTTTGTTCGGGGGCGCTTTGCACTTGGTTACTGGGGTGAGTAAGGCTTCCCTTTTTCAAGGAAGAGCAGAAAACTCTTGTCCGGCTGTCGCGGACTCAAACTGACAAGGGTTTTTGGTCGTTTTTTGCAAAAAAGGACTGCTTGCTAACTCCGCCGCTGCTTCGTGCGCGGCGGCGCATGAGACAGGCTGGTCAGTGCGCCGCCAACGCAGATCAGCCCCAGACTGACCGGTATCAGCCAGACTGGCCGTATCAGCAACGGGTGGACGACGGCTTCCCACAGCCCGTGACCGAGGGCGTGGGAGACGGCGCCTTGGAGGTGATCGGGCAGGGTCTCGTCGAACGCGGCCAGGGCCTGGCCCAGGGTAATATCGGATGGCAGCAAGGCAGCCAGGCCGACCGAGCCCACCAGCAGCACGGCCGCCAGCACCGCGAACAGGCGCGGCAGGATGGGCAAGGCCGCATCGGGACGGCGGCGGTTCTTGAGGCGCGGCCGCTTCACGTGTGTGGCCTCCTGGCGGCAAGGGGTCGATCGGTCATGCGCGGTGATTCCGGGATGCGACGTATTGTGGCCAAACAGGGGCGCCGTGTCACGCGCCCAGGTATCCGTGCACATGGCCCACTTCGGTTCCGCGCCAATTGGTCAACACGGGATTGGCGAGACGCGACAGCATCGGGTGGGGTCCCAAAAGCTCCAGCAACAGCGCGGCGGTGGCCGCCTCGGCCGCGCGTGTTGCGCCGTCGTCGCATTTCAGTGCGAAACCCAGGCCCAATGCCGGCAGCGCGCCGCAATAGACGCCCTCCGCACCGACCTTGACGAAGGCTGTCTCGCCAAGCGCTGCCGCCAGCACCGTGTCGAAGCGTTCCGCGCCGGCTACCATCGTGGGATGCGCGGCCACGGCCCGGCGCAGCGTTCGGGCAGCGTCCGAAAACCCGAGAGGCAGGCCGGTGCCGGTGCCGAAGCGTGCAAAACCAGCGGCCAGCGCATGCAGCGTGATGCGGTGGCTGGGGATGGAGCAGCCGTCGATCGCCGGCGCCTCGCGGTCCAGCGCGGCTCCTGTCACCGCGGAGAGGGCGGAGGTCACCTCGCGCATGACGGGGTGGCCGGCGGCGACGTAGCCGGCCACATCGCGGCCGCTGGCCACCGCCAGACACACGAACCCGGCATGCTTGCCCGAACAGTTATTGTGCAGCGGCCCCGGCTGATGCCCCGAAGCGGCCAGCGCCCGCGCGGCCGTGGCCGAACTGGGCCAGTGGGTGCCGCATTCCAGGCAGGCCTCGGTCCGCGCGGCGCGGGCCAGCATGGAGGCGGCTGTTTCGACATGCTCCAGCATGCCGACGTGCGAGGCGCAGGCCAGTGCGAGCTGCCGGTCGGTCAGCCCCAGCGCGTTCGCGGCACCGGAGGCGACGAGCGGCAGCGCTTGCAGCGCCTTGACCGCCGATCGTGGGTAGATGGCGCGCTCAGGGTCGCCACCGGCGCGCACCAGATGGCCCCGCGCGTCGGCCACGGCGAACGCCCCGGTGTGGCGAGATTCGACATGGGCGCCGCGCAGCACCTCGGCGATGACCACGGATTGCTGGGTATTCATCACACAGCCGATCGTGACTGGAGATGACCGCCCGTCTGATAACCGGAAGGGCTTGGGCGGGTATCCGTCTGCGCCATAGTCTGCGGGCCTGGCCGGTGTGGCTGCAGCTTTTGCCATATCCTGGCGTCGCGCCCGTAGAAATCGGGACGGAACTGAAGCGTGCCGTCGGCATAGGCGAAGACTGTTTGATAGACCACGAACACCGGCACGGGCGTTGCGAGATCGTGCCGCGTGGTGCTGCCGACCGCGATGGCCCGGTCGATGCTGTCGAGCGGTTGCTGCAGGAGCAGGGCGGCGAATACTCGTGGATTCTGGACCCGGATGCATCCATGGCTGATGCGGCGGTTATCGCGTTTGAAGATGTATCGATCCGGCGTGTCATGCAGGTAGACGTCGAAGCGGTTGGGCATGTCGAACATGACCAGTCCAAGCCCTGCTTCGGGTCCCGGCAGTTGTTCCGCTTCGCCGCCATCCAGCAAGACCATGTTGTTTCGCGCCAGGTAACTCGGGTCGCGACTGATCTTCGGCAGGATTTCTGCCGTGACGATGTCTTTTGGAATGACCCAGGGGGGATCGAAGAAACTCGCGTCGATCGTGGCGCGGAACTCCGGGGTTTGATGGGGCGGGTCATCTTCGCCGACGACGACTCGTGTCGAGAAGATCGGGCGGCCGGCGCGATAGAGCGCCAGGCGCTGGTCGGCCACGTTCACCCAGGCCCGGTCCGCCGGTAATCGCCGGGGAAGCCAGCGTTGGCGTTCAAGGTTCACTTCTATCGTGCGCAGGCGATCCGCGGCGATCCTGTTGCCGGCTGCGGCAGGCGGGCGATATATCCGCAGGGCCTGACAGAGCGCACGATAGGCCGGCGTTGCCGGGGCCAGCGATTCGATGGCTGCCCCCGGATCTTGGCCGTCCATCGCGGCGTCAAGCGCTGCCGCCACGTCGACCGGCTCGGGCGCCAAAGCCTCGTCGTCGCTGCGGCGCTCGACCGGCACGGCACCACGGGCCAGCGCGTCCGCGTATGAAAGAAAGGCGTCCGACAGCACCAATTCGCGGTCGAGCGGAGGCAATTCCGAGTTGTGGCGCAGCAGGTCGGCATGAAACATCTCAGGATCGAGACCCTGGAGGGCGGCACGCATCACGGCCGCCACCAAAGAGCTGGTTTGAGCTTGCCGGTCCGTCCAGACCGGTTCGAAGGCATGGCGGGCATAAAAGCGTTGCAGCAGGGGGGCGTTCAGGCGTTCACCGGCAATGATCAACCCAGGCCCGTCCACCAGCCGGGCGCCAAGCTCCGTAGTCGCCTGCTGCGGCCCCAGCGTGGCGTCGGGCTGGAGGTCCGTGCTGCACGCGGCCAGTGCCCATGCCGCCACGAGAGCGATCATGCCGCCGGCCGGCCCGGTGGTTCGGCATGGTTGGGACCTGGCGGAGATGGGGGGCTTTTGATGGCCGGAGCCGATTTTCCACCAAGACGTGCGCACTCTTAACATTCCTCGACCTTTACCTGCCCATAGAACTAACCGTTTGACTTTTCGCTCGGAATTCCCCTTACATCCCCCGTCTCACGAAACCCCAGGCAGGAGTAGCGGATGGTCCCCGTTTCTAAAACAATGGTTGGTCGCAAGCTGTTCCGTGGTGCGGCCGTCCTTGCCGTCATGGTGCCGGTGGCACTTCTCGGGGCCTGTGCCGACCAGCCTGCACCGCCTCCCCCGCCGCCACCGGCTCAGCCGGCGCCCCCTCCGCCGCCGCCCCCGCCCCCGCCGGCTCCGGTTCCCCCAGCGCGGGGCTAGTGTTCGAAAGCCGAAATCGTCAGGTTTCGGCTTTGAACAGGATTTAGTCTCGAGCCAGTCGGCTGGTCGCATCCTTGTCCCTGACATCCGAAATCGGATTCAGGGACAAGGCAGGCTTCCAAACGCTACGCGGCTTTCGCCGCGATTGCGGACAGCCTATGAGAGGGCATGAGCGAAACAGCCAGCCCCGAGGATTTTCAGCGAATTGACATACGGGTCGGCACCGTGACCGACGCGAAACCGTTCCCTGAGGCGCGGAAGCCTGCCTTCCGTCTGTGGATCGACTTCGGCCCGGAAATCGGCATCCGCCAATCCAGCGCGCAAATAACCGTGCACTACAAGCCGGATCAATTGATCGGGCGACAAGTGTGCGCGGTGGTCAATTTCGCGCCCCGGCAGATCGGGCCGTTCACGAGCGAAGTGCTGACGCTCGGCTTGCCGGACGAGAGCGGCGAGGTGGTGCTGATACGGCCCGATTTCGTGCTGCCGGACGGTGGACGTTTGTATTAGCACACAAGGTGACCGCACCTGACGCTACCGCCTACACCACGATCGGGTGGGAGAGGCTGCACGAAGACTCGCGCGCGCTGGCGGCGCGGCTGATGCCGCAGGGTCCGTTCGCGGGCATCGTGGCCGTCAGCCGCGGCGGGATGGTGCCGGCCGCCATCGTGGCGCGCGAGCTTGAGTGCCGGTTGGTCGAGACGGTGTGCGTGCTATCTTACACCGCTGAGGCCGGAAGCCAGCGCGAGCCGATGGTGTTGAAGCCGCCATTGGCGGCCGGCGACGGGGCTGGTTTCGTCATTATCGACGACCTGGTCGATTCGGGCATCACAGCTCGGCTCGTGCGCGGTCTGCTGCCGCGGGCGCGTTTCGCGTGCCTGTATGCCAAGCCCGGCGGTCGCCCTTATGCGGATGTGTTCGTGGCCGAATTTTCGCAGGCGAGTTGGTTGCTGTTCCCGTGGGATACCGCGCCCGGCTTCGTGCCGCCGCTCGCCCGGCAGGCATAGAGCATGTTCGGATCGTACAGGCTCAAAGACCAATCTCCGGGTTTTTGTTCAGGCCAGCATCTTTGTCCGACCGAACGGTTCCGTTCGATCGGATGATGCCCTAGCTTGCGCCGCATCCCGGGCTGGCTGCCGATCCTGCTGGGTTTCTTGCAGGCGGTCGGGCCGATTTCGACCGACATGTATCTGCCGGCGTTCCCCGCGATCGAGGCTGGGTTTCACGCGCCGCTGGGTAGCGCGCAGATCACGCTGGGCACATGGGTGCTGGGATTGTCGGTGGGCCAGCTGTTGCAGGGCGCGCTGGCGGACCGGTTCGGGCGGCGGCGGCCGCTGCTGGCCGGCACTCTGCTCTATACGGTGGGGTCGGCCGCCTGCGCGCTGTCGGGCGGCATGGCGTCGCTGTCGGCTTGGCGGTTCCTGACGGCCATGGGCGCCTCGGCCAGCATGGTCATTCCGCGCGCGGTGGTGCGGGACATCAGCGAAGGGCATGATTCCGCGCGGCTGCTTTCCCGCCTGATCCTGGTGCTGGGAGCGGCGCCCATCTTGGCACCCAGCCTGGGTGGGATCGTGCTGGCGCATGGCACCTGGCGGGAGATCTTTTGGCTGAATGCGGGGTATGGTGGGCTGGCGCTGCTGGCGGCCGCGCGTCTGCCCGACACGCTGCCGCCGGAGCGGCGGGTGGTGCTGAACCCGGCCGCCATGCTGGGCCGCTACGGGCATATCCTGTCCGAGCGCGGTTTCCTGACCCATGCGTCGATGATGGCGTGCTGCGCCTTCGCGCTCTTCGCCTACCTGGGCGGCACACCGGACGTGTTCATGGCGCATTACCGGTTCAACCCGCCCCAATATGCACTGGTGTTCGGCAGTGTGGCGGCAACCTACATCGCCGCCTCCCAGCTCAACATGCGCGTTGTGCGCCGCTACGATCTGGATGGCACGCTACATCGCGCGAGCACCGCTTACCTCGTTCTCGGCTGTACGGTGCTGGCTTTGGCGGTAGCCGATACGCGCGCGCTGTGGCTGGGGCTGGCGCTTGCGCTCGCCCAGGGCATGATGGGGTTCCTCAATCCGACGGCCACCGTCGGCGCGCTGCGGCACCATGCCGATCATGCCGGCAGTGCCTCGGCCCTGCTCGGAACGATGCAGTTCCTGATCGGAGCCATGGGTGGTTTTCTGGTGGGCGGGCTTGCGGATGGCACGGCGATACCGATGGCAGCGCTGATCGTGGCCGGCGGGATTGGGGCGAAGATTGCGGACAGATTTCGGCCAATCAGCGTCGGTGAAAGAACAACGCACTCGTAAGCTTCGACGCGATGTCTCGGGACGTCACGCCGCGACCTGTTCAACAGTCGGCGACAGCCGAACAGGGAGTTTTCGCTTCTTCTTTTGAAGAGGTGTCTTGCCTTCGTTGCAGCAACAGACAAGCGACAACTGCGCAGATCGCCGCTAACGCGAATGGCGCCCCAGGGAACCGCACCGGCACGGCGTGGCTGGTGAAGGCGCGGAACAGGAAGGCCGTCAGCAAGGGTGCGAACACCGCGGTCAGCCCCTCGATAGCTGAGAGCACGCCCTGCATCTCGCCTTGCGTGTCGGCGGCGCCGTGGCCGGAAACCATAGCGCGGACTGAGGGGGTGGCCAGGCCGCCCAGCGCGATGAGGACCACGGCGGGGGCCAGCGCCCAGCCGGCGGTGGCCAGTGCCAGCGCGCCGTAGCCGAGGGCTGCGCAGACGTAGCCGAGCACGGCGGTTCGGCGCTCGCCGAGGCGGGCGTTGATGGGGCGGAGCAGGCTTCCCTCGACCAGCGCCTGACTGAGGCCCACGCCGGCGAGCAGGAAGCCGTTGAACAGGGCGCCCCAGCCGAAGCGGTAACCGGTGAACAGGACAAGGCTGCTTTGCACGGCAGCCAGGCCGATCCAGGTGCAGGACCAGGCGATGGCCAGTCGGCCCAGGGCGTGGTCGCGGGCCAGATTGGCGAGCAGGCGGAAAGGGTTGGCCCGGCTCCAGGTCAAAGCGCGTCGGTTTTCGGCAGCCAAGCTTTCCGGCAGCACGAACAGGCCGAAGCAGACATTGGCGAAGGAGAGAGCCGCGGCGGCGATGAAGGGGAGACGCAGGCCGAATTCGCCGAGCGCGCCGCCAAGGGCGGGTCCCACCACAAAACCCGCGCCGAAGGTGGCGCCGATAAGTCCGAACAGGCGCGGCCGGTCCTCGGGCTTCGATATATCGGCCAGGTAGGCGGTGGCGGCGGCCACGTTGGCGCTGGTGGCGCCGGCGACGAGGCGGCCTGCGAACAGCCACCAGAGATTGGGGGCGAGGGCGAGGAGTATGTAATCGCAGCCCAGGCCGGCGACGCTGGCGAGGATGACGGGGCGGCGGCCGAAGCGGTCGCTGAGTTCGCCGAGCAGGGGGGCGGCGAAGAATTGCACGCCCGCATAGGCGGCGATCAGCGCGCCGACCCAGGGGGCGGCGTGATCGGGCGAGAGATGGGCGAGGCGCTGAACCAGGCCGGGCACGATAGGGGCGATGATGCCGACGCCGAGCGCGTCCAGGCCCAGCGTCGCCAGGATGAAAATGGTGGATGGGCGTTTGGACATGGGTGGTGGAAGTGCTTCGGAGCGCGGCAGTTTTGTTCACACACGCGCGCGCAACGGTGGCGTGATGAGGCCGTTAGGCGGCGGTGACATACGGCACTCCGCTTCGGCGTTTCCTGCTGCTTTACGGCGCGCTGTTCGCGGCATTCGGCGTGGCGTCTCCGTTCCTGCCGGGGTTGCTGCAGTCCCATGGGCTAGGCGCTGGCGCGCTGGGTGTGGTGCTGGCGGCGGGGACGGCGATTAGGCTGGCCAGCGGGCCGTGGGGCGGTGCGCTGGCGGACCGGGTCCGTTCGCCGAGGCTGGTGCTGGCCGGTTTCGCCGCAGCTTCGGCACTCGTAGCGCTGCTCTATGTGCCGGCGCGGGGCGTGGTGGCCCTGCTGCTGGTGAGTGTGGCCCATGCGGCGGTGCTGGCGCCACTGACGCCGGTCGGCGATGCGCTGGCGCTGGCGGCGGCGGCGGGTCCGCGTGGGTTTTCGTATGGCTGGGTGCGTGGCGGTGGGTCGGCGGCGTTCATTGGCGGCACACTGCTGTCTGGGCAGATGGTGGGTTGGGCTGGGTTGGGGGTTGTGGTGTGGCTGAATGCCGCGCTGCTGGGTGCCGCGGCCGCGGCCGCGCTGGCCGTGCCAAACCCGCGCTTCGCCGCCGACGCGGGGCCGGCGCGGCAGGGGGGCGGGCGCACGACCGATCTGCTCGCCATCCCGATATTCTTGCGCGCGATGCTGGTCGTGGCGTTGATCGGGGGCAGCCACGCTCTGCACGACGGATTCGAGGTGATACGCTGGCGGGCGGCGCATTTGTCCGCGGCGCAGTGCAGCGTGTTGTGGTCGCTCTCGGTCGCCAGCGAAGTGTTCGTCTTTCTCGTGGTGGGGGGGCCGTTGCTGCAGCGGCTCGGGCCCGGGCGGGCTTTGGCGGTGTCGGCGATAGCGGGCGTGGTGCGTTGGGGGACGGCCGCCCGCACCGCCTGGTTTCCGGCGATGGCGATGGTTGAGCCGCTGCATGGGCTGACATTCGCGCTGCTGCACCTGTCGGCCATGCAGGTGATTGCCTGCGTGGTGCCGGTGCAGCTGGCCGCCCGTGCCCAGGCGTTTTACGCGACCGTCGCCATGGGAGCGAGTTCGGCGGTGCTGACGCTGTCATCCGGCAAGCTGTATGGCTGGTTCGGTGCCGGGGCGTTCTGGCCGATGGCGGCGTTGTGCGCGGCGGCCTTGCCGATTGCCGCGACATTGGGCCGGGTGCCCGCCCCGGTTGAACGTCACGAAAGCGACACACGCGTAGCGTAGCCCCGGGGTATGCTGGTGTGGTAGCCGGAACCTGCGGGCAAGTGGGCCGAGCAGGAGGATGTCCGGGTGAGTGATCGGTCTTCGGCTTCTGCTTGCGCGTGCTTGGTGCTGATGGCCGGTCTTGTGGCGCCGTGCGCGGCTGTGGCGGGCCATAATGCGGGACCGCCCAACAGGGACCCTTCGCCGCGTGCCGCGCCGGCCGAGGTGGATGTCGGGCCGGGCAATACCGACCCCTCCCCGCGCCAATTGGTGCGAACCAGCCGTGACGTGCTGTACGTGGTGGCGCCGAACGGCACGATTTATTCGCCGAGCGCGCCGACCACGACGAAGCTGATCGTGTGGCAGGCGGACAAGGCGGGCACGCCCACGAAATTCCGGGCGATGGATGGCGCGCATGCACCCGGCGGTGGGGTAAACACGTCGGCCTCTGCGATCGATGGCGCCGACCTGATCCACTCTGTGTGGATCGTGCCGGGTGAGGCGCGATACGGCGTGTTCAATACGGCGACCGGCTTGTGGGAGCGGGTAGCCACTCTAGAGGTGACAAACTGGAGCAATTATGGCCAGGGCGATGAGGGGGCGGCCATCGCGGTGAATGCCGCCGGCGTTCCCTATGCCGTATGGAATGTTCAGGACGCCACAGGGCTGCATTTGCATCTGGCGACCGCGCCGAAAGGCGTGTTCGGGGCGCCGGTGCAGGTGGATGATGTGGACCAGAATGGCGGGGCGCGGCACCCCTCGGTGGGGTTTGCGCCGAACGGCGATTTTGTGGTCGCGTGGGTGGATAGCGATGGTGGCTATTCGACGCCGGGCACTGTGCGCAGCCGGGTGCTGCATGCGAACGGGGTGTGGGATTCGTCGATCGCGGTGCCGGGGGAGATGGCGGGGGGCTCGCTGGACCAGTCCTGCTCGCTGCTGATCACGGCGGACGGGACGCGGCACATCACCTTCCTCAACGACGGCAATCAGATCCGCTACTATTACGACACCGGCAGCGGGTGGACCGGCGACGAGCAGCCGCCGTACCAGATCACGCATGATCCGGTGCTGGGGCCGGATGGCGCGGGCGGGCTGTATATCTATGGCCATGCGACGCCGGTGCCGGATTATCGCGGGTTGGGCGATGGCAAACAGCGGTTCCACAAGCCGCCGGGGGCCGTGCAATGGAGCCCGTATCTGTGGATACGCGACGGGTATATCGACGACGCGACGAATGCGCGCTGGTCGCAGTTCTTCGACAATTTTCCGAACGAGGTGGATTTCACCTGGTGGAATCATAATCCGGTGCACACGCTGCAGGGCGACGCGGCCGGGTATTACATCGAGACGGGCGTGCAGACGGTGGGTGCACCGATCCTGGCCGGGGCGATCGATTTGCAGCTCAATCCGGACAGCGATCCCGCCGGCACGGCCGAGGCGTTTCCGTTTGTGGCGCAGGCGAGCGGCACAGCATCGCGGCTGGGCGCATATATCGACGTGGGGAGTGCCGCCAAGCGTGTGGCGGTCGGGGTGTATGGCGATGCGGGTGGGCAGCCGGGTGCGCTGCTGGCGAGCGGCACGCTGTCGGGCGCGGCCGCCTCGCCCGGACAGTGGCATGAGGCGGCTTTGTCCAGTTCGCCGTCTCTGGTAGCGGGGCAGACATACTGGATCGCGGTGCTGGCGCCGCAGGGCCAGGGGACGCTGGCCTTTCGCGACACGGCGCAAGGCATGGGCAATGTTGGCAGTGCGATGACGGGGTTGAGCGCCCTGCCTGCCCATTGGACGAGCGGCCCGGCCTACGCCAATGCGCCGATCGCCGCCTACGTGCATTGAATTGGTAAGAGTGCCTGCTTTCTCTCAGGAAAGAGGATGCTTCTTCACGGCAAGACGAGTGTGCTGGCGAAGCATGCGTTCAGGCACCAGGCCGCGTTCACGGTGCTGCCGCCCGCCTGCACGACCGGGACGGCCTGGGCTGCCAGTTTCACAGGCGTTGTGAAACCGGTGCCGCTGCTGTTGGTGGCCATCACGCTGCCTTTCGCGGTGTCGGTGTAGAGGACAGCGAGATTGCCTGTGGCGGTCTCCGCCATCGCGATCGTGCCGGCATGGGCGCCGGTCGTGAGCGCCGTACCCTGGCCGAAGGCGCCGCCCGCCAGCGCGGTGGCACGGGTTGCCTCGCACGTGCCTTTTGCTGTGCCGGGAGAACCGTATAGCAGATCGAAGCCACCATCCGGGCGGCTGGCGAGTGCCAGGCCGACGGCACACGCAGTGGCCGTTTGCAGCACCGGCTGACCGAGCGCGCCGGCGGCGGAGACCGTTACGGTGAAGACGTGATTGGTCTTTCCACCTGGCTTGCCGAGGACATAGGCAAGCTTCGTTTCACCGCTCGGCGCCGTTGAGGCAGCTACAGCGGCGGGGGCCAGCGACCCTTTCGCGACCAGTGTTGTGCTGGCGCTCCATCCGCCGCCCACCGCCCGCGTAGCGGCGGCGACCGTGCCGCCCTTGGTGGAGAAGACCGCCGCGCCCAAGCCGGCGCGGTTGAGCGCCAGGGTGAACAGGGCCGTGCAATCCGTGCCGGGGTTGAGCTGCGCCGCACCGCCAGCCGTATCCTTCGCCTGAAGCGTGCAGCCGAAATTGGTGAGCAGGACCGCGACCGGCGTGGCGGCTGGCTGGGTGAACAGCACGCGGCCGCGCGCGCCAGCGGTGACGTTGGTGCCGATCAGGGCGCAACTGGTGTAGATGCCTGGGCTGGTGGCGAAGCAACCGTCGACGATGCTGTTATAGTTGTCATATTGGCCGCCGGTGAACACCAGGTATTCGAGGCCGCTATCGTCCAATCCCAGGGCAGGATTGATGGCATCATAAGCCGAAAAGCCGAAGGTCGCGGGCGTCCAGGGCTGGGTACCAGTAATGGCAGCGACCCCGATGCTGCCGATATTGGTCGCAGCCGGCGTATAGCCGAATGCCACCAGCGCGGCGCCGGAACTGTTCATTGTCAGTTGCGGTGGCGCGCCACTGCTGGTGGGGCCGAGATTGACCGGCGTGGTCCAGCCCTGCGCCATGGCCAGGACTGGAATGCCCGCCAGCAGCGCGGCAAGAAGGACAGTGTGCATGGAAACCCCCGGAAGCGATCGGCGCATGTCTGCGGACCGAATGTCGCCGAAGGATGACGCATGCGCACGGTTAAGAGAAGGTTTCGCGTCCGATTTATTTCGGTCGTCCGTCCTGCCCTGCCAAAGACCGAGCCGGAGGTCAGCCGGTCGACTAGCCCTTGGCCACCGCGGCCACTTCCGACGCGAAATCGCCGCTGGTCGGTTTGTCGATGCCTTCGCCGAGGGTGAACCTGGAAAAGCCGGTCAGCTTGCCGCCGGCTTTCTGCACGACGGCGCGGACGCGGCTTTCGCCGTCGTGGACCCAGACCTGCTCCAGCAGGACGACTTCTTCGTAGTATTTGCGGATGCGGCCTTCGATCATCTTGGCGATGACCGCGTCCGGCTTGCCGCTGGCCCGGGCTTGTTCGGTGAGGACGGCGCGTTCGCGTTCCAGGGCGGCGGGATCGACGGCGTCGATGTCGAGCGCGTCGGGGCGGGTGGCGGCGACGTGCATGCCGATCTGGCGGCCTAGTGTTTCGAGGCCATCGAGTTCGCTATCGGCTTCGAGGGCGACGAGCACGCCGATCTTGCCCAAGCCGGGTTTGAGCGCGTTGTGCATGTAGGTGGCGACGACGCCTGACGGCACGCTGAGCACACGGGCGCGGCGTATGGTCATGTTCTCGCCGATGGTGGCGACCATGTGGGTCAACTCCTCGCCCACGTTGCGTTCGCTGCCCGGGAAGGGGGCGGCGCGCAGGGCTTCCACGTCCTCGCCGACGTCGAGCGCGAGCTTTGCCAGTGTTTCGACGAAGGCCTGGAACGTCTCGTTGCGCGCGACGAAATCGGTCTCGGCGTTGACCTCGACCATGGCGGCGCGGTTCTTGGCCGAGACGACGCCGACGAGGCCCTCGGCCGCAACGCGGCCGGATTTCTTCGCAGCCTGGCTGAGGCCCTTCTTGCGCAGCCAGTCGACGGCGCCTTCCAGGTCGCCATCCGTCTCCGTCAGCGCGCGCTTGCAGTCCATCATGCCCGCGCCGGTCTGCTCGCGCAGGGTTTTGACCAGGGCGGCGGTGATTTCGGCCATTTCAGAAAACTCCGGTTCGGCATGGGCGCGCCGGGCCGGGTGCTTACCAGCACCTCGCACCCGGCTCTACCCTCGTTGTGAAAACTACGCGGCCACGGCCGCGCGAGGCTCAGCTCTCGGCGGCGACCGGCTCCGGCTGAGCGCCCAGCATGGCGGCTTCCAGCTCGGGGTCGGCCACGTCCGGCTCGGCTTCCGCCAGCGCCAGGCCGTGATGCGGCGCGGGCTCGTGGCTCGGCATCAACGCCTCGGGCAGTTCCTCGGCGGCGCCGATATCCTGGCCGGAGGCCTGCAGTTCCTGGCTGATGCCGTCCAGCACGGCGCCGGCGATCAGGTCGCAGTAGAGGGTGATGGCGCGGATGGCGTCGTCGTTGCCGGGGATCGGGTAGGTGATGCCCTGCGGGTCGGAGTTGCTGTCCAGCACGGCGATGACGGGGATGCCGAGCTTGTTGGCTTCCTCGACGGCCAGCTTTTCCTTGTTGGTGTCGATAATGAAGAGGATGTCGGGCAGGCCGCCCATTTCCTTGATGCCGCCGAGCGAGCGCTCCAGCTTGTCGCGGTCACGGGTCATTTCGAGGACCTCTTTCTTGGTGAGGCCCTGGGTGTCGCCGCCGAGCATTTCGTCGATCTGGCGCAGGCGCTTGATGCTGCCGGTGATGGTTTTCCAATTAGTGAGCATGCCGCCGAGCCAGCGGTGATTGACATAGTACCTGACCGCATTTCTTGGCGCTATCGGCCACGTATTCAGCGGCGGCGCGCTTGGTGCCGACAAACAGCACGCGGCCGCCGCCGGCGGTGATGTCACGCACGGCGCGGAGCGCGCGGTCGAGCATCGGGACGGTCTGCTGCAGGTCGATGATGTGGACCTGGTTGCGGACGCCGAAGAGGAACGGCGACATGCGCGGATTCCAGCGGCGGGTGTGGTGGCCGAAATGGACGCCGGCTTCGAGGAGCTGACGGAGCGAAAAATCTGGCATCGCCATGGTGTGGCGGGTCCTTTCCTTGGGTGATCAGTCCTGTTGAGTGATCAGTCCGGTTGAGCCTCCGCGGGGGTTGGCCTTGCGGCACCGGCTTCGAAGGGTTGCCCCCAGGAAAGTGCCCCGCGTGTGAATTTGCCGCCGCCCGAAGGCGACTGGCGGGCGGCATATGGCCGATCGGAGGGGGGTTGGCAAGGCGGCGCGCGCCGGGCGGCCGGACCCCGCCTATCGTCTGCGGGTGGCAGGGCCTTGCTTGCGCTTGTCGGTTTCGGTCGCGGCATGACACTGTGTCTGCCCATCCTCGGAGTTGTCGATGTCTTCCTCGGCCCGGTCCAGCACGCGCATCTCTGCCGCGGCGTTTGCAGCGGTGTGGCTCGCGTGTTCGGGGGCGGCCTGTGTGGCGCATGGCCAGGAGCGAGCGGTGCCGGCGCCGGTTTTCGCCCAGGGCGACTCCTGGGTGTTCGACGAAACAGCGGAGAAGGGCGCCACCGGCTTCGGAGAGCGGCGAATGGACGAGGTCATCGAGCGGCTCGACGGGCCGACGATGGTAGTGGGAATCAAGCGCGACGGCGCACCGATCGCGTACGAGGACCATGTGGTGGGGCAGGATTGGAGCCGCCGCATGCTCGTCGCCGGCGAGCAGAGGGTCACGACGCGGCCGCTGAACTTTCCGCTGCGCCCCGGCAAGAGTTGGACGATCGACTATGTCGATAACATGCGGCGGAGCAACCAGCTTTCCAATCACGTGCACAGGACATACACGGTTTCCGGGTGGGAGGACGTGACCGTGCCAGCCGGCACATTCCATGCCATCAAGGTGGAGGCGAGGGGAACGGACGAGGGTATCATTGAAGTGCCCACGACGGCGATGGGCGGCGCGGCTGTGGAAAGCGAGGGCGGCGCGAGCTTCACCGCCACACATCGCGGCGGGCGGAGGGCGCTCAATCGCACGATCTACGGGGCGTTTTACTACGTGCCTGCGCTTCGCACCTGGGCCAAGAGCATCGAGGAGCAATACAACGAGGATGGCACGCGAGTGATGCGTCAGACGGTGCAGCTCGTCTCTTTCAAGCTGGCCGGCTAAACGCCAGCGGGCAAGGTGGCCGGCTAAACGCCGGCGGGCAAGCCGGCCGGCTAATCGCCGACAGGGAAGCAGGAGAGGTCCGCCGGGTGGCTGGGCCACCCGGCAGCGAGCCTACTTGTTCAGCGCGTCGCGGGCCGTGTCCTTGATGCCGCCAACCGTGTTCTCGACCTTGCCGCCGGCCTTTTCGGCAGCGCCCTCGGCCTCAGTCTTCTTGTCGCCGGTCAGCTTGCCGAAGCCTTCCTTGATTGCGCCCTCGGCTTGGTGCAGCGCGCCTGTTACGCGGTTCTCGTCAACCATCGTCGTGCTCCTTGCTTGTGTGGAGCTAAAACGGAGCGGGCGGGTGCCGGTTTCGTGACGATTTATGACGCGCGCAGGATGGAGCGGCCGGCGTAGAGGGCGGACGACCCGAGCTCGGCCTCGATGCGCATAAGCTGGTTGTATTTGGCAGTGCGGTCGCTGCGGGACAGCGAGCCGGTCTTGATCTGGCCGCAATTGGTGGCGACGGCCAGGTCGGCGATGATGGAATCCTCCGTCTCGCCGGAGCGGTGGCTCATGACGGCCGTGTAGCCGGCGCGCTGGGCCATCTGCACCGCCTCCAGAGTCTCGGATAACGTGCCAATTTGATTGACCTTGACCAGGATGGAGTTCGCGATGCCTTCGGTGATGCCGCGGGCCAGGCGTTCGGGATTGGTGACGAACAGGTCGTCGCCCACCAGTTGGATGCGGCCGCCCAGGCGCTCGGTCAGCAGGCGCCAGCCCTCCCAGTCGTCTTCCGCACACCCATCCTCGATGGAAGCGATGGGGTAGCGCGCGCATAGCTCCTCGAGGTAGGCGACCATGCCTTCGGCATCGAGCGAGCGCTGCTCGCCTTCCAGTTCGTAGCGGCCGTTGCGGAAGAATTCGGTGCTAGCGCAGTCCAGGGCGAAGGTGACGTCCTCGCCGGGGCGGTAGCCGGCCGCCTCGCAGGCGCGGCTGATGAAGGAAAGGGCCTCGTCGGCGGACGAAAGATTGGGGGCGAAGCCGCCCTCGTCGCCCACGTTCGTGTTGTGGCCGGCCTCCTTGAGGCCGCGCTTGAGCTGGGCAAAGATCTCGGAGCCGACGCGGATGGCGTCGGCGACGGTTTCGGCGGCGACCGGCTGGATCATGAATTCCTGGATGTCGATCAGGTTGTCGGCGTGCTGGCCGCCGTTGACGATGTTCATCATGGGCACCGGGAGGGTGCGGGCGAAGACGCCGCCGACGTAGCGGTAGAGCGGCTGGCCCAGCTCGGCGGCGGCGGCGCGCGCGGTGGCGAGCGAGACGGCCAGGATGGCGTTGGCGCCGAGGCGGCTTTTGTTGGGTGTGCCGTCCAGGTCGATCATAACCTGGTCGATATGCAGTTGGGCGGAGGGGTCCAGGCCGCCGACCGCGTCGAAGATTTCGCCTTGGACGTTTTCGACCGCCTGTCGGACCCCCTTCCCGCCGTAGCGCGCCGGGTCGCCGTCGCGCAGCTCGGCGGCCTCGTGGGCGCCGGTGGAGGCGCCGGAGGGGATTGCGGCACGGCCGACCGCGCCGCTATCCAGCACCACGTCCACCTCGATGGTGGGGTTGCCCCGGCTGTCGAGGATTTCGCGCGCTATGATGTCGGCGATGGCGGTCATGGGGGGCTACCGTCCTGGCGGGTGGTGATGCGGGCTGGTAGCGGACTGGCCTTGGGCAGGCAAATACCCCCGCGTTGCGCGTTCCTGCCTGCAGTGATTGCCCTGGGCTTGCCGGGCGGGCATTACGTTTTGCTGCCCGTGCTGATTGGTGCGGTCGCGAAGAACTGACCCCCTAATCTGATCACGGACGGCGCAATGCTGCTTTTGACCTGGCACGGAACGCTGGTGTGCCTGCGTCCGGAGGGTGGTGGGCTGGTGCAATGCGCGCTGCCGCTGCCACAGGACGCGCCGCCCCCGATCGAGGTGGATACGGACGCCATGTTCGCGGAGGGACCGCCGCGGCCGCATCCCCAGCTCGGCCTGGTGGTCATGCGGCCGGTGCCGGGGGATCGCGGCCTCTCGCTGGCACGGTATGGGCGATATCTCTGTGCCGAACGCGGCGATCCCTCGATGGAGTTCAACCGGTCGGCCGTGGCCCCGTGGGAACGCTTCATGCCCATTGACGCCTCGGATGCGGCCCTGCTGGGGCACATACTGGGCGGACGCTGGATCGTGCGGTCCACGCGAGCCGTGCTGGCGCGGGACGATGTGGCGTTGGCCGAGGATTTCCGGCTGCACATCGGCGGGACGGTCCTCGATCTGGAGCGTAGTCTGGCCGGACAGGTGCTTGGCCCCGAACAGGCGGGACGGACGGCGCCGGAGATACTGCGGCTGCCTGGGTCTGGCGAGGCGGTGGAGCTGGTTCTGGCGGGGCCACGCAGCAGCGTGTTGCTGCATACCGAGACATGGCCGGTGCGCGCACGTCGTACGGCCGAGATCGTGGTGCTGGCCGGCCACCGACAAATGCTGCGACACGAGCCTGAACAGGAGGTGTTCGAGACGGACACCAGATTTTTGCTCGACCGCGGGCTGTCCGGGGTTGAGGATTTGTTCGAGGAGATGCGTGAGCGGGCGGGGGCGCGTCGCAGCCCGGGTCAGGGCGCGCCGGAACGGGCGCCGGTGATCGCGCGGCAGCGCGTGGTCAGCCTGGGCACGTCCTGCATCACCGCGTGCCTGCTGCGCGACCTGGATTTGCTGGGGACGCCGATGCCGTTCGACTGGCTGACAACGACTCCGGCGATGATCCGGCATTGCATCGAGACGGATTTCGACGTGCTGCTGGACCGCAGCCAGTATCGCAGCCTGACCGGGCTGGGACGGCCCGGTGAGCCCGAGCGCGGGTGCGACCATGCCTTCTATGCGCGCGAATATGGCGTGCACCGCGTGTTCAACCACAACGACCCGACCGACGAGGCGGATTATCGCTATACGGTGGCCTGCGTGGATCGCTGGCGAGACCTGATGGCATCCGACGCGCCGAAACTGTTGGTGCAGATACGCGAGCACAGCCAGGCGACGCGCGACGATTTCGAGGCACTGGCCACGCTGTTGGACAAGCGAGCGCGGGGCGCGGCCCTGCTCCAGATTGCGGTGCAGCAGCCGGACCGGCGGCTGGCGATGCCGCTATTCGGCATACCGCGCCGGCAAGGGGCGCATCTGCTGTGCCGCCTGCAGCCGACCTCTCAGCTGGGTGGAGAGGCGTTCCACGCGGAGATCGACAACGCGCATGTAGCTGACTTTATTGCGGCCCATGCCGGGCGTGCATCGGCATCTCAGATTGTGCTGGATGGCGACCGGGCGGCGTTGCAGGCGGGCATGCGGCGCTTTAGCCAGGACCGGCCGTCAATGGGGCCAGTGCCTGAGAAGAACGAGGAGCGCGATCAGGGCACCAGGGCGCATCTCGCCGAATGCGCCCAGCTTGCTCTGAACCGGTTCCTCGAGAAGGTCAGCATCCCCCGCCGCTACCGTTTCGTCGATGCAGATGGGACGCCGCGCATGCCGCGATTGCCGAACCAAGCCTGCGAGGTCAGCCAGCTTGGTCATCACACGACATTCCGGCTCAATTTTGCCCGAAACGACCCGTGGACGTTCCTGAACCGTGGCTTGCCGCTAATCTACCTGCTCGACGGCATCAACGGGAGCGCGCCGCCGCCTCAGGCGACGTTTCTGGCCGAGTTCGGCGACGAGGCTTACAGGCCTCGCAGCGTCGGTTTTTCGTCCGCTCAGCCGGACACATGCCTGATCCCGGACTCCGATTTCGTCGGGACGGGCGGATACGACGACCTGCGCGTCAGGGTTCAGGCTTACACCACGCCTTGGGCGGACCGAGCCGCCACCGTGTTCTGGCGTGGTGCGACGACCGGACGCCGCCGGCACACGCCACCGCCGGTGGACGCGACGGACGATTTCACCTGGCTGCCCCGGCTGGATGTGTGTCGCCGCGCTGCCGCCTCGCCACTGGCAGCGCATTTGGATTTCGGGATTTCGAAGATCTGCCAGATCGGCGAGCCGCACCTAATTGCCCGGATCGAGAAGTCCGGGCTGTGCCGATCGCCGGTCTCGCGCGATGCATTTCTCGGCCACAAGGCGATCCTGGTGATCGACGGCAATACAAACGCCTGGTCCGCGCTGTTCTGCGCGCTGCTGACGGGCGCGTGTGTGATGATCGTGCAGTCGCCGGGGGGATACAGGCAGTGGTACTACGATGCGCTGCAACCGGGCGTGCACTACCTGCCGGTGGCGTCCGACCTGCACGATTTGGACGACCAGGTGGCGTGGCTGCTGGCCCATGACGCGGCTGCGCGCGAGATCGGCCAGGCGGGCCAGGCGTTGGCCTTCGCGATGACGTTCGAGCGGGTGATGGAGGATGCGGTGTTGCGCTTGCGGCGCTGGCTTGCAGTATGACCGTCACAAGAAACGTTTTCGGACGGGACACGCCCAGGATGACACACCACCGCCACGTCGTGCTGGCCTGCTATCTGGGCTGGACGCTCGATGCCTTCGACTTCTTCATCATGGTGTTCGTCTTCGGGGACGTGGCGAAAACGTTCGGGATCGGCGAGACGTCCGTCACCTTCGCCGTGACGCTGACGCTGGCGATGCGGGCATTCGGGGCGTTCCTGTTCGGGCGGCTGGCCGATCGTTACGGGCGGCGGCCGGCATTGATGGCCAGCATATTGGGGTTTTCGTTCCTGGGGTTCTGCACGGGGCTGGCACCGACGGCCACCGTGTTCTTCATCGTGCGCGCGCTGTTCGGCATCGCCATGGGCGGCGAGTGGGGGGTGGGCGCGTCGCTGACGATGGAGAGCATTCCGTCGAACTGGCGCGGGCCGGTCAGCGGGTTGCTTCAAGCCGGCTATCCAAGCGGCTATCTGCTCGCCTCGCTGCTGTATCTGCTCTACCCCGTGCTGGGCTGGCGGGGCATGTTCATGGCGGGCGCCGTCCCTGCCCTTCTCGTGTTCTATATCCGCGCCAACGTGCCCGAGAGCCCCGACTGGCGCGATCGCGTGCAGACGGCGCCGCGGCAGGGATTGGCGGAGGTGGTGCGGCGCCATCTGCCGCTGACCCTGTATGCGGCCGGCATGATGGCGTGTTTCAATTTCTTCAGCCACGGCACGCAGGACATGTATCCGCGCTATTTGCAGACGCAGCACGGGCTGGTGCATGCGCGGCTGACGACGATCGTGGTGATCTACAATATCGGCGCCATGCTGGGCGGCGTCGCCTTTGGTTCGTTATCGCAGCGGATCGGCCGTCGGCTGGCGATCGGGCTGGCGGCGGGCGGCTCGCTGCTGGTGCTGCCGCTGTGGGCGTTTTCCGTCTCCCCCGTGTGGATCGGGCTGGGCGCGTTCCTGATGCAATTCTGCGTGCAGGGCGCGTGGGGCGTGGTGCCGGTGCACCTCAATGAGATTTCGCCCTCGGCGATACGCGGGACGTTTCCTGGGTTGACCTACCAACTCGGCAATTTTCTGGCCGCGCTGAACGCGCCGTTGCAGAGCGGTCTGGCGGTGCGGCTGGGGCATGATTTCCGCTGGCCGCTGGTGGGTGTGGCGGGCACGGCCGCCGTGCTGATCATCGTTTTCATGCTGACAGGGCGCGAAGCGAAGGATGTGCGCATGGGTGAGTTCGGCACGGCCAAGCCGCTTGATGCGTAGGATCCGCCTTGCATGACCTGAAATTGGTTTGGCAGTTCGCCTTCCATACGGTGGCGGCGCTCGGGCTGTTCGCCGTGGTGGCAGGTGCCGCTGCGCTGCTCAGTCTTTACACGCAGATGCTAGGTCGGACGGGCGTGTCCCCGCTGATCCTGCAGGCGATTCATGCGACGGAGTTCTTTCTGTTTGGCATCGATCTGCTGTGCTTTGTGGTTTATTGCATGCGCGAGACTTGGCTGCTGTTGCGCCAGATGTTGGGCGGTCACACGGAAGCAGGGGCAGATTGACAGGGTGTCATCTTTCTGACCCCATTCGGCCCACAATCGACGCCGTGCCTTGCTGCGCCCGCCATACTGGTTGCCGCCAAGCCTGACGAGACGGTTGGCGGCGCGGCAGGGAAGCGAGACGATGGCGCAGGGCACGGTCAAGTGGTTCAACACGACAAAGGGATTCGGCTTCATCATGCCGAGCGACGGCGGCAAGGATGTGTTCGTACACATCACTGCCGTGCAGGCGGCCGGGCTGCGCGGCCTGAATGACGGCCAGGCGGTGACCTACGAAGTAGTGATGGAACGAGGCAAGGCGGCAGCCACCAACCTGAAGCTCGTGTGACCTATCCTGTTGAATCCGCGACAGCACTGAGAAAAGTTTTTGCTTCTTTTTTCAAAAAGAAGTCTTCCTTCGTCCAAACCCCAATCGATGCTGTCCGCCCCTTCAGCACGGTAACGCTGCGCGTGTAGGCGCCCGTATCGGCGTCCGCCGCCTCGAACACCTCGTCCGAAATCGCGGCGAAGACGCCGGTGTCGCGGGCGTATTCCTGCAGGCGGTGGGCGATGTTGATGGTCTCGCCCAGCGCGGTGAAGGCGATGTGGTCGGGCATGGTGATTTCGCCGACGATGGCACGGCCGCAATGCAGGCCGACGCCGAAGCGCAACGGGCCGGCACCTTCCTGCTGGAACAGCGCGCTCACCTCCTCCAGTTCGCCTGGCATGTCGGAGGCGGCGGCCAGCGCCTGGCGGCAGGCTTCCTGGGGGTCGCAGTCCAGGCCAAACAAAGCGAGCACGCCGTCGCCCAGGAATTGCACGGGGCGGCCGCCACGCTCGGCCACGCTGCGGGAGACGCCGTCGATGAAGCGGCCGAGCAGGAACACGCTGTCGTAGGGCGTGCGGCGTTCGACCATGGCGGTGGAGCCGCGCAGGTCGATGAACATGGCGGCAATGAAACGTTCCTGCTCCGGCATGCGGGCGGTGCCGCCTGCGACGTGCTGGCGGGCGAAGGCCGGCGGGATGAGGGGGACCACCTGCAGGTCGCCCACGGGCCGCACCTGGCAGGCGAGCCGGATACGGGCCGGCTCGGCACCGATCTGGCGCAGCAGGCGGCGCTCGTGCCAGGCGGGGGGCGGCAGTTTTTCCTGCGAGAAGACGACGAGGACGCGGCAGGTGGAGCAGCGGCCACGGCCGCCGCAGACGGCGGCGTGAGGCATGTGGCCGAGCGCGCTGGCCTCCAGGATGGAGGTGCCCGGTGCGACGCGGACGCGCGCACCGTCGGGATAGAAAATGGTGATCAGGCCGCGCCGAAGTTCGAGCAGGCGGCGGATCAGGCGGGCCAGCAGGATCGCCGCGAGCAGCGCGGCGTAGGCGTAGAGAAAGTCATCGCGGTAGGTGGCGAGCGTGGCGGATTGGGCGGCGGTGCCGGTGACGGAGGGGCCGAGATGGGCCGCGCGAAAGCCCGGCTCGGCCAGCGCGCGGGCGATCTCCCGGCCGCCCTGCACGTAGCCGAGAGCCGCCAGCGCGGGCAGCAGCAGGGCGGCTGCCAGCAATATCGGCTGCCAGGGCGCATACCAGCGGCGCAGGCGACCGATGAAGTGCAGACCGATGCAGCCATGCGTCCAGGCGGCGACCAGAACCGCCATCTGCAGCAGGCCAAGCTGCGGCGACTTGACCCAAAGCGAGGCTAGCTCGGCAATGTAGCCCTTGTTCAGGCCGTAGAGGGCGAGCGCCGTACGGGTGACGGCGATGTGGTTGGCGATTAGCGCCGGGAAGGCGAGGCCCATGGCGAGCTGCACGGCCTCGGCCCTGGTCCAGCGGAAATGGCGGCGGGCGTAGAGGGCGTGGAAGCCGAGCGCCATGTGGACGAGCAGCGCGCCGTAGAGGGCCACCGTGCCCAGCGCACCTTGCCAGACGAATTTCTGTACCAGCAGCAAGGCGTCGGCGGCCGGGACGGAGGCGTTGCACAGGGCATGGTTGATCAGGTGGGTGGCGACGTAGGTGAACAGAACCAAGCCGCTGGCCAGGCGGAGCCGGCGGAGGGTGGAGCCGATACGCCAGCTTGCCGGCGTATCCGGCCAGGTGAGCGGCAATTGCTGCATAGGCCGCCACCATAGCATGTTGATGGTTTGAAGGGAGGGGTATGTTGAAGCCTACCGTGGCGGAACCGGATCTGCGCGCGGCGTTACTGGACCGGCTGGCGCGGCATCGCGTGCTGCGGCTGGTTGCGCCGGCGGAGCGCGAGGCCCTGCTGGCGCATGCGCAGTCGCGCAATCTGCGGGCGCGGGCGCGGCTGTTCGCGGCGGGCGATGTGGGCAGCGCACTGTATGTGGTGGTGTCGGGCTGGGTGAAGCTGTCGCGGACCGGACCGTCCGGTCGGGACATGGTGCTGGAGATCGCGGGGCCGGGCAGCTTGTTCGGCGAGCTGTCGGTGCTGTCCGGCTTGCCGCGGGCGGCGGATGCGACGGCTCTGGCCGCTTGCCGGCTGCTGGCGATCGATGGGCGGGCGTTGATGGCGGTGCTGCGCCGCAGTCCGGACGCGGCGCTGGAACTGGTGCGGCTGTTGGGCGAACGCCTGGCGCGCACAACGTCGCAAATGGAGGATACGCTGTTTTTGCCGGCCGAGCCGCGCCTGGCACGCGCGCTGCTGCGGCTGGCGGCGCTGGATCCGAAGCCCACGAAATCGGGCCTGGCGATCGATCTAGGATTGTCACAGCGCGAGTTGGGGGAGCTGACGGGGTTGTCTCGCGAAAGCATCAACAAGCAGGTGTCGGCCTGGCGGGATGCGGGGCTGGTGTGTGTGGACGGGCGGGCGCTTGTACTTGCGGACGTTGCGGGGTTGCAGGATTTGGCGGAACGGGGAGAGGAGTAGGGAAGTCGTCTTTTCTGAAGAAAAGAAGCAAAAGACTTCTTTTCGGCTGTCGCGGTCTCCTTTGAAAAACTAGAGTTTTGGGAGGGCTACGCCGCGCTGGCGCATGTATTTTCCCTTCTTGTCGGCGTAGCTGATCTCGGGCGGGCTGTCGCCTCGTAGAAACAGAAATTGGCAGATGCCTTCGTTGGCGTGGATTTTTGCCGGCAGTGGCGTGGTGTTGCTGATTTCGATGGTGACCTGGCCCTCCCATTCGGGTTCCAGCGGGGTCACGTTGACGATGATCCCGCAGCGCGCATACGTTGACTTGCCAAGGCAGATCACCAGGATGTCGCGCGGGATACGAAAGTATTCGACGGTGTGGGCGAGCGCGAAGCTGTTCGGCGGGATGATGCAGACCGGCGCGCGCCTGGTAACGAAACTGGACTCAGAGAATTCCTTTGGGTCGACGATGGCGCTGTCCACATTCGTAAAAATGCGGAAATCATCGGCGACGCGGGCGTCGTAGCCGTAGCTGGACAGGCCGTAGCTGATCACGCCTTCGCGCTTCTGTGTTTCCACGAACGGATCGATCATGGCGTGCTCGGTGGCCATGCGGCGTATCCAGTGGTCAGGCATGACGGGCATTCAGGGAACAGTGTTCAGGTGTCAGTGGTCGGATGGGGTTCCGGCGGCGGTGGCGTCCCGTCGTCTCCGCGCGCACGGTCCTGCGCTTTCCGACGGCGCAGGTTTTCGCGAAGGGCGGCAGCCTCTCGCTCGCGGCGGGCTTTCGCCTCGGCTTCGGCGCGGGGGGTCAGGGTGGGCACAGCGCCAGGAAGCAAAATCGCCGACCGGGCGCAAGCCGGCTCATTCGGGCACCTCGTCTGTCCAGACGGTAAAGCCGGACAGGATGCTGGGGCCGAACACCGTGCTGATCGCCACATCGGTCGCATCGCGGCCGCGAGCCATCAAGATGCGACCGATGCGCGGCACGTTATGGCGTGCGTCGAAGGTGTACCAGCGCCCGCCGAGATATGCCTCGAACCACGCCGAAAAGTCGCCGGGCGCATCGGGGGGCGGCACACCAATATCACCCAGATAACCCGTGCAATACCGCGCGGGGATGTTCATGCAGCGGCAGAAGGCCACGGCCAGATGCGCAAAATCACGGCATACGCCACGCGCTTCTTGATAACCCTCCCATGCGGTGCGCGTGCTGCGCGCGTCCTGGTAGTTGAATTTGATGTGGCTGTGGACAAAGTCGCAGACCGCCTGCACACGCCCCCAACCGGGTGCGGTGTGGCCGAACAGCGACCACGCGGTGTCGCTCAGCCGGTCGGTCTCGCAATACCGGCTGCCCAGCAGAAAGGTCAGCAGGTCGGGCGGCAGATCCTCGACGGGGTGCTGCTCGGCCTGCCAGTTCACGCTGTCCGGCAAACCTGTATCATACACGTCGAACGTCGTGTGGATCGTGGTGCGGCCCGGGGGGGCAACAATGCGGGTGCACAGATTGTCGAACCGGTCGTGATAAGTGCTGAGCGGCAAATGTGGCGTGTAGGTGATAGGGGCCGGCGTCAGCAGGTCGTGCGCGCGGCTTGGATGCACGCTGATGGCCAGCATCATCGGCGTGGGTTGGAAACAATCGAAACTGATCTCGTAGCCGGCACGTATGCGCATGTGCGAACCTAACCTTTCATGGCGATGGGTGGCGCGGTCACGCCGGACCTGGCCGTCATCGAGGGTTCCGCCTCGGTCACGCTGACCTCTACGGTAAGACCCAAATTGTCACTGGGAAATCCTGTCCAGCTTCCCCAGAGCGGCAACGCCTGCCCAGGGTCACGCGCAATGGCCACACGTATCAGCCCGGCACTGCCGACGATACCGTTGGTGGGGTCGAACTCCACCCAGCCTGCGCCCGGCAGATAGACCTGAACCCAGGCGTGAGTGGCCCCTCCCCCGACCCGGCCAGGTGCGGTCGCCGGCACGTGCAGGTAGCCGGAGACGAAGCGCGCGGCGAACCCCAGGCTGCGCACCGCCTCCATCATCAGCAGCGCGAAATCCCGGCACGAGCCACTGCGCAGTTTCAATGTCAGGAGCGGGTCCTGGATGCCCGCCTCCTCTCGCCGGACATAGGTGAAGTCACGGCGGATGGCATGGGTGATGCGGGCGAGCAGGTCGGCCGTGCGAGCCGGTCCGCGCCCGCGGACGAATGCGTGCGCCCAACCGGACAGCTCGCGCTGCGGGTCAGGATAGTGCCGCTCGATGGAGCGCAGCAGGTCGGGCATGTCCTCGGGGTCGTAGGTGAACGGATACGAACTCGGCGTGACGCGACAGCGGGAAGTGCAGCGTCTCGTGCGCGGCGTGGTCCAGTTCGATCATGCTCTCGAACCGCAGCTCTTTCGCCCGCGCGGGGGTGAAGCAGACGCAGGCGACGCAGTTGCCGAACACATCGTGCATCCAGTGCACCGATTCCGGCTCCGGCGTGACAAGCAGTTCGGCGTGCAGCAGCCGCTGGTCGTAGCTGTCGCGCGGGCGGAACATGACGCGGTGCTCGCCGAAGGCCACCGGCTGGCGGTAGCGGTAGGTCGAGACGTGGCGCACGGTCAGTCGCGGCATTTCTTCTCCAATGTGCGCGTTGCCTGAGACTAGCGGCTGGGCCGGGCCGGGCGAAGCGTTTATGCAACCGCCATGCCCTACGAATGTGCGACCCCGATGACGCTGCTGGGACCAGATGATCCCGCGCCGGTGCGCGTGCACCCTGGGGCTGGTTCACCCTTCCTGCTGGTCGCCGACCATGCCGGACGCGGCGTGCCCGCGCACCTGGGCGACCTGGGCGTGGGCACGGCCGATTGGGACCGCCACATCGCCTGGGACATCGGCATCGCCGGCCTGTGCGCGGCGCTGGCGCCGATGCTTGGGGCGACGTGGGTGGAACAGGCCTACTCGCGCCTGGTGATCGACTGCAACCGGCGGCCAGGGCACCCGACCTCCATCCCCGAGCTGAGCGACGGCACAGCCGTGCCCGGCAATACGGGCCTGGACCAGGCGGCGCGGGACACACGCGCACGCGCGATCTTCAAACCTTACCACACAGCGATCGCCGCCGAAATCGACGCGCGGCAAGCGGCGGGGCAGCGTACGGTGCTGATCGCAATGCATAGTTTTACACCAGCGATGGGCGGAATGGCGCGGCCCTGGCATGCCGGCGTGCTGTTCAACCGCCGCGCGGACCTGTCGCTCGCGCTGGCGGCGCTGCTACGCGATGCAGGCTGGCATGTGGGCGAGAATGAACCCTACAGCCTGGGCGACGACTCCGACTACACCGTCCCGGTGCATGCGGAGCGGCGTGGGCTTGCTTATGTCGAGCTGGAAATACGGCAGGATCTGATCGCCGAAGACGCTGGTCAGACGGCATGGGCGCAGCTATTGCACGCAGCACTCCCGCAAGCGCTTGCCTGCCTGCCTGCCTGACTGGCTCGTCGACGTTGGCCGCCTGTCCGGCGCCGAACAATCCGGGTCCCCGAGATTGAGGATTCTAAACGATGCGGCTGCACGCCAAACGCGCCAGACACGCGGCACCAAATGCCCGCCGGCGGGAGCCATGAGACGCTCGAGTTTATCCGTTCGCATTAGCTCACGGACCAAGCTCTAGCTGATTGTTTTGGCGAGCATCTTTATCCGACCGAACGTTTCCGTTCGATCGGATGATGCTCTAGCTGACTATGACGAACACCTTCATCCGACGGCACGATCCCGTTTTATCAAAAGATGGTTTAGGAAACTGGCGGAAGGACATCCCAGCACCCGACTTTGCGGAACCGGTGCGACACGCGTCCGTCATCGTCCATACGATATAGATGCACCCATCAATTCTCCACCAGATCGCGCACGATCTTATGCGTTGCGATCACACCGTCCAGCGCCTCTGTCGGTGCCTCGACCATGACATTGAGACGAAGCGGCTCGTGTATGAACCGGTGGCCGTCATGCACCGATTGCCAGGCCAACCCGACCTTCAGATCGCCCGCATTACCTTCCAGCACGCCGATCGTGCCGGTCACGTTGTGCAGGACCTTATTGCCTGCCCCGAAGGCGCGATTATTCACTGTGCTGCCGTAATATTGCAGGTTGATCCAGCTCGCCACCACCATCGGCGCCGTCAGGATCAACTCCAGCGTGCGAAATCCGTCATCCTGCTGCCAATCGTAATCGTGCAGGAAGGCGCGGCCGGCCAGATCGACGCCGCGCGTACGGGCACGGGGTGCCGCGATGAAGGCGGCGTTGCCAGCCAGGCCCCATTCGGGGCGAACCTGCGCCCAATCCCGGCTGCGCGCCAGAACGCGACGTTCCGTTTGCGCATCGTGCGGTATGCCGAGCAATGCCGCGCGTTCGATGCGGCTGAGCGTCGTAGCGCGCGCAAGATCAGCACGCAATAACGCGAGTTCGCCGGCATGGGTCGATGGGGGATGGTCACCATCGTAAACCCGTATCTCGTCCGTGGTCGTGTCGTGCAGGCAACCCACGAACCACGTGTCGTCTGGAATATCGATGCCCCGCGCGCGCAATCCCGTACGGACGTCTGCGTCGTTCAGGATGCAGGCGGCGGTGCGCGCATTCGCCTCGCCGGTGTTGCCGCCGCATGCGCCGCAATCCAATCCGGACGCGTGCGGGTTGTTCACCGTCGTGCTGCCATGGCCGGTGAGCATTACCAGCCGCGCGAAACCTGATGTCATCGACATGGCGCGCAGCACCGCCTCGGCCATGCTCACTCGTTGTTCGGCGTCAAATCCGGTGACACGTCCTCCCACCATGCGTTGATCGATACGCGGCCCCAGCCGGTCTATCACGTCGGCGTCTAGCCCGTCCGTATTCGGGTCGTGCACCGTTCGCGTCAGAGCCAGGCTGTCGCTGAGGATTTTCCCGGCAAACAGCAGCCCGGCAGCTTCGACGTAGATGAAGGACGAGACTGCCGACAGCTTGAAGGATTTCCATGCCTTGGCGACGCGCCGTCGCAGCAGCCGCAACCCCAGGATTTCCGCATCCTCCTCCTCGGTCGCGCGTGTGACCGTTTCGCACACGGTGAAGGCCGGTGTCAGCAGCACCGGACAATGCGACCGGCCCTTTATGTGACCGATCGGCACATATTCGATAGGAAAGCCAAAGAAGCCGGCAAAACCCACCGTGGCCGCGTCCGGACGCACGGTTTCCAGCGCACGTCGAAAGATTTCCGACCGTACATCGATGCAGAACGCGGCCTGGACGCTGGGCCGACTCTGCAACGGTGTATTCGGGCCCGCGGCCAGGCGGGCGAGCAGCCGTCTCTGGTAGGCGGTCTCGTAGGACAATTGCAGGATCAGATCGACGACCAGTTCCGGATCCTGGCCAAGTTGTTCGTCCAAAGGCTGCATCGCCGCGTTCCGCATCGCGCCCGCCCAGGCCTCCTTGAAGGCGGCGTCGCTGCGCTGGGAGAACAGAGCGTAACCCCAGACCACCCTGATCGCCAGCAACTGCACCAGCGTGTCGTCCTGCTGTCCGGCGAGCTCGCTCTGCCAAACGAGGTGGCGCGCGTAGGCAGCCCAGCCGCCAATGTCGAGCAGCGCCTGGTGGAGATAATCTTCCAGTGCGCGGGCCGGCACGCCGATCCGATCGATCACCGCGGCGATCGCCTCGGTGGCACCATCCGGCATGGCGGCCACCAGCGCGCGAAAGTCGCGTATGCCCATCACCTCGGCATTCAGATCGTGGCGCATTGCCGCGCGCCAGGCTGCATAGGGGCGCAGGCTACGCGCCGGCAAACGCCACACGGATTGGCCCTCGTCAAAGTAGGCAGCGCACCACTTGGAGATTTCGTCCGTCATGAACGCTGTGCGCGACGCCAGCCGGTCGCCATCTGCCAGGCTATCCAGCACCTCGGCGATCGTGGCCACGGCGGCCGGATGCGCCGCCCTGCTTTCCGCATCGCGCGAGGCCGCTGCACGCAGCGCCTCCACGCTGGGCGGCGACGTCCAGTCCTTCGGGGCCGCCTGCAACGCCGCTGCCAGATCCCGGTCTTCGATCTCGCCGCGCGCGATCGCCTCGCGGAAAAAGCGCCGGGGCATCAGCATTTCGATGCGGGCCACCCGGTGCAGCGTGGCGCACGTGGCAGCGAAACCCTGGCCGCCGAAACCCAAAAATGGATTGACTGCGACGAAGCTCTTCAAAGGCCAGAGCGGTGCGATTCGTTGGCAGGCGCCGTCGATTGCGTCGGCCAGCGCCCCGTGTGTGGCGGCTTCCATCACGGCGGCGGGCTGGGGCGGGCGGTCCAGCACCGTGCTCATGGTGCCGCTCCCGATGGCAGGGTGGCATGCGCGGGGCGGGGCGGGCTCGGCCAGATGTTCAGCAGCCAACGGTTGGTTAGTGTGTTGACGTATAATCCATTAGCGATGTGCGCATACAGCGCCTGGTAGCGCGGCTCACGCGCATGGCGGGGGATCAGCCCCTGCAGGAACACCACCAGGGCGAAGGACAGGATGACTGCGGCTACGATGGCGACCCCGAGCGGTCCGCGCGCGGCCTGTGCCACCGGCAGGGTTGTCCGCATCATCACTTCCGAACCGAACTGCAGCCCGAAATAAGCGCAGGCCGCGATGCCGGAGAACAGCAGCGTGCGCCCGATCACGTAGGAGTTCGGCCGCTCGTCAATGCCGTTGGCGATCAGGTGAACCAATGCGAGCAACAGCACCGCGCCCAGTCCGAATACGCCCGGCTTGGCGGTGATGGTCGCACCGAAGATCGTGCTGACAACGAGGGTTACCAGCAGCACGGCGCCAATGGAAATGATCAGCCGCGCCGGATGCGGCTTGCCGCCGGGGCTGGGCGTCCAGGAAGCGCGCGCGATGTCGATGACGCTGCCCGAGGAGAGGAATGCGTGCGCCTTATACAGCGAGTGCGCCAGGATATGCAGCAAGGCCGCGGGAAATGCACCCAGCCCGCATTCCAGCATCATGAAACCCATCTGGGCAACGGTGGAATGCGCGAGAGACACTTTGATCGACGTCTGCGTCAGCATGACGACGGAGCCGAACAATGCGGTAAACCCACCAATGATCGCCAGCGTATCGAGCGCCGGCAAAGAAAGTGCCACGAAATCGGCAAAACGCAGGACCAGGAAGCCGCCCGCGTTGATGATGCCGGCGTGCAGCAGCGCTGATACCGGCGTCGGCGTCTCCATGACTTCGACCAGCCAGCCGTGGGACGGAAACTGCGCCGATTTCAGCAGCGCGGTGACCACCAGCAGAAGAGCTACCGTGTTCAGCGCAACCGGGACCGCGTCTTCCGCATGCATCTTACGTGCGACAGCGAAGATATCGGCATAATCGAGGCTGCCGAACGTACGATAAACGATGATGCACGCGGCGAGAAGCGCGAGGTCGCCCACACGGCTCGCGATGAATTCCTTGCGCGCGGCCAACAGCGCGGCCTGCCGCTCGGGATAGAATACCAGCAGGCGGTTCAGCCCCAGGCTGGTGCCGATCCAGGCCAGCGAAAACAGGAAAAGGTTGCCGGACAAGCTGATCATCAACACGATCGACAGCGTGGCGCACAGTGTGCCGGTGAACCGTACCTGTCCCGGGTCGCCTTCCATGTAATTTCGGCTGTAAGCGACGACGATGACGCCGATGAACGCGACGAGGCAGAAGATCGCAACACTCAACGTATCCAGATAGAGGCTCGCTCCAATACCTCCAGCACCTATCAACGGCGTGTGCAATTTGCCGTTTGCGCAAACGCACACGGCGTCGGCCACCGCCACCGCCAAAGCGAAAATCGAGGCGTAGGCTGCCGCCCTGTTGACCTGGTCGACCGCCATGCCGCCGGCGAGGCGTGCGTAGAGCGCGACGGCGGCCAGGGCGAGCGGACCGGCGAGTGAAAGCCAGAGAGCTGTCGAGACCATGTCGTCCTCGTTGAAGAGATGTCAGTGGCGTGTCGCGGTTTGACCGTAGCCAAGCACAATTCCGGCGCAGCCCACTTCCTGCGCGCGCGGCAGATCAGCAAGCGATACGCCGCCGCTGGCATAGACCGGCATGGCGGCCGCGGCGGCGAGCCGCCGTATCGCGTCCCAACCCAGCGGCGGCCGGCCACACGAGGCCTGGCCGGCGAGCGCCGGAGATACGATGGCCAGGTCGGCGCCCAGTGAAGCCGCCCGCCTCAGCTCTGCCGCGTCATGGCAGGAGACGGACCAGAGCGGGACCATTGGGCGGGCCGCCATGCGCGCCAGTTCGGCGGCGCCGGTGTGCACGCCTTCCGCGCCGGCCCGCCGCGCATCTCCCGGGGCGCCCGACAGCAGCACACGTGCACCACGGCCGTTTGCGATGCTGGCGAGGCGGCGTGCGAGGCCGAGGCGCTGGTTGTCGGCGCCGGCGGGCAGATGCAATCTTACAAGGTACGCCTGCC
Source organism: uncultured Alphaproteobacteria bacterium (assembly GCA_963850605.1). Classification (GTDB taxonomy): domain Bacteria; phylum Pseudomonadota; class Alphaproteobacteria; order Acetobacterales; family Acetobacteraceae; genus BOG-908. Next base: position 589,672 of record CAWKLX010000003.1, on the reverse strand, counting down.
CGGCAAGCTCGGCATGCAGGTCGTTCGGGTTGGTGCCGAGCACATCGACATCCAGCATGATCCGGGGCAGGCCGATTGTGGCCAAGGCGCGATCGTTGCTGGGCAGCACGGGTGCGACCGCGGGCGCCACGGGATCGACCCAGGCGAGACGCTGGCCTTCCCGGCCATGCGGCGTACCGCGCCATCCCGCGACCTGAAAGAGATGCAGGCGCACGCGTTTGGTGCGGAAGGCATGCTCGTAGGTGATCCAAGGCGACAGGCCGGTCGCTACGATGCCGATTTCCTCCTCAAGCTCGCGGGCTGCCGCCTGTGCCGGGGTCTCGCCGGGGTCGATTTTGCCGCCCGGCAGTTCCCAAAAACCCGCGGCTACCTGCCGGGCCGTGCGTTCGGCCAGCAGGACACGGCCGTCTTGCCCGCGCACCACGTTGACCGCGACATCGACCGTCGGAAGCGTCATTGCGCTTGTTGCCTCCCTGTCAGCTGATGGATTTTAATCGGGCCAGACGCGCCCCGGGTGCAGGTTCTTCCACGGATCGGAGGTTGTCGCGCGTGGGGGCGCGGACGCCTCGCCCGCCTTGGCCCCCGGCTTAGGCGCCTGCCTCGGCGCGACAGCCACCGGTGTAGCCGGCTCGCTGAGATCGGCGGTCACGGTCGGTCCCGGGGCATCGCCCGTGACGGGCGTTCGGCCGGGCTTGCCTGCGGGGCTCACGATAACGACGCTTCCGCCAGCATCGCGACGCGCGCCGCGTAGTCCAGATCGGCCGGACTTGGCGCCCCGCCTTCGGCACGCAATGTGACGTTCACATAGGTCTTGCCGAAGCCAAGATCGGGAAACAGCAGCGTCTCCTCCGAGAGCAGCGTCAGCCCGTCCAGGAACTCGCGCGTTTCAGCGTACGAGGCGAACTCGTAGCGCCGGAACAGCGAGGGCGGATGGGCAACGAGCTTCCAGCCGGGCGGCACGGTCAGTGTCTCTGCCATGGTGTCACCTCCTCAGCATCACTGTGCGGCGACTTCCGACGGCAGGAACTCGCCCTCGGGGTAGCGCGGCAGGATCTGTTCGACCTCGTGATGCGGCCTCGCAATGATGTGCGCGGCGGCCAGGCCGTCACCCACCCGCTCGCACGCATCCGCACCGGCACGAACGGCAGCGTTCACCGCGCCGGTCTCACCGCGCACCAAGACGGTGACGTAGCCGCCGCCTACGAACTGGCGGCCGATGAGGCGCACTTCCGAGGCTTTCGTCATAGCGTCGGCCGCTTCGATTGCGGGCACCAGGCCGCGCGTCTCGATCATTCCCAAGGCGATACCAAATCTTTCGGCCATGTCAGTTTCTCCCAACAGATTAAGACAGCGGTCCTTTTTGAAAAAAGGACCAAAAAACTTGATCGGTTTAGTCCGTGTTAGCCTTGCGAAAGGTTCTTTGCTTCTTTCTTTCGAGAAAGAAGCTCTCAACTTAATCGCCGGAGGCGATCCGCTGCGGGCCCTGTCCACCCTCGATGCGCCCGAAGTCAGGCGTTGGCAACACCTGCTCCACTTCCGAATGCGGCCTTGCAATGATGTGCGCAGCCGCGAGGCCATCACCCACCCGCTCGCACGCATCGGCACCGGCGCGCACGGCCGCGTTCACCGCGCCCGTCTCGCCGCGCACCAGAACGGTCACGTAGCCGCCGCCCACGAACTGGCGGCCGATCAGCCGCACTTCGGACGCCTTGGTCATTGCGTCGGCCGCCTCAATGGCCGGCACCAGACCGCGCGTCTCGATCATGCCGAGCGCAATACCCATCTTCTCGTTTGCCATGTCTCTGTTCTCCTGTGTTGGTCATGCACCCGGGGCTAGTTGCGCCAGCGTTCCTCGTCCCAGTGGTCGATAATCCCGCCGATCGTCAGATCGGTGGTGATGGTCGGATCGCCCGCCGCGGTACGCGCGGCGGAGTAGCCGATGGTGATGACGTAATCCCCGGGCTTGGTGCCCACGGGGTCCACGACGACATCGTAGTTGCCGCGATGGTCTTCCACCACGCGCAACGATCTGGTGGAGAGCGAGGCCACGCGCTTGCTGGTGACCAGATCACTCACGACGCGGCTAATCTGCATTGGCCAGCGCTCCCGATTTTTCCGGCGCTTGCTTCTCTGTCGTCTGCACCGCGCGGCCGGACTGCTCGTCCCAGTAGTCGATAATGCCGACGATAGTGAGGTCGCTCGGGTAATCCTTGCTGCCGGCCGCATCGCGCGCGGCCGAACTGCCCACCGCGATCACCCAATCTCCGGGCTTACAGCCGATCGGATCGACGGCCACCTGTTTGCCCGACGCGCCGCGCTCCTTGACGATCAGCAGCCTACGATTCTGCAGGCCCGCGATGCGCGCGGTCGCCACCAGCGTGCCCTCCACCTGACAGATCTTCATGCCACATCCTCCAGGCTTTCCAACGCATCGCGCGTGGGATCGATGATGCGCATGTCCGCACCGTCCGCGGCACGCAGCGCCGCCTGCACGAACAGTTTTTTCCGCGAGGCTAACGATGCGTAGCGCGCGATCACCGCCGTCATCATCCGGCGCGCCTTGTATTCGGCGCGGGCGGCGGAGCCCGGCAAGCGCGGGTCGTGTTCGAAATAGACCAGTACGGGTATAGCAAGCCCCGGCGTCTCGTGGGTGTGGCGCAGGACGGATACGCCGATGTCCAGGTCGGCCGCACCTTCCTCAACCGTTTCCATCTGTGCCTGGAACGCGAGATTGCGCAATTGCAGATCGTCCAGCGCGTCGCCCACCACGATCAGCCGTTCGGTGTGGCCGGCATCCTTGTGGCGGCCGCCCATCTCGCGCTGCACCACGTCAACCTGGGCGATGTTGTTCTTCACCAGGTAGCCGCAGAACCAGCGCATGCCCTCGGTTGCGCGGTCGGACGCGCCCACGCCGGCGCACTCCGCGACCGCGGCACGCACCGCTTCCTTGGCCGCGTCGCGCGACATCGATGCAGTCTGGCCAAAGACTTTCAGGCTATCGACGAAACGGTCCACTGACATGCGGCCAGATGAATCCGGCACGTGCACGCGGATCGCGTCCGTATCGGTATCGACACCCACGAGCAGCGTTGCCACGCCGGCCGACGCACCGTGCACATTGCGCACTGCCTGCGCGAACTGGTCCAGCCGCTCCAGCAGCGCACCGGCCGCGCGCCCCGTGTCGCTGCCATGCGCGGCACACCCCTGGTGCCAGGGGTCCGCACTGGAAAAATGATAGACACCGATTTTGAGGAACGCGGTGGGTTCGCTGGCGGCGTTTGGACGGCCTTCGCGCCAGCGATGCAGCTCAACCGTCTCCCAGTTACGCAGTCCTTCGGTGAGGTTGAACAGCGCCCCGGCATAGGATTCGCGAAAGGCGACGACGGAAGGCGGTATGCGTAGGATGTGATCCATCAGGCCGGACAGGCGGCCATCGGCGCAGGGCGACACGTCGATCGCGTGAAAACCCCACTGCCGGATCAGCGTCGCCGCGTCCTCGCCGTCGCTTTGCCGTGTTGGTTGCCGCCCCCCGCCATCGCGTACGAAGCGGCAGAACGTGCCAATGACGCAGCGCGCGTGCAGAAAGCGCATGTTGAGTGGCGCCATCACATGGGCTGCGAACAGGCTAGGAGAAATCTCGATACCTATCTCGCGCAACTCGCGCACCGCGACCTGAGGAAAATCCTCGTCGTAATGGCGTGGCGCCAAACGCAGCAGCGTTGGCTCGATCCGTCCGAAAGCCGAGTCGATTGCCTGGGTCTGCCGGCGCAGCGCATCGCTGATCGCCGGATCGGCGAAAGGATGCCCGCCAGCCGGCTGATACGTGCTGCGCGGCGCAAACAACTGCGGCTCGGGGGCGGAATTCCAGGACGGCGCGGGCGCGGAGGACGCTGGCACCAGGGTGGTTCGGGGCGACTCCGCAGCCAGACGCTGCCAGGCGACGACCGGCGGGGTGTTGCGGCGCGGGGCCGTCAGGGGGTTGCGGGCCATCAGGTCTGCGCCCCGCCGGACAGGGTGACGCGGGCGCCCGTTTTCGAGAACGACCCGGTGACGAGCTGGCTCGTTTCCTGTGTCTTGGCCTCCGTCTTGAAGGTGGACGAACCGGCGAACGGCTTGGCCTTCGGGCCTCTCTCAGTGGGATTGCGGGCGGAGGAGAAGTTGCCGTCCACACCGGTCACGCGACCCTTGTTCGACCAGGCGTTGCCGGTGATGGCCGTGCCTTTGCCGCTGCCCTCGCCGCTGATTTGCGTGCTGGCGACGGGCTTGCCCGCTTCGGCCGCACGGCGGCGCATCTGGAACTCGACATTGCCCGTCAGCTTGCCGCCGCCCGCCGCGAACGAGCCGGTGATCCGCTCCTCCTCCGTGTGGCGAGGGGGGGAGAGGTGGGCCGAACGCTGCGGCGTGCGGATGGAAAACCGATTGTCCAGCTCGGCCACCGGGTTGGCGGACACGGCGGCCGGCTCCGCCTCGGTGCGGTAATAGGCGGTACCGGTAACGTCGCGGCCGGCGCCACGTGCGGTGCCGGTGACACCTTCGGCGTGCTTGGCCGTGTTGCCGGTGACCGCCCGGCTGGCTCGTGCGGCCAAACGCCTGCTTGTCGCCGTCTCGGCCCCGCCGGGTCCGCCCATAGCGGCCGGGGCGACATACTGGCTGCCGGTCAGTGCGGCGTTGCTGCCGGCCTCGTCGCCCGTTACGCGCTTGTTCTGCTCCACATCCAGGCCGGAAACACTTTGCCCGCCCCAGCTCTGCGCCACGCTCAGCTTACGCCCGGCCTGCTCCGCCGCTTGCGGCACCGGCTGGCCGGATGGCGCCTGCCGCCGCACGGGACCCATGAACTGGTTGCCGGTCACGTTGCGCGTGGCGCCGCCCTGGTCACCCGTTACCTTCGAGCTCTTGCCGAATGCGGTCCCAGTAATAGCGATGCCGTTCTCGGTGGTTTCCGCCAGGCGTTCGCGCCGGCGTTCGCGCGAGCCGGAGGAGCCGGCGCCGCTCAACGCAACCGCGCCGAAATTGGGCGGTCGAGGAAACTGCGTCGGCACACTGCCACCCTGGCTGCGTGCGGTCATGTCATCGGCCGGGGATTGGTCCACGCGGCCTGTCACCGAAGCCGACCCGGCTTCGTCGCCCGTGATCGCCACCGCACTACGCACCATTGTACCGGAAACGGTCAGTCCGGTTGCGGTCTTCGCAAACCCCACTTTTGGGCCGGCGACACGCGACGAAGCGCTGTCACCGACAACAACATACTGGGTGCCCGAGACCGGCTGCACGGTGCCGCGCTGGCCCCCGGTGACGGATTGGCCACTGCCGATCCGCGAACTGGTCACACGCTGGCCACCCATCGGGCCATCCACTGCGCGTGGGGCTGGAACAAGCGTCCCACCACCGGCAGCAGTCGGTTCCATCTCGGGTTTGCCCAGCTGGCTGAGCGCCGTGCGGCGCGCACGGCTAACGTCACGCGCTGGCAGACTAGCGGCCATCGCCGACAGATCGGCCATTGGCGGCTGCGGCGTAGCGCCGACGGCGGCTTTCCCGGCCGAGAGCAGGCGGCGGCGTTCTAGGGACGCGTCTCGGCCCGTCAGCCCGGAGGCCGCGATTCGGGAAGGTGTCGCAACCGGCATCGATGGTGGCGGCGATGCAACAACGGACCGCGTCATGCTCATGGCCGGTGACGTGCTCGCCACCGCTGGCGTGCTCGCACTACGCTGGCCGTCGCGCACGCGCTCGGCCGGTGGTGGAAGCGCCGCTTTGCCAGCCGACATGGCTTGCCGGCGCGCGATGGCCACGGCCCGGCCGGATAGTGCGTCGATCGTTGCCACAGTCAGTTCCTTCAGCGCGCGCCGGCGCGATAAACGACGAAGGCGGTACCCTGGCTCTGACTATAGTTGTCGTAACCGAGCAGGCGGACGTGCATGCCCGGATTGGTGCGGTGGCACGCCTCCAACTCGGACAGAATCTTATCCACCGAGCGTTCACCGAAGAATGGGAGCTTCCAAAGATACCAGAAGCTGGAAAACGCTTTCTCCGGCTCGGTATATTCGATGGCCGGGCTCCAACCCTGATTGATCAGATACGCGATCTGCTTGCGTAGGCGGTCCGGCGTCATAGGCGGTAGATAGGAGAAGGTTTCGCTGCGCCGCTCGGTGACTTTATAGGCGAGTGTTTCGGACATCTGGGTTTCTCCGGTTCAGGTGCGATCAGGCGGCGCGCAGTGCGGGGCTGCCGGTATCCAGCTTGTCAACCGTGTCAAACTCGAACTTGATTTCCTTCCAGGTCTCCATGGCGACCCGCAGCTCGGGCGAATGCTGGGCCGCCTCGGCCAGGATCTCGCGGCCCTCGCGCTCCACCTGGCGACCCTGATTGCGGGCCTCGACGCAGGCTTCCAGCGCCACGCGATTCGCGTGCGCGCCGGCGGCATTGCCCCAAGGGTGGCCGAGCGTTCCGCCGCCGAACTGGAAGCAGGCGTCGTCACCAAAGATCGCGGTCAGCGCCGGCATGTGCCACACATGGATGCCACCGGAAGCGACCGGCATCACGCCCGGCATCGGACCCCAATCCTGGTCGAAGAAGATACCGCGCGCGCGGTTTTCGGGGATGAACGGCTCGCGCATCAGATCCACCCAGCCAATGGTCGCCTCGCGGTCGCCTTCCAGCTTGCCGACCACGGTGCCGGAATGGAGGTGATCGCCGCCGGACAGGCGGAGGCATTTGGTCAACACACGGAAATGGATACCGTGCAGCGGGTTGCGGTCCAGCACGGCATGCATCGCACGGTGAATGTGCAGCAGCATGCCGTTCTCGCGGCACCAGTTCGCCAGCCCGGTATTGGCGGTGAAGCCGGCCGTGAGGAAGTCATGCATGATGATGGGCGCACCGAGCGATTTGGCAAATTCGGCGCGCTTGTACATTTCCTCCGGCGTAGGCGCGGTGCAGTTCAGATAGTGGCCCTTGCGCTCGCCGGTTTCCTGCTCGGCCTTGTGCACCGCCTCCATGACGAACTCGAACCGGTGCTGCCAGCGCATGAAGGGCTGGCTGTTGATGTTCTCGTCGTCCTTGGTGAAATCCAGGCCGCCGCGCAGGCACTCGTACACCGCGCGGCCATAATTCTTCGCCGATAGGCCGAGCTTCGGCTTGATCGTGCAGCCCAGGAACGGGCGCCCGTACTTGTTCAGCCGGTCACGCTCGAGCTGGATGCCGTTCGGCGGTCCGCCGCAGGTTTTCACATAGGCGAGCGGAAAGCGGATGTCCTCCAACCGCAGGCTGCGCACCGCCTTGAAGCCGAACACGTTGCCGACCAGCGAGGTCAGCACGTTGACGACCGATCCTTCCTCGAACAGGTCGAGCGGGTAGGCGATGAAGGCATAGAACGCGTTGGGGTCGCCCGGCACCGGCTCAATCCGATACGCCCGCCCCTTATAGTAGTCGAGGTCGGTCAGCAGGTCAGTCCACACAGTGGTCCAGGTGCCGGTGGAGCTTTCTGCAGCAACGGCGGCGGCTGCCTCCTCATGCGGCACGCCCGCCTGTGCGACAATCTTGAAGACGGCCAGCAAATCGCTATCGAGAGGAACATAGTCGGGAGTCCAGTATGTCTTGCGGTAATCCTTGACACCGGCCTCGTAAGTCTTGGCTGCCATGAGCTACTCCCGCGAATTTCTTGCTGTCGCCGACACCCTGTAGCGGAGGTTGTGCGGGCTGTTTATTCAGAAGTGTTTATGCTGGTATCAGCCCGGCTGATGCGGGGGAACACCCGCCGGCCAAGGGGAGAACATTGTGCACGTCACCTTGCGGCAGTTGAAGATTTTTGAGACGGTTGCCCGCCACGGCTCCATATCGCGTGCGGCCGGCGAGTTGCTGCTGACCCAACCCGCGGTTTCAATGCAAATCAAGCAGTTAGAGGATCAGATCGGTCTGAAGCTGGTGGAACTCGTGGCCAAGCGGATGGTGTTGACCGAGGCCGGCCAGGAGCTCCGCAGCCACGCGGCCCAGATTTGGGCACAGACCGTGGAGATGTCCGAGGCCATGGAGGAATTCCGCGGCCTGGAGAGGGGCCTGTTGCGGCTCACCGCCGTGTCGACGGCCACCTACTTCCTGCCGACCGTAATTGGCGCATTTACAACCCGCTACCCGGGGGTGCGGATCAGCCTGAGCGTCGTCAACCGCGAGGCGGCGCTGGCCGCGATCGCGGAAAATCGCACTGATCTGGCCATAACCGGCCAGCCACCCGAGGACTCCCTGGTAGCCGCCCAGCACTTTATGGATAATCCACTTGTCGTGATCGCGCCTTATGGTCACCGCCTCGCAATGTGCGGGACGGTGGAGCTTAAACAGCTCGCTGAAGAGGTTTTTCTGATGCGAGAGATAGGATCAGGTACGCGCGCAGCAGTGGAGCGGTATTTCGCGGTCCATAAAGTGGATTTCCGCCCCGGGGGCGAGTTCAGCACCAACGAGGCGATCAAGCAGGCCGTTCAAGCCTCACTCGGCCTTGGTATCGTGCCCGCGCAAACCATCGAACTGGAACTGGAAACCCACCGGTTGACCGCACTGCCGGTTTCGGGCTTTCCCATCATGCGGCAGTGGTATGTATTGCACCGCAACGATCGCCGGCTGACCAAACCTTCGCAAGCCTTCCGCGACCTGCTCCTCCGACACTCCCCGCCCGCGCGATCCCTGCGCCCACTCTTAACCCAATCCGTCCCTAGAATTGATCGCACAAGACTGAACGAGTCGCAGCAGCATATCCCGTCGAGCCACTGAGCTGCGGCGCTTGCGCCAGCTGGAGGAGGAGAATCTCAAGCTGAAGCGTTTGGTGGCGGATTTGAGCCTGGAAAAGTCGATGCTGCAGGACGTGCTGGCAAAAAAGCCTGAGGCCTGCTCGGCGGCGCGCGATCATCCAGTGATTGAAGGACTGCTACCGGGTAAGCGAACGCCGCGGCTGCAAGCGATGCGGTTTGATCAATCGACACATCGCTATCAGCCGATCCGCGACGAGCAGGTCCCTCTCCGCCAGCAGATGCGCGAGATGGCGTTGGTTCGCGCTCGGTATGGCTACCGACGCATTCACCTATTGCTGCGGCGGGAGGGTTGGGCGGTGAACCACAAGCGTGTCCAGCGACTTTACCGGGAAGGGGGCTCGCACCTTCGCAACAAGCGTCCACGCCGGCATGTCACGGCGGCGCGTTGTTTGGAGCGGGAAAGGCCGACAGGTGCGAACGAGATATGGGCGATGGATTTTGTGTCCGACGCGCTATTTGATGGCCAAGGCTTTCGTGCGCTGACAGTGGTGGATGCCTAAACGCGAGAATGCCTGGCAATCGAGGTCGACCAGGGATTGAAGGGTGACGCGGTGGTGAGCGTGATGGAACGCCTGGCCAATCAGCGCGGAACGCCACCGACGAAGATCCGGGTGGACAACGGCCCGGAGTTCATCTCGCGTGTGCTGGATCACTGGGCTTACCAGCATCAGGTGACGCTGGACTTCTCCCGGCCAGGCAAGCCGACGGACAATGCGTTCGTGGAAAGCTTCAACGGCCGGCTGCGGGACGAGTGCCTAAACGCGCATTGGTTCTTGAGCTTGGCGGATGCCCGGGCCAAGATCGAGGCGCGGCGCCGGGACTACAATAAGTCCCGTCCTCACACCTCCCTGGGGCACCGAACGCCGGCCGAATTTGCTTCATCGGCCGGGGTTAACCCCGGCCGATGAAGTGCCGAGAGGTCTCATTCTGGGTGGAGGGGCTTTTGGGTGAAGGTCAAGGCAACCGAGGACTCTACTTCTGACTGGAGGGACGTTCCGGCTCAGGTCAGATGCTCCGGTCGAGACAGCGCCCGGAGCGTTACGCTTCGGATTAGGCTTCGTTTGTGCCGGGGTGGATGGGTTGTTGTGTGTGCGTGTGGTTGCGGGAGTTGGATTTGAACCAACGACCTTCAGGTTATGAGCCTGACGAGCTACCGGGCTGCTCCATCCCGCGTTAGGTTGAGGGTTTTCGGCTGCTTGGTCATCGGATAGGCCTATGTCTGATGACCGACGCCGATTACCGATGACTGGTCAGTATTTTGGAAGACCTGGCGGCGACCGACTTTCCCATGTCTTGAGACATAGTATCATAGGCGCTGGGGATTTTCACGGCCGAGTTCGGGATGGGATCGGGTGCAGGCTCCCCGCAATGGCCACCAGGTCGTCCAAGACACTTGGACGGTTGTCGGCAGTCGGCTACCAGTCATCAGACAAGATGACGCAAAGTAACAGCCGCAGGTTCTGGTGAACTATGACAGGCCAGATCGTGCACCGGACGTGATGTCCTGTCCGATGACCGACCCTGAGTGTCGACGACCGGTAAGACGTGTCTTGCTTCTATGCATGGTGGGTCGTGATCGTTGCTCAGCGTCGGATTTCTCTGACGACTGATGGCTGACGCCGACAACTGTCCTAGAGCCTATCGGGCGATTAGGACCAGTTAGCTGCATGACCTACGCGGCACTTCCACACCTGGCCTATCAACGTGGTGGTCTACCACGGCCCTCAGGGAGACCTGGTTTTGAGGTGGGTTTCCCGCTTAGATGCTTTCAGCGGTTATCCCGTCCGCACATAGCTACCCGGCGATGCGGCTGGCGCGACAACCGGTGCACCAGTGGTACGTTCATCCCGGTCCTCTCGGTACTAGGGACAAATCCTCTCAAGTCTCCTACACCCACGGCAGATAGGGACCGAACTGTCTCACGACGTTCTAAACCCAGCTCACGTACCACTTTAATCGGCGAACAGCCGAACCCTTGGGACCTGCTCCAGCCCCAGGATGTGATGAGCCGACATCGAGGTGCCAAACCTCCCCGTCGATGTGGACTCTTGGGGGAGATCAGCCTGTTATCCCTAGAGTACCTTTTATCCGTTGAGCGATGGCCCTTCCACGCGGGACCACCGGATCACTATGGCCGACTTTCGTCTCTGCTCGAGCTGTCGCTCTCGCAGTCAGGCGGGCTTATGCCATTGCACTCAACAGCCGATGTCCGACCGGCTTGAGCCCACCATCGCGCGCCTCCGTTACTCTTTGGGAGGCGACCGCCCCAGTCAAACTGCCCACCATGCAGGGTCCCAGCGCCGGATGACGGCGCATGGTTAGACATCAGAAGAGTTCAGGGTGGTATTTCAAGGTTGGCTCCACACAAGCTAGCGCCCATGCTTCAATGCCTCCCACCTATCCTACACAGCACTCTCCTAATGCCACTGCAAAGCTGCAGTAAAGGTTCATAGGGTCTTTCCGTCTGACCGCGGGTACCCCGCATCTTCACGGGGAATTCAATTTCGCTGAGCCGATGCTGGAGACAGTGGGGAAGTCGTTACGCCATTCGTGCAGGTCGGAACTTACCCGACAAGGAATTTCGCTACCTTAGGACCGTTATAGTTACGGCCGCCGTTTACCGGGGCTTCAATTCAGTGCTTGCACACCTCCTCTTAACCTTCCGGCACCGGGCAGGCGTCAGACCCTATACGTCGTCTCTCGACTTCGCAGAGCCCTGTGTTTTTACTAAACAGTCGCTACCCCCTGGTTTGTGCCACCCGCCCATGGTTGCCCACGAACGGGGCTCGCTTATCCCGAAGTTACGCGAGCAATTTGCCTAGTTCCTTCAGCATCGTTCTCTCAAGCGCCTTGGTATGCTCTACCAGTCCACCTGTGTCGGTTTAGGGTACGGTCTATACGCTAGAGCTGTTTCCTGAAGTGATCCAAAAGCCAGTGCAATCCAGTTAAGCACTGACAACATATCACACGTGTCACTTCTAGCAGGCCCAGGAATATTAACCTGGTTTCCATCGACTACGGCTTTCGCCCTCGCCTTAGGGGCCGGCTCACCCTGCGCGGATTAACCTTGCGCAGGAACCCTTGGACTTTCGGCGACAGAGTTTCTCACTCTGTTTGTCGCTACTCATGTCAGCATTCGCACTTCCGATACCTCCAGGACCGGTCACCCGCTATCCCTTCACAGGCCTACGGAACGCTCCGCTACCGCTCGTCCCTAAAGCAAGAACCCACAGCTTCGGTAACTGGCTTGAGCCCCGTTACATTTTCGGCGCAGAGTTTCTATTAGACCAGTGAGCTATTACGCTTTCTTTAAAGGATGGCTGCTTCTAAGCCAACCTCCTGGTTGTTTTGGAATCTCCACATCCTTTCCCACTTAGCCA